>NZ_JPIN01000049.1 GCF_000753735.1 Pseudidiomarina atlantica | reverse complement strand
CTTTCCTTATGTTCACCTTGCTCGTGTTTGCCTTCTTCCTTGTGGGTATCTTCTTTTTCGTCGTGTCCGTGTTCATCCTGCGCCATAACCGAAAAGCTCAGCGCAAGTGCTATTGCTGCGTATAAAGGTTTTACTGACATCGTTTACTCTCCAATCTCTGCGTTTGTTGGCTGGCTTAACGGCGATAACGTCAGCGCTTTACTGAGTTCGCCCGAACGGTACAACCATTCAATGGCGGCCAACCGATATTGTGTTTGCAGCGCTATCCCTGCAAATTGGCTATCGAGCTGCTGTTGCACAGCGGTGAGGTAGTCTGTGGTGGATAGGTCACCGGCGAGCCAGGACTGCTCAATCACCTGCATCGACTCATCCTGCCGAGATTGAAAGTCTCTTTGCCAGCTTTGCCACTGTTTTTTCACAAAACGATAATTGTTAAGAGATGATTTCAGTGCTGCTTGCCATTGTTGCCTTAGTGCAATCAAACGTTTTTCTTCAGCAACAGCTTCGCTATTGGCTGCGCGTACCGCATCGCTGTAGTTATTGCGAATCTGTAGTGGAATGCTGAATGATAAGCCAACTACTGTTTCGTTATCGTTCTCGCCCGCTTCGACGCCTACGGTTGGGTTGGCGGTGGTTAACGAGCGTTTCCAGTCGACATCGGCGCGCTTTAATTGCCATTGCAGGTAAGC
>NZ_JPIN01000048.1 GCF_000753735.1 Pseudidiomarina atlantica | reverse complement strand
GGGCATGCTAAACAGTAAAAATAAAATGGTTGTTATCATTGTTTTTTTCATCGTGTATTGCCTCCTAGTAAAAGAAAGGAACAACATAGGGGTAAGCCAATGCTGTTAAAGTAAGCACCGCAACGAGCCAAAACATCACTTTGTAGCTCTTACGAGCATTTGGCGTTGCGCAGGTGTTATCAGGGTTGCAGTCATCAGCACGCCGGTATATTCGACGCCAGGCAAAGAATATGGCAATCAATGCAATGGCAATAAAAATGGGTCGATAAGGCTCAAGTGCTGTGAGGCTCCCAATCCAGGCCCCGGATACACCGAGTGCAAGTAATATGAGGGGACCCAGACAACACGCAGATGCCAGAGTCGCTGCGATCCCTCCCGCGAGAAGAGAGCCCCGACCAGATTTTGAATTTGACATAAGAGTAACTCCTTCGGGCATTTTGCTTTAATGTGTTAATCTTAGACCCGTACCTCACTACGGAAGCAATAGCTATGTTAAAAAAACGCAACGTAATGACAATTGGCACGCTGGCCAAAACAGCCGGCGTGGGCGTGGAAACGGTGCGCTATTATCAGCGCCGAGGGCTAATGAGCGAGCCGGAGAAGCCGTATGGGGGGATCCGACATTACGACGAACAAGCGCTTGCTCGGCTTCATTTTATTCGCGCGTCTCAATGGCTCGGATTTAGTCTGGATGAAATTGGTGAGCTATTAACTCTGCAAGATGGCGCTCATTGCGATGAAGCACGGGAGCTTGGAGAGCAAAAGCTCACCAGTGTTCGTCGAAAGATATCGCGCTTACAGCAAATTGAAC
>NZ_JPIN01000047.1 GCF_000753735.1 Pseudidiomarina atlantica | reverse complement strand
AGACTCAATTTGTGCGGTGATTGACATTGCAAAAATCCTGACTGTGAATTTATATGTTGATTAATTATACGCCTTTAAATACATGTTTTACATAGCCACTGATGTCAGGATTGCTTGATTAAGGTAACCAGTTTTTGGTAAGGATAAGGCGGTGGTTGTAAATACCTCTAAAGAACCGAGATACTGTGATACTTACTTTTGCGTATGTCGGTTCTATCGGCATGACAAAGTCATTTGTCGATTATTTCTTGTTTTATCGACATGAAGGTTGTCGTATGAAGTTGAGAATATTCGGGTTACATCCTACATCTTTCAATCTCGTTCATCTTTCCAATTAAAACTGCCTCGATTTTTAGGGGCATAACAATTCTAGTTGAATCGTCGATTCGCAGCCGCTCGTTACTTTGGTATGTTCGACCAACCCACTTTAAACAAGGATTTTGGTCATGAGTTCCTCATCAGATGGCAAAAAGCGCCGCGATAGAATACGAGGCTTTCCATCATGGACGCTCGACAGCTCAATTCAGAAAGTTATTGAGCATAGCAAAATTCAAATTTTGCCAGACAGTATTAGCTCTCAAATTGCTAGCGCTGCTGAAGCGGTGGAGGCTTAAAGTCAGCGCAACTCGTACACACCACCTTCGCTGCTCAAATGGTAGAACAGCAAAGAAATTTAGCTAGCGAAATACTTGGTCGACATGGTGAAATGTTTGCAGCTGTAGAAGCTGCTACAAGGAGCAAACAGGAAATCGGTCATGTTACTAGAGCAGCCGCAATTGCTTCCATGAAAACCCCGGGGATAGGTGTCGCAGCTCAAGCTATGAGAGTGATTTCGCCGTTAATGAATTTAAATCAACTCACTCCTCCAGCCTACACTGCCTACGCGTCTATGCTTGAAAGTAACGTTACAGCTAGAGCCGGAGCAGCTAGTGCGTTAGCGTCCATTCATAACTTGTCTCAAGTGTTACCAACGGAGTAAAATTGATCCAC
>NZ_JPIN01000046.1 GCF_000753735.1 Pseudidiomarina atlantica | reverse complement strand
GGGCGGTTTTATTCGAATGACCCGGTTGGCTTCAAAGCCAGCAACCCGATGCTGTTTAACCGCTACGCGTATGCGAATAATAACCCGTATAAGTATGTGGACCCGGATGGTGCTGAGCCCATCCCATTTTCACGAGCTGAACTAGCCGATACGCGCGCACTTGCAAGTGGACAAATAAGTCGGGGACAGTTTGCGAGTAGAGCCGCTTCACGCAGTGTGGCAGCTGGCATAGCACTCCGAGGAAGCCCAGCTGGACGAGCGCTATCGATCGCTCGAATGGTGATTGGGGCTGTTTTTAATGAATCTGGTGATGCTATAGAAGGGATTTTGGATGGTACTACCGAGGGAGAAAAGACCAAGGGTAGAACAAGAAATTTTGACAAACTTGGAGGCATGGATCAGGCAAACAGTGACTTTGATGACGTGGTGGATCCTGATACTGTTGAAACCATAACAGATGGTAAAGGTGGAAAAGGAAGAAGAGGTACTGTAAATGATGGTAGCGGCAGAAAATTGAATGTTAGACCTAATAGTAGCGATGGTAGACCTACCGTTGAAATTCAAGATGGTAAAAATAAAACAAAAATTAGATATAATTAAGAGAAAAGTTAGTATATGAGTACAGATATTTATTCTACATGGCAACCAATATCAAATCTTAGTGGTAGGGTGACCGTTGATAAAGTTGAAGACACGGATGAAGGCCTAGCTATTTATATTCGTCAAGTTAAGTCAAAGAAAGTATTTAGAATATTGTTCGACTCCTATGTTGCTTATAGAAACATGGATGAAAGCTATCGCGCTAGGACTTTTTCAGCACATGGTTCTTTTGAAAATAGTTTTAATATTGTTCAAAGCTCTTCTTGGTTAGAATGGGTGCATGCTGAGAGCCAAGGTTATTATCAGGGTAATGATATTATCCACTATTCAGTAATTACCGATGCTGATTGTATTGATGTATTGTCTGAGTTTGAGCCAGAGGTAGATATTTTCGAATAGTTCACATTCTTAGGATGTTCAACGTTCCGTATAGACCATGTTCATTTTAGAGATGGCTCATCTATCAGGGCAAGATCGTGAACGTTTATTAACC
>NZ_JPIN01000045.1 GCF_000753735.1 Pseudidiomarina atlantica | reverse complement strand
AATGCTCATTAATCAACCATGCTACTGAAGCCCGCTGTTAGCACAGCTTCCAGATAGCTGGCTTTCATCCAGGCACGTTTTTGCTTAGCTGGTATGCTGCCCTTTGATGGTTCGGCACGCAACATGTTTAACGCCAGGTGGCGTAGCGTCGACCAGTTTTCCGCACCGTGATTTTGGTGTATCTGGCAGTCGTCTTCACCCATGCTGACATCCAGTACCCAATGCAGGCTGTTCTCTACAGCCCAGTGAGAACGTACTGCTTCGGCAAGTTGCTTCTCACTTAATGACGCGGAGCTGATAGGGTAGCGATATGTCAGTTCAGGTGCTTTCCCTTGTTGTTGGCGGAAGCTCATGCTCATGCCAATTGTCTTTAGCTCAGGCCATTGCGGGAACGCTTTGCTCACCTCTTCAGCACCTAGCACATGGTATGTGCGGGCTTCTATGCGACCCCGCTTTTGCTCGAAGGTTAAGCCACCAAGTGGTGCTCTGCGTATCTTAGCAAACGCATCTTCCACCGCTTTACAGAGCTTGCCCTGATTGCTTTTGAGCGTGAACAGGTAATCACCACCTTGCTCGACTATTTGCTCTGCAATGCTGGTCTGGCATCCCATAGCGTCAATTGATACTAAGGTACTCTGGACATCAAGTAATTGAATAAGCTCAGGAATCGCAGTGATTTCGTTCGACTTCTCTGAAGTCTTAACCTGACCCAGCACCACTTTATTGGCACACGAAAACGCATTGACCATGTGTATCGTGGATTGGCGGTCACCGCGCTGGTAGGAGCTTCGCAGCGTCTTACCGTCAATCGCAATCAATTGCCCTTCGGTGCTTTCATGCACAGCTTGCATCCAGTTGATAAAGCAGGCTCTAAACTGCTCCGGGTCGATACGCGAAATGATACGGGCAATGGTGTCATCAACGGGGACGCCATCGCGCAGGTAACCATCCTGTTGAAACCAGTCAATGTGACCGTCGGCATAATCGCGGATCTCGCTCCAGCCTTCGGCTCCAGCGACGACACCACATAAGGTGATAAATAAAATATCCTCAAGCGGATAGGTCACTTTTGCTGATTGACGCGTGTCAGATAATTCGCCAAAGTGCGTGGTGAAGGCTTCGATGTACATGGTTTTACTCCCCGAA
>NZ_JPIN01000044.1 GCF_000753735.1 Pseudidiomarina atlantica | reverse complement strand
CCAGCCGGTGCCGCGAATAACCAACTGCTCCTGACCGCGGGGCATATACCAACCACCAACGTTACCGTTATTCTTGTTGACCGCGCCCATGACGTCTTGCTGGGTAAGGTCGTAAGACAGCAGCTTGGCGGGATTGAGGTTAACCTGATATTGCTTAACTTCACCGCCAAAGGACAAGACTTCGGTAATTCCCTCAACGGGCATCAGTAGCAGTTTAACCACATAGTCGTTAAGACTGCGTAGCTCCATGCTACTGACACCAGAGCCCGGCTCGGCAAGTAGCAGATACTGATAAACTTGGCCGAGACCGGAAGAGTTAGGGCCCATTTCGGGCGTGCCGACTCCCTCTGGAATCAACTCCTTTGCCGCTTGCAGCCGCTCGAATACCAGTTGCCGGGCAAAGTAGATATCGACACTCTCGTCAAATACCACGGTAATGCCCGATAAACCTGTTTTTGAGATTGACCGAACTTCTTTGACGTCGGGCAGGGCATACATCACCGACTCTATCGGATAGGTAATAAGCTGCTCGACTTCGGTCGCTGCTAATCCTGGTGCTTCCGTATTTACCGTTACCTGAACGTTGGTAACATCGGGAAAGGCATCCAGATTAAGTTTGGGAATAATAAAAAATGACGCAATGCTGATGCTGAATAAAGCCAATACCAATAACAGGCGATTGGCGACAGCAAACTGAATAATGCGCTGAAACATACAACCTCCTGTTAGTGGTTATGTGGGTCAAAACCGCCTTTAGCGATTTGTGAGCGAACGAAAAACGCGCCGTTGTCTACGTATTTTGTGCCTTCCTTAACGCCTCGAATAACTTTCCACGGACCCTTTTCATCAACCAATTCGACTTTCTTCGGTTCAAACTTTCCGGGTTCGTGCTCAATGAATATCTGCCAGTCACCATCAGATGCCCGCATTAAGGCTGAGTCCTTAACTGCAAGCACCGGTCCATCCGACTTGACTGAGAAATAAACATCCGCAAATAAACCAGGGTGTAATTGGTCCTTTTCGTTATTTACCGCAAGTCGTACCGTTCGGGTGCGGGTTTTATGGTCTATTGTGTGGCCTTCCTGAATGACTTTTGCCGCAAAGCGCTGATTGTCGACACTCACTGTAACAGGATCACCAAACTGCACA
>NZ_JPIN01000043.1 GCF_000753735.1 Pseudidiomarina atlantica | reverse complement strand
GATTACTCTACGATTTTTGATACTACGCCAGCACCTACGGTACGGCCACCTTCACGGATTGCGAAGCGTAAACCTTCGTCCATCGCGATTGGGTGAATCAACTCAACAACAAACTTCAAGTTGTCGCCTGGCATAACCATCTCTACGCCTTCTGGCAACTGCACTGCGCCAGTTACGTCAGTGGTACGGAAGTAGAACTGTGGACGATAGCCTTTGAAGAATGGCGTGTGACGGCCACCTTCTTCTTTGGTCAATACGTAAACTTCAGCTTCAAACTTAGTGTGCGGAGTGATTGAACCTGGCTTCGCCAATACTTGACCACGTTGGATCTCGTCACGCTTAGTACCACGCAACAACGCACCGATGTTCTCACCTGCACGACCTTCGTCAAGCAACTTACGGAACATCTCTACACCCGTTACGATTGTCTTCGTAGTCTCTTTGATACCTACGATTTCAACTTCGTCACCAGTGCGCACGATACCGCGCTCTACACGACCTGTTACTACTGTACCACGACCTGAGATCGAGAATACGTCTTCGATTGGCATGATGAACGGCTTGTCGATATCACGCTCTGGCTCTGGGATGTATGAATCCAAAGCTTCTGCCAACTCAAGAATTTTCGCTTCCCACTGCTCTTCGCCTTCCAACGCTTTCAACGCTGAACCTTGAATCACTGGCAAGTCGTCACCTGGGAAGTCGTACTCAGAAAGCAGTTCACGTACTTCCATCTCTACCAATTCCAACAACTCTTCGTCGTCGACCATGTCACATTTGTTCATGAACACAACGATGAATGGTACGCCTACCTGACGTGACAACAAGATGTGTTCACGCGTTTGTGGCATTGGGCCGTCAGTTGCAGCTACTACCAAGATAGCGCCGTCCATCTGCGCAGCACCGGTGATCATGTTTTTCACATAGTCAGCGTGTCCTGGGCAGTCAACGTGGGCGTAGTGACGTGCTGGAGTGTCATACTCAACGTGTGAAGTTGAGATGGTGATACCACGTGCTTTTTCTTCTGGTGCGTTATCGATCATTGCGAAGTCTTTCGCTGAACCACCGTAGGTTTTTGCCAAAACGGTAGTGATCGCAGCAGTCAGAGTAGTTTTACCGTGGTCAACGTGGCCGATTGTACCTACGTTAACGTGCGGTTTCGAACGTTCAAATTTTTCTTTTGACATGAC
>NZ_JPIN01000042.1 GCF_000753735.1 Pseudidiomarina atlantica | reverse complement strand
GGACAACTGATAATGAGTGCATTATTTTTGTTCAAGACGAGCCAGTAATACACCAGATGTGCGCATGAAATTGATGCTCGATATCATATTCTCCAAACACAACATCGACACTTTGGTGACCCGAGTCTTAAATATGGAAAGAAGCAGATGCAGAGGTAAAAAAGCTGTGTGTTAATAAGACCAATATGAGCAACCAATATATTTTCGTAACGGCCACTTTATCTAATAATCCACCATAAAACCAGCGCTGAAACTCGTGTTAACGTGTGATAAACTGTAGGTATATCGAAATCGTTTTAGGTTGTTCCAATGTCATCATGTTGCGGAAGTTCAGCGCAAGCCGAAATGGATAACTCTCAACGCAGGTTGTTATGGACGGTTCTAGTCCTTAATGGCGTCATGTTCTTTGTTGAGTTCATTGCGGGTTGGATGGCTGAATCCAGTGGTCTTATTGCTGATTCGCTGGATATGCTTGCCGATACTTTGGTTTATGCTGTGAGCTTATACGCTGTTGGCAAAGCCATTAAATATAAAGTCAATGCCGCTATTTTAAACGGCATACTGCAAACATTATTAGCTCTGGCGGTGTTATTGGATGTCATCCTTAAACTGGCATTTGGTAGTCAGCCCGAAACCTTTGTCATGCTCTCAATAGCGGGGCTTGCATTACTGGTAAACATCGTTTGCTTTGCCCTTCTATATCGCTCCCGAAACGGCGATATTAACATTCGCGCCAGCTGGATTTGTTCACGCAATGACATGATCATGAATGTCGGTGTTATTGTCTCTGCGATGCTCGTCGCCCAGCTCCATGCGGCATGGCCTGACTTACTCATCGCAACTGTCATAGCCATCATTGTACTGCACTCTGCTATTCGCATCATCAAAGACGCGATAGCTGTAAAGACAGGTGAAAAAGACGATATTTCTGGGTGTTGCGGGTAATCACCAGGATTCGTAATGAGCTCAATATTTTTAATAAAGACACTCGGGTTATTTATCGCAACCGCAATTGCAGAAATTGTCGGT
>NZ_JPIN01000041.1 GCF_000753735.1 Pseudidiomarina atlantica | reverse complement strand
TGGTTAGCAACGACGATAAGCTACACGGACGAGAGCGGCTATCTGGTGCAAACGCAGACGCGTGGGAACTACCAAAAACGGATTGAGCACGATGCGCTGCTGCGTCCGGTATTAACCCATGAGCAAGACCTTGGCAGACAAATTGACCGTTATGTCCGCCAGCGCTTTGATGCGTATAACCAACCGACCTTTGTGTCGTATCCGAGTGGCACCACGAGCTTGAGTGCCGGACAGACCACCAGCTACGATGGCTTGCAGCGGGTGCGGCAGGTGCGCAACACAGTGACCCAGCAGGGCCCGAGTTACAC
>NZ_JPIN01000040.1 GCF_000753735.1 Pseudidiomarina atlantica | reverse complement strand
CGTGACCTTTCCCCTGAAATAACACCACATTTTCAATGAGATTTCAGTTTTATGCCACCTGTTTTGCGTACTCAGCTGGCGGTAAATAATTCAGTGAACTGTGCGGTCGCTCTTCGTTGTAATGACGCTGCCACTGCTCAATATCGTACCTTGCTTCATCCAGTGTTCTGAACCAGTGCTGATTCAGACATTCGTTTCTAAACTTACCGTTCAGGCTCTCCACAAAAGCATTTTGTGTTGGTTTGCCTGGCTGAATGAAGCTCAGACGAACACCTGTGGTTTTGCTCCAGAAGAACATCGCCTTGCTGGTAAATTCGGTACCGTTGTCGCAAACAATCGAATCTGGCCGGGCGCGAATTTCAATCATTTGTGATAAAAATCGCGCGACTTGCTGACCTGATATCGACACTGAAACCAGCTGGCCAACGACTTCTCGACTAAAGTCATCAACAATATTTAAGACCCGAAAACGACGCCCGCTGGCTAACTGGTCGGAGACAAAGTCCATCGACCAACGCTGATTCACAGCGGTTGGGGCGTCCATCACGACGCGTGGTCGCGTTAGTTTTTTACGCTTTTTAGTGCGAACCTGAAGCCCTTGCTCCGTGTATAAACGGTACGTCCGCTTCTTATTTTTAACTAAACCTTCGCGCTTCAGAAGGCCGTGTAGCATCAAATATCCGTAACGCGGATACTCGACTGCTAGCTCCTTTAAACGAGCCGTAACAGGCTCATCTTGGCGCTTTTTAGGCTGATATCGATAAGCGGTTCGACTCAGCCCGACCAACTTGCACGCAAGGCGCTCACTAAGCCTAAAGGTAGTTACTAAGTGCGTAACCACACGCTTTTTGCTGGCGGGCTTTACCACTTTTTTGAGACGACGTCCTTCAAGGCTTCCGTCTCAAGCATTTTTTCCGCGAGGAGCTTCTTCAGCTTGGTGTTCTCAGCTTCAAGCTCGCGCAACCGCTTCGCTTCGTTGACTTCCATACCCGCGTATTTGCTGCGCCAGTTATAGAAAGTCCCGTTTGATATCCCCAGGCGGCGGCAAATATCTTCAACCTTGGCTCCGGCCTCATGTTCTTTGATGGCCTTGATAATTTGTTCTTCGCTGTAACGTTTTTTCATGTTGAGATCTCCACTTGACCCATTTTAATGGAAATCTCATCGATGTCATGGTTCTATTCTTGAGGGAGACGTCAC
>NZ_JPIN01000039.1 GCF_000753735.1 Pseudidiomarina atlantica | reverse complement strand
CAGCATGATACGCAGTTGTGGGTGTTGAATTTACCCACAAAAACTGAGCGTTCGAGCAATGGTACGCAGTGGACCGAGGTGAGTCGCCAAAGTTACTACAATGCGAGCACGTCGATGTCACTGTTGCCGTATCAATCGCGCTCATATGGGGTGTTGCAGCGCACGCAAACGCATCATGGCAATGGTTTGTTAAAGCGTGAAAGTTGGAATGTGGCGAATCGCTTTGTCGAGTTTAATAACTATGTGCGCGGTATTCCCACCAGCATCACTTTACCGCAGCGATACGGCAGTGGGGTGGTGAGTGCCAGTCAAACGGTCAACGCCCGCGGTGAAGTAACGGCGGTGACGAACTTTAAGGGTGCGACCACGCA
>NZ_JPIN01000038.1 GCF_000753735.1 Pseudidiomarina atlantica | reverse complement strand
ACGCCCAATACGGAAAACCTCGATTTAAAAACCATCGGTGTACAAACTGAACGCGGTACAATAACGATTAACGAGCGCATGCAAACCTCTAACTCAAGAGTATATGCGGCAGGCGACTGTACGAATCAGCCGCAGTTTGTCTATGTCGCCGCCGCAGGCGGCAGCCGAGCCGCTATTAACATGACGGGCGGTGATGCGCATCTTGATCTCAGTGCAATGCCCGAGGTTATCTTTACTGATCCACAAGTCGCCACGGTGGGTTTATCAGAAGCTGATGCTAAAACTGGTGGTTACGTCACCGAAAGCCGCACGTTGGGCCTTGAAAATGTCCCACGGGCATTGGTTAACTTCAATACCCAAGGGTTTATAAAAATTGTCGCAGAGAGTGGCAGCGGCCGACTGCTCGGTGTTCAAGTCGTCGCAGGAGAAGCCGGTGAGTTGATTCAAGCTGCTGTAATGGCGATAAGAGCAGGAATGACAGTCAATGAGTTGGCTGATGAGCTCTTCCCATACCTTACGATGGTAGAAGGCTTAAAATTATGCGCTCAAACGTTTACTAAAGATGTTAGCCAATTATCTTGCTGCGCTGGGTGAGATAACCTAGCT
>NZ_JPIN01000037.1 GCF_000753735.1 Pseudidiomarina atlantica | reverse complement strand
GTTACGCTATCAGTACCCGGTATGACATGCGTCACCTGCCCAATTACTGTCAAAGCTGCACTTGGCCAAGTTGCAGGTGTGAGCGCCGTCGATGTCCGTTTTGAAGAGCGGGATGCAACCGTGACATTCGACGACGAAAAAACGTCAGTTAAGCAGCTCACTGAAGCAACGACAAATGCAGGATACCCATCAACACTGAAAGCAACGGCACCAAAAAATCAGTCATGAAACATCACAATGCCTTATAGCTGCTGTAAAACTGAAAGACCAAGGAGTAACCGTTATGAGTAATAACAATTTACACATTGCTGTCATTGGTAGCGGCGGCAGTGCGATGGCTGCGGCACTCAAAGCGACCGAGAGAGGTGCCCGAGTGACGCTCATTGAGAGAGGTACTATTGGCGGAACTTGTGTCAATATTGGCTGTGTCCCGTCTAAAATCATGATCCGAGCGGCTCATATCGCCCAACTGCGGCGAGAAAGCCCTTTTGATAAAGGCTTAAGTACTCATACTCTTAAGGTAAATCGATCAGCTCTCCTCGAGCAACAACAGGCTCGGGTAGAAGAACTCCGTGAATCCAAATACCAGAGTATTCTTAGAGAGAATTCCGCCATTACCGTTATTAACGGCGAAGCCCGCTTTATAAACGATGAAACTCTTTCCGTATCACTTCGCGATGGCGGTGAGCAAACGGTTTACTTTGACCGTGCTTTTATCGGCACCGGGGCCCGACCCGCACAACCCCCCATCCCCGGCTTAGCTGAAACCCCTTACCTTACTTCGACAAGCGCATTAGAGCTAAGTAACATTCCTAAACGCCTCGCTATTATTGGAGCCTCGGTCGTTGCTCTTGAATTAGCACAGGCCTTCGCGCGTCTCGGTAGTGAAGTTACTGTTTTGGCTCGCAGTCGGGTGTTATCCAAAGACGAGCCTGCCATTGGTGAAGCAATAGCGACTGTTTTTGATCGCGAAGGCATCAATGTGCTTGAGCATACAGAAGCCAGCGAAGTGCGTTACGACGGACAACACTTCATTCTCAAAACCAATGCCGGAACATTAAAAGCAGAACAACTGCTCGTGGCCACAGGCCGTACG
>NZ_JPIN01000036.1 GCF_000753735.1 Pseudidiomarina atlantica | reverse complement strand
CCCCCCCCCTCACCTCCTGCGCGCAGTTTCTGATTTGTCTGTCCTGGAATATTTAATGTATCGCCACTCCAATAGCTCGCTGCGGCAACAGTTGCAAACTGTGTATCCACCCAATAAGGCGTCGGTACGCTATAACATGTGGGAACATGACTCAGTCCTTTTCGGGTTTGCATCAGGTAGTTCATGTCATATTCAAGCGTGGTCGTGGTGATACTCGGTAACGCTAGTGACCAATCGCCAAAATGTAGGTTATTCGCAAAGTTGTTTTTCGACCCCCAATAGGAGCGCCGCACTTCCACCGGCAGCGTACTATTACCGCGTAATGAGATATCAACGTGCTCAAATTGAATGGCACCCGAGTTTAAATCTACTCGCTCACCGAATAACTCAGTTGTTTCAGGGGTGATATGCGGGGTTACCTCCATCCTTGACAAGGCGAGCTCAGTGGCGATTTTATCGGTGCCATCTGCACTGCCCGTCGACAACAACGTAAGGCCACTCAAACTCCGTAATTGTGGACGTTGCTTAGAATGATAGTTATCAAGTAAAAACGCAGAAATAACTTTGACGTGGTCTTCCTCATCCGCAGCTTTTTTAGCCAAACCAAGCGGGCTCCAACACAACGCGGCGGTACATAACGCAAGCAAAGAAAAAGTCAATTGACGCATCTTAGTAATCCTCACTCTTACCAAATGGCAGGTATTTGGTTTGTTGCATCACCGTGCGATTACTTTGCGTTTCGGCTATCACGCTGCCCAATAGATCTTGGTGCACAAAGGTCACTCCCGAGCCCACTTGCGAGAGTGACAGTGTACTTTGACTTTGCGCTTGTAATTGCGGTGTTGCACCAAGGACAAAGTCGCCGGCCAGAACCAGCGTTCTGCCATCAGCGTAGTTCACCTGTGCTTGTATGACGCTGCCCGCAAATGCTTGCGCTTCAATTGTGTTGATGGTCCATTGGAAGGTCTGATAAAGCTTACTTTTCGGGCAAGCTGGATGATTTGCACTGCGCGCAAGGCGTTGACCACGAATCACTGCGAGCATTTCTAGCGGTTTTTCTAAAGATGCGTTTTCGGGCCCTAACACGACCGCCGTTGCCAGCTGCCGCTCCGGTGCGCACCACCATCCGTCTACCGTAACCGCACCATTGGTCTCTGTTTGAACTTGCCCAATAGCGCCTAGCGCGCCCGCCTGTACCGTCGGAACCGCTGCTAACGTCAGCAGTCCCAAAAGAAGTCCTTTGCGCATCACTACCTTCCTATCAACGTATATTATTGTTAATAG
>NZ_JPIN01000035.1 GCF_000753735.1 Pseudidiomarina atlantica | reverse complement strand
GGCGGTTTTATTCGAATGACCCGGTTGGATTCCGTGATATACATAGCTTTAATCGTTATGCCTACGCGAATAATAATCCATATAAATACATTGATCCTTCAGGTATGTGCTCTAATGCTCCGGGAACCGATGCAAACGATGTTTGTCAAAGTGCATCGAATCTAAATATTAGTCAAAAAGGAATTGACCATATTAAGAAATCTGAAAATGACACTGGTAATTTAAGTGTTCAAGATGATGGTTTAGGTAACCCAACAGCAGGCTATGGACATAAAGTCACTCCACAAGATAATTTGAAAATGAATGATCCTATTTCACAATCAAAAGCTGACAGCTTGCTCGCGCAGGATATTGCTATTGCGGAAGGAGTAGTTGAGAATCTAGTCGGTTCATTACCTGTATCGCAGAATGAATTTGATGCTTTGACTGATTTAGCTTTTAACGTAGGAGCTGGAAAGCTAAGTCCGCAAAATAGTCCTGGCTTGAACGCAGCAATAAAAGCTGGTGATTATGAAGGTATGTCAAACAACCTGAAATATACACGAGGCGTTAATAAACAAGGACAATCTTTATCCTTGCCCGGATTAGCAACACGAAGTGCCGAAAGAAGGACTATTTTCCGAGGTAATATCCAGTATAAGAACCCATAATTAAAGAGATAAATAGTGTGTTAATTAGAAAAATAAAACTTGATGTATTAATAATACTAATGTGCATGTTTGGGATAAATGTGCATGCTAAAAACATAGACGAATGTATGACAAAAGCCTATTCTCAGATAGAAATGAATCAATGTGCAGGATTGTCTTTAAAGGCAGCCGAGCAGGAGCTTGAAAGAGTTAGTAAGAAAATTGAAGAGGTTTACGCACACGATGAAAACTTCTTGAAGATGCTAGAAAAATCGCAGAGTGTTTGGAAGGAATCTGTTAAAGCTGAAATGGATTTAATGTTTCCTGCACCTGATAAACAAAAATCTTACGGCTCAGTATACCCACTATGTGCATCTGGATTTAAATTAAGATTAACTCTACAAAGAATAGAGTACTTAAAGGCTTGGCTAAAAGGACATTCTGGAGGTAACGCCTGTTCTGGTTCTATTATGCATGAATATTGTATCAACAATGAATGCTAGAATTTAATTATGGACCTATATGGACATCCATGATTGATAATTCCTAGATTCAACTAATAACTGCAACACTCGCTCATAGCCCGTTGCAATTGCTCTTTAAAAATTATGTCTGGCTGAATAAAGCCCAGTGTTTTCCTAGCAGGGCAAGATCGTGAACGTTTATTAACC
>NZ_JPIN01000034.1 GCF_000753735.1 Pseudidiomarina atlantica | reverse complement strand
TTCAACACCCACAACTGCGTATCATGCTGATACGTCGTACGGGTATAACGCGAGCCTTGCGCACTTTGCTCATGCACTCGCAGTGGCTTGCCGTAGTCATTATAATCATCATAATGCGTGGTATAAGTACTCACCGCGCCACCATCGTGAGTGCGCACTGTTTGCGTGGCAAGGTACTGGTGGGTCTCGTGCATGTCGGCATTGCCAAACTGCTGAATGCGACCGCAACCGTCTATCAACAACACTGGGTAGACATCGGGTTTACACGATTGAAAGCCTACGCTGCCACTTTTTGCAACCACATCATAATGCAACACCTTCGAACGGAGCAGCGTTGTGCCATTGGTATCATACCAATAAGTCGCCACCGGCTTGCTATCGAGCGCGGTATGACTGCGATTAAACACATGCACGGTCTTACTGCCATCGGGTGCCTCCACCGTTGTTGAGCGCAAATCCATCAAATCATAGCCGCTGGGGGTAAACGGCAATCCGCTAAGTGCTTGCGCAGGAGAGGTCGATAAAGTTGACTCCTTCGGCGAGCCGGCATTCTGCGAATAGCTGTACTGCCAGGTCAGCTGCTCATTGTTAAATGATAGGGTTTTCTGCGTCACCGCCATTGATGAAAAGCAACGGCTGCCACTTCGCGGCTTTTCTGAAATACCAAACTGCTTCAGTTGTTGGCGTAAACTAAATACCGCGCCATTCGGGTGTGTGAGCGTTGAATCTTTCGCTGGAAGGTTAAGTACCTGACAATCATTCTGCCCATCTCCCGCCTGATAGCCGCCGTAGTCCGCAAAGTTCAAATCGAACTCCCAACGTTTACCATCAGGGCGTATCACATCGGTCAATATATCTTTATCGAGTTGCTCGCGTGCATCAAATTCGACCGTATAGTCATAATTCCACGTTTTTCCATCCGCAACGATATGACTGATGCGCGAACCTTGCCCACCACTTTCATAAAAGAATTCAATCTCACGACCATCGTTTGCTTCAATGCGCAATAATTTCTCGCCATAGGTTACCGACGATGTATAGGTATGCACCGGCATGGTGGCACTTTCATAGGTAAACTCAACCCAATTGCCAAAACGGTCTTCGATGCGGCTCACTTGTACATTTAAGGTGTAGCTCTGCATTAATACCGTCGATGGATAGTCAGGGTTATGCATCTGCCCTTCTTGCTCTACGGCCACGTAACTGGCAGGCACCAAAGCCATAACATCAAGAATGTAGGTTACTCCCTCTGGCGATGTCACTGAAAAACCATAGCGGTCCTCAAGGCAACTCACTCTCCAATTATCCGCTAAACGTTGAGGCTCCCCCCCCC
>NZ_JPIN01000033.1 GCF_000753735.1 Pseudidiomarina atlantica | reverse complement strand
CCCACTATGTCAACCTTGTTGTCCAGTTGGCAATTTCGCCATTAGTTAATAAACAGTGGGCGGCATAGGTTCATGTATGCCACGTTATTCTGAAGAGCGTAAAGCTGCAACGCTCAAAAAATTATTACCGCCACAGAGTCGTTCTGTAAATTCTGTGGCTGATGAGGATGGGATCAGTCCGCAAACCTTGTATCATTGGTTAAAACAATGTCGTGAGCAAGGAGTTGCAGTGCCCGGACATCAAAAACAGGCTGACCAATGGTCCGCTGAAGACAAGTTAGCCATCGTTATCGAAACCGCCGGCTTATCGGAAGCCGAACTGTCGGCTTATTGCCGTGAAAAAGGGTTATTTACCGAGCAGGTCAAACAGTGGCGTACCGATTGCCTGCAGGGCTTTGGCCGCACTGCTGACAGTGAGCGCCAGGTAAAACAAGAGCGTAAAAAAACGACCAAAGAAATCAAAAAGCTTAAAGCCGAGGTTCGCCGCAAAGATAAAGCGTTGGCCGAGACCAGTGCCCTGTTGGTGCTTTCAAAAAAGCTCGAAGCCTTATACGGGGACGAACCGGACAACGAGGACGACTAACGCCGCAAAGCGAGCGTATAAGGCTACTCGATTACTTTAACGAAGCGGTTAATAACGGCGCATCCCGCCATCAGGCAGCGCATGTTATGTGCATAAGCCAACGCACGTTAAAGCGCTGGGCTAACAATCCGACGCCGGATAAACGGCCCACAACAGCGCCGGTTAAACAACCGCGGCAGTTGAGCGAAGACGAAGAGCAGCGCATCCTGATGGTCTGTAATTTACCGCAGTATGCGGATTTACCGGCCTCACAAATCGTGCCGTTACTGGCCGATAAAGGCGTTTATATTGGCTCTGAATCAACGATTTACCGGGTGCTGAAAAAGCACCGGCAATTAACACACCGGGGCAAAGCAAAACCCCGGAATAAGCATCCGTTGCCGACCAGTTACACGGCAAGCGGGCCGAATCAGGTATACACCTGGGACATCAGTTATTGTCCCTCGAACGTCAAAGGCGTTTTCTGGTACCTGTACTTAATACTTGATATTTACAGCCGCAAAATCGTCGGCTGGGAAGTCCATGAAACCGAATCCGGTGAACTGGCAAAACAACTGGTTGAGCGAACCTTGCTGCGCGAGGGCTGCTGGCATAATCCGCCGGTACTGCATTCAGATAACGGGGCACCGATGACCTCGTCTACACTGAAATCAAGGTTGGCCAACCTGGGCATGGCGATGTCACATAACCGGCCACGCGTGAGCAACGATAATCCGTATTCAGAGTCGTTGTTTCGGACCGTAAAATACTGCCCGAAATGGCCACGCAAAGGGTTTAACTCGCTCAGCCATGTTCGCCAATGGATGATGGACTTCGTTAACGTTTATAACGAGCACCATCTGCACAGCGGGATTAACTTTGTGACACCGGGTAGCCGGCACCGTGGTGAAGATAACGCCATATTAGCGGCACGCGCTGCATTATATGAGCAACAAAAACGCAGCCGCCCGGAGCGCTGGTCAGGCAACACAAGAAACTGGACGCCCGTTGGTGACGTTGCGCTGAATCCCTCCAATGTTGAGGAAATTAAGCGTAATACGGCGGTTGCTTAAAACAGTTTTTTTGGACAACTCGGTTGAAAAACACCGA
>NZ_JPIN01000031.1 GCF_000753735.1 Pseudidiomarina atlantica | reverse complement strand
GTGTTACCAACGGAGTAAAATTGATCCACTGACAACGGTTTAAAAGTGATCCACCTGAGGCATCATAGCCGCACTTTTCAATAAGACAAGGCGGCCTAACATGCTAACTCAGGAGCAACTAGTGGACATTCACGTTTTACACCGACAGGGATTAAGTAATCGCGAGATTGCACGCCGTCTTGGTATTTCCCGCAACACAGTAAAAAACTATCTGGCTCGGCCAACAGTAACGCCAAGCTATTCGGCGCGTGAAGCGCGCCCAACGAAGTTAGGCCCTTATGAGGCGTATCTTCGTGAACGGATTAAAGCCGCTGAGCCTGATTGGATACCGGCAACGGTTCTTTTTCGAGAGATAGAAGCCCAAGGTTATAACGGCGGTATGACTCAGTTGCGACAGTATGTGTCGCAGTTTAAAAAGCCAGAAGCGAGCGACCCTGTTGTTCGTTTCGAGACCCAGCCGGGTGAGCAGTTGCAAGTTGATTTCACTAACATCAACCGCAACCGGCGTCGCATGAAGGGCTTTGTCGCGACGTTATCGTTTAGCCGTGCAACCTTCGTACACTTTTCAGAGCGCGAGCGCCAAGAAGATTGGTTGTACGGTTTAGAAGAAGCATTTGCCTTCTTCGGTGGAGTTACTCAACACGTTCTGTTTGATAACGCCAAGACCATTATGATTGAACGTGATGCATATGGCCCAGGACAGCATCGCTGGAACCAAGCGTTGCTCCAGTTCGCTAAGTACTACGGTTTCCAACCGCGTGCTTGCCGCCCTTATCGAGCTCGCACGAAGGGCAAGGTTGAGCGTTTCAACTCGTATTTAAAAAGCAGCTTCATCACGCCATTAGCTGCCAGTTTGAAGCAGCATGGCTTACGCTTTGATGTGTCGGTGGCCAACGCTCACATTGGCCCATGGCTTGAACACGTTGCGCATCAACGTATTCACGGTACAACCGGACAGAAGCCGCAGATATTGCTTGAGCAAGAGCGGTTTCATTTACAACCGCTACCAACTAAAGAACACGGTCGTATCGCGACATCATCAGCGAGCCGACCAACACCGATAGAGAGCTTACAGCACCCGCTGAGCGTCTATGACAGCTTGTTGGAGGGACGTTTATGAACCTTCAACAAGAACGCATACTAGACGCTTGTGAGACGCTCAAGCTCGGAACCATTAGTTCTGAGTGGTCTGCCGTCGCAGATAAAACAAGTGCTAAAGAAGGTACGTTTGCCGACTTTCTAGAGCAACTACTGCAGCTTGAGCTGCAAGCAAGGACACGACGAACACAAGAGACGCTTCTTAAGTTCGCTGGCTTTCCAGCATTAAAATCGTTCGATGATTACGATTTTAAGTTTGCTAGTGGCGCACCACGACAGCAACTAAAAGAGCTAACTGGCTTAGCGTTCGTTGAACGTGCTGAGAACATTGTATTACTCGGCCCTAGCGGCGTTGGTAAAAGCCACTTGGCTATCAGCCTCGGTTACCTTGCGGTAATGCGTGGTATTAAAACTCGGTTTATTACAGCGGCTGATTTAATGCTTCAGCTCGCAACGGCAAAAAGCCAAGGCCGACTTGAGCAATATTTAAAGCGCAGTGTACTTGCGCCAAAGCTGCTCATTATTGATGAGATAGGTTATCTACCTTTTGGCCGCGATGAGGCGAACCTGTTCTTTAATGTTATCGCCAAGCGATATGAGCAAGGTAGTGTCATCGTCACTAGCAACTTGCCATTTTCACAATGGTCGAATGCATTTGCCGATGATACAACGCTTACAGCGGCATTATTAGATCGGCTTCTGCACCATTCGCACATTGTGCAAATTAGTGGTGAGAGCTTCCGATTAAAGGGCAAAAAAGCTGCAGGAATCATACCTGCTGTCGAAACAAGCACAGAAGTACTTGTTGATGCTTAAATGCAGCAATGGATCAGTTAAATACCGTTGTTGTGCACGAAAATGGCTGTAAAGGTGGATCAATTTTATTCCGATGCTTTTCGGATAAACCGCAAACCGGCCAAGATAATTGACGCTGAGTAAGCACTTTTGTGGATCACTTTGCAGCCGGCGTCTGAAGTATAAAATTAGCTAAGGGTGGATCACTTTTATTCCGTTGTTTTTAGGACAAAAGCGGATCAGTTTTCACCCGTTGTTGACA
>NZ_JPIN01000030.1 GCF_000753735.1 Pseudidiomarina atlantica | reverse complement strand
AGACTCAATTTGTGCGGTGATTGACATTGAGATAATCCTGACTATGAAATGCTGTGTTGATTAAATATACATCTTTAATTGCCCAATGTACATGATCATTGATGTCAGGATTGTTTGATCCACCTAACCAATTATTTGGGTAAGGGTAAGACGGTGGCTGTAAATACTTCTAAAGACTCGAGATGCGTACTTTTACCTATGTCGAGTCTATCGACGCAACAGGATTGTTTGTCGATTATTTCGTGTTTTATCGACATGAAAGGCCGTTGGATGAAGTAAAAATATTTGGGTCATATTCTGCATTTTTTCGCTATTATTCAACTTTCCCCCTAAAATTGCTTCGATTCTTAGGGGGATTACAGCGATCCCGAACTGGGAAAAGTTGAAACTCGGTTTATTTAGATAAAATATCAACTAAAGTTATGGTAAGGCCTGATTTTTCCCGACTCTTTTAAGGTCACAAGACACTCTACGAGTGGGCTGTATTATTTGATGGGATAGTTACACTGGAACGTTAATACTTGATGTCTTGAGAGGGAAAATGTAATCCTCAACTTAATTAGAAACTATCAAAGATAATCCACCTTACTGTGAATGAGTGTCCTGAAACGAATGGACTCTTCATACAAATTCACGATTTAAATTAGAAAGTGTGGGACGACATGGCAAAATATGAAGTAAAGCAAACAGCGATCAGTCAAATTCTTGCTGATGTTCGTAGCGATAAAATAGCAATTCCGGAACTACAACGACCATTTGTTTGGAAAACATCTCAGGTCAGGGACTTAATTGACTCACTTTACAACGGTTATCCGGTTGGTTATCTGATAACGTGGCAATCTGTTGGCGCCAAATTAAAGGGGGGAGCTGTCGCAGCACATCAACAAATACTAATCGATGGCCAACAACGAGTAACAGCGTTGAGGGCCGCAATTGCGGGACAAACGGTGATTGGTAACCGTTATGAAAAAAAGCGGATCGCTATTTCGTTTAATCCTGTAACGGAAGAGTTTGCGACGAGAACGCCAGCGATTACCAATAGCTCCCAATGGATTCACGATATTAGTGAGTTTTTTTCCGGTTCCAGTCAGCTGAGCTTTCTGAGAAATTATTTCGCTAAAAATCCAGATGTTGATCAAGACCAAGTTGAACAAGCCTCGGCGAGACTCGCCGCTGTTGAGCATGCGCAAGTAGGTGTCATTTCATTGGCAGACGATTTGGATGTAGAAACGGTTGCAGAGATCTTCGTTCGGATCAATGCCAAAGGTGTTCCGCTATCAAGTGCTGATTTTGTAATGAGTAAAATTGCCACGTACGGCAATGAAGGGCGCAATCTTCGGAAGCTAATTGATTATTTCTGTCACCTGACGGTCTCTGGGCACGCATTTGATGATATTAAAGAGAACGATGAAGAGTTCGCAAAATCGGAGCATATTAGGAAAATTCAGTGGTTAAGTAATCAAACGGACGAGTTATTTCAACCTGACTATACCGATGTCATTCGTATTGCCGGTCTAGTTGGATTTAGTCGTGGTAAAGCCGGAGCAATTGTTAGTGAGCTATCCGGGCTTGACCCACAAACGAGAAAAATTGATGAAAATCTTATTCCAGCCGCGTATTCTCGTTTTGCGGAAGCATTAGATCTACTTGTGAGTAAGACGCATCTCGAGCGATTTGTAATGATGATCAAGTCTGCTGGGTATATCGATGCCAGCATGATTGGGTCAAAGAATGCATTGAATTTCGCATATGCACTTTACCTGCGCCTTCGGTTGGACGATCAGCTGAATGAGGGAGAGAGAGCAAGAATTGTAAAACGCTGGTTCGTTATGACATTACTGACCGGAAGAGCCGTGGGAAGCTTTGAATCCACGTGGGAAACTGACTTACGTCGTATTAAGGACCACGGTGCGGAACAATACTTACGCACTCTTGAAGCCTCAGTTCTAAGTGATAGTTTTTGGGATGTAACTTTAGTTCAGGAGCTCGAGTCACCAAGCAAGCGTAGTCCTGCATTCCAAACATATTTAGCAGCAAGAGTTGCAAAAGGAGGGCGGGGATTCCTTTCAAAGTCGATTAATATCGCACAGATGATCGAGGGGCATGGCGATATGCACCACATAATTCCCAAGAATCACCTTATTCGTCATGGATTCCCGAAACAGGGAGATTACAACCAGATTGCAAACTTTGCGTTGACAGAAACAGCAATCAACATCGCGATTAAAGACCTACCACCGAAAGAATACATGTTAATGGTTCTTGAACAGATTGAATCCGGAAATTTAAGACTTGGCGAAATTTGTGATCGAGAAGATTTACAGAGAAATTTAGCCGAAAATGCTATTCCTGAGCTCATATTCAATACTACCGCAGAAAATTACAAAGAGTTCCTAGCGGGACGCCGTTTTTTAATGGCAACAATGATCAAAGAGTATTATGACAGCCTTTGATCTTAAAGATGAGAAAACTTATACATGATTGTCTTCAATCTATTTAAAACTCAATGGCGGCAAGGTGTCTAGCAAATCAGTGTCGATTCAGCTAGGTTATCTCACCCAGCGCAGCAAG
>NZ_JPIN01000029.1 GCF_000753735.1 Pseudidiomarina atlantica | reverse complement strand
ATTGTGAAAACGAGTAGGTCGGGACACGTGTTATCTTGACTGAATATGGGGGGACCATCCTCCAAGGCTAAATACTCCCAACTGACCGATAGTGAACCAGTACCGTGAGGGAAAGGCGAAAAGAACCCCGGCGAGGGGAGTGAAATAGAACCTGAAACCGTCTACGTACAAGCAGTAGGAGCACCTTCGTGGTGTGACTGCGTACCTTTTGTATAATGGGTCAGCGACTTATATTTTGTAGCAAGGTTAACCGTATAGGGGAGCCGTAGGGAAACCGAGTCTTAACTGGGCGCTTAGTTGCAAGGTATAGACCCGAAACCGGGCGATCTAGCCATGGGCAGGTTGAAGATTGAGTAACATCAATTGGAGGACCGAACTCACTAATGTTGAAAAATTAGGAGATGACCTGTGGCTCGGAGTGAAAGGCTAATCAAGCCCGGAGATAGCTGGTTCTCCCCGAAAGCTATTTAGGTAGCGCCTCGGACGAATACCACTGGGGGTAGAGCACTGTTTGGGCTAGGGGGTCATCCCGACTTACCAACCCCATGCAAACTCCGAATACCAGTGAGTACTATCCGGGAGACACACGGCGGGTGCTAACGTCCGTCGTGAAGAGGGAAACAACCCAGACCGCCAGCTAAGGTCCCCAAGTCATGGCTAAGTGGGAAACGATGTGGGAAGGCTCAGACAGCTAGGAGGTTGGCTTAGAAGCAGCCATCCTTTAAAGAAAGCGTAATAGCTCACTAGTCGAGTCGGCCTGCGCGGAAGATGTAACGGGGCTAAGCCATGCACCGAAGCTGCGGCAGCATACTTGTATGCTGGGTAGGGGAGCGTTCTGTAAGCCGTTGAAGGTGGATTGAGAAGTCTGCTGGAGGTATCAGAAGTGCGAATGCTGACATGAGTAACGATAATGCGGGTGAAAAACCCGCACGCCGGAAGACCAAGGTTTCCTATCCCATGCTAATCAGGGTAGGGTAAGTCGGCCCCTAAGGCGAGGCCGAGAGGCGTAGTCGATGGGAATCAGGTTAATATTCCTGAACCGACATGTACTGCGATGGGGGGACGGAGAAGGCTAGGCAAGCCGGGTGTTGGTTATCCCGGTGAAAGTATGTAGGTTGGTGGTTTAGGAAAATCCGGACCGCTAAGACTGAGATACGAGACGAGCACCCACGGGTGCGAAGTTGTTGATGCCCTGCTTCCAGGAAAAGCCTCTAAGCTTCAGGTACATGTTGACCGTACCCGAAACCGACACAGGTGGTCAGGTAGAGAATACTAAGGCGCTTGAGAGAACTCGGGTGAAGGAACTAGGCAAAATAGTACCGTAACTTCGGGAGAAGGTACGCCAGAGCTAGTGAACCCCTTGCGGGGGGAGCTGGAGCTGGCCGCAGTGACCAGGTGGCTGGGACTGTTTATTAAAAACACAGCACTCTGCAAACACGAAAGTGGACGTATAGGGTGTGACACCTGCCCGGTGCCGGAAGGTTAATTGATGGGGTTAGCGTAAGCGAAGCTCTTGATCGAAGCCCCGGTAAACGGCGGCCGTAACTATAACGGTCCTAAGGTAGCGAAATTCCTTGTCGGGTAAGTTCCGACCTGCACGAATGGTGTAACCATGGCCACGCTGTCTCCACCCGAGACTCAGTGAAATTGAAATCGCCGTGAAGATGCGGTGTACCCGCGGCTAGACGGAAAGACCCCGTGAACCTTTACTACAGCTTGGCACTGAACATTGAACCTCCATGTGTAGGATAGGTGGGAGGCTATGAAGCGTTGGCGCTAGTTGACGTGGAGCCATCCTTGAAATACCACCCTTGTATGTTTGATGTTCTAACTTAGCCTCATTATCTGGGGCGAGGACAGTGCCTGGTGGGTAGTTTGACTGGGGCGGTCTCCTCCCAAAGCGTAACGGAGGAGCACGAAGGTTGGCTAAGTACGGTCGGACATCGTACGGTTAGTGTAATGGCACAAGCCAGCTTAACTGCGAGACAGACACGTCGAGCAGGTGCGAAAGCAGGTCATAGTGATCCGGTGGTTCTGAATGGAAGGGCCATCGCTCAACGGATAAAAGGTACTCCGGGGATAACAGGCTGATACCGCCCAAGAGTTCATATCGACGGCGGTGTTTGGCACCTCGATGTCGGCTCATCACATCCTGGGGCTGTAGTCGGTCCCAAGGGTATGGCTGTTCGCCATTTAAAGTGGTACGCGAGCTGGGTTTAGAACGTCGTGAGACAGTTCGGTCCCTATCTGCCGTGGGCGTTTGAGAGTTGAGAGGGGTTGCTCCTAGTACGAGAGGACCGGAGTGAACGAACCTCTGGTGTTCGGGTTGTCACGCCAGTGGCACTGCCCGGTAGCTATGTTCGGAATCGATAACCGCTGAAAGCATCTAAGCGGGAAGCGAGCCTCAAGATAAGCTCTCACTGACATGTAATTGTCCTGAAGGGTCGTTGGAGACTACAACGTTGATAGGCGGGGTGTGGAAGCGTAGTAATGCGTTGAGCTAACCCGTACTAATTGCCCGTGAGGCTTAACCATACAACACCAAAAGTGTTGAGGGTTGCCTTGATAGACACAA
>NZ_JPIN01000028.1 GCF_000753735.1 Pseudidiomarina atlantica | reverse complement strand
CGCGCGGTTGAAGCTAAAGCTGCGCTGGCGACTAAGCGGTCAAGGCCATCATAACTGAGCCCTGTAACGCTGTGGGTGCCATTGACGCCATCGATGATGCTTTGGATATTATGGTTCGCATCATAGGTGTAGCTGAGCTCCACCACGTGATTGCCACCGCCCAATACTTCGCGCTTGCGTTGGCTCGCCATACGCGTTCGGGGCATAGCCCACTATCTAAGATACTGACGTCATCGCAACATCAAAGCCGACGCTTAACGGACGAAGCGATGCTGACACAGAATGTTGAACACCCTCGCTTGCCTGTGTGCGAGGCTTTGGATTCAAAAAGAATGCGATTGATTTCACTATAGCCACATGTACCTTTTCAGTCGTTTACCAATCGCAGTATTTTTCTGAAAATGATTTCAGCCATTTTTTTTCCACATCACCGGAACCCACGTAATTGTCGCGTAAAGAGCTTTCAAATTTATCTCGCAGAATATCCTTTCCGCCTAACTTTTCTAATACATTTTCTTCAATATCTACTAGATATGCTATTACTGTTATGGAGAGCTGCTCGTCAACAATAATAAACAGTTTGGGTTCCGATATTAGGAAAACTACTGGGCTTTCAAATACCACTGTCTCTATCCACTCCATGACTTCAAAACAGAAATGAGCTTTAAAAACATCGTTGAAGCTAGCTAGTGGAAAGAAAAAATATGCTCCCTCGCTAGCAAACTCTTTTATTAAACGGCCCAGATTCTTGAAGGTTTCACTCGAATGTATGAAACCGTCATTGATTGCTAAGATTTCCATGTTTTTTGGCAATGGAAACTTAACGCCATAATGTAGGGCTGTAGTGAACGCTTGATCGTAATTCTCAGAAATGCTCTTTGAGGTTTCAGAGTCTGCGCACGTAACAAATGTTGGGAGATTTTCAACTATAGTCATCGTTCTGAAATCCTCGCTTATTGTTGTTCATCGCGGACTCTGGTTTTCGTTTTGCTATCACCAGATTGAGTTTCAATACTTCGAACGCCGCCGCCACCCACTCGATCAATAACTTTAGTACCGTCCGGAGTTGTAACCACAGTCATAGGACCTCTTTCATTTTCCGTTTCATTGACAGTCACACCATCAAGACTTTTTACTTCATCCATAATATCGTCGGCTTCGCCACTACTGATGTCTGGCATAAAGTCAGTTGTTTTCCCTGAACGTTCTTTACTATTAGTGGCTTCTTTCCCACCAGTCACAACATCTACGGCATCTTGCCCTGTTGCGTCGGCAGATTCATTAAATACACCTACAATCGCGTTATATGCCCTTTTTGCTCCTCTTGCTGTTGCTCTCGCTCCAGAAACCACAGCTCCTCGACATGCTGCATTGGACGCACAGGCTCTTGCACCAGCAACAACAAGAGGTGCAACTGGAACTTTACCATCCGGGTCTACATATTTATAAGGATTGTTATTGGCATAAGCATATCTGTTAAACCCTTGAATATTGCCTTGGCTTAGGTGACCAATGACTCCAACCGGGTCATTCGAATAAAACCGCCCAATGTTGGCATCGTAGTAACGCTGCTGCATATACACGAGGCCGAGGTCGTCGTCTTCGACGTGGCCGGTGTAGCCGGGCGCATCGCTTTGCGTGCTATCGCTGTAGCGCGCCACCATTTCACGGCCTAAGTAATAGTAGTCAGTGTAATCGCCATCGGCGTAGGTGCCAAGTAATTGGCCGTCTTGACTGTAATAGCTGTAAGTGGTGCTGCCTGAAATTGTCTTCGCCACGCGGCGGCCGTGGCCGTCATAGCGGTAGCTGATGCCTCCTGAGCCGCTGATTTGTCCCGCGCTATTGCGCCGGTCCAGGAATATTGAACAGCGTCTTATTTAACGGACTCAGGATAATGGATACTTTGAATCAACCTTTTACTCGTCCTTTGTCAAACATCAACGGCTCTTTGAAAAAGCTTTAATACACAAAAGAAGCCCGACTGAATTGAGAATGCCTATTGGTATTGTGAACATAGGAGGATTAAATACCCAACGGGGAAGTGACTCAGAAAACGTTAATATCCACGAGGTATACGGAACAGCAATTATCCCGGATGTAAGTATGATAAAAAGACCCAATGAAAATAATTTTCCAAAGGCTTTCTTTCGGCACGTAATGATAGCAATCAACACAACAATCCCAGTTACAAAATTTAAGACAAGTATGTCCATAAGCATTTGCTTCTCCGTTGTATTTAGAAATCCAAATCTGCTTCAAGTTCCTTTGAATCAATCCGTCCCTCTACCCGATAAATCAGCGGCGAATTACCTTGAAGACTGTCATATGTGCCATTAGTATTATGTATCCCGTTAATCATATCAGTCGCTCGAGTCCCGATAATATTACCTATTAACTCAGATGAAACTGTTCCTATTTTCTTTCTCAATAATTCCTGTACTCCCTCTGAAATAGAGTGTTCAAGTGTTATCGAAGCTACTTTCTCATCCACACTCTTTTTATTGTGTAACGATATTGAAACATCAATAAAATCAATTAATAAGCCAGCTCTAGTAGTCAGGGCAACCGCATGAATGCTCATTAATCAACCATGCTACTGAA
>NZ_JPIN01000027.1 GCF_000753735.1 Pseudidiomarina atlantica | reverse complement strand
GCTTCATCAGGATCTTCGAGTTCTACCGTTGTATGGCTTAGAGCATAGGGCGCAAGGACGTTATCGATGTGCTGTTTTAAGTCGCTACGGGCCTCGATATCAAGATTTTCAGTTAACACCAAATGAACGGTTAATACATGCTCCTCGCCGTCTAGTGACCAAAAATGCAAATGGTGTAGGTCAGCAACATGAGGTAGCTCCAGTAAAGCGTCAGCGACTTGTCTGTAGGTTTTTTTGTCCGGAGTTGCTTGTATGAAGAGTTTCAGCGTTGCCCACAGGTTGCGCAGCACATTCACTAAAATAAATAGAGTAAAGCCAATCGACAATATAGGGTCGAGAATTGGCCAGTCTACGAACAACAAAACAATACCAACGATAAGTACAGCAACCCAGCCGAGAACATCCTCCAGCAAGTGCCAGTTAATAACGCGTTCGTTTAACGTTTTGCCCTCTGACAATTTGTAAGCGGCAAATCCATTAACTGTAATGCCAACGACGGCTAAAGCGATCATGCCATCAGCGATGGGCATTTGAGGGTTCCAGAGTCTGGGAATCGCTTCCACAAGTACCCAGGCAGAGCCTGCGATTAAAACAACGGCATTAATAAATGCACCGGCAAGATTGAGTCGCTTATAACCGTAGGTAAAGTGTTGGTTAGCCTGTTTTTTGCCCAGCTTATTAAGTACCCACGCCAGGCCAAGCGACAAGCTATCGCCAAGATCATGAACGGCATCAGCTAAAATGGCGGTACTGTTGGTAAGAAAGCCACCAATAAACTCGATAATGGTGAAAACAAAGTTAAGAACAAATGCCCACCCTAATCGGTTGGACGGCATGTCCTTTGAGTGATCATGGTTATGGTGATGCCCCATAATACGTTCCTCTTTGTAGTAGAAGGGGCGGCAATAACCGCCCCCTTAAGTGCTGAACCCTAACGGCTCAGATCCTTAATTTTTTGTTTCGAAAACCAAGGATAGAGCACGGGTAAGATAACCAGTGTTAGCAATGTCGCAGACACCAAACCGCCAACAATGACGGTGGCCAATGGACGCTGAATTTCAGCGCCTGCGCCGGTTGCAAACAGCATGGGAATGAGTCCTAACGCTGAGGTTATTGCCGTCATTAATACCGGGCGTAGTCGAGACCATGCGCCATCAAACACGGCATCATTAACTGCATGCCCATCGGTTATTCTCTGGTTTATACTTTCGACCAGAACCACACCGTTTAGTACCGCCACACCAAACAGTGTGATGAAACCCACGGCGCTGGGCACCGATAAGTACTGTCCTGACACATAGAGTGCCACAATACCACCGATGACTGCCAACGGTACATTCACCAAAATCAACATGGCTTGACCCATGGTGCCGAAAGCAAAATAAAGCAGCAGGGCGATGAGTGCCAGCGATATGGGAACGACAATGGACAAGCGCTCCTGTGCTCGTTGTTGACTTTCGAACTGGCCACCAATGTCGACTGAGTAACCGGTTGGTAAATCCACCTTCTCGTCAATCGCCTTCCTAATATCGGCAACCACGCTGCCCATGTCACGACCCTGAACGTTCGATTGAATTACAACGCGACGCTGTACATCATCACGACGGATTTGCGGTGGTCCTGATTCAATTGCAACGTTGGCGACTTCGCCTAAGGTTACCCAGGCCCCCGAGGGAGTTAACAAGCGTAACGAGCGAATAGACTCCGGCGTATCGCGGAATTGCTTGGCCAACCGCACGTAAATATCATAGCGCTCATTACCGCGAATGATCTGGCCTGCCGAAGCGCCACCCAAGCCATTGTCGACAACGCTAAGTACATCGGAGACATTTAAGCCGTAGCGTGAGAGTTGTTGGCGTTTCGGCGAAACCACCAGTTGTGCTTCACCTTTTATTTGCTCCATCGCTACTGCAACGGCCCCGTCAACCTGCTTGACGGCACTTTCTATTTCCTGGCCTTTACGGGCCAACACGTCAAGCTCGGGTCCAAATAGTTTGATGGCTAGCTGCGATTTTACACCTGAGAGCAGTTCATCAACCCGTGTTGCAATAGGTTGTGAAAAATTAAACAACAAGCCTGGGTGAGCATCTAGTTTTGCCTCCATTTTTTCTTGTAAGGCGTAGCGATCGGATGCCGTTGTCCATTCGGATTGCGGCTTAAGG
>NZ_JPIN01000026.1 GCF_000753735.1 Pseudidiomarina atlantica | reverse complement strand
CTCCATTTTTTCTTGTAAGGCGTAGCGATCCGATGCTGTTGTCCATTCAGACTGCGGCTTAAGACCCACATATATCTCGATGTTGCTGATAGGCTCTGGATCGCCGCCCACTTCGGCTCGTCCAATGCGGCTGAGTGCGTAGGTGGTTTCCGGGAACGACATCAGGATTTTTTCAAGCTTCGGAGCCACCTCTAAGGCCGTTTCAAGGTTAGAGGAGGGGGCTAATGTCACGCGAATATTAATCGTGCCTTCTTCCAGTTCGGGCGCAAACTCTGTGCCGAGACGAGGCACTAACACCAAAGCGCCGACAAACAGCACACCGGCCAGGGTAATAACAGCCTTTTTACTGCGTAACGCCACCGATAATAGTCTTTTATAACCATTATCTAGTGGTTTAAGCAGTTTATTTTCACGAGGCTTAATACCCCGACTGAAAAAGTAACTGGCTAATGCCGGTACAACCATGATGGCCACAAAAACCGCGGAGATAATGGCCAACATAATACTGATAGCCATGGGCTCAAATAATTTAGCTTCAACACCCTGAAAACTAAACAGTGGCATAAAGACCACCAAGATAATCATGGCGGCAAAGAATACCGGTCGTGCCACTTCGTTCGCCGCTTCCTTAACTCGCAGCTTGATACCATGGCTATCGAGTTTGGCTGCCTGAGGATCTGGGTCGCGGTGCTCTGTGCGTTGCTCGGCGTCGTCTTGGTGTTCACTATCCGGACGACTTAAGTGCTTAAAGATATTTTCAACCATCACCACGGAGCCGTCGACCAGCATACCAATGGCAACAGCAATCCCGCCCAGCGACATCAGGTTAGCCGACATGCCCATCGCGGACATTACCATCAGGGCAATGGCGATAGAAACGGGAATGGACAGTAACACTAAAAAAGTAGCGCGTATATTGAGCAAAAACAGTGCTAATACTGCGATAATAAACACAAAGGCAATGAGCAGTGAATACGCGACCGTAGATACGGCTTTTTGTATTAAATCGGCCTGATCATAATACGGCTCAAAGGTAACACCCTCGGGTAATGCTTGCTGAATAAGCGGAATGCGCTTTTTAATACCGTCGATGGTGGCTTTGGTATTCGAGCCCATGCGTTTGAGCACAATACCCGACACCACTTCGCCCAACTGGTTGACCTCGCCGTCGACTTTACGCGACATTGAGACCGCCCCCTGGCGAATTTCACTGCCGATTTCGACGTCGGCAACCTGGCCCAGTGTTACGGAAACGCCGTCAACGGTTTTGAGCGGTATTTGTCGTATTTGTTGCAGGCCTTTTTTACCGCTATCCAA
>NZ_JPIN01000025.1 GCF_000753735.1 Pseudidiomarina atlantica | reverse complement strand
TTCCCGTTCGCTCGCCGCTACTAGGGAAATCTCGGTTGATTTCTTTTCCTCCGGGTACTTAGATGTTTCAGTTCTCCGGGTTTGCCTCTTACACCTATGTATTCAGTGCAAGATAGTGTGCAAGCACACTGGGTTGCCCCATTCGGAAATCCATGACTCAAGCGGCTCTTACTGCCTCATCATGGCTTATCGCAAGTTAGTACGTCCTTCATCGCCTCCAACTGCCTAGGCATCCACCGTCTACGCTTCGTCACTTAACCATACAACCCGAAAGTGTCTTCCGAGTTCTATGGGCTGTTCTCGATGCTGTACACAAGTTCGATACGCCTCTACCAAAATGGTTGATTCAAGTAGAGTGGCATTTCATTACTTTATTACAATCAGCTTGTTCATATTGTTAAAGAGCACGTAACATTCAGTTACTGATAACCATTCTCGTAAGAATGCTTAGCACTAACTTCGAAAGAAAGTGGTGGAGCCAAGCGGGATCGAACCGCTGACCTCCTGCGTGCAAGGCAGGCGCTCTCCCAGCTGAGCTATGGCCCCACAGGCCGCAGGCCTGT
>NZ_JPIN01000024.1 GCF_000753735.1 Pseudidiomarina atlantica | reverse complement strand
CAACTGGACAACAAGGTTGACATAGTGGGATTTGTTGCCTATCTCGTTCTGGTTACACATAACGAGTTTGAGTGCTTGATCGGGCGCGACTAGGTTCCCGACCTCTTTGCCGTAACCCGCGATTGATGGTTTTGAAGTCATTTGACTTCTTTTATCGTTCAAATGACATTACTTAATGTTATTTGACATCATGCGACACCAAATGTCGCAAGTTTGGTGGTTTTCTATGCGTTTTGTCTTATTGCCGGAGTAGCGATTCGCTGGCATGGTTATTCCATAACATAGATTTCAATTTTCAGATTGAAGCGGTATCTGTTTTTGGCGGCAACGTCAGCGGGTACCGCTTTTTTGTTTTTGGAGCTCAGATTCATGGCGCGCCGTAATAAAAATATCGTAAGCGTAACGCGAACCACACAACCGGCCAAGATAATTGCCGGTAAACCGGCCAAGGTAATTGACGCTAGATAGGCTACTAGAATGCAAAAAGGAGCCGTTTGGCTCCTTTTTGCGTTTATTTATCTTTAACGACCTTTGGGGTCGGATTCGCTGCTCTCGAACTCCGGAGGTTATTTGCTCTTATCGCTGGCCACCTCAGGCGCTTCGCAGATCCTATTACTTGTTTAAAGATAGGGAGGACTCATGCCCGATCTGTGTTGCTCGAACTACGTCCGAGAAACGAAAACCCCGACCAGAGGCCGGGGTGAAATTTTTAGGTCTTTGCAAGCAGTCTTAAGCCAATGGCTCATTGGAGCAACTTGCCAACCTTGTGCTAAAGTCTAGGAGTAAAACGTTCGTTCGTCAACGCCGTTGTTCTGCCAGCAGGGAATATGTTTGTGTTCAAAAGACGCTTTCCAGAGGTCATTTGACACCATGCGAGACATCTTGTCGCAAGTTAGACCATTTTCTATGAGTTTTGTCTAATTGTCGCGCGCTGCGTTCGCTGGCATGGTTGCTCTATAACATTGATCTCAAATTTCAGAATGAAGCGGTATCTGTTTTGCGGGTACCGCTTTTTTGTTTTTGACGGAAACATCACGAGACATAACGGAGTGATTATGAGTAAGAAGGAATCTAATAAAGAACAGCAAAGTTCCGAACGAACCTATGATCTGAGCGTTCCAGCGGACCATGTTGCAGTATTTCGAGACAAGCTATCTGAAGAAGCAATTAAAGCGCATATTATTTCTCACACTAAAAAGATATTGGAGGGAGCTGGTCTCGACAGTTACCACGTTGTTATTTTATTTGATGAGGAGAACTCTATCAGTTCATTCCATTCAAACCGAATCTATCAAACAGTTAAAGATTTAGATGGTGAGAAAGATATACTCATGATCATTCAGAGTAATGGCGGCAATATTGAGCCGGCATACCTGATTAGTAAAACTTGCAAGCGTCTATCCAAGTCAAAATTTAACGTTGTTGTTCCGAGAAAAGCTAAGTCTGCAGCAACTCTGATAGCGTTAGGTGCTGATGAGGTACATATGGGACTATTGAGTGAGCTTGGTCCGATAGACCCTCAGTTTGGAGGGTTTCCTGCTTTGGGCTTGTCCAATGCAATTGAGAAAATTGCTGCAATGGCCGAGAAGTATCCAAAAGCATCATCAGTCTTTGCTAAGTATCTTGCGGAGAACATAAATATTCAGCATCTGGGACTATTCGAGAGGATTAATGAGTCTGCAACACAGTACGCGTCTCGACTATTGGCAAATAAAAAATTCCCCGACGAACATACTCCGGAATCACTAGCTGATCATTTTACTAACCATTACAAAGATCATAGTTTTGTTATTGATGCAGATGAAGCAGCTAGTTTACTAGGAAATGAAACGATTAAAGAAGGCACTCCCGAATATAACTTAGGTAATGACCTGTATGAGTTTTTCAGTTTTACAGCTTTTTTATTTAAATATGTGCAAAACAAGCAGATGCGATACGTTGGAAGTATTGATGAAGGTTTAGATATTTCAGAGATCGATTAGCTTCATATTGCGAGTGTAAAGTTACCAGTGTAAGTGGCACTCTTATCGACTCCTTAAAAGGGGGCTGTAATCCCGAATGTGAAGCACCAGTTATTTGCCGAATTGTTGAACCGCTTGTGGCGGCGTTGATATTAAAATTTCTATGCGCGAATGATACACATCGCAAAGGAACCAAAAAATATGAAATTCTTGCACCTGATCATAGTATTAACCATTTCATTAATTGCCTCTGCATGTGCCAGCACAGGGGTTGTATCACTGGGTGAGAACCTATACTACATAGGCAAGAAGGACGGCTCTCCTGGGCTAGGGGTTAGCGTAGAAAACAAAGCTGAAGTGTATAAAGAAGCTAACGCGTTTTGCGAATCCAAGGGTTTGAAACTTGAAATTGTAGAGGAGACCGTAATACCCGCGGCTCCTGCAAGGCTGGGGTCAACCGAAATTGAATTCAGGTGCATTTAGGCTGCCTTAAAATCAACAGGTTCAGAAGTAGACTGAAGGGTCACCGGCGCGCATTAGTCAGCCTAGCTCAGGAGGCGATATTGACCGAGACGCTTTCTGTCTGACTAAAGCTACGTTTGAGTTTATTAAATTCGGAATGCTCTTTCGGTGAATAGGAGCTTACAGTGATGACCTCGTCCATACATAAAGTAACCGCAAACTCACGAAATAAGTCACCATAGAGTTCGGTCTCGTCTAATTGTGGTGCAGAGTTGCGTATTTCTGATATGAGCTTGCGATAGTAGTCAGCATAACGCTCAACAATTCTTAGTTCTTTGCGCTCGTCAATATAACCGCTGTATAAGGGAGCTAAATGAACATGTGTAATACCACCGTTGTCGTTGTCGACTGATAACACGATGCCAATATAAACTTTGTCATTTTTAAGTACTACCCTTGAGAGCCGTCGCTGCTTAATTGAGTCACTACGAGAGTTTGGTGTTCTTTCCAGTGTCAAAATTTGTTTAGATTCTTCGATTACCCATCGCTCTAGAGTACCAGAGGCCCGCCAAATACATAACATTGGATTTTTCTTGTAACGCCAATAACTTATCCGACTGAAGTTAAATGCGAGTACGACGAGAAGTGGTGACAAAAAGGCCAAAAACGAAAAAGATTCTTCGGGCGCTGAAAAGTCAGGAGTCAGCGGTGTCACCACTGAATTAATGAAATTTAAGATAAAGTGTGTCCAACTAGAGGGGGCAGTTTCAAGTGAAGTTTCTTGTTTGATGAAATTGAAGATAGCAGCCGAAACTACAACAAAGACCATCCCTTTCACAATCATTGCCGTATAGAGGTAGCGTGCCTCTTTACGGTCGATAAGAGGATTCAGAAGTGGATGCATCCAATAGTGGACATAACCACAAAGTAAAAAACTGACTAAAACAAAGGGGGTGAGGGCAATCCCTGCCATAAAAATATCCTAACTCGCGTTATAGGGTACGTATTCGCTCGTTGATTGCTGTGGGTGTTGTTGGCCTCTACCTTGTTGGGATACAGACTCTTGATCAGCGAGGTATGCTTCGTCCACACATGCAATGAGAGCGGCAATGACATCTTTGTCAGATAGATCAAGACCGACTCCACCCGAATCATTTCGTTTAAGGTGTTTATTCAATGTCTCGAGCGCATCACTGGAAAGATCGTAAGGCTCTTCATAAGCTGTAAATAGTCGCTGTTTAAACTTCGCCAATAGATCCATCATACACCTCCTGTGTATCAAACCGATTTGAGTATTAAAAAAATGACACATGAAGGTGCATAATGCATCATTTTGCGGTGAATTGCGGGTCATAGAGGTGGTTCACTAGTGGGAAGTAGCCCGCAGTTCTACTGCGGGGGAAGCACCGGGGCACACTCTCGTGGTTGTTATGGACAAACACCGAGGCGGATTCAGGTTGGACCCGTAGTAGAACTTCGGGCTACATTGATTTAAAAAAGGAGTCTTTTTACTCCTTTTTGCGTTCAAGTGATAAGCATTGGTCTCATTTGATAACTTGCGTCACAAGATGACGCAAATATGGTGGTTTTCTATGAGTTTTGTCAATTGCTGGTCGGCATTATCGCAAGGGTAGCGTTAGGATTGGGAATGTAACCTTATGCGGTTACAATCGCCAATGTAACTAATATTGGTTACATAGCCCTGCTACCTATATTGCGTCTTTCACGGTGTCCGCGCGCTAGACCCATACCAAGGGTACGGGCTACAATGCGCCTACCTGAACATGCAGTAAAGAGACGCAAGGACGAAAGATGATTTTAGTCACTGGAGGCGCGGGCTACATTGGCTCGCATACGGTTGTGGAGTTGCTTGAGGCTGGGCACGAGGTGTTGGTGCTTGATGACTTGTCGAATAGCGTCCGCGAGAGCCTGAATCGGGTTGAGCACATCACCGGCAAGAAAGTTATCTTTGTGCAGGGCGATATTGCTGACAAAGCCATACTGCGTTCCATTTTTTCCGACCACTCGATGACTGCGGTAATGCATTTTGCTGGCTTTAAAGCGGTCGGTGAGAGTGTGCGCGAGCCGCTGTCAACAACGGGTGAAAACTGATCCGCT
>NZ_JPIN01000023.1 GCF_000753735.1 Pseudidiomarina atlantica | reverse complement strand
TCGGGCAACTGTTGTGCATTGGCGTAGCTTGAACTTATTGCCAGACTTACGGCAACAAACAAGCGTTTGCTATGTGTCGAAAACGGACCCATAGATAGACTCCTCAGTCATATTACTGCGTAAAATAATGATTTTCTTGCGCTGCTAAAGCAGCTTATTAGGCAGTTATGAGGAGATAGGAGGCCGGAACAGCGGCGATGATAGAGGGTTAGTGTAAAACTCAGTATACCCAGGACGTATTGTGCCCATTCGTGGTAAAGCGAGAGTTTTTTCAGCCTTCATGGCATATAAATGAAATGAACCATGGCAGTGACAGCA
>NZ_JPIN01000022.1 GCF_000753735.1 Pseudidiomarina atlantica | reverse complement strand
CTTTCTCTGCCTGAATCCGGTAAGTGCCCACACAGTTTGCTTGGCTTGATAAATTGTTAAAGAACGTTTCGCTGCGTTGAGCGAGGCTGCGCATTCTACAGCCTGTGAGTTTTCTGTCAAGCCTTTCGGCTAATTTTTTTCAGACTGAAAACTGCTGCTTTTGGCGGCTTCGTTGCCTGCCTCAAGCGTGGGGCGCATTTTAGAGATTTAACTGGCCGCGTCAAGCACCTTTTTGCCATTTTTAGCTGTTTTTTTACTGACTGCTGTTTTGTTGTGCAAGTTGCTGCTTTTTTATATCAACTCGCCTGTTTTAAAGCGTTTTGCTAAGCTAGAGGCATTGGTTTCTGATCAAAAAGATCACAATTTAAGAGGTAAAGGTTCATGCCAGCAGATATTCGTAGTTATCGTGGTGTATCACCTACTTTAGGTGACCATGTTTATGTCGACGCATCGGCGGTGGTCATCGGTGACGTCAGCTTAGGAGAAGACAGTAGTGTATGGCCGCTGGTAGCGGCACGCGGTGACGTTAACTTTATCCGTATTGGCGCGCGTACCAATATCCAGGACAACTCGGTCTTACACGTAAGTCGTAAAAGTGAGCGCAATCCTGACGGACATCCTTTGATTATTGGCGATGACGTAACCGTAGGACATCATGTCATGTTGCACGGCTGCACTATAGGCTCACGCGTGTTAATCGGCATGTCGGCGATTGTGATGGATGGCGTGACAATAGAAGACGATGTGATTGTTGGTGCGGGTAGTTTAGTGCCGCCAGGCAAAACGCTGCGCAGTGGCTATTTATATGTCGGCAGTCCGGCACAAGAGCAGCGCCCCCTGACCGACGCAGAACGCGCCTTTTTACCAGCAACGGCTGCCAACTACGTAAAACTCAAAAACGAGTACAGCGACAATAGTTAAGCCTTTAAGGTTTAACTAATGAAAATCGCGGGAGCGGGGCGCAGCAAGACTCAGCTGCGCCAGCAAGTCGGCGCCATCAACTAAGCGCCCCGCAATGACATGAATCACGTCGCCGTGAATTTCGACGGTGCCATGCACCTTTAATAGCTTCGCGGTTAGATAAGGTTGGCGTTGACTGCGCGCTGTCGCTTGCCATATCACCACATTCACCATACCGGTTTCATCTTCTAAGGTAATAAAGGTGACACCACTGGCGGTACCGGGCCGCTGTCGACAGGTAACCAGCCCTGCGACACACACCACTTGCTGATGACGACAGCTCGACAATTCAGCTGCTCGTTTAACGCCTCGTAATAAACCACGCTCCCGTAACAGCGCTAGTGGATGGCGACGGGTTGAAGCGCCGAGCACACGATAGTCGGCGGCAATATCTTGAACTTCTGTAGGGCGCGGTAAATTTGCTGTTGCCGCTGCTTGTGTTTCGAGTTGGGCAAAAAGAGGTAATTGCTGTGCCGGTAAAGCCAAGGTTTGCCACTGACTTTGAAAGCGGTCTCCACTTATTTGCTGCAGCGCACCCGCGGCGGCAAGACGTTGTAGCAACGCAGGGCTAGCACCCGCCGCGCGCAGTTGCGATAAGGAATGGAATCCCGCAGTCGGACGCTGCTTTAGTAAGGCTTCGATAGCGGAGGCGACCAAACCTTTCACCAAGCAAAAACCAAGACGAATCGCTAAGCCTTGTTGCAAGCGCACCAACTGGTGTTGCCACTGGCTGGTTTGTATATCGAGCGGTAACACCGCAACATGTTCGCGCTTCGCAGCTTGCAGGAGTTGGTCTGCGGAATAAAAGCCCATCGGTAAACTATTCAGCAAAGCACAATAGAAGATAGCAGGGTAGTGATACTTAAACCACGCCGACGCATAAGCCAGGTTAGCAAAACTTGCCGAATGGGACTCAGGAAAGCCGTACTCTCCAAAGCCACAGATTTGCTGATAAATGCGCTGCGCGAAATCGATACTGTAGCCGCGTTGCCGCATGCCGTTGATCAGCTTACTTTCAAACTGTTGTAGCTCACCGGTGCTACGCCAATTGGCCATCGCGCGTCGCAATTGATCGGCTTCGCCACCACTAAAACCAGCAGCGACCATGGCCAGTTTAATCACTTGCTCTTGAAAAATCGGCACGCCAAGCGTGCGTTCGGTCACTTGCCGTACTTCTTCACTCGGATAGGTCACAGCTTCTGCACCGGCGCGGCGACGTAAATAGGGATGTACCATGTCACCCTGAATGGGGCCCGGTCGCACAATCGCAATTTGCACCACTAGGTCATAGAAAGTAGCAGGGCGCAGACGCGGCAGCATATTCATTTGCGCGCGAGACTCAATTTGAAACACACCAATAGAGTCACCGCGCTGCAGCATTTGATACACACGAGCATCTTCGGTCGGAATACTAGCTAAATCTAACGGCCGCTGCTCATGCTCAGCGACTAACTGCAACATTTTGCGCAGGGCGCTTAACATGCCGAGTGCTAACACATCGACCTTGATCAGTTTTAAAGCTTCTAAGTCGTCTTTGTCCCACTGGATGACCGTGCGGTCGGCCATGCTCGCCTGCTCAATCGGGACCAAATCAGTCAATTCCGTAGCGGCAATGACAAAACCACCGACGTGTTGGGACAAATGCCGCGGAAACTTCAGCAATTGCTCGGTTAAAGTGATCAACCAGCGGCCACGTTCGGTCGCCGCCATGCCCGATTGCAATTGCAACAATTGCTCATACCAAGGCGTTTCATGATCACGCCGATCAATCTGCCGCAAATAGTGGCCAAGCTCTTGCTCGTTAAAGCCGAGCGCTTTACCGACATCGCGAAACGCACTACGCAAGCGATAGCGAATCACCGTCGCCGCCAACGCTGCACGATTACGGCCATACTTTTGATAAATGTACTGAATCACCTCTTCACGGCGCTGGTGTTCAAAATCGACATCGATATCGGGTGGCTCATCGCGTTCCTTCGACAAGAAGCGCTCAAACAAAACATCGATTTGATCTGGGTTCACCGCAGTAATTTGTAGGCAATAGCAAACCACCGAGTTCGCTGCCGAGCCTCGTCCTTGGTAGAGAATGCCGCGCTGTTGGGCAAAGCGCACAATATCGTGAATGGTCAAAAAGAAATATTCGTACTGCAGTTCGGCAATCAGTTGTAATTCTTTTTCGAGCTTAGCTGCGACATCGCTACGCAGCCCTTGCGGAAAGCGCTGCTTGGCACCGGCATACGCCAGTTCACGTAAGTAACTCGTGGCATTATGGCCTTTCGGCACTAACTCGGCAGGGTACTGATAACGCAGTTCGCTCAGACTAAACTGACAGCGTGCGGCTATCACCTGCGCCTCGCTCAGCCAGTCTTGGGGATAGCTACGTTGCAGTTGCGCCGCACTATGTAAGTAGTGTTCCGCATTCGGACGCAAGTCTGCGCGTACATCGGCAACCGTTTTATTCTGACGGATCGCGGTCAATACATCGTGCAAAGGCTGTCGTTCTGGGTCCGGATACAGCACCTCGTCAGCTGCCACTACCGGTAAACCTGACACCGCTCGGTAGCGCTGATAGCTGCGAAAGCGCTGCGCGTCATCGGCGGCAAAATGGCGTGCATAGGCCAGCCACAAACGTTGCTGGAACGTTGCCTGCAAGGTTTGCCAGTGGTCATCGAAAGCACGTTCATGCGCAGGGCGCCATAACGCTAAGCAGTGCGCTAACTCCGTTGTGAGGTCGCTAACGTACAGTTGATACTCACCTTTATTAGCACGACTGCGCGCCTTCGTGATCAACCGGCACAGCTGCGCATAACCCTGACGGTTCTGCGCCAATAGAATCACTGTGCCAAGCTCAGGGATGCGAAAGTAGCTGCCGATCAAGAGCTGCAATGCGGTTGAGCGCTGCGCCAAATACGCTCGTACCACGCCCGCCATTGAACATTCATCGGTAATCGCCAAAGCTTGATAATGCAGCGCCAACGCACGCTCAATATATTCATGCGGATGCGCAGCGCCGACTAAAAAGCTGTAGTTGGTGACGCATTGTAATGCAACAGGCCGCCAGTTTTGTTCAGCTAAACCAGCCATGCAGATACCAAGCCCCCTGACTGCGAAACACCCACCCCTGCCGCTGCTGAGCATCCAGTGCAATATAGTAATCGCGATCAATGGCTTGCCCGTCCCACCAACCACTTTGGATACGCTCAGGTCCCCAGTGCAATTGCCATTGCGCAATATCAATCGGTTCAGCGCTGGTCAGCAACCACAAAGGCCGAGGTAGTTGCGCTGGCGGTCCCGCTAGCTGCGTCGCCGTACGTGGCAGCCACTGCTGTGCGGCTTCCGGACGCCAGTCGGTCAATGCTTGCGCCTGCTGCAACGCACCTTCACCTAAACGTGCCTGTAACTTACCGAATAAGCTGCGCAAGGCATGTGTTTGCTGCGAACTCGGCGCGTCAGCCGCGGTTGTTGGGCACCATTGCGCAGTCCGCGCTTGCCGCTCAGTAAAATCATCGGCGTGCAGACTTAGCTCTAATGCCGGCGTGCTCAATTGCTGCCGTTCTAATTGCAACTGCACCAACTGCTGGACATCACGACTGCGCCACAACGGCAAAGCAAAAGCGACACGCACCCGCGTCGGTGCGCCCTCACGATGGTGCGCAAGTAACACAAAAGCATTCACACTGAGCTGACGACTTTGCAAAAAAGCCTCAAGTTGCTGTAGTAAACGCCGTAACGGGAACACCAGTTGCTGCCAACTGGTTGCTTCGGTGAGCAAGTCGAGACGCTCGCGAAACTTGAGCGGCGGCTGAAAATACTGCTGTGGCGGGCACAGTTCGCCGCGTAATTCGGCAACATAGTTCACCATGTCACGTCCAAAACGCACGCCGAGTTCACTTACCGCTAAGCGAAGTAAATCGCCTAAGCGCTCTATACCGGCATCTTCTAGCTGCTGTCTCTGAGTCACAGGCAATAAGCTATAACGCAGCGGCAATTGCGCTAAAGCATTTTGTAGCTCTTGCGCATCGGTACTGAGGCAAGCGATGCCCGCTTGGGCAAGAATGCGCGCCGCTAAAGGACTATAACCCGCAGCGAGCTCGACCTGCACAGCTAACCGTCGTAACCGCCGTTGCAGCTGCCGCTGCACCCCTTGATAACCACCGTACAAACGTTGTAAATGCTGCACTTCTAGCAATAGCCCTTGCGGCGGATACAGCGCAATGTGCGCGATATCTTGATAGAGCCACTGGGCTAAGCGGCGTAATACCGCCTCTTCACGCTCGCGTTCATACGGGCGCTGATGAACGTCTGGTACTAAGGTACTCGCCGTAACCGCTGGCATACCCAATTGAATACCCGCAGCCTGTGCCGCAGCATTGGCCTGCACCACCTGAGGCCCGCGATTACCACGGTTAGCACAAATAATTTGTGGCTGTTGCTGTTGCTCCAAACTTTGCAAACTCAATTGCTCATCGAGCAACAACTGCGGCAGCGCCAAAAACCACCAGAACTTCGTTTGCTTCATGCCGACAACCGCCGCCGCTCAGGTAATAACTGTGTCACCGCACATGGCGCAGGAGGAAGCGGCCAGCCACCCCGGCGCTTGATCACGCGCACTTGCAACTGCTGTTGCCAATGGAGTTGTAAACGATTCACGTAAGCACGTGCTTCGGTTGTTGCTTGCCACGGCGTCAGTACAAAAGCTAACTGTTCATGTTGCGCAGCCGTTTGCTGTAGCCGCCGCACCGCATGGCTATCTAAGTCATCAAACCAAGCCACAACAGCACCCAACGCACGACTTTGTAACGCTTGTTCAAACGCCCACAATGCTTGTTTGGTATCTTGCTCATGCAGCCAAATCGGCGGACACTTTAACTGCTGATAAGCCAGCCCCGGCCAATAAGGCTGCGCCGGAGGGTTAATCCATAAACATGGCTGCGTCTGTGCACGCAACACCGGCAGCACCAAGGCTAGCTCACCTTGAAACGACTGTTGCACTTGTAGCTCGTGCAATGCACCACGCAACCAACCACCGCCCAAGCGTCGATTCAGCTCAGGCCAACCACTGTCTTGTAACTGTTCCGGTGCAATTTGCTCAGCCGCAGTACGACCTTGCCAAAGCCACCCTTTGTGCACCAATTCTTGTAAGGGATGTGCCATAACAACCTCACTAACACTGTATATTTATACAGTGTTAATCTAGCTGTTTTTTTCGCCTGCTGCAACATGCGGACAAAAAAAAGCGGCATTCGCCGAGGCTATGCCGCTTGCACTAAGATGCCGTGAATAATTCGCCGAATACATCCATATTTGCAGGTGAACTTTTATTAATTCATGAATTCAGATAACAACCACACCTGATTTCATATAAACAAGTGCCATGTTAGTCTTTGATTGATTTTTTAACTGTAAAAGGACAATCTTCGC
>NZ_JPIN01000021.1 GCF_000753735.1 Pseudidiomarina atlantica | reverse complement strand
TTTTGGACAACTCGGTTGAAAAACACCGATTTGTAAGACTAGTTTACCTCTTTTTCTTGAGCGTGATGACATTTTGGTTAGCTCCTTCCTCGCAAGCACAGATCTATGAATGCGAAGCGATATCTATTGAAAGCCAATGCACGCCTACTCAACCCACGTTTAAGAGTATGACACTCGTTGGGTTGACCTTAAATTTAAATTGGATCACACCAAGCTCACCCGATTACTTCCTTTTGGCACAATCTACTAATGGGGTTTGGGGAGCTAACACAGTTCACCACGATTCAGGTGTGCAAAGAATGTTGTCGTCTGGAAATTCTTATACTTTTAAAATTTCTGCCTGCAGTGATAGACACGGGTGCAGTCCGACTACTTTTAGCTCCGTCCTAACGATTCCAAATATAACCGCACCTGGGAAGCCTTCACTTTCAATGAGTGCTAGGCAGGTCACGGTTAATTGGAGCAGCGTATCGTTAGCAACTTATTATGAAATTCAACAACAAACAAATGGAATTTGGGGCGCTATTGTAAATAAGGGAACTAACAGAAGTCATTCTTTGACTGGCAATGTCGGAAGTACTTATAGATTTAGAGTACGAGCATGTGAACCATCCAAGTGCTCGTCATATTCGACCGTATCTGATCCTATTAATGTGTTAGCAACGGTAGCCACTCCAAGTATCTCGATTAATGAGCGCCAAATCTCTGTTAATTGGGGTGCAGTAGCTAATGCTACACGCTACGACATACAGCAACAGGTAAATGGTACATGGGGAAGCGTCATTAACAATGGCTCTTCAAGAACTTACACAATGACAGGAAATATCGGTAGTGCTTATACCTTTCGCGTCCGTGCATGTCATTCATTTGGTTGTGCGTCCTTTTCAAACCTTGCGGCTTCTGTCTTTGTACTGGCGGCACCAACAAAGCCGTCGTTCACCATAACGAATCAGCAAATATCCGTAAATTGGAGCGCAGTCGCCAACGCTACACGTTACGAATTTCAACAGGAAACGAATGGTAGTTGGGGAAGTGTTATCAATAAAGGCACTAGCCGGAATCATTCAATAAACGGGCTTGTTGGGAGTACCTATCGATTCAAAGTCCGAGCTTGCAGTACATCCTCGTGCAGTGCTTTTTCACCAATAAGTAATTCGATTCAAATACGTCAAGTCGAGCGACCAATGATTACACCTTCAGGGGGTGTCTACGATGCTTTGCAATTAGTGAGTATCACAAGCGCAACCTCCGGCGCAATTATACGATATACGACTGATGGTACAGCGGTTAATACTAGCTCCACCGAGTATCAAGGTCCGATTGCAGTGGGAACGGGCACCATTCGAGCTAAAGCCTTTTTAGCTGCTGATGGCTGGATAGATAGTGCTGAACGTCAGGAGATATTTGCGCTGAGCGGAAATGACGAGGATACAGTTATCTACATCCATACGAATATTCTCGGAAGTGTAATTGGTGAGACGGACCAAGACGGAAAACTTATCCGAGCTATTGAATATAAACCTTTTGGCAAGCGTAAGGAGCAATAAAAATGAGTAGGCAAACAATCGCACGAACGCTTGTATTAGGTGTATTAACATTTTCTGTTTCGGTGGCGTCTGCAAGCCAAAGTAACGATGTGAAGAATATGGTTGAATTGGCACTTTCTCGCATGAAAGTAAATGAACAGATAACTCCTGAAACCACTGGTTTATTTGGTGATCGAGTTGACTTAAATACGGGGAGTATTAGCTTTCAAAATGTGGACGTTTCACTTATCGGTAACAGCCGCATACCTGTTGAAATTAGACGAACTTATCGAGGTTCGCGCAATAATCGAGGCAATAACTCAGGTTTCGGTGATTGGACGTTAGATATTCCAAGTATTACGACTACGACGCTTGAATACAGACCTGGGCTTCTTAGTCATAAACCTGGATGTGTGGGGGAGTTAAGTCCTAGTTACGTAGATACTCAATTTGCTACCGTTGGCCCCGTTCAATATTGGAGTGGTGACTTCTTGGATATTCCGGGAGTTGTTAACCAACGGCTGTTACAAGGAGATGCAAGCGCGCCAAGCCGATATGCTGATAATTGGGATATTTCATGTATTCCAGGTAACTTCAATGGCTTTATCGCGCGCTCACCAGACGGCGTTACATACACTTTTGATGTTGATACACTTACACCCAAGTCTTTGATTGCTGTGGCCCAAGAGGCTGATATTCTCGATCCAAATTATGCGGTTATAGAGCTACTTAGAACTTACACTCTAAACATTCAGGTAAGCCGTATCGAGGATAGATTTGGTAACTGGGTAAAATATAATTATGCGCCATCAACAGTCCCTACAGGTACGTCAAGTGGTCTGCAAGCGTATTTCAATAAACTAACAAGTATTGAGTCGAGCGACGGAAGACGTATTACTATTCAATATGAAGCTGGAGCAAGCTCAGAGCGAGTGCGTTCCATTCAAGCGGATGGCAAAACCTGGCTCTACACTTATCGCGAGGAATATGATCAGCGCGAATCGATTTACAAAGATGTTCTAGACACCATCACGCGACCGGATGGGAAGGCATGGGAACTCAACCTTGCATTTGACCTATTTGGTGGTTTTTCTAACAACTCGATCGGGATGGGCGATTGCCAAGCTCCGGCAGATTTTAGTGTAGTGTCTACCGTCCGACATCCAGATGGCGCTTTATTTCGTCTCACGCAAAAACCAACACGGTTTGGTCGTGTAGGTGTGCCGCTACATACCATCAGGGATTTCCACCAAGTCGACCGATGTTTCGTAAACATGGCGATTACCAAAAAAGAACTTGAATTTAATCAAGAGGTTCTTGTTTGGAATTATAGTTATTCACAGAATGCAGGCTCCCCAAAGCAAACGCAACAGGCAACACCATCTCCAGAGGCTTTAGATGGACTTCCAACATCTGTCACGCAAGGTTTGACATTGATGGATTTGCGATCGACATCTGTCAATGCTCCAGACGGAAGTCGAACCGTGCATGTTTTTGATCGCCGATTTAACGCGTTTGAAGGGCAAGAGATTTTAACGTTACAGTATGATGTTGACGGTAGCACCCTGCTACAGTCTAAGCATTTTTCGTTTGTCACTCAGCCAAAGCCGGGCAGTGCGAGACTTGTGTCTTGTAAGCCTGATGAGTATCCAGTATTTGAGTTAGAGACCAATGAGTGTCATCACAAATTCGAGAATCACGATCAGCATGAATACTATATTTATCGAGATGAAGTGATCACCCGAGTATATAGTGGCGTAATCCCGACATCATTTACGACTCAGTATAGTAATTACAACTTATACGGGCAGCCCCAGATAATCAGAGAGGAAAGTGATTTTGGTACTAAGTTTACCCGTTTAGGTTATCAGCACGATATTGATGAGTGGGTCTTGAACCTGCCGACGACGACGGAAGTGTCGACTACTAATGGTAACTGGATCCTCGCAAGCGAGATGAAATATTATCCTGTTACGCACGAGTTTTCTTTACAGCTCCACGAAACTTGGCGTTTCGGGCAATTGCAAAGCACCAATAGCAGTTATCATGCGGATGGTAATGTGCGTCGACAGTCATTCAATGCGACAAATCGTTATATTGAATTTAACCAATATGTGAGAGGGATACCAACCCAAATCATTGTGCCTGACAGGTATAATGTGTCGAATACACGAATTGCCCAGCAGGTGGTTAATCAGCGAGGTGAGGTAACCGCAGTTACCAACTTTAATGGTCATACGACGCAATATACATATGATGTCATGGGACGGCCAACGTCGATAATTCCACCTTCGCCATGGGAACCAAGTACGATTAGCTATTCGAGTGCTTCGGGTCGTTTCGTGCAAACGACGACACGGGGCAACTATAAAAAGCGGATTGAAATGGATGCGTTATTCAGGCCGTTATTGGTCGAGGAACGTGATATTTCAACGGGATTGGCAACTTTTACAAATTGCAAGGTTTCGTATCAATGCCATGCTTGGTGGCAAAAGCCATCAGTTTCTTATCGTAAAAGTTCATATCCCGTTGGTAGCGGCAAAAGAATTTTATGACTGCATTCTCTTCATCATAGATAGCCCGAATATCGTTTTCCCCAGCATCGACTTGGTCCCAATTTGGTCCCATAAAAATATTTGTTAGTGTTTACTATCAGTAAAGAACTTATAATATATGGCGCACCCGGCAGGAGTCGAACCTGCGGCCTCTGCCTCCGGAGGGCAGTCACGGGTTCGGTGGTAAATCGTTAAAGCTAGGCGTAGCAAGGGCTTAAGCGGTGTTGTGACTTTCCATTTTTCGTCGAAATCGACACTTTTGAGACCGTTTAATGACAAAATTGGTCACAGGATACCGACGTGGAAATTTCAAATTTTGACCTTTGCCTCGCGACAAAAAATTCTGAATCTCCGAAAAAATCTGAGTTTTTAGGTGGAAAAAATTCCACCTTTTTGACTTGATTTTAGGTCAGAAGAAGCAGGAAATATTTAGTAGGGTGACAATTTCCTTAAATCATCGATAGGCTTTTGGGTTTGAAATTTAATAAAAATTAGCACCATTAGTACTGACATAGTTGAAAATATAAACTAACCTGTAGTTTGAAATGATTAACAGGTTGGTACCATGAGTGCGGATATATCATCAAAATTAAACCGGCTACTGAGCTCCCAACCATTGGGCGTCGTGCTCTGTTCATCTTGGCTTGTTGAAAATGGCTACAGCCTCGACTTGCAGCAACGCTATAAAAAAAGTCAGCGGTTTGAGAGTATCGGTGCCGGTGCTTTAATACGCTATGGCGACCACGTGGATTATCTCGGTGGGGTGAACGCCATGCAAACTCAGCTCGGCTTATCGTTACATCCTGGCGGAAAAACTGCCCTGGGGTTGCAAGGCAAGGCGCATTATTTAGAGCTTGCCCCAAAGCACGTGCAGCTATTTGGCGCTCATGGCGAGCATGTGCCTTTGTGGTTTAAAAAACAAGATTGGAGCGTTAACGTCAAGTACATGTTATCCAACTTTCTGCCGGCCGAAATCGGTTTAACCGAAATACCACATAAACAGTTCACGGTTAAAGTATCAGAGCCAGCGCGAGCCATCATGGAGTGTCTGTATCTTGCACCCAAATCACAATCGTTACTGGAAGCTTACGAGCTTATGGAGGGCCTCAATAACTTGCGGCCCGCCTCCGTGCAAAAGTTGTTAGAAGCCTGTAACTCAATAAAAGTGAAACGCTTATTTTTATATCTGGCCGAGAAAGCAAATCACGACTGGATGCAATATCTTGATTTAAGCAGTGTAAACCTAGGCTCGGGTAAGCGTGCGATAGTAGCGAGCGGTGTTTACATTCCGAAATATCAAATCACTGTACCAAAGGAACTGGAGTCAATGGAATGAACGAAGCTTATAAAAGACAGGTAAAGCTGCTACTCGATGTGTTGCCGGAAATCGCGAAAGAGGTTTACCGATGAAATCAAACGGGGCTTGTTATTCGCGCTGATTAGTAGCAATCGACCAACACATGAAATGCTTGCCCCCAACTTACGTGACTAAAGGGCAGCTTTTAAAAACCAGTTTGAAGGCATGAGTAATGTTGTATTTAGTTATGCTGATTTTGAAGCAACAGGGTTCAAGTTGATAGATACGATACGTCGGAGTTTGAGCGAGGCGGACAAGCAATTTCGGCTTAGTTTTAATCAATTAGAGCCGAACTGGTCTGTTTATGATTATCATCAATTTCCATCGGTAAAGTGGAAGTTGATGAATTTAGCAAAATTTAAAAAAGAGAGCCCAAAGTTTTATCAGCTGCAGCTGGAAAAGCTATCGGCTTTCTTGGCGAGTTGAGAATTCTATTTATGACGGCTCCGATTTTTCGGGGCGACTACAGAGGACTAATTAATGAAGTAAACATCATAAGGTTAAATTTATGATGTCTACTTCATTTTTTAGGTTTATGTACTACACTTCATCTGCGCCTATTTATGAACCCGACTACATCGATGAGGTTTACTCATGATCATTCAGCGCCCAGCCGACTTGGCGGTAATTATTAAATCGCAGAGAAAAGCGCAAGGCTACACACAAAAGGAACTCGCAAGGTTAACCGATCTTTCGCAACGAAGCGTGTCTTCGATTGAACGTACCGGAGAAATGCACACATCAACTTTGCTGCGAATTTTTGCAGCGCTCAGAATTCAGCTAAACGCAGACGCTGTGGAACAAAGCACCTCAAATAACAACGAGGTTATTTGGTAATGGGCCGACGCAAACATGAGAATACACTCTATTGCCACATGAATGATCAGCTCGTTGGCACGTTGACATCGCGGCTGAATAACTTGAGTTTTCGATATTCAGATAGTTGGCTACAATCCAAGTTTGCACGGGCAATCTCCATATCCATACCATTAACTGAGCAGGAATATTCCGGCGAAGCTCTAAACGCTTACTTTGATAATTTGTTGCCCGACAGTCCGGATGTTCGTAAAACGATTGTGGATAGGCTTGGGGCTAAAAGTACAAAACCTTTTGATTTGCTCCAAACGGTTGGCAAAGACTGTATTGGCGCATTAACCTTCGTTGCCAGTCCGGAGCCCGAGCCGGTTCCTGACGTTGAAATAATCCCGTTGAATGAAGAACAAATCGGCCAACTCATAGCAGATTCTCGAACCGGCAAAACCCTCGGTATGCAGCATGAGAATGCATTTCGTTTTTCACTTGCCGGCGCTCAAGAGAAAACGGCGCTGACTTTTTGGCAAGGACAGTGGGGTATCCCTGTAGGCCAAACACCAACAACGCACATATTGAAACCGCGAATCATAACTCGCCCAGGTGAACCTGATTTATCGAGCAGCGTTGAAAACGAATGGTTTTGTATGCGTGTTGTTCAGGCACTTGGATTGCCGGTAGCCCATACAAAAATAGACAGCTTCAATGGTGAAGATGTTTTGATTATTGAACGCTTTGATAGAAAGATCATCGGGAACAAGACTTATCGACTACCGCAAGAAGATTTCTGCCAAGCGCTTGGTGTGGCAGGTAGTTCAAAATATGAGGAGCATGGTGGGCCAAGCGCTAAAGAGATCATGAATATTTTATCCACATCTACGGCTTCGGTTCGTGATCAGGATACGTTTATGTCAGCGCAGCTACTGTATTGGCTTTTCGCCGCTATAGACGGGCATGCAAAGAACTTCAGTTTGGCACTGACTCCCCATGGATACCGACTGACGCCGTTATATGACGTGTTATCAGCACATGGATTTGCACAAGTAGGCAATTTACATCCTAAGAAAATAAAAATGGCGATGGCCGTGAATAGTAAGAATCGACATTATCATTGGCATACAATTCTTCCTCGGCACTGGGGAGCTCACGCAAAGAGTGTTGGCTATGATCCAGATCGCATGGATTCGATAATTGTGAACATCACATCCAAGTTAGAAGCGTGTCTCGATATTGCATCAGAAGAAGCTGCCTCGATAAGTGTTCGCGCAGAGCAAAGCGCGGAAGCTATTCGCAAAGGTACATTGAAAGCGCTTGAACGTTTTAAGGTATGAGCTTTCTAGTAAATCAGTCGCGATTCAGTATTTTGAGCTTGAGGTCACAAATTTAGACCAACTGAGATAACTTCAAGTGGTTTGGTCCCATAGAATATTTAGTTGGTAAGTACTATTCTTCTACGAACCATTAAAAATGGCGCACCCGACAGGAGTCGAACCTGTGACCTCTGCCTCCGGAGTAAATAGCGACTGGCTGACATTAAATGGTGAGAGGAGGTGCTAACCGTGCAGGCCCCGTCCTGTAGGGGTCTCAGGAGCATTTTAACGAGGCCATTTAGCCAGAAGTTTTAGCGTTTTATCTCCAAACCCTGCAAAACTTGGCACAAGAGGGTATGGAAAAAAGGATAGTTAGCCAGACAAATGCGGCCGTTCGCGCAGGAGTTTGTGTCTTATATTTATGTGGTAAGCATGGCAGCCAAATCAAATTGACGTATAATTCTGGCAACAGAATAAGCGCGCTAAACAAAGCATAATTGTCCGCCAAGTAAAAAGGATTTACATATCTCTCGCTTTTTCTCTTTTATTGAATCCAACCTTGTCTGGTTTGTCATCAGTGTCGCAGCGCTAGGATTACTTCTGCCCGAAACGGGACGCTTCTTTGAAGGCTCTATCGGACTACTACTGGCTTTGTTAATGCTGGTCATCAGTTTAACCTTTGATGCGCACGATGTACGAATGGTGCTACGTAAACCATCACGGCAATTGTGGGCGTTGGGTCTCGTTTATGGACCCATGTCGATTGCAGGATGGCTGACCGGAAGACTTTTCTTCGGCAGCGGCTCGTTATCGGCAGGCCAAGCCCTACTCGGCACGCTGCCAACAGATGTCTCTTCGCCATTATTAGTGCTGATGGCTCGAGGCAATGTTGCTTTAGCGGCCGTCTTTAACGCAGTCAATACTGCGCTGTCGCCATTCATCGTTCCCTTCTTATTTTTATGGTTAACAGGCATTCAGCTAACCGTTCCCTTAGCCACGATTATTCTTGAGTTGATGTTGGTCGTTCTTGTTCCAACGGTCGTCGGTGTTAGTTTACGCACGCGTTTTTCGAGCTTCTTTGCACGACATGACTCAACTTATGCAGGTGTCGGCTCGGTGATCTATCTTTTGATACTGCTCGCTGTTGTAGGGCCGAATGCTGAAACTATCATTGGTTACGGCTGGTATGCGTTTGTGATCGGCGGAGCAGCATTATGCCTTAATCTAATGGGCTATTTGGTTGGTATGACGTCCCGGTTGTTTACCAATGACCGACAAGAAATGATCACTTATCTTTTTACAGTCAGTAAAAAGGAGTTTAGCATTGCCGCTGCTTTTGTTGCTGCATCTGGGCTTCCCCCTGAAATTGCAATTCCCGCTGCATTTTTTGCCGTCATTCAAATGATTACTTCACCTATTGTCGCTAAACTTCTCGCTCGCGACATGACCAAAATAAACGATTGAAAACGATAGGTGTATCTTCGCCATTAGTAATGATGGCTCGGGGGTATTTGAATGGAAGTTGGATCTTTCGACCCAACTTCCAAAACAGCAAGATTACGAATGAGACGATCTTATTCTGAGTCTGCTTATCAGCAGGTAAAGCGCCGGCAGAACAACCAGCGTCAACAATGTCGACGAAACAATTCCGCCAATGACAACCGTTGCTAAAGGCCGTTGAACCTCAGCGCCCGTGCCTGTGTTAAACGCCATTGGGATGAACCCAAAGCTCGCCACTAGTGCCGTCATAAGCACAGGCCTCAATCGTTGACGAGCACCCTCGTACACAGCCTCAATGATAGCTTTGCCCTCATCTCGTAACTGTTGAATGAACGATAACATCACCACACCGTTTAACACGGCAACTCCAGACAACGCAATAAATCCAACAGCCGCAGAGATTGACAGAGGCATACCGCGTAATGAGAGAGCCAAAATACCGCCTGTGAGCGCGAGCGGCACACCGGTGAATATAATTAAGGCATTTGTCAGTGAGTTGAATGCGCTGTACAACAGTCCAAAGATAAGTAATAACGTCAACGGTACCACGATTGCTAAACGCTGAGACGCTGATTGAAGTTGCTCAAACGTGCCGCCATAATCGATCCAATATCCAGTTGGTAGTGATATATCGCTTTGTAACTGTTGCCGAATGTCCTCAACAAATGACCCCAAATCACGATCGACAACATTGGCGCTTACAATGACATTGCGTTTACCACTTTCCCGGTTGATCTGATTGGGCCCAACCGTCAGTTCAACGTCTGCGATTTCCCCCAATGGGACGTACTGAAGCTCCGGGTTGCTCGCTTGGGGCACGGTAACAGGCAGCTGCCTTAACGCTTCGATATCTGTGCGCCAAGATTCATCCAGACGAACCATCAACCGAAACCGTTTATCTCCTTCATAAATTGTTCCGGCAACTAAACCGCCGACAGCGCTTTGAACTGCACGTTGAACGTCCTGAACGGATAATCCAAGTAGCGCGAGATGATCACGTTGCGGTGTCACTGACAATGTTGGTAAGCCGGTCATTTGTTCTGCTCGAACATCTGCCGCACCGTCAACGCCAGCAATGATCTCTACAGCCTCATCACCGAGCGCTTTCAACTGGTCGAGGTCGTCACCGTAGATACGCACAGCGACATCTGCACGAACACCCGCGATCAGCTCATTAAACCGCATCTCGATGGGTTGCGTGAACTCATATTTGTTACCGGGTATTTGCTCGACAGCTTCCCTCAACTCAGCAACAAACTCATCTTTTGTTTTTTCTGCATCCGCCCATTCACTCTTTGGCTTCAGAATAACAAACGTATCTGCAACACTCGGGGGCATGGGATCAGTCGCAACATCGGGGGTTCCGATTTTTGAAAATACCCGTTTTACTTCGTCGAATTCAGCAATCACTTCCTCAAGTTGCAATTGCATATCGACCGATTGTTGGAGGCCCGTACCGGGAATACGCAATGCGTGCAGCGCTAAGTCGCCTTCATCCAATTGTGGCAGGAATTCTGTTCCCATTTTCGAGGCTTGATAGATTGATCCCATAAACAGACTCAAACCGACCAAGACAATCACAATGGGTCGTTTCAGAGACGTATTCAAAAGCGGCTCATAAAGTCGTCTAGCCCCGCGCATAAGACGATTTTCACCATGTGAAACTTTGCCTTTCACGAAAATCGCAAGCGCGGCTGGTACAAACGTCATAGAAAAAATAAGCGCACCCAGCAATGCAAACACAACGGTGAATGCCATAGGATGAAACATTTTTCCCTCAACGCCACTAAGTGCAAATATTGGTAAGTAAACCAACATAATGATCAACACACCAAATACCGCAGGATTAAACACTTCACGTGTGCTCTCAAACACTTCCTGTAAGCGCTCTTTGGTCGTCAATAAACGCCCTAGCCTTTGTTGTGCTGATCCGAGCCGACGTAAGGCATTTTCGACAACAATGACGGCGCCATCGACGATAATGCCGAAATCTATTGCACCTAGACTCATTAAGTTACCGGACACACGATTAGCCGCCATACCCGTGATAGCGAATAACATGCTCAATGGAATAACCAGTGCCGTAATGAGTGCAGCTTTGACATTTCCAAGCAAAAGAAACAGCACCACAATAACAAGAACTGCTCCTTCGAACAGGTTCTTTTCGACGGTCGCAATGGTTTTCTCAACCAGAGTTGTACGATTATAAACGGACTCGACCGTTACACCATCGGGTAAGCTGAGCTGCACCTCCTCCAGACGCTTAGCAACCGCTTCAGACACAATACGACTGTTCTCGCCAATCAACATCATTGCGGTCCCAAGCACCACCTCCTCACCGTCAGCCGTAGCAGCTCCTGTTCGTAGCTCTTCACCAAACGACACATCCGCAACATCTTTCACCCTCACTGGTGCGTCATCACGTTTGGTAACAACCACATTACGAATATCCACTAAGGATTGTAGTTGACCGGGAGAGCGAACTAGCCATTGTTCGCCGTTACGCTCAATATAGCCCGCACCAGCGTTGGTATTGTTGAGCTGCAATGCTCGAAAAACATCGTCTACCGAGATTTTATAAGCGAGCAACTTTCCGGGGTGCGGAGAGACTTGATATTCACGCTCATAACCGCCAACTGTATTGATTTCGGTCACGCCCGGAACTTTGACCAACTGAGGACGGATTACCCAGTCTTGCAAGGTACGAAGCGATTCTGCTGTGTAGGGTTGACCATTCTCGTCTCGCGCGTCAGGGTCAGCACTAACAATGTACGTGAAAATCTCACCTAAACCGCTTGCTATTGGCCCGAGCGCTGGCTCAACGCCTACAGGCAGTTCACCTCTGACCATCTGCAAGCGTTCGCTGATTTGCTGGCGAGCCCAATAGATATCGGTTCCTTCCTCAAACACCACGGTTACTTGCGATAAGCCGTATCGAGATATTGAGCGGGTGTAGTTGAGGTCTGGTATACCCGCCATCGCGTTTTCAACCAGATAAGTAATACGCTGCTCTGTTTCTAGCGGAGAATAACCGGGGGCTTCTGTGTTGATTTGCACCTGCACATTGGTAATATCCGGTACTGCATCAATTGGCAGTTTAAGCGCACTAAATACGCCAACACCTGCAATAAGTATTGTTGCCGCCATGATCAACCATCGACGTTGAACGGCGAAACGAATCAGTAAATCAATCATAAGTTCGCCCTCCTAGTGGTCATGGCTCGCGCCGTCTTTGAGAACATCGGCTTTGAGTATGTAGCTGTTTCCGATCACATAAGGAGTATCCGGAGCTAGACCGCCAGTAACTTCGGTATATTCTCCATCACTCTCACCAAGTTCTATCATGCGAACTTCAAAAGTATTTCCATACTGAGCAAACACCACAGGCATGTCTCGAAAAGATTGAATAGCATCAACTTGAACAGCCAGAGCCACGTCTCGTTCACGAGCGTCTACATCAGCCTTTACATGCATGCCGGGCCGCCAATGCCCTGCCGAGTTATCAATGAGTACTCGAGCCCGAGCTATGTGGCCTCCAGTCATAACTGGAGCAATGTAAATCACTTCTCCACGAACGCGCTCATGTTGATGCAAATCATAAACCTCAGCAGTTTGTCCGACTTCGAGTTTCTCGATGTTTTCGGGGAAAGCTGAGAGTTCAACCCATACCGACGATAAATCGGCAATCTCAAAAAGTACTTGATCGTTTACCACTTCACCGGCAGATACCAACCTTTCGGTAACTTCACCCTTAATAGGACTCACCACATCGTAACTAACACCACTAGCAGCATTGACAACTTTCGCAAGCGTTTGACCTTTGGCGATCTGATCACCAACTGAAACCGCAACGTCGGTTAGTTTACCTTTATAAGTAGGAGTAATTGAGACGGTTTTTTCAGTTACAGGGGCAACGACGCCAAACAAACTCTCTCGGAACCTAAGTGTCTGAGGGCCCACTCGTTCAACCAAAATATCAGCCTGCCGAATGATTCGGTCAGACAAAATTGTTCTTCCCTCAAAGCTTTCATAATGCCATTCAGTCTGTTTGCCTCTGGTATTCACGGCAACCGAGACCTCGTACGAATGCGGTTCAGTAACTACCTCATTACTGACCAGATAATTCTTCTCTGGTGTGAAGCTCAAGTTGTCATTGACGTCTCCGAGCCGATGCAAAGTTACCGTCAGGTCCACATCCTTAGGCGTTACCACTTCTCCGTTTAGGTAGGTGTAGACCCTCATTTCCGGGGGTATCCCTGACTCATAAATCGTAATCTCGACCGATAAATCGCCATCGTTCAATAAGGTTCCACCATTTGGCCCCTTCGCGTCTGCCTTAGTATGACCATGCTCAGTTGAAGCATTGCTTAGTGCAGATACACTTAGCGCAACGCATAGAACGACCAAAGTAAAAATTGTTTTCATAAAATTCATAATTTAGATTCCGAAAATGATTGACCCGTCATTCGCTCTAGTTCGAGAATGTCTTTATGAATAGCACTGCGACGCTCAAGGGCTTGGTGTTCAAGCTGTGCTAGCTCATCTTGCGCATCAAGAACAACTAAAAGACTATGAATACCTCGGCGATAGCCATCGGTCGTTTCATTCTCTAGTTGCTTAGCGAGGGGTAATAAATCTGCTTGAGTGCTCTCTAAGTAGCGATAATTTGTTTGTATGCGTCCTAATAGAGATCTTGCGCGAACGCGCAATTGTTCTCGAACTAACCGTTGTTGCTCAAAAATCAACGCTCGCTCCGCTTGATTAGCTTCAATGATGCCCTGATTTGGGTTAGAGAGTTGAAGAGGCATTGATGCCTGAAGAACGAGACCTGCATCATTCAGCTGATTGTTATAACGAACGCCCACTCCAACATTGAGATCGGCAGAAGCATCTGCCTTGACAGCTTTAACTTTTGCCGCAAGTAGTCGTTCTGAATCGAGTAAACGAAGAAACTCTGGCGCTTGATTAACCGCTTGTTCAATATCAGCTTGTGAAGGAATATCGAAAGATTGATAAAAGTCCCCGATCACACCAGTAAAGCTTGGCTCTGCGGCCCACATTGCGCTCAAGCTCGAGCGTGCCTCCTTTAGCTTTCCAACAATCTCTTCCGACTGAACAGCCACCTGGCGTTGTTGCAATAAAACTCTCGTCGCTTCAGATTTTGGTACCGCGCCCGATTCTATACGTTCATTCACGATTTGCATCGCATTGTCGAGACGTTGCTGTTGTTGATTATTCCATTCAGCCAACTGCTGCAACCGAACCACTTCGTAATAGCGGTGAGCAGTTTCCGCCAGGACTTCGATCTTCTCGTAATTAAACTCGGCAGCCAGCTGTCGCTGACGCGCTGTCGCATACTCAACTCGACGCTCGCGTTTTTCTCCAAGTTCAATAAGTTGACTGAATGATAAAGTCGTTTGAGCACTATCAAAGCCTTGACTATCACCGCTTCCGGCAAAGTTCTCAACCTCAACACCAACGACCGGATTTGGACGCAATGATGCCTGCAATTTTTCAGCTTCGGCCATACGTTGCTTATAAGGGTATTTCTGTAAATTTGGGTTGTCTTGCAACGCTTTCTCAAACGCCTCGCGCAATGACAACTCATTTGCGATTGCTGAATATGAGGTTGCAAGTAACCCCACAAGTACAGCAATCACGAAATAAAGTAATTTCATGATTATCTCCACAGTAAAATGGCGTGCTAATGCACAAATTTTAGACGTGAAGTTTAGGCATTTGGTGGTGGGGTTGGTGGTTGATGGTCGTTACTATCGAAAGGAAGTAATCGATGTGGGATTGCAAGATTCGGACATGGTGTTGCCGCAGCACAGATTGAATAACCAGTGATACAGCTTATGTGTGCGTGAAATTGATGTTCGTGGTTTGGATCGAGGTTGTCGGGTGACTTCGTCTCGTGATCATTGTGCGTATGATGTTGATGGGCATAATCGAAAGTGTGATTACTATCCTCCACATGCCCAGCGGCAACCGCACAGGTAAAAAAACTGTGAAGTAAAATGACTACGATCAACGACCAAATAATTTTTGGCAAACGAACAACCTGCAGATGAAAAAACCATTTAAAAATAAGAAATAGGCTACCACATGTATCTCATGGGCTCAATCACCGGCTTTTTCTCTTTTATCGAATTCAACCGTCTTAGAAAGGTGTGTTGGACTTATTACACTTAAATACTGGTCTCAACAAAAGTAAAAAGTGGCTGGAAATCGCCTGCATCAGCGGCGCTGAAGGGCGACAATATTATAAGCAGGAATAAATTTGGCACAGATTTGGCACAAAAATTTTTGTGTTAGTGTTCACAAACCGTGAAGCTCCTGCAGATATGGCGCACCCGACAGGAGTCGAACCTGTGACCTCTGCCTCCGGAGGGCAGTCATGGCTTCGGTGGTAAATCGTTAAAGCTAGGCGTAGCAAGGGTTTAAGCGGTGTTGTGGCTTTCCATTTTAGGTCAAAATCGACACTTTTGAGACCGTTTAATGACAAAATTGGTCACAGTAAACCGACGTAGAAATTTCAATTTTTGACCTTTGCCTCGCGACAAAAAATTCTCGATACCTGAAAAATCCTGAGTTTTGAGGTGGAAAAAATTCCACCTGTTAACTGGACTTTGGGTGCGTAGAATAGCCTATAATTTAATCATTTCAACATGGGGGTATGGTAATGAAAACCACAAAAACTCATGGCAACAAACGAGAGCACTTTGTTCCAAATATCGAGAACTTCAAAACCAGCCTTCGGTACGAGGGGCTCAAGATGAAAGAGTCTACTGAAAAGCAAACGATCACATCCTTAAAAAGAAAGTATGCGAGATGAATACGGCGTTTGGGAAAGGTTGTATCGAAACTAACGCCGTTCGTTCAAAAAGCGATTAATTAGATCTTGCTGCTCGGCTAAACGCTCAATGATGCCGGCAAAGCTATCGGGGGCACTAAAGAACATTCCACCGCTTACGGACTGGTCGTAATCTTTTTTGATATCTTCGAGCAGCCGCCCCGTTGGAATTAGCACCAACTTACCGGAAAGAATGGCTTCAAAGGAAACGCCTCGAGTAGCCCACCTTGCCGACTTCATCGCTACCACGTCTTGCAGTGCTTCCATGTTTTGGTATGAGCCTTCATAGAGATTTTTCAGAATGCAGTCTACATCATACCAATGTCTGGATAACCGCACCGTATCAAGCGGGTTTTCTTGCGTGCAGAATTGATGAAGTGCGGTTAGCTTTTCCCAAATAATGTAATCCGGGTGGTAAGCCTCTACTGTAGCTATCGGTAACGTATGGGACCCTGCAACCGCATCTATTTCTGAGAGGTAAGTCGTTACCGGTTTAGAAACCGTCGGCCGGCCCCGATTACGGCCGCCAAATTCGAGCAGTATATGCTCTAACTGATAAGAATCATCTTGGAATGCCACATGTGGGAAGTGAACGTCGATTTTCTCACCACCAGAGTCTTCTTCAATTTCAGCGCTGAGTCCCTCAATGCCATAATCTGAAAGTCTGCTATTCAATCTTTGAACAAACTCGTTGGTCCAGCCTTCTAAACGCTCTCTCTGCTCACGTCTAAATTTACGTTGCTGACTCGGATTCCGTGTTGTCTGCGTCCAAGCAGCAGCTTCATCATCTGATTCTGCTAAGTCAGCCCAATGAATCGATAAATCAATATCCTCAGAGAATCGCTCAATGGTGCTATAGCACTTGCTCAGGGCTGTTCCACCTTTGAAGGCCACATCATGGCTATCTAATAAATCCTCTTCGTATAGCAACCGCAAAATTTCGGTTACCCAAATATCTTTCTCTAAAAAATTAGCGGCCAAACCTCTTGCGGAGTTCTGTGCTGCATAGTCGAGGATTAATTTTAGTTCCGCTCGTTTCGCTTCAGTTCTATAGTAATCAAATATGTCCATCAC
>NZ_JPIN01000020.1 GCF_000753735.1 Pseudidiomarina atlantica | reverse complement strand
GGGGGTTCGAATCCCTCCACCCCTGCCACATTAAAAACGTTATTCGTTAGTCGTTATTCGTTAGGGCGAGCCCTGTTAGAGTCTGGGTGTTCACGAATAACTAGTAACGAATAACGATTAACGGGTTTTATAAATACAGGATTGAATAATGAGCGCTACTTCTGAAACGCAAAGCAGTTCTTTCGATAGCATTAAGTGGATCGTTGCTATCGCGCTATTAGCTGCCGCTGTGCTTGGCAATTATTACTACGGCGAAACCGTTTCTGTACTTTATCGCGCGATCGGCGTGGTATTGCTTGTGGCTTTCGCTGGTATCATTGCAGGCATGACTGGCAAAGGCCGTCGCTTCCGCAGCTTTGCCAAAGAAAGCCGTACCGAAGTGCGCCGCGTCGTTTGGCCAAGTCGCCAAGAAGCGACACAAACGACCATCATTGTGGTTGTCGCAACCGCCATCGTGTCATTGATTCTGTGGGGTATGGATGCCATTCTGGTACGTGTTGTTGGTTTCTTCACCGGACTGGAGTTTTAAGCAATGAGCGAAATTAAAAAGCGTTGGTACGTTGTCCAAGCCTTCTCAGGCTTCGAATCACGCGTTGCGCAGTCACTGCGTGAACACATTAAAATGCATGGCATGGAAGACAAGTTTGGTGAAGTGTTAGTACCAACTGAAGAAGTTGTCGAGATGCGTGCAGGACAACGTCGTAAAAGCGAGCGTAAATTCTTTCCTGGCTACGTGCTCGTCGAAATGGCGATGGACGATGAGTCTTGGCACTTAGTGAAAAGTATTCCGCGTGTGCTAGGTTTCATCGGCGGCAAACAGGATCGCCCAACACCTATCACACAGCGTGAAGCCGATACCATTTTGAACCGTCTACAAGAGTCGGTTGATAAGCCGAAGCCGAAAACCTTGTTCGAACCAGGTGAAGTGGTACGCGTCAACGACGGCCCATTTGCCGACTTTAACGGTACTGTTGAGAGTGTTGATTACGAAAAGAGCCGTTTAACCGTATCGGTATCGATTTTCGGTCGCGCGACTCCGGTCGAACTGGAATTCGCCCAAGTAGAAAAAGCCTAAAGTCGTTAATCGTTATTGGTGATTCGTTAGGGTGAGGTTAGAACATACACTCCCTAACGAAAAGCGATTAACGAATAACCAATTCGCGTAAGCGAATGTATTGCAATTGGATGCGAATACAGCTATACTTCGCGTCCTTTTTTCCGTAGGGGAGCCGTTTGAGTAAGCCACCCCTTGGTTTTCAAAGCTGTCACGCAGCTGCGAAAATTGAAGGCTTACAAGGCGTTAGACCCAAACCAAGAGGTAGAAAACATGGCTAAGAAAGTCAATGCTATCATCAAGTTGCAAGTAGCAGCTGGTGCAGCTAACCCGTCACCACCAGTAGGTCCAGCTTTGGGTCAACACGGTGTGAACATCATGGAATTCTGTAAAGCGTTTAACGCGGCAACTGACCAGCTTGAAAAAGGCGCGCCAGTTCCAGTTGAAATTACAGTTTTCGAAGATCGTTCTTTCACGTTTATCACTAAGACTCCTCCAGCTGCGTTCTTGTTGAAGAAAGCTGCAGGTATCAAGAGTGGTTCAGGTCGTCCAAATACTGAGAAAGTGGGTACAGTTACTCGTGCTCAGTTGGAAGAAATTGCCAAGGTTAAAGAGCCAGACTTAACAGCGGCTGACCTTGATGCGGCTGTACGTACTATCGCCGGTTCTGCTCGTGCGATGGGCCTGAATGTGGAGGGTCTGTAAGATGGCTAAATTAAGCAAACGCGCTCGCCTGATCAAAGAAAAAGTTGAAGCTCGTGATTATGAAATCAACGAAGCGATCAACTTATTGAAAGAATTGGCAACTGCAAAATTCAAAGAAAGCGTTGATGTTTCAGTGAATCTTGGCATCGACGCACGTAAATCAGACCAAAACGTTCGTGGCGCAACTGTGTTGCCAAACGGTACCGGTCGTGACGTTCGCGTAGCAGTATTTACGAGTGGCGCAAACGCAGACAAAGCTAAAGAAGCTGGTGCTGACCTGGTCGGTATGGAAGACCTCGCAGAGCAAGTTAAGAAAGGCGAAATGAACTTTGACGTTGTTATCGCCTCTCCAGATGCAATGCGTGTGGTCGGTCAGTTGGGTCAAATCTTAGGTCCACGTGGCCTAATGCCAAACCCGAAAACTGGCACCGTAACGCCTGACGTAGCAACTGCGGTACAAAACGCAAAAGCGGGTCAGATCCGTTATCGCAACGATAAAGCGGGTATCATCCACGCGACTATCGGTAAAGTTGATTTTGATAACGACAAGTTGAAAGAAAACTTGGAAGCGTTATTGGCTGCACTGAAGAAAGCGAAGCCTTCTTCAGCCAAAGGTCAGTTTATCAAGAAAGTGAGTTTATCAACCACTATGGGCGCTGGCGTAGCCATCGACCAAGGTTCATTGGTAAACGCTAAATAAGGTTTTGTGGGTTGGAGTCGCCACTTCGTGTAATAGCTTAGTGAATGTGGCTCCCGTCCAAGACCGCAGGTGTCTCGCGGTGATTTCTGAGAAGAAATGATTAGCGACACTTAATTTCCTGCGCAGATGGTGTAATCCGGCTCAGACTCTCTGGGTAAGAGATTCACCGTGACAACGTGGTAGATGCTTTCTTGGTCTACCTATGTGTAACGATAGTCCGAGGTTCTGCCGAAGACTAAAAAAAGAGGTGATATCAGTGGCACTAGGTTTAGCAGCAAAAAAAGCAATCGTTAAAGAAGTTAACGAAGTTGCTTCAAACGCTCTATCCGTCGCTGTTGCTGAGTATCGTGGTATGGAAGTAGCGCACATGACCGCGCTGCGTCGTAAGGCTCGTGAGCAAGGCGTTTATCTGAAGGTAATTCGGAATACGCTGGCAAAACGTGCTTTCGAAGGTACGCAGTTCGAAGACATGGACGCTGTGCTGAAAGGTCCACTTGTTTATGGCTTTTCTTTGGATGCACCGGGCGCTTCAGCTCGCTTGTTCAAAGACTTCGCTAAAGAAAACAAGCACCTTAAAGTAACTGCCCTGCACATCGGTAACGGTGTAATGGGTGCAGACAAGCTTGATGCCGTTGCATCACTTCCGACCCGTGACGAAGCATTGGCGAAATTGCTGGCCACCTTCAAGGCACCTGTTAGTAAGTTCGTTCGTACAGTTAACGAAGTACCTACTAAGTTTGTGCGTGTGTTGGCGGCAATTAAAGACGCTAAATAGAAGCGGTTTTTTTAACCAATTTTTTGTAATTTTTAACCCAGGAGTTTAGAGTTATGGCTCTTACTAAAGAAGATATCTTGAATGCAATCGCTGAAATGCCAGTTATGGAACTGGTTGAGCTGATTGAAGCTGCAGAAGAAAAATTCGGTGTTGACGCATCTGCTGCTGTTGCAGTAGCTGCTGGTCCAGCTGCCGCTGCTGAAGCTGCAGAAGAGAAAACTGAATTCGACGTAATCTTGAAATCAGCTGGCGCAAACAAAGTTGGCGCGATCAAAGCAGTTCGTGCAGCAACTGGTCTTGGCCTGAAAGAAGCGAAAGCTATGGTTGAGTCTGCACCTGTTGCCGTTAAAGAAGGCATCAGCAAAGACGACGCTGAAGAACTGAAAAAGCAGCTTGAAGAAGCTGGTGCAGAAGTTGAAGTTAAATAATCAACGACTGACACAAAAACTGGCCGCATAGGCCTGGGCCTGGTGACTTTTTGAGTCACCAGGCTTTTTGCGCTGTTAAGCATGTATCATTTTTGCCCGTTTATGGGGTGCATGCTCGCGGTGACAAAAACGGGAACGACAAGTTGTAACAAGCTTGTTTTTAACCATTGACTCCCCGATGGTTAGGGTCATCAATCAGCTAGCTGAGGAACCCCATGGCGTACTCCTACTCTGAGAAAAAACGTATTCGCAAGGATTTTGGTAAGCGACCTTCTGTACTCGAAGTACCTTACCTGTTGTCAATCCAATTAGATTCATTCAAAAAATTTATTGAGCTGGATCCAGAAGGTAATAATGGTCTGGAAGCAGCTTTTCGCTCAGTATTTCCGATTGCCGCTTATTCCGGTAATTCGGAATTGCAGTACGTGAGCTATCACCTTGGTGAACCGGTTTTTGACGTACAAGAATGTCAAATTCGAGGCATCACTTATTCAGCTCCATTGCGAGTGAAACTGCGCTTAGTTATCTATGATAAAGAAGCAGCGGCAGGCACCATTAAGAATATTCGCGAACAAGAAGTCTACATGGGTGAAATCCCATTAATGACTGAAAACGGTACCTTTGTTATCAATGGTACTGAGCGCGTTATTGTTTCTCAGTTGCACCGTTCACCGGGCGTATTCTTTGACCATGACAAGGGTAAAACCCATTCGTCAGGCAAAGTGTTATATAACGCGCGGGTGATCCCGTACCGTGGTTCTTGGTTAGACTTTGAGTTTGACCCGAAAGATAACGTATTCGTACGTATTGACCGTCGTCGTAAATTACCGGCGTCGATTATTCTGCGTGCCTTGGAATACACCACAGAAGAAATTCTTGAAATGTTCTTCGACACCACTTACTTCCAGTTCCGTGGTAAGAAGATCTTTATGCAGTTGGTACCAGAGCGTCTGCGTGGTGAAACTGCCAAGTTTGATATCAAAAACGACGATGGCGAAATCATCGTTGAAAAAGGCCGCCGTATTACCGCGCGTCATATCAAGCAAATCGAAGGTTTGAACCAACCAGAAATGGAAGTACCGGTTGAGTACTTGGTTGGTAAAATCTTAGCTAAAGATTACGTCAATAAGAAGACTGGCGAAATCGTGGCCGAAGCCAATGCGGAACTAACGCTTGAATTATTAGCTGAGTTACGTGAAGCAGGCTTTAAGAAATTCGAAACCCTGTTCGTGAACGACCTTGATCATGGTCCGTACATGAGTGAAACCCTGCGCATCGATCCAACCAGCAACCGTTTGGAAGCATTGGTTGAAATCTATCGTATGATGCGTCCTGGTGAACCACCGACTAAAGAAGCTGCAGAGACCTTATTCGATAACTTGTTCTTCAGTGAAGATCGGTACGATTTGTCAGCGGTAGGTCGGATGAAGTTTAACCGTCGTTTAGGTCGTGATGATCTGACCGGTCCAGGCACTTTGACCAACGACGACATTATCCAAGTCATGCGTAAGCTGATCGAGATCCGTAACGGTCTCGACGAAGTGGACGATATCGACCACCTTGGTAACCGTCGTATCCGTTCAGTTGGTGAAATGGCCGAGAACCAATTCCGTGTCGGACTCGTGCGTGTTGAGCGTGCCGTTAAAGAACGTCTAAGTTTAGGCGACCTCGATGCGATCATGCCACAAGACCTGATCAACGCGAAACCAATTAGTGCCGCGGTGAAAGAGTTCTTCGGTTCAAGTCAGTTGTCACAGTTTATGGACCAGAACAACCCATTGTCAGAAGTTACGCACAAACGTCGTATTTCTGCCTTAGGTCCGGGTGGTTTGACGCGCGAGCGCGCAGGCTTTGAAGTCCGAGACGTACACCCAACGCACTACGGTCGTGTGTGTCCAATTGAAACGCCAGAAGGTCCGAACATCGGTTTGATCAACTCGTTGTCGACCTTTGCTCGTACCAACGAGTACGGTTTCTTGGAAACCCCGTACCGTCGTATCGAAAACGGTGTAGTGACCGACGAAGTCGATTACTTGTCAGCTATCGAAGAAGGTCAGTACGTGATCGCTCAGGCGAACGTATTGCTGAATGACAAAGGTGAACTTGTTGATGACTTGGTACCATGTCGTCACAAGAACGAATTCACCCTAATGTCAAAAGAGAACGTGCAGTATATGGACGTTTCTCCACAGCAGATCGTATCGATTGCTGCTAGCTTGATTCCGTTCCTTGAGCACGATGACGCCAACCGTGCTTTGATGGGTTCAAACATGCAACGTCAAGCAGTGCCAACTTTACGTGCCGACAAGCCGTTGGTAGGTACCGGTATTGAACGTACCCTCGCAGTTGACTCAGGTGTAACTGTGGTCGCTAAGCGTGGTGGTGTGGTCGATAAAGTTGACGCAAGCCGTATCGTGGTCAAGGTAAATGAAGAAGAAATGGTACCTGGTGAAGCCGGTATCGACATCTATAACTTGATCAAATACACCCGTTCTAACCAGAACACCTGTATTAACCAAAAGCCGAACGTAAACGTTGGCGAACCGGTGATGCGTGGTGACGTACTGGCAGACGGTCCTTCTACGGATATGGGTGAATTGGCGCTAGGTCAAAACTTACGCGTCGCGTTCATGCCGTGGAATGGTTATAACTTCGAAGACTCAATCTTGATCTCGGAGCGTGTGGTCCAAGAAGATCGTTTGACCACCATCCACATTCAGGAGTTGAGCTGTGTTGCCCGTGACACTAAGCTGGGTGCTGAAGAAATCACTTCAGATATTCCAAATGTTGGTGAATCAGCACTGAACAAACTTGACGAGTCAGGTGTTGTTTATGTCGGTGCTGAAGTGAATGGCGGTGACATTCTGGTCGGTAAGGTAACGCCGAAGGGCGAAACCCAACTGACGCCAGAAGAGAAACTATTGCGTGCCATTTTCGGGGAGAAAGCATCTGACGTTAAAGATAGCTCATTACGCGTTCCTAACGGCGTAACGGGTACGGTCATTGACGTACAAGTATTCACCCGTGATGGCGTTGAAAAAGACAAACGTGCGATCGACATCGAAACCATGCAGTTAGAACAGGTTAAGAAAGACCTGACTGACGAATTCAAGATCCTTGAGCGTGGTATCTACGAGCGAGCGCGTAACTTGCTGTTGGCAAACGGTTTTGATGAATCAAAACTCGCCGGCCTCGAACAAAGCAAGTGGTTGTCGCAGAATCTGAAAAATGAAGATGCACAGCAGCAGTTAGAGCAAATCGCGCAGCAGTATGAAGACTTGCGTAGTGATTTCGACGCGAAGTTTGAGAACAAGCGTCGCAAGATTACCCAAGGCGATGATTTGGCACCAGGCGTGCTGAAAATCGTTAAGGTTTATCTTGCGGTACGTCGTCGCATCCAGCCTGGTGATAAGCTGGCGGGTCGTCACGGTAACAAAGGTGTTATTTCAACTATCGTACCTGTGGAAGATATGCCACACGATAGCGAAGGTAACCCAGTGGATATCGTACTCAACCCGTTGGGCGTTCCATCGCGGATGAACATCGGTCAGATCTTAGAGACCCACCTCGGCTTAGCAGCACGCGGTATCGGTACCAAGATCGAGAAGATGATGAAGATGCAGGCGAAAGTTGCTGAAATGCGTGAATTCTTACAGAAGGTTTATGACCTTGGTGAGACACGTCAAAAGGTCGACATTAACGACTTCAGCGACGACGAAGTATTGCGTTTAGCAGAGAACCTGAAGAAAGGTCTACCTACTGCAACACCAGTATTTGATGGTGCTGTAGAAAGTGAGATTAAAGAACTCCTGAGACTAGGTGACTTGCCTGAGTCAGGCCAGATCACTCTGTTTGACGGACGTACTGGTGAACGCTTCGAGCGTGATGTAACCGTCGGTTACATGTACATGCTGAAACTCAACCACTTGGTTGACGATAAGATGCACGCCCGTTCTACCGGTTCGTACAGCTTGGTTACCCAACAGCCGTTGGGTGGTAAAGCACAGTTCGGTGGTCAGCGCTTCGGTGAGATGGAAGTGTGGGCACTGGAAGCATACGGTGCGGCCTACACGCTGCAAGAAATGTTGACGGTTAAGTCGGACGACGTAAATGGTCGTACGAAGATGTACAAAAACATTGTCGACAACGACTTGCGGATGGAAGCAGGTATGCCGGAATCCTTCAACGTATTGTTGAAAGAGATCCGCTCACTCGGTATCAACATTGAGTTGGACCAAGACTGAGACCAGACCGGACGCTAATTGCCAGGAGATAAATCGTGAAAGACTTATTAAAGTTTTTGAAGCCGTTAAACCAGACTGAAGAGTTCGATGCGATTCGCATCGGACTTGCGTCGCCGGACATGATCCGCAGCTGGTCTTTCGGTGAAGTTAAAAAACCAGAAACTATCAACTACCGCACGTTCAAACCTGAACGTGACGGTCTGTTCTGTGCGCGTATCTTTGGTCCGGTCAAAGATTACGAGTGTTTGTGTGGTAAATACAAACGCTTGAAGCACCGTGGCGTGATCTGTGAGAAGTGTGGCGTTGAAGTCACCTTGACCAAAGTCCGTCGTGAGCGCATGGGTCACATCGAGTTGGCGAGCCCAGTCGCGCACATCTGGTTTTTGAAGTCATTGCCAAGCCGTATTGGCTTGATGCTGGATATGACCTTGCGTGATATCGAGCGGGTCTTGTACTTCGAATCTTATGTGGTGACTGAAGCAGGTATGACGTCACTCGAGCGCGGTCAAATTTTGACTGAAGACGAGTATTTAGACGCACTTGAAGAGCACGGCGATGAATTCGAAGCGCGCATGGGTGCAGAGGGTATCCTGAGTTTGCTACAGCACATTGATATTGATGGCGACATCAAAACAATGCGCGAAGAGCTGCCAGAAACCAATTCTGAAACCAAGCGTAAGAAAATCAGTAAGCGTTTGAAGCTGCTTGAATCATTCCAAATGTCAGGTAATAAGCCTGAATGGATGATCCTGAAAGTGCTACCGGTGTTACCACCTGACTTGCGTCCGTTGGTACCGCTTGATGGTGGCCGTTTCGCAACTTCAGACTTGAACGATCTATATCGTCGCGTTATCAACCGTAACAACCGTCTGAAGCGCCTGCTTGACCTTGCTGCACCAGATATCATCGTGCGCAACGAGAAGCGGATGCTACAAGAAGCGGTCGATGCATTGTTGGATAACGGCCGTCGCGGTCGTGCCATCACTGGCACCAACAAACGCCCACTGAAATCTTTGGCCGATATGATCAAAGGTAAACAGGGTCGTTTCCGTCAGAACTTGCTTGGTAAGCGTGTTGACTACTCAGGTCGTTCGGTAATTACCGTAGGTCCTAAGCTGCGTTTGCACCAGTGTGGTTTGCCGAAGAAAATGGCGCTTGAGCTATTCAAGCCGTTCATTTATGGCAAGCTTGAAGGTCGTGGTTTAGCCACCACCATTAAAGCAGCGAAGAAGATGGTTGAGCGCGAAATCCCAGAAGTATGGGACGTACTCGACGAAGTCATCAAAGAGCATCCAGTGCTCCTTAACCGTGCACCAACCTTGCACCGTTTGGGCATTCAAGCATTTGAACCAGTGCTGATCGAAGGTAAAGCGATTCAGTTGCACCCACTCGTGTGTGCGGCCTATAACGCCGACTTCGACGGTGACCAAATGGCCGTTCACTTGCCGTTGACACTGGAAGCTCAGCTCGAAGCACGTGCGTTGATGATGTCAACCAACAACGTGTTGTCACCAGCGAGTGGTGACCCGATTATCGTACCTTCACAAGACGTTGTCTTGGGTCTCTACTACATGACCCGCGAGAAGGTAAACGATAAAGGCGAAGGCATGATCTTCAAAAATGCCAAAGAAGCCGAGAAAGCTTACCGTTCAGGTCACGCTAACTTGCATGCGCGCGTGAAAGTGCGGATCAAGCAAACCTTGATTAGTGAAGAAGGCGAGCGTTCTGAATCTGTTGCGATCTATGACACGACTGTAGGTCGTGCCATCCTGTCGTTGATCCTGCCAGAAGGCTTGCCTTTTGAGATGATCAACCAAAACATGGGCAAAAAACAGATCGGTCGCTTGTTGAACACTGCTTACCGTGACTTGGGCTTGAAGCCAACCGTTATCTTTGCTGACCGCATCATGTACACCGGTTTCCACTACGCGATGATCGCGGGTGCATCGGTAGGCATCGATGACATGGTTATCCCAGACGCGAAGAAAGACATCATTGAAGCCGCTGAAGAAGAAGTAGCGGAAATTCAAGAGCAGTTCGAGCAAGGTTTGGTAACTGCTGGTGAGAAATACAACAAAGTTATCGACATCTGGTCAACCGCCAATGAGAAAGTCTCGAAAGCGATGATGGAAAACTTGTCGAAAGAGATCGTCATCAACCGTGAAGGCAAAGAAGAAGAGCAAGGCTCATTCAACTCTGTTTACATGATGGCTGACTCTGGTGCTCGTGGTAGCCCCGCACAGATTCGTCAGTTGGCCGGTATGCGTGGTTTGATGGCGAAGCCAGATGGCTCGATCATCGAGACGCCGATTACCGCTAACTTCCGTGAAGGTTTGAACGTACTTCAGTACTTCATCTCGACCCACGGTGCACGTAAAGGTTTGGCCGATACCGCATTGAAGACTGCGAACTCGGGTTACTTGACCCGTCGTTTGGTCGACGTTGCCCAAGACGTTGTGATCGTACAAGAAGACTGTGGCACCTTAGACGGCCTCTACATCAAACCACTGATTGAAGGTGGTGACGTTGTAGAACCATTGCGCGAGCGCGTCTTGGGTCGTGTGGTTTGTGACGACGTCTTAGTACCAGGTAGCAATGACGTCTTGATTGAACGCAACACATTGCTTGACGAGAAGATGTGTGACTTGTTGGAACAGCACTCTATCGATGAAGTAAAAGTACGCTCGGTGATTACCTGTGACACTGAATTCGGTGTTTGTTCACACTGTTACGGTCGTGATTTGGCCCGTGGTCACATGGTCAACCAAGGCGAAGCAGTTGGTGTTATCGCTGCGCAGTCTATCGGTGAACCTGGTACCCAGCTGACCATGCGTACCTTCCACATCGGTGGTGCGGCATCGCGTGACTCAGCTGCGAACAACGTTCAGGTGAAAAACAAAGGTACGTTGAAGCTGCATGCTGCGAAATACGTAGAAAACAGCGACGGCCATTTGGTGATCACTTCGCGTTCAACAGAACTAACTTTGATCGACGAATTCGGTCGTGAGCGCGAGCGCTATAAAGTACCTTACGGTGCTGTGATGAAGAAAGGTGAAGGCGATGCCGTCGATGCTGGCGAAATCGTTGCAAACTGGGACCCGCACACGCACCCAATCGTTACCGAAGTAGCAGGTCGCATCAAGTTTGTTGACTTGATTGATGGTGTCACCATGACCCGTCAAACCGACGAACTAACCGGCTTGTCGAGCGTTGTGGTCTTGGAAACTGGCCAGCGTACCAGCGCCGGTAAAGACATGCGCCCAATGGTGAAATTGGTCGATGCCAAAGGTAAAGATGTCAACATCGCCGGCACGGATATGCCAGCGCAGTACTTCTTACCAGGTAACGCAATCATCAACTTGGAAGACGGTGCGGAAGTGAAAGTGGGTGACACCCTTGCACGTATCCCGCAAGAAGGTTCGAAAACTCGCGACATCACCGGTGGTCTACCGCGGGTTGCGGATTTGTTCGAAGCGCGTCGTCCAAAAGAGCCTGCAATTTTGGCGGAAGTTACCGGTACGGTTACGTTCGGTAAAGAAACCAAAGGCAAGCGTCGTCTGATCATCGTGCCTAGCGAAGGTGACCAGTACGAAGAGATGATTCCGAAGCATCGTCAGTTGAACATCTTCGAAGGTGAGCAAGTGACCAAAGGTGAAGTTATCGCCGACGGTCCTGAAGCGCCGCACGATATTTTACGTCTGCGTGGTGTAAGTGCACTGGCAAACTATATCGTGAACGAAGTGCAAGAAGTTTACCGCTTGCAAGGTGTAAAAATTAACGACAAGCACATCGAGACCATTGTGCGTCAGATGCTGCGTAAAGCCATCATCCTTAACCCAGGTGAAACTGAGTTGCTTGAAGGTGAAATGATGGAGTTGACCGACGTGCTGAAAGCCAATGCGGAAGCAGAAGCGAATGGTAAGATCCCAGCGACCTATGAGCGTCAATTGTTGGGTATTACCAAAGCGTCACTGTCGACAGAGTCGTTTATTTCTGCCGCGTCGTTCCAAGAAACTACGCGCGTATTGACCGAAGCAGCGGTACAAGGCAAGCAAGACCCATTACGTGGCTTGAAAGAGAACGTAATTGTCGGTCGCTTGATTCCAGCAGGTACAGGTTTTGCTTACCACCGTGAGCGTGCGCGTAAGCGTATGGAAGCGATGGCTCAAGGCGAAGCACCGAAACTGACTGCTGAGCAAGCCGAGCAACAGCTTGCCGACGCGTTGAACTTTGGTAACGAAGACAACGATGGCAACGACAACGCCGAATAAGCGTTAGCGTTGTGTTACGCACTTTGTAACGTACTTTGTAACAATAAAAGGCCAGTCGGTAACTCGACTGGCCTTTTTTATTTGGCTAAGCTGCTGATAATAGCGGATGCATGAGGTTTCCCATGTTGAATAAATTACTGGCAGCTATTCTGTTGACTGTAGTTGCATGCTGTAGCCCGCAAGGTGCAGCAAATGACCTCTCCGGATTGTGGCGCGGCGAGCTCGAGTTGCAACCGAATTTCAGTTTGGTGATTGGATTAAACGTTGCAGACGATACGGCGACGCTTGCCAGCCCTAATCAAGGAATGCTGGACCATCCACTCTCCTCGTTCGCGGTTGATGGCAAAACGATTACCTTCGCTGCCTCTGATCTGAACATTAGCTTTACAGGTGAGCGCCAAGCAAACCAAATTGTCGGCACCTTTACCCAAGGCCAAAGCTTTCCATTAACGCTGAAGAAGCTGACCACTGAAGACAGTGAGCGACTCGCGTTCGAGGGCCAGTATGACGGTGCACTCAAAATTAACGGCAAAGATTTACCCCTGCAGGTCAATATAGCGGTGGTGAGTGAGGGTTATGTCGGCACGCTTGACAGTCCGACACAACAAACTTTCGGACTGGCGTTGACTGATTTGATGATTAACGACCAGCAACTGAGCTTTGCATCAGCATTACTGCAAGCCAACTATCAGGGTAAGCGCGTCACCGATACTGAGCAAGTCAGCTATACCGGCCTGTGGTTGCAAGGGCGTCCGCTGGGACTCACCTTGACCAAACGCGGTGCAGATACACCGGCCCCAACCGTGGAATTACCAAAGCTTGGCGAGCATGGTGGGGCATACGCGGTAATAACCCCCACAGCAGTTGAGCAGCATTATTATGCTGAGCACGGTGATACAACTCAGTACGAAATTGGCTCGGTTAGCAAAACCTTTATTGCCTATCTGCTGGCGCAGGCAGCACTGGAAGGTAAGTTGAGCCTGACCACTCCGTTGCAGTCAATCATTGCAGAAGCGCCGCAGGACATTACGCTAGAGAGTCTAGCAACGCATACGAGCGGCTTACCACGCCTACCGGCTGACTTGTTCACCGGAGCCAATGGTCAAGACCCTTATGCTCATTATGACTTGCAGCGACTACGGGCAGCGTTAAAACAGCAACAGCTAGGCGCACCGCAACACCAGTATTCAAATTATGGAGTGGGGGCATTAGGCGAAGCGTTAGCACTCGCGTATGAGCGTAGTTTGAGCGATTTATTGGCCGCCAAAGTATTTCAGCCGATGGCTATGGCGGACACTTATCTTGCCACCCCCGGCAGCACACCAACAGGTACGCAATTGGCGGTGCCACATGACAGCATGGGCGGTCGCGTCGCCCCATGGCACTTTCAAGCACTCGCTGGCGCAGGCGCAATTGTTTCGACTTTGCCCGATATGGTGCGCTATGTGCAGACATTGCAACAACAGCTGCAGCAACAGCCACAGCTCGCTAGCCTTTTGCTGACGCCGCGTACCGATCTTGGACAATGCTGCGAGCAGGCGCTAGGGTGGTTGTTAGAAACCGATGCCGAGGGTAAAATCTTTGCTTGGCACAATGGCCAAACTGCAGGATTTTCGAGTTATGTTGGCTTTTATCTAGATGGTTCACGCGCGGTGGTGGTTCTCAACAATCAAGCGACCGACGTCAATAGCGAAGCCAAACGTTTGTTAACCCAAGCAAACCAAGCAAAATAAAGGCGGCCGTTGGGTCGCCAATCATCGCTTTTCCTTGACAGTCCATTTATTGACCATTAGAATTCTGCCTCCCCGTATCTCGGGCGCCTAGCTCGTGGCGCGGTGGAACTTGGATTATTTCACTCTGTTGAGCGACATCAACAAAATCAGGAGTTATGAATGGCAACAGTTAACCAGCTGGTGCGCAAAGGTCGTCAAAAGCCGGTTGTTAAAAGCAACGTTCCGGCACTTGAGGCTTGCCCACAGAAACGCGGTGTATGTACCCGTGTTTATACTACCACCCCGAAAAAGCCAAACTCAGCGCTACGTAAAGTATGCCGTGTGCGTTTGACAAACGGTTACGAAGTATCTTCGTACATCGGTGGTGAAGGTCACAACCTGCAAGAACACTCAGTCGTATTGATTCGCGGCGGTCGTGTAAAAGACTTGCCAGGTGTTCGTTATCACACAGTGCGCGGCGCGCTTGACTGTGCCGGCGTAAACGATCGGAAACAAGCCCGTTCGAAGTACGGCGCGAAGCGGCCGAAGTCTTAACGGTTCTCCGTTAGTAAGGCCAAACACTGTAATTGTAAGTTTTGGGTAATACCCTGAATTAATCGGAGAATTTAAGATGCCTAGAAGACGCGTCATTGGTCAACGTAAAATCCTGCCGGATCCTAAGTTCGGATCAGAGTTGTTGGCTAAATTTATCAATGTCGTCATGGTAGACGGCAAAAAATCTGTCGCAGAAAGTATTATTTACGGTGCATTAGACATCATGGCTGAAAAGACCAAGAAAGAGCACCTAGAAGTTTTTGAAGAAGCATTGGACAACGTTCGTCCTACGGTTGAGGTTAAGTCACGCCGCGTTGGTGGTTCAACTTACCAAGTACCAGTAGAAGTTCGTCCGGTGCGTCGTAATGCACTGGCTATGCGTTGGTTAGTTGATGCCGCGCGTACTCGGGGTGAAAAATCCATGGCTCAGCGCCTAGCAGGTGAAATGCTAGACGCATCAGAAAATAAAGGCTCTGCTGTGAAGAAGCGTGAAGACGTACACCGTATGGCCGAAGCGAACAAAGCGTTCGCCCATTATCGCTGGTAAATTCACAGTTAACCCAAAGAGGAATTTATGGCTCGTAAAACTTCGATTGAGCGCTACCGTAATATCGGTATCTGTGCTCACGTAGACGCAGGTAAAACGACCACCACAGAACGGGTGTTGTTCTACACTGGTCTGTCTCACAAATTAGGTGAGGTACATGACGGTGCAGCAACTACCGACTGGATGGAACAGGAACAAGAGCGTGGTATCACTATTACCTCTGCTGCGGTTACCTGTTTCTGGAAAGGCATGGACCAGCAGTTCCCAGAGCACCGCATCAACATCATCGACACCCCAGGACACGTTGACTTCACTATCGAAGTAGAACGTTCACTGCGTGTACTCGATGGCGCTGTTGTTGTACTTTGTGGTTCTTCAGGTGTGCAGCCGCAAACTGAGACTGTATGGCGTCAAGCGAACAAATACGAAGTACCTCGTATGGTGTTCGTTAACAAGATGGACCGTGCAGGCGCAGACTTCATGCGTGTTGTTGGCCAGATCAAGAGCCGTTTGAACGCAATTCCAGTACCTATTCATTTGAATATCGGTGCGGAAGACGAGTTCAAAGGCGTTGTTGACTTGATCAAAATGAAAGCCATCAACTGGAACGAAGAAGATTCAGGCATGACCTTCACTTATGAAGAGATCCCTGCTGAACTTCAAGACCAGGCTGAGGAATTGCACGCTGAATTGATTGAAGCTGCTGCTGAAGCAAATGAAGAGCTGATGAACAAATACCTTGAAGAAGGTGAGTTGACTGAAGCTGAAATCAAGCAAGGTTTGCGTGAGCGCACTTTGAACAACGAAATCGTGCTTTGCTTGTGTGGTTCTGCATTTAAGAACAAAGGTGTACAAGCGGTACTTGACGCAGTTATCGAGTATTTGCCATCACCAACTGAAGTAAAAGCGATTCGCGGTATTTTGGAAGACGAATCTGAAGGTGTGCGTAAGTCAGACGACGCAGAACCGTTCTCAGCGTTGGCGTTTAAAATCGCTACCGACCCATTCGTGGGTACGTTAACCTTCTTGCGCGTTTACTCGGGCGTATTGTCACAAGGTGACACCGTATACAACCCAGTGAAGAGCAAGCGCGAGCGGATCGGCCGTATGGTTCAGATGCACGCGAACGACCGTCAAGAAATCAAAGAAATCTTGGCTGGTGACATCGCTGCTGCTATCGGTTTGAAAGACGTGACTACGGGTGACACTTTGTGTGATCCAAACAACGTTATCACGCTTGAGCGGATGGAATTCCCTGAGCCAGTTATCTCGGTTGCAGTAGAACCGAAAACTAAAGCTGACCAAGAAAAAATGGGTATCGCTTTAGGTAAATTGGCGGCAGAAGATCCATCGTTCCGCGTGAAGACTGACGAAGAAACGGGTCAGACGATCATCTCTGGTATGGGTGAATTGCACCTTGATATCATCGTTGACCGTATGAAGCGTGAATTCAAAGTTGAATGTAACGTTGGTAAGCCACAGGTTGCGTACCGTGAAACTATCCGCCAGAAAGTGGAAGTTGAAGGTAAGTTCGTACGTCAATCAGGTGGTCGTGGTCAGTTCGGTCACGTTTGGCTGAAACTTGAACCAATGGAATTCGACGCGAACGACGACGAAGCTCCAAACTATCAATTCGTCAACGAAATCGTTGGTGGTGTGGTACCGAAGGAATACATTCCTGCGGTAGACAAAGGTATCCAAGAGCAAATGCAGAATGGTGTACTTGCTGGTTACCCAGTACTTGGCGTGAAAGCGACCTTGTACGATGGTTCATACCACGATGTTGACTCATCAGAAATGGCATTTAAAATCGCTGGTAGCATGGCCTTCAAAAAAGGCGCATTGCAAGCGAAGCCAGCTCTGTTAGAGCCGATGATGAAAGTAGAAGTTGTGACTCCTGAAGACTTCATGGGTGACGTAGTTGGCGACTTGAATCGTCGCCGCGGCATCATTGAAGGCATGGAAGATGGTCCTGGTGGCTTGAAAGAAGTACGTGCTCAAGTACCATTGTCAGAAATGTTCGGTTACGCTACTGACCTGCGTTCGCAGACTCAGGGCCGTGCATCTTATGCAATGGAATTCTTGAAGTACGCTGAAGCACCAAACAACGTTGCTGAGCAAGTTATTGCTGCTCGTCAAACTAAAGATTAAGTAGAGTCTGGTCCGGTTCGATTAGAGGACCGGACTTTTAACTTAAGTAAGGAAAAGTCATGTCAAAAGAAAAATTTGAACGTTC
>NZ_JPIN01000019.1 GCF_000753735.1 Pseudidiomarina atlantica | reverse complement strand
TCTTTTTTGCGTTTTTCGTTTGATCGCTTAGTTTTTACTCGGATGTTTCTTTTTTGTCGTCCTTTTGCACCGTTTTTGCGGCTTCTTTTGCTTCAACTTCTCTCTTGTCGGCATTTTTGGCAGCTTCACATTCTTCATCGGTGTCGCCAACGACATGCTTTAACTCTAAGCGATTAACGGAACGAATCGTGAGAATAGGTCCAGAGAGCGCGTACAAGAAGAAAATACTAAACAGCACTAATGAAGGTTCCGTCGCCACCACGACAAAGGCGAGGACAATAATCAAAATCACCACAAAAGAAACGCGACCGCGCCAATCAACATCTTTAAACGAGTGATAACGGAAATTACTGACCATCAGTAAACCAGCACAGATAGTTAGAATCGCGGCAAGATAACTAATGGAGTTAGGATCGACTTGGTACTTAGTACCCACCCATACGAGACCACTTACAATGGCCGCAGCGCTTGGAATGGCAAGCCCTTGGAAATAACGCTTATCAGAGGTTCCCAAGTTAGTATTGAAGCGCGCCAAACGCAGCGCCCCACCAGCGACAAAAATAAACGCGGCTAACCAACCAAACTTGCCTAAATCCGACAACGCCCAATTGTACATCACCAGCGCCGGCGCCATACCGAATGACACAATGTCCGCCATGCTGTCATATTCTGCACCGAAATCACTTTCAGTGTTGGTCATACGTGCCACCCGACCATCTAATCCGTCGAATACCATAGCGACGAAAATGGCGATAGCGGCAGACTCAAACTGATTGTTCATAGATGCGACAATAGCAAAGAACCCAGAGAATAAACCTGCAGTGGTTAATAGATTCGGCAGTAAAAAGATACCGCGGTTCTTTGTCGACGGAGTATTTGGCATGAGACCATCCTAATTTTCGAATTCGAGACCGAAGAGGATAGCACAGCAGGTTAGCTGCGATAAATAGAGATTCATCGCAGCTAGTATGTCCCTGTTACTGGCTGATATTGATTTGCTGACCATCGTAGTCAACTTTGATGACCTGACCAGGTAATAGTTTTCCGGACAGTAATTGCTGCGCCAACGGGTTCTCGATTTCCTGTTGAATTGCACGCTTCAATGGTCGTGCACCATACACAGGGTCAAAACCAGCCGCTGCTAGGTGGTCTAGTGCAGCTTCACTCAAGTCGACTTTATAGTCGCGCTCAGCCAAACGCTTGTATAAACGTTGCAACTGAATTTCTGCAATTGCGCGAATTTGCGATTTGGCTAACGGATGGAACACCACCGTCTCATCCACACGGTTGAGAAACTCTGGACGGAAGTGATGAACAAGTATTTCCATCACCGCGTCTTTCATTTGCTCATAGTTTTGCTCATGAGCTTTTTCTTGGATTACGTCAGAACCCAAGTTCGAAGTCATGATAATCACCGTGTTACGAAAATCGACCGTGCGACCTTGACCGTCAGTGAGGCGACCGTCGTCAAGCACTTGCAACAAGATGTTAAATACATCTGGGTGCGCTTTTTCGACTTCATCCAGCAGAATCACCGAGTACGGACGACGACGAACGGCTTCCGTTAGGTAGCCTCCTTCTTCGTAACCAACATAACCTGGAGGCGCACCTACTAAACGTGAAACCGAGTGCTTCTCCATAAACTCTGACATGTCGATGCGCACCATTGCATCTTCAGTGTCGAACAAGAAGTGCGCCAGCGATTTACACAGTTCAGTTTTACCAACACCAGTTGGCCCAAGGAACAGGAACGAACCAATCGGTCGTTGCGGATCGGATAAACCAGCGCGTGAACGTCGGATGGCGTTCGCAACTGAATTAACCGCTTCCTCTTGCCCAACTACGCGTTGGTGCAACTGTTCTTCCATTTTCAGTAGTTTCTCACGCTCGCCCTCCAGCATTTTGCTGACTGGAATACCTGTCCAACGTGACAGAACATCAGCAATTTGCTCATCCGTCACTTTGTTCTTCAACAGCGACATTTCCTGATCTTCAGCGGCTTCAGCACGCGCAAGTTGGCGCTCCAGCTCTGGAATTTTGCCATACTGCAATTCTGACATGCGGTTTAGATCGCCAGCACGGCGCGCAATTTCCATATCAGTTTTCGCTTGCTCTAGCTGCGCTTTGATGTTTTGCGCACCCTGCACCGCCGTTTTTTCTGCTAACCAAACCTCTTCTAGCTCAGCGTATTTACGTTGCTGGTCTTGCAATTCGGTTTCCAACGATTCTAAGCGCTTTTTACTCGCTTCATCGTTCTCTTTTTGCAGCGCCTTTTGCTCTAGCTGCAACTGGATGATGCGGCGCTCTAAGCGATCCAAGTCTTCCGGTTTAGAGTCAATTTGAATGCGAATACTCGACGCTGCTTCATCGATCAAGTCGATGGCTTTGTCAGGTAACTGCCGGTCGCTGATATAACGATGTGACAAAGTTGCCGCTGCGACAATCGCTGGATCAGTGATTTGCACCGAGTGATGAACTTCGTAGCGTTCTTTTAAGCCACGCAAAATGGCAATAGTGTCTTCAACACTAGGTTCGTCCACCAACACTTTTTGGAAACGTCGCTCCAGCGCTGCATCCTTTTCAATATATTGACGATATTCATCCAGAGTCGTGGCACCGACACAATGCAATTCACCTCGCGCTAGAGCCGGCTTCAGCATATTGCCCGCATCCATCGCACCGTCAGCTTTGCCAGCACCGACCATGGTATGCAATTCATCGATAAACAGCACAACGCGTCCTTCTTCCTTACTTAGCTCATTCAAAACGGCCTTTAGGCGCTCTTCGAATTCACCGCGATATTTCGCGCCCGCTAATAAAGCACCAAGATCGAGCGAGAGAACACGCTTGTTTTTCAAGCCTTCTGGTACTTCACCATTGACGATACGCTGCGCTAGACCTTCAACAATGGCAGTCTTACCCACGCCAGGCTCACCAATCAGCACAGGGTTGTTCTTGGTGCGGCGCTGCAGCACTTGAATGGTACGACGTATTTCGTCGTCACGACCGATAACTGGGTCAAGTTTGCCTTGCTCCGCGCGCTCGGTTAGATCAATGGTGTACTTATCTAACGCTTGGCGTTGATCTTCTGCGTTTTGATCTTGCACTGCTTCACCACCTCGTACTTGTTCAATTGCGCGCTCAACTTTGTCGCGCGTCACCCCTAGGCGTTTGAGCAAGTCACCGAGTTTTCCTTTGTCTTCAGTTGCCGCCAAGACAAAAAGCTCAGACGAGATAAACTGATCTTTACGTTTCTGTGCATATTTGTCGCACAGGTTCAGCAAAGTGCCGGTGGCTGCAGAGACTTGCACTTCACCGCCGGTGCCTTCTACCTGCGGCAAACTATCAAGCGCTTCGGTTAATGCCGCGCGCAATTGGTTGCTGTCTATTTGCAAATAGGTCAGTAGCGGACGCAATGTGCCGCCATCTTGATTAAGCAGCGCCAGCATAACGTGTACCGGCTCAATGAATTGATGGTCACGACCTAACGCCAACGATTGCGCATCGGCAATCGCCAGTTGAAATTTATTGGTAAGTTTGTCGAATCGCATGATTTTAATACCTCACAAGCAATCAGCTATTTCCTGACTATTCATGTGGGTATTATTTAATCAGTTTCAAGAGGACAAGTGATTTTTATTGTTCCAGATCAAGGTTGCGATGCGACCGCAGTTTGGATCGCGTCGGTAGGAGTAAAAGCGGTCATCACTGAAGGTACACAGGCCACTTTGGGTGATATTACTTATGCCAACGCGGCGCAGCATGCGCTCAGCAAGTAAGGGCAAATCCGCCAGCCACTTGTCTTCGCTGTCGGGCAAAAAGCTGCGGCTATCGGCAAGGCCTTGAGCCGCAAACGCTTCATAGACAATGCTGCCAACTTGAAAATGTGGCTGAGTAATAGCTGGGCCGATATAAGCACGCAGATGCGCTGGCGAAACCGGCAACTGTGCCACCGTACGAGTAATAACACCGTTCGCCAACCCGCGCCAACCGGCGTGAAGAGCGGCAATTACGGAGGCATCTTCACTACAGAGTAGAAGCGGCAAACAGTCGGCTGTTAATACAGCGCAAACTTCTCCCTGCGCTGACCAAATAGCATCGGCCACCACCCCCGCGCTCGAGTGTTCAGCACAAACTGCGTAAGTGGTATGTTGTTGCCGCAACCATTTCGGTGCCTGTGGCAACTGCAAACTGCGTTGCAATTGTCGGCGATGTAGCAGGACCTTTGCAGGATCATCGCCAACATGCACCGCGACATTGCCCGGAGCGGTGACCGTGGAGATCGCCGCGCAAATTCCGTCAGGCAAACGCCAAGCTGGGCGCAAGGGTAAGTCTGGTTCAGTCATTCAAGTGCGCTTTGCGGTCAGCCCGCAATAATTCCAGCAATTTTACAAAGTCATCAGGGGTTGGGGCATCCCAACTCAACCACTCCCCCGTGATTGGGTGATGTAACGACAATCGTGCGGCATGCAACGCCTGGCGTTTAAAACTACGCAAGTATTCGAGCAACTCCGGACTGGCGTTTTGTGGCGGCCGCGGACGTCCGCCATAGGTGAAATCACCCACCAATGGATGACGAATATGCGCCATGTGTACGCGAATCTGATGCGTCCGTCCGGTCTCGAGCCGCAGGCGCAGGTGCGCATGCTTACGGAAACGCTCAACGATGCGATAATGCGTGATCGCCGGTTTGCCGGTCGCAACCACCGCCATATGCGTCCGTTTGGTTGGGTGACGCCCGATAGGCTCCTCGACCATACCGCCGGCGGTCATTGAACCGTTACAGACGGCTTCATATTCACGGGTAATTTCGCGTTCTTGCATCGCAGCAACTAAGTGCGTTTGCGCCGGAATAGTCTTCGCCACTACCATCAATCCCGTCGTGTCTTTATCAAGTCGATGTACGATACCAGCACGCGGCACTTGATCGATTGCAGGAAAATGATGCAACAATGCATTCAAAAGCGTGCCATCAGGCGTTCCAGCGCCAGGGTGAACCACTAGACCAGCTGGCTTATTAATCACCAAAATGTGGTCGTCTTCATAAACGATATCGAGCGCAATGGGTTGCGCCGTAAAGCGTTGCTCTTCTTGTAATTCAGCCCGCACACTTACGTGCATACCGGTGACAACTTTCTCGCGTGGCTTGTCGATAACCTCGCCATCAACGATGACGCCACCATCGGTAATCCAAGTTTTAATGCGTGATCGCGAGTAGTCTGGGAACATCTCGGCAAGTGTTTGGTCCAAGCGTTTACCGTTGCAGGAAGCAGGGACCGTATCCGTTAATTCAATGTGTTCACTCATAAAATAAATTTTGGACCTGTGAAAGCAGCTAATGCTGCGATAGAATGCAAGCAACTTCGAAGTGATTAGTGTACCTGTTTGGCGCGCTATGCACCAAAAATTTAACCGAACAGAGATTAGATAAGCTACTTATGAAACTGCGTATTAGTTTGCTTTTAGCGCTATCGGTCATGCTAAGTGCGTGCTCGAGCTCCCCTGATGAAGAAATTTCCGATGCCGTGTTAAATGATGCTGAGGCATTATATGAGCGAGCGCAACGCAATATCGCATCAGGTAATTTCAATACCGCACAAGAAATATTGCAGCAACATGCGACACGTTACCCATTTGGTCCATTTGCCCACCAAGTGCAAATGGACCGGATTTATGTGTACTACAAAATCGGTGACATCGAACAAGCACTCGCTGAAATCGACCGCTTCATGCAGTTAAACCCGAATCATCCGAACCTTGACTACGTAATGTATATGCGTGGTTTGGTGAATCATCGAGCAGACTCTAATTTTGTTCAAGAAATCGTGGGTATCGACCGTACTGACCGCGATCCGAGCAAAGCAGAAGAGGCATTCAATGATTTCGCCTCGTTAATCCGCCGCTTTCCAGATTCAAAGTACACTGCTGATGCGCAACAACGCATGGTGGCAATTAAATCGCGGTTAGCGCAATATGAACTTGCGGTAGCAGAATATTACATTAAGCGCGAAGCATGGTTAGCTGCCGCAAACCGTGGCCGCTACATCATTGAAAACTACGCGGATGTTCCAGAAACCGAACAAGCACTAGCGATTATGGCGCAAGCCTATGACCGCTTGGGTCTTAATGAATTACGTGACGATGCTCTCGCGACGTTGCAAACGAACTTCCCGAATAGCGATTACCTGTAAAGTAAACCGAGCCGACGCCGTCCATTAGACGGCGTCTTCGTTTTCCTCGCCAGTACGAATACGAATAACGCGTTCAATAGTACTCACAAAGATTTTCCCGTCGCCAATTTTACCCGTTTGTGCGGTTTCCATTATGGCGTCAATGCAAGCTTCTACTTGATCGTCGGCAACCACAATTTCCAATTTTACTTTTGGTAAAAAGTCGACCATGTATTCGGCACCCCGATACAATTCCGTGTGTCCTTTTTGGCGGCCAAAACCTTTAACTTCGGAAACGGTCATACCGGCAATACCGACTTCTGATAAAGCTTCACGCACGTCGTCTAATTTAAAAGGTTTAATGATCGCTTCAATTTTTTTCATGCCGAGCCTCTGTAGTCAGTTGGCGTTCCATTTCATAACGAAAATGGTTGGTAATCGGGTAGCGCCGATCTTTGTTGAAATTACGCGACGTTATTTTCGGGCCGACGGCGCCTTGTCGACGTTTGTATTCATTAATATCAATCAGTCGCACAACACGCAAGACATCTGCTTGACTAAAACCGGCATCGACAATTTCACTCGGTGCCCAATCTTGCTCAACGTAAAGCGAGATGATTTTATCAAGTACCTCATACTCTGGCAGGCTATCTTGGTCCGTTTGTCCCGGCGCCAGCTCCGCTGACGGTGGACGCTCAATTACGCGCTGCGGAATGAGCTGTTCCCCGGCGACGGTATTGATATGCCGTGACAACGCGAACACCATGGTTTTAGGAACATCTTTAATAGGCGCAAAGCCGCCGCACATATCACCGTAAAGCGTGCAGTAACCGACCGCTAACTCGCTCTTGTTACCGGTAGTCAGTACCAAGGAACCTGTTTTATTCGACAATGCCATGAGCAATACACCCCGGCTCCGCGCTTGCAGATTTTCTTCGGTCACATCAGGGCTGTGATCCGCTAACTGTGGTGCTAATTGCTGCAGGAAGCTCTCGTAAATCGGCTCGATTGCAATCACATCATATTTCACACCAAGCGTGCGCGCTTGTTGCTCGGCATCTTCAAGACTCATCTTCGAGGTGTAGCGAAACGGCATCATCACTGCGTGTACAGCAGTAGCACCTAGAGCTTCAACCGCGAGTGCCAGCGTGAGTGCAGAATCAATCCCACCCGACAGGCCTAGGGTCACGCCTTTGAAGCCGTTTTTAGTAACATAGTCACGAATCGCCAACACTAATGCCTGTCGTACCTGCTCGAGCCGCTGGGTAGTGATTTCTGCTTTACCTTCAACTATGGGCTGCGGTGAGTGAGCTGCGTCGAGTGGACGAATTCCAGTCGCTGCAAAATGCACTAACGCGACGGTGGGCTGACAATGGGGTAGTTCTGCAACCACTTGGCCATCGCTATCAACAACCATAGAGTGGCCGTCAAACACTAACTCGTCCTGGCCACCACAATTGTTGACATAAACGATAGGCAAACCACTTTCATGCACTCGCTGCTGCAACACATGCAAACGTTGTTCGTGCTTGTCGACTTCGTAGGGTGAGGCATTCAGCGACACGATCCAATCGGCGCCGGCTTCACGGGTGCGCTTCAGCGGCTCAGGATGCCACAGGTCTTCACACACCAGCACACCGATACGATGCCCTTGCCAGTCAAAAACACAAGCCTCATGCCCTGGAATAAAATAGCGTTGCTCGTCGAACACGCCGTATTGCGGTAAGCGTTGCTTATGATATCGGGCAAGACATTTGCCACGATGCAACACCGAAACACTATTGAATAACTCGCTGCCCATGCGTTGTGGGTGACCCACAATCGCCACCTGCTGCTGTGCAGCATCCGCGATGCGCGTCAAAGCATCATTCACCAACTGTTCGAAGTCGCTGCGAAACAGCAGATCTTCCGGTGGATAGCCGGTCACTGCAAGCTCAGGGAATACAACGATATCAGCATCTTCATGCTGCCCAAGACAATGCAACATGGTTTCGGTGTTACGCTTAATCGCGCCAACAGTAAAATCCAATTGCGCAATCGCAACGGTGATCGGTTTCATAGGGCGTGTTTACCTCTGCGCTCAACTAAGCTGCGCATGATATAGCAGCCTAATGCGGTGAGCAAATAGCGCGCTTAAATTTGTCCCAGTGCGAAACGCTCGGTTCCGCTGTGCAGCCACGCGACGCCAGAAGTCTCATCTAGCTCGGCGCGTTCGACCCACTGATAATAAACATTACGATGAATCTTCGCACGTAGACCATGATCGAGTTCTACATACGGCAAACCGTTCACCACAACCAATGGATAATCAGCGGACAAGGGATAGCGACTACCAATATTCGTGACCACTTGAATAAGCGAATGATCGCCGTCGGCAATTTCTTGCCAAGCAACAACCATAAGCGGCGCATCGGCAACGCTAATTTTGACTTTTTCGGCAGGAGTGACAAGGAAATGTTCGCCGTCTTCACACACCAACACCGAAGCGAAGAGTTTCACCAAGCGCTCGCGTTTTATCGGTGAATTTTGATAGTGCCACTGCCCATCAGCATCAATATGAATCGGGATTTCACCGCAATAGGGCGGATGCCATTTTTCGGTCGGTGCGTGTTGGTGTTGTTCGAGGGATTTTAGTAGATCTTCAAGTTGCATCTCAGCTCACTAAACGTTTTTGCCTTAGCAGATACCACAAGGTGGCTTCTGTTCGGTTCGAAACTTTAATGGCTTTAAAGATAGCAGATAAATGCACGCGTATGGTGCCTTCGGTAATACCAAGAATGGTTGCGATTTCTTTGTTCGATAGACCTTGCGCTAATAATTGCATAATTTCTAGCTGGCGTGGCGACAAGAAACTTTCTGCTTGCGAAGCCCGCGGCGCAACTTCATTGAGGCGCGATTCGTCAGGCAAGTAACGGTCATTTTTCATCAGCGCCCGAATCGCTAACTTTGCGTCTTCAGCTGTCGCATCCTTCGGCAAATAACTGCGTACACCAGCGCTCAGTGCTTGGCGAATTTCCGACATCGGCCGCGACCAACAAAATAAAACGACATGCGCCGTTGGCGCGTATTTCTTAATTAATGCGAGAGACGGTCGGATTTCTGCGTCTGGCAAATCCATATCCAAGAAAATTAAATTATACTGGTCGCTGTGCTGGAGATACTCGGTAGCAAGTTCAAACGTCGGGCACTCAAAAATCGACAAGTCGGCGCTGAAGCCGGTGCATAAGTTAATAAGACCGGCGCGCGTAAAAAACTGCGGATCGATAATGAGGATTTTCATGAGGGCCCCAAAACAAAATTAAATACGAATTACTTTTAATCTAATTGGTTATCAGTAACGTTAGAGTTTCAAGTTTACACAGATACGGCAAATTTGAAAACAAAACTGTTGGTCAATTGTAAATATTTGTTAAATATGACTAAACAAAACAACTAAAACAGCGCAAAAGCTGAGGATAATAGAATGAGAATTGTGACTTCCTTGTTAGCAACACTGGTATTGGGCCTATCTGCCGGCCATAGTTCGACGGTAATGGCAGATACCGTGCTTTATCACAACTTCACTGGCTATACTCTGAGTGGAGAGCCCGGCAACAATGCTGAATTAAAACAATTTGAAGCATTGTTAGTCATTGATGGCAAAGTCTCGGCGATCGGTAGTGTTAACAGCATTCAACAGCAGGTTCCACGCGAGATTGACCGCAAGGTCGATTTGGCTGGCAAAACCGTGCTGCCTGGCATCATTGATGCCCACGGACACATGCTCGGACTCGGCGAGAACTTAATGCAGGCTGACGTTCGCGATGCCACTTCTGAAGCCGATGCAGTGCAACGGGTGGCAGATTTCTATCGTGACCAAACGGTTGAATGGGCGATCGGCCGCGGTTGGAACCAAGAAAACTGGGACGTGCGAGCGTTTCCTTCACGCCAGAGTCTCGATGAATTTTTCGCAGACCAACCGGTGTGGTTAACCCGTGTCGATGGCCACGCGGGCTGGGCCAATAGTAAAGCCTTGGAATTAGCCGGTATTACCGCTGAAACGGTGAGCCCTGAAGGTGGCGAGATCATTCGTGACGATAACGGTGAGCCTACTGGCGTGCTGATCGACAACGCGATGGCATTGGTTGAGAGCAAGCTTCCGGCAAAAGATGCGAGCTACATCAAAAAGGCCTTAAAAACTGCCTTTGCTCACTTGGTAACCGAGGGTATCACAGGCGTCCACGATGCTGGCGTTGATGCAGCCAATCTCGAGGTTTATCAGCAATTAGCTGCACAAGGTGAAATGCCGGTGCGCGTCTACGCGATGTTAAGTGCTACCGAACCTAAGCTCCCTGAACTACTGGCAAATGGTCCTATCACCACTGCTGACGACAGCTTGACCGTGCGCAGTGTCAAGATATACACCGACGGTGCGCTCGGTAGCCGCGGCGCAGCACTGATTGAGCCATATAGTGATGCGGCCCACACGCGCGGCTTGTTGGTGACGCAACCAGAAGTACTAGAGCAGCTATTTAATCTAGTCATTCCACACGGTTTCCAAATTAATATTCATGCTATTGGCGATCGCGCTAACCGCATCGCTCTTGATAAGTTTGCCAGCGCTTATGAAACCATTGGTGGGCGGAACTTACGTCACCGCGTAGAACATGCGCAAGTAGTACACCCAGACGATATCCCACGTTTTAAAGAGCTCGATATTATTGCTTCAATGCAGCCAACGCACGCGACTTCAGACAAAAACATGGCGGAAGATCGCCTTGGCAAAGAACGGATGCGTGGCGCCTATGCATGGCAAACCTTTTTGGAGCAAGACACTATTGTCGCTGCCGGCTCAGACTTTCCGGTAGAGCTGTCCAATCCGTTCTTTGGTGTGCATGCTGCGGTCACGCGTCAAGATCGTGATAACGCACCACAAGGTGGTTGGTATGCCCACGAGGCTATGACATTAGAACAAGCCTTACGTTCTTTTACCCTTGATGCGGCCTACGCCAGTGGTCAAGAGCAGCAACTTGGCAGCATCGAGCCAGGTAAATGGGCCGACTTTATTGTGCTAGATCAAGACCCATTTGCGCTAAGTAGCGATAAACTATGGCGTGCCAACGTACTTGCGACTTATGTTGCGGGCGAACAGGTATATCAGCAAACCACGAACGAAACTCAGGAGTAAGCATGAAGCTGCACGACGAACGCCGCGATTATGAGCGCGCGCAATTGACCCGCGAATCACTGCATGACGATCCTATGCAGCAATTTAGCGTTTGGTTTGCTGAAGCAAAGCAGACCGCAGCATTGCCCGATCCGACTGCGTTTACTTTGGCAACTTGCGGCAACGATAAACGTCCGCACCAACGTATTGTGTTGCTCAAAGACATCGACGATGGCTTTGTGTTTTACACCAATTACGCCAGTCAAAAAGGCCAAAACATCGAGCAAAATGCGTGGGTTTCCGCGCATTTCGCGTGGTTAACGTTAGAGCAACAAGTGCGTATCGAAGGCCGTGCAGAAAAGTTAGCGCGTGAGCAAAGTGAAGCCTACTTCCACAGTCGCCCGCGCGCCAGTCAGTTGGGTGCATTAGCTTCGAGCCAGAGTACGCCGATTGCTGGACGTGACGAGCTCGAAGCCCGTTACCTAGAGCTGACGAAACGCTATGAGGGGAAAACCATCCCGATGCCGGAAACTTGGGGCGGCTATCGCATCAAACCAGAAGTCTTTGAGTTTTGGCAGGGCGGTAAATATCGCTTACATGACCGTTTCGTCTATCGTTTACAAAACGATGCCAGTTGGCTTATCGAGCGCCTACAACCCTAACCCTCAACGGGGTAACGGCTCGGCACAGAAGTCCGCACACCATTGCAGTTGCCGCCACACGGCGGCACTGTACTCTAAACCATACTGTAATTGACGTTCGCGCGTTGCCAACGCACCCTCTCCCGGCACGCGTACTGGCTGATCTGCATCAATCGGTGTCGCTGCTTTGACCGCACTGACCAAAGCTGACGCTTGTTGCTCAAAAGCACCTTCGGCAAGAACCGCAGTAGGATCAATCACCTGAATCCATACCGTGTTGGCATCCGCATCACTCGCTTGGGCATCGTCGCGACCGTAATCACTAAGCGCCAAGGTCCACAGCTCACTGAAGAGGTTCAAGCCGGTACCTTTGTAGCCTAACTCGGCGCCGCCTAAACTTGCCAGCACGGCCGCAGGCTCAGCGGTGAATGCTGCGGGGTCGCAGGTATAATCACCGCCAGCGGTGATAAGCGCCGGATAAGGTAACTGCTTGCCCTCGGCCAACGCGGTACGCACTTTACCGGCGGCGGTCATCGACAGACTCATATCCAACAGTACGGGCTGTTGCGTGGTGGGCACACCAATCGCAAACGGATTCGGCGAAAAGCATGCTGATTTGGCGCCGTGCGGTGCCACTACTTGTTGCGCTGGCGTACTAGCCATCATTTGAATCAACATGCCGGCGGCGGTGGCTTGCTCAAGGTACACCGCAAGCGCAGCAACATGTTGTGCGCGCCGCACCACGATGGTGCCGGTACCGTAATCACGCGCCATCGCAAGCGCACGCGCAACAGCTTGCGGCATCACATACAAGCCCGATAGCAATTGCGCATCCCAAAGCTCGATCGCTGCCCGTTTACTAAGTACCGCCACCTGCCCATCACCACGGGTTTGCCCCTTTGCCAACGCCTGCAAGTTGTAGCGCAAGCGCAGTAGCCCATGGGTGCGGAAGCCCATGAGATCACCGGCGAGCAAATGCTTTGCCATCGCTTGTGCGACATCTAACGTCGCCCCTTGCTTCACCAAACAACGCTCAGCCCATGCTTGCATGGCCTTTGCGCTTGGTTTTTTTTCGTCACTCATGTGCTCTATCGCTTGTTATTCAGGTTCAGTCAGATAAGCTTATCAAATTCAACGAGACAGGCAATGCAGAGGAGTAAGCAGTACGTGTCTGAACCAACTATACAACGGATTGCGGTGCTCACCAGTGGTGGTGACGCACCCGGTATGAATGCAGCGTTGCGCGCGGTCGTGCTCGCCGCTGATCATTATGGTCTCGAGGTGATAGCTTTTCGCCACGGTTATAAGGGCTTACTCGAGAACGACTACTTCGAAATCAAACCTAAAGACGTGCTGCATGTACTGCAGTATTCAGGCACGGTGATTAAAAGTGCGCGCTGTCAGCGGTTTAAAGAAGTCGAGGCAGCGCAACAAGCAGCCGCGAATCTTAATGCACTCAACATTGGCGCTTTGGTGGTAATTGGCGGTGATGGCTCCTTCCGCGGCGCCGACCATCTAGCCAATTATTGGCACGGTCAAGTCATTGGTGTCCCTGGTACCATTGACAACGACTTATACGGCACTGATGCCACTATCGGCTACGCCACCGCGGTTGCGATTGCGATGGATGCTCTGGATAAAATCCGTGACACCGCCGATGCCATGGACCGCGTGTTCATTGTTGAAGTCATGGGTCGCGATGCCGGTTTTATTGGCCTTGGTAGTGCCATGGCGGCAGGCTCTGAGCGTATGGTGTTACCCGAACTACAAAAAGATAAGCCGCTCACCATTCCGGCGTTAGTAAAGCACATTCAAAAAGTGCAAGAGATCCGTGGTGAAGGCAGTTATGTCATGGTATTGAGTGAACACCAATGGCCCGGTGGTGCGGTCGCACTGGCTGAACAATTAGAAGCAGAGTATCACTTGCCCTGTCGCCCTTGCTTACTGGGTCACATTCAGCGTGGTGGTGCACCGGCTCCAAGCGACCGGATACTTGCGTCACAGCTGGGTGTGCATGCGGTCGAATTGATCTTAAAAGGTCATCACCGAGTGATGGCAGGTATCCGCGGTAACCAGTGTGTGGAAGTGCCGCTGCGCGATACTTGGGAAAAGAAAAACCCGCTCGATCAAAACTTACTCAGAATTCAGCACGAAATATTCAATCCAGTGAAGAAAAAACCACGTATAAATCCGCTGTAAGGGTGTAGTAATTCGGGGCATTTACGCAGATAATATGCCCCTTTTTATTTTCACAATACCCTGTTGCAATAACGGAGGTGATTGACCTTGAATCAACAGCAAACTGACGCGGTAACTGCCGTAAACATTCAGACCATTCAGCCGGTACGCGAATTCTTTGGAGCGCGCACTGACACACAGGTGCACGCGAATGCGACGCATCTTATTGGCTTTGGTTTTGACGGAACAGCTTGTTTTCGTAAAGGCACGCGAAATGGCCCTGACGGCTTGCGTGCGGTCTCAGAAGATATCGAATCTTATTCGCCCTATCTTGATGCCGACTTACACGACCACAGCTTTTACGATTTAGGTAACTTATCGCTCGGCACTGGTGCTGATATTGAAGGTCAATGGCAACATGCAACGGATCAATTTGATGCGCTGTTCGGCCCAGTCGATTTGGCCGCTCACGGCGTGCGCGTGCTGACCTTAGGTGGTGAGCATTCGATCTCTTATGCGCCGATTCGTAAATATTTGCAGCAATACCCAGATTTAGTGCTGTTGCATCTTGATGCGCATGCTGACCTACGCGATGGCTTTTTGGGCTATCACTACTCGCACGCGTCGATCATCCGTCGCTCGCTGGACCATTTTGGTCCCAACCATGAGCTGATCCAGTACGGTATCCGTTCAGGTACCCGCGAAGAATATCAGTACATGCGTGAGCACCAAACCATTCGCACTTCACGCAAAGACTTTCTCGACAGCGTTGCAGCCATTGCTGCTGACCGTCCGATTTATTTGACGCTTGATTTGGATTATTTTGACCCGGCATTTTTGCCAGGTACAGGGACGCCGGAACCGGGTGGCGAAGACTTCCACTCGTACGTCAGCTTAATGAAAATTTTGCGCGGTAAAAATCTCGTCGGTGCTGATGTCGTCGAACTTTCTCCGGAGATTGACCCAACCGGCAACTCTGACGTGTTTGCGGCGAAAATCGTCCGTGAACTCCTGATCGTTTTGAATGAAAAAGGTGCACGCTAATGGTAAATGAAAACACCACTTGGACCATTGACGATGCCGAGGAGCTCTACGGCGTAAACCGTTGGGGCGCAGGTTATTTTTCAATTGGTGACAACGGAAATATTCAAATTGCACCGAACCATCGGATACCAGACGTCACCATCGATATGAAAGACGTGATTGACGAGATCCGTGCCGAGGGTATTCAATTTCCAGCGGTTATTCGCTTTCACGACATTCTGCGCTCACAAGTTGAAATCTTGAACGAATGCTTTGCAAAAACCATAGCAGAAGCCAACTACACCGGTAAATACAGCGGCGTGTTCCCGATCAAAGTAAACCAAATGCGCGAAGTGGTTGAAGAGATCATCGACGCTGGTGAACCTTACAACTATGGTCTGGAAGCAGGGTCCAAGCCGGAATTGATGGCAGTGCTCGCGTACAACGAGAATCCGGACGCACTCACCGTACTCAACGGTTACAAAGATGAAGACTACCTGACACTTGCGTTGTTGGGACGTCAGTTGCGCCGCAAAATGATCATCGTCATCGAGAAATTCAGTGAACTTGAGATGTTGATCCCGTTGGCGAAAAAGCTGGGTGTACAGCCTCTGATCGGCCTGCGCAGCAAAATGATGGTGCGCAGCTCAGGCAAATGGGCAGGCTCGAGTGGCGATCGCGCCAAATTCGGCCTCAGCATCACTGAAATTCTCAACATCATCGAGCTGCTCAAGCGCGAAGATATGCTCGATTGCTGTAAATTACTGCACTTCCACATTGGCAGCCAGATGTCAGATATCCGCAAGGTCAAAGAAGCGGTTTCTGAAGGCGCGCGCTTGTACGCCAAGCTGGTGCAAGAAGGTGTGCCGCTTGAATATTTAGACATCGGTGGTGGCTTAGGTATCGATTACGACGGTACCAGCTCGACCACTGACTCGTCGCGTAACTACTCGACCGAAGAGTACGTTGCTGACGTGGTCTATGGCGTCAAACAGATCTGTGATCTTGAGCAAGTGCCCCACCCTAACTTGGTCAGCGAGAGTGGCCGCGCTATTACCGCGCACCACAGTTGTGTAGTCACCAACATCGTTGGTGAAATCAAAAACACGGGTGCTAAGTTTGATATCAGCGCCAGCGAAGGTGAGCACATTTTGGTCAGCAACATGCGCGAACTGGTGCACACCAATGACATGCATCCGCAAGAACGCTACAACGATGCAGCTTCGTTCAAACAGAGCGCTTATGAGGCTTTCAAACTCGGCATCTTATCGCTCGACGAGATGGCCAAGCTCGATACCATGTACTGGCAGATATTGACCGAAATCCACGGTTCACTCGACCGCGAAGCCTTCGTCTTTCAAGAATTGGAAGAACTCGAAGACATGCTGGCGAGCCAGTACCTGTGTAACTTCTCGATTTTCCAATCGGCCGCTGATACTTGGGCAATTGGTCAAGTGTTACCAATCGTACCAGTCAGTCGCTTGAATGAGCGTCCAGAAGTGCGTTGCTCGATTGTCGATATCACCTGTGACAGCGACGGCAAACTGTCGAAGTACATCGAAGGTACCGAAATCAGTGACAACATTCCGATGCATACGCTGCACAAAGACCAAGACTACTACGTAGGCATGTTCCTAACCGGCGCCTACCAAGACGTGATGGGCGACATGCACAACTTGTTTGGCCGCTTAACCGAAGTGCATATCTACTGTCACGACGACGAGCCAGGCGATTTTTACATCGAAGAAGTGGTTCCAGGCACATCTGCCGAGAAAGTGCTCGAAACCATGCAGTACAATACCGACTTTATGGCCAAAACCGTGAAGAAGTTCATTGACCGTGAAGTTCGTAAAGGTCACATCGCACCGCGTGAAGGCGTGCGCTGGACCGACTACTACGAAAAATGTTTGGCCGGTAGCACCTACTTAAAGGCGTAAAACTAGTCAAACTGCGTATTTACTGAGCAAACGGTCGAAAATCGCTAAAAAGCGGTTGACTCGAAGCCGAAAAACTCGTTTAATACGCCCCGTTGCCCAGATAGCTCAGTCGGTAGAGCAGGGGATTGAAAATCCCCGTGTCGGTGGTTCGATTCCGCCTCTGGGCACCACCATCCCTTCCAATGCCGTCCATACTTGTACTTTAAGCCTTTATTAATCAAGTACTTGGACGGGGTTGGAGTCTTTTTTAGTCCTTTCTGGTTCAGTAACATCCACACTTTTTAGTACACTGTTTAGTAACACAGAACAAAATGTACTAAAGGCGTGTTACTAAAATGGCTCGTATAGCTAAACCGTTAAGTGCTCGAGAAGTCAGTGAAGCTGAGCCTAAAGACAAAGAATACAATCTTTATGATGGGCAAGGACTTCAACTAAGAGTTAAACCTTCTGGTAAGAAGGTTTGGGTCTTCAATTATTTTGAGCCTTTCACTAAACGCCGCAGAAATTTAACGCTTGGCACCTTCCCCGATTTGTCTTTAGCGTTAGCACGTGAAAAGCGCCAGCAAAATCGGGAGCTACTCGCTCAGGATATTGATCCCATATCTCATCGTGACGAACAGTTTGAAACGAAACGAGCTGCTGCCAATAATACATTCAAAGCAGGGAGGGTATAAAGGGGGAAATCGCCCGTTTTTAGTGGGTTTTCTTGTTCCCATTATTGCATTTTGAGAACTTAGTAGTAATCAAAACAGAACGACTCTTGTTGATGATATATCTTTTAAATTATGGTGAGTCCAAGCTTTGATTGAGAACGGCTTTTAATTAATGTACCGTAGTGACGTCTTTTTAAAACGTAGGTAATGATGCTTAGACTGGGATTTTTATTACTGGTGCTTGCTGCCGTTCTGACTCAAATCAGTCAGTCGGTTGCTGACGTGCATCAATCTCACCAGTCATCTTCTGAGCA
>NZ_JPIN01000018.1 GCF_000753735.1 Pseudidiomarina atlantica | reverse complement strand
CTCCCTAAAAGTGGAGAAATCAGCTTTGACTGCCATCACTGCTGTCACTGCCATGGTTCATTTCATTTATATGCCATGAAGGCTGAAAAAACTCTCGCTTTACCACGAATGGGCACAATACGTCCTGGGTATACTGAGTTTTACACTAACCCTCTATCATCGCCGCTGTTCCGGCCTCCTATCTCCTCATAACTGCCTAATAAGCTGCTTTAGCAGCGCAAGAAAATCATTATTTTACGCAGTAATATGACTGAGGAGTCTATCTATGGGTCCGTTTTCGACACATAGCAAACGCTTGTTTATTGCCGTTAGTCTGGCAATAAGTTCAAGCTACGCCAATGCACAACAGTTGCCCGAGCAATGGCAACAAACTGTGCTGCAACACCCCAGTGTTGAGGCCGCTCAACAGCAGGCTGAGGCGCTGATCCAACAGGGTAAGCAATTAAATCAGCCTTTGTACAACCCTAG
>NZ_JPIN01000017.1 GCF_000753735.1 Pseudidiomarina atlantica | reverse complement strand
CAACTGGACAACAAGGTTGACATAGTGGGTCATGCCCTTCAAACTGGCGATAAGGAACTTGCAAGGGCACAACTAGCTAGTGACGTGATGATTTATGAGGGAGGCCGCGTTGAAAGAAGTGCTGATGAATATGCTCATCACCATATGTTGTCGGATATGAAATATTTAGCAGCTATGAAGAGCGAAACACTTGAGCATCAAGTAACGATTCTTGGAAATACGGCTATCTCTGCTTCGCGCAGTCACACCAAGGGCACTTACAAAGGTAAAGAGCGCAACTATCAAGGCATGGAAACAATGGTGCCGGAAAAACAAAACGGTAAATGGAAAATCAAGCACATTCATTGGTCACATTAATTTATTGGTCAAACAACGGAGAACAACAAATGACTAAATTTGTAGCAATAACGATGTTGAGTATGCTGGCATTTTCTTCGAATGCACATGATAAAAGCCATATGAATGACGAGAAGCAAATTACTCACATCATTCATCAAATTAAATATGGTTGGGAAAATGGCGATGGTAAGCCTTTTCGCAAGCACTTTCTTGATTTCAAAGGAGCAAGGTATTTTGAGTCGGGCGGTCAAAATGTTGGTTTAACAGATTTAGTAGAGCACCACGTTGAACCAGAAAAAGACGCATTGGTTTTCTTGAACTTGGATTTCTCCAATATCCAAATTCATATTGAAGATGAGTTTGCTTGGGCGCTTGCCGATACAGCGGTAAAGGGTGAGGTGAGAAAATCAGGAAAAACCTTCGATAAAACAGGCTTCCAAACGTTTCTATTTAAGAAAGTAGATGGTGATTGGAAAGTGCTTCATACCCATTCTTCTAGTAGAAATAGGAAATAAAGCTATTTAACTGACTTTAATAAAGAACTAAGTTTTCCGGATGAGCTTAGTTCTTTTATCTTTTTATTAATCTCTTTCATTTTTTTATCGTTTATTTCGGTTTTGTGACAGACAAAAGCGTCCAAAGATGCATGAATTGGATTCTCTTGATTGTAATAATCTAGAGGCAACTCTAGAGCTTTGTACGCTGAATTTATATCTGCTATGTACGCAATAATTCCATCCGTTCTATTTTTATGTAAAAACTTAATTAAAGCCGTATCAGAGTCAATATTTATATATTGTGCATTAAATTTTTTTCTAATATTTCCAATAGATAGCCCTCGACGAATAGCTAATCTTTTGCCTTCAAATTCTTGAATTGACTGATAAGTGGTGAGAGAAAAAATGTAGGCTTTTGTGATATTTATAGGCTTACTTGAAATAAATGAATCGGGGTTAGGTATAGTTGCAGTGCTTGCCGGAAACAAACAATCTACATCTTGCTTTTCAAATAAGAGGTCTACTTGTAGTGGTCAAGAAAAACTGGCCACCGGTTTATAGTTAATCCAGTATTTTTGCTCTGCCATATTCGGACTCATACCACCATTATGCTGATGCGGTCGAAGCTGGCTGTAATACCCGATTAAATATTTCACGATGTGATGCTGCGCTTGTAAAAAAGAGCGATATCCATAAGTTGGCATCCATTCAATCTTCAAGCTTCGGAAAAACCGCTCCATTGGTGCATTATCCCAGCAGTTACCACGTCGACTTAAACTTTGCTTTATTTGGCATTTCCAAAGCGTTTGGCGAAACTTACGGCTCGTGTAATGACTGCCTTGATCGCTATGGAACATGACGCCTCTGGGGCGTCCACGGCTCTCATAAGCCATTTTCAGCGCGTTACTCGTTAGTTCGCTATCTGGTGATAGCGATATCGCCCAGCCAACCGGTTTTCGTGCATATAAATCAATAACAACGGCTAAATAAGCCCAGCGGTTGCCAGTCCAAATATAAGTTACGTCGCCACACCAAACCTGATTAGGCGCTTCGACATTAAACTGTCGATTTAAATAGTTCGGTATTTCAACATGTTCATCACCAGTTTTCTTGTATGTGTGGCCAGGAACCTGACAGCTAATAAGGCCAAGTCTTTCCATCAGGCGTCCAGCGCGATAACGGCTTAAAGGTACATCTTGAGCAGTCGCCATCTCAGCGATACTGCGAGCTCCAGCTGAGCCTTCACTTTCACGGAAAAGCTCTTTGACCTTAGCGATTTCCTTGGCCTTTTTCGCACATACAGGCTGTTTTGAACGTTGTTGCCAGTACTTAAAGCTGCTGCGGTGAACATTGAACACCGCACACAGTTTCTTTACTGGATAGCTCGTCTTAAGTTTCTCAATTATCGAGAATTGTTCAGGGAGTCCGACATTAAGAGAGCTGCCTTCTTCGCGAAAGAAATAAAGTAAAGTTTGAATTCATCAAGGTCGAATCTGGCAACTACCCAATCAGGGCTCTGTGTCGGGTTATGAAGGTCAGCAAGTCGGCTTACTATGACTGGTGCAAGCGCCCGGGCAAGCTGATTGGCGCTCAAGAGCTGCAGCTTCGCCGCCGGATCAAGGAACTGTTCAAAGCGACCAGATCCAGCTTGGGCAGCCGGAAAATGATGAAGGCACTTCGCGCGGAAGGCTTTGAAATTGGCCGATACCGGGTTCGCCGGCTTATGGATCAAATGGGCTTGAAGGTGACGCAGCGCGTGGCTTACAAAGTAACCACCAAGCGCAAACACAGCGACAGCGTAGCGGGCAATTTGCTGAATCAGAATTTCAACCCAGTGGGCCCGAATCAGATCTGGGCGGGCGATGTGACCTACTGCCGCACCGGCGAAGGCTGGATGTATCTGGCGGTTGTGATGGACCTGTATTCGCGGCGCATCGTGGGCTGGGCAATTGATAAAACGATGACCACCAGTTTGGTGCTGCGGGCTCTGATTACGGCTTACAACCTGCGCAGGCCGAGCAAGGGGCTGGTGTTCCATAGCGACCGCGGGTCGCAGTACACCAGCAAGCGGTACCGGAAGCAGCTTCAGCGTTTTGGTATGCGAGCGAGTATGGGCGACGTTGGCGCCTGCTGGGACAACGCAGTTGTTGAACGATTTTTTGGCAGCCTGAAACATGATTGGCTCTTTAAAGTGTCACAACCGACACGTGAACATATGAAAAGGGATGTGGCCGCTTACATCCGTTACTACCACCTGAAGCGACTACATTCGGCCAACGGCGGCAGGTCGCCAGTTAACCATGAATTATTGTTTAAAAATGTGTCCGGATTTAGTTGACCAGTACATCCAATGGGTTAAAGTGGTGCTGAAAAGAAGTAAATGTATGCAGTCATGAGGCTATACGCACGCGTATACGGAATTTGGCACATACCTCGAGAGGATTAGTTGTTATGAGGCAGAATCAATCAGAACATCCACACCACGTGGATCCGTCGCACACAGATGCGCCGCTCTCAGATCCCGTGTGCGGCATGCGAGTTACAGAGAATTCATCCCATCACATGGAGCATGAGGGTAAGTCTTTCTATTTTTGCAGCACCAAGTGTTTGGGTAGATTCCGTGATGACCCGGAAAAGTACCTCGATCCCACCAAGTCGGAGGAACATACAACGCCGCATGAGCCCGGCACGACGTACACTTGCCCTATGCATCCGGAGATCCTGCAAGATCACCCGGGAACCTGTCCAAAGTGTGGCATGGCTCTTGAGCCATTGATGCCCAGTCTGGATGATGATAACAATCCAGAGTTGAAAGATTTTTCACGCAGGTTCTGGTGGACGCTGCCGTTTACTGTCATCGTGACAATACTTGCTATGTTCGGCCCGCAGCTTGGCTGGTTCAGCATGAGCGTGCAAACATGGATCGAACTCGTTCTTTCAATACCGGTAGTGTTGTGGGCAGGGCAGCCATTTTTTGTACGGGGCTGGCAATCAGTAGTGAACCGCAGCCCGAACATGTGGACGCTGATAGGCCTTGGTACTGGAGCGGCGTTTATCTATAGCACTATCGCGACGATAGCACCGGGCATATTCCCTGAAACTTTCATGTCGATGGGCCGCGTTTCAGTCTATTTTGAAGCAGCAGTTGTCATTATTTCGCTGACATTGTTGGGTCAGATGCTTGAGTTGAGGGCACGCTCGAAAACATCAGCTGCCATCAAGTCCTTGCTCGGTCTGGCGCCTAAGACAGCACGGCGGATCAACAAGGATGGCACTGAGGAAGATGTGCCTTTGAATCACGTACATGAAGGTGATCGCTTGCGCGTTCGCCCTGGTGAAAAAGTCCCGGTTGACGGCACGGTAGAGGAAGGTAATAGCTCATTGGATGAGTCGATGTTGACCGGAGAGCCACTCCCCGTAAGCAAGCGGCCCGGAGACAAGGTGATTGGCGCGACGATGAATACTTCAGGCGCTCTTGTGATTCGGGCAGAGAAAGTGGGTTCTGCCACAGTGCTCTCTCAGATTGTGCAGCTCGTAGCGCAGGCGCAGCGTTCGCACGCTCCCATGCAGCGCATGGCTGACTTGGTTGCCGGTTACTTCGTTATGGCTGTAGTGGTCATCGCCATAACAACTCTGTTCGTTTGGGGATTCTTCGGTCCGCAACCGAGCTGGGTGTACGGTTTGATAAATGCTGTTGCGGTGCTGATTATCGCTTGCCCGTGTGCGTTGGGGCTGGCCACACCCATGTCCATCATGGTGGCAACCGGCAAAGCCGCTACGCAAGGCGTGCTGTTTCGCGATGCCGCCGCGATTGAGAACTTCCGCAAAGTCGATACTCTGATTGTTGATAAAACCGGCACATTGACTGAAGGACGTCCGGCTTTTGAACAAGCAATTCCGGCAGGTGACATAACTGCCGATGAAGTACTACGTCTTGCAGCGAGCCTCGATCAAGGCAGTGAACATCCACTTGCCGACGCTATTGTGAACGCGGCGCGCGAGCGCGGCCTCACACTCAGTGCAGTCGACGATTTTGAATCAGGTAGCGGCATCGGCGTTCGTGGCCAAGTCGATAGTAAGTCGCTGGTCCTGGGCAATACAGCTCTGATGCAGCAAGACGGGATTGATGTTACCCACCTGACAAACATCGCCGACTCATTGCGCGAAAAAGGTGCGAGTGTCATGTATCTCGCCTCGGATGGCCAACTTGCAGGCCTGTTGGCTGTCTCCGACCCGATCAAACAGAGCACGCTGGAAGCAGTGCGAGATCTCCAGCAAGCGGGGATTCGTATCATCATGGCAACCGGCGATGGTATTGCAACGGCTAACGCTGTTGCCAAGGAATTGGGAATCGACGAAGTGCACGGCGAAGTCAAACCTGCTGACAAGCTTGACCTCGTCACACAGCTTCAAGCTGAAGGTTGTATTGTAGCTATGGCTGGGGACGGGATTAACGATGCCCCGGCTCTCGCAAAGGCTAACGTAGGTATCGCCATGGGGACGGGTACAGACGTTGCCATGAACAGCGCTCAGGTAACCCTGGTCAAAGGCGACTTGCGTGGAATCTCCACCGCACGGCACCTTTCCGATAGTACCGTCGCTAATATGAAGCAAAATCTGGGTTTCGCGTTTATCTACAATGCGCTTGGCGTCCCGATCGCAGCCGGTGTGTTGTATCCCCTCACGGGTATTCTGCTCTCACCCATGTTCGCCGCACTCGCAATGAGTCTCAGCTCGGCATCGGTGGTTTTCAACGCTCTCCGGCTTCGTGGCTCACGCGATTGAATGGGGCGATAACCCACGGAATGATGCTCTGATAACACAAGCTGCTGAAGAACAGATGTTTCAGCAGCTTGTGCCCCCTCATCCACCATCCGTTGATTAACGAGGCCTTAATCGATGCTGTTTCACCAGCGTATAGAATACCGGGATGACAATGAGTGTGAGGATAGTGGAAGAAATGTAAATACCCCATTTCTAACACAGTCATCTCGTAGAGTATTTATGCCGCATTTCGGTACTCAAATGGTGTCATGTCATTGAGTGAATCGTGCGGCCGTTCGTTGTTGTATAGCTCAATCCAGTCTTCGGTTATTTGCTTTACGTCGTTCAGGTTGTTGAAAATGTAGCAATCGAGTACATCATCACGATAAGTTCGGTTAAATCGTTCAATATAGGCGTTTTGATATGGGCAACCGGGTTTAATGTAGTCAATCATAATGTCATGCGCTTTTGCCCAATTTACAAACACTTCCGAGGTGAATTCGCTGCCATTATCTACCCGAATTTTCTCAGGGTAACCGTGCCACTCCGCAAGTTGGTCAAGATAGCGTATGACGCGCAACGACGGCATGCTGGTTGCAATATCAATACCTAAAACTTCGCGATTAAAGTCGTCAATAACGTTAAATGTGCGGAACCTGACTTTGTTGTGCAAGCTGTCACTCATAAAGTCCATTTGTAATCCCCCCAAAAATAGGAGTAGTTATGCGTAGAAAGTGCTAGTACTGATTGAACTCTGCTCTTGTCTTCATGGCGCTCGAAAAAATATCGACAAGTGGCTGAAGATCGAGATTCACACCAGAAACATTGGCATAGACCCACTCTTGCTGCGATATTTCAGGCCACAATACATCATAACCAAGTGCAAATAGCATTTCTTCAAAAAAGAATCGTTGCGCACGCCCATTACCTTCTCGGAATGGATGTAATAAGTTAATCTCGCAGTATAAATCAGCAACTTCACGCACGAAAACCTCTGGTGTTTTCGCATGTTCTAACAAAGGAATTTGGCGAAATAACCTATCCGCCTCAGCTTTGATTCTTGATGCCGTACAGAATCGAGTTGCACCTTTTGAAATATCAATTGTTCGTAACTCGCCAGCCCAATCGTATACATCCTGAAATAAATGCAGATGTAAACGCTGTAGATGCTCGAGTGTGAATTCCTGACTGCCTAATGTAGTAGCTGTGTAGGATTTATAACGTAGGGTAGTAAATTCTATTTCGGCAGCGACAAGAGTTTCCTCATCGCGAATGTTTAGCTTGTTAACTAAAACATCGGAGTCCGGGTAACAATACGGATCTTGACCAGCGCCGTACTTATCTCGCATATTTACGTTTTAAAGATGCGATAGACTGCTTTTCAAAAGACTCTTTCATTTTGAGACCTTCGTACCCAAGACTGGTCTTGAAGTTCTCAATATTAGGAACAAAGCGCTCTTGTTTATCTGAGCTGTTTTTTGTGCGTTTCATTATCATGTACCCTTAGGATGAGCCGCATAAATTATAACCTATGCAGCGCGCCTAAGCCACGTTCGAAATGGTGGAATTTTTTCCACCTAAAAACTCAGGTTTTTCCGAATATTCAGAATTTTTTGTCGCGAGGCAAAGGTCAAAAATTTAAATTTCCACGTCGGTTTTCTGTGACCATTTTTGTCATTAAATGATCTCAAAAGTGTCAATTTCGACACCAAATAAAAAATCAAAACACCGTTTAAACCCTTACCACACCTAGATTTAACGATTTACCACCGAACCCACGACTGCCCTCCGGAGGCAGAGGTCACAGGTTCGACTCCTGTCGGGTGCGCCACGAATATCAAGGACTTGCGTGAAAGCGCAGGTCCTTTTTTTTTGGCTTGTGCCCAAATGGTGCCCTGACAGTGCCCGGCTATTTTACGCTATTGAGCTAGCACACACTTTCAAGACCTTTGCACTGATTTCACCCTGCCAACTCTGTGGCACAACCTCGCCTCCGGAACCTATCTCTGGTGATGAACATTACTAAGATCATAATGAATTAAAAGTTGGAAGCAGGTAACAGGAGTACTGCGGGAAAGCCCGAAATACCGGTTCGGCTAGTCGAAGTGGGTGCCACAATCTCTGGAATGGCTGACGGATAATGGCAACTGCTACATTGCCAAAGAAACGCGAGTCTTCACATCCGCTCTGGGTTTTGTGGTGTATATCACACCCGCGCGAAGCCCTCATAGTAACGGCATAGCGGAGGCTTTTGTGAAGACGTTTAAGCGGGGCGATGTATACCTGTACGACCTTCCTGATCCAGCCACTGTGATGGCCAGATTGCCGAAATGGATCTGAGACTATAATCGCAGCCACCCGCACAAGAGTCTGAAATGCCACCGGGGAATACCGGGCTGAACTGGCAAGATGGTGCTCAGTTTAGTTGGGGCAACTACAGGCATCAGTATTATCGACCTTGTTAAAATCAGAAGGCTGGCTGCCAAGAGAATTGTCGTCAACTGGTCATCCTAATTGTCGCCGAACATCCCCCCCCGGCAATCGAGGGGGGCTGCGTAGGGCCGTGTGGCCCTACGCAGCGTGACCTGATTGAGTCAAGGCCGGGTTTTCATGCAGGCAGTTTGGCTGCAAGCAGTTCGACCTTCTCGATATTGGGCGGAGAACTGAGCAAGGTCGCGGCGTTGGCCATCAAGGCCGCGGCGATCTGGCCGTTCAGATGTGCCTGGCGACCTGCCTCATCGGCAAAGGCATCGAACACACCGAACGTCGAAGGGCCAAACTTCAATGCAAACCAGGCAGTGGTGCCGGATTCGGCGTTGGCGAGCGGCAGTGCGCTGGCCAGGAAGTCGGCAAGCGCAGCCTCCTGGCCGGGTTTGGCTTCGAGGCGAACAAACAGGGCGAGCTTGGTCATATTGTAATCCTTTGGGTAAATGGTTTAGGTGAAAGCACCGACGAGCCTGCAGTCTAAGTCTTCATGACAACCATTTATATAGACAAAAATGACAACTTTGATATCATTATTGCCATGAAACTTCATATCCTTGTTTGTGATGGCGTGTTTGATCTGGGGCTTGCGGCGCTCACTGACACAGTGGGCTTGGCCAATGCGATGTCGAGCTCGCTGCCACAGGCTCCCGCGCACATAGAGCTCACGCTGGTGGGCGTGCGGCGTCGCATCCTAACGGCGCAGGGCTTGACGGTCCCCGTGGTCACTGCGCGTGGTGTGCCGGAACCAGACGTCGTACTCGTGCCCGCGTTTGGTGACAAGATGCCTGACACGCTCTCGGCTCGGCTCACACGCCCCGACGTGCCCGATGCGGTCGCCGCGCTACAGCTGTGGTCCACCGCTGGCGCGCACCTTGGTGCCGCCTGCTCCGGTAGTTTCTTACTTGCAGAGAGTGGCCTGCTTGATGGGCATCGTGCGACGACGTCATGGTGGCTGGGGCCGATGTTTCGGCAGCGCTATCCGAACGTCACGCTGGACGAGTCACGCATGCTCGTGAACTCGACACGCTTCACTACCGCGGGTGCCGCTTTGGCCCACGTCGACCTGGCCTTGCGCATCATCCGGGGGCGCAGTCCGGCGCTGGCGGCCCTAGTAGCACGCTATCTGCTGGTCGAGGCACGCAGTTCGCAAGCCGAGTTCGTGATTCCCGACCACCTTGCGCATGCCGACCCGATGGTGGAGCGCTTCGAGTGCTGGGCCAGAAGTCAGCTCGCGAAGGGGTTCTCGCTGGCCGAGGCGGCCAGCGCCGCGGGCACAAGCGAGCGCACCTTGGCGCGGCGGCTGCAAAGCGTTTTGGGCAAGACACCGTTGTCGTATTTCCAGGACCTGCGCGTGGAGCATGCCGTCCATCTCTTGCGCACCGGAAACGCGAGCGTCGACCAAGTCGCCGCACAGGTCGGGTACTCGGATGGGGTGACCCTGCGGGCCCTGTTGCGCCGCAAGCTGGGCCGGGGTGTCAGGGAGTTGCGACGCGGCGGATGACCAGAGGCGTTTGGTATATGTACGGCTGGAGACCGCCGCGAAACTGACGCAGGCCAAACGGCGCATTTGGACAAACTGACAAAACTACTGCCCGCCACGGCCCCACAGAATTTAACTTAACGATTCGTCCAGGAAATCCAGCAGCATCCGCACTTTTGGGGATAAATGCCGGTTATGTGGATAAATCGCCCAGATTCCATCGTCGGCTTCTTGATAATGTTCCAGCAAGTTCATAAGTTTTCCACAGGCCAATGACGGCTGAACGTAATAATCGGGAAGTTGCACGATCCCGATGCCTTTCAGGGCCGCGTCCAGCAACGCCCAACCGCTGTCGCACTTCATGTTGCCTTTAACGCGAACGTTGTAGGGCTTACCTCGGTCCTGAAAGCGCCAGTAATCCAGATTGCCTTGCAAACAATTGTGCCGGTCCAGTTCCGAAAGCGAATGCGGCACACCATAGGTGGATAAGTATTCCGGCGAGGCGCACACGTATAAGGTTCGTGACGACAACCGCTTGGCCATCATGGATGAATCTTCCAGTTTTCCCAGCCGAATCGCCAAATCGTAACCGCCACCGACCAGATCCAGCTTCTGGTTGGTCAGATTCAGCTGCACCTCCAACTCCGGGTAGCGCAGGATGAAATCGTTCACCAAGGGGGCGATCACCTTCTCGCCATAGGTCACCGGTGCGGTCAGCCGTAATTTTCCCTTGGGGATAAGTTGCAGGTTGGTCATGGCCCGCTCGGCCTCTTCCAGACCATCGAGTACCTGGCGGCAATACTGGTAGTAGGTTTGGCCGGCTTCCGTCACCGAAACCTTGCGGGTGGTGCGATACAGCAGTTTGGTCGAAAGCCGGGATTCCAGTGCGCTGACCTGCCGGCTCACCTGAGCTGTGGAAATGCCCAATTGTTTCGCCGCAGCGGTAAAACTTTCAGCTTCCGCGACCGCCACAAACTCACTGACCCCTTCCCAAATAAACATGTTCAGTTCCTTGCGTTACGACTTGGGTGAGCTTAGATACAAAATGCCGCCAGCAAACAAAATACGGTTCATTGTTACTATACAGTAAAGGTGATTTGCTTAATTGGCCGATTATCTATCTTAAGAATAATAATACAATGATCCCATCAACATGGCAGAAGAACCTGCCGAAGCCCGACAAAATCTGGAGCACACAACATGACTCAGACCATCAAATCTAAAGCCGCTATCGCCTGGGGCCCGAAACAACCTCTGTCCATTGAAGAAGTGGATGTGATGCCACCTCAAGCTGGCGAAGTACGTATCCGGGTGATCGCTAGCGGTGTGTGTCATACCGATGCGTTTACCTTGTCTGGCGAAGATCCCGAAGGCATTTTCCCGACCATTCTCGGCCACGAAGGCGGCGGTATTGTTGAGTCGGTAGGCGAAGGCGTTACAAGCCTGAAAGTGGGTGACCACGTTATTCCGCTGTATACCCCTGAGTGCGGCGAATGTAAATTCTGCACCTCTGGTAAAACCAACCTGTGCGGGAAGATTCGTGAAACCCAGGGCAAGGGCCTGATGCCAGACGGCACCACTCGTTTCTCGTTAAACGGCGAGCCGATCTATCACTACATGGGTTGCTCAACCTTCTCTGAGTACACCGTACTGCCCGAGATTTCTCTGGCAAAAGTGAACAAAGAAGCGCCATTGGAAGAAGTGTGCTTGCTCGGTTGTGGCGTAACCACCGGCATGGGTGCGGTGATGAACACCGCCAAAGTAGAAGAGGGCGCTACCGTGGCCATCTTCGGTATGGGCGGCATCGGCCTGTCGGCGGTGATTGGTGCCACCATGGCTAAAGCCAGCCGCATCATTGCTATCGACATCAACGAGAGCAAATTTGAGCTGGCCCGCCAGTTGGGCGCGACCGACTGCATCAACCCGAAAGATTACGACAAGCCGATTCAGGAAGTGATCGTAGAACTGACCGACGGCGGTGTGGATTATTCCTTCGAGTGCATCGGCAACGTAGATGTAATGCGTTCAGCACTGGAATGCTGCCACAAAGGCTGGGGTGAGTCGGTGGTTATCGGTGTTGCGGGCGCCGGCCAGGAAATTTCCACGCGTCCGTTCCAGCTGGTGACCGGTCGGGTCTGGAAAGGCTCTGCCTTTGGTGGCGTGAAGGGCCGTTCCGAGCTGCCGGACATCGTTGAGCGGTACATGCAAGGTGAATTCAAGTTGAACGATTTCATCACCCACACCATGGGGCTGGAAAATATCAACAAGGCGTTTGATCTGATGCACGAAGGCAAGAGCATCCGTACCGTTATTCACTACGACAAGTAATGAAATCTGGTCGCCTGCCAGTCAGGCGGGCGACCGTTTTGTTGAGAGGTTGCAATGACTATTGAAAATCTGAGCAGTAATAAAAGTTTTGGTGGTTGGCACAAGCAGTACAGTCATCACTCCGAGACGCTGAACTGTTCGATGCGGTTTGCTATCTACCTGCCGCCGTGTGCCATGGTCCGGCAGCTCTGCTCAACATCCGCGACAACAACGGCAACCTGATCATAGACGGCAAACAGGTCGCAGGATTCAGTAACGCCGAGGAAGAAGCCGCCGGGCTTACCGGTGTGGTTCCGTATCTTCTACAGGACGAACTCGTGAAAAGCGGAGCCGATGAACAGCCTGTCGCATCAGTCAGGATGATGATTGATATATCTCGTCCGAATTAGTCCGCCCGGCCAACGGGCGGATATACTATCAGCTCTCGTACACTAAATTTCCCGAGGATGCTATGAACACACTTTTTACTCCCCTGAAAATGGGCGCCAGTGAATTGGCCAATCGGGTCTTCATGGCCCCCCTCACCCGCGTCCGTGCCGACGCTGATCACGTTCCCACGGATATGATGGTTGAGTATTACGCCCAGCGTGCCTCTGCCGGCCTGATCATCACTGAAGCGACCATGGCTATTGAAGGCAATTCGGCCTTCTGGCGCGAGCCCGGTATCTATTCCGAGGCGCAAGTTGAAGGCTGGAAGAAAGTCACTGATGCGGTACACGCCAAAGGTGGCAAGATTTATCTGCAAATCTTTCACGGTGGCCGCGCCTGCCACCCGGTGTTAAACAATGGCAAGGATCCGGTAGCGCCCAGCGCCATTGCCATCACCAGCGATGAAGTGCACACACCGGAAGGTAAGAAGTCCTACACGGTTCCCCGCGCACTGGCCGACAGCGAAATCCCGGCCATCATCGACGGTTTCCGCACCGCCGCCGAGAATGCCAAGCGCGCCGGCTTTGACGGTGTTGAGGTTCATGGCGCCAACGGCTATCTGCTGGACCAGTTCCTGCGTGATAGCTCCAACCATCGAGAAGGCCCCTACGGTGGCCCGATCGAAAATCGCGCCCGACTTCTGCTGGAGGTGATTGAAGCCGTATCCGGAGTGTTCGGTTCCGAGAACGTCGGTGTTCGACTGAGCCCCCTCAACAGTTTCCAGAGCATGAAGGACAGTGATCCGGTCGGTCTGGTTACCTGGCTCGCCAAGCGCCTGAACGACTACGGCCTGGCCTTTGTTCATTTGATGCGCAGCGACTTTTTCGGGGAACAGCAAGCGGACGTCATTACTCCGGTCCGCGAACACTTCAAGGGCAAGTTGATCCTCAACATGGGCTACACCGGTGAAGAAGCAGAACAAGCCATCGAATCCGGACTGGCCGACGCTGTCGCCTTTGGCGTGCCCTTCATTGCCAACCCGGACCTCCCGGAGCGCCTGAAGCTTGGCGCCGCGCTCAACGAAGCAGATCCGGCGACTTTTTACTCCCAGGGTGCGGAAGGGTATATTGACTACCCTTACCTTGAAAGAGTTAGCTGAAGCATAATGTCGAAAGGGAGCTGTTAGCCCCCTTTTTCGTTGCGCAGAACACATGACCTTTGAAAGCGCGATCTCCTTTCTTGTTTCTTCCAGTCTGAGGCCGGCGCTTACCTGGCCAACCCCACAATCCGTGGCGGCGACTTCTCTGGCCGGTTAGACCGCTTTCAGGTGCCGCCCGCAGGGCAAGGTGGTCATGATTTCGTGCCAGCGATCCCGCAGCAGGCGCTCGAGGTGGTCCCGAATCCAGATAATGCCGGGATCCCGGTCATGGCGGGTGTGCCAGACCAGGTACATGCTGGTGGGATCAACCTCAAAGGGCAGCTCTCCCATCCAGAGCCCGTTCACAAAACCGCAGTCCTGACTGATGAGCTCCGGCACCGCCGCAATCAGGTTTGTCTCCCGAAGCACATGCGGCATGATGGAGAAATGATTGACGGTGGCGGCAATCCGGCGGCTTTGCCCCTTCTGGTTCAGGTAGCTGTCCACGAAACCATGGGCGTCGCCCGACATGGACACAAGCAAATGCCGGGCCTCCAGGAATTCCTCCATGGTGATCGGCTTACCCGCCAGCGGATGTCCTTCGCGCATCGCCAGCACGTAGCCACCCTCAAACAACCAGGTGCTCCGCAGGCTGTGGTCGTGCTGGTTCAGAACGCCAACCGCCAGGTCCACGTGAGCTTCGCGCAGATCGTCGTAGGTGCCATCGGGCGTGTACGGGACCGCGTGCAGATCGACACCGGGCGCCTCCCGCTCCAGCAATTCGATTAACTGGCGCCAGACCATCTCAACGATCACGTCGGTAGCGGCGATGCGAAATTTCCTTTTGGAATTAGCGGGGTCGAACTGAGTGGCTGAAACCGCGTTGGTTAGCGCGTACATGGGCCCGCCTACCTGGTCCCAGAGGCTCAAGGCATAAGACGTTGGCTCGATGTTACGACCTTTGCGGACAAACAGCGGGTCGCTCCAGATCTGGCGCATCCGGGAAATTGCGTTGGATACCGCCGGCTGGGTCATGGCCAGACGCTCGGCGGCTCGGGTCACCGAGCGCTCGGTCATGATGGCGTCGAAAATATAGAGGAGTTGCAGCTCCTGGGTTTTCATCGTGGGGTACCTGAATGATGGCAATGGACTCGGATAAGTCTGACCAGCATTGGCGGGCAGCGCAACCGGCACACAAAAACACCCTCCCATAACAAGAGGGTGTTGATTCGAGCCGGTGAATTACAGGTTGCCTTTGACGAAGGCCCGCAACTGGCCCAAGGTGCCGGCACCGGTCTGCCGGGCCACCACGCCGCCCTCGCGGAACAGCGTCAGGGTCGGAATGCTGCGGACTCCCATGCGAGCCGCCGTTTCCGGGCTGTCATCCACGTTGACCTTGGCCACTACCAGGTCATCGCCCAGTTCGTCGGCGATTTCATCAAGCATGGGGCCAACGGTCTTGCAGGGGCCGCACCAGGGTGCCCAGAAATCGACCAGGACCGGCTTGTCGTTACGACCAACGGCCGCATCAAAGTTGCTGTCGTTTACTTCAACGATGTTGCTCATATCGTTTCTCCGTTTCCAGTAATGCCTAAGCCTAACCATGCGCCCTGCTCTTGCTGAAAACCAATTGTTCAGCGGTATACATGGTATTTCCCAGGGTGATGTACACCGGTTGTCAGTGACTGCCAAAGCGCTTGCTCAGCACCAGTCCGCCCCAGAAGTAGTTCTCCCGACCGCCGACCGCGGAGACGCTGGGCGCCCGCTCACCGTATGCCATCAATTCCGGGTTGAAGCGGTTATCCGGCGACGAAATCAGCCCTCCCCGGAACACCAGGGCGGCGCCAAATTCAGTGAGGTATCCGACGTTCCCAAAGTAGGTCACCTTGAACTTGCTGTCCGGCTCACTGCCATCCAGGTACTGGTGGTAGGCCGCGGAGCACCGCAAGGTAGGCTCGCCCCCTTCGGAGATCTGGTGATCCCAGCCTTCGGGCTTGTCACTGCCGGTGGCCTTGTGAATCGCATTCTGACTGTGCTCAAACAGGTCTAAGCCCAGGGCACCAACGGTCAGCGAGGTGGTCCACCCCGAGGTGCCACCGGCCGGCGCTACGGGGAGTTGTTCGTGAAGCTCGAAGAGTCACTGGGGCTCGCCATGCGGGAGGACGCACGGCGAACTGAGGACGAAGCGCCGGCGTGGACAGCGCCAACGGACAATCACTGATCACGAAAACAAAAAGGCCGGCTTGATGAATGCTTCCGAAAAGAATGTGGTTCTACGGCTTAATGAGCATAAGAAGAACCCATCAAATCCCTGGCGGCTATCTGTCAAATTGCATGGGCGTAGCCATGTTCCATCACAGCATTTTATCAGACCGGCGCGCATCTCTTAGCGCCAGAAAAATCGGCACACCAATCTGCGAGAACAGCGCCAGGACCCAAAGCCCGTTGCTGACAATCGACGGTACGAGGGGATGAACGGCTAGCACAACCAGTGCCATGACAATGCCGAACAGCCTCAGACCGCCGCTGTGGTATTTGTCGGTGGCATCAGTCACGGTTCGACGCAGCGCCCATAGCGAAGCTAAAAACACCGCTAGGCCGACCGAGCCAAGCGCGGCGTAGCCGGGCGGATAAGGCTCCCACAGGCCGACGTAGACTTGTCCGGCCAGCGCAACGCCAATCGTCACCGCACTCCACAAAATCACGATGTGAGCAAACCAGTATCTCAGCAGCACGGCACTGGTGCGGCTCTTCGGTTTTTCATTGCCGGCGCAGTCGAAATAAGTCCAGGCCAGCGCGAAGAGGGACAAGCCGCCCATGGTCACATTGAACAGCGTACCCGCGCTGACGCTGTAGACGCCCTTGTCGGCCAGCGTGACCACCAGTTTAAAGAAGCCTTCACCCAGCAAGATCAACATCAGAAGGCCGAAGCGCTCCGAGATGTGTCCGAGTTGAGGCACAAAGCGTTCGAAGCGGAGCGTGCCCACGCGCGGCAGCATGTACTGCAGCTGGATTGCTGCCACGCCGGCGGCAAAGACCCAGTAGGCAACCGGTGTCGGCAAAAAAGCCGACAGCGCGAACACCCCGGCCAACACGAAAAAATTCCGCGCCTGTTCCTGCGCCAGTCTATTGGCCGCGTTGTCGGTACAGCGCGCCCGCCAGTAAAGATAGGCCGTCAGCGCCCGATTCAACGCATAGGCCAGCGCGAAATACGTCCAGCCTTCACCGGCCACGTCGGGAATCGCCGCCGCGACGGTCATCATCGTGACAATCTTAAGTGCCATCACCACGCGATGCGGCATGTCCGTGGAGATATACAGCGAGTTATAGAGCGAGCTGTCTGCCCAGGCATAGAAAATTGCCAGGAACAGTCCGGTAAACACCCAGAATCCTTGCCACCCCAGATGATGGGACAGGTAATTTCCCAGAATGAAAATTGTCACTACATGGACCAGATCGAAGAAAAGTTCCACCCAGTGCACGTGGTCGTGGTTTTCATCGACATCCATGTGATGGCGCGGACGCCGCCAGAGAAGATCGCTAATTACCATACACTACCCCTTTTTCTTATTGTTCTGGCGGTGAATTATGCGCCGGCCAGAGACTAGCGGAAGCTACGAACGGTTAATCAAGTTCGACCACTATTTTACCAATCTGCTGATTTGACTCCAGATAGTGATGCGCTGCTACTATCTCTTCAAATTTAAAGCTTCGATCAATGACAGGCTTGAGTGTTCCCTCGGATAAACCCGAGTGGATAAATTGCTTTGCTCTGCGAAAACGCTCGATGTCTTTTATAACTTCAGTAAACACATACCCCCTAACGGTCAGACTTTTACGAAGTGCTATTTTTAAGGGGAAAGGAGTTATTTCGGGACTTAATGCTCCGTGTACTATTATTGTTCCTTCAGGGCTCATTGCTTCAGCAATTTCAGCTATCTGTGGCCCACCGACAGCATCAAATGCGACTTTTAAATTGTTTGCTCCCAATATGCTTCTCAAGCTATCCAGCAGCGGTTCTTCTTGGGTTGCAATCACATGGGCCGCGCCAGCCTTGAGCACAGCAGCCTTTTTGGCTCCTGTTAGAGTTGTAGCGATAGGGATACCCCCCAGGGAATTCACAATTTGAATCGCAGCCAATCCAACACTGCTCGATGCGGCGGTTATCAGTACTGAATCGCCTTTTTGCACGTTAGCAATTTCGACCAAAGCGCCATAAGCTGTCAGGTACTGCATCCAAGCTGCTGCGCCCTCAGCAAAGGTTAGCCCTGCTGGTTTGGGTGCCACATATTCACTTGGTACGACAATCTCTTCTGCGTAGCAGCCATTCTGAGAAAGCCCCATCTGAGGGACAATACAAACCTCTTCCCCAATGCGTAAATGATTCACCTTTTCCCCGACTTCAATGACTATCCCGGATGCTTCATAGCCGATTCGCGAAGGGAAGTCAGCCTTTTCTATATAGTGGCCTCGCCTAAACATGGCATCAGCACGATTGAGCCCAACAGCTTTGACCGCAATACGAACATCAGTGGCCTGCAAACTTGGACTCGCCAGTGAGTCAATAGTTAACACCTCGGGGCCACCTAATTCATGGAAACGAACAGTTCGAATTAGTTTTCCTGGGCTCATATGCATCCTCAACAATGTCTCTTTAAGCAATTACATCAATAACTACTTTACCCATGGACCCCAACTCTACAGCATTATGTGCATCCATTGCCGTGTCAAGGGAGAAGCATAACGGATCGAGTATTGGCTTAATTTGTCCAGCTTCAACGAGAGCCGTAATTTGCCGCAGAATGTCACCATGATGTTTGCGCCCCTCTCCGCTGAGCATTGGGTGTAACACAAAAATCCCTGACAATGTTGCAGAGCGCAATGACGACGGTACCAGGTTATGTGAGCCGAATGCAGCACAGCTTAAAATATGTCCATAATGTGCAATGATACCTAATGAGGCATCGAGTACAGAGCCACCGACAGTGTCGTAAACGATATCGAATCCTTTGCCTTGGGTGTATGCGTCCACGTACTCCGCAGGGCTTGCAGTGTGATAATCAATTGGCGTGGCACCAAGCGCCTTGAGCAGCTGTTGTTTTCCAGTCGATGCAGTGGCATAAACGTCGGCACCTAAGGCCTTAGCAATTTGCACAGCTACATGCCCAACTCCGCCAGCTCCACCCTGGATAAGGATTTTCTGGCCCGCTTTAACATTCGCCTTGTCAACCAAACCTTCCCAAGCGGTAAGTGCAACCAGAGGTAAAGCCGCAGCTTCACGCATGGACAAATTTTTCGGTTTGAGAGCAAGTAACTCAGCATCTACGTTGGCATATTCAGCCAATGAGCCTTGCAACCCTCGCACTCCGCCAGTCAGACCATAAACTGCATCGCCTACTGCAAAGTCGGTGACGCCGTCGCCGATAGCAACAATTTCTCCAGCCAAATCGGTGCCAAGTATTGCGGGTAATTCCGGCATGGCATAAGGAGCTATACCTCGGCGGATCTTGTAATCAATAGGATTGACGCCACTCGCAATTATTTTTACTTGCACCTGACCTGCTGATGGAGAAGGTAAGTTAATCAGGGCATCCCGGAATACTGTACCTTCTTCATAGCTATCTAATATCAAAGTACGCATTTGTCCGTTTAACGCAGTCATCAATAACCTCACAATCTGAATATTCAGCGGGTGGTTAATTCACCCGCTGGTTAATAGGTCTTTTATTAAACGAATTAAAACTCTTGAACAGTTGGGCGCAGAACAATCTCGTTGATATCCACATCCGCAGGCTGCTCAATTGCGTATGCGATAGCACGAGCAACAGATTCAGATGGAATTTCATTTTGCTGATAAAAATCTTTTACAAAGGCTGCACCCTGAGCATCTGAACTTCCATGTTTTAATTCAGATTCGACTGCACCTGGTGAAATGATTGTTGAACGAATTTTACCCCCAACTTCATGGCGCAAGCCTTCGGCAATAGCGCGAACAGCGAATTTGGTTCCGCTATAAACCGTGCCGCCGGGACTGAATACTTTGATACCCGCTACGGACGAAATATTGATAAAGTGGCCGGATCCCTGTTCCTGAAAGATCGGAAGCGCTGCGGCTACTCCATACAGCAGACCTTTAACGTTGATGTCAATCATGCGATCCCATTCGTCAACTCGAGTCTCAGCTAACGGAGCAATAGCCATTAACCCTGCATTATTGATAACCACATCAACTTTACCGAAGCGCTCTTGTGCAAGATTTACAAGGGCCTTCACTTCGTCCTGGCGAGTCACATCTGTCGCTTGAACCGCAACTTTTCCGCCCGCTGTACGTATGTCAGCAGCAATAGCTTCAAGCTTGTCGATACGTCGGGCACCTAAAACAACAGACGCGCCAAGACTGGCTAAATGTCTTGCCGTGGTCTCACCTAAACCGCTGCTACCACCAGTGATCACAACGACCTTACCGCTGATGTTGTTTGCTGAAACACTACTCATAGTTAATATCCTCAAATCAGTTGAATGTATGACTATGTCTAACTAACAAGCAAATTATCCCTCACCTTCAAAAACCAATAAATGGAAACGTTTTGATTTGACAATTCCATAATTTGGAATAATATTTGTGTATTCATACCAAACCTGAGTGTGACTGTGATGCTTAACAGATTGGAAATGCTCCGGATATTTTGTACTGCTGCAGAGTCTCGCAGCTTTAAAGAAGCGGCTAACCGTCTGGGAATTTCTCCTCAGGCAGTGACGCGAGCAGTGAAGGAGTTAGAGCGATTGCAGGGGGAGCTTTTATTTCATCGAAATACGCGACATATACAAGTGACCCTGGTTGGAGAAAAATTTGCTGTGATCGCAAAAGAACGCCTGCGCGCTGTAGATGAATTGTTTCAAACAAGTGCCCCTGACTCGGGTAATGAATTACAAGGGCGGGTTCGTATCGCAGCGCCTGTTGGTTTTGGTCATAAATGCTTGATGCCAGCATTAATGGAACTCTCAACAGTACACCCTCAACTGGATATAGACCTGACACTCAGTGACGAGCGCGTGGATGTAGTTGACGAAAAAATAGATATTGGGATTCGTATCGGCTTCATGAGGGATAGTCGATTTATTGCCCGCCAGCTCGCCAAAATTAATCTGTATGTCGTGGCTTCGCCTGACTTAATAGATAGAGTGGGAAGGCCTGCGTCTATTGAAGATCTAAACCACTTGCCGGTTACAGGGTTAGTAGATCGCAATACGGGAAAGCTTTGGCCATGGGTTTTTTCCATGGACAGACAGTGGATGCCATCCATAACACGTTTTCGAAGTGCCGACGCCGAAGCTGAATTAATGGGTGTACAAAATGGACTGGGGTTTGCTCAAATTCCTGACTTTTTGGCCCAAGACTTATTACGCCAAGAGAAACTTGTGAGAGTGTTAGAAGAGGCCGAGCCTGTGCCTTGGGATTTATTTATTTATCGCCCTCAACGTGGTCCAGTACCACAACGTGTTCGATTGGTTTTTGATCACTTGGTGACAAGATTTAGTGTCCACTAATGGCACAAAAGTAATATTCATAAAGTGCGAATACTACATTAGCTCACTTTACTGCAAAAACCGTAACCAATGTCTTCGTTGAGTCACCAGGAATCATAACAAAGTGCATTTTGCTACCAACATGCTGCCAAAACTCTGCCTTCTGTGCATATTTTTTTGCTTATTAGATAGTTGTAATCCCCCCGAGAAATCAGCGCAGTTATAAATATAAAATTCCGTTAATTCAAAATGATCGAATTGTCTATGATTCTCGTTCCTCTCTCGGGTGTTAAAATCATTGCTCTATACCTCACCTGAGATACCAGTCATGAGCCAATCCGCTTAAGATACTTTTTGTATACCCAGCCGTAGCGGGGAAGCCCTTCGATGTGGTCAGTATAACTAACGTAAATCCACTTTTTATTCGGATGAGTTCCGCGCTGAATGAGCCTCACTTTTTGATTCGGGTGAAGGGTCGTAATGATATGCGAGTCGGCACCAGTCCCCGCGTTAACTCTCAAATTAACTGAGCGGACGACAACGTATTCAGTTAGCCCTGACGTCTGCTCAGGATCCATCCCGTTCGCTTTTTGAAGGTGATGAGCGAAAGTGTGGGCTTGAGTTAAGAGATCACGCTGGATTTCTAAATTCTGTTCTCTGTACGCAGCCGTTAAGCGGCTTTCATTATGGGCAGCTTGAAAGCTTGCCAATTCCATGAAGAACATGAGCAAGAAAATTATGAACTCTATATATCTAAGAGCCTGCAATACAGTGAGCGTTTTTGCTGGCGCAGACTCAATCGCGACCACATCCTCATAATACTCCCTCAATTTTTGAGCTTTAGCTGGAATGTCTTGCTCTACGCCTGCGAGTATATCCTGCATCAACCTCGATACATTCCCTGTAACTGAATCAAGATTGGGTATAGTGAGTTGAGAAAAGCGTAGCCCGCTCGCGATAGAAGCAATTGCACCCACTTGTGTCAACAACGGGTGAAAACTGATCCGCT
>NZ_JPIN01000016.1 GCF_000753735.1 Pseudidiomarina atlantica | reverse complement strand
GCTCTTCAGCTCTTCGAACAGCGAATAGCTGCCCTCACCGTTCGAAGGTGTAGAAGATGTCGCCGCCTTGTGCCTGACTATTCGCCATGGTTTCAATCAGCAAACGTTCGGTCAATTGGTAACGAACCATAAAAGTATTCGTGCTTTCTAAGAGTCCTACACCGTACTTCACAAACAACTTCGGGGATAAATACTTACCGATGTAAAACGAAGTTTCACGAGTGTTCGGATCCGTATCGATACCAAACTCATCGATACCAAAGGTGTCCTGCAGTGATTCGCCTATTGCCTCGGTACCCTTGGCTCCTAACATCAACAGCGCTTGTAATTGAATGTCGCTAGAGTTAGTAGACGAAGCGGACTGCATACTCTTTCCGAGTATTAAATAGGAGAGGATCTCAGAGTCCGGCATAGCAGGTGTCGAGAACAGCCTAAAGTCAGGTTCGACCAAGGTACCAACCACTTGCGCACCCACATTCACATTACTGCCAATGTTACCATTTGAGATGTCTCGTTTAACCCTTAGATCGAGCCCTGGGTTACTAACATCCCCACCGTTATAGATAAATGACCCACGGTCAATCTTCAACTCTTGTCCATAAAGCTCATAACTACCGTCAGCCACACTAATACTGCCAATAGCTGTCGTGGAACGACTGGGTTCTTCAACGATTTCTAATCCACCTTGCAAACGACCGGTGAAGCCATAGGCATCTACGGACACCTGATCTCCAAGGTTCACACGTATTTGTGCGTTCACCGCTAGTGTTTCTTCATTGCTCTGAGTTTGTGCAATTGGGTCACCGTCACTGGTGATCATAACATCGCTTGAATTGCTCACCGAAGTCTCAAATTCTGGTGCCGAAATTGCCGCATAAGGAACGTCGACGGTGCCAGCAATCTCAATTGCCCGATCATTTACGTAGACGGTAAGATCCGGTGAGATGTCTACCGTCGCGGTGGGCATTTGTAATGCACGAAAGTTTTGCCCAGTAATGCGTAAATACGCCTCTGCATCGAGTGGTAAAGCTACCCCTTCAACAAGCACCCAACCGCCGTCTCCAGCTTTTGCCTGGCCCTCAATCTCAAGTGCACCATCTGAATCGGGTCTATCAATTAAAGCCAATCGTACGTCATTAAAAACGAAGTTGGTTTCTGCAAATACTACTGATTCTGCGTAAACCTCCATATCACCATTGATACTCGGTTGTGCCAGGGTACCGCTAAGCTCAAGTTGTGCGGTTGCCTTACCCCCATGATAACGCATACCTGGTAGGACCCAATCCAGCATCGCGAGATCGTCGAGCGCAAAAATTAAGTCGCCTTGAACAGTTTGTTCGTGGTAGAGATCTGCAATCGAAAAGTCGCCAAACAAGCCACCTTCGTTATTACCTAGTTGCCCGTCCATAGTCGCGGTAATAGCATCCGCACTGCCTTTAGCAGCGATTTCCCAATAGGCAAGGCGTGTACTGGTTTCTTGATTGAGTGCGAAGAACACGGTGTTTTCACTGCGCAACTTGAGATTCATCTCGCGGATTTTCATTTCGTCCCGACTAACTGAGAGGTCGGCATCAAGGGTGACGAGTCCGGCAATACGTTGGGCGACATCGCGCTCACGAAACCGATTGAGCAACCACAATGAGAGCCGTTCACCATTTAGGCTGGCATTTAAGGTCGCTTCATTTACCTCAATCGAAGCGCATAAAGCGCCAAACTGATTGGGTTCATGTTGCAAACATAGACGATTTAATTGTGCTGACCAAACTTCGTTTTTACGTTCAAAATCGAGAGTTGCTGCTTCAGTAAGTAGCCATTTGTCTAAACTTTCTGTTTGCACCATAAAGGTAGAGAAATCGACATTGAATGCATTTAGCTCTTGTTCTGTGTCAATCGCAAAACTAGTGTCAAGCGCCTGCAATTCACTCAGCCCCTCAGGAACGTATGGTAGTTGCTGAATATCGCTTACGGTAAGTTGCCCGCGCAGGTTATTTTGAGCCGTCGAACCATTTAGTTGCAGTTGGGTCGCGCCAAGGGCAATAGCAAAGTCATTAAAGATTAGCTGATGCTCTTTGAGCACAATCGCTCCTTGCAGCAGAGCAGGATTATTGGCATTAGGAAGGCCTAGCGATGTGCTGGCGGAATTAATGGTGAAGTTCATAGCGAGTCGCTCTTGCCAGGCGACATCGAGTTTACTGTCGAGCTCAAGCTTGTCACTATCGAATCTCAGTTCTGAGATTGAAACCTGGGTCAAACCACCGCTACCATTGAGCGATACGGTTAGGTTATCAATAGCCAACTCAGGTGGTCCGCTAATCTGCATTTGAATAGCGTTGTTGAATTCATAGTCTGCTAGGGTTCCTTCGATAGAGCTCTGCCCGCGCGTAATGCTGACACCTATATTCTCAACTGCATAGGCCAGATTTTCATAGGCTAACGCGAAAGATAGCGGGTTCGACTGGAAATCACCGGTGAAATTGTTGTGTTGCCAGTTTCCCCGCAGCGCAATGTGTCCATCAGCAGAACCGATACGGCTAGCCCGTATATTTTCAATAAAGATATTTTCAGAATCGATCTGAACCTTACCTGAAATTTCACTTTCGTTTGTCAAGTAGCGCTCGATATCGGCGACTGGATCATTCAACCAAGGCTTAACTAACGCCAAAGGGAGTTGCTGTAAATTGAGTTCAGCTTGCCATTTTAGTTGTTCCAGTGGCTCGTTAATCTCTAACGATAGTGATTGTGATGGCGTTGTCTTGGTGCTAAATGAGGTAGCCAATTGGATAGGCTTATCGCGTAAGGCACCGTCGAAGTCCAAGCTACCGGTAATCGGCGCAATGCGCTTGTCATTAAATTCGAGTTGATAATCACCGTCACCGCGCAGCGAATAGTTGCCACGTAGTTGTAGCGACACTTGCCCTTGGTGCTCAACCGTCAGTTGCTCTTGGGCAAACCTTAGTTGCAGTTGCGATAGAGCAAGTTGGCTATCGACGAGTTCCAGTGTTGTCGCAAAGTTTGCATCATAATCCACGCGAGAGGCGGGATCAGCGTTCGTTTGTAGGCTGAAACCATTTACCGCCAAGCGTTGAATAGCAACTGCAAATGGCAGTGCAATTGTTGGTAACGAGATAGGTTCATCATTCGCCGCACTTGGCGATAACAGTTGCAAATGGGGTTGTTGCAAGAGCAACTCGTCAATAATGAGTTTTTTGTCTAATAGTTCAAAAGGTCTCCATACCCATTGAACGTTGTCTACCGAGAAGCGTTGCCCTTCGAGTTCCACTACCAAGTGCTCAATTTCAATCGCTTCAGTAAGTGTTCCGGAAACCTTATCGTAGGTAATGGTTACAGGTGCAAAATGTATTGCCTGCGCTACTACAAAGCGGGTCCCCGCACTGGTGCTAATAAGCACAAAGGCGGTGAGCGGAACTACAACAAATAAGACAACGATTGTTGTCGCTAGTACTTTTAACCATTTCATAGGTCGGGGCCTATCGTTAGATGCAAACGCCACGGTTTATCCGGTTCATCTACAGCTTGCGCAACGTCCAACCGCACCGGGCCGATAGGCGAGAGCCAGCGGACACCGACGCCATAGGTTTGCTTCCAGGTCATCGACCAATCCAAGCCGCTATTACCAAAGTCAGTGAATAATGCGACGCGCCAATTAGGCGCGACTAGGTAATCTATTTCTGCACTTGCTACTCCCAAGTAACGACCGCCAACGACAACCCCCTCGGCGTTAGTGGGGCCCAATTGTTGATAAGCGTAACCGCGAACACTGTGATCACCACCGGCGAAGAATCGCAACGAGGGTGATATCTCATCGAACTCATCGGTCGACATGCCGCCAAGTTCAGCGCGCGCCAACAAACGCCAATGTTGATTGATTGAATAAACAGCTTTACCGCTAAGCGTCAGCGAAACGAAGGATGCGCTCGACAATGCGCTGTCACTGGCGCCCTGTAAACGCGCACTGAGTCGGAAGCCACTGTCGACCAGGTTACGGTTACTTGGATCTAAATTACTGCTAACGTAACTAACTTCAGCACTCGGTACTAAAAAGCTGGAAGTTTCACGTATTGCGCTACCAAAGCGGAAATCTTCGCGCAAATAGCTCAGTTGGTAGCTGCGCTGCCAGGTATCATAGTGACGGGTGTCGCGTATACTGGTGCGATAAAGCGTCGAATCTAACTCTTCGTAGCTACGGTCAATGACTTCACCGGTAAGACTGTACTGATCGCGGGCAGGGTCCTTGCCGGGAATAATGTAATCCACAAAACCAGTGCTTTGTAGTTGCGACAGCCGTAATAAGCTAGAGAGCCGGTGACCTCTATCGTTGACCCAACGCCGATCAAAACCGAGCGTCAAACGGGCTCCCGTATCTGTACCATAGCCTGGCCCAATTTGATAAAAGTCTCGTTGGTTCGGGGTGACGCGAATGGAGACAGGAACTTCCTCCGCCTTTGCTTCTTGCCATAAGGGAGCGACTTCGACGCTGTCAAAATAATCGCTACCTGCAAGCGCAATCTGAAGATCGAGCAAGTCGCGGGTATGAAATAAGTCACCTTCCTCAAATTGAAAGTAGCGCTCGATGAATTCACTGGATAAATGATTACAGCAAATCGTTACTTCACCAAAACGAAAACGTTCACCGCTCGCATAGGTAAGGAAAATGTGTGCACTCGCATCACTCAGTTCGACTTGCAATTTTTGTTCAGTGAAGCGGGCGTCGTAATAACCACGCTCGGCCGCCAAATTACGCAGCATCGATTTGATTTTTTCGTAGTCGGCGTGCAGTAATGGCTCGCCTATTTTCACCGGAAATCGTCGTTGCAGTTGCTGGTAGGCATCATCGTTGGTAAGTCCACCATCGATTTTAATATCGAGTGTGCGGACTAGCGTGCGCTGACCTACTGCGATCGTATAGTTAACACTGACTTTGTTGTCCGTTTCGTTTATCTCAGTTTCGACTTCAGTGTGATAGTAACCAAAAGGACGCAACGCTTGTTTGATTTCCTCCGCACCGCGACGGGCCAGAAAACGAACGCGAAAGATGCTAGGAGCAGGCTCTCCAGAATACTCAAGAATACCCAGATAGCTCTCAACGTTGCTGGCGAGCTCACCGCCAACGCCAGAGTAGGAGACCTCTAGAACCGTTTCGGTCTGCTCTTGGGATTGGGCATCGGTTGCACTAGCCAGCAACCATCCAAACAGCAAGACCAGCAAGCATAATCCTTTGTGTGCCGTCACTCATTCACCGCCACTTGCATAATAAGTCTTTCATAGACATCAGTATATCAGAGCAATTCCATGAAATCGGCGAAAAAAGCCGCAAGTGATTCGTAAAATTACACAAAAGACTTGCTCGCAACACAGCTGCCAGTATAATTCGGGGTCTGCAC
>NZ_JPIN01000015.1 GCF_000753735.1 Pseudidiomarina atlantica | reverse complement strand
TGGCGTAGTATCAAAAATCGTAGAGTAATCGGCTACGTAGCCCGTAGTTCGACTACGGGTCAAGCTTGAAAAGGGAGCCTCGGCTCCCTTTTTTCATGGACTAACCGTTACTCGTTATTCGTTATTCGTTAGGGAAGGTTCCAACGAGCACCCCCAACGAGTAACGATTAACGAATAACGAGCAACGCTCTTGTTTTCACAGGCTTGATCGGTATAATACAGCGTCCATTTTCCGTGAGAATACGGTAAAT
>NZ_JPIN01000014.1 GCF_000753735.1 Pseudidiomarina atlantica | reverse complement strand
CCAGCAAGCATAATCCTTTGTGTGCCGTCACTCATTCACCGCCACTTGCATAATAAGTCTTTCATAGACATCAGTATATCAGAGCAATTCCATGAAATCGGCGAAAAAAGCCGCAAGTGATTCGTAAAATTACACAAAAGACTTGCTCGCAACACAGCTGCCAGTATAATTCGGGGTCTGCACTGCAGGGGTGTAGTTCCAATTGGTAGAACAGCGGTCTCCAAAACCGACGGTTGGGGGTTCGAATCCCTCCACCCCTGCCACTTTCCAACATGCATCGAATTGGTTAAGCTTGGCTTATGAAACAAGCATCACCAGATAATTCAGCCGCCCTCTGGGATACTGAGCAAGAGCAGGCACTGCAGGCACTTGGCCTAACGGTGTGGCAAGCTGTGGGCACTGAAAACACAAGTCATAGTGTTGAAAAGGTGTACACCTATTACCAATTGGGACAGTGGTTGCTGCAAACTCAAGAACAGCTTCCAGTACAACCCAGTCGTTGGACTCAAGATGTTTTTCGCGCGCTCGAGCCCAATCAATTGCATCCCAAGCCGGTCGAGGTCGCTGCTGCAACGGCAAAAACGTGGGCGGCAGAATGCCGTTTAAATGGCACAGAAATTCTTGCACAACCCCTAGCCGCAGCGCAAAAACGTCAACTTTGGGCCAAGCTTTGTGGCGCCTCGAATCGTTGAGTTAGTTTCCTATCCGAGTGACATGCTCGAAATCGAGCAAGCATGCCATTTCAGCCCATGGTCAGAGACCACGCTGCGCGATTGTTTTCGCCAAAGTTATTTGATCTACGGTGCCCTCACCGAGCATAACGAATTGCTTGGCTATTGCATCGTTCAAGTGATAGCAGATGAATTCAATTTGATGAATATTGCAGTGCGACCCAGTCATCAAGGGCAGGGTATAGGTGCGCAATTGTTGGCGCGTTTGCAGGAATCAGCTGCTGCCGCGAAGGCGAAAATATGGTTAGAAGTGCGTGTTTCAAATGCGCAAGCCATTCGGCTTTATGAGAGCTTCGGATTTAAGGTAATAGGCAAACGCCCCCATTACTATAGATGCGCGACTGGCTATGAAGATGCGTTGGTGATGGGGTGGCATGGGGAGCATGCCACCGCTTAAAAATCAGGACAGAACTTTGCTTTTAGCAACTGCATAAACTGCAGAGTGTCTTGATCTTGAATTGAGTAATAGATGGTCTGCGCTTCTTTTCGAAATTTGACCAAGCCTTGTTGACGTAACACAGCAAGATGTTGCGAAAAGGCCGAAGGGCTTAATGGGAAATGCTTGTTTAACTCACCAACACTTTGTTCACCGTTTGCAAGGTGGCAAAGGATCTGAAGCCGGTGCTCATTTGCAATTGAACGCAGGAATATTGCCGCGTTTTGCGCTTCATCCTGCTGCATTTCTTCGATTGTCAGCGTAGACATAATCAGTACCTATGATTTTTGGGCCAATTCCCGCTCAGTTTTCAAACCGAAAACTTTTCGCATCGCGATACTTGCAGGACAGAACCCTGTAAACGATTGTTGGAATAGATTAGCCCCAACAAAGACCGTAAGCCAAATAAAATTAGGATGCACCCAGACTGTTAGTGCGACCGATAATAGTACCATGAAACCTGCAAAAGCAGATAGTGCTCTTTCAACACTCATATACCACCTCTTTTTGAATTTATCTAATTTAGATATTTCTAAATAATAATTCTAGCGCGAAGGAATGTCCAATTTTTTCTTTGACAGAGGTCACTCAATTGTTGACTTCAGTTGCTTGGCTTCATTTGTTGAAAAGAGTAAGCTGTTAGCCCATAAATTCAAAATGAAGAGCTATGACAGAACCAACACTTCCTATCGAGCTGTTGCAGCAAAAAGCGCAACAAGCAAGCCAAAAAGCCTATGCACCTTATAGCAATTTCCCAGTGGGAGCTGCGTTGTTAATGAAAAACGGCGAAGTGGTGACAGGCTGTAATGTCGAAAATGTCTCCTTTGGACTCTCTAATTGTGCCGAGCGCACCGCCATCTTCAGTGCACTCGCCCAAGGCTTTCAACCCGCAGACTTTCAGCAACTTGTGGTGTTTACGCCGGGCGACAAAGCCTATGCGCCGTGTGGCGCGTGTCGACAAGTTATTGCTGAATTCTTTGCTGCAACAGCAACCGTCGCATCGACCAGTGAGCGTCAGTTGCGGCAATGGACAGTTGCAGAACTGCTGCCCGACGCCTTTAGTTTCGATAGTGAAAAATATCGTAAGGAAAGCTGATGCGAGAGATTAAAGAAACTGCGCGTCTAGCGCTGCAGTTAATGGACCTTACGTCGCTCAATCATACCGATACGGCGGCGAGCACCACGCAACTGTGTCAGGCGGCAAAAACCTTATATGGTTCTCCTGCTGCATTGTGTGTTTACCCGGAGCACATTATTTGGGCAAAAAGTGAGCTTCAGCGCCTCGGTCTGACTGGTGTCAAAGTGGCGACGGTAACTAATTTCCCCGGTGGTTACACAGATATCGAGCGGGCCATGAGCGAAACAGCCCGTGCGGTTGCCGCTGGTGCCGACGAAGTTGATGTGGTGTTTCCGTATGCGGCATTTTTGCAAGGCGATGAGCAGTTGGCGGCCGAGCTCGTCGCGAGTTGCAAGCAAGCTTGCGGCGCTACCGCACGACTTAAAGTTATTTTAGAAACAGGCATTCTTGAAACACCACGCAGTATTCAGCGCGCGAGTGAAATTGCGATTGAGAATCAAGCGGATTTTATTAAAACCTCAACGGGTAAAGTAGCGGTAAACGCCACCGTAACTGCGGCAGAAGTAATGCTCGATGTGATTAAAGCGAATAACCCCCAATGCGGGTTTAAAGCAGCAGGAGGCGTGCGTACCGCCGCTGATGCTGAGCACTATCTGAGCCTCGCTGAACAAAAACTCGGCGCTGATTATTTAGCACCTGCAACATTTCGCTTTGGAGCTAGCGGACTGCTAACCAACCTAATTGCTGTATTAGCTGGCGATGAATCAGCGGATACTAAAGGAACTTCGTACTAATGTTTTTACCTCAAGAAATAATTCGCAAGAAACGTGACGGCGGCACCTTATCAAATGCTGAAATCGGCTTTTTCGTTAATGGCATCACTGATAACAGTATTGCCGAAAGTCAAATATCAGCGCTAGCAATGGCAGTGTTTTTTCAAGGCATGAGTATGGCTGAGCGGATTGCGCTTACCGAAGCGATGCGTGATTCGGGGCAAGTGCTGCATTGGCAAGACTTACACTTGGATGGGCCCGTTTTAGATAAACACTCAACCGGTGGGGTTGGTGACGTAGTCAGTCTGATGCTTGGCCCGATTATTGCTGCTTGCGGTGGTTATGTACCTATGATTTCTGGGCGTGGACTTGGGCACACCGGCGGCACCTTGGATAAAATGTTTGCCATTCCTAATTATCAAGCCCTGCCAGATGATGACCTGTTTCGCAAAGTTGTGAAACAGGTGGGTGTTGCTATCATCGGTCAGACGGGGAGTTTAGCTCCTGCTGATAAACGTTTTTACGCGACGCGTGATATTACCGCAACGGTCGAATCTATTCCGCTGATTACCGCTTCTATTTTATCGAAAAAGCTTGCTGCCGGTCTCGATGGTCTGGTGCTTGATGTGAAAACCGGCAACGGTGCAATCATGGACACCCTCGAGCGTTCAGAAGAATTAGCTGAAAGTTTGGTGCAAGTTGCTGTCGGCGCAGGTGTACCTACGACCGCACTGATCACTGATATGAACGAAGTGTTGGCACAATCAGCCGGTAACGCGGTTGAGGTGCGCGAAGCGATTCGGTATTTGCGTGGCGACCAGCGCACGCCAAAATTACATGAGGTTACCGTCGCTTTGTGTGCCGAAATGTTGGTCATTGGTAAGCTCGCGTCGGATTTAAACGCGGCCCGTGAGCAAGTCGAAAAGGTACTTGCGAATGGTGCAGCGGCCGAGCGTTTCGCACAGATGGTAGCGGCGCTTGGTGGACCGCACGATATTATTGACAACTATACACGACATCTTCCGCTCGCAGCGGTCGCTAAACCAGTGTTTGCAACCGCCGAGCAACTAGCCTCGGGTGCTCGCGTAAGTGCAATTGCGACTCGTCAGCTTGGCGTGGCAGTGGTAGCGCTTGGCGGTGGGCGACGTCGTAGTTCCGATAGCCTCGATTACAGTGTGGGCTTAGATGAACTAGCAATGATCGGCCAACGTATTGATCAGCAGACACCTTTAGCTATGGTCTACGCGGCTGATGAGCAAGCATGGCAAGAAGCGGCGGAACAGGTACGCTCAGCTTATCAATTTGCGGCATCAGCGGAGCGTCCACCGGCGGTTCATAAACGTATTGGAGGCTAAGTATGGCACGTGCAATCATCATGGTTCTGGATTCATTCGGCGTGGGTGCCGCGGATGACGCGGCCGCCTTCGGCGATGAAGGTGCCGACACTTTTGGCCACATCGCAGAATTGTGTGCGGCAGGCAAAGCCGATGAAGGGCGACAGGGCCCGTTGCACGTACCGAATCTGAACCGCCTGGGACTTGCGGAAGTTAGTCGCGGTGCCACTGGACGCTATCCCGCAGGAATGGGGCCAGTTGACGGTATTGTCGGACGCTACGGTTGGGCAAAAGAACTCTCGTCAGGCAAAGATACGCCTTCCGGCCATTGGGAAATAGCTGGTGTGCCGGTACTTTTCGATTGGGGCTATTTTGCCGATAAAACCGACTCGTTCCCAGCAGACTTATTGCAGCAAATGGTGCAACGTTTTGATTTGCCAGGCTACCTTGGTAATTGCCACGCTTCAGGTACTGAGATTATTGAGCGACTCGGCGCTGAGCATTGTCAGTCTGGCAAGCCCATCGTCTACACCTCAGCCGACTCGGTTTTTCAAATTGCCTGTCACGAAGAGACGTTCGGGCTTGAACGTCTCTATCAGCTGTGCGAACTGGTGCGAGAGCTCGTTGACCCGTACAACATTGGGCGCGTTATCGCACGACCTTTTATCGGTAATGCAGAAAACGGTTTTGCGCGTACGGGCAATCGTCGCGATTATGCGACGCCACCGCCGGCGCCGACGGTTCTAGATACGCTTAAAGATGCCGGACATGAAGTCATCAGCATTGGCAAAATAGCTGATATTTTTGCCCATCGAGGCATCACGCAAAAATACAAAGCTGATGGTCTCGAGGCACTGGTTGATAAGACGCTTGAGCAGTTAAAAACAGCGCCTGATGGTGCACTCATTTTTACCAACTTAGTCGACTTTGACATGCTTTATGGGCATCGTCGTGATGTGGCAGGTTACGCGCGAGCACTTGAGACCTTTGATACATTGTTGCCGGAGGTCATGGCGACGATGGCACCAGAAGACTTACTGATTTTAACAGCTGATCATGGTTGCGATCCAACGTGGCCCGGCACCGACCATACCCGCGAGTTTATTCCCGTGTTGCTCTATGGCGCACAGTTACCTACTTACAATCTCGGAAAACGAGAGACTTTTGCTGATATAGCGCAAACCCTTGCTGAATTTTATGGCTTACCCGCTATGCAATATGGGTCATCATTACTGCCGTCTGCTGACTCGAAGTAAGAAGAAGGAATATTGGTGTGAGTACTCCACATATCAACGCGAAGCTAGGTGATTTCACGGAAACTTGCTTGTTCCCCGGTGATCCATTACGGGCAAAATTTATTGCTGAGCAGTATTTAGAAGGCGCTGAATGTGTCACCAACGTACGCAATATGTTGGGATACACAGGTAACTATAAAGGTCAGCGGATATCGGTGATGGGCTCCGGAATGGGCATGCCCTCATGCGCGATATATGCCACCGAGTTACTGCAACATTACCAGGTGAAAAGATTAGTGCGGGTTGGTAGTTGTGGCGTGTTCGATGAACGCCTCGACTTAAACGATGTCATCATTGCACATGCGGCGGCCACCGATTCGAGCTTTAATCGCCAACAATTTGCCGGACTTGATTTTCCCGCAGTTGCTGATCCGCGTTTGTTACAGCAGTTTTTAAACTATGCCGATAAAAGCGGCAGTTCAGTTGCGCTCGGACTTATTTTCTCGACTGATAATTTTTACGGTGGTGACACTGCATTGTGGCCACTGTTCCGAAAATTTGGAGTGCTGGGCTTTGATATGGAAGCCGCAGCGCTTTATTCAGTCGCAGCCCAGTTCAACGCGCAGGCATTGACGGTGTTGTCAGTGTCCGACAATCTGTTATCGGGCACGAAGTTATCTGCAGCAGATCGACAAAGTGGCTTTGCAACCATGATTGAGTTTGCACTCAACGCGCTTACCCCAAGCGCTTAAGTCGACAATGAATTACCGCCGCGCCACCCATTTGGGTGGCGTTTTTGTACTGGATCAGCGAAAATGCGCGGGTTAGTTCAAAAGGAAAGTATGAATGTCGCAATCAGCACTCGCAAAAGAAGTCGCCAAACGCCGTACGTTTGCCATTATCTCGCACCCTGACGCCGGTAAAACAACAATTACCGAAAAAGTCTTGTTGCACGGACAACGGATCCAAAAGGCCGGTACCGTCAAAGGCAAAAAGTCTGGCCAGCACGCGAAATCGGACTGGATGGAAATGGAAAAGGAGCGGGGCATCTCGGTGACCACGTCGGTGATGCAGTTCCCCTATGCGAACGCATTGGTGAACCTTCTTGATACCCCAGGGCACGAAGACTTTTCGGAAGATACCTACCGTACCTTAACCGCCGTCGATTCATGTCTTATGGTTATCGATGGCGCTAAGGGGGTTGAGGATCGCACCATTAAGTTGATGGAAGTGACCCGCTTACGTGACACCCCAATCATCACCTTTATGAACAAGTTAGACCGTGATATTCGCGACCCATTGGAGCTACTCGATGAAGTCGAAAGTGTGTTGAATATCATGTGTGCGCCAATCACTTGGCCAATTGGCTCTGGAAAGAACTTCAAGGGCGTCTACAACCTCATCGATGATGAAGTGATTCTCTACAAAACCGGCCAAGGGCATCGCATTCAGGAGCGTGATGTCATTAAAGGGTTGAATAATCCTGAGCTTGATGCACGCATCGGTGATTACGCGCAAGATTTGCGCGATCAGATTGAGTTGGTGCAGGGCGCATCCAACGCCTTTGACCTAGAAATGTTTTTGGCTGGAGAATTAACGCCGGTTTACTTTGGTACCGCACTTGGCAACTTTGGCGTTGATCACATGTTGGACGGCCTAGTGCAATGGGCGCCGACGCCGTTACCACGGGAAACCGATGGAGCAACAGTCGTGGCCGCAACAGCGCCCAGCTTTTCAGGCTTTGTGTTTAAAATCCAAGCGAATATGGATCCTAAACACCGTGACCGAGTCGCCTTCATGCGTATTGTTTCCGGAAAATACGAAAAGGGCATGAAGATGCATCAAGTCCGCACGGGTAAAGATGTGCGTATTTCTGACGCGTTAACCTTTTTAGCCGGTGATCGAGAGCAAGTTGAAGAAGCTTACCCTGGCGATATTATTGGTTTGCATAACCACGGTACCATTCAGATCGGAGATACTTTTACCGCTGGTGAAAAATTCAAATTCAGCGGTATTCCGAACTTCGCGCCGGAAATGTTCCGTCGTATTCGCTTAAAAGATCCACTGAAACAAAAGCAGCTGTTGAAAGGCTTGGTTCAGCTTTCGGAAGAGGGCGCGGTGCAGGTGTTTCGGCCGCTCAGCAACAACGATTTGATCGTTGGTGCAGTAGGTGTGCTGCAGTTCGATGTGGTGGTGCATCGCTTAAAATCAGAATACAACGTTGACGCTATCTACGAATCAGTCAATGTTGCCACTGCCCGTTGGGTGACTTGCAAAGATGAGCGCAAACTTGATGAGTTTCGACGTAAAGCAGAGCAAAACCTAGCCCTTGATGGCGGCGATAGCCTAACCTATATCGCCCCCACTATGGTGAATCTGAGTTTGGCTACGGAACGTTATCCCGATATCGAGTTCCATCAAACGCGCGAGCATTAAGCATGACCGACTTGCTATTCGACACCCATTGCCATCTTGATTTTGAGGTGTTTGATGCGGATCGAGAGCAAGTCTTGCAACGCGCCTACAGCAAAGGTATTCGGCATGTCTGGGTACCTGGCACCAGCATCAACACACCCCGGTTGCAGCTTGAGCAGTGCGCGGGTGTACAGTTGCATTACGCGGTCGGCTTGCATCCTTATTTTATTGCCGAGCACCAGCCAAAGCACCTGACTTGGGTCGAGCAGCAATTGGCGGCCAACAGCAACTTGTGGGTGGGGGAGATAGGCTTAGATCGCACCTGTGAACATTGGCAAAAGCAATGCGAATTCTTTGTCGAGCAAGTACAACTCGCCGTTCGCTATCAACGTCCGTTGATTTTACATCATCGTAAAAGCCAAAGTGATTTGTTGGGTTACCTGAATCAGTATCTTGAGCGACGACCAGTCCAAGGCATTGTGCATGCTTTCAGCGGCAGTTACGAACAAGCCTGTAGCTGGATCGATAAAGGTTTCAAGTTGGGTGTCGGTGGCACTATAACCTACGAACGCGCCCGTAAAACTCGCGATGCTATTAGCCGTGTGCCTCTAACCGCTTTGGTGCTCGAAACGGATGCACCGGATATGCCGTTGGCAGGTCGCCAAGGTCAACGCAACGAACCGGCCTATTGCGCTGAAGTATTGCGGGCGCTGCAAGAGCTGCGCGCCGAGCCTGCCGCTACTGTTGCGAAGCAGCTTTGGCAGACGAGTTGTCAGTTGGCGCAGCTAACCGTAGGCGACGATAACGCCACTTGTTAAAGGTAATAGCGATCAGAATCCCAGCTAAAACGGCAAACACCAATAAAAATTGTCCGTAGTAAGACAAATAACTATGCGTCGCTAATGGCTCGGCCAGCAATAGGTCTTGATTGATGGTGATGTGTAAGTAACCATGAATGAGTTGGCCTTCACGAATTTCTTTCACAATGACGAAAGCTTGTTCTGGACTTTCTGTAATGGCATCGGCGCTCACCACCTCTTGCCCATAGTTGTTATAGATAGCTGCGTATTCAATCAACTTCTGTTGGGTCAGTTGTTGTACCAGTTGCTGTAAGTTATCTTGTTCATTCGCTATCAACCAATGGCGTGCCTCATGGGCAGCTTGCTCGGCGGTTAACTCAATCAACTGCTGACTGTGCGTCTGCAAGTCGGACAAACTAGTGTCCTGCATATTGCTCCAGAAGTTCTCAATGAGAATGATCAGTAGCAACGCAGCCAACAATCGTCGACCACGGCGATAGACAAGCTTGATGATATTGATAACATGTTGTGCAGTCGTCATAGCAAAACTATACGCTGAGGGCGGTCATTAGAGCAACCACAGAAGAGCAGTAAACATGGTAAATTTATCACAACCTGGACTGGTTGTTTTTGATATGGACTCAACCTTAATCACGATTGAGTGCATTGATGAGTTGGCCGCGTTGGTCGATCGTAAAGCTGAAGTCGCTGCCATCACCGCCGCTGCAATGCGCGGCGACCTCGATTTTGCGGGAAGTTTACGACAGCGCGTGGCGGTGTTAGCTGGATTGGAGCGCGACAAACTAGCGCAGTTATTTCAGCCGATTCCGCTGACCCCCGGAGCCGCAGAACTCATCTCTTGGTTTCGGCAAAACGGTTGGCGCACTGCGGTAGTATCTGGAGGTTTTTCTTGGTTTACCGAGCAATTAGCCAGTGCTATTGGCTTAGATCAACACTGCGCAAACACCTTGTTATGGGACGCCGATAAGCTTACAGGCAAGGTCGCGGAGCCTGTCGTAGATGCACAACGCAAAGCGTCGCAACTCAAAGTGTGGGCTGAGCATTATCAAATTCCCCTAACGCAAACTATTGCTGTGGGTGACGGCGCCAATGACCAAGCCATGTTAGAAGCTGCTGCGGTGGGTGTTGCCTTTTGTGCGAAACCGGCACTCCAAGCAGTCGCCGATATTGTCATCAATGAACCGAATTTAATGGCGCTAGCGCATCACTTACAGAACAACGAGAAGCAATAATATGGCGAAAGCAAAGACAGCTTATGTCTGCAATGACTGCGGGGCTGACTTTCCGCGTTGGTTGGGACAATGCACCGAGTGCAAAGCGTGGAACACGATTACCGAAGTTCGCTTAGCCAGCGCAAAAACCGTTGCGGTTGAACGTCGCGGCTTTGCGGGCGCAACTCAAGCCCAAGTGCAAACCCTCAGCGAGGTCAATCTTGAGGAGCTTCCGCGTTTCAGTAGCACCTTTCAAGAATTTGATCGGGTTTTAGGCGGTGGCGTTGTGCCTGGATCCGCAGTATTGATCGGCGGCTCACCGGGCGCTGGTAAAAGTACCTTGTTATTGCAAACCATGTGCAACCTCGCAACACATATGCCAGTACTTTACGTAACCGGTGAGGAGTCGTTACAGCAAGTCGCAATGCGGGCGAAACGTTTGCAATTACCGACCGATAAACTGCGCATGTTGGCGGAAACCTCAGTTGAAACTATTTGTGATCTTGCCGATAAAGAACAACCCAAAGTAATGGTGATTGACTCGATTCAAGTGATGCATCTGGCCGATATTCAATCGGCTCCCGGCAGTGTGTCGCAGGTACGGGAATCGGCCGCTTATCTAACTCGTTATGCGAAACGTAAAGGTGTGGCGATAATCATGGTCGGCCACGTTACCAAAGACGGCTCTCTAGCCGGACCTAAGGTGCTCGAGCACTGCATTGATGCATCGTTGTTGTTAGAGGGTGATGCTGATGTACGCTTTCGCACATTGCGCGGGCATAAAAATCGCTTTGGTCCAGCCAATGAACTTGGCGTATTCGCCATGACGGAGCAGGGACTGAAAGAGGTCACTAACCCTTCCGCAATCTTCTTACAACGCGGCGAGGACCATGGCAATGGTTCGGTGGTGATGGTGATTTGGGAGGGGACACGACCGTTGTTGGTCGAGTTACAAGCGTTAGTGGATGCTAGTCAATTAGCCAATCCCCGCCGCGTTGCGGTGGGAATGGAAGCAACTCGATTAGCGATGCTGCTCGCGGTATTGCATCGTCATGGCGGTTTGCACATGTCGGATCAAGACGTTTTCGTTAACGTGGTTGGCGGCGTGAGAGTCACCGAAACGGCTGCAGACCTTGCGCTGTTACTGGCGATTGTTTCGAGCTTCCGCGAGCAACCGTTGCCCCGTGATCTCATTGTGTTTGGCGAAGTTGGCTTAGCTGGTGAAATCCGTCCGGTGCAAAATGGTCAAACACGCCTGCAAGAAGCTGCCAAACATGGCTTCAAACGGGCTATAGTGCCGGCTGGTAACAAGCCCAAAGCGGCGATTGCAGGGATGGAAGTAATTGCCGTTAAAAACTTACAGCAAGCGTTAGAGGCAGTTTAATGAGAATGACCATAGTGGTGCTTGCCGCACTGTGGTCTACCGCGGTGAACGCCAAGACCATCGCCAGCATCAATCCGTGCTTAGACGATTGGCTTCCACAATGGTTGCCATCGACTTGGCAAGTGCTGCCGACTACGGAGCATCAACAGCGTCTTGAAGCCATCGTGTTGAGTGAGCCTGACGTGATTGTCGCTGGCAGCTTTGTCAATCAGCAGTTGTTATTAGCATTGCAAGATCACGCAGAAATATTGACCTTACCCTATGTCAGTTCCATGTCTGATTGGCGTAACGCCGTACGACGACTCGCCACTGAATTGCAAGCGGCGTCGGCGGCCGAACAATGGTTGTGGCAGCAACAACAGGAATTACAAAGCTATCGCCTCGATGACCTTGGTGAACTCCTCGTGTTGATGCCTAATTCATACACTTGGGGTGCTAACAGCTGGGTGGGACAACTTCTGCATACGCACGGTGCGCGACTGAGCCCAATTGCTGGCAATGGCGAGTTAGTGCGTCTGCAACTTGAACAATTGCTGGCAAGCGAACCTGACACCGTGATTTTGGAAGGGTTCTCGCAATCCTATGGGCGTTCACAAGATTGGTTGTGGCATGACGCCGTGCAGCATTGGTTAGCACAACGCCACGTGGTTGAGGTTGACGGTGACATTGCTGGCTGTGCCGACTATCGTGCTGTGGATTATTTGCACAGTATCACACGCGGCGGTGATTGATATGCAACTGCGCTATTTGCTATCAGCATTGGTCATTTTATTGCTACTAAGCTTTTTGCATCTGGCGCTTGGCCCGTCAAGTTTCGGTTTTGCGCATTTAGGTGACAACAGCAACGTTATTCTATTGGATCTAAGGTTACCACGCGCTTTATTAGCAATGTTAAACGGCGCCGCACTCGGCATGGCTGGCGCCGTGCTACAAGTTGTTTTTCGCAATCCACTGGCCGAACCCGGCATTACCGGTATTGCTGGCGGAAGTGCGTTGGCCGTGGTGTTGGTACTCTACACCGGAGTTCTATTGCCGGTGAATTGGCTACTGCCGTTAGTCGGCATGTTGGGCGGTTTCTTGAGTCTACTTTTATTGTGGGCGATTGTTGGGCGTTACACTGATAATTTACGTTTGATTCTCGCGGGTGTAGCAGTAGCCGCTTTTGCCGCAGCATTGCTCGCTTTAGTCTTGAATTTGGCGCCAAATCCATTTGCTTATCTAGAGTGGAGCCTATGGTTATTGGGCTCGGTCGCGAACCGCGGTTGGGAGCAGGTCTATCTATTATTTCCAGCAGTTGTCATCGGTGCTTTGTTGATTGCCTCGCAGCAGCGCTACTTAAGTGCGCATATTTTTGATGCAGCAACCCTGGCAACACTCGGGTTTCGCCAACGTTGGGCGCTATGGTGGTTGCTGCTCGCCATTACTTTACTGATTTCAGCGTCAGTGGTGACCGCTGGTGTGATTGGCTTCATTGGCCTCCTAGCGCCACACCTCGCGCGGCTACTTGGCGAACATCGTCCACCGCAACTGGTCGCTTATAGCGCACTTAGTGGGGCGGCATTGCTGTTGTTGATCGACAGCCTAGTTAAAGTCATCCCAACCCCAGTGGAGATGCAATTGGGCGTAATAGCAGCGTTTGTGGGTGCGCCCTGGTTGATTGTGCTGTTATGGCGGCAACAGGTGCGCGTATGATAACAATTGAAAACTTAGGCTTAGCCCCACGCTTGCACCCGATTTCTTGCCAACTTAACGGCTCGCAACTGGTAGGCATTATTGGCCCAAATGGTGCCGGTAAAAGCACTTTGCTGAGTCTATTGGCTGGGCAATTATCCGCCACACAGGGGCGAGTGGCGTTCGGCGGTGATAACTGGCTCGAAGCTTCCGCGTTACGGCGCCGGCAATCTTTAAGCTTCATGCCGCAACAGCCGCACGCCGACGGCGCGCTTACAGTTGCCGCAGTTTTACAGGTGGGACTCGTCAATTTAAGCTTAAGCACCGCGGTGACTGCAGAGATAGCACGAGTGACCGAGCTTCTAGCGCTACAACCGCTGTTGCAACGCACCATGGCAAGCTTGTCTGGAGGCGAGCAGCGGCGCGTGCATTTGGCGCGCGCATTGCTTGGCGATTTGCCTTGGTTAGTGTTGGACGAACCTATTGCCAGTCTCGATATCCATTATCAGTTACAGATGATGGAGTTGTTACGAGCGCAAGCGCGCACCGGTAAGCTAGTTATGGTGGCTTTACACGATTTAAGCTTAGCTGCGCGTTTTTGTGATACTTTGTTGCTGCTCGACCAAGGGGTGCTGCGTGCTGTTGGTGAGCCTGCTCAGGTACTTAGTGATGAGAACCTTGCTGCGGCATTTCGAATACAAGCGCGCTGGTTATGCACTGAGCAGGGGGTAGGTTGGCTACCCCAACTGCTCCAAGACACAGATTAAAACTCGTTTGCCCATTGCTCAAGCAGCGGATGCCGGCGGCCTTGTTCGGTGTTTTCCTTAACTACGGAAGACGCCGCGCTGACTGCACTGCAACTACTATTGAGCATATAAAAGCGCGCCTCATCAAGTAATGGATCGCCGTTTTGTCCCCAGTCAGCGACCAAGTTGTCATTCGCTTGGCAGGTGGGGGCGATACCATCAAAGTAACGACCTTCTCCCTCTGCATTCACGGTTTCAAAGTTGATAACAAAGCTGCGCTTATCACAGAAAGGTTGTGGCGATTGCCCCACTGGCTTGCCGCAAGTGGGTTGACCTATGACTACCACTTCGATGAAGGGTTTAAGACTGTTAATCAGTAATTCTGAAGAAGAACAACTTGCCCCTGTGGTCAGCACGAATACTCGATCAAGATCGAGCTGGCGCACACCGTCAATAAGCTCAAACTGTGAGGTGTAATTATTGGTTGTATTTTTGTCGTTAAATAATAGCGTGACAAAATCAAAACCAAGCACATTATTGCCTGCCGCCTGACTACTTGCTTGGTTCGCGTAACGGATCAGGCCTCCGCCGTTGTAACGTACATCAATGACCAACTCGTCAACGCCCATCAGAGCATCATAAGCATTGTTTAAATCGGCTCCTGTGCGGTCAATAAAGCTATTGAGGACATAGTAGCCAACATCGCGTTCGCCTACTGTGAAGCGCTCGATAGCCAGCACTGTGTTCGTTTCAACTTCGGTTTTACTGACCAGTTCAGTAAATTCAGTGCCGTCAGGACGTTGCCAAGTGAATTCCACGGTGACCCCAACATTTTTGGCACCCAAAGCTTGGTTTAAGCTACCGTTGGCGATAAGGGTGGCCACTGAGGTGCCATCGATTGCGGTGATCTCATCGGCACGTTGCATTCCTGCTTGCGCGGCCGGTGAGTCTGGGTACACGTAATTCAGCAACAAGCGATTACCTAAGGTGCGAGTGGCGAAGCCAAAACCGATGTATTCAGCATCCACAAAGCGTGATTGGTATTCGGCTTCAGTCAACACATAGCTAAAGCGATCGATCGGGCTGCGAATTGCATCTAGCAGTTCGAACACCGAGTTATAGTCACTTGGGTCGATATTATTTGGAATGTCGTTGTACCAAAAGTAGTCATCGCGCATGTAATCCAAAAAATATTCATTCTGCCCAACGACTGAGCAATTATCTGCATTCGCTGAGCCACCGCCTGTTGGGGAAGAGCTTCCATCGCCGCCTCCGCCACATGCCACGAGTAGTGTCAGCGCACTAGCGCTTAGAATGAATTTAGCTGCAGTTGTCGTAATGCCATTCATAACCATCAACCTCTTGCTGCACATCAATTATTTATACGATGCTCTTAGTTGTACGTCTAGAGTTAGAAAATTGCTTAGTGACGCTGGCAGGAATTTTTGGCACACTGCGGTCACATTTATGTAGTAAACGAGCATCTTCCATGACAGCAGTAATGATCGACCTGCAGGGCACTGAAGTTAGCGCAACGGAACGTGAACTGTTAGCTCACCCCGCCGTGGGGGGCGTTATTTATTTTTCGCGCAATTTTACCGACCCTGAACAGTTGCATGAGCTGGTTCGGCAAACGCGTGCTGCCGCCAGTAACCCTTTGCTGATTGCTGTCGATCACGAGGGCGGACGCGTGCAGCGTTTTCGCAATGGCTTTTCTGAGCTGCCGGCGATGGGCGACATTCTGACCGTCGCGAACGACTTAGCTGATGCCCAACAGATTGCCCAAGAACTTGGCTGGTTGATGGCGAGTGAGCTACTTGCGCGCGATCTTGATCTAAGCTTTGCACCAGTGCTTGATGTAAACGGTATCAGTGAAGTCATCGGTAAACGTGCCTTTGCGGATAATGCTGAACAGGTTATTCATTTGGGCCGTTGCTTTATCAAAGGTATGCACCAAGCAGGTATGAAAGCAACAGGGAAACACTTCCCTGGGCATGGTTCGGTGCAGGCTGATTCCCACATTGCTGAACCGATTGATAATCGTAGCTGGGAAGAGATCCTTAAAACCGATTTACCACCTTTTATTGAGTTGGCGCCGTGCTTGGACGCTATTATGCCAGCGCATGTTGTTTATCCCGCGGTTGATGACCGACCAGCTGGTTTTTCACCTTACTGGATTCAGCAAATTTTGCGAGGACAACTCGATTTTAAAGGGGTGATTTTTAGTGATGACCTTGCCATGGCAGCCGCCAAAATAGCTGGCGGCATGCCAGAACGTGCACATGCCGCGCTAGATGCGGGCTGCGACATGGTGCTTGCTTGTAACGACCGAAAAGGCGCTGAAGCGGTGCTTGATAGCGTTCTTAGTCGCGTCGAGCAACAGTCTAAACAGCAGCAATCTGCATGTTATGAGCGTTTAGGTAAAGGTGCTGCGCTGGCGTTACCGATCTTACATAATCATCCACGCTGGCACCAAGCACAGCAGTTGCTGAAACGTTTTAGCGATTAGTCCTTAGGTTGTTGACTCGTAAGCGAGCGGGTCAACACAATTATTGCTCGCAAAAGCCTCTAATCTCTCAACGCAGGCGCCGCACTTGCCACAAGCTCGCTCACGACCGTTATAACACGTCCACGTGTGACCGTAATCGAGCCCCATAGCGAGTCCATCTGCAAGAATCTCGCCTTTATTGCAGTGTAAGTAAGGCACGGCAATTTCAATCGGTTCATAGTTGGCAATACGACTAACATCATTCATTTTCTGCACAAATTCAGGTCGGCAATCGGGGTAGATTGCATGATCACCTGAATGCGCACCGTAATAGACTGCTTCTGCGCCGATGGAAACGGCATAACCTATCGCTAATGATAACAAAATCATGTTGCGGTTCGGTACCACGGTCGATTGCATCGAGGCTTCTTCGTAATGCCCTTCTGGAATAGCTGCGGCGTCTGACGTCAGTGAACTATTAGCGATTAACTCATTGATGGCGCTAATATCGACGATTTTGTGCGGCACTCCTAGTTGATTGGTCACTTGCCGCGCAACATCGAGTTCTTTGACATGCCGTTGACCGTAATTAAATGACAGCGCATAAACTTCGTGGCCGTCTTTGATTGCGCGATGCAAGACCGTGAACGAATCCATGCCGCCAGAATAAATTACGACTACCTTGGCCATCTGAAATCTCCTCGTGAACTACTCACATGTATGAACTTTGCGGTACAATAGCGGCATAGTTTACCGCAAATCAGGATGAATCCCATTACTACCAGCTATCCCGTAAACGAAATCTTCGAAACTATTCAAGGTGAAGGCTTTTATACTGGAACGCCAGCGATTTTCTTGCGCTTGCAAGGTTGTCCAGTAGGATGCCCATGGTGTGACACGCAACATACTTGGGAGCAACGCGCTGAGGACCAAGTGCCGGTTGCTCAGGTGGTGGGGAAACCCAGCGCCAGTCCACTGTGGGCGGCGCTTGATGCCGAGGCCATTCTGGCGACCTTTCAAGCGCAGGGATTTAACGCCAAGCATGTGGTCATCACTGGTGGTGAGCCAGCCATGTTCGATTTACGCGAGCTAGGTGAAACACTCGAGGCGGCGGGCTATCAATTACAAATCGAAACCAGTGGCACCTTTGCGCTGCAGGTTACCGCGCAAACATGGGTGACCGTATCGCCGAAGTTAGATATGCCTGGTGGCTATTTGGTGCGTCCAGACTGTCTGCAAAGAGCGGACGAAATCAAGCATCCCGTGGCAATGGAAAAACATATTGAGGCATTAGATAAACTCTTAAAAAGTTGTCCGCCGAACCCAGCGGCAATCATCTGTTTGCAACCGATATCACAGCGTCCACGCGCTACAGAACTAGCCATAAAAACCTGTATTGAACGCAACTGGCGACTCTCAGTACAACTCCACAAGTATCTTCATATCGAGTAAGCAGATACCGTATTTAACGCCTCGCAGTGCGCGCTTGCATTATAGTTGTTTTACGACAACTTAGCGCACGGAGGCATCATGCAACACGGACGTTCACTCTCTTCTCAACGCGGTCAAGGTATGACCGAATACATTATTATCGTGGCACTTATTGCCGTGGCGGCGATAGGGGTTTACTCATTACTTGGTAAAACTGTTCGTAACCAAGTGGCAGGCATCGCACATGAGGTCAGTGGGCAAAACGCCTCACAACAACTTAACCAAGCACGATCGGCTGCGCGGCGCTCAGGGACGGTCGCACGACAAAATGTGACGCTTGGGAACTACGACGAAGCTACTGAGTCTGGCGACAACTAATGTCACAACGCGGTGCTATTAGCGTCTGGATGTTACCAGTGATCGCGCTCCTACTAGCTGCAACCCTCGGTGTTGTAACGATGGGAGAACGGGTCCGCGATCATTGGTATCAGCAAAATGTCGCCGACAACATGGCAATATCTGCGGCGACATTGCTGGCGCGGGAGATGAACCTGCTCGCTTTACTCAATCGTGCATTGATTGCTAATCAACTTAGCCTCGCACAAGTCGCAGGTATTGCGAGTTGGTACGAAATGATGCAGGACGTTAGTGAACGCAGTGCATTAGCCGCAAGTTGGGTGCCCTATTTAAATGCCATCACACAAAATATTGCGCGCGTCATTCGCTCAATCGAGCAGCCTTTATTGCAATCACTCCGCGCCATTCTGCAATTTCAGCGTATGGTCACTACGGCGATTCATGCTACGCAATGGTTAGCTCGGGCAAGCTTTGCGCTGGAGATCCCGCGTACTTTGACAGACATCTATGCTTTGCATGACCAGGCGAACGACAGTGACTGGCAAGTCCTCCACGCCCCAGGTTTGGTACCGGTGCCTTGGTTGTGGTGGCAATCGATTGCGCCGCATACCAGTGGCGGTGATGCCGGACATGCGCGTGAAATTATGTTGAGTAGCTTCGATCCTTTTTCGGCGGAGCGTAGTTATCGCTGGGTTCACGTTCTGCACATAACGGTCGATAAAGCCGGGGGAGCGAAATTACATGAAGAGAAATCAGGGCAATGGCATTGGCAGAGTATGGACACTGTTTCCATTCATTTGCATGGACTCCTCGATAGCGAGGAGCTTCCTTGGGGCGATGGTGCTGCCTATCTAGGTCAATCGATCCAACGTCCAGTCGCTGCCAACGACTTTGGAGCGAGTGCTCACATCAATAGTCGCGCTACTTCTTTAGCGCTCGCCAAACAAGCTCGGTTAGCCAATTCCGGTGCTATGTTTCGCTATTTCAATACAGCTGCTCTCGAACCGCAAGAATGGCCACAGGTCATTGTAAAGACGGCTGCAGCAACGGCCAAGGCAGGAGTTTACTTTTCGCGTCCCCAGAGCCTCATACCACGCCAAGATGGCGCAGTAGAAAGCGCAAATTTATGGAATGGCTTGTGGCAACCCCAACTGCAGAGCTTGAACACGCGCGACAAAACAGTGCTCGGCTTGTTGCTAGAGCAGGAGCAACAGTAATGAACCTAATGCGGCAGCACGGACAGGTGCTGATTGAAAGTCTCGTCATTATGGCATTGCTGGCTCTGATATTGGTCGTCATCGCGCGTGTCGTTGTGCCATTGCAGTGGCAACAGCAACAGCGTATCGATAAAGCGCGCAGCATTTTGTGGCGCTTTTCACAGGCAAGTGAGGTGCAAGCTAGTGACGCGTATGCATTTGCCAATACCAGCAAGCGCGTATTGGCACCGTTGCAATTAATGACACCATTGAGTTTTGCAACCAACAACCTGAACTTTTTGAGCGGCTCAGAAGAGTTTCGAGCGATGGCGCGCCTGACCGATGCGTGGTTACCGAGCGAATCGACAGATCTAACCGTGCGGCCAGCACAGTTGACACCGTTTTCTTATGCAAACGACTTTGGTCTGCAGCATTTTCAACAAGTCATTAGCTGGTTGTACTTCACCGATGAATTTGCGCCAGAGCAACTTCGACTCGGTTACGTGAATAGCGATGCAGCACCACTTGTGACAATTGATGCCGCTGGAACAGGTGACTAGCATGGAGATCCCGGTGGATTGGCAAGTAAGCGAATTAATTAGCAGCCATCAGCAGCAGGTTTGGCAGGTCCATCAACCGTCACAACCAAGCTTGCGCGATATGCGATGTGAGCCAGAAGTTTTACCTAATGTCGGGGAGTGGTGCGATCGTGCCGAAAATCGCTGGCTCTTACAAAACTTTGCTGGCAGTTACTGGTTGACGCGCTTGCAACCCGATGCGGCAAAAGGAATGACAAGCACGCAAAGCTGGCTTGGGACGTTGTTACAGGAGGTCACAAATGAACCGTATCAATTGCAAGTTTATGAAACGCGGCATCACCCGAAACAGTTACTTAATCATCTCCGTCTGCGGCACAGCAACCGCAATGCACAGTTGGTGCGCTTGTCCGCGGGTCGATACTATCTCATGCTGCACCAACCGCTGGAATGGCTGTTTCTTCATCAAACATCGGGTGGCTTCTTATCGCTACGCTTGCAAGCAACAGGGGCAGGCAACGATTGAGATACTCCTACTAGCGCTGGCATTGCTACTGATGATCACCGTTCCAGTCGTTGACGGAGCTACGTTATTGGCTTTTCTAGAGCTGCTGACACAGCAGTGGATGGCGGTCTATCTGCACGTGTGGCACCACTTTACGCTGATGCTTTGGGTGTCATGAAGATGTTTAGCCTGCGCGCAAAAACTTGGTGGTTAGTGCTCAATGCTGTACTGGCTTTAAGTCTGGCAGTGGCATTCTACTGGACATTGCAAAACTATGTGGCTGAACAATCAGCCTCAGCTGAACAGCGGCGTGATGCCCAGATGATTTGGTTGTTGGTATACAGCCGTGACATAGAAGCTGGCCAGCAGGTCGCGATTGAAGATTTTCAGCAGCGTAAATTTCCGCCGGATTATGTGACTGATGACTGGTTATTGCCGCAGGACGTGAGCGTAGTTGTTGGCAGTCACACGCAACAATTTGTTGCCGCTGGTGAACCGGTATCGCTGGCACACCTCGGTACCTTGCAGCCAACCAGTTTTAGCGATGTGCTGGCGCCGGGCGAGTTTGCCGTGACCGCTACCGTTTCAATTGAGCAACTTCATCATGGTCTCGTTGAAGTTGGCAACTTTGTGACGCTAGTCGGGCAGGATTTCCGCTCTGAGCAATCGAGATTGACTGCAATACCTAATGTCGAGGTATTGGCGCTCGATAGCTTTACCGACGTCGGTTGGCAAGAAGGGCTTGCAAGTACACTCACATTTCGTTTTTCAGCTGAACAGGCCTATCAGTTTGAACAGTTGCGGCAGAGTCAATTTTCGATTTGGTTGCAGCGGTCCGAGCACTTCGCGGATTTATGGCTAGATTCACCGAACCCGATTATTTATTTAATGGAACGCGAGGGAGGCTAGGATGCTAACAATGCTTTGGTTGCTTACACTGGGGCTTACGAGCCCCGCACCAATCAGCGATCACCAGCTATTTGTCGACGAGACGCTGGTGATACCGATGAAAGATGCCGATGAGGTGGTGTTAACCAAACCTGAAGTGTTAAGTCATCAAGCACTGCCAAGTGGGCAACTGGTGCTGACTGGTAAGGTCGCCGGCAGCAGTCAAATCTTACTGTTTCAACAAGGCGTTGAAAGCCGACGTATTACGGTAACGGTAATAGAGCCGCCCAATGAACAATTGCGGCATCTACTGTTGGCGTTGCAACGGCGATTTCCAAACCTGCAAATAGTCGAGGTGGGTGAGCTTATTCAGTTATCTGGGGCGATAAGTGACGCTCACAAAGCCGAATTTGCCGCGTTATTTGCTGCCCAGCCAAAGCTGGTTAACCACTTGGTCTGGCAGCCGGCATTGCAACCACCAATGCTGGAGCTAGAGGTATTGATCGCCGAAGTGAAGCGTTCTTATTCCGAGCATCTTGGGGTGCGCTGGCCGGCACACTTGAATGGACCTCTAGTCGAAGATCTAGGCAGTTGGATCCACTTGCCAGTGAGTGCGCAAGCAACCCTAGATTTGTTGGAGCGGGAGGGGCATGCAGAGCTATTAGCAAATCCAGTTTTGTCAGTTTTAAGCGGTAGTTCAGCGAACTTTCTTGTCGGCGGTGAGTTTCCGATACCGCAGGTGTTAGCTCAAGGGATGCAGGACGTTAGCTTTCGTGACTATGGAATTAAACTACAGATGCGGGCTGAACGGCTCACGGATGGACAAATCCATACCGACCTCACGGCCGAATTGAGTTCGATTGATCCCGCTACTGCAGTGAATGGCATTCCCGGTCTATTGAGTCGTAAAGTTGCTTCTTCATTTGTCATACCCGATGGTGAAACCCTGGTGTTGTCAGGGCTGTTGCAAAGTGAACAGTCGGCACAGGCCGATCGTTTCCCGTGGTTACATCAGTTGCCAATTCTGGGGCAGTTGTTCGCGTCGCAGCAATTTCGTAATGCCGAAACAGAGTTGATGATTCTGGTGACACCACGCACGGCGAAGCTACCCGCAGAAGAGCAGGAGCTTATGCATCGACAGCGCTTGAGCCGACAAAGCTTTCACCAGCAAGTCGGGTGCTCTGGTTTGGTTAACCCTTTTACGGAGCATTTTTGAGCATGGATAAAGCGATTCTGACGGCGCATTTAAAGAATGAACTACAAAGAGAAGCTTTAAAACGAAGCTTTGCGGATGAAGCCTGCTTGCAAGACTTTGCGCAGCAAGTGTTAGTTAGGTTTGTTCAAGCGCAGATGGAGCGAGAGCCAAACACAATTGAGCTGGCACTCATTGGCGATGTGATTGATGTCTGTGTCGGTTTTGGGCCTTTAGCAGGTTTGCTAGCTGATGAAAGTATTACTGAAATTATGGTGAATCGATTCGATTCAATTTTCATCGAGCGTGCTGGCAAACTCTCGCGGTCCGACTTGAGATTTACCGATGAAGCGGCGTTGCATCAGGTTATAGAGCGCATCGTCACGCCGCTTGGTCGGCGTATAGACAGCGCACAACCTATGGTCGATGCGCGTTTACCTGATGGCTCTCGAGTCAATGCGGTATTGGCGCCCTTGGCTCTGCAGGGAAGTTGTTTGACCATTCGAAAGTTTGCGCGGCGTGGCTTTCGTTTTGCCGACTTGGTCGATAGTGGTTTAATCACTACCGCAGCCAGTGATTATCTAATCCAAATGGTGCAACTGCGGCGCAATATCCTGGTGATCGGCGGTACTGGCACCGGTAAAACTACCTTTCTCAATATCCTAGCGGATCATATTCCGGCATCGCAGCGCGTGATCACAATTGAGGATGCAGCCGAGCTTCGCATTGAGCATGACAATCTGATTGGATTGGAGGCGCGAACCGCAAATGCTGAGGGCAGAGGGCAGATCACCATTCGCGAGTTACTTATTAACGCGCTACGGATGCGTCCAGATCGTATCATTATTGGCGAATGTCGTGGCGCCGAAGCACTCGACATGTTGCAAGCCATGAACACCGGTCATGAGGGATCATTTACCACCTTGCATGCCAATAGCCCGCGCGAGGCATTGCAACGTTTGGAAGTGATGGTTATGTTGACCGGTCTCGAGCTGCCGTTACTGGCGGTTAGACAGCAAATAAGTAGTGCGGTCAATGTGATTGTTCAGGTCATTCGCGATGTCAGTGGGCATCGCCGAGTTGCTGCAATCAGTGAGCTTGTCGGACTTGAAGCAATGGCCTATCAAATGAGCCCAATGTTTGAGTTACGCGATAATGAATTGCGCGCAACGGGTATCCAGTCGGAGTGGCGCTAAGATATGCAGCTCGATCTTTTCCTACTTTCATTGGTTGGCGTAGCAACCGTAATCGCGAATGGCCTATTATTGCGTTGGGGGCTAGGCCGACTGTATTCCCATACCAAGCATTTAGTGGTTGATGAAACCGAACGCTCATTCAAAAGCCTACTTATTTTTATGCCAGCTAAACATTTTTATATTGCGGCTGCGGTCGCGGCTGCAGCAATTGCGTTACTGGTACTCATCCTGACTCAACAGCTTGCTTGGGCGTTCGTCAGTGGGGCTATTTTCCTGGCTTGCTTGCCACTGGTTCGCACCATGCTAGTGAATCGTCGGCTGGCACTCATTCACCAACAATTGCCCGATGGTATGCGTCTTCTTGTCGGCGGCTTGCAAGCGGGACTGAGTTTGTTGCCAGCGCTTACCATTAGTGCTGAGCAGTTACCGCGTCCGCTAGCTAGTGAGTTTCATGTGCTGATTCAACGGCAACGCGCCGGTGACTCTCTTGCTCAAGCGCTAGCTTTGTTTTACCAACGAGCCCCGTCGCAATTTGTTGAATTCTTTGTTTTCGCGCTCATCACCAGCCATCGTCATGGCGGCCAACAAGGCGCAATGCTTGCTCGCATGGCCGATGCCCTGCAACAACAACATTACGCCCGCGAACGGATGTTGAGTTTATCTGCGCAAGCTAGATTGCAAGGCAAAATCATGATGTTGTTACCGGTGCTGTTGTTTATGGCGATAAACGTGGTACAGCCCAGTAGTACTGAGCTGCTGTTGTACACACAAGCAGGCCAATTACTGCTGCTGGTAGCGTTTACCATGCTGGTGCTTGGTTTTCTTATCACGCGTCGTATTCTTGGAAGTTTCAATCATGACTTTCGATAACTATCTCGCGGTACTTACAGCTGCTGCCTTGCTCTTCGGCGCTTGGTGCTTGCGACCTTTGTTACCGTGGTTCGTAGCACAGGCGAATAATGTGGCACTGTGGATGTGTCAGCATCTTCCCCTTCGAATGCAACGGGTGCTTTATGAATGGGGACGCAGCCCCTGGTTACAGCAAACTCCAAGTCAGCTTTTAGTCGGTGGTTTCGGCTATTTTTGCTTTTATTTAATTGTTTTAGCGTTGCCGTTGCCTCCGCTCTGGGGGGTGGGCTTGGCGACCTTACCAGTGCTGCGCTATGCACGTTTACGGCAATTGCATAAGCGCGACATTCGGCGAGTTGTGAGTAACTGGCCAGCGGTTCTCGACCTGTTGGCAATGCTGTTACAGGCCGGATTATCTTGGCGCGCAGCGTTGCATGCTATCAGCGAACTCAAGACACATTCGCTGGCGCTACGGCAACTGCAAATCATGCAACAACAGTTGAACATCGGTATCACTACCTTGGTGAGTTTGGAGGAACTGGCGCAGCGCATTCCTGCACCTGAAATAAAGGTATTTGTAGCGGCGGTTGCGCAATCACAATTAACTGGCGCCTCGCTGGCAGAGACGTTGCAGTTGCAAGCACAACGCATCAGAACGGAACAGCAACTGCAAGCTGAAAAGCGAGCGCAAGAGATGAGCATTAAATTGCTGCTACCGTTGGTGACCTGCTTTTTCCCCGTAACTTTCTTATTAATATTGGGCCCCATTTTCTTGGGATTTATCGTAGCAACTTAGGACTTTCTTTATGCAACAGGGACGTATGTTGTTAATTCCAGAGCAGCAATGCATCTGGCCAGAAGTAAAGGTATTAACGAGCTTTCCCCAGCGCCTCGTGGGGCTACTGACGAGCGCTGGGTTGCCGCGTGGGCAGGCACTTTGGTTTCCGCACTGTAACGCTATTCATAGTTGGGGCATGCGGTTTGCACTTGATGTGGTGGGGCTAGATGCCCAATTACGGCTCGTTGCTGTGCATCGTAACATTCAGCCAGGCCGCATTTTGACGCTACGGGCAGCCAGTTCACTGATCGAATGTGAGGCAGGGCTACCGTTTCCGATTGAGCATTGGCTCGGGCGTCAGCTGTGTTTTGAAGAAAAGGAAGAGGCTTATGAGTTTGCTAATTAAATTACTTCCTGTGTTCTTTTGTACACTGCTGTTTGGCTGTAAAACAACGACCATGCAATCGCCAGCACCGCGCTTAGCTGATGCCGAACAGCAAAGAATGTTGGCCATGCAAGCCTATGAAAAAGGTGATTTCCATCTAGCCATGGGGCTTTTGCAAGCGATTGACAACAATCAAGCAGATCGACAGGCAAGCTGCTACATAGGAGCCATTCATTTTCGCCTGCACGAATATCAGGCTGCTGAGCAGAAGTTTAACAAGTGTCGCTTGCTCAATCCCGACGATGCAGCAGCATGGCTCAATAGCGCTGCTACCCACATTCGTTTGGCTACTGAAATTCTACTTAGCGGTCGCAGTCACCTGAGCGAACGGCAACCGACAGAGCTTCACGGTCGATATGACGAGTTGCTACAAGCATTGATGCGTCTACAAAATATTCATCGCGAGGTGATTCTCAATGAATAAGTCAAAACAACATTGTCGGGGCTTTATGTTGCCAATAATCGTAGTGTTGATGCTGAGTTCAATACTGGTGTGGACTGAGTTACAGCGACCGCCGACAGATCAGCAAAGTAGCTTGCTCGAAAAACAAGCCAAGCTGATCTATTTTTGGCAACAAGCGGCACTTAATTACATTGCTGAAACTGGCCAACAACCCTTAAACTTCACTTATTTGCTTAACATTTACGATTTATCACTTAGTGTTGCAGACGATAATTTAAGAACAAGTAGCAGTATACGTTCTATGGCGAATTACACCTTGTTCTTTGAGTTTCCAGAGACGAATCAGTTAGATGCACAGCTAGCGATGCTAGAACCCTATGCGACTCGTAGATATGACAAGCTAGCGATTGAAAATTTGCACGTTGATCAATGGGATTTCAGTAAGGCCTTGCAGCCTCGAATGTACTCGCACCAAGCGAAAACATTTTTTACCGAGCTCGATATGACTGGCAACCAAATTCTTAATGCGCAACGAGTTGTAGCTGAGGTTTTAAATGGCGACTTGCAATTGGATCTTATAAATAGCCAAGCTACTCAATTAGAAAACTTATTCGCAGGCACTTTGAAAAGTGATCGGGCATTGCTTGGCGAACTCAATTTAGTGGCAAAACTAAGTGAGTTAGCGGCGTTCAACCAAGCATTGAAAGCTTGCTTGAGTGCCGCTGGAATTTGCCGGAATTAATCGTCACGATCGCTATATTGTTCGGGCTTCTTACGCAGATCTCGAGTTGATTCGATACGCTTTAGTTCAAGGTGGAGACCTGCCTTGGCCAATAAGTGAGCACTAATCGGCGCAGTCAAAAATAGAAAGATTGCAATGAGTAGCTCATGCAGACTTAGCGCATCGGTTACCGAGAAAAATAGAATTGATCCAAGAATCACCCCCCCAACACCTAAGGTCGTGTTTTTGGTAGGAGCGTGCAGCCGCGTCATAAAATCAGGTAAGCGTAATAAACCGAGTGATCCTATGAAAGCAAAACAGGCACCCAGTATGATGAAAAATGAAATCAGCCATTCAGCCCATTGTGGAAGTTCGTTCATAGCTGCTCCTTACTCGATGATGTCGCCGCGTAATAGAAACTTCGCCGCTGCTACGGTGCCAATAAAGCCAAGCATTGCAATGAGCAGAGCCGCTTCAAAATAAAAAGCCGTGCTATGCCAAATGCCAAGCAGAATCAGCAATGCCAACGAGTTAATGTAAATAGTGTCCAGCGTCAGTATGCGGTCAGCAAGACTAGGCCCGCGAATGAGTCGAACCATATTCATGAGCAAGGACAAGCCAAATAGCGCAAAAGCGAACTGCAATGCAAAAACTAACATTGAAAAATCTCCTGCAGACGGCGTTCATAGCGCTGCTTGATTTCTTGTATCGCAGCTTCTGGATCCGCCACATTGAGTGCGTGTATCAACAGACTTCGTCCATCTTTACCGAGCTCAGCAGTAATGGTTCCCGGCGTCAGACTGATGGTACTGGCGAGAATAGTAACGGGCACTGCACCACTAATATCGAGCGGATACTCTATCAGCGCCGGCTGTATTTGCTTGCGTGGGCGCAGAATGATGGCAGCGATATTGAAATTAGAAAGGATAATATCAACAAGTAAAATGCCACCGTATTGTAGTGCTACGAGTGGTTTGTGAACCTTAATCGGATAATCGCGCGCGCGATGCGTGTAAAGCGGTATCAGTACGGCAAGAATACTGCCCATTAGCACCGCCCCAAACGATACGCTATTTTGCAGCAACAGCCAAAAGGTTAGTAGAAACAAGCTCCACCATGGAGCGGGTAAAAATCTACTCATCGGTGCCTCCGTTGCCAAGAACCGCTGAAATATACTCAGTAGGCGTGGTGAGTTGTGTTGCCGTGGCTTCCATATAAGCGGAAACGTCATTTGCAAAAACCGTCAATGCCACAGCTCCTACCAAAAGTGCTACGGTTGAGCCGTGTTGCCAGCGCGGGTGGGAGACATCGTTTGCCTTGCCATCTAAGGTATGCCAGAACATACGGCTACCCGCACGAGATAAAGCGATCATCATCAAGAAAGTTGCACCGAGGATAAGCGGCCACAAAAACGCGACTTGTGCGCCGGTTCGTGCGGCCTCAAGGATAAACAACTTACTCACAAAACCAGACAATGGCGGTATGCCGATGACGGTTAGTGCGGCAACAAAAAACATCGCTGCTAATAAGTTGTGCTGCGCCATACGACGACCTTTGACGATACGTGAAGCGGTTTTGCCCCGCTGCTCTGCAATCAGGTCAGCTAACAAGAAAAGCGCTGCGGTAACCAACGTACTGTGTACCAAGTAGAATAGCAGAGCGCTGATGGCATCACTGTGACCCATACTCAAGGTGGTTAACATGGTCCCTACAGAAACTAGCACTAGGTAAGCAATCACTAAGCGCAAATCACGACTGCCGAGAATGCCTAACGCACCCATCAAAATGGTTGCCAGGCCGAGCCACCATAACCAATCTTGCCCCAGCTGTGCGGCAACCCCGGCATCAGGCCCGAAGATCATTGTGTAAACGCGAATAATTGCGTAGATACCGACCTTAGTCATAATTGCAAACAACGCAGCAACTGTGCCGGTGGTACTCGCATAGGCTTGCGGTAGCCAAAAGTAGAGTGGTAACAAGGCTGCTTTGAGAGCAAAAACGATAAATAATAACAGGCCACCAGCGCGCGCGATCACCGCCTCATCACCAGTTAACGCTGCGACTTTGCCCGCCATATCGGCCATGTTGAGCGTACCCGTAATACCGTAGAGAACGCCAAGGCTAATCAGAAATATTGCAGAGCCGGTAAGGTTGAGCACAACGTAGTGTAAGGTTGCGCGCAACTTAGTTTTACCACCACCATGCATCAACAAGGCATAACTAGAAATCAGCAACACTTCGAAGAATACAAACAGGTTAAACAGGTCGCCGGTCAAGAATGCGCCCATGATGCCGAGAATCTGAAATTGATAGAGCGCTTGAAAATGAGACCCCAAGCTGTCTTCGCCATGACAGGCAAAAACCAGCACAGGTAACGCCAACACTGCAGTTAACAGGACCATAAGCGTGGCAAGTTTGTCTGCGACCAAGACAATACCAAAGGGCGCTTGCCAACTGCCAAGCGCGTAAACAATGATTTCGTCTTGGGCCACCGCAAATAACCATAATGCCAGACCAAGATTGAGTGTTGCGGCGACGATGCCAATGGTGCGGCGATGTTGCTGGGCTCGTTCACCCCATGGCAGCAACTGCAGCAGGGCTGCCAGCATTGGTACGAGTAACGGTAAAATGATGAGGTGTTTTGCAAACATTAACGCTGTCCTTCCTGTTCAGCGAAGTTGTAGTCATTGACTTCATCCGAGCCAATTTCACCCCTCACACGTACTGCAAGAATGATGGAATAGGCGGTCATCGCAAAACCGATGACAATGGCCGTAAGCACCAGTGCTTGAGGCAGTGGGTCAGTGCTGGTCTCACTGACACCTACTATTGGCAACTGGTCAATGACGAGGCGCCCAGTCGAAAATAGAAACAAATTCACTGCGTATGACAACATGGTTAAGCCGATAACGATAGGAAACGACCGACCCCGGAGAATCAGAAAGACACTACAAGCTGTCAGTGTACCGACCGTGATTGAGTAAAGCGTTTCCATGTTAGTACCCCTCTTGGCGTGGACGATGACGGGTCGTCATTTGTCCAAAGTTTGCAAGAATCATTAATGTCGCACCGATGACGGTCAGGTAAACACCTAAGTCGAACAGAATTGCAGTGGCGAGCTCGAATTTGCCTACCAGCGGCCAAGTGACATAGGTAAAGCTTGAAGTCAGGAAGTTATGGTCAAAGAACCAACTGCCGACCCCGGTAAACAGCGCAATCATCACACCCACCGACGTCAGTGTTTGATAGTTATAGTTGAAACGCCCCTTCACCCAATCAACACCGTTAGCGATGTACTGCAGAATCATCGCTGCAGCGGTTACTAAGCCAGCAATAAAGCCGCCGCCCGGTAGGTTGTGTCCGCGTAGGAAGATGTAAACCGAAACCATTAAAGCCAATGGCAACATAGCCTGCGCTACGGTTTGTACAAGTAGTGGGTGTTTGACCCTATGCCATGGTCGGCCGTCGACATCACTTGAAGGCATAAAGGGTCGTAAATTGTTCAATAGTTTGTGAATGCCCGCAGCGGCAATAGCCAAAACGGTTATTTCACCGAGCGTATCAAAGCCACGGAAATCGACGAGGATCACGTTGACAACATTGGTTCCACCACCGCCGGGCACCGAGTTGGCTAAGAAGAAGTCTGAAATACTCTCGAGCGGACGGGTCAGCAACGCGTAATTAAGCGTGCCGACGATGCCGCCAATGGTTCCGGCTAACAATACGTCGCGGGCGATGCGCCGGCCACTTGAAGCCCTTGGAATGCGCTGCGGCATAAAGAACAGTGCGAGAATCATCAGAATAATACTTACCACTTCTACCACTAACTGGGTCATCGCTAGATCGGGTGCGGAGAAATGCACAAAGCTAAGTGAAACGACGAGGCCGACCACCGATAGCATCATCAACGAGGTTAGTCGTTGACGATGCAGCATTGCCGTAGCGAAGGCGGCGAGCATCAACACAATCGCACCAATTAGACTCACGGCGTCGATGGGAAGCTGTTCTCTACTGCCCGTTAATTGCTCCATTTGTGCAAGTTCAGGGATCACCAGAATCAGCACGAACACAAGTAAAAAAGCCATGTAGCGTTGCAATGAACCGTTTTCAATACGTTGCATCGATTCATCGCAAAAGCGCGTGGTGCGGCTGACAATACTGGCGAAGACATCTTTCGCGTCGCGGGCGTCAAATTGGCGACTGAAAGTCAGTAGTTCTGAGCGTGCGATATAGATAGCGATACCGCCTAATACAGCCAGCGCGCTCATTAATAATGGCAGATTGAAGCCGTGCCAAAGAGAAATTTTATAGTCAGGAACGGCCTGGGTCACCGCAGCTACGGCCGGCGTCAATATCGTCTCGACGGAGAGCATCGGGGCAACCCCAATAATGACACATAAAGCGGCAAAAATAATGACCGGAGCGCGCATCATTAGTGGCGGCTCATGCGGCTTTTTCGGTAGGTCCTGCGCCGGCTCTTGGAAGAATACGTCGTGCACGAAACGCACCGAATAGGCGACAGACAACATCGCACCCAAGGTCGCAAGGACCGGAATAAACCATGATAAACCACCGAAGAAGTGCTGCTCGACAGCTTCGGCAAAAAACATCTCTTTCGATAGGAAGCCGTTAAAGAGTGGAATGCCAGCCATCGCAGCTGATGTGATGATGGCAAGTATGGTTGTAAACGGCATCCATTTGCGTAAGCCACTCAACTTACGCATATCACGGCTACCCGTTTCATGATCGACAATGCCTGCGATCATAAAAAGCCCAGCTTTAAAGGTCGCGTGATTGATAATGTGGAATAACGCTGCAACAACTGCTCCAGCGGTACCGAGACCCAGCAACATGGTGATTAAACCAAGGTGGCTAATGGTTGAAAAGGCAAGTAAGCCTTTTAGATCAGTTTTTAACAGGGCGAAATAGGCACCGAAGAGCAAGGTGGCAAGACCGGTTAAAGTCACGATAATGTGCCATTCAGGCGTACCTCCTAATACCGGTAACAGACGCGCCATGAGAAAAATGCCCGCTTTCACCATGGTTGCCGAGTGCAAATACGCGCTGACTGGAGTGGGTGCCGCCATGGCATGGGGTAACCAGAACTGGAATGGGAATTGCGCCGATTTAGTGAATGCGCCGAGCAAAATCAAGATGAGCGTTGGCAAATAAAGATCATGCTGACGAATTACATCAGCAGCGGCAAAAACCGCCTCTAGCTGATAACTACCGGCCATTTGTCCGAGTAAAAGGATACCAGCCAATAGCGCTAAACCGCCTGCTCCCGTAATCGCAAGTGCCATGCGCGCACCGCGCCGAGCATTACTCTGATGGAACCAATAGCCAATCAAGAGGAATGACGAAATACTCGTCAACTCCCAGAAGAACCACATCAAAATCAGGTTGTCAGCGGTAACGATACCGAGCATCGACCCCATGAACAGCAGCAGGAATGCAAAGAATCTACCCGCACTGTCTTTGCTGCTCAGATAATAATGTGCGTAGAGAATGACAAGGACACCAATGCCCAGAATCAAACCTGCGAATAACAGTGCTAAGCCATCAAGCCTAAAGCTAATAGCTAAACCAAGCGCGGGGAGCCATTCGTGAGTGTAACTCGGGATATTTCCAGCTAGCGTGCCGGACCCGCTGACCAGCAACAATACCAAACTCAATACCGCAACAGCAGCGGTAGCCAAGGTGATCTGTAAGCGTGAGCGCTGTGCCAAAAGTAGTGGCAATAGGGCGCCTATAAAGGGTACAAATACGATCGCTGCTAGCTGCATTGAATCTCGTTATCCTCTTCAGAAAGGCTGATCAATCTTCATTAATAGCATTGAATTTACCACTTCGATCAGTTGCTTGCCAACTTAATCGGTCGCAGCAAAACCGTTGTTGAACTGACGATGGAGGGTTTCTGAACTCATAAATAAGTAGGGCTATTTTAAAAAAAACGATAGTGAATCAGGACTCATTTTGTTAGTATGTTCACCTGTTCGCTTGGCCATACTTCACATTCCTCGCTGAGCTAGAAAAATCCTCTAATTAATTCAGCCATAGCACTATCATCTGCAAATTTTATCTGTTACAATTCGCCGCCCTTTTTATAAGGGGAAGTCTTTTATTCTCTAAATTTCATGTTGAAAGGCAGACGAATAAAAGTGCGGTTAAGCGACCCGAGAGGGTCTGTAATTTACTTAAGCGGAGCACTGCAATGATCCAAATGCAAACTACACTGGACGTGGCCGATAACTCGGGCGCTCGCAGCGTACAATGTATTAAGGTTCTGGGTGGCTCGCACCGCCGTTACGCAAACATTGGCGATATCATCAAAGTTTCTGTTAAAGAAGCGATTCCTCGCGGAAAAGTGAAGAAAGGTGATGTTGTGAATGCGGTGGTCGTTCGCACCAGAAAAGGCGTCCGTCGTCAAGACGGGTCAGTCATCCGTTTTGACCGCAACGCGGCTGTACTGTTAAACAACAACAAACAGCCAATTGGCACTCGTATCTTTGGTCCAGTGACTCGTGAATTGCGCTCAGAACAGTTCATGAAGATTGTATCTCTGGCACCAGAAGTACTGTAAGGAGTCAGTTATGGCGGCAAAAATTAAACGTGATGACGAAGTAGTAGTCCTGGCAGGTAAAGACAAAGGCAAGCGCGGTAAAGTGCTGAAAGTCGACACCGCTAAGAATCGAGTTTACGTTGAAGGCGTAAACATCGTTAAGAAACACCAGAAGCCGAACCCGGCTCTTGGCGTTGCTGGCGGTGTGATTGAGCAAGAAGCTTCAATCGACGTTTCTAACGTTGCGATTTATAACCCAGAGACTGGTAAAGCAGATCGTGTTGGTTTCAAATTTGAAGATGGCAAAAAAGTTCGCTTCTTCAAATCGAACGACGCAATCATTTAATTATTTATTTGGAGTTTTACGATGGCGAAACTGCATGATTTTTACAAAGAATCAGTAGTTCCTGAACTGCACAAACAGTTCGGCTACAAGAGCGTCATGCAAGTCCCTCGGATTGAAAAAATCACCCTTAACATGGGTGTTGGTGAAGCTCTGGCTGACAAAAAGATTCTCGAGAACGCATTGGCTGACATGGAAGCAATTTCAGGTCAACAACCAGTGAAAACCGTTGCTCGTAAATCTGTCGCTGGCTTCAAAATCCGTGAAGGCTACCCAATTGGCTGTAAAGTGACTCTGCGTGGCGAGCGCATGTGGGACTTCTTGCAACGTTTAATTACGATTGCAATCCCGCGTGTTCGTGACTTCCGTGGTTTGAACCCTAAATCATTCGACGGACGTGGAAACTATAGTATGGGCGTGCGTGAGCAAATCATTTTCCCAGAAATCGACTTCGATAAAGTAGATCGGGTACGTGGTTTGGATATCACAATCACCACAACTGCAGGCACCGACGAGGAAGCTCGCGCTTTACTCGCTGCCTTTAACTTCCCGTTCAAGAAGTAAGGTGTAGAGTTATGGCAAAAGAGTCAATGAAAATGCGTGAGCTCAAGCGTCAAAAGCTTGCTGCTAAATACGCAGAGAAACGCATCGCTTTAAAAGCTGTGATCAGCGATCCGAATACTTCGGATGAAGAGCGTTGGGAAGCCGTGCTGAAATTGCAAAGTCTCCCACGTGATTCAAGCCCAACTCGTCAGCGTAACCGCTGCCGCGTTACAGGCCGCCCTCACGGTTTCTTACGTAAATTCGGTATGAGCCGAATCAAAGTGCGTGAGAAAGCTATGCGCGGTGAAATTCCTGGCTTGAAAAAAGCTAGCTGGTAAGCCACGAGTCACGGGAGAAAGCAAATATGAGCATGCAAGATCCAATTGCGGATATGTTCACTCGCATCCGCAACGCTCAGGGTGCTAACAAAGTTGCCGTGCGCATGCCTGCTTCTAAACAGAAAGTGGCTATTGCCCAAGTTCTGAAAGAAGAAGGTTACATCGCGGATTTTAGCGTTTCTGGTGAAGTAAAAGCAGAACTAGAAGTAACGTTGAAATACTTTGAAGGTAAGCCTGTAATCGAATCAATTGAACGCGTAAGTCGTCCTGGTCTGCGTATCTATAAGAAACGCAATGAACTACCTAAAGTTATGGGTGGTTTAGGGGTCGCAGTAGTTTCAACTTCTAAAGGCCTGATGACCGACCGTGCCGCTCGCAAAGCGGGTCTTGGCGGTGAAGTCATTGGTTATGTAGCGTAACGAGGAGTTAGGATATGTCACGTGTTGCTAAAGCACCGATTGCCATTCCTGCTGGCGTTGAAGTTACGCTGAATGGCCAGGAAGTAACAATCAAAGGTGCCAAAGGCTCATTGAGCCGTGTAGTTAACGATGCAGTAGAAGTTGTCAAAGAAGACAATGAACTACGCACTATACCGCGTGAAGGCGTTGCTAATGCAACAGCTCAAGCAGGTACAGCGCGCGCGTTGCTACAGAACATGGTGGTTGGTGTTGCGCAAGGTTATGAGCGCAAGCTGCAGTTAGTTGGTGTTGGTTATCGTGCAAATACTGCCGGTAGCAAGCTCAACCTAACTCTCGGCTTCTCTCATCCTGTCGAGTTCGATATTCCGCAAGGAATCACTATCGAAGTCCCAGCACAAACTGAAGTAGTCGTTAAAGGTGTCGACAAGCAATTAGTGGGTCAAGTTGCCGCTAATATTCGCGCATACCGCAAACCAGAACCTTATAAAGGTAAAGGTGTACGTTATGCCGATGAGCAAGTGCGCCGTAAAGAAGCCAAGAAGAAGTAAGGTAAGACTATGGACAAGAAATCAGCTCGCTTACGTCGCGCAACGCGCCCTCGTAAGAAAATGCAAGAGTTGGGTGCAAACCGCCTGGTCGTTCACCGTACACCACGGCATATTTACGCCCAGCTAATTGCATCGAACGGTTCTGAAGTACTGGCTTCAGCATCAACTGTTGAAAAAGCTGTCAAAGAAGCGGTTAAAGCAACCGGTAACATTGACGCAGCTAAAACAGTTGGAAAGCTGATCGCTGAACGAGCAATCGAAAAAGGCGTTAAAGAAGTCGCTTTCGATCGCAGTGGTTTCCGCTATCACGGACGCGTTGCAGCTTTGGCTGAAGCAGCTCGTGAAGCTGGACTTCAGTTCTAGGAGACGAACATGGCAAATGCAAATGTAGAAGCTCAACAAAGTGACCTGCAAGAAAAGTTGATCACAGTAAATCGAGTTGCAAAAGTAGTTAAAGGTGGTCGTATCTTTAGCTTCACTGCACTTACTGTGGTTGGTGATGGTCAAGGCCGCGTTGGTTTCGGTTATGGTAAAGCACGTGAAGTTCCAGCTGCTATTCAAAAAGCAATGGAAAAAGCGCGTCGCAATATGGTAACCGTGCAACTCAAAGGCGACACCTTGCAACACCCTGTAAAGGGTCGTCACTCAGGTTCACAGGTATTCATGCAACCAGCTTCTGAAGGTACTGGTATCATCGCCGGTGGTGCGATGCGTGCAGTATTGGAAGTTGCCGGCGTGCACAACGTGCTGTCAAAAGCATATGGTTCAACCAACCCAATCAACGTCGTTCGTGCCACTATCAAGGCACTTCACGGTATGAAGTCACCTGAACAGGTAGCTGCAAAACGTGGATTGAACGTTGATGAGATCATGGGGTAGTGAACAATGGCGAATAAGACAATTAAAGTAACACAGACGCGTAGCTCGATCGGTCGTTTACCGAAACACAAAGCTACACTGCGTGGTCTTGGTCTACGCCGCATTGGTCACACGGTCGAGCTGGAAAATACTCCAGCCGTCCGCGGCATGGTGAACCAAGTCTATTACATGGTAAAGGTGGAGGACTAATACGATGTTCTTGAACTCAATCTCCCCTGCACCTGGTGCTAAAACCAGCAAGAAGCGTCTCGGACGTGGTATTGGCTCAGGCTTAGGAAAAACTGGTGGACGTGGTCACAAAGGCCAGAAGTCGCGTTCAGGCGGCAGCGTCAAGCCAGGTTTCGAAGGCGGCCAAATGCCAATTCAACGTCGCTTGCCGAAGTTTGGTTTTACTTCACGTAAGTCATTCGTGACTGCTGAAGTAAACTTAGCGGAAGTAGCGAAAGTTGCTGGTGATACTGTTACCCTAGCAAGCTTGAAAGAAGCTGGCTTGATTCGTAACGACATTTTGTTCGTTAAAGTAATTAAGTCTGGCGAAATCAATCGTGCCGTGACAGTTCAAGGCATTAAGGTCACCAAAGGCGCCCGCGAAGCTATCGAAGCTGCTGGCGGCAAAATCGAAGGATAGAGCAAATGGCTAAACCAGGATTGGAATCTAACAGAGCTCAAGGCGGCACCTCGGAACTAAAACGACGTCTGCTGTTTGTACTCGGCGCGTTGATCGTGTTCCGTGCGGGCTCCTTTGTGCCTATTCCTGGTATTGATGCCGCTGTTTTGGCTCAATTGTTCGATCAGCAAAGAGACACCATCGTTGCCATGTTTAACATGTTCAGCGGTGGTGCACTTGAACGTGCATCGGTATTCGCATTGGGTATCATGCCGTACATCACTGCTTCGATTATTATGCAGTTAGCCTCTGTGGTACACCCACGTTTGGCTGAGCTTAAGAAAGAAGGTGAGGCGGGTCGACGCAAGATTAGTCAATACACGCGTTGGGGTACATTAGTACTCGCAACATTCCAATCAATTGGTATAGCTACTGGCTTGCCAAGTCTGATGCCAGGATTGGTCATTGACCCAAGTTTTGGTTTCTACTTCACCGCTGTGGTGAGTTTGGTTACTGGTACCATGTTCTTGATGTGGTTAGGTGAGCAAATTACTGAGCGTGGGATTGGTAACGGTATCTCTATTCTTATTTTCACCGGTATTGTTGCGGGCCTACCGTCTGCCATTGGGCAAACGGCTGAGCAAGCACGTCAAGGTGATTTACATTTATTGTTATTGTTGCTGATCGGTGTAATTGTTTTTGCCGTGACTTATTTCGTTGTGTTTGTCGAGCGCGGACAGCGCCGGATTGTGGTAAACTACGCGAAACGTCAGCAAGGCCGTAAGGTTTTTGCCGCGCAAAGCACACACTTGCCATTGAAGGTTAATATGGCAGGCGTTATTCCGCCGATTTTTGCATCGAGCATTATTTTGTTCCCAAGCACTATCGCTACTTGGTTCGGCCAGGGCGAAGGCGTGGTAGCAAACTTCTTACAAGAGCTGTCGTTGACTCTGTCACCAGGTCAGCCTTTGTACGTGATGCTGTATGCGGCGGCAATTATCTTCTTCTGTTTCTTCTATACCGCGTTGGTTTTCAACCCGCGTGAGACGGCAGATAACTTGAAGAAGTCGGGAGCGTTTATTCCTGGCATTCGTCCAGGTGAACAGACCTCTCGTTATATCGATAAAGTAATGACCCGGTTGACGCTTGCAGGCGCGCTGTACATTACCTTTGTCTGTTTGGTTCCTGAGTTCATGATGATTGCGTGGAACGTTCAGTTCTACTTTGGCGGCACATCGCTGCTGATTATCGTCGTGGTTATCATGGATTTTATGGCGCAGGTCCAGACTCATCTGATGTCACATCAATATGACTCGGTCCTGAAAAAAGCTAACCTAAAAGGCTTCGGCCGTTAAGGTTGGATAATTACGGAGTGTAGCAATGAAAGTTCGTGCTTCCGTGAAGAAAATCTGCCGTAACTGTAAAGTTATCAAGCGCAACGGCGTTGTGCGCGTAATTTGCAGTGACCCTAAGCACAAGCAACGGCAAGGTTAATTCGAAGAAGAAGTCCGCAGCCACGAAAATATTCTTGGCTGCGGCTTTGATATGTTTGCAATCTGGCGACCGGTTGAGTATCCTAACGGGCTTTTCAAATCCGGTCACCCATAAACTAAAGGAGACGTGTTAGTGGCCCGTATCGCTGGCATTAACGTTCCTGACAATAAGCATGCAGTCATTGCCTTGACTGCGATTTACGGTATCGGCCGTACCCGTTCACAGCAGATCCTTGCTGCAACTGGTATTGCGGAAGATACAAAAATCGGCGACTTGTCAGAAGAAAAACTGGATGTACTTCGTGAAGCTGTAGGTAAATTCGTCGTTGAAGGCGATTTACGTCGTGAAGTATCTATGAATATCAAACGCTTGATGGACCTCGGTTGTTTCCGTGGCCTTCGTCATCGTCGTGGCTTGCCTCTACGTGGACAGCGCACTAAAACTAATGCGCGCACCCGTAAAGGTCCGCGTAAACCAATTAAGAAGTAAGGAGTTGAGCAATGGCTAAACAACCAACTCGTACTCGTAAGCGCGTTAAAAAGCAAGTCGCTGACGGCATGGCTCACATCCATGCGTCTTTCAATAACACCATTGTGACCATCACTGACCGTCAAGGTAACGCGTTAGCATGGGCAACTGCAGGTGGTTCGGGTTTCCGTGGTTCACGTAAATCTACACCATTCGCTGCACAGGTTGCTGCTGAGCGCGCGGGTGAAATGGCGAAGGAATACGGTTTGAAAAACCTAGAAGTGTTCGTAAAGGGCCCAGGTCCTGGTCGCGAATCATCGATTCGTGCGTTGAACGCTGTAGGTTATCGCATCACTAATATTACTGATGTGACGCCTATTCCTCACAACGGATGTCGTCCGCCTAAGAAACGTCGCGTTTAATAGGCGCCAAACGATAGTTGGAGAAAGAACATGGCTAGATATTTGGGTCCAAAACTCAAACTGAGTCGTCGTGAAGGAACAGATTTGTTCCTGAAAAGCGGCGTACGCGCTATCGATACGAAATGTAAACTCGAAAGCGCTCCGGGTCAGCACGGTGCACGTCGTGGCCGTTTGTCTGATTACGGTTTGCAGTTACGTGAAAAGCAAAAAGTTCGTCGTATCTACGGCGTACTAGAAAAGCAATTCCGTAACTACTACAAAGAAGCTGCCCGTATTAAGGGCAACACTGGTGAGAACCTGCTGCAATTGCTTGAGCAACGTTTAGATAACGTGGTCTACCGCATGGGCTTCGCTTCAACTCGTGCAGAAGCACGCCAGTTGGTGAGCCACAAAGCTGTGGTGGTGAATGGCCAAGTAGTCAACATTCCGTCGTTCAAAGTTCGTCCGGAAGATGTTGTGTCCGTTCGCGAAAAAGCGAAAAAGCAGGCGCGCATCGCCGCTGCATTGGAACTCGCGGAGCAACGCGAAAAACCAGTGTGGTTAGAAGTAGACGCGAACAAATTGGAAGGACAGTTCAAGCGTCTTCCAGAGCGTTCAGATTTGTCTGCTGAAATTAACGAACAGTTGATCGTAGAGCTTTACTCTAAGTAAAGCTTAAGCATAAAGAGAGGACACAATGCAGGGTTCTGTTACCGAATTCCTTAAACCAAGGCTAGTGGACATTGAACAAATCAGCCCGACTCACGCAAAGGTGACGTTGGAGCCTCTTGAGCGTGGCTTCGGTCACACGCTGGGCAATGCATTACGTCGTATTTTACTTTCATCAATGCCTGGAGTGGCAGTGACTGAAGTTAAAATTGAGGGCGTACAGCATGAATACAGTGCGAAAGAGGGTGTTCAGGAAGATGTCATCGAAATCTTGCTAAACCTCAAAGGTCTAGCGGTTACCCTCGAGGGTAAAGATGCAGCGATGCTGACCTTGAAAAAATCTGGAGCGGGCCCTGTCAAGGCTGGCGACATCACTCATGACGGTGATGTCAACATTCTTAACCCTGATCACCTCATCTGTACGCTTACAGGTGACACCGAAATCGAAATGTCGATTAAGGTTGAGCGTGGTCGTGGTTACGTTCCAGCTTCGGCACGTCAGTCTGCTGACGATGAAGAGCGTCCAATCGGTCTTCTACTTGTTGACGCTTCTTTCAGTCCAGTTGAGCGTATTGCTTACAACGTCGATTCGGCGCGTGTTGAGCAGCGTACTGACTTGGACAAATTGGTTATCGACATGGAAACGAACGGCACTTTAGATCCTGAAGAAGCCATTCGCCGTGCTGCTACTATTTTGGCTGAACAACTTGAAGCCTTCGTAGAGCTGCGTGACATGAGCGAGCCAGAAGAGAAAGAAGAAAAACCAGAATTCGATCCGATTCTGCTCCGTCCGGTAGATGATTTGGAATTAACTGTGCGTTCTGCGAACTGTTTGAAAGCAGAAGCTATTCAGTACATTGGTGACTTAGTACAGCGCACCGAGGTTGAGTTGTTGAAGACTCCTAACCTAGGTAAGAAATCGCTGACCGAGATCAAAGACGTACTTGCATCACGTGGTTTGTCACTAGGCATGCGCCTAGAGAACTGGCCGCCTGCAAGTCTTGTTGATCGCGACTAAGCCATCTTTTACAGAGAATTACTGAGAAGGGTATAGGTATGCGCCATCGTAAGAGTGGTCGTCAACTCAACCGCAACAGCAGCCATCGCAAAGCGATGTTCAGCAACATGGCAAGCTCACTTGTGCGTCACGAAGTGATCAAAACGACACTTCCTAAAGCCAAAGAACTTCGTCGTGTTATCGAACCGCTTATCACTTTGGCGAAGCAAGATAGCGTAGCAAACCGCCGTTTGGCATTTGCTCGCACTCGTGACAACGAAGTGGTTGGTAAATTGTTCAACGAACTTGGCCCACGTTATCAAGAGCGTCCAGGTGGTTACACTCGCATCATGAAGTGTGGCTTCCGCGCCGGTGACAACGCGCCAATGGCATATGTTGAGCTAGTTGACCGTCCAGAAGTTGAAGCTACTGAAGCTGAAGAAGTTGCAGTAGAAGAGTAAGTCTCAAATACGAGACACAAAAAAGCCGCTCAATCGAGCGGCTTTTTTATGGGAGATAGATTATTGGTTTAATGCAGCCGTGAGTTGTGCATCAGATATCCCGTGGTTCTTTGCGACTCGTTGGAGATCCGCATAAGACATGCCAGCGCGGTGTGCACCGCGGAGTACTGAAAGTGTTTCTCGCTGGTCGTCACTCATCTCATTTGCGCTATTACCTCGGATTAAATCAATCAAGTCGTTAAGCGAAGACATTAAATAGTCACCCATAGAAGGTAATACACTTAATGTTGCGTGAACGATGCCTTCAACTTTATCAGGCTGTGAACTCCCAGCTGACTGCATGATGCTAGGGGCCATTTCAGGTTCGATACTCACGGCAATGCGTACAATTGCTTCAACATCGTTAGGATTTGACTTACTTGCATCAACAACAATCTGGTCAGCGTAGGCTGGCTCAGCTTCGACTGCGATTTTGACGAGTTCGGTTGCCGGAGCCACTTCTAAATGCATGGCGACAGCCATAATGTCACGCGTGAATGCTGGTTCAACGTCTATGGCAGCTTTGATGATATATGGATAATTTTCCGGATAGCGTTCAAGTGCGGCGATCATAATAGCTTCGACGTGCTCGGGATAATTACTCATAAGCACTCGAACGGTTCGCGTTACGGAAAAATTTCGTTTGGTGTAATAACGAAACATCCGCAAATAGGTATTTACCAAACGTTTGTTTTGTTCGGTTAATACGTATGGATTATTAATCTCTGTAGTAGTGGTACTCGTAACTTCAGTGTCAGCTTGCGCACTAATTGGCAACATGAAAGAAGCCAAAAGAACGAGCGCTGGAGTAAATTTAACCATTTTGGCGCACCCTGATAGTTATTTATTATTGTTGTTCTCGATGTGTCTTACGGAACATTAGCAATGTTAATAGACAATAGATAGTTAAAGATCGTTCAATTTGGACAAAAAAAAAGCGATCAAACGAAAAACGCAAAAAAGA
>NZ_JPIN01000013.1 GCF_000753735.1 Pseudidiomarina atlantica | reverse complement strand
GAACGTTCAAATTTTTCTTTTGACATGACAGCCTCTCTTTGGACAACATACGGTGGTTCAACACCAAATTATCAATGACTTAACCGAAAGTTTTAACTGCAAGAGGGGCCGTGAAATGGTGCTGATAGGCGGATTTGAACCGCCGACCTCACCCTTACCAAGGGTGCGCTCTACCAACTGAGCTATATCAGCACTTACAGATTATTGGAGCGGGTAGTGGGAATCGAACCCACATCATCAGCTTGGAAGGCTGAGGTAATAGCCATTATACGATACCCGCATGCCTTGAATCGGGCCACCTCAAACCATTCTGGACTCACCGCATTCGCATGATAATGCTAAAAAGTGGTGGAGGGGGCAGGATTCGAACCTGCGAAGGCTGAGCCGTCAGATTTACAGTCTGATCCCTTTGACCGCTCGGGAACCCCTCCAAAACCAGATTTTAAAATGGTGCCGGCACCAAGAGTCGAACTCGGGACCTACTGATTACAAGTCAGTTGCTCTACCAACTGAGCTATGCCGGCACCCCGGTTAGGTGGAGCGCATTCTATTGTATCGATTTTGATGATGCAATAGTTAATGCCATTTTTTTTAAGTTTCGTGAACTGATTGGTTATTTTGCGAACGGATGGCGCAAAATAATGGTCTCAGCACGATCTGGACCGGTCGAAATAATGTCCACCGGAACACCAGTTAAGGCTTCGATACGTTTGATGTAAGCCAGTGCCGCAATTGGCAAATCTTTGTGCTCAGTTAAACCTACAGTACTCTCGCTCCACCCTGGCATACTTTCGTATACTGGCTCTACCGTATCATAGTCTTCGGCTGCCATCGGTGGGTATTCAGTCACGGTACCGTCCGCTAATTTGTAACCGACACAGATTTTCAATTCTTCAAGACCATCTAGGACATCTAATTTGGTCAAGCAGAAACCACTGACTGAGTTAATCTGGACTGCGCGACGCGCGGCGACTGCATCGAACCAACCAGTGCGACGTTTACGTCCGGTAGTGGCACCAAATTCGTGACCTTTGACGCCCAAATGCTCACCTACGTCACAGGATAGTTCCGTTGGGAATGGACCACTACCCACGCGCGTTGTGTAAGCTTTGACGATACCGAGTACATAGTCGATATAGCGTGGCCCAAAACCAGCGCCTGTGGCAACGCCACCGGCGGTAGTATTAGACGAGGTCACATACGGGTAAGTACCGTGGTCGATATCAAGTAAGGTGCCTTGAGCGCCTTCGAACATGATGTTCTGCCCTTCTTTGCGGGCTTCATCAAGCAGTGATGGGATATCAGCGATCATACCGCGCAGTTGCTGCGCAACTTCACGGCAATACTCGAGTACCTCATCGACATCAACAGCGTCAACTTTGTAGTATTGCGTCAGCGTGAAGTTATGGTATTCGACCACTTCGCGTAACTTCTCTTCGAAGCGCTCAAAGTGGAACAAATCACCTACCCGTAAGCCGCGACGCGCGACTTTATCTTCGTAAGCAGGACCGATACCACGCCCTGTCGTGCCAATTGCTTTGTTGCCACGGGCTTTTTCGCGCGCTTGGTCAAGCGCAATGTGATACGGCAAAATAAGTGGGCAGGCTTCACTGATTAGCAGGCGTTCACGGACCGGGACGTGACGCGCTTCAAGCATCGCGATTTCTTCCATCAAGGCTTCCGGCGACAACACGACTCCGTTACCGATAACGCAGGTTACGTTTTCACGTAAAATGCCCGAAGGAATCAAATGGAGAACGGTTTTTTCACCGTCGATGACAAGGGTGTGACCAGCATTGTGGCCGCCTTGATAACGAACCACTAACGAAGCTTTATCGGTAAGTAAATCAACAATCTTACCTTTGCCTTCGTCACCCCACTGCGTGCCGAGAATTACGACGTTTTTACCCATTATTTTTGCTACCAGCGTTACTGTTGAAAAAACAGGCGGCGATTTTAACAGGAATTCACCTGCTTCGGTAGCCCGATCAGATGGCTTCTAAGGCTTTTTTCAATTGCTGATAGTCAGCAATGTCGTGATACAGGGCAAAGCCAAAGCGCAAACGGTTACCGCGGTAATCGGTGTCAACGCCCTGCTCGCGAAGCGCGGCAGCAACTGTCGCGGTTTGCTCTGCCGACGGCAGCACGAAGGTAAAAAAGTGGCCGTGATCACGCTGCTCATCACGCAACAAGGCTTGCCGATGAATTAACGGGTGCTGCGCCTCATCGAGCAGCGACAGGAAAGCAAGCTGCAACTTCTGCACCCGTTGATGGATCTGCTCGACGGTAAGTCCGATACTACGCCACCACTCCAAGACCGCCTCTAGGCGATACAAGGCGGTGTAATCCATGGTGGCTCCAGCAAATCGATAACCATCGTCAGCGTAGCCTACGGTTGCTTGACGCGGTTTTGCTAGGTTGGCAAAGTCCGCGAACCAACCGGTATACTCCGGTCGTAATGCACAGCTTTTCGGTACCGCCATAAAACAGCAACCTTCACCCGCTTGCAGGTATTTATAACTGCCGGCAATGTAGAAAATACGGTCAGCAACGTCTCGCAAACGCGTGGGAATCGCGCCACATCCATGGTAGCCATCGACCACGACTTGAGTGCGTTGCGGCACTGCTGCTAGCCAATCACTTAGCGGTGGCGCTTGCACACCCGAGTTAAAGAACACCTGACTGGTAAAGATGAGATCGAATTCATGTGCTTGTAACGCCGCTTGCCAACGCGTTGCAAACGTATCGTACGGCTCGCATGGGATGCGCGTTACGTGCACTCCAGTTCGCTCTTCGAGGCGTTGCACTTGGCGACTAAAGCTGTGAAATTCGCCATCGGTAGTGAGAATCCGCAACGGCTGGTCTGGCGCAAAACAGCTGATGATACGATACAATAGTTCATGGGTATTGGCGGCAAATACAAATTGCTCTGGGTATGGGTGGTCAAGTAGCTCCGCTAACAGTCGTTGCACGTTTGGAATACGTTCGCCGAAAATCACGTCCCACTTGTGGTCAGCTCCCGCGGCGCTGTCATTCCAATAAGCCAGCTGAGCATCGCGAGTGACATCGGGCCAGTAGTAATGGCTATGCGGCGAGCAATGGAGGATGCCAGGGTGTTGCCCCAAAAATTGACGGTAATACTGCTTATACGATTCCATACCCACTCCCAAACTACGTTAATCGTGATTCGTTAATCGTTAGTGGAGTGCACCACTGCCTCACCCTCACGATTAACGAATAACGAATCACGGTAGTTCCAGAAAAAAGCCGGCGGGCGCCGGCTTTTGATTTTAGTTTGCTGTTTGACTCTTCAAATATTTAAAGAAGTCACTGTCGGGCTCGAGCACTAGCACATCATTGCCATTCTCGAAGCTGCGTTGATACGCCTGCATGCTACGTAAGAACGCGAAGAACTCTGGATCCTTGGTATACGCCTCGGCGTAAATACCTGCAGCTTCCGCGTTACCTTGACCACGAATTTCACGAGACTGTCGTTCGGCATCGGCAAGCATAACCGTAATGCGTGCATCGACGTCAGCACGAATAAATTCGGCTTGCTCACGACCTTCTGAGCGGTGCTCACGGGCAACTGCTTCACGCTCGGCGCGCATCCGCTGGAAAATCGACTGGCTCACTTCAGTTGGCAAGTTGATCTGCTTTACGCGCACATCTAGTACTTCGATACCGAGTTCCTGCGCACTATCAGCACCACGAATTAACGCTTGGCGCATTAAGTCATCGCGCTCGCCCGAGACGATTTCTTTGATGGTACGGCTACCAAACTCCGCTCGTAAGCCACTGTTAACTCGACGCGTTAACAAACCTTCCGCTTGAGCTTGGTTGCCACCATTGGTCGATAAATAGTAATTTGCGAAGTCAGAGATACGCCACTTCACATAAGTATCAACGATAAGGTCTTTTTTCTCGCTGGTGACGAAACGGTCCGCATCACCATCGAGGGTCTTGATCCGCGCATCAAGGCGCTTCACTTGCTCAATGAAAGGTAATTTGAAGTGTAGACCTGGCTCGTAGACAGTTGGCATTCCGGTATCAGCGTTACGCTGAACCTTACCAAACTGAATGACGATTGCGCGCTCGCCTTCTTGCACTACAAACAATGAAGACAGGCCAAGAAGCGCAGCGATAATCACTAAGACAACGATTAAATTTTTCATGATTTACCCCCGGCCTCCGCTGCGGTCGCTGGTGCGGCCGCTCGAACTGGTCGTGTTAGTGCGTGATGATGAATCGGTCGATGTACCAAGTGAACGACTCGCATCTCGCTCTGCAGGTGTTTGCTGCGTTGTACTGCTACGACGCTGATTCTCAAGAATCTTATCGAGTGGCAGATACATCATGTTGTTGCTGCCTTCTACGTCGACCATCACCTTGGCGGTGTTGGCGTAAATTTCTTCGAGCGTCTCTAAATAAAGTCGCTCACGCGTCACGCCTGGTGCCGCTTGATACTGTGGCAACAACTCATTGAAACGAGCTACCTCACCCTGTGCTTTCAAGATTTGCTCTTCGCGATAAGCTTGCGCTTCTTGCAGAATACGGCGTACTTGACCACGAGCCGTTGGCTCACGCTCACGCGCATAGGCTTCAGCTTCACGAATAAAGCGCTGTTCATCTTCCTGCGCAGCAATAGCGTCATCGAATGCGTCTTTTACCGCTTCTGGTGGACGTGCTGGCAACAAGTTAATGTCGACAATTTGAATCCCCAATTGGTAAGGAGCAATGATGTTCTCTAACAATTCAAGCGTGTCAGCACGGACGTTCTCACGACCTACCGTTAGCACTTCGTCCATGGTGGTGTGGCCCACGACATAACGCAAAGCGCTGTCGGTGGCTTGTGCCAAACTACTGTCCGCGTTTTCTACTGCGTACAGATAATCACGCGGGTTGATGATGCGATACTGCACATCGAGCTCAACATGCACCACGTTCTCGTCTTGCGTCAACATGAAGCCTTCAGACTGGAACTGTCGTACGTTGCTCACATCGACTGTTTCGACAGTATCGATAAAAATCGGACGCCAGTGCAGGCCTGACTCGACCAAAGTATTAAAGTTACCGAAGCGCAACACTACGCCACGCTCAGCTTCTTTAACCGTGTAAAAACCGGCAATGAACCAAACCACAACCAGCAACACTGCGATGATACCGACACCTTTCATCGAAAAGCCGCCGCTACTGCCGCCACTGTTGTTGTTGCCTTTTTTGCCAGAGCCGCCGAAACCTAATTTGCGCATGAGATTGCGCACAGCTTCATCGAGATCAGGGGGACCCTGATCGCGGCCACCTTGATTTTTCCATGGATCACGGTCGTTATTGTTGCCGTTTCCCGGTTGATTCCAGGCCATTGACTACTCCAAGTTTGGATAAATTAATAATGCTTAGTGTGACAAATTGCTGTCTATTCTACAAAGCCTTGCAAGCTATCGCCATACTCATCGGCGACTTGTTTACACAAGCGTCGCCAATCGACACTCGACATCCTGACATGTAAGGATAACGCGCCATCTTCGTTGACGGCTTCGTCGGTTACGCTGTTTAGTGCATACAGCTTACCACGCAGTTTACCCATTGAGGGTGGAATTCGTAACGAAACATCAACCATGTCTGGGCGTAAGCGCTCTACTAACGCCTGTCTCAATAGCTCAAGCCCTGCACCTGATTGAGCCGATAACCAAACCCGAATCGGACGTTGTTGGTCGTCATAATCTATACGTGCAACACCATCATCTAGTTTATCGATTTTGTTACAAATTAATAATTGTGGTACTTCATCGGCGCCAATTTCTTCTAACACCGCTTCGACTTGCTCAACGTTTTCTTTCTGGCGGTCATCACTAATGTCAATCACATGTAACAGCAAGTCTGCATCTTGGGTTTCTTGCAAGGTTGCTTTGAACGCGGCAACTAACTCGTGCGGTAGATGCCGGATGAAACCAACGGTATCCGCAAGAATGACGGCGCCCACGTCTGGCAGTTCCAGCTTCCGCAGCGTTGGATCGAGTGTGGCAAACAGTTGGTCGGCCGCATAAACCTCTGACTCGGTGACACGATTAAACAATGTCGACTTACCGGCGTTGGTATAGCCAACTAGCGAAACAGTGGGAACTTCTGCGCGCTGTCTTGCGCGCCGCCCTTGTTGACGCTGCTTCTGAACTTTGTCGAGGCGGCCAAGAATATTTTTAATGCGCCCGCGGATTAAACGTCGGTCTGTTTCTAGCTGAGTTTCCCCCGGACCACGTAAACCGATACCACCTTTTTGCCGCTCCAAGTGGGTCCAGCCTCGCACCAAGCGCGTCGAGATATGCCGCAACTGCGCCAGCTCAACTTGCAGCTTACCTTCATGGGTTCGAGCGCGCTGCGCGAAAATATCGAGGATCAAACCCGTGCGGTCAAGCACCCGGCATTGACATAATTTTTCGAGGTTGCGCTCTTGTGTCGGCGACAAGCTGTGATTAAAGATAACAATATTCGCACCATGCAGCTTAACGGCGTCAGCTATTTCTTCTGCTTTGCCGCTCCCGACGAAATACCGCGAGCTTGGCGTAGAACGCGCAGCAGTCACTACCGCAAGCGTTTCGACACCAGCGGAAGTGACCAAAAGTTTCAATTCAGAGAGGTCTTCCCGATCAATTTCGGCGGGGAAGTCAACGTGCACCAGGATAGCCTGTTCACCACTTTCAAACCTATCAAACAAGCTATCACTGCTCCTTAAACAAGTTAATGCTAGTCAATCGCCTCTTCACTACCTGCCTCTTGTTGTGGCAAATAATTTTGCGGAATACGCGCAGGAACAACCGTTGAAATCGCATGTTTATAGACCATTTGGCTAACGGTGTTCTTAAGCAAAATCACGAATTGGTCAAACGACTCAATCTGACCCTGCAGTTTAATACCGTTTACCAAATAAATTGAAACTGGTACGCGCTCCCGACGCAATGCATTCAAAAACGGGTCTTGTAAAGTTTGCCCTTTTGCCATTTTTTGCATCCTTTTTCTTGTTATTGTTGTGAGTCCGGCAGCCTACCACAGACCACAGATGCCAGTCCGCTCAACTATAGTCTAACTGGCACAATTTACCAACAGATTCACGCGAGGCTTTGCCCGAACTCAAACCGAACGCAATGCGCTCTCATTTTGCTTCGTTACTTTCTTAACTATAAGGGCAAATGGACGGCTTTCAAGGTTTGAATCGTGTAAAGTTTCCCGGCACTTGCTGACAATACCTTAGGGCATGCTCAGTTAACTGCGGATCCAAACTATCAAACCACCTCACACCAGGCCACTTGCGAAGCCAAGTGAGTTGGCGTTTCGCGAGCTGCCGAGTGGCAAAAATGCCCTTATCGAGAAAAGTAGCACGATCAAATTCACCGTCGAGGTATTGCCATGCTTGACGATAGCCCACACAACGTAGCGCAGGTAAATCAAGGTGCAAATCTTCTCGTTGGCGTAAGACTTCGACCTCAGTAAGCAAGCCTTGTTCCACCATTTGCCTAAATCTTAATGCAATACGGTCATGTAGAACTTTACGATCTTGCGGTGCTACAGCTAACTGAACGACTGGGTAAGGCAATGCCCCGTGACGCTCTTTAGTCAGTTCTGTCAGGGTTTTGCCACTTACATAATACACTTCGAGTGCACGCAGCAGGCGCTGTGGATCATTGGGGTGTATCCGCTGCGCACTTTGTGGATCAATGTGTGCCAATTCAGCATGAAGCGCATCATTGCCTTGTTGCGCCAAGCGCACTTGCAGCTGTTGGCGTAGCTGTGGATCAGCTTCTGGTAATTTTGACATTCCCTCTAACAACGCCTTGAAATACAGCATGGTGCCGCCAACCAGCAATGGAATGCGCCCAGCAGCAATGATGTCGTCAATGTGGCGTCGCGCGTCACTGGCAAACTGTGCAGCTGAATAGCTCTCGGCTGGGTCGCAAATATCGATCAATCGATGCGGTGCTTGGGCTAATTCTTCCGCAGTTGGCTTTGCCGTACCAATATCCATACCGCGATAAATCAATGCTGAATCAACCGAGATAATCTCCACTGGCAACTGTTGTCGTAACGCGATCGCCAGACCCGTTTTGCCGGCAGCGGTCGGACCGTATAAACAAATCACATAAGGTTCGTTCATCGAATTGGCTCCGGTAACTCAGGTAACTGCAACCGCGTAACGAACTTATTCGCGCCTTGCAACTGTTCTAGCCAGACACCCGCCCAATGTTCCGCCTGCACTTTGCTGTAGTGTGTACTCACTTGTTGCTGGGCAAGCCATTGCCAAAACTCTGGTGCTAGCGCCGTCGAATCTGCCAAAAAGCTCACCAGTTTTACCATGCTGGAGTGAATATCAGAGTGGCGCAGTGCGCTCGGTACCTGCTCTATCACCACTTGCCGTCCGACTTTGCGGTAAACCACTCCCAGTTGCGCCAGCCGTGCTAGAGGCAGTTCAGTAATGGCCTCACTGAGTTGTTTATCGGTTAACTTCACCGGTATTAACAAGGGTTGACCGCTGAGGCCAGTCTCATGCTGACGTTGCAACTGCCGCACCAAGTAAGCTTGCTCTACTTCTTGTAAGTGCAACAACACTAACTGTCCAGCATGCTCTAGTAGCGCAAAGCGCTGTTGCAGCACCGCTAAAATACTTGCACTTTGCGGCGCTGGAGCGGGCTCTATGGTAGGCGCCGATGGCGCAGCTGCGAGACCAGGTAACGGGTTATTGTAACGTGGTTGCAAGGCTGCAACTTGCTGCTGCAGCTGTACCGATGCTGCTTGATACTGATGTGGTGCGACGTTAGACGTCGCACCACGAGCAACGCCACGTAGACTTTGCAGGACAAAGTCATGCACTTGTCGAGCATGATGAAAGCGCACTTCGTGTTTGGCCGGATGTACATTAACGTCGACTTCGGCAGGCGGTAACTCGAGATAGAGCACGTAAGTCGGCGACCGGTCATCACCAAGTGTGTCCCCATAAGCTTGGCGTATGGCGTGATTGAGCAGTCGATCACGCATCATGCGTCCGTTCACATACAGAAATTGTACGTCACCTTGATGACGGCAGGCTTCTGGTGGCGCCACCCAGCCCCACAAGCGCAATCCAAAGTGTTCATTATCTACCATTTCGGCAGTGTCTGAGAAACTGCTACCAACCACTTTTGCAATACGTTCGAGCGCGCGCTCTTGCGCTACCGCGGGATACTGGCGCACCACTTTCTGGTTATGCTGAATCACCATTTTGACGTCGAATCGACTTAAAGCGATGCGTTTAAGCATCTCATCTATATGGCTAAATTCAGTTTTATCGGTACGCAAAAATTTACGCCGCGCTGGGGTATTGAAGAATAAGTCTTCAACATCGACAGTGGTGCCATCGGGATGACTTGCTGGCGTTAGCTGCGCTTGCATATCTCGCCCTTCGACCCAAGCTTGCCACGCCTGCGTTTGCTGCGCTGGCTTGGAGGTGAGCGTCAAACGTGAAACTGAACTAATACTGGCAAGCGCTTCGCCGCGAAAGCCCAGACTTTGAATCGCTTCCAAATCCGCAAGTGAGGTAATTTTACTCGTCGCATGACGCGCTAATGCGAGCGCTAATTCATCTTTATCGATGCCGGAGCCATTATCGCGAATACGAATCCGTCGCCGACCGCCCTTCTCGATATCGATAAAAAGTTGATCCGCGCCTGAGTCGAGACTGTTCTCGATCAGCTCTTTTACCACCGATGAAGGACGCTCAATAACTTCACCGGCAGCAATTTGGTTGGCCAGGCTTATCGGCAATAACTGAATTGGCATGGCAAATCCTAATTCGGCGCTGGAATGTCGAGCACTTGACCCACGCGAATGACTGAAGTGCGTAAGTTGTTACGTTCTTTAATCGCGGCGACTGTCGTATTGTAACGTTGTGCCAAGATCGACAGAGATTCGCCGGATTTCACCACATGCCGGCTTGCACGTGCACTGGCGAACATGGTGCCATCTGGCGGGCGTCGCAAGAAGTAATTACGCACCCCCTGATAAACTGCTCGCGCCAGTTTTTGTTGATGCTGATTGCTACGCAACAGCTTCTCTTCTGTTGGGTTAGTGATAAATCCAGTTTCAACCAGCATCGACGGCATCGCGCTCGAAGTTAATACTGCTAGACTGGCTGATTGCGGCTGTGCTTTATGCATCCGCGTGATACTTTTTAATTCTTTAATGACTTCCGTTGCTGCTTCGTGGGCGCCGACCATGTTGATGTCCATACTCATCGATACCAAGGTTTGGTTAAGCATTGCGTCACCACTTTCACTGGCAGGAATGCCACCTAAAACATCAGATAAGCGCTCTTTATTCTCCAGCAAACGACCCATCTCACTGTTCGCACGGCCGTTCGACAAAACCCAAATTGAAGCCCCGCGCGGTTGCGGTGTGTGAAAGCCATCCGCATGAATAGAGACAAACAAATCGGCGTTGATGCGCTCAGCTTTGCGCGGCCGTTCATTCAAGCCAACATAATAATCATCGCTGCGAATCAGATAAGCTTGCATGGCTGGATCGTCGTTGATCATCTTGGCTAACGCTCGTGCAATGGGCAGCACCACATCTTTTTCATAGGTCCCGCTCGGACCAATCGAACCCGGATCTTCGCCGCCATGACCGGCATCGATAGCAACCGTTACTTTGCGTTCTTGTAAATCATCCGCGCTCAGCACTGAGCTGTCGCGCTCCATCGCGGCACCGGGCACATTCACGACTAGACGGTGACCATAGGTTCCCTGCGGTGGTAACACTTGAAAATTGGCATCTACTTTTTTATCGAGTTCCAGCACGATGCGCACGCTGTCTGGCGACTTCGGTGTGCTGGTGCGAACTTTCGTCACCATCAGCGACTTTGACTGCAGCTGATCGAGGTCAAAATCGAGCCTAGTACGCTGAAAATCAATGACTAAGCGGTAGGGATGAGACTGATTCAAAGTGAAGTAGCTGTAGGTCGGTGGCTCGGTCATATCGAACACTACCAGAGTGTTGTCTGGCGATGGTGACATGCGCACTTTTTCAATAGTGTTTGCCTCTGCTGTTGGTACAACAAAGCCCACTATTAACAGTGTTATGAAAACTAGCCACAAGCGTTGCATGTTAGAGCTTATCGAGTAACTCTCGACCTCTTGTTGTTAGCGCACTTAATGTCATCGCTCGCCCTTCGTCAGCGTAATCGATAACGATTTTTAGATCTGGCTCTGGTAGCACGCCCTTACCGCGTTGCGGCCACTCCGCCAGAATTATGGTTTGACTGTCAAAGTAATCGCGAATGCCCATAAATTCAAGCTCTTCAGGATCTGCCAGCCGATATAAATCAAAGTGATGTATCTGCCATAATGGCAAATCATAGCTTTCGACCAAAGTGTAAGTGGGGCTTTTTACCTTTCCTTGATGTCCGAAGGCCTGAATAAAACCTCGGCTAAACGTGGTTTTTCCCGCGCCTAATTCACCTACCAAGTAAATAGTTAATGGTTTTGTCGATGGCGTCTTTTGCACTACTGTTGCTAATCGCGCGGCTACATCTAACAATGCGGCTTCGTCAATTAAACTTAAACTCTGTTCGGTCATGGATTTACTAATTTCCGCAACGGTTCCAACAAATCACTCGGTAGTGTACCACGTTCGCCGCCTTTTGCAGCGTGTTCAGCCGCCACCGCATGCAACCAAACAGCACATGGCAAGATGGCTTCAGCTGGTAATTTTTGTGCCACTAAACTACCAACAATCCCGCTCAACACATCGCCCGAACCACCGACTGCCAATGCCGGTGTTCCCCGTCGACACACACGAATACGAGGACTTTGCGCTTGCGCAATGAGCGAACCTGAACCTTTGAGGACAACGTGCGCCTGCGATTTCGCAGTGAGCTTTTGCACTGCTTGCCAACGGTCCTGCTCCACCTCTGTGGTGGTTATGCCGAGTAACCGACCCGCTTCTCCAGGATGCGGTGTTAGCCAGAGATGTTCATGCGCTGGCCACCATTCATCATGGCGACTCAACAGATTTAATCCGTCGGCATCAACGACCATCGGCCTACCACTTAGTAACACTGCTTGGGTGAGCCGTTGCCCCCATTTATCATCGCCAAGGCCTGGTCCTAACACGACACAATCGGCGCGCTTTAGGAAGTCTTGTATGGCTTGTTGGTCTTCAGCTGCGGTACTCTGCACCATCAATTCGGGTTGCGCCATCGCCACGATTTGTTGCGACTGCGGGTGGGTGAGCACTGAGACCTTGCCGCAGCCAGAGCGCAACGCCGCACGTCCCGCCAAAATCACTGCTCCTGACATGCCCACGTTGCCCCCTACAATCACAACGTGGCCATGCTGTCCTTTGTGACTACTACGACTGCGCGGCGGTAGCAAGCGCATGACCTCATCCTGCTCGATTAGCGTGGCGACTGGCTTTTCGAGTTGACGGAATGCAGGAGCAATGCCCAACTCGGCTAGTTCTAAATGCCCAGTAAAATGCGCGGCTTTTCCGGTCAGTAGTCCGGGCTTGAGCGCCACCATGGTGACCGTGTAATCGGCTTCTACGGCAACCGGCATCGGCACGCCAGTATCGCTTTGCAGTCCTGTGGGACAATCAATACTGAGCACCCACAGCTTGTGAAAGTCCTTCGCATCGTTCAAGGTCTCAACCACGCACTGATACAGTTCATCGAGTTCACGACTTAAGCCAGTGCCTAATAACGCGTCGACAATGACGTCTTGTTCAGCAAGATGGGTGCGATCAAGCTTGTCGAGGGGCTCTACACTGCCCTGTTGCTGTCGCCAAGCCGTTGCGGCTTGCTTCGCCAACGCGGTTTTTGGCTCGGTTGCGACGACTTGCACGCGATAACCAGCAGCACTTGCCAAACGCGCTAGCACCCATCCGTCGCCACCATTATTTCCTGGGCCACATAAAATCATCACTCGAGCTGGCGCAGGTTGCTGACGCTCTAGCGCCGCGAGACAGCTTTGCGCCGCCCGCTGCATGAGTTGTGCCGGACTCACTGATAGACTCGCAGCAGCTTCTAATTCCCGTTCGCGCACTTGCGAGGTCTTAAAGACCAGATGCTGCATATTGATCTGCATCGGTGCATCTCCTTCTGATTTTTGTTATTTTGTGTTCTGCATTCCGATTCACTTAAGCATAAACCGTCACGCATGGATTTCCAGCAGCTTGCAGCAGATATTAAACGTTGGGGTAACGAACTTGGCTTTCAGAAAGTCGGTATCACTGATCTCGACCTCAGCACTGAACGTGCCGCGTTGCAACGTTGGCTTGACGCGGGTATGCATGGCGAGATGGAGTACATGGCGCGGCATGCCGAGCTGCGCTCACGACCAGAGCAACTCCATGAAGGCAGTGTCAGAGCAATATCGGTGCGAATGAATTACTTGCCTGCCGAGGCAGGTTTTGCACGTACCCTTAAGAATCCGCGCCTTGGCTACATCAGTCGCTATGCGCTGGGTCGCGACTATCACAAGCTGATGCGTAAACGTCTCAAACAATTGGGTGAACGTATCAAAGCCGCCTGTGCCGAACTTGATTATCGGCCTTTTGTTGATTCGGCACCGATTATGGAGCGCCCATTGGCAGTGAAAGCCGGACTAGGCTGGACCGGTAAGCACACATTAGTGCTCGATGAGCAAGGTGGTTCTTGGTTTTTCCTTGGTGAGCTACTGGTTAACTTGCCGTTACCTGTCGATCAACCCGTCGCGGAAAAGTGTGGCAGTTGTACAGCCTGTATCACTATCTGTCCGACTCAAGCCATCGTTGAACCCTATCGCGTCGATGCGCGGCGCTGTATTTCCTATTTAACCATCGAATTAAAGTCCGCTATTCCGGAACAATTTCGGCCGCTGATGGGCAATCGCATTTATGGCTGTGACGATTGTCAGCTCATTTGTCCTTGGAATCGTTACGCGCAACTGACGGACGAAGCCGACTTTGCACCACGCAAAGACCTGCACGCGCCAGAATTACTAGAACTCTGGCAATGGGACGAAGCCACCTTTCTGCAAAAAACTGAGGGCTCCCCGATTCGACGTATTGGTTTTGCGTGTTGGCAGCGTAATCTTGCGGTCGCGCTCGGCAACGCACCTTACGATCCCGCTATTATAAGCGCGCTCAAAGCACAACGAGGTAAGGTTAATGCCATGGTGGATGAGCACATAGATTGGGCATTACAACGCCAGCATGACCGTGCGGCAGGTGTGACGAAACAAGTGTTGCGCCTTACCCGCGCAGTGGAGAAAGGCTTACCGCGCGACGCTTGATGCGGCGCGCAAGCGTGCTAGCAAGGTATCGAAATAAGCCTTGCCCTGTTGCTCAGCCATCTTGATGTTGCGTTCTGGTATCTGTTCTGGGTACGGATAGCGCGCTAGCGCCTTTGCTAAACTCGCTTCGCGCAAAACGTGTAATACTGGGTAAGGCGCACGATTAGTGTAATTACTTACATCGTCTTCAGCGGTGTCGGCAAATTGATAGTGCGGATGAAAGCTCGCAATCTGTAACGTACCTTCCAACTGAAACTCGCGCAGCGTGAGTGCCACATAGTCGAGTAAATCAAGATAATCCACAAATTCTGTGAATCCCTCACTGAGCACGACCAAGGATGTTTCCGTCGCGTCATCTTGCAACAATTCTTGCATTGCTTGGACTAAATCGGTGAGCGCTTGCTCGATGGACTGTGCCCTACTATCTACGTAACGAATCGATTGCTTTTCGACTTCACGGTGGGCAAATGGGCAGAAGTTGAGACCCACCACAACTTCTGCCACCCAGCTCTGCACCGCCTGACAAGCAGGAGTCAGCTGCTCGCTCACTTAACGTTGCTGCCCAGCAAACTCAAGCGCACCGCGCACCGCTGCCACTTGTGCATCGACACACTCGACTGGATTGGTGTTCGGGCTATCAGGATAAACTTCGGTGGTGGTCACGAAACGCGCCTGCGTCATGCCCATACAAAGGCCTAGCGGTTGCGCATCGTATTCGATGACACCCTCTTGCACCATCGGCGCACCAATCAGGCAGCCATGTTCATCCGCAGGTGCAATATGGGTCACCGGTTTCACCTGCTCGATAATCGCACGCTGGAATTCCGGCGCGCTACGCTGGCTGTCGGCAACCAAGTAAAAACCATCTGGAATATTCCAGTTGTCGTTGGTGGTGCCATCGCGCGCTGCCAAAGCAGGCCGAAACTCCGAATTGTCGGTGTCCGTGGTTTCGTGTAGGTCGATATGCACATCAGGTTGAATATTCTGCGCCGCTAGATACTTCATCAGCAAAGCACATTCTTGAGCCGGACTGTTGACGACAAAGGAACGATTTGGATCGATCGCATCAGGGTTCCACCGATTGATGGTTTCATAACCCCAAGGGCTAATACAGGGTGCGACGACAAGATTGAAGCGCGCCAAGTGATTCACCGCTTCGGTCTCTAAAAAATACAAGGCACCATGAACACCACTGGTCTCATAGCCATGGACTCCGCCAGTCACCAATGCCGTTGGCAAATCATCTCGCCAAGGCTGACTGCGGACAATAAATAATGGATAGGTGTGCTCGGCATAAGCAAGCTCGCCATAGGTTTCGACCTGAAAGAGTTCACGCAGATGATCGATGCGACGTACTACGTCGTTGCCGTAGTCGCGCTGTTTACTTTGCGCGCTCAGCCACGCTTTTTTCTCCGCTGAGCTCCATGGCTTCCCTGGTGTCCCGATAGGATACTGCTGCGTCATAAATGAGCACTCCTCTTTACGAAAAACGATGCGGCAAACGATTCAAGTGGTGTCATTAAAGCGGCTATAGTGTAGGCGAATTCGTGCCGTTTCACCAGTACGCTAAGAGAGCTTTACACTGCAATTTGCAGCATCCACAAACTCAACCAACCGAGACTAATAGCGAGACCACAGACCACCGCGCACGGCAACCACATGTTGCGATGTCCTAGTGCGACAACTAAGCCTACTTTTACAAGCGTATTCACCGATGCAGCTAGCAAAATGCCAAAACTAGCCACTTCATCAGCGAGGCTATTGTTCGCCAGCTTCGCCAATGACAAAGTGATCGCATCAACGTCGGTGAGACCGGAAATTGCTGCGACTGCATACACGCCTGCATCGTCAAAATAGAGATGCGCATAATGTGCAATCACGAGAACGGCCACCAGTAACCCAGCAAATTTGAGCGCAGTGAAGATATCAAACGGGTTTTTCACCACGACTTCGTTTTGCAGTTCGGTCGACTGTCGGCGGCGCAATAACCAAATCACACCAATAAAGTTCGTTAGGGTCATCACCCCCAGAGGTAACACCAACCAACTAAGCAGCGCTCGATTGACTACCGCTACTTCAACCAGTACCCGAGGAAACATCGTGGCACTGGCAATCAAGATAGCGGCCACAAACAAGTGATGACCAACGCGGCTTTCTTTGCCAAACTTGGCCATGTTGAGCGTTACTGCAGTCGAAGAAGCAATACCGCCAAGCACTCCCGTTAGCAAAATACCACGATGTGGACCCAGTAATTTACTGGCAAAATAACCAACAAATGAAATACCGGTAATGAGTACCACCATCCAGCCAATTAAATACGGATTGAGCACGGCACCTGGGCCATATCCCTCGTTTGGCAACAACGGCAGCACCACTACACTGATCACCAGCATTTGTAAAATCGCCAGTAATTCACGTTGCTGAAGGCGTTCTACCCACTGATGGAGTACTGGCTTTAAACTCAATAACAAGGCTACGACAATTGCTATGGGCACGGCTAGCATGACTTGACCGGCAACGCAGAGAGCACCTAAACAAAACGTGAGTAGTAAAGTGGTTGGTGTGGTAATACCTAAGTCGGCATTACTGCGAGATTCCAATACATGCGCAACGATGATCAGCAACGCAAAGCTGATCAAGCCACCGAGCCACAGTGGCCACGCTGGCTCGGCTAATTGTTGACTGACCAATAACAGCACCGCGCCGAGCAAGCTGCTAATAGCAAAAGTCCGCAGGCCTGCAAAACGCTGGCCGTCGGCGCGGCCTCGCTGACTCCAACCACGCTCTAAGCCAAGAATCAAACCGATTCCAAGCGCGTAAGCGAGATCAAAAAGCACGCTTTGCATGACAGTTTTACATCAGCGCGAGCGCGATTTGCACCAAAACTGCAACATTAGCTATCGCTCCCAACACAAAGAACCAACTACGTGGGCTTGGATTCTTTTCAGTGGCAATGGCGTAATACAGCACCATGTGCACAATCCGCGCGATGGCAAATAACATCACCCAATAGCCAAACCATTCGCTGTCGATGCCGATAAACAAAGCAACGAAGACACTAGCCAAGAACATCGGCGCATTTTCTAAGGTATTCATGAAGGTGCGGTGGGTACGAAAGACCAGCGATTCGTGACTGATGTTTTCAGGGACTTTGCCGGGGACTGCATTGGGTTGCTTTGCCTTAACTGCCGCGGCAACCGCCCACTGCACTAACCAGGTTACGAGAATAAGCCATAAACCAAGATAAACGAGCGAAAGTTGACTTGCCATGAAATGTTCCTTGTAGTTATTTCGATTGGGAATTACTCCGGCTTAAAGATACCGATAATATTTTTGTCCTGTTTGACTGTATCTGCAGCTGTTGCCGCAGCCTTAGGTTGTTTGTCTTGCTCGCTAAAAGAATGTTGGCATGCAACACAGTGCACTGTCTCGTCGAGCGTCCCATCACTGCGCTCAGTTATTTGTAACTGCAAGGTGTCTGTTGCATGACATGCTGGGCATTCCGCGCCAGCGATAAAGCGTTTGCGTGTTCGAGCCATATTCACCTCAGGTTGCTTCGGGTATAATTGTCGCAGATTCTTTAGTTAACACAAGCTGCATCTCTGCAGCGTGGGATGTGCATGATTTCGATACGCGATATGGCGCTGATGCGCGGTGGCAAGGTACTGCTACAGAACACCAATTTGACGATTTTTCCAGGCCATCATGTTGGCGTGGTCGGTCGCAATGGTACTGGCAAATCGTCACTGTTTGCCTTGCTGCGTGGTGAACTGCAAGTCGAGCAAGGCGATTGTGAAGTGCCGCAGCAGTGGCGTAGCGCCAGCGTCAAGCAAGAAACTCCTGCGCTCGACCGCAGCGCGCTCGATTTTGTGCTTGATGGTGATACTGAGTTACGGCAGTTAGAGGATCAACTCTTTCAGGCAGAACAACAAGATGACGGTCATGCCATCGGTCGCCTCCACGATCAGCTCGCCGCTATCGGCGCTTACGAAGCTCCGGCCCGAGCAGCCGCTTTACTCGCCGGTTTAGGCTTCACCGATGCACAGTTTCAGCAACCGGTGAAAGCATTTTCTGGTGGCTGGCGCATGCGCTTAAACCTTGCCCAAGCGCTGATTGCCCGCGCCGACTTATTGCTGCTCGACGAGCCTACCAACCACCTAGATGTAGACGCCATCTTCTGGTTAGAAGACTGGCTGCAACGTTTTCCGGGTACCTTGCTGCTGATTTCGCATGACCGCGACTTTCTCGATGCTATCTGTCAGCAAATCATTCATATTGAACACCAAACTGCGACCTCTTATAACGGCAATTACAGTAGTTTCGAGCGTCAGCAAGCTGAGCAAATTGCACAACAACAAGCACAATTTGAAAAAGAGCAAGCGCAGCGCAAGCACTTACAAAGTTACATCGATCGTTTTCGCTATAAAGCCAGCAAAGCTCGCCAAGCACAGAGCCGCATCAAAGCATTAGAACGGTTGCAAAGCAGCGCACCCATTGTCGCTAATAGCCAGTTCCAATTTCAATTTCGGCCACCAGAGCAACTGCCCAACCCGCTACTGAAACTCGAACTAGTACAAGCTGGCTATGGCGACAAGGTGATTTTGGAGTCCATTCAGTTTAACTTAGTCCCTGGTAGCCGGATTGGCTTACTCGGACGCAACGGCGCGGGTAAATCGACCCTGGTCAAGCTATTGGCTGGTGAAATCAAGCCACAAAAAGGCATTTTGGAACTGAATCCAGGCATCAAACTTGGCTACTTCGCGCAGCATCAACTGGAAACGCTTGATGTCGCAGCGAGTGCGCTACAACATCTGCAACGCCTTGATCGCAAAGCTAGCGAACAGCAATTGCGAGATTTTCTGGGCGGTTTTGGTTTTTCAGGCGATCAAGCCACGCGCCTCGTGGGCCCTATGTCCGGCGGCGAGAAAGCGCGGTTGGTGTTAGCATTGATTGTTTACCAAAAACCTAATCTGTTATTGCTTGATGAGCCGACGAACCATCTCGACAGCGTGATGCGCGAGTCATTGGTTTTTGCCTTACAGGATTTCGAAGGCGCAATGGTCATCGTATCCCACGATCGACATTTATTACGTACCACAGTCGACGATTTTTTCTTAGTCGCCAACGGCCGAGTTGAGTTGTTTGATGATGACCTCGACGGCTATCATCGCTGGCTGCAAAATCAAAGTCAGAGCAGTTCGACATCTTCCGGTGATACTACCAGCTCGGGCAAAAGCGACCGCAAAGCAGAAAAACGCGAAGCCGCGGAGCGCCGTGCACGATTGAAGCCATTTAAAGATGCCGTGGCGAAATATGAAAAGCTGGTACACGAACATGAGCAGAAGTTGGCCGAACTGAACCAACTATTAGCCGATAACTCGCTTTACGAAGAGCAACATAAGGCACGCCTGCAACAGCTACTGGAACAACAGGCACAAACTCAGCAACACCTCAATCAAGCGGAAGAAGCTTGGATGGCGGCTGAAGAGGCCATGCAAATAGCCGAGGAGAGTGACGCATCATGTTAATTCCATGGCAACAACTTAGCGCTGAAACACTGGACAGTGTGATCGAGTCTTATGTATTACGTGAGGGTACCGACTACGGTTGGGAAGAAAAGAGCCTCGCCGAAAAAGTCGAAGATGTGCGCGCGCAACTGCAACGCGGGGAAGCCGTTTTGGTATGGTCAGAATTGCATGAAACACTCAACATCATGCCTCCGGATGCGTTTGATGACGAATAAATACCTGCTGCCATGGTACTTGTGCATCCCCTAAAATGAGAAAATTGGGATTGCCTAGATTCGCTTCTTGGTTGTAGGTCAAAGGCTTAAAATGTTCGCTGACAATGCTGCCACCGGCTTCACTTACGATCACCTCAGCTGCAGCGGTGTCCCACTCCCCCGTAGGCCCAACGCGTAAAAAGCAGTCGGCCGCGCCTTCGGCGATTAAACACGCCTTTAACGAACAACTGCCAGCAGGCAAGGTGCTGAGTTCACGGTCTGGATTCATGCGCGCCAGCACACGCTCGCGCGGCTGCCTGCGGCTAATGGCCAAAATCAACGGGTCATCCTTTGGCTTGGCAACCTTGCGTACTTGTAACTGTTGCTCGCCATTGACGTCGCGCCGAAACGCGCCAGCGCCGCGTTGCGCTAAGTAGAGCTTGTCGCCCGCGGGCCAGTAAATGATCCCCAGCGTTGGTTGTTGTCCCACAACTAGGGCAATCACTACGGTGAAATCACCCGAGCGCGCAATAAACTCTTGAGTGCCATCAATCGGGTCTATCAACCAGTAACGCGGCCATTGTTGGCGTTCTTCAAGCGACAGGTGTGCGCCCTCTTCTGAGAGCACCGGTATATCTGGCGTCAAGGCATTCAGCTTCGCCGTAATCAAGCGATGGGCCGCCAAGTCGGCACTTGTTACTGGCGACGCATCCGACTTTTCGTAGGTCGCGTACGCTTGCTCTTCGTATTGCTCCATAATCAAGTCGCCGGCCTGCTGAGCGATTTTCGCCGCCCCTTCGAGCAGCCACGCTAACTCGTTCGCATCGTTCACCGTTGCAATTCCCTCAAGGTCATCAACAAAGCTGCAATACTGCGGGCTTCGGTAAAATCTTCTTGTTCAAGCAAAGCCTCAGCTTTGCTCAAAAGCCATGGTACTTGTTCGAGGGGTTCAGGCTCATCCCCTTCGAGTTGCTCAGGGTATAACCCACGCGCGATAAAGATATGCATAGTGGCAGCGAAGAACTGTGGCGCCATGGTCACGCTTTTCAATGGAATTAGTTCTTGCGCGCCGAAACCAATCTCTTCTTTGAGTTCGCGGTTGGCGGCTTGCTCTGGGGTTTCACCGGGATCGATCAAGCCTTTCGGAAAACCTAACTGATAGTTGTGTAAGCCGGCGGCATATTCACGTACCAGCATCAGCGTCTCGTCATCAATAAAAGGCACCACCATAACTGCGCCGCGGCCGCTACTTTGCATACGCTCGAATTGCCGCTCTACACCATTGCTGAAACGTAAATCAACAGCTTCGATGCGCAACAACCGACTGCGCGCTACAATTTGTCGTTGAAGAATTTCGGGTACAGGTTTTCGGGCCATATTCATCTGCCATACTGATATCGAGAATAAGCCTGCTTTACTGGCTCACAACCTAGGGTTTCGGTTACTATAACCACTTGAATTAAGCGGTACAACAACGAGGAGCATTTGATGCGCGAAGTGACGACACAATATGACGCCGTAGTCATCGGTAGTGGGCCTGGTGGTGAAGGAGCAGCAATGCAACTGGCCAAGAAAGGCCGTAATGTCGCGATCATCGAAAAACATAGCTCGCTTGGTGGTGGTTGTACCCATTGGGGAACCATTCCTTCAAAAGCCCTGCGCCACTCGGTGAGTCGCCTCATCGAATTCAATAGTAACCCGCTGTTCGTCGGTGATTTGCGCCCGCGCAGTCTGACCTTTGCGGATATCTTGCGGCACGCCCAAGGAGTGATTCAACAACAAGTACAAATGCGCAGTGGTTTTTATCAGCGCAACGACGTTACCGTCTTACATGGGGTTGCCTCTTTCGAAGACCGTAACACCCTAAAAATCACTCAGGCTGACGGCACCATCGAATACATTGGCACCAAGCAAGTAGTGATTGCTACTGGCTCACGCCCTTATCACCCTGAAGATGTTGATTTTAACCACGAGCGTATCTATGACTCCGATACGGTATTGTCGCTCAAACATGAGCCGCGGAGTATTATTATCTATGGTGCCGGCGTCATCGGTTGTGAGTACGCGAGTATTTTCCGCGGCTTAGGGGTGAAAGTAGACCTTATCAATACCCGCGACCGATTGTTGTCATTCTTAGATGCAGAAATTTCTGACGCTTTAAGCTATCACCTACGTAACAACGGCGTGGTGATTCGCCATAATGAAGAGTACGAGCGTATTGAAGGGCACGAAGATGGCGTAACTCTGTACACGCAATCCGGCAAACGCCTTGATGCCGATTGCTTACTCTATGCCAATGGTCGCTCTGGTAACATCGAAGAGCTGAACGTTGAAAACGTTGGTTTAAAACCGAATCATCGCGGCCAACTCGAGGTCACTGGAGCTTATCAAACCGAGGTTGATAACATTTTCGCGGTTGGTGACATCATTGGCTACCCATCGTTAGCATCCGCAGCCTATGACCAGGGCCGTATTTGTGCCACTGAAATGCTCGAAGGTGATTGCCAAAAACGACTGGTTAGCGATATCCCGACAGGTATCTATACGATTCCGGAAATCAGTTCGGTCGGTAAAACCGAAGAAGAGTTAACCGAGCAAAAAGTCCCCTACGAAGTAGGCCGCGCGCAATTCAAGCACTTGGCGCGCGCGCAAATCTCCAATATGGCAGTTGGGAGTCTTAAATTATTGTTCCATCGAGATACCAAAGAAGTACTGGGTATTCATTGCTTTGGTGAACGGGCTGCGGAAATTATTCACATCGGCCAGGCGATCATGGAGCAAAAGAATGGTGGCAATACGATTGAGTATTTCGTCAATACCACCTTTAACTATCCCACTATGGCTGAAGCTTATCGGGTAGCAGCCCTGAACGGGCTCAATCGCGTTCGCGATTAGTTTGCGGCTTGCACCGCTTTTTGGCTTGGCAGTTCAATCCGGATTGCCAAGCCTCCTAAGCGCTGACTGCGACCAAAAGTAATACGCCCGCCGTGGCGTTCAATAATCCGTTTTACGATGGCTAAACCTAGCCCTGAGCCTTTGGTTGCACGCGCTTTGTCACCTTGAGTAAAGGGCTGTAGCACATGTTCTACTTGCCCCGCAGGAATCCCTTCACCGTTGTCACTTACGGTTACCCATACCCGTTCACGCGCGCTGTCATAGCCAGTTTCGACGAGAGTTTTATCACCGCCATAACGCTCGGCATTCTCCAACAAATTGAGCAATACACGTTTAATCGAAATCGCGCGGATTGGAATTTTCGGCACTTCGCCATAATGCACATCGATATGTGTATGCCAGCTCTCTGGGACGTGACCAACGACGTCTTCAACTAAATAATTGATGTTTTCACAATCATTATCACTGAGCGTATCCACTCGAACATAATCAATAAATTGGTCGATAATGGCGTTCATATCGTCAATATCACCGATGATTCCCTCGGCCAGGTAATCCTCACTTGCTGGCATCATTTCTGTGGCAAGACGAATACGCGTCAGCGGTGTCCGCAAATCATGCGAAACCCCCGCCATCAACAGCGCGCGGTCCTGTTCGAGTTGCTGAACGCCCTGGGCCATTTGGTTAAACGCCCGAGTGACCGCAATCACTTCAGTCGAGCCGCGCTCCGGTAACTGCTCGGGATAATCACCGCGACCGATTTGACGGGCTGCTGCCTGTAAGGCTTTTAACGGACGATTCAGCCAATTACTAAACCACATGCCGCCTAAGACACTTAGCGCACCGATCAAGATTAGATAAAACATCAATGGTGAAAAGCGTGCCTCATCAAAGGTATCGAGGCGTAAGCGCAACCAATAACCAGGAAGAGATTCTGTTTTAATCCAGACATAATAAATGTCGTCTTGTGAGATGCGAACTTCAGTACTTGACGCCAATTGCTGACTCATTTGATTGGATAGAAAGTTATACGTGGAAGCATCAGCTAGGCCATTCGTTAACGCCTGCGACTCTGTGTAACCTTCAACTTCGACCGCAGCCAAATAGCGTTCGGCTAACAGCCGTTTCTCAGTACTAGTCATCTCCGCATCGGTTAGCCACTGGTCAAGCACGACAATTCCCTGCACCTGCTTAGCAACCGCTGAGCTAATTTGCTGCATGCTTGGCTTTACCACGTAGAGACCCACCATGATGTAGGAAACCACTTGGTTGATCAGCAACAGCAACGCAATCAGCGCTACAGTGCGGGCGAACGCAGACCGCGGAAAGAGACGCATTGCCTAAACTTTCTTGCTACCGTCAGGCACGAATACGTAACCCAAGCCCCAGACCGTTTGAATATAACGAGGGTTCGCAGGATCGACTTCGAGCATGCGTCGCAAACGCGATACTTGCACGTCAATACTGCGCTCGAGGGCGCTATAATCACGTCCACGCGCTTGGTTCATGAGTTTATCTCGCGACATCGGTTGGCGCGGATGGGTCACGAGTGCTTTTAACACCGCAAACTCGCCACTGGTCAGTGGCATGGGTTCGTCGCCGCGGTACATTTCACGCGTGCCTAAATTGAGGCGAAACTCGCCAAAGCTGATCTCTTCGTCGTCGGTGCTCGGAGCGCCCGGAATTTCTTTACCACGGCGGCGCAACACAGCACGCACACGAGCCAGTAGCTCGCGTGGGTTGAAGGGCTTCGCCAGATAGTCGTCGGCGCCAAGCTCCAGACCAATGATTCGATCAACTTCGTCCCCTTTGGCTGTCAACATGACCACCGGAATTTCGTTATTGTCATGCCGTAGACGTTTACAAATCGATAAGCCATCTTCGCCTGGCAGCATCAAATCAAGTACCATCAAGTGAAAGTTCTCGCGCTCCAATAAGCGGTCCATTTGCTCGCTTTGGGCCGCCGAGCGCACATAAAAACCTTGCTCCGTTAAGTAGCGTTCGAGCAATCCACGCAACCGCGCGTCATCATCGACCACGAGAATCTTGAAGGTTTCTTGCGACATGCTTTGTGTTCCCCACATTAAATCCGTTGCTTGCACTATAAAAGAAGGCTGAGTGCTTGCCAATCAACAAGCTACTCAGAACAATCGCTTTTTGTATCGAAATGTTTTTCACGCACGCAAATACAGTTGCGGCCGCTGTCTTTAGCATCGTAAAGCGCTTTGTCCGCACGTGCCATAATGGCCAGTAGCGTATCGTCTTCTTCCACAAGCGTGGCGCCTAAACTTGCCGTGATGCCGAATTGAAAGGTTTTGATCTGCTCAATCGCGCTTCTAAACCTTTCCGCGCAAAAGAGTAAGGTCCGCTGGTTGATGCCAGCCAATAACAGGGTGAATTCTTCGCCGCCCGAGCGTGCGACAAAATCTGTATCGCGCACAGTGGCGCGGAGGACGCGTGCGACCTCTTTTAAAACGTCGTCACCGATACCATGTCCATAGGTATCATTAATGGACTTAAAGTAATCAAGGTCGAGACTGACATAGGCGATACTCACCTGTTCGTGTTTGGCACTTTTTAAGATCGCGTTGACCTTCTCTTCTAGTGCGCGGCGATTCGCTAAGCCGGTAAGTGGGTCGGTTGTCGCTAGGTGTTGCAGGCGCTGGTTCAGGTCAACAAGTTGCTCTTCGATTTGGTTACGCTGGTGCATGGGCATGACAGTGCACAGATAATAAACGTTGTTTGCTTCGGCAAATACTGTGGCACAGAGCAGCACCGGCAGACTATCGCCCTGCTCACCAGCTAAGGTTAGGTAGACTTCTTCGACTAGCGCCCCTTGCTGCAATTGGGGCAGCACGTGGGTGAGGTAAAATAATCGTCCTGCCGGAGTCAAAAGTTTGCTAAACGCGAGGCCAAGCATTTCTGCGTGGGTAACGGTTAGTATTTCGCACATCCGCGTGTTACAGCTGACGATTTTGCCGTTCTCGTCTAACACGAAACAACCGAGCGGGAGGCCATTCCATAGCTGATTGCTGGTTACTTGGTCAAACACTGGTGTATCGCCTGTGCTACTAAGTCTGGATGACTCATGTGAGGGTATTGACCCGCGGCCGCAATTTTACAGAGGCTGCTACTGGGTAAGTGCTGAGCCATGTAATGTACGACTTCAACCGGCACAATCACATCTTCTTCGCAGTACAGCAGATCAACATGCACCGGCACCTTACTCAGTGCACTACGATGGTCACAGTAGAAGGTGGCTGCGGCAAACTGTCGCAACATCTGCTCATTTGACGAAGTAAAACTGCTCCGCAGCTTTTCCGCGAGTTCAGGTCGGTGCGGTTGATTGACCACTGCTGGTGCTAAGTGCCCAGCCCAATTCACCAAGTTACGCGTCATCATGTTCATCAACTGATCCACCTCAGTACGGGTAAAGCCGCCGTAATAATCTGGCGGATCGTTCAGGTAACGAGGTGACGTACCGATAGCAATAATTTGGTCAAACAAGTCGGGACGCCGGATCGCCGCAAGACAACCGATTAAGCCGCTGACTGAATGTCCAACGTAACAACAGCGCTGCAACTGCAATGCGTCGATGAGCTCGATAAGATCATCCACATGACCCGCAAGTGTTTCGTAACGCTCGCTATCTTCTGGCAACTCGTTGGCAGGACCGCTCCCAACCCAATCAAAGGTCAGAACCTGATAGTTGTCTTTCAATAGCTCGACGGTCGGCAGCCAAATGTTTTGGTCACAACCAAACCCATGGGCAACTAAAAGGTTGCTGCCGGTATGACCAAAACGAGTGACACGATGCCGTTGCGTAGCTGATGCAGTCATTCACGATTCTTTTTTATGAAGCTTTCTTTAACCCTAGACTAAAATCTAAAGACTTTCATCCAAGGAGTGATGCGATTACCATGAGCGAGTTTAACCTCAACAGCAAGCAGAATGTGAGTCTCGCAAGACACTATGGCACGTACAGCACTCATCACCCGACGCGGTTATCTAAAACTGCAAAATGAATTAGACCACTTATGGCGTGTCGAGCGCCGTGAGACCACCGAAAAAGTTGCTTGGGCTGCCAGCTTGGGCGATCGCTCCGAGAATGCCGACTACAAATACAACAAGCAAAAATTAAGACAAATTGATAAACGCATCCGCTTTTTGCGCAAGCGCTTAGAAGAACTGAAAATTGTCGATTACGCGCCAGCTCAAGAAGGTAAAGTGTTTTTTGGTGCAACTGTCACCATCGAGAATACTGAGGGCCAAGAACGCACTTTTTCCATTGTCGGTCCTGATGAGATATATGACGATAAATCAGTGATTTCCATCGACTCGCCGATGGCTCGCGCAGCACTTGGCAAACAAGTGGATGATGACATTCGCGTCCCGACCCCGACCGGTGTCAAAGAATGGTGGATAACGGACATCTGCTATCAGCTTACGAAAGGCGCTTGAACACTGCTATACTGGCGCCCCAAATTTTTGCATAGCCCCAGAAGAGAGAGATTATGAGCTCGATTTCCCAGCAAATCGCGAACGAATTAGCTGTTAGTTCGCAGCAGGTCAACGCTGCTATCGCGCTACTTGATGATGGCGCAACCGTACCTTTCATTGCGCGTTATCGCAAAGAAGCCACCGGCGGACTTGATGATACCCAGTTGCGCACCTTAGCACAGCGTCTTACCTATTTGCGTGAGCTCAATGAGCGTCGCGAAGTGATTCTTGCCAGTATTCGCGAACAAGAGAAATTGACGCCGGACTTGGAGCGTGCGATTCGCGCTACTGAATCTAAGACTGAGTTGGAAGATTTGTACCTACCTTACCGACCGAAGCGTCGCACCAAAGGTCAAATCGCAATTGAGGCAGGTCTTGAGCCGTTAGCCGATAGCTTACTTGCTGATCCGAACCAAGATCCAGAAAGCTTAGCGCAAGATTTTATCAACACCGACGCAGGCTTCGCCGATACCAAAGCAGTGCTGGAAGGCGCACGTTTTATCTTGATGGAGCGCTTTGCCGAAGACGCTCAGTTGCTCAAACAGGTACGCCAATACCTGTGGGAAAACGCCGAAATTACCAGCCAAGTGGCGAATGGCAAAGAACAAGAGGGCGCGAAGTACCGCGATTACTTTAGTTTTAGTGAAGCGCTCAAGAAAATTCCTTCACACCGTGCGTTAGCTTTATTTCGCGGACGCAACGAGGGGATTTTGCAACTAAAGCTGAATGCCGATCCGCAACAGGAGGATCCGCAAGCACCCAGTCATGGTGAGTATTTGGTTGCCCGCCACATCGGCTGGCAGCATAGCAAGCGTAGCGCCGATGACTGGATGCGCCAGACCGTACAATGGACTTGGCGCATCAAATTATTGCTACACATGGAAACTGAGCTCTTTGGTAGCGTTCGCGAGCGCGCCGAAGCTGACGCCATTAAAGTCTTTGCCAACAACTTGAAAGATTTGCTCATGGCGGCGCCTGCAGGAGCTAAAGTGACAATGGGACTGGACCCGGGTGTGCGTACTGGGATCAAAGTCGCGGTCGTTGATAGTACTGGCAAAGTATTGGGGACCAATACGGTGTTCCCGTTCCAGCCGCAAAACCAAATGGACAAGTCGATTCGCACTTTGGTGGGTATGTGTAAGCAACACAAAGTCGAACTGATTGCCATCGGTAACGGCACGCACTCACGGGAAACCGACAAGCTTGTGGCCGATATGCTGAAAGGCAATCCAGAGGTCAAAGCAACCAAAGTCATGGTGAACGAAGCCGGTGCTTCAGTTTACTCCGCCTCAGAGTTGGCTGCGCTGGAATTTCCTGATCTTGATGTGTCATTGCGCGGTGCGGTTTCTATCGCCCGACGGTTACAAGACCCACTCGCTGAGCTGGTAAAGATTGAGCCGAAATCGATTGGCGTTGGTCAGTATCAACATGATGTGAGCCAAGCACAGCTCGCGCAGAGCCTCGATGCCGTGGTTGAAGACTGTGTCAACGCAGTAGGTGTCGACGTCAATACGGCTTCTGTCGCGCTACTCGCCCGCGTCGCGGGTTTGAATAAAACGCTCGCGCAGAATATCGTGCTGCATCGTGACCAACACGGGCGCTTCGCAACGCGGAAAAAGCTGCTTGACGTCGCACGCATGGGGCCTAAGTCCTTTGAACAGGCCGCAGGCTTTTTGCGCATCATGAATGGCGTGCAACCGCTTGACGGTTCAGCAGTTCACCCAGAAGCTTACCCAGTGGTTGAGCGCATCGCCCAACAGCATGGTAAAGAAGTAGCACAAATCATTGGCGACAGCGCTTTCGTAAAGCAATTAGATGCCCGCGATTACACCGATGACAGTTTCGGTTTACCGACCGTCCAAGACATCTTGCGTGAGTTGGAAAAGCCGGGGCGCGACCCGCGTCCTGAGTTCAAAATGGCCGAATTTAAAGAAGGTGTCGAAAAGGTAGAAGATCTCAAGCCTGGTATGACCCTCGAAGGCGTTGTCTCGAATGTTGCCGCGTTTGGCGCCTTCGTCGACGTCGGTGTGCACCAAGATGGTTTGGTTCACGTCAGCGCACTTTCACATCAATTCGTCAGCGACCCACGCGAAGTAGTTAAAGCGGGCGATATTGTTAAGGTAAAAGTACTTGAGGTAGATGTGGCGCGTAAACGTATCAGTCTCACTATGCGGTTAGACGATGAGGTGCACGCCAAGGCAGCAACTACACCTGCCACAACGACGGGCAAACCGCAAACTGTGGGCAAAAAGAAGCCGGCACCGAAACCGGCACCGGCTAGCAATTCTGCAATGGGTTCAGCCTTTGCTGACGCCTTCGCCAAAGCGAAACAAAAATAGGCTTAGCTCACGTGCTGCGTCAGTTGTTGGCGCAGCATCTGTCTAAATGCGCGCTTGTGTTCTTCGAACGCGGCGCGTAATTCATCTACTTTTACCTGCATCTCTTCACGCGTCGGTACATGCATATGCTCGGCAAAGGCTTTGGCTTTACCGTCCAATAATTGCTTACGTGCTTGATAATAAGCGCGCAGTCGCTGCATTAACTCATCAAATTCATCGTGAAGCTTTTGCACCGCAGTCTCGTTCGCTGTCGCAACCCGCGCTTTAGCGCGCTTAAACTGCATCTCTAACCGCGCTTTCTCAACTTGATAACCATTGGTGCGACGCAAGTTACGTGTCAGGCCAAACCATGAACAAACGCGAATCAACCATTTGGTCGGATCAAAGTGCCACCAGCGAATACCGTTACGGTAGTCAGCTGAAAAGATATGGTGGTAGTTGTGATAGCCTTCACCAAACGTCAGAAAAGCGAGTACGCCGTTATCACGTGCTGTATTACGATCAGTATACGTCTGCTTACCCCAGATGTGCGCCAGCGAATTAATAAAGAACGTCGTGTGATGATTAATCACTAAGCGTGCCACACCTACGAGCAGAACTGCTCCCCACACGTCGCCAATGAGTAAACCCAGGGCTACTGGCCAACCAATAGTGGTGAGCAGGGTTAGCAACAAATAGTTACGGTGCTGCCACATGACCACAGGGTCTTGCTGTAAATCCTTCACATTGTTGTAGTCGCTGTAACGTGACGCCTGATACTCGCGTAGCATCCAGCCGATATGCGAATACCAAAAACCACGTTTGGCTGAATACGGGTCTTTATCATTATCATCAACGTGCTTGTGATGCTCACGATGATCAGATGACCAATGCAACGCGCTGTTCTGCACGGCTAAGGCGCCACCGAGCGCAAATAAAATGCGCAATGACCGGTGTGCGTCGTAGGCACGATGGGCCCACAAACGATGATAGCCAGCGGTAATTGAGATCCCAGCAAAGCCAATGGTCGCTACTAAGGCAAGCCAGAGACCGAATGAGTAACCGTGGACGATTCCGTACCAAGGCACTGCGATAACGGTGATCAAAAAAGTGATAGTAAACAGGAGGGTATTCAACCAAATAATCTTTGGTTTTGGATTTTCAGACGTCGTCATAAAGCAACCTACATTAAACTTAAAACCATGCCAGCTTTTTAGCGAACATGTGTACGCTGAATTTACGCAGTTTGCCCTCGACATGCAACTAGTAATTGCTAAAAAGCGATGAATTGCGTGCACAAGCGTTCACTGACATAATCAACTTATTCGGCAACACAACGCCCAAGGAAGTTCCCTAAATGGCCGGTATTCGCGCCCAACAAAAAGAAAAAACCCGTCGAGCCCTGATTCAAGCCGCAATGAATCAACTGAGCGCGGAACACGGCTATGCTTCGTTAAGTTTGCGCGAAGTCGCGCGTGAAGCAGGGATCGCGCCTACTTCTTTTTATCGTCACTTTCAGAACATGGAAGAGTTGGGTTTGACTTTGGTCGATGAAGGTGGCCTAGCACTGCGGCAATTGTTGCGCCAGTCGCGCCAACAAATCGCCAAAGGCGGTTCAATTATTCGCGCCTCGGTCACGACTTTTATGGAGTTCGTGGCTAACAACACCGCAATTTTTCGACTCTTACTACAAGAAAAATCTGGCAATTCACGCGAGTTTCGCCTTGCCGTGCAACGCGAAGTTGAGCATTTCACTGCTGAACTCGTCGATTATTTAGTGGCCGAGCAACAATTCGACCGACAACTCGCCGAACTCCATGCCGACGCTATCGTTCGCGTGGTATTCAGCGCCGGCGCTGACGCGCTTGATGCCAGCGCAGCCGAGCGACAGCAGTTGTTAGAAGTGACCATAGCGCAGGTACGGATTATTGCACGTGGTGCAGAGGCTACCCGCGCATTGGCCAAGTCAGGGTTATCATAACGGTGGCGACAATGACCATGGCTATCGACAACGGCAAACCTAAGCGCCAGTAGTCTTTAAAGCGATAGCCCCCTGGGCCCATCACCAAGATATTCGATTGGTGCCCAATCGGCGTTAAAAAGGGTAACGCAGCGCCGACGGCGACAGCCATCAAAAACGGGTCCATGGATGCTTCCAAGCTGCTCGCCAAGCTGATGCCGATCGGTGCCATCAACACCGCCGCTGCGGCGTTATTGATGATATTTGACAGTAACATGGTCGCCACTAACAAGATGACCAAGGCAACCACGTCTGGCGAACTCATGCTAATCCACAATACGCCCGTCGCAAGGGTGTCTGCGGCACCGCTGCGCTCCATCGCACCACCTAAAGGAATGGTCGCAGCCAGCAATACAATAATCGGCCATTCGATGTGTTCGTAAAGCTCGCGTATCGGAATCACATTGGCCAACACCATGAGTCCCGCAGCCATGCTAAATGCCACCGGTACGCTGAGTAAACCAAACGCACTGGCAAGCACAGCGCCAGCAAAAATCCCCAGCGGAACCAAAAGTTTGCGCTTACTGCCAAGGCGTAAACTGCGTTGCGCCAGCGGGAAGCAGCCAAAGCGTTTGAAGACATCATCGAGGACCTCTGCGTCGCCTTGTAACAACAACACGTCACCAGGTTTGAATCTGACATCCGAGAGACTCGGTTTGAGTGGCTGTCCTTCGCGCGCGACCGCTAGCACATTGACCCCAAAGCGGTGGCGAATACGCAAGTCCGCGGCGGAACGACCGATCAGACGAGAATCATGGCCGACGATACCTTCAATGACTTTGATTTCATCAGAAACCAAAAAGCGCGTATCGAGTTGCTCTTCGGCATTCAGTTCAAATTTGGTGATGTCGAGAATTTGCTGAAGGGTCTCGGCGTCAGCTTCGATGATGAGAACATCTTCGGCCTTCAGGCGTTGATAACGCGGTGGCGCGGTGATCAGTTGCTTGCCGCGCTTGAGTGCGACCACCGCAAAGTTTTCTTTAATCTTCGATTCAAATTCAAACAAGGTATGGCCGATAAGCGCTGCGTTTTCCGGCAAGTACAGCTCGGTCAGATAAGCACTGACATCGTAAGGTGAATTTGACGTATCACGACTCTTACTGCGCGGCACTAACCAATGCGCCGTTACCCACATCATGACCAAGCCTGCTACAGCCAGTGATAAACCGACAGGAGTAAAATCAAAAATGCCAAAAGGGTCCGCATCATGCGCAGCACGAATATCTGAAATAATGATGTTGGGCGGTGTACCTATCATGGTAATAGTTCCACCTAGGAGCGAACCGAAAGCCATTGGCATCAGCATCAACGAAGCATGCCCAGCACCATTGCGTGATAGTTGCAACGCGACTGGGATCATAATCGCCATAGCGCCCGTATTACTGATAAACGCAGAGACAAAGGTAGTTAACCCAGTCAGCACAATCATCTGCAGCCAAACACGGTCGCCGACCTGTTTGACACTGCTAGCCATGCTATCTACTACTCCCGAGCGCCACAGCGCGTGGCTAATCACAAGGACTGCAGCGACGGTGATCACGGCGGCATTGCCAAATCCTGAGAACACTTCATTACGTGGAATCAAGCCGACGATGTAGGCAGCAAATAATGCACCCATCGCTACAAAGTCATAGCGCCAGCGATCGTAAACAAATAACGCCAAAGCTGCGATGAGGATTATCCCAATCCAAACTTGATCTGCCATGCAGACTCCCGTATTAACTTTATGACCTGCTTAGAGTGGCGTGATTTCGTGGGAAGTCAACTATTTTGCTGCTACTATGTGGAAGAAAAATAACATAAATAGGAGATCGAGATGTTCCTTCGTATAGGTCTATCTGCCTTGTGTGTAGCGCTTAGTTTTAGCGCCTCAGCGCGCGATATCACGCTCACCGAAACGGTTACGGTAAAGTCGATTAACAGCGTTGCCGTTAGCGATGATGGCAGTGTTGCAGCATTTACCCGTGTTTCACCCCGTACCCCCTATGTCGATGACGACGGCGGTAGCTTTGTCGAACTATTGGTTGCGCGTGACAACGCCGAACCTGTCTCATTTGTGAATGATAAGTCAGGAGTCGGTGCCGTAACCATTCATGGTGACGCTATCTACTTTACCAGCAAGCGCGATGGTGATGAGCATACCAGTCTCTATAAAATCTCGTTGCAAGGTGGTGAAGCACAAAAAGTGTTCAGCCATGAAAACAGCATCTTCAGCTACGCCTTAAGCGAAGACGGACGCTACCTCGCGTTTACCGCGCGCGCTAAAGCCGATGAAGCTGATAAAAAACTAGCGAAAAAAGGCTTTAAAGCCGAAGTCTACGAAGAAGAAAACGAATTTACCCATGCCTGGTTGGTTGATTTAACCGCAGAGAGCCCGATGGCCGTGCAACTGACCAAAGAGCAACAAATCTATTCAGTGGCATTTCGCCCCGGACACGAACAATTGTTGGTACGGACTGCGCCAACAGCCTTAGTAGATGACAACTACATGAGCAGCGAGTATCAATTGATTTCATTTGCTGGCGTTGAAGAAGCTGCCTTTGCCACCACGGGTAAATTGGGCAAAGCCGAATTTTCACCAGATGGCCGCTATTTGGCGGTGATCGGCGCTGCTGACTACAACGACCCAGCGACAGGTCGTTTGTATGTGTTCGATACCCAAAATGACAATGAAGTTCGTGAGGTGTTGCCCGACTATCAAGGGCATGTTCAAGACATCGATTGGCGCGGTAATGACGAGCTCATCTATCTAGGCGCAATTGGCACCGAAACCGAAGTACAAGCCATCACTATGCAATGGCTCGAAACGCGACCTTTGGTTGCAGCAGGCGAAGCTATAGTAGTAGATATTGAAGCGACGCCAGGGCAGTCATCGTTTTATGCTCGCGCCAACACTGCGAGCCATCCGACTGAGTTATTCCGCGTTGAAAATCAAACCATGTTGCGCGTCACCGATTCCAACCCATGGTTGGCTGAAATCACCATGCCACGCCAAGAAACCATCACCTACGAAGCCCGTGATGGCCTTGAATTGGAAGGTATTTTGGTCTACCCGACCGATTACCAAGAAGGCACGCGCTATCCGTTAATCACCGTGGTCCATGGTGGTCCTGAAGCGCATTACAGTAATGGTTGGCTCGACCGCTACGGCAGCCCAGTAAAATATGCCGCCCAACAAGGCTATGCACTGTTCTTCCCTAATTATCGTGGCAGTACCGGACGCGGCGTTGAATTCTCAAAGCTTGGGCAAAACGATTACGCTGGTAAAGAATTCGATGACCTTGTCGATGGTAAAAATGCCCTGGTCGAAATGGGCTTAGTCGATGGCGAGCGCGCCGGCATTACCGGTGGTTCCTACGGTGGTTTTGCCTCCGCATGGGGTGCCACCGCTCAAACCGAGCATTGGGCTGCCAGCGTCATGTTTGTTGGTATTAGCGACAACATTTCGAAATTTGGTACGACTGACATCGCCAAAGAGATGCATGCCGTACACGCACGCAGTTATCCATGGGAAAAATGGCAGTGGTATCTTGAGCGTAGCCCGATTTATCATGCCGAAAAAGCACGTACACCTATTCTTATCATGCACGGTAAAGAAGACACACGGGTGCATCCGAGCCAATCCATGGAGTTGTATCGTTATTTGAAAACCCATGGTAATGTACCTGTACGTTTAGTGCTCTATCCGGGTGAAGGCCACGGTAACCGCCGCGTCGCCGCCCAACTTGACTACAGCATGCGCTTGATGCGCTGGATGGATAGCTTTTTGAAAGAAGGCGCTACCGAAGCACCAGCCCACGAACTACCGCACGCTGAGCAACTTCAATAAGCGAGGTAAGCAGGTCTATGTTACCGCCTGCGCACTCTCCCCTGGACCCGCTTTACCGGCGGGTCCAATTTTTAAAGGCCCTGCTCTGGGTCCTCCTGTTCGTTGCCCTCGTCTTAGGGGTTATCAATCAATTAATTGAAGGTAATCAGCTGCTTGCGGTAGTGCACTATCTTTGCCTTGCCATTGCCGTTGGTTTTCTCGTATGGCTCTACTGGCATCCACCTGCTGCACAATTTATCGCTTGGTTGACGACACTCGTCATCGCGGCTGTTTTAATTGCCTACACAATGATGGCAGCAGGACAACATTACGCACTTTATTGGCTCACCATTTTTCCTCCCATTGCCTATTTCTTATTGGGGCGTACTTGGGGCTTTAGTCTTAGTGTGATGGTTATCGGTGGAATCCTCATTTATATCGCGCAGGTCTACGATGGTTGGAAGGCGGCGCCCTTCACGATGCGCGCATTTGGCAACATCATCATTGCGACGGCTGCTTTAATCGTGATTCTGCGACACATCGAAAAAACCCGTGCCGAAGCTTTTCAATATCTTGAGCAACATAGTGAAAGGTTGGAGTATATTGCCGTCACTGACCCGCTCACCGGCTTAAACAACCGCGGTAAACTTGATCAGGCACTTAGTCGCGCACTGCGCCGTGCCAAATATGAAAAGCTTGGTTGTTGCGTGATTTTGCTCGATATCGACCACTTTAAACGCGTTAATGATGACTTCGGCCATCAAACCGGTGATCGCATTTTGATTGAGCTCGCTCAGTTACTCCGTAGTAACTTGCGCGCTACCGACATCGTCGGTCGTTGGGGCGGTGAAGAGTTTCTGATTGTATTACCCGCAAGCGATCGCCAACAGGGAAAAATGCTCGCTGAAAAAATCCGTAATACGGTGGCGACCTTCGTTTTTGTGAATGATATTCACATTACCATAAGTTCCGGCGTTGCTTGCTATCAAACTGACGACAGTGAACAAACACTTATGCGACGTGCCGACCAAGCACTCTATGCCGCTAAAGCACAAGGTCGGAATCGCACTATTACGGATCTCGAGTTAGACCCGACGACCGATGAGCGCGCGGCCCATTAGCCGCCATGAAGGCTCTTTACCGTACATGGTAATACCCAAGCGGAACAACCGCACCGCGGCCGAGCGAATCACATAGGTCGTCAACATCAGCACCGCAAAACTACCGAGCCATTCCCACCAAGCGACACCACCATCGGCAACCCGAATCGGCATGACGGCAAAAGAAGTCAGCGGGAACCAACTTAAAATTTGTGCTAATAAGCCTTGCGGTGAATCCATTACGCCAAAGCCGGCCCCGACGAATAGCGCCGGAATCAGCATCATCGCCGTGCGCCCTGAGTGATTCGGATCATCGATAGTGGCCGCAAATCCAGCCATCATCGCATTGATCATGGCTAAACCAAGTAATGCGAACAACAAGGTCGCGAGCACTAATTCAAGGTTAATACTGGGCAGTTCTACTGCGTCGCCGCCTATGACAGACATTACCACTATGACCAAAACAATGATCACCAAGACGGTCACCATGCTTTTTAAGCAGTGTAAGGTGATCCCAAGAATTTTGCCGTCCATCCACTCGCCTGGGGTGATCAAAGTCAACAATTGTTCGGTGACACGTTGCTGTTTTTCTTGAGTAATGGCCGTCATCATTAAGCCAAAGCTACCAAACACCCCTACCATAATACTGACCAGGATTAACGATGGCAGTGCTTTATCAGCCGAACTGGCAGCTTCCTCGTCGCGTTGAATAATGACAGTAAAGCTCGGTGGCGTGTTGAGTGCGGCGATTTGTTCCTCGGAAAGGTTCATGTCACCCAGCTTTTGTTGTTGCAAGAACGCTTGCAGCTGTGTCTGCACACGACCTTGCCAACCGGCACTATTTAATGCGACTAATTCTGCGCGATAGCCCTGTTGTGGATCTGGCTCAATCAACAGCACTCCGGCAACCTCTTTACCCAAGAGCGCAAATGCTGGTTCAGCTTCAGTCATCGCTTGCCACTCAATGTTAGCGACTGCTGGCAATTCAAACGGGGCAACTACTGCCACTTGATGGGTTTCTTCCAATGAAGTTTTCAACTCACCCCAACCAATCGAGATAGCAAACAACACTGCCATCAAGACCAACGAAAAGAGCTCTTGTTTCCATTTGAAAAAACGACGGAATTCAAATCCGCCAATGCGCATAATTTGTTGCCAACGTTTCATGATTGCACCGCCTGCAAGTAGAGTTCGTGAAGGTTTTGCTGTTGCTGGCTAAACTGCCGCACCGGCCCAAGTTGCTGCAACTGCGTTAACAACACCTCCGTTGCCACCTGCTCGCTACAAGTCAGTGCAAAGTCTTGTGCCGACTGTACCTCGACTTGTTCCACCCCAGGCAAAGCGGCAACGATCTCAACTGGTACCGGCGTTGCAAATTCAACGAACAGCGAGCTGCGCTGCAATAATTGCTTGCGGACCTCGGCAAGGCTGCCTTGAGCGATGACTTTGCCTTGATTCATCAACACCAGCTTGTCGGCCATACGCTCTACTAGCGCCATTTGGTGAGCACTTAGGATCACAGTGCAGCCGCGCTGGCGAAGTTCTTCCAGTACAGTCAATACAAACTCTTGATTCACTGGATCAAGACCTGAGAACGGTTCATCGAGGACCACTAGCTGAGGATCATGCAGTAAAGTCGCGATCAACTGGACTTTTTGCTGATTGCCTTTAGACAGCTGGCGCATCGGCTCTTTGGCTCGGACGGTTAAGTTAAAACGCGCCAACCACTGGTCGATACTTGATTGGGTTTGCTCCTTCGACATACCACGCAAACGCCCGATGTAACGTAAATTATCGACCAGCGTACGGTCCTGATAAAGCCCACGATCTTCGGGCAAATAACCAAATGCGGAGGTGCTCAATTGTACCGCTTGCTCATCGCGAAAATAGCGAATCGAACCACTGTCTGGATGGGTTAAACCTACCATCATCCGCACCAACGACGACTTGCCTGCACCATTTGGCCCAAGCAACGCGAGAATCTCTCCACCGCTTGCCGTTAAGTTCACTGCATCCACGGCTCTGACCGTGGCGTAATCCTTCACAACTTGTTCTACTTCGATACGCATGGAACATTCCCAACTTTTTAAGTTGCTGAGAATTATTCCACAACATTGCCGTAGTGCCAGTGAATGTGCTCATTAAACTGTTTTCAAATGTTTCAGGGCAGTGCAAACAAAAAAGCCGAGCTACTAGGCTCGGCTTTTATTGGGTCAAGGCAGACCACCCTTAACTTAGTTGTGGCCCTGCCGCGACGAGGGCTTTACCCTCATCGTTGTCGGTAAACTTCTCGAAGTTTGCAACAAAGCGACGCGCCAGATCATTCGCCCGTAAATCCCATTCCGCAACATCTGCATAGGTGTTGCGTGGATCAAGAATCGCGCTGTCTTCAACACCTGGCAGGTCCGTTGGCATTGCTAAGTTAAAGTATGGCAAGCTGACGAACTCGGCATTCTCGATGCTACCGTCCAGAATTGCATCGATGATTGCGCGCGTAGCCTTAATAGAGATACGTTTGCCAGTACCGTTCCAACCCGTGTTGACCAAATAGGCTTCCGCACCTGCCGCTTCCATCCGTTTGACCAAGACTTCAGCGTATTTGGTTGGGTGCAGGCTCAAGAACGCCGCACCGAAACAACTTGAGAAAGTAGGTGTTGGTTCGGTAATACCACGTTCAGTACCGGCTAATTTAGCGGTGAAGCCAGACAGGAAGTGATACTTAGTTTGCTCTTTGGTCAGTTTTGACACTGGCGGTAATACGCCGAAAGCGTCGGCAGTTAAGAAAATAACTTTCTTTGCGTGCCCTGCTTTAGAGACAGGTTTAACGATGTTTTCGATGTGATGAATCGGGTAAGAAACACGGGTGTTCTCAGTTTTCGAGCCATCATTGAAATCTACACTGCCATCTTCGCGTACAGTTACATTTTCCAGCAATGCATCACGGCGAATCGCGTTGTAGATGTCAGGTTCAGCTTCTTGTGACAGGTTGATGCACTTGGCATAGCAACCGCCTTCGAAGTTGAATACACCGTCGTCATCCCAACCATGTTCATCGTCACCAATCAGTTGACGCTTAGGGTCGGTGGATAGCGTAGTTTTGCCGGTTCCAGACAAGCCGAAGAAGATAGCGACATCGCCGTCTGCACCAACGTTGGCGGAACAATGCATAGAGGCAATGCCTTGCAGCGGTAAGAAGTAGTTCATCATCGAGAACATACCCTTCTTCATCTCGCCACCATACCAAGTGCCACCGATCAACTGAATGCGTTCAGTGAGGTTAAAGGCAACGAAATTCTCTGAATTGAGACCGTGTTCTTGCCATTTTGCATTGATGCATTTTGCACCATTCATAACGACAAAGTCAGGCTTAAAAGTCGCTAACTCTTCTGCCGTTGGGCGAATAAACATGTTTTTGACGAAGTGCGCTTGCCACGCAACTTCAGTGATAAAGCGCACGCACAAACGCGTGTCTTTATTTGCACCACAATAGGTGTCGACCACAAAAAGACGCTTACCTGATAACTGTTCAGTCACAGTTTCTTTTAGGTCAGCCCAGACTTCAGGGGTAATTGCTTTGTTGTCGTTCTTACCTTGGTCGGCCCACCACAAGGTGTCGCGGGTGGTGTCATCGCGAACGATGTATTTGTCTTTTGGTGAGCGGCCGGTAAAGATGCCGGTATCTACAGCGACGGCGCCGAGCTCGGTGACAACACCTTTTTCGTAGCCTTGCAAATCTTCGCGGGTTTCTTCTTCAAACAGTTGTTCGTAGGAAGGGTTATGGACAATTTCCGTGACGTCTGTGATGCCATACTGGCGTAAATCCAGATCAGTCATGTCGTGGACTCCTAAGGGTCTGGTCTGAGCAAAATCGAATGAAACAAAAAAGTCGGCGCGATTTTAACTGGAAACGCGCAAAAATGGTAGCCTAGACGCCTATTTTTGCGCCATCTTCACGGTTTTTTAACCCAATAAGAAGCACTTAGAAGTGCGCATTAAGTCAGGATTGACGCGCTTTTATTTTCGCATTTAGGGCGTTTGCGACATGTTCATCGGTAAATTGTCGTACATCGCCATGATGCAAGGCTACTTCTTTCACCAAAGTTGAAGAAATAAACGAATTTTCTTCAGACGGTGTTAGAAACACACTTTCGAGCCCTGGATAGAGGCGCCTATTCATATTCGCCATTTGGAATTCATACTCAAAATCCGAGACTGCGCGCAGACCACGAATCAGCACTGTTGCGCCCTGCTCTTTGGCGAAATCGACGAGTAAGCCACTGAAGCCAACAACGCTCACATTGGGCAACTGATCGGTGACCTGACGAACTAATTCAACCCGTTCTTCGAGTGAGAACATCGGGTGCTTGCGTGGGTTATTGGCGACGCCAACCACAATTTCACTAAATAAATTTGCCGCCCGCTCGATAAGATCAGCGTGGCCGTTAGTAATGGGATCAAAAGTGCCCGGATATATCGCACGCTTGTGCATGATTTTCCTCCGCCAATAGAAATGAGGATGCGCGATACCTAGCAAATCAGGTAAACTAATAGCCAAGAATAGCAGGCAATCCTGCGTACGCTTCTAAAGCTCGGAGAATTACATGAAGAATGATTTTTATCAACAGCTAGACCAACAGCTCGAAGAACTTAAACAAGAAGGTTTGTATAAGACAGAGCGCGTTATCACCAGTGATCAAGCCGCGGAAATTAAAGTTGGCGATGGTCAGTCTGTGCTGAACTTCTGTGCTAATAATTATTTGGGTCTTGCCAATCATCCTGAACTCATTGCAGCAGCGAAAAAAGGTCTTGATGAGCACGGTTTTGGTACAGCTTCAGTGCGCTTTATCTGTGGTACTCAAGACATCCACAAGACTTTAGAAAGTAAACTGAGCGAATTTCTTGGTACTGAAGAAACCATTCTGTATTCGTCATGCTTCGATGCTAACGGTGGTTTGTTCGAAACCTTGATGGGGCCAGAAGACGCCATTATCAGTGATGAACTCAACCACGCTAGTATCATCGATGGTATCCGCTTAAGCAAAGCCAAGCGGTATCGCTATAAAAATAACGATATGACCGACCTTGAAGCCCAGCTACAACAAGCTAAAGCCGACGGCGCACGTCACATTCTGATTGCGACCGACGGTGTGTTCTCAATGGACGGCGTAATTGCCAACATGAAAGGCGTGTGTGACCTAGCCGATAAATATGGCGCTTTGACCATGATGGACGATTGCCACGCAACTGGTTTTCTAGGTGCGAATGGCCGCGGCACACACGAATATTGCGACGTCATGGGTCGCGTCGACATCATCACCGGGACTTTAGGTAAAGCCTTAGGTGGCGCGTCGGGCGGTTACACCTCAGGCAAAAAACAAGTGATTGACTGGTTGCGTCAACGTTCACGTCCTTATTTATTCTCAAACTCAGTCGCGCCAGCGATCGTCCAAGCCTCAATTCGCGTATTAGAGATGCTCGAACAAGGTGATGAATTGCGTCAGCAGTTGTGGGACAACGCAGCCTTCTTCCGTAGTGAGATGACCAAAGCAGGTTTCACCTTGAGTGGTGCCGACCATGCCATTATCCCAGTAATGATTGGCGATGCTAAATTAGCCTCAGAAATGGCTGATCGCCTGCTGCAAGAAGGTATTTATGTGATTGGCTTCTCGTTCCCAGTAGTGCCGCGCGGCAAAGCACGTATCCGTACGCAAATGTCAGCCGGTCACAGCCGCGAGCAGCTCGAACGCGCTATCAACGCGTTTACCCGAATTGGTAAAGATCTCGGTATTATTTAAGCGCACTGAGTGTCCGGAGGACCTATGAAAGCACTTGCCAAATTACATGCAGAACCCGGCATTTGGATGACTGATGCCGAGAAACCTGAGTACGGTTACAACGACCTACTGATTAAGATTAAGAAAACCGCGATTTGCGGTACCGATGTGCATATTTATAAATGGGACGACTGGTCGCAAAAGACCATCCCCGTACCTATGGTTGTCGGTCATGAGTATGTTGGCGTGGTTGAAGCTATGGGCGATGGCGTGCGTGGCTTTACCAAGGGTGACCGTGTTTCTGGCGAAGGCCACATCACTTGCGGCCATTGCCGTAATTGTCGTGCCGGTCGCCGCCACTTGTGCCGCAATACCGTCGGCGTGGGTGTCAACCGTCCTGGTGCGTTCGCGGAATACTTGGTAATTCCGGCCGAAAACGCATTCAAATTGCCCGATGACATCAGTGATGATTTAGCCGCAATTTTCGACCCGTTCGGCAACGCCGTGCATACGGCTCTGGCTTTTGACTTAGTCGGTGAAGACGTACTCATTACCGGTGCGGGACCCATTGGTATTATGGCCGCTGCAGTCGCCCGACATGTTGGCGCCCGACACGTGGTGATTACCGACGTTAATCCGTATCGCCTTGAGTTAGCCTTGAAAATGGGTGCCACACGCGCGGTTGACGTAAGTAAAGAAAAGCTCACAGACGTAATGGCCGAACTCGGAATGAAAGAAGGCTTTGACGTCGGTTTAGAAATGTCAGGCGTGCCGTCAGCGTTCTCACAAATGTTGGCGACCATGAATCATGGTGGCAAGATTGCGATGCTCGGCATTCCGCCACAAAGCGTCGCCATCGACTGGAATGAGGTTATTTTTAAAGGCCTCACCATTAAAGGCATCTACGGCCGAGAAATGTTTGAGACTTGGTACAAAATGGCAAGTCTGTTGCAATCGGGACTCGACCTATCGCCGATTTTGACGCATCATTTGCCCGTAGATGAATTCGAAAAAGGCTTTGAAATCATGATTTCAGGCCAATCTGGTAAAGTTGTGTTGGACTGGGATGCATAACTGATTTTGCACCAACGTCGGCAATCAACAGGAGTAAACAATGGCTGAGTTTTCACGTATCAACGCTGCTACTGCGCATGAGTTGTGGCAGGCCGGTAACGCTAAATTTGCCGATATTCGTGATGCGCGCTCTTATGAACTCGGTCATATTCCAGGGTCTGTGCGCCTGACGGATGCGAATCTTGCGGACTTTCTTGCCGAACTTGACGACGACCAGCCGGTCGTCGTGGTTTGTTACCATGGCAATAGTAGCCAAGGTGCAGCCCAGTACCTTGCCCATCAAGGGATTGAACCGGTCAGTAGCCTCGATGGTGGCTTTACCGCTTGGGCGCATCAGTATCCTGAAGCGGTGGAGCGCAACTAACATGCAAAAGCTACTGGTGACCCAGAATGCTGAGATGATGCGTCGCTTGCATCATTACCTACAGCAGCGGGGCATTCCTGTCACCGTTAGTGAAAAAGGGAACCAGTTAGAGTTGTGGGTGGTGCAATCTAGTTACACCGCCCTCGCCAAAGACCTTATCAACGAATTTAAAGCGGATCCTGACGGTGCTGAAGCGGAGCTGCAATCGGCGCCGCGCAGAGCAGCTCCAACGACGCATACCCCTTCTCTACCGCAACAACTTTTACGCCAAGCCGGTCTCGTTACCATTAGCTTTGCCGTGCTGGTTACGCTGGTGTTTATTAGCTTGAACACACAACTTGCCGAGTCAGTGTTTGCGGCGCTGCGCATCAGCCCAACCTTCAATGACTTACCGTGGACGCAACCTTGGCGCTTCATTACCCCTACCTTGTTGCACTTTAGCGTCTTGCACTTCTTATTTAACGTATTTTGGTGGTGGTATTTGGGCGGACGATTCGAACGCACCTATGGCTCTACTTACCTGCTCATCGCTTTAGTGTTCTGCGGGGTGATTTCCAACGTCGCACAACTTTACGACAGTGGCCCCTATTTTGGCGGGCTCTCTGGAGTTATCTATGGATTGTTCGGTATCGCCGCAATAGTTGGATGGCAGCGTCCAAGTCATCCGCTGTTCCTGCCTAATGGTCTGATGATTTTTATGTTGGTTTGGCTAGCGCTTGGCTATACCGACTTGCTGTGGGTGAATGTTGCCAACACAGCCCACCTTACTGGCCTGCTTTCAGGATTGTTAGTTGGCGCTGCGCTGCGCATGTTTGAACACATCAATCGCAAATCAGCACCATGAGTTTTGTCTTTCCTGCGCTCAATTATCCTGTCGTGACACACGCCGGTGAAGCCGATTGGCACTTTCCGACTGCGGCGGAACAGTGGCCTGCAGTGGTAGGCGACTGGTTACTCGATCCACACTCGCTAACGGCAAAGCTCAAACACCACAGTCAACATTTTGCTGTACAAGTGCTCGGTCAACGTGAAGCGCCGCTGCTTGGCAACGAAACCCGCTGGCTAGGTGAGATTGCAGGGGGCGTTGTCCGCGAGGTTATTCTCTGGTGTGATCACGAGCCTTGGGTATTTGCTCGCAGTGTATTTCCTTTGCAGGCACTCGCCGCAGCGAAACTTAAGCTTGAAGCACTCGGCGATAAACCGTTAGGCGAGCATTTGTTTAATCAGCCAGATTTGCGCCGTAGTGCCGTTGAAGTATCGCAGTTTGCTGCCGATTCTAAGGTGGGTCGGCTGCATCAACAGTTAGGCTATGCAGCGCAAACGCTGTGGGGTCGGCGGAGTTGTTTTCATGCCGCCGAACAGCAACTTTTAGTTGCCGAGGTATTCATTGGAGCCTCACCATTAGCCAAGCATTATCGGGAGACTCACCATGTTTGATCCCTATCTACGCCTGATGCGTGCCGACCGACCGATTGGGACCTTGTTACTCGCTTGGCCCATGCTCGCGGCCTTGTTGATCGCCGGATCCGGTAATCCACCGTTAAAAGTTGTGGTGCTGTTTCTGCTGGGTGCTTTCGTCATGCGCTCAGCCGGTTGCGTCATCAATGATTTCGCTGATCGCAAAGTTGATGGACACGTGACTCGCACCAAATTACGGCCGTTAGCGACTGGCGAAGTGCAAAGCTGGCAGGCACTGGCGCTGTTCGTTGGCCTGTTGCTGATTGCCTTTTTAATTGTCCTGCAATTCAACAAAGAGACGATTCTATTGAGTGTTGTCGCCGCAGGTGTGGCAATTCTGTACCCGTTTTGTAAACGCTTCACACAGCTACCACAGGTGGTATTGGGCATTGCTTTTAGCTTTGGTATTTTGATGCCTTTTACCGCATTAAACCAAGGATTACCGCTGGCGGCTTGGTTGCTGTTTGCCGCTAACATCTGTTGGACCGTTGCCTACGATACCGAATACGCTATGGCCGATCGTGACGATGACGTGAAGATTGGCGTTAAATCAACAGCAATCCTATTTGCTGGCTTCGATCGGGTCGCCATCGGTATATTGCAACTGGCGACGCTGGGTCTACTAAGTTGGCTGGGTTATCACCTACAGTTTGCGCTGTGGTTTTGGCTCGGCTTGAGCGCGATCGCGGTGTTGTTTGTCTGGCAGCACTTGATGATTTGGTATCGCGAGCCGCAACGTTGTTTCCAGGCGTTTTTGCACAATAATCATGTCGGCTGGGTACTGGCTGCCGCGGTGGCAGCCAGCTACTGGTATTGATTAGTTTTTACTATTCTGTAAACGGCTTTGCACCGCTTGCCGAATCGTCTGCACGATTGGCGTGTCTAACAGGCGATCAATGGTATCGCTTAGCTCAGCGACATTCGCATGGGCGACAAAATTACCCTCACTGTTGACCTCAATGAAATCTTCACGCTTAAGTGTCGTAATGATACCGCTGATCAACTTCTTATCGAAAAACTCAGGTGCGCTTACGCCATGCATCGCGCTGAGGCGTTCCGCCAAGTCGACAGCCGCCTGCTCTAACTCCGCACGACCATGCGCACCGCCCTGCTGCAATAGCTCAAAGACAATCGCGTAGCGTTGTAAAGTCTCACTCGCTGCACGTGCCAATAGTTGCAACTGGAAGTACTCAGTGGTCTCACGAGTATGGGTACGATAAGTATCTTCGGCGGTTTTCTGCAGTAAATCAACGCTAACTAAGTGCTCGACAATAGCTTCCGCCCACAGCGCCATCTGGTCGCGCGGATGACTGATGAATAGCTCTTCTTTTAACAACGGTTGCACTTGCTCGAGTAGTTTAATCACTGGCGCTAGGCCAAATTCTTTATGCGAACAGGCATAAGCTGCGATCAACGCCGGCACTATCACCATATGCATGATATTGTTGCGGTAGTAGGTCATCGCAATGGCAGTGGTACCATCGAGCTTGATCATTTCGCCCATCGTATCTTCGCTGACGACGAATTTGTCGTGACGCTTAGCCAGTTGCCACAGTTCCTCGCCGGTTTCAGCTGGCACATAAGCGAGCTTGCTATATGGAACGTCGCGCAACAAACGCGTGTAAACATCAAGCTGATTAACTAGTTCTTGGTGCGTCAATGCGCGTTTCTCCGCACTCAACAATGCCAATGCGGTCAAGTTAACACTGTTCAATCCAGCAGCGTCGTTGATGCGCTGCATAATTTGTTCGGCGAATAAGTTAACCGTTGGCGTCAACCACCGCGGGCGCGCAGGTTCTTCTGCACCATGCGTGATCGAATCACGCCAATCTGGGGTGAGTTGATCGAGTGCTTGGCCCACATTAAGTGGTTCACCAAAAGTCACATAGCCGAAACCGAAGTTACGCAAATGACGTAAGCTTGAAAGCACCTGCCAAACCGATTCTTTTTCTTTCGATTTGCCTTTGAGTTCCTTCAAATAAGTGCCTACTTCCATGACATGTTCGTAGCCTAAGTACACCGGCACAATCGACATTGGACGTTGCTGTCCACGTAGCATGCCCTGCAAAGTCATGGCGATCATGCCGGTTTTTGGCTGCAATAAACGCCCCGTCCGACTCCTTCCACCTTCAGTGAAATACTCGACCGGGTAGCCTTTGCTAAACAGCCTATCGAGGTACTCACGAAACACTGTCGAATAAAGTTTATTGCCCTTGAAACTACGACGAATAAAAAAGGCGCCGCCTCGTCGGAACAAGGGGCCAGCGGGGAAGAAATCAAGGTTCACCCCGGCCGCAATATGCGGTGGCACAAGGCCTTCTTTGTAAATGACATAACTTAGCAATAGATAGTCCATGTGGCTGCGATGGCATGGCACATAAACAATTTCATGACCGGCTTCGGCAAGCTCACGAATGCGCTCACCGCCTTCCACATGAATGCCGTTATAGATACGACTCCACATCCAGCCCATAAAGCGGTCAAGCACCCGCACCAGCGTTTCACTATAACTGGCGGCGATTTCATCGAGGTATTCACGGGCGCGCTTTGCTGCCTTTTCCGGCGTGATTTTCTTACTGCGCGCTTCTTCAGCAATGGCTTTCTTAATGGCTGGATTTTCCAGTAACTCTTGAATGACGCGTTCGCGGCGCGCCACTTTTGGCCCAGCGACCGCATAACGTAAACGCACAAAGTGAACCCGCGCCACCCGTGCTAGTTTATGTGCCACGCGTCTATCGCAGCCGTGTTGATCGGCCATTTCTCGGAGACTTACCGAACGGCTTGCGCGCATCAAAATATTGCGCCCGGAGAATAAAACCAGCCAAAACTTGCGCCAACGACCGGGATTATCCAGATCCGCGACCATGGGTTTGCCTTGGCGCGGCTCCTGACCTGCTTTACGCCCCCAGAACAGACCTATGGGTACCAATTTAACGTTCAAATTAGGTTCTTTTTGATGAGACTGTAGCAATTGCAAAAATTCGTCTACTGCTTGCTCGTTGCGGCGCGGTTGTGCTTGCTCAAGATACATAATACGGGCATGGCGAACGCCATTTATCAACAGCGGCTCCTCGGGATCAGGTAGCCCCGCTTTGGCAAGCGCGCGCTTGACTACCAAAAGATCGGTTACCGAACTCGAACGCATTACATACACAACGTGTTCAGGTGTAATACGATCTTGTAGATCTTCATCGAAAATGACTTCGAAGCGTGTTAACCAGCGCACTGGCCAATACAACAGCTTACCAACAAAGCCTCTCCAACTCATGCCATTCCCCCGTGAAATTAAGTCCCTAAAAAGGATACCACTGATTGTTTTGCAATGCTGTTAGAAAAAAAGTGCGCAAAAAAGTTGCGATCTCAAAACACCTGTATATACTCACAGTATTACTGTATGGATAAACAGGTATTCACATGCGACCTTTAACACCGCGACAGCAAGAAATTTTAGACCTTATTAAAGACACGATTGACGCAACTGGGATGCCACCTACCCGTGCTGAAATTGCACAGCGTCTTGGTTTCCGTTCAGCAAATGCTGCAGAGGAACATTTAAAGGCACTAGCGAAAAAAGGCATGATCGAGATGATGCCAGGCATGTCTCGCGGAATTCGGCTGGTCGGCGCCAATGATGCAGATATTCCGGAAGGACTCCCTTTGATAGGCCAAGTCGCTGCTGGTGAGCCTATTTTGGCGCAAGAACATGTCGAAAGTCACTATCAAGTCGACCAAAACCTGTTTCGTCCACATGCTGACTTTCTCTTACGGGTAAACGGCATGAGTATGAAAGATATTGGTATTTTGGATGGCGATTTACTCGCCGTTCATAAAACTCAAGAAGCGCGCAACGGCCAAATCGTGGTTGCGCGTGTAGATGATGATGTCACTGTTAAACGTTTCGAGCGAAAAGGAAACTTAATTCTCTTACATCCTGAAAATCCAGAGTTTTCCCCTATTCAAGTCGACTTAACTCAACAGTTTTTTACGATTGAAGGGTTAGCGGTCGGCGTGATTCGAAATGGAGCATGGTTATGAGATACAACTACCCACACGCAAGCCGTGAGCTTGCTGTAGACAACTTCGTCGCAGGCGACGAAGCACATTTATTAGCTGAAGATTTTGCCAACTTCATGCCTCGCATTCAGTCCCTCGCCTTGCGCACCAAGCAATGGGTGACGGTCATCGGCGGTAATCGGGAGGTGATTCAGCAACTGGTAAATGCAGGTGTCAGCCGCTCGCGTATTCGTTGGGTTGGTGGGCGCGATGCCGATCAACGCGAATGGGCTACTGAACAAGCACTTCTAGCCGGAACTAGCAGCGTTGTTTTGAGCTTTTTACCTGGATTTTCATCGCCTCGCGTAGCACAACGCGTAAAAATGGCGAGCAAAGTGAGCCACACCCATAGCTTTGTGTTCCATACCCCATCGTCTCAGATCCCACTCCACTAAACTGAGACGAACCCTGCAAGGCTGCTTCGGCAGCCTTTTTTTTCTTCCAATCACAAAAAATTCTTAACTTTAGCGGTGGCTTTTTCATCTACTCATGGTATTTTGATCAGGCAGCTTACTGCTAACACAATAAATAACAATAAACATTGATACAAAACAACAAAGGGTTAGTAGGGAAAGCGATTTTCTGACCAGAAATGCTGTTCCTTTTTCTGCTCACCTCTTTGTTCTTCAGGCTCGCACTTCGGTGTATTCGTGGTTCGACCGCGTCGGAAGAATGAGAGGAGATGTAGCGTGAGTATTAAACTCATCAGTGCGCTTGTGGCGATGGCACCTGTCGCTGCCCAAGCGCGATCTCAGTTAAACCTTACTCAAGGCGTAACTGATATTAGTCAACGCGTGTATGACCTTCACATGACAATTTTCTATATCTGTTGTGTGATAGGTGTTGTCGTTTTTGGGGCCATGTTCTGGTCCATGATTCGACATCGCAAATCCAAAGGCCGTAAACCGGCAACTTTCCATGAAAACGTCAAAGTTGAAATCGCTTGGACGGTCATTCCATTTCTGATCTTAATCGGTATGGCGATTCCAGCCACCTCGACCTTGATTGCAATGGAAGATACCAGTGAAGCTGAGGTCACCGTTTTGGTGACTGGTTCGCAATGGAAATGGCACTACAAATATTTCGATACCGACGTCGAGTACTTCAGTTTGTTGGCAACTCCGCGCCAGCAAATTGAAAACAAGCTCGATAAAGGGGAGAACTATCTACTTGAAGTTGACCGTCCGCTGGTCATCCCCACAGGTAAAAAAGTGCGCTTCCTGATTACCTCAGATGACGTTATCCATTCTTGGTGGGTGCCTGACTTTGCGGTCAAGAAAGATGCTAACCCAGGTATGATCAATGAGGCGTGGACCAAAGTTGATGAGCCCGGCATCTATCGTGGTCAATGTGCTGAACTCTGCGGTAAAGACCATGGCTTTATGCCGGTGGTTGTTATTGCCAAAGAACCTGCTGAGTACGATGCATGGATGGCCGAACAAGTCGCCGCTAAACAACGCGCCGAAGAGGAAGAGCAACGTCTGCTCGCCATGTCGATGGACATGGATGAAGCAATGGAGCTCGGTGAACGCGTTTATGTAGGCAGTTGTGCTGCCTGTCACCAAGCCAACGGTGAAGGTATCCCTGGTGTGTTCCCGGCATTGAAAGGTTCAGACATGGCGCTGAACGACATGCAAGGTCACATTGACATCGTGGTCAATGGTAAGACTGGCACTTCAATGCAGGCGTTCGGCAATCAGCTTACCATGCAAGAGATCGCAGCGGTGGTCACCTACGAGCGTAATGCTTGGGGGAATGACACCGGCGACCTAGTGCAGGCTGCTGATATCAACGCATTTATGAACGAATAAGGGAGACCTGACTATGAGCACTGTTGTTGGCGAAATGGATCATCACGATCATCACCATCACGCGCCGTCGGGTATTACCCGTTGGCTGTTTACCACGAACCATAAAGATATAGGTTCGCTATATCTGTGGTTCTCTTTCATTATGTTCTTGGTTGGCGGCGCCATGGCAATGGTCATTCGTGCTGAGCTGTTCCAACCTGGCTTACAACTGGTTGAGCCGCATTTCTTCAACCAGATGACTACTGTGCACGGTTTGATCATGGTATTTGGCGCGGTCATGCCCGCCTTTACCGGCCTCGCAAACTGGATGATACCAATGATGATTGGCGCTCCAGACATGGCCTTACCGCGCATGAATAACTGGAGCTTCTGGATCCTGCCGTTTGCATTCGCAATTCTGCTGGCTTCACTTTTCATGGAAGGTGGCGGTCCAGCATTTGGTTGGACGTTCTACGCTCCGTTATCAACTACTTATAGTAGCGATTCAACGGCACTCTTCGTGTTCTCGGTACATATCATGGGTATCTCATCCATCATGGGTGCGATCAACGTGATTGTGACTATTATGAACATGCGCGCACCAGGCATGACCTACATGAAGATGCCATTGTTCGTATGGACTTGGTTTATCACTGCGTTCTTATTGATTGCAGTCATGCCGGTACTGGCCGGTGCGGTGACCATGGTATTAACCGACAAATATTTCGGCACCAGTTTCTTTGATGCCGCAGGTGGCGGTGACCCGGTCATGTTCCAGCATATTTTCTGGTTCTTTGGTCACCCCGAAGTGTACATCATGATCTTACCGTCGTTCGGTATCGTGTCGGCCATTATTCCTGCGTTCTCACGAAAACAACTATTCGGTTACGCATCCATGGTCTACGCCACCGCAGCCATTGCTGGCTTATCATTCTTGGTCTGGGCGCACCACATGTTCACCACCGGTATGCCGGTGTTTGCTGAGCTATTCTTCATGTACTGTACTATGTTGATATCGGTGCCGACTGGGGTGAAGGTCTTTAACTGGGTGGCGACTATGTGGCGCGGTTCAATTACCTTTGAACCGCCGATGATGTTCGCACTCGCATTCGTTATCTTGTTCACCATCGGTGGTTTCTCTGGTTTGATGCTGGCCATCACACCGGTCGACTTCCAGTACCATGACACCTACTTTGTCGTAGCCCACTTCCACTATGTATTGGTGAGCGGAGCAATCTTCTCCATCATGGCAGCCGCTTACTATTGGCTGCCCAAATGGACTGGACATATGTACGACATGGGGCTTGCAAAGCTGCACTTCTGGGCATCGTTGATTTCCGTTAACGTGTTGTTCTTCCCAATGCACTTTGCTGGACTGGCAGGCATGCCGCGACGCATTCCTGACTACTCAATACAATTTGCGGACATTAATCAGATCGTCAGTATTGGTGGCTTCGCCTTCGGTCTGTCACAGCTGATCTTCTTATGGTTGGTCATCAAATGTGTACGTGGTGGTGAGAAAGCACCAGCGAAACCATGGGAAGGTGCTGAAGGCCTTGAGTGGACGGTACCTTCACCGGCACCGTATCACACCTTCGACACACCACCTGAGGTGAAGTGAGATGAGCACGCAACCAAGCAAACCAGATAACCTAAAGATCATCCGTCGGCTGCTGCTGACGGTGGTCTGTATGTTCGCGTTCGGTTTTGCTTTGGTACCACTGTACGAAGTGTTCTGTGATCTTACCGGGTTTAACGGCCGCTTTACTGACGGACAAGCGGCTGCAAACACCAAAGCAGTGGATACCAGTAGAACCATCAACGTGCAATTTGTCACCCGCGTGAACAAAGGCATGCCTTGGGGATTTGAGCCTGAAGTACGCTCAGTACGAGTGCACCCAGGTGAAACCAAAGTGGTTAACTTTCTGGCACGGAATCCGACTGGGGGCAACATGGTTGCGCAAGCAATTCCCTCAGTTGCACCTGGTGAGGCCTCGCTTTATCTCAATAAAGTCGAGTGTTTTTGTTTTAACCAACAGCCATTGGCTGCTGGTACCGAAACAGCTATGCCGATGCAGTTTTATTTGGATCCCGAGATTCCAGAGCACATTCACACGGTTACCCTGTCGTACACTATGTACGACATGACACAAAATATGACACCTGATGCGTTGGCGGCGATTCAGCCGACAGCGGAGTGAGGAATTAAGTAATGGCAGAACAACAACACGAAAAATATTATGTGCCTGCTTCAAGTCCGTGGCCGATCGTTGGTGCGATAGGTTTAGGGCTTATCGCTTTCGGCGCTGGTCACACCGTGATTGACGCAAGTAAAGACGCCGACGGCTGGGGCGTAAATGTACTGTTTGCCGGCATCGCCGTCATTCTCATTATGTTATTTGGTTGGTTCCGCGATCAAATCAACGAATCCATGTCTGGGTTATACAGTAAGCAACTCGGACACTCGTACCGCCAAGGTATGGCATGGTTTATCTTCTCAGAAATCATGTTCTTTGCAGCCTTCTTCGGTGCCTTATTTTACGCCCGCGTGATCGCTGTTGAATGGCTAGGTGGCGCCGGTAACAATGCGATGACGAATGCAGTCTTATGGCCTGATTTCGTTGCGCACTGGCCGCTGACGGAAACGCCCGGTGGGACTGAGTCAGGTGCGATGGGTTGGATGGGCTTACCGCTATACAACACCATTATCTTGATTATTTCATCTGTGACCTGTCATTTTGCCCATGTTGGTCTTGAGAAAAATAATCGCAGGCAGCTGACTGGCTTCTTGGCCGTGACCATTGTGCTTGGTCTTATCTTCTTGTATCTGCAGGGCGCTGAATACGTGCATGCTTACCAAGAATTAGGGCTGACGCTGGATTCGGGCATTTACGGCAACACCTTCTATATGTTGACTGGCTTCCACGGCATGCACGTGACTTTGGGAACCATCATGCTGATTGTGATGTTTTTCCGGGTCTTAAAGGGGCACTTTACGCCGGAAAGTCACTTTGCCTTCCAAGCAACTAGCTGGTATTGGCACTTTGTTGATGTGGTTTGGGTGTGTTTATTTATCTTCGTTTACGTTCTGTAAGCTCACCCATCGCGACCGGCTAAGCGCAAGCTTAGTACGGTCGCGGATTACCTTCGAGTAATCCAGTCGCGAGCAATACCACAATAATTAGAATGGCGAGCGCAGAGGCGCCGACGCGGCGACCTAAGAAGCGCGTCATTGGCGGTTGGTCAGGGTCATCGCGGAGCATTACAAACAACGCGCGACCGAGATTAAAGACCATAAAAAACATGAGTAGTACCAAGATGATTTTTGCAGTAATGACCATTTTTCAATCCTGTACAGGTGCAAGCTGATGCGATGGGGCAGTATTATCGCCACAGCACTCACTTTGCTGGCAATTGCGATTATGGTCAAGCTCGGATTTTGGCAGCTCGATCGCGCCGCCGAAAAACAGCTGTTGTTTGACGACTTCACCCAGGCACAAACTGCTGCCAACGATGCGAGTTATCAACCGCTACCGCAACAACCCACCACGGCGCAAAGATTTAAACCTGTGACGGTCGGTGGTCAGTTTCACAGCACCTACCTTTTACTCGACAATCAAATTCATCAAGGCCAAGTTGGCTATCAGGTCATCGGTCTGCTCGAGGCAGAAGATCGGCAAGCATTGGTTCCTGTCAATCTGGGCTGGATCCCAGTAGGTGACGACCGTACCTTGCTGCCGACAGTGGAGCTTCCAGAGCTTGATGAACCGTTGCGCGGTTGGTTGTACTTTCCGGCAGACGACGCCTTTATGCTGGGTGATCAGGTCATCGAACCGGGTCTCAATCCTTATCGCATTCAACAGCTCAATGCAGCAGCAATAAGTGACGCCTTAACGCTTCCAATTGCTGACTATGTAGTGCTACTCTCAGAACAAGAAAATTATGGCTGGCCAAGACAATGGGAGCCCCAAGTCATGTCCCCGGCCAAACATCAGGCGTACGCATTGCAGTGGTTTTCACTCGCGTTTGCGGCGTTCGTGGTGTTGCTTCTTGTCCGACGTTCCATAACGAAAACAAAAAAGGAATGTGCATGACTTCTGTCAAAAAATCTCGTTTAACGCTGATTGGCGTTGCACTTGCTTTTGTGTTGCCGGTCATCGGCGCAAAGTTCGTGCTTGACCAAAGCTGGTATCAAGGTGGCGCCACCAATAAAGGGACTATGGTGCAACCTGCAGTTACCCTTGATGAAACGACGAACGCTCAATTACCCGATGGCTGGCGCGTCGTATTGATTGCCGACGATGCCTGCGGGGCGCCCTGTGAACAAGGTTTTTACGCAATCAATCAACTTGATGTGGCACTTGGCAAAGAAAGCCATCGGGTGAAACCTATCGTCTTGAGCCGCGCTGAACTGAGCTTCGACTTTAGCCAAACACCTTTGGTCGAAACTATCGTTGCGCCAGCAATTGTGGAACAGCTCGACAGTATTCCCGCATATCGTCTTTTTATCGTTGACCCGCTTGGTACTGCAGTATTGCATTACCCTACACATGCAGACGAACCCACCATGCGTGCCGAAGCGAAAAACTTGCTTTCAGACCTTAGAACTTTGTTAAAACTATCACGGATTGGGTGATGCCATGCGGACACTAGTCAACTTCAGTATTCTTTTTGCTTTGGTGGTGATTATCCTCGGTGCTTACACGCGTCTTACTGACGCAGGTCTGGGGTGCCCTGATTGGCCAGGCTGCTATGGTCACCTTACAGTGCCGGTTGATGAAGAAAAAGCTGCGGCTGCACAAGCACTCTTCCCCGATGCTCCGCTTGAACATCACAAAGCCTGGAATGAGATGGTACATCGCTATGCCGCGGGCATTTTAGGGATTCTAATTCTTATCATTGCCATTACCGCTATGGTGCGCGTGCGCAAGCATCCGGAAACTCCGCTCAAATTACCACTATTCTTATTAGCATTGGTGACCTTTCAAGCCGCACTTGGCATGTGGACCGTGACCATGAACCTGCAGCCGTTAGTGGTTATGGGACATTTGCTCGGCGGCTTTACCACTTTGTCGTTGTTGTATTTACTGCGGTTACGGCTTCAGCGTGTGCATATTCCACTCGGCGATCCCAAAGCGCGTAAGCTCGCTGGTTTAGCCTTCTTCGCACTTGTCGTTGTGTTCATGCAAATTGCGTTGGGGGGGTGGGTAGCCGCCAATTACGCAGCACTAGCCTGCACTGAACTACCAATTTGCGAAGGCAACTGGAGTGAACAACTCGATATCGCGGGCGCTTTCTCGGTACCAGAGGCAGTGACTTACCAGTACGGCGCGCACGACTATGCCGAACGCATGACCATGCATGTCGCTCATCGTATAGGCGCCATTGTAACCATTGTGGTAGTGGGATTGATGTTGTTGCGTGGCTACAAAACCGCGCAATCAAGTGTCATCAAAGGCACTTTAAATTGGGTCACCTTAGCGCTTATCGTGCAAGTCGCACTAGGACTGAGCAATGTTATTTTCATGCTGCCGCTAAGTGTTGCTGTTGCACATAACCTATTTGGTGCTCTTTTACTCTTAAGCCTTGTTGGCTTGAATTACAAACTCGCGCGTAACGCTTAAAAATCATAATAATAAGCGCTCGAGAAGGAAGTTAGTTGTATGACAGAGATGACGTATAAGAAACACGCGCATTGGCGCGATTACTTAGAGCTTACCAAGCCGCGCGTAGTGCTATTGCTACTGCTTACGGCCTTGGTAGGCATCGCCTTGGCGAGCCCGGTGTGGGTTGGCTGGCAAATTGTCGTACCGGCGATGATCGGCATTGGTCTGATGTCCGGTTCGGCAGCAGCCGTGAATCACTTAGTAGACCGTCATATTGACGCGAAAATGGCGCGTACCTTGCGTCGCCCCCTGCCATCAGGCGCGCTATCACCACGCCATGTGCTGAGCTTCGCAGCAGTTATCGGCTTGCTCGGCTTCGTCGTGCTGGCCTTGTGGGTGAATATGTTGACCGCGTGGCTAACCTTTGCCAGCCTGATTGGCTACGCCATTGTTTACACCATGTACCTGAAGCGAGCCACACCGCAAAACATCGTCATTGGCGGTCTCGCCGGCGCCGCTCCGCCACTGCTAGGCTGGACAGCAGTTACTAACGAAATTCATCCTCATGCAATTTTACTCGTGATGATCGTATTTACTTGGACGCCGCCTCATTTTTGGGCTTTAGCCGTGCACCGTGCGAAAGATTATGCCAAAGCAGAAATCCCAATGTTACCGGTCACCCACGGTATCGAGTTCACCAAAACACTGATTCTGCTCTATACCATTCTGCTCGCGATTATTTGTTTGCTACCCTATATTGTAGGTATGTCTGGAATCATCTATTTGATCGGTTCGAGTATTCTCAGTGTTTGGTTTCTAGGTTATGCATGGAAACTCAAATTCGCACCAACTAAGACGACTGCCTATAAGATGTTCACCTTTTCGATTTGGCACTTAATGGTATTGTTTGTGCTATTGTTAGTGGACCATTATGCAGTTACACCCGCACTGCCGTTAGTGAGGTAATTCATGCAAAAACTTCTTGTGACCCTTATTGCTATTGTGGCGCTCGTTGCTGGTGTTGTGATCTACAACGGTCTCCCTAAAGAGGAGCCTCGGGCGCTAGTTTATAACCCACCTCGCGACCTGAATCCGTTTATGCTGCAGGCACATACTGGCGGTCAACTGGCAAATGCTGATTTGACCGGCCAATGGACCTTTTTGTTTACCGGTTACACCTCTTGTCCTGATATCTGCCCTACAACTATGGCTGATTTAGGCAAAGCGATGCCTGTGCTCAAGAGCGCAAGTGATCGCCCAGTTCGTGTTTGGATGATTAGTGTTGATCCACAGCGCGATACATTGGCAAAGCTCGAAGCTTATGCATCTTATTTTGGCAGCGAATTTGTCGGCGTTCGAGCTGAGCACAAAGACCTCTATCCATTTGTCAACGGTTTGGGCTTGATGTACTCAATTCCAGAAGAAGGCGAAGTTGATTACCTCGTTAATCACAGCTCAGCGATTGTCTTGATCAATCCAGAGGGGCAGCGGCACGCTATCTTTAAAGCCGATCATCAACCGGGACAACTCCCTGTGGTGGATACCCAGCAGATGATCGATGACTTTCAAATTATTGCCTCGCAATACAACTAATCTGGCCAGCGCCCCTGTTCATTGGGGCGCACTAACGGCACCGAGTACCAGTAAAATCGACCTGATAGCGAGCGACTTGGTAAAGTGCAATTGACTCTTGAGCGCCCAATCGGTGGTTGTGACAAGGTTAGTTCTATACCTTCATCATCCACATTTGGCTGTATCACGTCGCCCTGATAAAAGCAGTTTATACGTTGCAGCTGCACATCATCGCTAACGGCAATGTGTAACCGAACATTTACCTCTTCGACGTCAGACGCGACTTCCATTTCAGCCGGTTCATGAGCTGTCACTGGTAATGGCAAACTGCCTATTTTTGTCTTTAGCGTGTCTAAGTTGGCATAATTTGCCGAGGCTGGAAAACGTGGAATTTCAGTCGCTTTAGTGTACCGGCCCCAGGGCCCGGAATGTTGACCGAAAGCCAGAAAGTCCTGCTCTGCGAGCAGCTTCGCTAACTTGGCATCATATTCACCGTACGGATAGGCAAACAGCCGCGGCTGTGGCGAACCAAGTTCGTCATCTATCACTCGCTGCGCCTCAACTATCGCCGTGAGTTGACGTTGCTGCCATGCGGCTTCGTCTTGTCCTATGTCACGCCAAGTCATGTGTTCATGAAATTGTGAATGATTGGCGATAGTTGCACCATATTCAGTCAACTCACGAAGTTGCTCCCAGCTCATATAAATTCGTGGGGTTTGCTCCATCAGGTAAGGATTCACAAAAATGGTGAAGGGATAACGGTATTTTTTGAAAATCTCAAGGCCATTGTCGTAAACGTTACGCCAACCATCATCGAAGGTAATGCTGACCAATTTGTCGGGAACCTGCTCTTGCGCTAACAATTCCTTTGCCTCAGTAAGCGAAACCACCTTATAGTCATGCTCTTTAAGGTAAGCGAAATGTTGCTCCAACTCAGCCGCTGTAACTGAGGTAACCCGCGGTGTATCATCACCTACATGATGATATTGTAGCACCACCACTCCATGCTCAGCAGCATGACTGAACGGAACAAGAATGAGCCAAAGTAAGCCAAATCCCAACGCTCGCATTACGGACCTCCATCGATTTTGGGGAAGCTGGTCGGCGCATCAGCGGATTATTGCCATCGCGCTACCTATGATCATTTCGAATATTGCCGCCCCACTGCTAGGGCTGGTAGATACTGCCATCATAGGGCATCTACCCGACGCGATCTACCTGAGTGCAGTAGCACTTGGCGCTATGGTAGTAAGTTTTATCTTCTTGCTCGCTATTTTCTTACGGATGACCACAACTGGCGAAATTGCACGCTCTTTCGGGCGCGAAAATGTCAGTGAGCAACGCCGTATAGTACTGCATGCGATTGGCTTTGCCGTTGTTCTGGGACTGCTGATTCTGCTTGCAAGCCCGCTGATTACGGATTTTGCTTGGTGGATTATTGCGCCCTCTGCAGATCTCAAACACTACGCAACGCAATATATCGATATACGATTGTGGGCAGCGCCTGCAGCGCTTATTAACTTGGTTGTTTTGGGTGTGTTGCTTGGACGGCAACAGAGCAAGCAAGCGATGATACTGGTTATTTTTACCAACGCCGTTAATGTCGTTGCTGACGTTATCTTGATTTTGGGGCTCAATATGAATGTCGCCGGTGCTGCTTGGGCATCGGTTACCGCTGAAATGAGCACGGCACTATTGGGTCTTTGGATGTTGCGTGATTTACTCCCAAAGCCCCAGCATTGGCAATTTGAGCGTGTTTACTTTGCGACGTTCTTTGGCATGAATCGCGATGTTTTCATTCGCTCGCTGTTACTGCAGCTTTGTATGGCAACCATGACCGGTTATGCCGCCCGCTTTGGCGATTTATACGTAGCCGTCAACGCGGTATTAATGCAGTTTTTGATGCTTATTTCACTCGGGTTAGATGGTATTGCCTATGCTGTCGAAGCACTCGCCGGTGCCGCAGTCGGGCGAAAAAATCGTGCTGAAGTACGTTATTGGCTGCGTCTTACACTCATTTGGTCACTCATTTTTGCGGTCATTTATAGTGCTTTGTTTTGGGGCTTTGGCAGCTCTATTGTCCAGCTACTGACCGATTTACCTGAGGTCATCGCCACTGCAGAAGTTTACCTGCCGTGGATTTATGTGGTCCCCCTACTTGGCCATTGGAGCTATTATTTCGATGGCGTTTTTATTGGTTTAGGTTGGGCGCGTGCGATGCGCGACACTATGGCGGTGAGCGCGTTGCTCGTGTTCGCCCCACTTGCAATCGCAGGCCAGTGGTGGTTTACCAAAGAAAATGCCAACCACGGTCTGTGGTTGGCATTGAGTCTTTTTTTACTTGCGCGTGGCGTAAGTCAGTATGTTTACTTACTGCGCCGGCGCCAAGTCATCTAACAAGATCAGCTGCGGAGGCAGACCGCCACCTGTCATGTCTACTGCTGCGGCGGTGTAAATACCACCCCCTTCAAGGGTCAGTGGGATCGGACCGATCGCTGCAGTTTTGGTACCTGCCAAGGTCACTGTGACCACGTAGTCGCCTGGCAACAATGATACATAGCCTGTCGATGCCAAAGCTTCTGGATTAAACGGCACTGCCGAGAAAGCTGGCTGCGCTTCGCTGATATCATCCGTCGCAGTGACGTAAATATCGACATCACCTGCGCTTGGAGAAGCGTGGACCAACTGAATTTGTGCTTCAGTACTGACGCGACGCTGCATGTCGGTAACAGCTGCAAGAGTCAACGAACCATCACCCAGTGCACCAACTGCATAGACGCTCAATTTGTCACTGGTAGACAGCGCTAGCGGGACATCATCTAGAACCACAGGGTCACCACCAGCCGCGGCAACATCAATCAGATAGTCTGCAGCAGGTAAGTTGATGAAACCAGTCGCGTCTAAAAACGCAAGGTCGGCAATCGCTGGGCTGGCAGCATTATTGACCGTTACATCCACGGCAGGCGCGTCTGCGCTGGCATGGACCACACGAATGTCGGCACCCGCATTGACGTCAGGTAACACGGTTGCACCTGAGCCATCGGCGATTTGCAACGCGATAGGTGATGCGCCAGTCATGGTGTTAGCCACTGCTGCAACCACTAAATCTGCGCCATCGGGCAAGGTTACTGCGCCGCTGTCATAGACCACTGAAGCTGGCTCACCAGCGACAGTCACACGGATCTGGTATTCACCGGCCGGGACTTCGACTTGGCCTGAGTTATCAAGGAACGCGAGTGTTGTGACGGCTGCTTCAGCGCTCAGATCGGCGCCTGGTGCAGTGACGAAAATATCAACCGCTGGAGCATCTGGTGCCGCATGCACAACTTCCACACGCGCATTGCCTGCTGTTACCGCAGAAAAATCGTTGGCAAAAATCAACGGCTGGATACTGCCATCGCTTACTTTACCCACAGCAAAGACTTCATAGCGCATGTCGCCACCCAGATCGACGTCAGCCGGACCAATCACGGTCGCAGTTGAGCCATCAGGTAAAATACCGTCGACTTGGATACTGTAAGAGGCTTCTTCGAGTTCGAGTACTTCCGATGAAGCGCCAAACGGCACGCCTTCAAGTGCTGCGTTACCATTGACTAAAACATTCACATCAGGTGCGTCCGCTACTGCATGGTGCACACGAACGTAAGTTGAAGCTGGCGGCGGAGGCGGTGGTGGTGGCTCGACAACCACTACTGGATCGTCGTTATCACTACCACAAGCCGCTAGCATAAGAACCGCAATCGCGGGTATACTAAATTTCGTGATCCCATTCATGATTTGTTCCTCGTCGTGTAATAGGCAAATTCCACTACGCAGGGACAAAATGTTTGGGATCACTTTTTACTTATACAACTTCCGATCTTTACACTCGCTTAATAGTACGAATGTTCACCAGGCTGGTGCTCGGTAACGTCCTTCACGCCTTTTAATTCGCTAGGGAAGCGCTGTAACAATTCTTTCTCAATGCCTTCTTTGAGCGTCACATCAACCATACTACAACCATTACAACCTCCACCAAATTGCAAGATGGCAAAACCGTCATCAGTGATTTGATTCACTGCAACGCGACCACCATGGTTGGCAAGTTGTGGGTTGATCTCTGCTTGAATAACGTACTCAACACGTTCGATCAGCGGTGCGTCATCAGCAACTTTACGCGCTTTCGCGTTAGGTGCTTTCAAGGTCAGCTGCGAGCCAAGTTCTTGTTCTTCAAAATCAATCACGGCGTCTTGCAAAAACGGTGCACTACCAGAGTCCACCACTGCGTCAAAGCCAGAAAATGGCAATACTTCATCATCTGGTTCAACAGAATCTGGCGGACAATAAGACACGCCACACTCTGCAGTAGGGGTACCCGGGTTCACCACAAACACACGGATATTCGTGTTATCCGGTTGTTCGGCAAGTAATTTGCGAAAATGCGCTTGAGCGCTTTCTGTAATACGAATCATGGGCTAACCACCTCACTCCTATACTTGAGTAATTTAGTAAGGTATATCTTATCGCAAAAATCGGTCATTGCATAGTAAGCTGCTTGGGTGAAAGCCAGCATTTTGCTAGGTTAAAGCGATAATAATTCACTTAGGACTTGATTATGCGTTTGATAAAACAGCTTTTCGTTGCTTTGCTGCTGGTCACTACCAGCGCCAGCGCAGCAAAACTCTCGCTGGCAGATTATTTGCCGCAAGACGTGACTTATGATCCCAGCATTCCAACTCCAGAAGAAGTGTTGGGGTATCAGGTTGGTGAATGGCATGTGCGCCATGATCAACTGGTCCGCTACATGGAAATCCTCGCTGAAAAAAGTGATCGTTTTAGCCTTGAATACACTGGGCGCACGCACCAGCAGCGTCCTTTATTGCTGATCACGGTCACCACGCCGGAGAATCATCAGAATATCGACGCTCTCCGTGATGCGCACTTAGCGATTGCCGACCCGAACCGCGATGGTGACCCAGAAACTGCGCCACTAGTGCTGTATATGGGCTATAGCATTCATGGTGATGAACCAAGTGGCAGTAACGCTGCCTTGCTTTACGCCTATTACCTGGCTGCGGCACAAGGCGAGAAAATCGAAGCCGTATTGCGCGACTCGATTATTTTGCTCGATCCCAGCTTTAACCCAGACGGCCTAGCGCGCTTTGCCAATTGGGCAAATCAGCATCGTAGCCAAAACCTGGTCAGCGATCCGCAGCACCGCGAGCACGTACAAGGCACGCCACGCGGCCGCGTCAACCATTACTGGTTTGACCTGAACCGCGACTGGTTGCTGTTACAACACCCTGAATCGCGGGCGCGTATTGTCAACTTCCAAAAGTGGAAACCAAACGTACTTACTGACTTCCATGAAATGGGAACTGATAGCACCTTCTTCTTCCAGCCTGGAATTCCGACGCGACGTAATCCAAACACTCCTGAAGAGAACGTCACACTGACCGCCAAACTTGCTGAAGGTCATGCTGCAGCGCTCGATGAACAAGGTCGTTTGTACTTCACTGAGGAAGCCTTCGATGACTTTTACGTAGGTAAAGGCTCAACCTACCCAGACGTACAAGGTGCGATTGGCATTCTGTTTGAACAAGCTTCAAGCCGTGGTCATGCGCAAGATTCAATTAATGGTTTGCTAGAGTTCCCGTTCACCATCCAAAACCAGTTCACCACGTCATTGACGACCATGTATGGTGCTCATGAGAACAAATCTGCGTTTTTGGATTATCAACAGCGCTTCTTCGACAGCGCTATTGAAGCTGCTGGCGATGCCGACTTCCGTGGCTATCTGTTCGGCGACGAAACTGACCCAGCACGCGTTGAGGGTTTATTGGAAATTCTGCGTCAGCACGAAGTCCAAGTGTATCCGTTGACCGCTGAAGTCGAAGAAAATGGCATGACCTTCAAGCCAGGCAGCAGCTATTATGTGCCATTAGAGCAGCCGCAATATCGCCTCATTCGTGCGATGTTCTCGACTCAGCAAAGCTTCCGCGATAATACCTTTTATGATGTCTCGGGTTGGACCCTACCGCTCGCATTTAACTTGAAATTCGCGCCAACCGATGCGCGCGTTCGTTACAGTGATGCAACTGCACAAGCGACCACCAATACACCGGTAAGTCTTGTTCCGAATGCGGTTGCCTATGGCTTTGACTGGCACCATTACTTTGCCCCTCGGGCATTGCAAGAGCTCACCGAGGCGGGCGTGCACGTGCGTCAAGCCGATCAAGCATTTACCGCCAACGTGGTTGACGGTCAGCATGCATTTGAGCCAGGCGCAGTGGTTGTTACGCGCGCTTATCAAGAAAAACCATGGCAAGAAGTGCAAGCGCTCGTGCAAGAGATCACGCAACGCAACGGCCTTCTGGTACACAGTATTGCCTCCGGCTTAACCCCTGAAGGAATGGATTTAGGGAGTCGTAACCTACGTCCGGTGGAACCGGTAAGCGTAATGATGCTGGTCGGTGATGGCGTCAACATGTACGAAAATGGTGAGGCTTGGTACTACCTCGATCGTCATGTCGGCATTCCAGTCAGCATGATTGACAGCGATCGCTTCAGTCGCGTCGATTTGAGCCGCTATACCCACATTCTGTTAGTCGACGGCAGCTATTACACACTCAATGACAGCAGTGTTTCACGCCTGAAAGATTGGGTCCGTGACGGTGGTACTGTGATCGGCCAGCAAGGTGGCGCGAAGTGGCTCGCGGAACAAAAAATTCTCGCCGCAACCTTTGTTAGCGATGACGCCTTTGCCGAAAAGTTTGATAGCAGCGCACTTACCTACGCCGATCGCGATAGTTATTACGGCAAACGTCGGGTCGCTGGTGCTATTTTCGGTGTCGACCTAGATACCAGTCACCCAATGACGTTTGGCTTCCCGCGCAATACCCTGCCGGTCTTTAAAGACAGCTTGAATGCGATGGAAGTGCCGGAGTCACCGTTTGTGACCGTTGCCCGCTATCAACAAGAACCCCTGTTAAGCGGTTATGCTGCTAAGGAAAACCGTGAAGTGATGGCTGGCAAAGCAGCGCTTGTGGCACATCGTTACGGTGGCGGTCGTGTTATCGGTTTAGCTGATGACGTGAACTTCCGTGCCTTCTTCTGGGGCAGCGCTAAGTTGCTAAGTAACGCCATCTTCATGGCGCCTGCCATCAACGCCTTCGCCAACGGCGACGAGGATGCCGCAGCAGCAGCGGCAGAAGCTGAAGAAGCAGCGCACTAAGCATTACTCAACCTGTCCTGGCGCGTGCGGCTCGTTAAAGCATAGAGCCCACGCGTCAACTACTGTAGCCCCGCGGCGGAGCAACGCTGCAGTGGCTGCTGTCATCGAAGCCCCAGTAGTAATCACATCATCCACAACCGCGACGCTAAGCCCTTCAACCGATCGCGTGCAGTGCAAACTTTCTACCATATTCTGCCAGCGTGCTTGTCGCCCTAGTTGATGCTGCTTGGCCTCGTCATGTAAGCGGCGCAGCATTCCTGCGGCAAAGGGTACTTGCAGTAATTCAGCGACCTCCTGCGCCAATAGCGCAGCTTGGTTATAGCCACGTTGCCGCCAACGTGAACGGCTCATCGGCATCGCTACCACTAAATCAGGCCACTCAGCCCCCTGCTGTCGATAACAGGCTTGCAGTTGAGCCGCCAAAATCGGCGCTAACCAATGGACTAAATCAGGTCGCCGACGAAATTTAAAATCCTGCACCAGTTGGCGACTGTCCGCCTGCCACGCTAAGGCCGCAAACCAATGTCGCCCTAAGGCTTGCGCCTGCGCCGGCGCACGCCAATGCACGCAGCTTGGCGGCAACCGTGGTAAATCACTATAGCAAGTGCGACAAAATCCTAAGCGCTCGTGCGCCAATAGCGGCTCGGCACAGAGCCAACAACAGGCAAGTGGCAGCTTGGCAAGCAGTTGAGGCAGGGTTACCATGAGCTTTTCCTTAAGCAGTGGTGAGGACCTTTTATGGTAGGCAAAGTTTGGACCGACGTCAGTGGGAGCGGAGCGGATATCGTTGTACTCCACGGCTGGGGACTCAACGGTCTGATTTGGACGCCGGTGACGGAAGCGCTAAGCCAATTGGGCCGCCTAACCCGCATGGATCTACCCGGTTATGGTGATTCGCCATGGCCGGATGGCGTCCGGCTAGAATTCAGTGAGTTGTGCAATCAAACGCTCGCCGCACTGCCTGAACGTTGCCATTTGATCGGCTGGTCGCTGGGCGGTTTGGTGGCTACCCAAATTGCGTTGCAGGCACCCGCACGCGTGCAGAGTCTCACGACCGTAGCTTCGTCGCCCTACTTCCCTGCGCAGGAACCCGCTTGGCCCGGTATCGAACCGTCAGTACTGAGTCAATTCGGTAAACAGTTGAGTAAGGATTTTCGCCGTACGGTGGAGCGTTTCTTAGCGCTACAGTCACTCGGTAGTCCGCACGCCAAAGCCGATGTAAAAGCGATCAAGGAATGGTTATTTAGCAAACCGATGGCGCCGGTAGAGGTGCTCGACGCCGGTTTAGATATGCTCGCACAAGTCGATTTGCGCGCACAGTTATCACGCTTGCAGATGCCATTTTTCCGTATCTATGGGCGCCTCGATGCGCTCGTACCCGCGCAGGTCGTGACGCAAGTCGATGCCTTAGCGCCGCACAGTCGCAGCTACATTGCCCCAAGCTGTAGCCATGCCCCCTTTATCAGCGACCCAGACGGCTTTATAAGCGCCTGGCGGAGTTTTTATGGCACGCTTGACTAGCGTTGGCACTGCTTACAATAAACGGTGCTACGTTGGCCCAGGCGAATTTCGCTGAGTTCCGTTTTGCAGACCATGCATTGTTTGCCACCACGCCCATAGACATTGAGGTGCTGTTTGAAGTATCCAGGTTGCCCATCGGCCTGAGTGAAGTCTTGCAGTGTGGTGCCACCCTGCGCAATCGCCGCCGTCAGTGTTTCTTTGATAATCGGCACCAACCGTTGATAACGCGCTAGGCTGACTCGACTCGCGGCACGCTTAGGGTGAATGCCGGCTTTAAATAACGCCTCATTGGCGTAAATATTGCCAACGCCCACTACCACATGGTTATCCATAATAAAGGTCTTCACGGCTTGTGACTTGCCTTGCGCTTTGGCGTGTAAATAGCTTGCGGTAAAAGCCTCGGTGAGCGGCTCTGGACCTAACTCAACCAGCAAGGGGTGGGCAGTGCTCGGATGCTCCGCACTATAAAGTACACAGCCAAATCGACGCGGATCGTTGAAACGCAAACACTGGCCATTGGTTAAGATCAAATCGAAATGATCATGCTTCACCACCAAGCTGTTGTGCGGCACCACTCGTAACTTGCCGGACATGCCTAAATGCAAAATCAAAAAACCTTTGTCGGTATGCAGAATCAGGTACTTTGCACGACGTTCCACCCGCTCAATCAAGGCACCTTCAAGTAGCTCCACCTCGCTCGGAATGGGCCACCGCAGGCGGCGATCCCGCACCACGATCTGGGCAATTTGTTGCCCTTCCAAATGCGGCGCTATGCCTAGCCGACTGACTTCAACTTCAGGTAATTCTGGCATCTCGTTTCTCTTGTGTTTACGATGAATTCACTCTATATTCGCGCGGTTTCGTTCTCAACCTTAAACTAGATAATCATGCTTGACGCTGCACTAACGCTTACCGCTCAAGACTTTGCTACTGATGCTATCGATCTCGATCGATTGGCGGAGCAAGGCTACGTGATTGTACCTAAGTTCTTGGCGCCCGAACAATGTCATGAACTCTATCAATATGCCACCCAGCTCGCCCCGCAAGATTGGCAACAGGCCGGAATTGGTCGCGCCGATCAATACACTACCAATTCCGCTGTGCGACAAGATAAAATCCGTTGGTTGCAGCGCGAAGTGCCGTATGAGAACGCCTATCTGCGGATGATGGATCAGCTGCGAGTGGAGATTAATCGTTACTTGTTTATGGGGTTATTCGATTACGAATGTCACCTAGCCCATTACCCACCAGGGGCGTTCTACCGAAAACACTTAGATGCCTTTAAAGGGCGCAGTAATCGTATTCTGACGACGGTGTTTTATCTAAATCCGGAATGGACCGAGGCCGACGGTGGTCAACTCGTGATTTACGGTGACCGTGGTGAAGTGCTTGAAACAGTCTTACCTGAAGCGGGTAAGCTTGTGGTTTTTCTAAGTGACGTATTTGTGCATGAAGTGCTTGCCGGGCAACGCGATCGTTACAGTATCACCGGCTGGTATCGTTTAAACGCGAGTATTGGCGGTATTGTCGACCCCACCCGCTAAAATGATCTTATGACAGCCAATAAAAAACCCAGCCGGAGCTGGGTTTTTTGATGCTTTAAGCAAACGAAATCGATTATTTGATTTTCGCTTCTTTGAACATCACATGCTTACGAACTACTGGATCAAATTTCTTGATCTCAAATTTTTCTGGCATGTTGCGCTTGTTCTTGTCGGTAGTGTAGAAGTAACCAGTACCGGCAGAAGAAACTAAACGAATTTTATCGCGCATGGTACTGCTCCTTACACTTTAACGCCACGTGCGCGCAAATCTGCAAGCACAGTGTCGATACCGTTTTTATCAATAATACGCATACCTTTAGTAGAGATACGCAGCTTCACCCAACGCTTTTCTGATTCTACCCAGAAGCGGTGAGATTGTAGGTTCGGCAGGAAACGACGCTTGGTCGCATTGCGCGCGTGTGAACGGTTATTACCGGTAACCGGACGCTTTCCTGTAACTTGACATACTCGTGACATCGTTTATTTACTCCAAAAATTGCTTACAAGCTCGCCTGTCGCCCATCGCGGCCTTGCCTTGAATCCGAGGGCGCATTTTATACAGTAAACCGGCTCGGTAATCAAGAGATCAGCGTTATTTTTTGATCTTTTTGATCGTTCAGATGGTGGCGCTACTCTACTACAACAGCCCGCGTTCGGCAAATGAAACTGGCGCTCCGCTACCAATGACAAAGTGATCCAGTAAAGCGACGTCGATCATATTCAAAGCTTTTTTCAAACGCTCGGTGACGCGTTGATCCGCTTGGCTTGGTTCCGCAACCCCGGACGGATGATTATGCGCCAAAATGACCGCTGCAGCGTTATGTTGCATTACCAATTTAATAATCTCACGCGGATACACGGGTGCCGCATTGATCGTGCCTTGAAACAGTTCAACATATTTGAGTAGGCGATGCTGACTATCCAGTAATAAGACAACAAATACTTCGCGCTGCTGATGGCGCAGTTGGGCGGTTAAATAATCCCCAACCATCGACGGCTGGGTAAAGCCCTCGGAACGCTTGAGCTGCCATGCCAGATAGCGGCGTGACATTTCCATAATGACTTGCAACTGCATCACTCGCGCTGGGCCTAATCCTGGTTGTTCGAGTAGCAACGCGGCGGGAGCGCCGAGCATACCGCCAATACCGTCAAAGGCATTAAGCAATTCACGGGCGTAAGTCACGACATCCTTACCACGAACGCCAGTTCCTAACATAATTGCTAATAGTTCAGCATCACTTAGCGCTGCAACGCCTAACTCCGCCATTTTTTCGCGAGGCCGTTCTTGTAACGGCCATTCCTTCACACTTACCATCCCTGTGCTCCTTGGTCCATTTGCTTAACGCAGTCTAACATCAGCGCTGCACACAATTGGGGGGTGGTTAGGTTCAGTGTTGCTGCTGAAAATCTAAGCAGTTGCACTGCGCTTACAAGTTTAAGAGTGCGTAAAGAAGTGTTTTCGTGCTACTGTTAAGCACATGATTGGTGAGGACTTACTATGACTGAAACCCTATCCAAAACGCTCGCTGGCCGTCATGTTCTGGTCGCCGTAAGCGGTGGTATTGCCGCTTATAAAAGCCCCGAACTGGTGCGCCGCTTGCGCGATCTCGGTGCTATCGTGCGCGTGGTTATGACCAAAGGCGCACAAGCATTTATTACGCCGCTGACGATGCAAGCCGTTTCTGGCCATCCAACTCATCACGATCTGCTCGACCCTGCTGCTGAAGCAGCTATGGGTCATATAGAGTTAGCAAAATGGGCTGACGTGATTATCGTTGCGCCTGCCAGTGCCAACACTCTCGCTCGGCTTGCTCATGGCTTTGCTGATGATCTTCTGAGCACTCTCTGCCTAGCAACCACGGCGCCGATCATGTTGGCGCCGGCAATGAATCAACAAATGTGGTCGGCACCCGCGGTGCAAGCCAATTTGCAATTACTTGAACAGCGCGGCTTTCACCTAATTGAACCGGACAGTGGCGCGCAAGCCTGTGGCGATGTCGGTGCTGGCCGTATGCCGGAACCACTGGCGTTGCGTGATGCTGTGGTCGAATTGTTGGCACCAAGTGATGCTCCTTTACGCGGACAACACCTGGTCATCACTGCAGGCCCCACGCGCGAACCTATCGATCCGGTGCGCTATCTGAGCAATCACAGCTCCGGCAAGATGGGTTATGCCCTTGCCGCCCAAGCCAAACGTTTAGGTGCCGAGGTGACTCTGGTGTCCGGTCCAACGCAACTCACGCCACCGGCGGGCGTACGCACCCTCCAAGTTGAAACCGCGGCTGAAATGCTGGCCGCAGTCGAAAGTGTCATTGCCAGTGCCGACGTGTTTATTGGCTGTGCGGCAGTCGCTGACTATCGCCTTGCCGAAGTAGCCCCGCAAAAACTGAAAAAACAGCATGAAAATATGCAGCTCGAACTGGTGCGTAATCCTGACATTCTTGCCACGGTTGCAGCACGCCAGAATCCACCCTTGTGTGTTGGTTTTGCCGCCGAAACCCAAGCTGTCGCGCACTATGCTGCCGATAAATTAAAGCGTAAGAAACTCAGTATGATTGCGGCCAATGACGTTAGCGATAGCAGCATCGGTTTTAATAGCGATAGCAATGCGATGACCTTGTTCTGGCAAGACACCAACGGCACGCTGCAGCAACGTGCGCTGGAGCGCGCCAGTAAAGCGCAAATCGCGGAGCAAATCTTACGCCAACTGACCGTATTACAATCCCAATAAGAGAGTCACTGCAAATGACCGAGAAGAAACCTAACCGCAAGGAACAGATCCTTAGCACCCTAGCGCAAATGCTAGAAACCAGCCCGGGTCAGCGCATCACCACCAAAAGCTTGGCCGCCGAACTGGGCGTTTCCGAAGCTGCGCTATACCGCCACTTTCCGTCGAAGGCGCGGATGTTTGAAGGCTTGATTGAATTCACTGAAGAAGCGGTGCTTGGCAATATCAACAAGGTACTTGAAGCAGAAAAAGATACCTTGCGGCGCTGCCAAATGATTTTGGTGGTGGTGCTCACCTTTGTTGAGCGCAACCCCGGGATTACGCGAATTCTCACTGGTGACGCGCTGATGGGTGAGCATGAGCGGTTACGTTCACGGGTGCAAAATCTATTTGGCAAAATCGAAGCGAATTTGAAACAAGCTTTGCGCGAACGACGCTTACGTGAAAACGTGCAAACACGCTTGGATGAGGGAGTATTGGCGAATCTATTGATGGCCTATGCCGATGGCAAAATCGCGCAGTTTGTGCGCTCTGAATTTAAACAAGCACCCACGCAGGAATTTGACGCGCAATGGCAAACCATCGCGCACCAATTACTCTGATTTGCGTGCCCGGCTCAGCAGGTTGATAGCAGCCTGCTGAGGCGTGGTATCACCATAGAGTACATCGTAGATCTGCTCGCAAATCGGCATCTCCACACCATGACGCCGTGCTAATAGCACCACCTCTTTAGTGTTTCGATAACCTTCAATCGCCTGGCCGATATCTTTCATCGCTTGTTCAACGCTTTTCCCCTGCCCTAAGGCAAGGCCAAAACGCCGATTGCGCGACTGATTGTCGGTACAGGTAAGAATTAAGTCACCTAATCCGGCCATCCCAGTAAAGGTTTCAGGCTTGGCACCGAGTTCTAAACCTAAACGCGTTAATTCGGCCAAGCCTCGCGTGATCAATGCCGTGCGTGCGTTCGCACCAAAGCCAATACCATCGGCCATACCGGCACCAATGGCAATGACATTTTTTACCACACCACCAAGTTGCACCCCGATAAAATCATCGTTGGTGTAAACCCGGAAGGTGCGGTCGCAATGTAGTAAATCGGACAGCTCTTGAACAAACTGATCATCGGTCGACGACATTGAAATTGCTGTCGGCAAGCCTTTTGCCATTTCCATCGCGAAAGTGGGTCCCGACAGTACGGCTAAGGCATGGCCGGCACCGAGAATTTCCTCAGCTACTTCAAACAACAAACGCCCGGTATCTGGCTCGAGCCCTTTGGTCGCCCAGGCCACTCGCGCATCAGCCGGCATCAATGGTTTGATGTCATGCAGCACTTGCGCAAACCCACTACTTGGCACCACCACGACAATGTTGCGGGCGTCGACCACTGCGTCAGCAAGGTCACTGGTAACGGTAAGGTTTTCTGGTAACGGAATGCCCGGCAGGTAACGCTTGTTCTCGCGCTGTTGGGCCATTGCATCGATTTGCTCGGCGTCGCGCCCCCACAAACATACTGGAGTGCCTTTACGCGCAAAACAAAGTGCTAGGGCGGTTCCGTAAGAACCGGCACCTAGCACAGTTACTTGTGTATCACGCATTATAGAGTGCGTTCTACCCGACGCTTACGCGTCAGTTTGCTGCTGTTCAGCTTGCTGCTGTTGACGCTGTTGCACGTGTTGCGCGAATACGGCGTCGAAGTTCACTGGAGCAAGGTTCAACTGCGGGAAGGTTGCACGGCTTACTAGGCTCGACAAGCACTCACGCGCATATGGGAAGAGAATATTCGGGCAGAATGCGCCAAGCAATTGCGCACGTTGTGCTTCTTCCAATGAATCCGCAACTGTGAAGATACCTGCTTGATGAACTTCAGCTAGGAATGCAACTTCGCCCGCAACTTTGTTAGTTGCAGTGATTTTCAAAACAACTTCGTAGGTGTTGTCTTCCAATTTAGTGTTCTTGACGTTCAGATCAAGACCCAACTCTGGTTGCCACTCTTTACGGAAAATTTCAGGTGCATTTGGCGATTCGAAAGACACATCTTTGGTGTAGATGCGTTGGATTGCGAATGCTTGTTGCTGTTGTTCAGTTGCTTCGCCTTGGGCAGCGCCATTTACTTGCTGTTCGTCAGCCATGTTGTTACTTCCTATTCTTCAAATTGAAATCAATGATTATTTTTTAACTAGCGGGAAACTTGCGCCCTGCCAGGCAGAAATTCCACCCTGTAATACGGCAACGTTTTCGTAGCCCGCTTTGAACAGCTGGTTCGCAGCTGCTTTTGCGGTCATGCCGGTTGCACATACCACCACGATGGGGGCTGATTTATATTTATCAAGTGCAGCCGTGTCATTTTTCCGGATCCGCTCAGCAGGAAAATTGATTGAGCCTTGAACGTGACCTTTACGGTATTCGTCTACCGAGCGAATATCGACAAACACACCGTTATTGCGGTCCACCAGCAATGTTGCCTGCTGTGGTGGCAGTGCCTTCACTTTTGAAGTGGCTGCTTGCAACGTGGTAATGATGAGGGCAACTAGCAACACAACCCAAAGGATGCTCATCAAATAATGTTCGGCGGCAAAAGTAAGAATTTGCTCCATGACGGCTCACTACTCCTACTGAAAAAATCAAGCACAAGAGTATACCTTCTGAAATGGCAGTTACCAGTAAAATTTGGCGGCAATTCGCCCGACGGCGGGTGCGTTGCGATAGAAAATCGCATAAACTAGAGGCGAATCAATCACAACCTTTCATGCACCACGAGCAACGAAGTCGAGGATGTTACATGGCAAAGCCACATACTCCCCTAGCGCTATTGATTTTGGACGGCTGGGGTCATCGCGAAGCAGCTGACGACAATGCCATTGCCGCAGCGCACACACCGAACATGGATGCGCTTTGGCAGCAGTGCCCGCATACACTGATCGACGGTTCAGGTATGGCGGTGGGTCTTCCCAAAGGGCAGATGGGTAACTCCGAAGTCGGTCACGTCAATTTGGGCGCCGGTCGCGTGGTGTATCAAGATTTCACGCGCATTAGCAAAGCCATTGCCGATGGTGACTTCTTCACTAATGCTACTTTGACGGCCGCGGTAGACCAAGCAGTCGCCCACAACAAAGCCGTGCATATTATGGGCTTGCTCTCTCCAGGCGGCGTCCACAGTCACGAAGACCACCTGCTAGCAATGGTGGAGCTTGCTGCCCAACGCGGTGCCAAAGCTGTTTATGTACACGGCTTTTTAGATGGTCGTGACACCCCACCGCGTTCGGCTAAGCCAACCATAGAACGCTTCGAGCAACTGTTTAGCAAACTCGGCGTCGGGCGCTTCGCCAGTCTCTGTGGTCGCTATTATGCGATGGACCGCGACAAACGCTGGGATCGCGTTGAGCAAGCTTGGCAATTGCTGGTCGACGGTCAAGCCCCCTATACGGCGCCAAGTGCCGGAGTGGGTTTAGCGCAGGCTTATGAGCGCAACGAGAGCGATGAATTCGTGAAACCTACGCGGATTGGTGATGCGGCGCCTATCGTTGACGGTGATGCTGTTATTTTCATGAATTTCCGTGCGGATCGCGCACGTGAACTCAGTCATGCCTTTATTACGCCAGACTTTGACGGCTTTAAAGCAGCGCGCCGACCGCAATTAGCGGCTTTTGTGTCGCTCACTGAATACGCGAAAGATATTCACAGCAAGGTTGCGTTTCCACCTGAAGACTTGCAAAACGTGATGGGTGAATGGCTCGCGAAGCAAGGTTATTCACAGTTACGGATTTCAGAGACGGAAAAATATGCGCATGTGACGTTTTTCTTCAGTGGTGGCCAGGAGCAAGAATTCGACGGCGAGACACGCGTCTTGGTGAACTCACCGCAGGTCGCCACCTACGATTTGCAACCCGAAATGAGCAGCGTGGAGCTGACCGACAAGTTGGTGGCAGCCATCGAGAGCGGGCAACACGATGTCATCATCTGTAATTATCCGAACGGTGACATGGTCGGCCATACCGGCAATTTCGAGGCTGCGGTAAAAGCTGTTGAGGCTGTTGATACGGCGATTGGGCGGGTGGTAGAAGCACTGCGTAAAGTCGGCGGCGAATGCCTCATCACGGCTGACCACGGCAACGCCGAACAAATGCAGGATCATGGTACCGGACAGGCCCATACCGCCCATACTAGTGAACTCGTGCCGTTTATTTATGTGGGTCGTGCGGCGACCGTGCGTGACGGTGGCATCTTATCAGATGTCGCACCCACCATGCTGCATCTGCTCGGGTTACCACAACCTGCAGAAATGACCGGCACACCCATTGTGACTGTGCACGAATGAGCCACCTAACGCGTCTTTTGGTCTTGCTATTGTGCGGTTGCTGGCTGCTACAGCCGAGTAGCAGCCATGCCTGGCAAACCAGCCAAGAGGACGCGGCAGCAACGCAGGCGCGCATTGATGCCATTGCTCGCGAGTTGGAACGGCGGCAGTCGGCGATGCAACAGCGGGCGAAACAATTGAGTCTCACCGAGCGTGAACTGCAGCAGCTCGAAACCCAAATGGGAGTGGTCGCCAGCGAACTTGCCGCGACACAACAGCAACTGCAGGCCACCAGTGCTCAGATCAATGACCTGCTGCAACAACAGCAAGCATTAGAAGCCGAGCAAGCGCAGCAAGCCAAATGGTTGGGCGAGCAGCTCGACCGCGCCTATCGCATCGGTGAGCATGATTTTCTCAAGCTCGTGCTTAATCAAGAGAATCCTGCCGAGTTTGAGCGCTTACATGGCTACTACGGCTACTTCAACCGCGCTCGGCTGGCCAAACTTGACGAACTTAAAGCAACTCAAGCTGAGCTTGAACAGGTGCGTATTGACCTAGACGGAGCACGACAACAGCTGGTCGCACAGGAAGCCGAGCAGAAGCGCCAGCAAGGAATCTTGCTAGAGCAGCAAAAAGAACAAAAAGCCTTAGTGCGACGACTCAATCAAGAGCAACGTGAAGACCAGAGTCGCATCGCGCAATTAGAGCGCGATCAACAAGAGCTTGAAGAAGTGCTTGCAGCCATTATTGCAGCCTTACGCGACGAGCCTCAACTCAACGGTTTAGCTGAGCTCAAAGGTAAAATGAGCTGGCCAGTGAATGGCCAAGTGCAACGGCTTTTTGGCCGTGTCCGCAGCGGCACCGTGAAGTGGAAAGGTGTGACCATTGAAGCAGCGACTGGCAGTGCCATTAACGCAATTGCCGATGGTCGGGTGATTTATGCGAATTGGATGCGCGGTTACGGTCTTTTGCTGGTCCTTGATCATGGTAATGGTTACATGAGCCTGTACGGTCACAACCAAACCATTTTGCCCGCAGTCGGCGATGTCGTGCGCCGTGGCGAGGAGATTGCTCGCGTTGGACAAAGTGGCGGTCGCGAATCACCCGGTTTGTATTTTGAAATCCGCGCTGATGGCCAACCGGTGAATCCGACGCAATGGTGCCGTTAATGTTGCCGTTAATGCTGCGTAGTGCTGCTGTTTTACTGAGTTTACTGCTGGTACCAACGGTGCTGGCCCAACCGCGCATTGCGATTGTTATCGATGATCTAGGACACCATGTCGACCATCATGCGTTTACCCAGCTACAACTTCCCGTCACGCTTGCGATCATGCCTTTTACCATGCAAGCTGAAGCGCTAGCAGCCGCTGCCGCAGACCATGCCCATGAAGTTGTCATTCACATGCCGATGCAACGTGAACAGCATGATGTGCAGGAACAAGGCGTGTTGGACCGCTTTGATAGCAAAGCACAGTTTATTGCTACGCTCGCCGCAGCATTTTCGCGCTTACCGAATGCGCAGGGACTCAATAACCACCAAGGCAGTCAAATGACCGCAGCAGCGGAGCAGATGAACTGGTTGATGGCGGAGTTACAGCAACGTGGATTATATTTTCTCGACAGTCGCACTACGGCCGCAACCGTTGCCGAGCAAACCGCTCAACAATGGAGCATCCCCACTAATCGCCGCCATGTCTTTCTTGACAACGAACCAACGTTAGAAGCGATTGAGGCCCAATGGCAACGTGCTGTATTGATTGCGCAAAACCAAGGCTACGCCATCGTTATTGGACATCCGTACGAGGTTACGTTGGAGTTCTTACAACAACTACAAGCAGCATCGGTACAGGCAGTAGAGTTAGTGTATCTGTCGGCGCTGGTGAGTGTTAACTCGTCTCCTGCTCCAAGCGCGTCAACAGAATAAGCGCTTCGGCGCGGTCATAGCCGCAAACATCTCGACTGGCAGTAAAATCAGCACACACTTGGGGACGATCTGGGTGCATGAAGATGCCACACAGATTATTTTCGGTCAGGTGAATACAACGAATGCCAGCCGGTTTCCCTGCTGGCATTCCTGGTATCGGTGAAGTAATAGACGGTGCGATACAACATGCACCGCATCCGACTCGACAGTCCACGGCTTACGCCATGGCCGCGCGCAGTTTCTTCATCGCATTGGCTTCAAGTTGACGTACCCGCTCTGCAGACACTTGGTATTTATCTGCGAGTTCTTGCAAGGTAGTTTTGTTTTCTTCGTCTAACCAACGCGCACGCACGATGTCTTGACTACGCTCATCCAACGTCTTAATTGCCGAGAGCAAGCGCAACTGGGTGTGCTCTTGCCACTGCTCTTGCTCAACTTCTTCAGCTAAGTCAGAACGTTTGTCTTCCAAATATTGCGCTGGAGAATAAGTGCTACCCTCACGCGCATCATCATCGTCAGAGCTGAGCTCAAAGGCTTGGTCATGGGCACTCATGCGCGCTTCCATTTCCATCACTTCTTTGGTGCTCACACCTAAGGTTTCTGCGACGGTATTAACTTCGTCTTGCGTAAACCAGCCCAAACGCTTTTTCATTTTGCGCAGATTGAAGAACAATTTGCGCTGCGCTTTAGTGGTCGCAACTTTGACCATGCGCCAATTTTTCAGCACATACTCATGAATTTCTGCTTTGATCCAATGCACCGCGAATGACACCAAGCGTACGCCAACCGATGGGTCGAAACGACGCACGGCTTTCATCAAACCGATATTACCTTCTTGGATCAGGTCAGCTTGTGGTAAGCCATAACCTGAATAACTACGCGCCACATGAACCACGAAACGCAAATGCGACATGATCAGCTGGCGTGCAGCTTCTAAATCATCTTCTTCGGTTAACCGTACTGCCAAATTATATTCTTCTTCGGCAGTAAGCATCGGAATGCGGTTGACCGACTGAATATAGGCCTCAAGACTGCCGCTACTCTGCGGTACCGCTAGTGCCATACTTGTCATATCAGTGCTCATGCAACAACATCCTCTCTTTGCTAGTGACTGCGGTCTCTGGATTGCTTTTGCAGCCACTGATTCAGACCCATTTTGGCCCGAAAAGTTCCCTCATTCTAGCAAATCTGACGCTGCTGACAACGGGATCCTCGTGATCTTCATAAAACTTACATGGGGACAATTTATTGCGGTTCAATAGCGGTAACGTGTTTTCTTACCGCAATATAGGAACCTACCAAGCCGAGTCCCACCGCAATACCCCAAACTACCGCCATTTCCGTCAGATTAAGCCCGGTTAGGGTAAATTGGCTATCGTACAGCTCGGCAATATCGCGTACCGCACCAGACAGCCACATGATGAGTACGGCCGTAGCCAGCCAAGTGATCACCCCACCGACCAAGCCATACCAAATGCCGGTGTAGAGAAACGGGCGCTGAATATACGCGTCGGTCGCACCGACCAACTTCATCACCATAATTTCATCGCGCTTGCTGCTAATATTCAAACGAATGGTATTACCGACAATTAGCACAACCGCGACACAAAGTAACAACGCCAGCGCCAAGAATGCATCACGAACGAGGTCAACAATCGCCGTGAAACGCTCTAACCAGTCGACATCGAGGCGCGCTTGTTCAACTTCACGTTCTTGCTCTAGCTGTTGTAGCAGTTGTTGCGCGGCGGCAGCGCTGCGATAATTTTCACGCGGAATCACCCGCAACACATCTGGTAAGGGATTCTCTTGGAGCGTGTCGAGAGCATCACCAAAGCCTGAACGTGCACGAAAATCAGCGAGACCTTGTTCTTTACCTATCAGTGTTGCCGACTCAATTTCCGGCGATAAATCAATGCGCTTGGCGAATGTTTGTACTTCTTGCGCGGTGAGGTCTTTGTGCAAAAACAAAGTGATCTCTGACGCTTGTTGGAAGTCTGCACCGACATTATCAGTATTCTTCACGATCACATAAAGGGTTGCAGGCAAAGTTAAACTCAACCCCAACACCGCCATGGTCATCAACGAGGCGAACGGATAACGGGCTAACTGGCCGAGGCTGCCGACCGCTTGCTGTGCATGGTGGACAAAAAACATGAAGAAGCGTCGCACACCGGAGATTTTGACTTGCTGCGCCCCTTGTTGGCGCGAACGGAACAGCACACTCATAGTGCCTCCTCGGTCAGGCCATCACTAATCATACGTCCTTCTTTGAGCGTTAAAGTGCGATAGCGTAAGCGCGCGATTAAGCTCAAATCGTGGGTCGCAATCAATACGGACACCCCAACGCGGTTGAACTCTTCGAACAGTTTGATGATTTCGGCTGAGAGTTTCGGGTCGAGATTACCGGTGGGTTCATCGGCGAGTAACAGGGGTGGTTTATTGACGACCGCACGAGCGATTCCCACCCGTTGCTGCTCACCGCCCGAAAGCATATGCGGATAATGGCGAATTTTATCGCTCAAGCCGACCTTATCAAGTGCCGCCTGCACGCGCTTGCGTGCCTCCGAGAGGCTATAACCTTCAATCATCAACGGTAAGGCGACGTTATCAAATACTGTACGATCCATGAGTAGGCGGTGATCCTGAAAAATCATTCCGATATCGCGACGGGCATAAGCAATTTGTTTACGCTGAATGCGCTTCAAGTCGTGACCGTTGATCAGTACACGCCCAGCGGTCGGTCGCTCCATCAAGCTAATCAGTTTCAGTACGGTACTTTTACCTGCCCCTGAATGACCGGTTAAAAACGCCATTTCTCCCGGTTCCACGTCAAAGCTGACGTTGTTCAGTGCTTTAAAACCACCGGGATAAACCTTACTGACTTGCTCGAATTTGATCATGGTGCCTTGGGTTCCTCAATCGCGCGTTGAAACAGTGCTTGCACAAAGGGCTCCGCTGCAAATGGCCGCAAGTCATCTAAACCTTCACCAACGCCAATGTAGCGAATAGGCAGTTTGAATTGATCGGCGATGGCAAAAATCACCCCACCTTTGGCCGTACCATCTAATTTGGTCAAGGTGATACCACTGACGCCCACTGCTTCGGTGAAGAGCTTGGCTTGGCTAATCGCATTTTGCCCAGTGCCGGCGTCGAGCGTCAACATCACTTCGTGTGGCGCGTTCTCATCAAGCTTTTTCATGACCCGCACCACTTTCTTCAATTCATCCATCAGGTGCGCTTTGTTCTGCAAGCGCCCTGCGGTATCGGCAATCAGCACGTCGACGCCACGCGCTTTCGCCGCGGCAACGGCATCATAAATAACTGACGCGCTGTCTGCGCCGGTATGTTGCGCGACCACTGGAATGTCGTTGCGCTCACCCCATACTTGCAATTGCTCGACCGCGGCGGCACGGAAGGTATCGCCCGCCGCCAGCATGACCGACTTACCTTGACGTTTAAACTGCTGTGCCATTTTGCCAATGGTGGTAGTTTTACCGACGCCGTTGACACCCACCATCAGAATCACATAGGGGCCTTCTAGGTTCTCAGGGAGGGTTAGTGGTTGTTCAACTTCTTGCAGAATTTCGACCATATTGTCTTGCAACAGCTGATAAAGCGTTTCTGCATCTTTCAACTGGCGACGGTTAGCCTGTTCCGTCAATCGCTCAACGATTTTCAGCGTGGTCGGCACACCGATGTCAGCAGTTAATAGCTGAGTTTCTAGCTCTTCGAATAACTCGTCATCGATCTTTTTGTCTTTGAAAATGCCCCACAGGCCGTCGCCAATGGCGCTAGATGTCTTTTTTAAGCCACTGGTGAGGCGTTGCCACAAGCTTGGTTTCGCTTGCTCCTTAGTTTGTTTCGCACGGCTTTCGGCGGTCACTTGCGCACAAATTTCGGTCGCGTCGGGAGCTACCGTTTCAGCCACTGATGGCGGCTCTTCGGGTAACGCTTCGTTTGGCTCTGCTTGCGGCTCGGTTACATCTTCAGGAATCGGTTCGTTAACAGGATTTTCGTTAACAAACGCCTGCTCCTCGCGCTGTTCGTTTTGCTCTGGCGTTTGTTCGTCTTTTTTAAACAAGCGCGAAAAAAATGATCCTTTAGCCATACTGCCTATACCTTTGGAAGTTCATTACCAGTCAGTTTACAATGGCGTCAGTTTAACACGTCTACCGACAGATTGTGGACACACAAGGGGCTACTTTAGCATGCGGCGCACCGCACACAAGCAGAAAACAACACGCCATCGTGGCGCAGGTCAATTAAGGATTATTGGCGGGCAATTACGCGGCCGTAAATTGGCGATTGCAGATGTACCTGGATTGCGTCCAACCACCGACCGCGTGCGCGAAACCGTGTTTAACTGGCTACAATTTGAGCTAGCCGAACAACGCTGTTTGGACCTATTTGCCGGCACCGGCGCACTCGGTTTGGAAGCGCTCTCGCGCGGTGCTGCAGAGGTCATTTTGCTGGAGCAAAATAGGGTCGCCGCCGACCTCCTGCAACAACATGCAACGACCCTGAACCCAGTATGTCATGGGCAAGCGCAAGTGCAGCAAACCGATGCCTTGAAATGGTTGCAACAAGCTACTCCGCAGCCTTTCAATGTGGTTTTTGTCGACCCACCGTTTCGCAGCAATCTAGCTGGCCCCGCTTGTGCGTTGCTAGAGCAACAGCGCTGGTTAGCCGACGATGCCTTGGTGTATCTGGAGACGGAAAAAGAGTGGCCGCTCGAAGTCCCTGCCAATTGGCAATTACAACGGGAAAAAATCGCCGGACAAGTGGCTTTTCGTTTATTTGCCGTTACGGCACAAGGAGCAAATACATGAGTTGGTTAGTATGGGTTGGCCGCAGCGTGTTTGCGATCATTTGGGGGGCGATGTTGGCCAACTTAGTGTGGCCCTTTCCCGGCAAAGGCTTTGCCTTATTTTTGATCTTGCTGCTAGTTCTGCTCGGTCTGCATTTACTGCAATTGATGATGTTCGCCACGGTTTATCGTGAACACATTCAGTGGCGCCGTGGCGATTACTGGCAAATTGTCCTCTTTGGCGTTATCGGTTGGCTCGCCATTGTGCAAGCCCAACCCAAGCGACAACAAGGTTAAGCTTCGCTGTCGCGCTCCATGCCAATATTGGTAATGCCTTCGGTTACCACCATTTCTTGTAACTGCCGTACCATTGCTTGACTAGGTGCGGCTTTACTGGCCTGCATCGCTTCCAGAAAATCAATGAGTGCTTGCTGCACTTCGACTTCGTAAACCGCTAATTCATGCTCACGAATCAGCTTGCGGCGCGCTTCAGCATCAAGCTCAGCGCCCTCGGTCAACTCCAAAAACTTGGCGACACCCGCTTGCGATATTTTAGCTACGCTCACTAAGTCCGCACTGTTGTTATCCAGGAAACCCTGCAACATGATGCTAATCGCGGTGCAGGCATCCATTGCCGGATACACGCCGAGCATGTCGTGACCGTGCTCACTGGGTGTCACATCATCGATTTTTTCTTGCCAACGCGCAAAGTTTACTTTTACTTTTTTGCCCTGCCAAACCCAGTCCCAACAAGCGTTAAGCGCACCTCGCAGTGGCTGCGGATCGCCAAACTTAGTGACTTGATGAAAGAGTTCGTAGTTCGGGTACATGCGCTCGCATAAATACAAAGCAGCCAAAGCTTGGTAGCCAAACTCAAGATCGCGCAATCGTTGAAAAGTGTTCAGGGCCAAAGTTCGTTCCTTGTTGTTTCGCGTAATACAATGATACATGCTAGTGAGCAGTTCGGCTATGGGTTAGGATGGCGAGAAAAGATTAGGAAGGTGAGCATGTTGGATTTTGCAAAGGTGGATGCGGCAGCAGATCGGATTGCCGCGCGCGCAGTACGGACGCCGGTGAAACAGAGCCAGGCACTCAATGAGGCGTTGGGCTGCCAGGTTTATTTGAAGTGCGACAACCTGCAAAAAAGCGGAGCTTTTAAGTTCCGTGGCGCGTGTAATGCCTTGCTGCAACTTTCACCCGAACAACGCCAACAAGGCGTGGTCACGGTATCCTCCGGCAACCATGGCGCAGCGCTTGCCGCTGCGGGTCAGATGCTCGGCGTGAAGGTAACTGTGGGGGTGGCAAGCAACGCCTCACCTTTTAAGCGCGCCAATATGCAGCGTTACGGCGCGGACATCATCTCGATCGAGCCCGGTATGGCCGCACGCGAAGCTTTTCTTGCCGAACAACAAAGCCGTGATGCCATCATTATTCCGCCCTACGATCACCCTGATATCATCGCTGGGCAAGGCACCGCCGCACTCGAATTGCTCGAAGATTATCCACAGTTATGGGGGCTGATGACACCACTCGGTGGTGGTGGACTACTTAGCGGAAGTTGTTTGGTCGCTGAGCATTACGGTGCGTTTTGCTATGGCATCGAACCTGAATTGGCGAGCGATGGCAAACAATCGCTGCAAACGGGCGAAATTCAGCCAGCCATGCCACCGACAAGCATTTGTGATGGCCTGCTTACCAGTTTAGGCAAGCACACTTTTGCCATCATCAAAGAGCAAGTGACGGATATTTTATTGGTCAGTGACGAAGAGGCTGCGGCAGCGCAACAGTTGGTAGATAAAACCACAGGTATGTGGATAGAGCCCAGCAGTGCAACGGTCATTGCAGCTATTCAGCGCTACCCCGAAATCTTCCGCGAAAAATCAATTGGCGTTATCATCAGCGGCGGCAACTGCACCCGCTTTACTTAGCAAACAACGAGGAGAGGTCCTCAAACGCCTTAAACTCCAACGCATTGCCACTGAAGTCATAGAAGAACATGGTCGCTTGCTCGCCTGGCTGCCCTTCGAAACGAATATGCGGTTCAATCACAAACTGAATGCCAGCGGCTGCGACGCGATCAGCGAGCACACGCCAATCTTCCATTGTAAGCACCACACCAAAATGCGGTACGGGTACGGCATGGCCATCGACCGGATTATGATGGGCAACACCTGTCCGTTCTGGGGCAAGGTGGGTCACCAGTTGATGACCGTAGAAATCCCAATCCACCCACTCTGTTGCCGAGCGGCCTTCGTTACAACCGAGAATAGCGCCATAAAACTCGCGAGCGCGAGCAATGTCGTCAACCGGTATCGCCAAATGGAAAGGTCGTAAGGTGTTCGTGGTCATAGTCTCAGTGTTTTAACGTCATCATTGCTGCAGGTTTACGCCACATGCGCACCCCCACAGCAACGACTAATATCATCCAATTCAATGGTGGTAAAATACCACACACGAGAACGGCAAGCATACTCCATAATGGCTGACGATGATGTTGACCGACCAGCACATAAAACAACAATGCCGCCACTAAACCCTGTAAGAGAAATAGGCTAAGAGGCATAGGATAACCCTTGTTTTGGTTGTCTGTAATAATTGTCGGATTAGCCTACCGTAACTTCATGCAATTGTAAAAGAATGTAAATGTTCTTGTAATATCAAGCGTTTAAGGCTTGATCTAAATCGGCGATCAAGTCTTCGACGTCTTCAATACCCACCGAAATCCGCACAAAATTATCCAAAATACCGAGTTTTTCGCGGTTCTCTTTTGGTATCGAAGCGTGGGTCATAATCGCCGGGTGTTCGATCAAACTTTCGACCCCACCTAAGCTTTCAGCAAGTGCAAAAATCTCCACTGCTTCTAAGAAACGTCGCGCTTTTGCGAGGTCACCTTTGAGCAGAATCGAGATCATGCCGCCGAAGCCATGCATTTGCTGTTTCGCTAAAGCATGTTGAGGGTGACTTTCGAGCCCTGGATGGATGACTTTTTCAACCTGCGGGTGCTGCTCTAACCATTTAGCGATAGTCAAAGCTGCTTCGTTATGTTGCTTCATGCGCAGAGCTAGAGTCTTCACGCCACGCAAGGCGAGATAGCTGTCGAATGGACCGGCCACTGCACCCACTGAGTTTTGCAAGAATGCCATTTGCTCGGCGAGTTCAGCGTTGTCACCCACCACGGCAATACCACCGACCATGTCGGAGTGACCATTAAGATACTTGGTCGCTGAATGCATCACGATATCCGCACCGAGTTCCAACGGGCGCTGGTTATAAGGCGTTGCAAAGGTATTGTCGACCACCACCAAAATATTATGCTGCTTAGCAACCTTGACGATAGCGGCAATATCCACCAGCTTCAGCATCGGGTTACTTGGAGTCTCGACCCAAATCATGCGGGTTTTATCAGTGACAGCGGCAGCAACTGCATCGATGTCGCTCAGGTCGACATAAGAAAATTGCAAACCTGCTGAGCGCCCCCGCACTTTGTCGAATAAACGGAAGGTGCCGCCGTATAAATCGTCCATCGCAACCACATGATCACCGCTGTTGAGTAATTCCATGATGGTTGAAGTAGCGGCCATACCCGAAGCGAACGCATAGCCATGACTGCCACTTTCTAAGCTGGCAACCGCACGTTCCCACGCGAAACGCGTTGGGTTATGTGAACGCGAGTATTCAAAGCCCTTGTGTACACCCGGGCTTTCTTGAATGTAAGTCGAACTGGTAAAGATCGGTGGCATCACCGCGCCAGTTGCTGGCTCTGGAGCTTGTCCACCGTGAATTGATTTGGTCGCAAATTTCATTTTCTTCGCGTCTGCCATTGCTTACTCCTCGAGCAGATGTTGAGCGGCCATCCACTCATCATTGTATAGTTTTGATAAATAGCGATTACCGGTGTCACAGGCGAGCGTTACGACACGTTTTGGCTCTGTTTGCTCGCGGCAATAACGAATCGCAGCGGTGATCAAGGTACCGCTTGATGAACCGACCATAACGCCCTCTTTCACCAACAGTTCACGCGCCGTGTGAAAGGCATCTTTATCGCTCACCGCATAGGCTTTGTTCGCCAGTTTGATATCACAGATGTCAGGGATAAAGTCTTCGCCGATACCTTCAACCAACCAACTGCCCGGTTCGACTTTCTCGTCACGATTCACCAAAGGTTCCAAAATTGAACCTTCTGGATCAGCCAAGACCAAATCGACCTGCGGATTTTGCTCGCGCAAATAGCGTCCGACGCCAGTCAAAGTGCCGCCTGAACCAACGCCACAGACGAATGCATCAAGTTTGCCGTCCATTTGTTGCCACATTTCAGGGCCCGTAGTGTTGTAGTGGGCCGCGACATTGGCTTCATTGGTAAACTGGTTGACGTAAAAATAGCCGTTTTCTTCGGCTAAACGGGCGGCCATGTCTTGGTAATACTCTGGATGCCCTTTTTGCACGTCAGACCGGGTACGCACAACGTCCGCACCCATGGCTTTTAAGTTATTCACTTTCTCTGCCGACATTTTGTCCGGCATGACGATTTTCAACGGGTAACCTTTGCTTGCCGCGACCAACGCTAAACCCAAGCCGGTGTTACCTGCGGTAGCTTCAATAATGGTCATTCCTGGCTGCAATTTGCCTTGCTGCTCAGCGGCTTCAATCATACTGACCGCGATGCGATCTTTAATTGAACCACCCGGATTCATCAATTCTAGCTTCAGATACAACTCACACGGGCCAGTGTCGATGTTGCTCACTTTTACCATCGGCGTGTTGCCGATCATTTCCAATACGTTTTGATACACGCGCATGCTGAGGTTCCATTGTCATTTCTTGTACTCGGCATTATCGCACGTTGCATGCCACATTTGCCAATCTGCTGGCTACTTTTAGTACTCTTTTGCCACACAAATAGCCATGCTTTTTTGCATAAGATATGGCACATTAAGCTCACTCGTTCCGCAACAAGGATACACCCAAATGACACCTCAACCTGCTTCGCGCGCACTGCGCTTTGCCCTCGCTGGCACGGCGATCACCGCCTTAAGCGCTTGCCAAGTGCCAGAGCCAACTCCGCAAGATCAGTTTTTCGCTGCATTTGAACCCTATTGTGGCAATTCCTACGCAGCCGAAGTGGTCGCTGATAATCAACCCAGCGAAGCCTGGCAACAAGAACTAGTGGTCCACATTCGCGACTGCGAGGCCAACACCATCCGCATGCCACTGCACGTAGGTGAAGACCGCTCGCGAACTTGGGTGTTAACGCGCACGGAAAAAGGACTCGACTTCCAACATATTCACTTGCATGAAGACGGGACACCGGATGCAGTATCGCCCTACGGCGGTCACACCATTGCCAGCGGTGACGCACAAATGCAGGCATTTCCAGTGGACAACGCCAGTAAAGCGCTGTTTGTCGAGAATGGACTCGAGGTATCGACCACCAACACCTGGATTTTGTCGTTTGATGGCGACGTGATGTACTACGAACTCACCCGCCCAGGCCGTGAATTCGTGGTTGCTGTTGATTTATCGCAACCCATTGCCGAGCCGCCTGCGGCTTGGGGTTATACAGGTAAGGAGTAACGCGAGTGCTGTTCGATTTACGCAGTGATACCGTGACTCAACCAACTGCTGCAATGCGCGCAGCGATGGCTGCTGCACCCGTTGGCGATGACGTGTTTGGCGATGACCCAACCATTAATGCATTACAGGAGCGTGTGGCGGCGATGGCCGGCAAAGAGGCGGCATTGATTGCCAGCAGCGGCACGCAAACCAATTTATTGGCGCTGCTGAGTCATTGCCAGCGCGGTGAGGAGTACTTGGTAGGTCAGGAGTATCACACCTACCGCTATGAAGCTGGCGGCGCTCCGGTCCTTGGCGGCATTGTGCCGCAACCCTTTGAAGTCAGCAGCGATGGTACGCTTGATCTCGCAGCAGTCGCGAAACGCATTAAACCAGATGATCCGCATTTTCCGATCACGCGCTTGCTGGCGCTGGAGAATACTCATACCGGTAAGGTGATTCCGCAAAGTTACATGGAACAAGCACGTCAGTTAGTCGACCAACACGGGCTGAAACTGCATCTGGATGGGGCGCGCGTGTTCAACGCTGCGGTGGCAACGGGCTTATCGCTAGCAGAACTTAGCGCCCCCTTCGACTCAGTGTCGATCTGCTTCTCGAAAGGGTTAGGAACACCCATTGGTTCGGTGCTGGTTGGTGACAAAGCCTTTATCAAGCGCGCACATCGGTGGCGCAAAATGCTCGGTGGTGGCATGCGCCAAGCCGGCATTGTCGCTGCAGCGATGCATCACGCACTGGACCATCACGTAGCGCGGCTGGCTGAAGATCACGACAACGCTGCCAAGCTTGCAGCGGGGCTCAGTCAACTGCCGCAATTACAAGTTGAGCCCGCACAAACCAATATGGTGTATATCAACTACGGCTCGGCGGCAGTGGCAAAGCAAGTGAGTGAGCACTTACGTAAGCAGGATATCGTGGTTGGTACAGCGCAGCGTTTGCGCTTGGTCACGCATCTCGGCATTCCCGCAACGGCAATTGATGGTATCGTTGCCGCATTCAAAGAAGCCTTAGCGCAGCTGTCTTAATCAGCTGCGTCGTCTTCGTCCAGCCAGCGATACAGCGTGCGCCGCGTCACCCCCAGAATGCGTGCGGCGCGCTGCTTGTTGCCTGCAGTTGCGGCAAGCACTTGGCTCACATAGCGTTGCTGCACTTCATGGAGGCTCGGCAACTGCTCCGGATCTGCTGTCGTGGGCAGAATTTCGGCACTGGGTTCAATGGCGGCGGCAGCCTGCATGCGCGTCGGAAACTCTTGCGGCGTGATCCACTCACCTTGGGCAAAAGTGTAAGCGCGCTCAATCGCATTTTGCAGCTCACGCACATTGCCTGGAAATTCATAGTGCGCCAGCAACGCTTTGGCGGCGGCATCAAATCCCAGCACGTTCTTGTCTTGCTGGGTGCGTAATTGCCGCAAAAAATGTTCCGCCAACAGCAAGCGGTCGTCGCCACGCTGCCGCAGCGGCGGTACCTGCAGCGAAAAAGTCTCAAGTCGATAAAACAAATCTTCGCGAAAGTCATTATCCCGCACACGCTGCTCAAGGTCCTGATGGGTCGCGGCAATGATCCTTACATCCACTTTTTCTTCTTGATCGCTACCGACCGGACGCAAGGTGCCTTCTTGCAATACCCGTAACAGCTTGGCTTGCAAGGCCAACGGCATTTCACCGATTTCATCAAGCAGCAAAGTTCCGCCATGAGCTTCGCGTAACAGTCCAGCCCGCGCTTTCTGCGCCCCAGTAAAGGCACCCGCGGCGTGGCCAAAAAATTCACTTTCCATGAGCTCGGCTGGAATGCCAGCGCAGTTCACTGCCAAGAACGGCCCCTCGGCACGCTTGCTTTGCTGATGCAAAGCCTTGGCAACTAATTCCTTGCCGGTACCACTTTCCCCCAACACCAACACCGCGCCTTCGGCTGCGGCAATTTGTGCAATCTGTTGATACAGTTGTTGCATGCTGTCGCTCTGCCCGATCATCCCTGCGGGCCCCTGTTGCGCCTGCTCGTTCGAACGGTAATGGGCAACTTCGCGCTGCAATCGACGATAGTCCAGCACTCGCTCGACACTCACCAGTAAATGATCAAGGTCTAATGGTTTGGTGAGAAAATCATCTGCTCCCTGTTGCAGGGCTTCTACGGCTTGGTTGACGGTGCCAAAGGCGGTAATCAAAATCACCGCCGGTGACAGCCTTTGCTGACGCAGCTGCGCAAGAAGTTCCATGCCTGATAAACCGGGCAAACGAATATCACTTACTACCAGTTGATAGTCACTGAGGGTTTCCTGTAAAAAATCATCGGCGGCGGCAAATGCACTGACGCGATAGCCATCACTCTCGAGCTCTTCTTGTAGCAGTTCACGTAAGCCTGGGTCATCTTCGACAACCGCTACCTTAATACTATTTTTGCTTAAACTCATAAGGCGTCCTTCGGCAGTGTTCGCGGTAGAAAGATACGGGCTTGGCAACCACCACCAGGGCGATTTTGCAGCAAAAACTTGCCGTGATGCGCACTCACCACATGGGCCACTATAGCTAAGCCAAGGCCAGTACCTTCGCCAATGGGTTTGGTGGTGGCAAAGGGTTCAATCAGCTGAGTGACATCGGTATCTTGCGGGAGCCCGGGACCATCATCTTCAACTACCACCCAGTAGCCGTGTTGCGCAGTCTCTACACTTACTGTGACCTGGCTAGCTGCAGCCTGCAAGGCATTGCGAAATAGGTTGACCAAAGCCAACTCAAGTCTGGCGGTGTCGGCCTGCACGGTCGCTTGCGCCGGCACTTGCGTAATCTGTAGCTGCACTTGCCCGTCATTTTCGTGGCCGATTGCCCGCGCCGCCTGCTCAATGAGAGCTGGTAGCGCTTGTGATTGCTCGGCATTTACTGGAGCACGGCTAAAGTCCAACAACTGCTGGACTAAATTGGTCAAACGCTCAACTTGACCGGAAATTGCCGTTAATTGGCGTTGGCTTTCAGTATCGGTGTGCCGTTTCAGAAGCCGCTTGGCGCGCCCGGAAATCACCGTAAGCGGGGCGCCCAATTCGTGGGCAACACCGCGAGCGAGTTGGCCAATCGCAGCCATTTTCTCATGCTCGCGCAGCCGTGACTGTAATTCCACCTGCTGTTGGAGGCGGGTGCGATAATAGCCAAAGGCGAGAATGGTCAACACCACTAAGGTCACAACGCCCCAGGCGATCCAAGCAATTTGCTCAAGCCTTGCAAAGCTGCGATCAAAGTCGCGGGCTTGGCGGTTTAACTGCATAAAGCCAATCAACCGCTGATTGCGATCATGCATCGGAATAAATTGCGAAAACATATCAAGCCCTGCTACTTCGCGGTAGCTATCTTGTTGCTCACCAGTCAGCAATACTTGTTCGGCCATCACACTCTCAGACAAATCCAATTCAGTAACGCCCGCTGAGACCACCAACTCACCGTTGGTGTCATACACCGATGCGCCGTAAATACGGCCGATTTCGAAGACGGCATCGAGTTGTGTTTGCATTTGCTGCACGTCACCGGCGACCAGCGCTTCACTTAACGGCAAGCGGATGGCACGACCAATTAGCTCTAAATCATCACGCAGGCGATCATCTTGGAACTCGCGCGCTTGATTCAAAGCAACGTTGATCGCGACTCCAGTGAGTGCCAACAGCGGCAATACCAAGTACAGCAAGAATGCCCGTTGCCAACTCGGATTACCGACCGAGCGCGAAATACGCTGTGCTAATGAAGATCGACTGTATATATTTGTCACACCCACCCCTTATTAATGTGTGTCCAAATTATACATAAGGCGTTAAGCAGATTCCATATAGATTCTATTTCTATTACTTTTCAATGGCTTATATCCATCAAGAAAGTTGGCACGGTCCTTGTATTGTTAGTAGTGAAGGCAATAAAGCCTATGTTTTTAACTACACACAGCGTAAGGAGTTCATGATGAACAAATTAGTACCTACATTAATCGCCAGCGCACTTTTTGCCGCAACTGCAACTGCTACGGCAGCACCAGCGATGCAACAAGGTCAACAAGCACAGCAGGGCCAAGCTATGCAACAGCAGCAAGCTCCACAGGTAGAGATCACTGACGAATTGTTGCAAAACTTTTTGGTTGCTATGAGTGGTGTGCAGGAAGTCAGCCAAAAATACTCTGAGCAGTTCCAAAACGCCGAAAACTCTGAAGAAGCGCAAGCGATTCAGCAAAAAGCCCAAGAGGAAATGATTGCCGAGGTGCAAGACGCAGGTCTAAGCACGGATGAGTACAACGCAGTCATTCAGCGCGTGCAGCAAGACCCTGAATTGCAAGCGCGTCTACAGTCAATGACGGACGACTCATAAGCAGTCGAAAGTTGCTGCCTTAGCAGGCAGGGTTATCGTGCTGACACGTGCTCCCTAGCTAGAGTTCGCGCAACTGCTGTAATAGGCGATCAAGCGCGCGATAACTCAACGCTTCAGCAAGATGTTGACGCCCTACCCGCTCGGCTTGTGCAGCATCGGCAATCGTACGTGCTAGGCGCAGCACGCGGTGATAAGCCCGGTGCGACAAGCCGAACTTCTCAATAGCGGCCACCAGAAATGTGTGGTCGCTTTTTTGCAGCTGGCATACAGTCGACAATTGATGCGGCTGCAAATCTGCATTCAAGCACCCCTGACGTTCACACTGTAAGACTCGCATAGCCGTTACCTGCTCGCGCAACTTGGGCGTTTGTGCTGGCGGCGCTTCGGTTTGTTGCTGCTTAAGTATTTCCGGTTGCCGCGGTACATCGACCTGCATATCGATACGATCTAACAATGGCCCCGACAGCTTACCCAAATAGCGGTTGATTTGATCCGGACTCGAACGCGCACTAGCCAAGGTTCCATCAAAGTGTCCACAGGGCGACGGGTTCAACGCACAAACCAACTGGAAGCGCGCTGGAAACTGCGCTTGATAGCCGGCACGACTAATGGTCACATGCCCAGATTCTAAAGGTTCACGCAAGGAATCAAGCACATGCCGAGAAAACTCCGGCAGTTCGTCAAGAAACAAAATGGCATTGTGCGCTAATGAAATCTCGCCCGGTTGCGGTGGTGAGCCGCCGCCCACTAACGCTGCTGCCGAGCACGAATGATGCGGTGCACGCAGATTGCGCTGCAACCAACTGTGCGGCGTTGCCGCGCGGTGCTCATAGCCTGCCACACTGCGCACCGCGGCAACTTCAAGACCTTGCTCGTCGTTGAGCGGCGGCAATAAGCCCAGTAAGCGCTGGGCCAGCATTGTTTTTCCCGTTCCCGGCGGACCAACAAATAGCAGATGATGCCCGCCCATAGCGGCGAGTAAAAGAGCGCGTTTGGCCTGTTCTTGCCCCATCACATCGGCAATATCGCCCGTTGGATAAACGTAGTCATGACTCTTCAATGCTTGCACGAACGGTAATTTGTGCGGTCCTGTGAGATGCTCAACCACATCTCGTAAACTCTCGCCGACCACGCATTGTTGCTCGCGAATGACTTGTGCTTCGGCAAGGTTATCCAGTGGGATCACCGCCTCACGCCCTTCACGGCGACATGCCAGTAGCGCTGGCAGCATGCCCTCGACATCACGTAGCTCGCCGTTCAGCGTCAGCTCACCATAGAATTCGCGGGAAACCACCGCAGCCTCACTAAGTTGACCATCAGCAGCCAGAATTCCAATGGCAATGGCAAGATCATAACGCGCCCCGTGCTTGGGCAAATCTGCGGGCGCTAAATTCACAGTGATTTTACTGCCGCGCGGAAAATCAAAGTCACTCGCTTGAATCGCCGAACGCACTCGGTCACGCGCCTCACGCACACCCGCCTGCGGCATACCGACCACAGTGAACGCTGGCAAACCCATGGCCAACCCCACCTCAACAGTCACCAACGGTGCTTCCATACCGTACAGTGCACGCGTGAACACCCGCGCAATCCGAATTGTTCCCATGGTCACTCCTTTGACACCGCCAGTTTGCGGTCAACGGAAACAAGTCTAGCGTGATTGCGAGGTTTGTCTGTCAGCCGCACGGCTGACTTTTAGGTAAGCCTATTACCAGTAGTGCTCTACCGTCACGTTGCCGGGCTTACGCCGTAGGTTTTTCGGTAAGCCCTTGTCGGCCAGCACGCGCTTAGCATCAGTGATCATTTCGGGGTTGCCGCAGAGCATGACTTGCGCATCACTGTCTAAGGTGTCGTCGACCGCAGCCTCCAGCTCACCACTGACGATCAGCGCAGGAATGCGACCACGCAGTGCGCCTTTGCTGTCTTCACGGCTGACAATCGGTTGATAATGCAACTGCTGCGGATGGGCGTCGCACCATTGCTGGATGCTGTCGCGGTAAGCTAAATCAGTGCTGTAACGTACCGCGTGAATCAAGTGAATGCGGGCAAAGCGCTCATATGGAATGCGCGTGGTCAGCATCGACAAATAGGGACCAATGCCGGTGCCAGTTGCCATCAACCATAGGCTTTTGCCTTCCGGCACCTCGTTCAAGGTGAAAAAACCACTGGGTGGTTGACTGACTTCTATCGCTTGTCCGGCACGCAAATCGTGCAGACGCGGCGAGAACTCACCGTCATGGACCCGATTCACGAGAAAATCGAGGATCGGCTCTTGCGGGCCATTGACCAACGAATAAGCACGCTGAAAGCGTTGCTCGCCGTCGTTCAGACCGAGCCGCACAAACTGCCCAGCGATAAACTCGAAAGGTTCGGGAACGCGCACGCGTAGACTAAATAATTCATTATTCCATGCGTAGTTTTCGACTACTTCTCCAGTCATCCACTGTGCCATCGTTCACCTCGTTTTTACCGCGTTCATGTTGATTGTGCTAGAGTACGCTTTTCTTCCTCGAAGGGCTAGACGATGTCGTTCTATCTCATACGTTTTACACTGTTCAGCCTGCTTGCCGCAGGCCTGTTAAGTGGCTGTGGTGAACGTCAACAAGCCGACTCGGTAGTGCGTTATTCACAGCCACAAGTGTGCGAGTTTGCCGCGGACATCGCAGCGCTTGATGTTAAGCAACCCGATGCCAAACAATTACGTTTCATCAACGAAACCTGGCGTGGGTTGAGCAAAGACAACGCCTTTCGCCCTGACGAATTGACTCATGCGCAACAGCTCATAACTGAACTGAATTACTTTTTAGCCCGCGATAGCCTGCAACTCATCGAACGTGTGCTAGCGATTACCGCAGCAACTTATGAAGAAATCGAGGGCTTACGACGTTTTAGTAGCAACCCTCGCGAGATGAAAGTACCTGATTCAATTTTGCGCAACTATCGCAATGCGGTACAGGCATGCTGCGCCGATGCACTCAGTGCAAACGCCACAGCGCTGGTACGTGAAGATGAAGCATCGGGTTTGTATGCTGTCGGCCGCCGTGCCTATTTTATCCAACGCGATGTCACGGCTTTGTTGAACAACGATCTGACGTTTATGGCCTATCGCGAAAAATTAGCGAGTGCAGCGGCGAGCATACCGGCCCAAACACCGGTCGTGGATATTGCACCCGATTGGGTTACTTGTCGTCGCTAGCGGGTTGTTGCAGCTGCTGTAACTGCTGCTCCAGGGCTTCGACCCGCTGCCGTAAGCGCAGTAACAGCTGTTGTTGAACGTCGAGCTCTTCGTGGGTGACGACGTCAAGTTTGGCAAGTTGCTGTTGTAAGATCTGTTTGATGCGCTGTTCCATGTTACCGGCAAGGTCTTTCACGCCAGCTGGGATACTGTCGTTGATTTGCTTAGCAATTTCTTCAATTTTTTTCGCGTCCATGAACGGCTCCTGAGTAGAACGGGGAATTGTCTTTTAGCTTAGCAGTTGTTTACGTTAAAATCTGCTGTTCAGTTCGCTCGCAAGCTAGGAACCTAATGAAACTTAACCCGCGTCAACAACAAGCTGTCGAAGCCATTGCCGGACCTGTGCTAGTACTTGCCGGCGCGGGCAGCGGCAAAACGCGGGTGATCACCGAAAAAATTGCCTATCTGATTCGGCGCTGCAATTACAAAGCGCGCCATATCGCAGCGGTCACCTTTACCAATAAGGCCGCCCGCGAGATGAAAGAACGCGTTGGGCAAACCCTTGGCCGCGAATACACCCGTGGCCTCACGGTGTCGACCTTTCATACCCTTGGCTTGAATATCATTCGCAAGGAAGTTGCGCGGTTGGGCTTGAAGTCCGGCTTTTCACTGTTTGACGACCAAGACAGCTTTGCCTTGCTAAAGGCGCTCACCGAAGACGAACTCGACGGTGACAAAGAACTGGTCAAGCGGCTGCAAGCACAAATCGGTAACTGGAAAAACGCCATGTGGACGCCAGAGCAAGCGCTAGAACAAGCGCAAACGCCAGAGACGCAAGAGTTTGCTGAGTTCTATCGCCGCTACCAACAAAACATGCGCGCCTGTAATGCACTCGATTTTGATGATTTGATACTGCTACCGACCCAGTTGCTGGCTAGCAATGAGCATGCACGCGAGCGCTGGCAGAAAAAGTTTCAGTATTTATTGGTCGATGAGTATCAAGACACTAACACCTCGCAGTATCAATTGGTAAAACTGCTAGTGGGTGAACGCGCGCGCTTTACCGTGGTTGGTGACGATGACCAATCGATTTATTCTTGGCGTGGTGCACAACCGCAAAACTTGGCGCTGTTGCAAAAAGACTTTCCACAACTGGAGGTCATCAAGCTCGAGCAAAATTACCGTTCGCACGGGCGTATTCTTAAAGCGGCCAATATCTTGATTGAAAACAATCCGCACGTCTTCGAGAAGAAACTCTTCTCGGAAATGGAATACGGCGTGCCGCTACGGGTGATCTACGGCCGCAACGAAGAACACGAGGCTGAGCGTGTGGTGGCTGAAATCGTGCGACGCCGCTTTCTCGAGCGCACGCCCTATTCACATTTTGCCGTGCTCTATCGTGGCAATCATCAATCGCGGATCTTTGAGAAAGCGCTGTTGACCAACCGCATCCCCTATCGCATGACCGGTGGTCAAAGTTTCTTTGCCCGCGCCGAAGTCAAAGACGTGATGGCGTATCTGCGACTGCTGATGAACCCCGATGACGATAGTGCATTGATTCGTATCATTAATGTGCCCAAACGTGGTATCGGCCCACAAACCGTTGAACGCATCGGTGAACTTGCCCACGAATTGCATATTCCGATGCTCGCCACCTGCGAACATCAAGCGTTGAAAACCCGCATGGGCAGTCGTGAATACCAGTCGGTGCAGTTATTTACGCACCTGATCGCACAAACCGCGAAACGTTGCCAACATCCAAGCGATGTTATGGCGGCTTTGTATCATTTGATCAAAGAAATTGGCTACGAAGAGTGGCTCTATGAGTCGAGCCCGAGCCAAGCGGCAGCTGAAATGCGCTATAAAAACATCAGTGAGTTGTTGCGCTGGGTGGGCGAAATGATCAAAGGTGACGATGAGCATGAGCCACTGAATTTTGAGCAAGCCGTCGCGAAACTTTGTTTGCGTGATCTGATGTCGCGTAACGAAGAAGAAGATGTCGGCGATCAGGTGCAGCTGATGACCCTACATGCCTCAAAAGGACTCGAGTTCCCTCATGTCTTTATGGTTGGCATGGAAGAAGGGCTGCTGCCGCACCAAAGTAGTATCGATGACAACATGGTCGACGAAGAGCGGCGTTTAGCTTACGTGGGTATCACCCGCGCGCAGCATTCTTGCGTGTTCACCATCGCCAAAGAACGTCGCCAGTACGGTGATGTCATTCGCCCTGAACCGAGCCGATTTTTGTTTGAATTGCCACAAGACGATGTGGAATGGGAAGGTCAGACGCCAGTCACCGAAGAAAAACAAGAAGAGACCCGTAATCAAGGCCTTGCGATGCTGCGCAATGCACTGAAATAAAAGCTTTTTACATGGCTTCTTGGCGTTCTTTGCACGGCAGCCATATCGGTTCGCCGAGTTGCGCTCCCACACCAAGCTGAACTCCCGCAGCGCGCAATACCGCCAACTGTTCAGGCGTATCGATACCAGCCGCAGCAATGGTGATATTTAGCTCTTCGCATAGGTTCACGACGTTGCGTACCATCACCCCAGCGCGTTCACTCTTGCTACTTTCTGCAACAAAGCGACGATCGAGTTTGACGTGGGTGAAGGGATAATTGAGCAGATATTGTAAGGCCCCTGAGCTGCGCCCAAATTCGTTCAAAGCCAGTCCGACACCGGCATCGGCGAGCATACGTAAAGCGCTCAATTGTCGCTTCGAATTGTCGCTAAGTTCGGTTTCGCTAAACTCAAACACTAGCCGTTGCGGCTTTACACCGCTTTCCTCAACAATCTGCAGCAGCGCTTTGACATCGGCGAGCTTGAATAGATGTTTGGTCGAAAGACTAACATAAATCGGTATCTTCAACTCCTGGTCTTGCACGATTTCGCAACAGCGCGTCAGCATCCAGTGATCGAGCGCAACAATCATGCCGGTTTTTTCGGCCACATTTAAAAAGCTCTGCGCTTCGAGTAGCTGATCGCCGCGCTGCCAGCGCACGAGCACCTCACGTGCTTGTGGCTTACCCGTTCGCAAAGCAACTAGATCGAATTGTTGCAAGACAAAATCTTGATCAAACTGCGCGTGGCGCAATTCGGTTTCACGATGCAATGACGCAACCAAATCTTTGTGGATACTTTCGTCGAATACCACATACCGACCGCGTCCCATACTCTTGGCTTGGTACATAGCGGCGTCAGCATCACGCAATAGACGCTCAGCAGTATCGTTACGCGATTTACATTCAGCAATACCAACGCTGGCACCCGAATAGTGTTCAGACTCACCATAAACAAAGGGCTGACGCATCTGCTCGATGATTCGCGAGGCGACATCTTTGGCATCATCCACATGCCGCACGAGATTCAGCAAGATCACGAATTCGTCACCGCCTAACCGCGCAACGGTATCGTTGTCGCGCACACATTCACAAATGCGCCGACTGGCTTCCAGCAAAAACTCGTCGCCGGCCGAATGCCCAAGTGAATCATTGATATCTTTAAAACGGTCCAAGTCGACAAACAACACAGCGAAATTGTGGGTCGGGAAGCGGCGTTTCTGGTTTAAAGCTTGTTGCAGGCGCTCCGTAAACATGGAGCGGTTGGGTAAGCCGGTTAAGGTGTCATGGTGCGCGTCGAAAAACAGTTTTTCTTCAATTTTTTTACGGCGCTCGATTTCGTTGACCAACTCTTCGGTACGCTCGGCCACTTTCTTCTCGAGAAAAGCATTTACGCGACGAATTTCATCAGCGTTACGACGGCGCTCAATCGCTACCGCAACGTGCTGCGAGACGAAGTTGAGCAACTCAAGATCGTCTTGCTTGTAATTCACTTCGTCTTTATAGGTTTGCACCGACAACACGCCGATAACTTCATCATCCACCAGCAGCGGCGAACCTAGCCACTGCCGTGGGCGCGTGCCATAGCACTTGTCGGGACCTTTGACGTGACCCGCGGCGATCAGATTTTCATACACTTTCTCGTCAATAAAAATGGGCTTTTTACTAGCAATCACAAACTCCGTCAGCCCTTTGCCGAGCGGGCGACGCTCCACAATTTGTGCATCACGTTCATCCACGTAATAAGGGAAGCGAATGTGCTTGCGGTCATCGTCGAGTAATGCAACATAGAAGTTGTCGTTGTTGACCAACTGACCTAACTGTTGGTGTAACTGCTTGAAGAAGGTATTCATATTCTCTGAAGTGTTGGTCAACTCCGAGATGGAATACAACACCGATGCGACTCGTTCAGCACGTTTACGCTCGGCAATCTGCTCCTCTAACGAGCGGTTAGTATCGCGTAAATTCGCGGTTTGGCGACCGATTTCTTGCAGCATAAACTCGCGTTGCCGCACCCGCTCTAGCGCGTTCACAATGTGCTGTGAGACGAAAGTGAAAAGCTCTTTGTCGGCGGTGGTATAGCCGACATTCGATGTGTAACTTTGTACCACCATCGCGCCCATCACCCGCTCTCCGCTTTTCAGCGGTACTCCAAGCCAGTCTACTGGAGGCGCACCTAAGTCACGAATTTCACCACGCGCGACTAACTCGTTAAAGTTTTGCTCATTCAACAAAAATGGCTGCCCAGTGCGCATCACATAGCCGGTAAGGCCCCGGCGCAACACATCCGCTGGAAACTGTTCGTAGCTCGGCACTTCGTCGTATTCGTCGACAAAATAGACGAACTTGACGGTGTCAGAATGATCATCGTACAAACAAACGAAAAAATTCTTTGCCATCATGAGTTCATCGATGATGGCATGCAGTGCCGGATAAAATTCCTGCATATCACGCGCTGAAGATGCTAACTCCGAGATGCGAAACAGCGCTTTTTGGATAACTTCAGATTCGCGATACTTCAACGCAAGGGTTTTAAGACGTGCAACAGCCTTACGCAAACGCGTAATTTCAGCAGATGTCGAAGACTGTTGAGTGTCGCTCATGGGCCTGTAGCAGCTTGTTTTTGTTTATTTTTTATACTGTTTTTATGTTTTTTTGTGAACAAACATGTAAACGATTATATCTTTACATTTCTTTACAGGAAAGCGTTTCGCGCGATTTTTCACCATTTAGACAAGAGCTAGACAAGCACAAAAAAACCGCCGAAGCGGTTTTTTTGTTTTCTGTTCAGTCAACTGAGCGTTTAAATGTCAGCAATCATATAATCAATGGCAGCTTGAATTTCGTCATCGCTACAGTCACCGCAAGTGCCTTTTGGCGGCATTGCGTTGTAACCTTCAATCGCATGACGCAACACAGTGTCCATACCTTGTGCTAAACGCGGTTCCCAATCTGCTGCATCATTGATTTTTGGCGCACCTAACACACCGCTGGTGTGACAGGCTGCACAGAATTGGTTGTAGATAGCATCGCCCGAGCGAGCACCACCGCTGCTTGCGGTTTCACTTCCGGCTGCTTGCGCGTCACCTGTACGCACTTGGCCAATCGGTGCAATACGCTTCGCAATATCTTCACTACTGTCTTGTGGCAACATGGTTGCGCCCGCGCTACCCACCACAAAGGCCATGGCAAAGGCGAGGAAACGACCAGATTTTACAACTTTCACTACGTTCACGGTGGACTCCTGTTTCATTGAGATGAGCTTGCACGCTCACTGAGTTGTTGCGATTATAGCCAGAATCCGTGCAAGGTTAAACATTTCTAATGATGTCCGCTGATTTGTCAATAAATACGCGTAAAATAGCGCTTTTGGATCTCGATGCTTTTTTTGCCAGCGCCGAGGTTTTACGCGACCCCAGTTTGCAGCATCGACCCTTTGCAGTGGGCGGTGGCAGCGAACGCGGTGTGGTCGCAACCGCCAACTATCTTGCACGTCAATTCGGGGTGCGCAGTGCCATGTCGGGTGCCCATGCGCGCCGCTTGTGTCCGCAATTGCATTTCGTCAAACCCGATCACCGCTATTACCGTGAGTTGTCCACCAAAATACTCGAGGTACTCACCCAAGTGACGGAGCAAGTCGAACCGGCTTCTATTGATGAATTCTACTTAGACTTGACCGACAACCCGCTGCATCAAGGCAGTGCCTCGCTCATCATGGAAGCCGTACGTAGCGAGCTGCGTGCTCTCGGTCTGACAGCTTCTGCGGGGATCAGCTGCCAAAAGATGGTGGCGAAGATTGCCAGCGAAGAACGCAAACCTGACGGTCAATTTGTGGTTCCCCCAGATCAGTTAGAAGCCTATATTGCCCAGTTAAACCTGAAACGTATTCCCGGCGTCGGGCCGAAAAGTCTCGAGCGCTTGCAGCATGCCGGCTACTACCTCGGTAAAGATATTCAAACTGCAGAACTTGCGGCGCTACAACGGCTATTGGGCGATAAAGCAGGCTGGTTATTGCAGCAACGCTGTCAGGGTATTGACCCACGTCCGGTAGTCACTGAGCGAGTGCGTAAAAGCGTTGGCTGTGAAGAAACGCTGCGGCATGACCTGCAACATTTACGCGAAGTGGAACGATTTCTTGACGAGATCTTGCTACCACAATTACAAAAACGCCTCGGCCAACAGCGTTGGCAAGACACACTGATTAAAAGTCAGACGGTGAAATTGAAGTTTAACGACTTTCAGCAGACTACAGTGTCGCGTACCGCGCGCAAAGTGTCACCGAGCTTGTTTTATCAGTTAATTCGCGAAGCTTGGGATCGCCGCGGTCAGCGCAGTGTGCGCTTAGTGGGCTTGAGCGTTGCCCTCCCCGACCCAGACGAGCAGTTGCAGTTAGAGCTTAACCTCGACTAGCAGCGCGGCGCCGCCACCAAAACCACACACCAGTGATGGGCAGTAGCATCAAGGCCAAGCCGCCCAATATCAATGCGGTTAACCACGCCACGCCACCCACTGCCGCAATATGCAGCGGATAAATCATTTGCGACAACTGAAAACCCCTGCTCTTAGCGCGCACATCGTCAGCGCTGAGTAATTGTCCTGCCGCATCAAACTCAAGATAACTACGCCCATTAGGATGCCACTCAGCGTCATGCTGTAGACGCATGCGATAGCCGCCAACCTCAGTAGGTGCAAGATACAGTAAACGTGTAGTTTGATCGGGCCAATAGCTGGCGGCTAATTCGAGTCGTTGCTGCCAATTCAACGCGCGAGTTTGTGGTAAAGGTTGGGCATTCAGTGTTTGACGCTCAGGTAGCCATTGGTCGAGACTGCTGCTGACCGCTGCGGCATACATGATAGCGGTACCTGTTAGCAGTAGCGCCAATAATGGTAGCAATGCAATCACCCCCACACTGCGGTGCAACTGCCATAAGGTCGCCATGAACTGGCGCGAACTTGGCCATTGCCAACGCACCGACAACAAGCGCCAACTCCAATGCCGCGGCCACCAGCGAACGAGTCCGGCCACGACTAACAACAGACTCAACAAACCAAAGATACCTTGCAGCTCTTTGCCGAGTTCGTGCAGCAATAAATGGTGATGAAATTCTACCGCCCACGACAACCAATCGCCAAGCAAGGGTCGCGCCAGCAGCAGCTCACCCGCGGCGTCATAATAATGAATGGTGCCAGCGCCATCGACCACTTCAGTCCAAGGTTTATCGGCGCGCGGAAGGTAGGCATAACCGGCTGCGTAGCGGTCGTACACTGCGGCAGCTTGAGCAACCGTAGGCACTTGCTGCAGGTTGAGCTGAGGATAGCTCAGTTGCAGCAATTCGGTTTTGTAAAATAGCAAAGTGCCCGTCAATGCGACGAGCACTAGCCACACAGTTAAGGTGAGCCCTAACCATTTATGGATGCGGGCAGACCACTGTTTCCACATTAGAACGAGTAGCTCCAGTTGACACTCACGGTGCGGCCACGACCGGCAAAATTGCGGTTATCAGGACCTACTGTTTGGGCGTAGTAGGTAAGATAGAACTCGTCCAACAGGTTTTCGATGCCCACGGTGAACTGGCCATAGTCCATGGTCTCGATCAGCACTTGTGCGTCCAACGTTTGATAACCATCGAAGTTATTGATGGCCTGCGCACCGCTGTAAATCTCGCGATCGAACAACATGTTGTATTGTACGCGGCTGCTGACGAGTGCGCCCCATTGCTGTTCCCAATACAGGTTGGCGCGCTCGGGAGCGATATTGCGCCCGCCAAGTTCAGTATCGACCACGCCATCGTCGTTACTGTCGTATTCGCCGTTGGTCTTGGCATAGTTGACACCAAAGCTGGTGTAGGCGGTCCACGCATAGTTTGCGCTTAGCTCATATCCATCGATTTCAGTGCGCTCACGCAACACGCTGTAGAACCCATCGGCGTCTGCCTGCAAGCGCGCGCCCAAGTCTGAATCAGACTGAAAATAGCTCAAGCTGAAATGCAGTGCACTGTCACGGTACTCAATACCGATTTCTTGATTGTCAGCAATCACCGGTTGCAAATCGAGGAAGCTCGCAACACTTAGGTCGGGTTGGTTGATACCTCGCAGCACGCGACCCACGTCAGGCATGCTGAAGCCTTCGGAATAGCTGGCAAAGGCGCGCCAATCGTCAGTTAGTTGATAAACAGCACCAAAGTTAGGCAAAAGTTCGTTAAACGACGGTTCTCCGCCGGCAACAAATTGACTACCGTATGATGCCAGGGTGGTGAAGTCATCCACTTTGAGCTTGCCATATTCGTAACGTGCGCCAGCGCTAAGGGTTAAGCCATTTGCTTGGTAACGCGCTTGCACAAACGGCGCCCAATTGTTGAATTCGGTTTCCGGCACCCAGTTACGACCGGTTTGTGCGAGTTCTTGGAAGGTGGTGTCGCTGAGATAATCGACACCACCAGTCAGATCAACAGGTGTTGCTGCAACGTTGTCCCAATTAAGGGTCAGACGCGAGCCATATTTCTGTGAATCGTTGCGCGACTGATCAAATAAGTTCTCGCCAAACGCCGGATCTTGGAAAGTTGCATAAATGCCGCCGCCATAGAGCGCCGAGAAGTCTTGCGAGAACAACTGCCAGTTCAGGTCCGCACCCAAAACATCGGCGTTACGATAAGTCAGTGTGGCGGTCGTTACCTTGTTGCGAGGCGCGTCGCCTGCAGTGGGTTCTTCAATTGAAATCGTGGGGATTCCCGCGGCGCGATCTCCGCCTAGCGACGAATAATCACCATTTCCTTCCATATCAAAATGGTTCACCATCAATTCCAGCTGCTGCATATCATCGATGCGATAACCTAGTTTCGCGAACACGTCATAGCTTTCTGAGTCCATGGTGTCGCCTTGCGCACTATCAACGCCGATCAAATTGCCATCGCCATCAACATACATGCCGGTGCTGCGTAGTTGCACCCCGGCAACCGCGGAAACATCACCTGAGGCGCCACGGAATAAATAACCGGTGCGATAACTCAAGCCTTCGTTGGTTTCACTCGTCGGCGCCGTAAAGCCTGCTGTGACCTCGTGCGCTGCTCCATTTTCAGCTGATTTGGTAATGATATTGATGATACCACCACTAGCGCCCATGCCTTGGATGGCACTCGCACCGTGGATAATTTCAACGCGTTCAATCATTAATGGGTCAATGGTATACGCCGCGCGTGAGCCATTTCGCAATGGGTTGGACTGCGGCACGCCATCAATCAAGTACAGCGGTTCACGCCCACGCAAGGTTTCACCAGCACTGCTTAACTTCTGCCGTGACGGCGAAAAGGCTGGCACCAAGTTGCCAAGCACATCCGATAGGGTATCGGCGCTGGCTAACTGGCGACGTAAATCTTCGCCATCAATCACCGTCACCGTAGCGGCAATACTACCAGCACTTTGTGCCGTGCGGGCTGCGGTGATTTTGATGGTTTCGTCGGCTTTGACTGGCGTGGTGGTGTCTTGCGCGACTGCAGGGCCGGCAAGAATTGCGGCGAGAGCGATACTTAAAACTGATTTTTGCATGATTGCGAATCCTATCTGCGCATTCAAATGAAAGTGCGCTAATGATAACGATTCGCATTATTAGATCAATACCTAAATAGGAATAGTTTTTATTTAGTATCTAGCAAATTGTGGGAATTCATACTCTCTTCTATCAGCGCATCCACCTTTAATGCTTGGCACATTTGCACGTACAGCACATGGCAAAGATGCTGCATGCCCATTTGCATCAATACGCTATCGGTACGCACGTGAGTGTCGCCACCTAAAGAAAATAGCGCTACATCCGCAAGAATACTGGTTGGATTATTACCATAGCGGGTCAATGAAATGACTTTGGCACCTTTGCTTTTGGCTTGCCGCACAATTTTGACGATATCGCTGTTTTGCCCGCCGTCACTAATGGCAAACAGCACATTACCCTCGCCGAGCGTGGTCGCCATTTGAATTTGTAAGGCCGGATCGGTGCTACTCAACGTGACTTTACCGATTTGCATTAACCGCAACACAAAGTCTTTGGCAACAATCGCTGACTTACCGAAGCCCGCTACTTGAATGGTTTCGGCTTTGGTAAGTTGTTTAAGTGCCGCCTGCAGCTTTTCGTTTTCATTGATGTCGGCAACGCCCTGCATGACTGCATACTGGGCATCACGCAGCTCAGCAAAGGTATCCATCAAGGAACGCTCTTGCGCAGGATGGCTCGCAGTTGCGCGATTCTGATTCGATGCCGAGACAACGGCTTCGTTGACGGCAAACTTCAAGTCAGGATAACCACGATAGCCGAGTTTCTGACTGAACTTAACCACACTCGATTGGCTCACACCTATAGCGTCGGCCAATTGCTGCGAAGAATAATCGCGCAACAAATGCGTGTTCTCAAGAATAAAGTCTGCCAATTTGCGCTCAATAAGCGACATATCGTCGCGCATCGCGCGGATTTTAAGTAAACAGGACATAGGCGCTGTCTTTTTTTGTTAGAATGTTCATAAAGTATGAAACTTACAGCTCCATATTGAATAATTTATTACTGGTTGGCAATATGGACAGCGAAAATCACAGCTAACTATAACAACAAGGTCGCTTATTTATGAGCTGGATGTCCGTACTACCGCCGCTAGTCGCCATTATCGTGGTGTTCTGGCGCAAGGAAGTCATTGTTGCACTACTGCTTGCGATTGTAACTTCAGAACTTCTCTTAACTTGGCAAGGCGGTGAGCCGCTGATCTATACTTTTGTTGCCACCATTGAACGCATTATTTCGGTATTCGCCTCAGAGGGCAACACCCGCATCCTCATTTTTAGTTTGCTAGTCGGTTCCTTGCTTGCGTATATTCGTGAATCTGGCGGTGTTGCCGCTACCGTTGAAGCACTGCTGGCAAAAGGCCTAGGCCGCACCAAGCGCAGTGCTAGCTTGATGACGGTGTTCACCGGTATTTTCGTGTTTATCGAATCAAACTTAAGTGTGCTCACGGCCGGTATCTTATCGCGTGGTTTGTTTGAAAAATTAGGCATGAGTCGCGCCCGTCTGGCCTATTTAATTGACAGTACCAGCGCCCCTATTTGTATTCTGATTCTGCTCAATGGCTGGGGCGCCTACGTGCTTGGTATGCTCGACCAACAAGACTTGCCAGGTTCGAGCGTGACTACTTTGTGGAGCACTATCCCGTTTAATTTTTACGCCATTGTCACGCTGATTATCGTGTTTTATACCGCCATCAGTGGTCGCGTATTCGGGCCAATGAAAAAAGTCGAAGAACAACCGGTCGAACACAAAGATATTCCTGAGCATGTGCCAAGTAACAGCAAAGCCCGTTACATGTTGGTGCCATTGTCAGTCATGGTGTTTGGTATGGTCGCCTTTATGTTCGGCACCGGTGGTGGTGATATCACCCAAGGCGACGGTTCAAAATCGGTGTTGTACGCGACCATTTTGGCGTGCGTAGTGGCCTACTTTATGTTGATTACTAGCCGTCGCAATAGCCACAAGCAGCTGGTAGATATCGGCTTTAAGGGCATGAGTGAGCTACTCCCCTTGGTCAGTATCGTGCTGCTATCGTTGGCACTAGGCGCAAGCTTACGCGAGCTTGGTACCGGCACTTTCTTGGCTGGTTTGGTTGGTGAGTTCCTGCCATTGTTCTTAATTGCGCCGATGCTGTTCCTTGCCGGCGCGCTTATTTCGTTTACCACCGGTACTTCATGGGGCACCTTCGCGATCTTGATCCCGATCGCCGCACCCATGATTATCGCTTTGGACTTGCCGGCACCATTACTGCTTGCCGCAGTGCTTGGCGGCGGTGTCTTTGGTGACCATTGTTCACCGATTTCTGACACCACTGCGGTGTCGGCACTCGCATCGGGCTGTGACTTACTCGAACACGTACGTACCCAATTGCCTTACGCATTGTTCGGGGGCGTCATTTCATTGGCGCTCTATGTGGTTGCCAGTCTCATCATGATTTAAGGGTTTTAAAACTATGTCGTTGTTTACTATGAAAACTGCTGTAAAACCTTTGGCCTTGGCGCTGGCTGGTTTATCACTGAGCTGCGCTGCGGTGCAGGCTGAACCGAGTAAGATCAGTGGCGAGAAGATTGACCGTACTGTCGCGCAAGTGATGGATGAGTATGCTATCCCGGGCGTTGTTATCGGGATTGTTGAAGGCGACGACGTTACCTTCGCTGAAGCCTATGGTGTACAAGAATACGGCGACGCTGTTGCGGTGAGCGACAAAACGCTGTTTAAAATCGCCTCCGTCACCAAGAACTTCACCACTGCAGCGTTGGCGCTGTTAGTCGACCAGGGCAAGCTCAACTGGGACGATCGCGTCATCGATCACATACCAGAGTTTCGTACCCAAGACCCCTGGATTACGCGCGAATTCCGGGTCCGCGACCTACTGATTCACAGTAGCGGCTTGAATCTAGGTGCTGGTGACTTAATGTTCTGGCCAACGCCAAATGACTTTACTCGCGCTGATATCCTGAAGGGCTTACAGTATCTACCCATGGACGGTGGATTCCGTTCACGCTATGCCTACGACAACATCCTCTATGTGCTCGCTGGTGAACTCACTGAACGCGTCAGTGGTCAGCGCTGGGAAACCTTTGTCGAAGAGCAATTAATGCGTCCTTTAGGCATGGAGTACTGCTTCGCCGGGCCAGTACCTGAAGAATACAAGCAATACATTGCCCAGCCACACGGGACTATCGACGATACACCGACCGTTGTGCGCCGCGATTTCGCTGAGGAATATCTACCCTCAGCGCCGGCCGGCGGCATTCGCTGCAGCTTACGCGCCATGACCAAATGGATGAAGATGCACATTAACCGGGGTAGCTATACGGCGGCAGATGGCAGCACTCAGCAATTAATTAGCGCAGCGCAACACGCGGAAATGTGGAAGCCACAAACGCTGATGAATGTGGGCTCACGGGCGTACGAGTGGGACAACACGCATTTTGCTGCCTATGGCTTAGGTTGGCGCATGCATGACGTCGATGGCCTACTGCGTATTCATCATACCGGCACCTTACACGGTATGAATGCGTATCTCTCCTTTTTCCCAGAATTAGATACGGGTTACTTAGTGCTGATGAACAAAGCCAATAGCGACGCCCGTACTGCGCTCATGCAGACTCTAATTAAGCCGTATACTGGTTCCGAAGAACGTGATTGGGTAGCCGCTGTGCAAGAATGGCGTGCACAAGCCAACGCCTATCGCGCCGAAACCTTTAAAGAGCCTGAAACCCAAGCAGTGACTGCTGAACAAGCTGCTCAGGTTAGCGGTGATTATGTTGATCCTTGGTTTGGCAAAGCCACCGTCAGTTGGCAAGATGGCCAGCTGCGCTGGCGCTCACATCGTTCAGAGCGCTTAGTGGGCACCATGGAGCACATGAAAGGCAATACCTATGTAGTGCGTTGGGACGACCGTACCCATCATGCCGATGCGTATGTGCGCTTCACCACGACCATGGCGGGCGATATTCAAGGCATGGTGATGGAACCCATTGATCCGGCTGCAGACTTTAGCTTCGACTTCGAAGACTTACGGTTCGAGAAGCGCTAATTTATGAGTAATGGTCTGCATTTTCGTCCCACTCGTGCGGAAATATCGACGGCAGCACTGCGTCACAATGCTAAGGTCGCCCGTCAACACGCAACCGATTGCCTGTTGCTGGGTGTGATCAAGGCCGATGGTTATGGCCACGGAGCCAATGAAGTGGCACGTGCCATCAATGGTAGCGTCGACGCCTATGGTGTCGCTTTCATTGACGAAGCACTGAAATTACGTGACGCCGGCTTTTTGCAACCCATCGTATTGCTCGAGGGCTGCTTTTCTGAGGCCGAATTACCGGTTTGTGCTCACTACGGTTTTCAACCGGTCGTGCACTGCCAAGCGCAGTTGGACGCGATACTGAACGCGCGGTTGGTTAAACCGCTACCAGTTTGGGTGAAAGTTGACTCTGGCATGCATCGCTTAGGTTTCAACGTCGACCAAGTGGAAACAGTGCTCGCCGAGCTTGAGGCCAGCCCACAAGTTGCTAGTATCACCTTGATGACCCACTTTGCCAACGCTGACCTCAGCGAGCATCCCCTCAACGAAGCGCAGCGTGACCGTTTTATTGAGCTATGCGCTCGTACCTCGCCGACCAAGTCATTGAGCTCGGCCAACACCGCTGCCTTGCTCAGTAGCAAACTAGATTTGGGCATCGAGCCGCATCATTGGCAACGGACCGGCATCATGTTGTACGGCGTTAACCCTACACAAGAGCGCACCAGTGAACCATTGCAAGCGGCGATGCGCTTGGTTGCTCCGATCATGGCAGTACGTGATATTGCCGCAGGTGAGGCCGTCGGTTACGGCAGCCGTTGGGTCGCCGAGCGCCATAGCCGCATTGCTACCGTTGCGATTGGTTATGCTGACGGGTATCCGCGCCATGCGCCTGACGGTACCCCGGTCTGGTTGAATGGACAGCGCGCAAGCCTCGCGGGAATGGTGTCAATGGATATGATCACCATCGATGTGACCGATGTTGAGCAGGTCGAGGTGGGGGACGAGGTTGAACTGTGGGGACCCAATCTCCACGTGTGCGAAGTGGCGGATTGCGTCGGCAGTATCAGTTATGAGTTGCTAAGCCGCATTAGCCCGAGGGTTCCGCGCCACTATAAGTAGTCGATAAATAATTTATGAATAAAAAATTCCTTGTTAGGAATATTATTCCAATTTAAGATGGGAACATGTTTTCATCAGCGATACCGCTCTTTAGGGTATCGACACAAGCCCGAATGGGAGAAGTTGTGAATAGAGTTGCGACAAAAATTGCTCTAGCAATGAGCGTGTTAACGCTGGCGGCCTGTCAGTCAGCGCCCTCAACCACTGCGCAGGAAACTGCGATTACAGGTTTAGGTTTTCAACACTTGCCGAACTATCAGCACGATGTGATCGGCATGCAGCAAGACTATTTGGACCCCGATTTTTGGTTGCAACGTTTAGCGCAACCCAATCAACTGATCATGTCACCAGCAGAAATAGCCGCTTTTAATGCGCGCTCTTATGAAGTGCAAGAAGAAATGGTGTACATCGATCAGTTACCGGCGTCTTACAACCGCGAGCAATTACGACAAAAAATAGACGGTTTAAGTAGCATCCCGAAGTATGATCGTTTCTATGCCAACGGTGAACAAGCGACTGCCGCACAATTGCAAGCTTATCGTGACGCAGTCAACATCGACGGCATTGCCGCTGACAACCCCGTACGTTTTGGTTTGGTGGTGAAGCGTTCAGCCATGCGCACCTTCCCAACCTTTGACAAACTTTACAGTGAAGGCCTCGATACCGATATCGATCGCTTTCAAGAGACTGGCGTGTTTCCTGGTTGGCCATTGGCTATTCTGCACACCAGTGCAGATGGCCAGTGGTATTTAGCCCAGTCTTATCATTATCTGGCATGGATTCCAGCCGAAAATGTTGCTATTGGTGAGCGCGAAGAAGTATTGAGCTTTGCTAACCGAGAACCTTTTGCCGTTGTTACCGAAGCCAAAGTTGAGACCAACTATACGCCGAATCATCCACCGGTCTCTGAAGTGCAACTCGACATGAGTACGCGATTACCTCTGTTAAGCGCCGCCGAAACAGGCCATATTGTGCATGGGCAAAATCCCTACGCTAGTTACACCGTGCAGCTACCCATTCGTGATGCGCAAGGCGAACTCGACTTTTCGCCAGCGCTGATTGCGCGGCATAACGATGTTACCGTTGGTTACTTGCCTTACACCGAGGCGAACATTGTCAGCCAAGCCTTCAAGTTTCTCGGCGAACGCTACGGCTGGGGTCACGATTACAATGCCCGTGATTGCACTGGCTTTGTCTCTGAAGTTTACCGCACCATGGGCATCGAGATGCCGCGCAACTCAAGTGAACAGGGCTACGGTGCATATGGCGATACCATCGTCTATGATGAAAACAGTAGCAATGAAGCCAAACTTGAGCGCCTCGCCAAGGCTAAAATTGGTGACTTAATTTATTTGCCAGGCCACGTGGTCATGTACATTGGTGAAATCAATGGTGAGCCTTACGTAATTCATGACGTGCACGGTATGAGTTACACCGATGACAACGGCGAGCGCTATGACGAAGGTACGCTCAATGGGGTCTCAGTGACGCCATTAACCAAGCTCGGTTTCGGTGATAACACCTACTTAGACCGTATTTATGCGATCAAATCGGTACGCTAAACAGGATTATTTATGAAGATTACAGACATTAAACTTGCCATGTTGCGCGTGCCGTTAAAAACTCCTTTTAAAACGGCCCTGCGCACGGTTGAATCGATTGAAGATATCGTGGTGATGGTGCATACCGACACCGGTCACATTGGCTACGGTGAGGCACCAGCAACTGCAGTTATTACCGGCGATACGCACGGCTCTATCATCGAAGCCATTGATCGGATCATTAAACCCAAGCTGATTGGCCAAGAAATTTCCGAGCTCAATCATATTGTGAACTTGATTCAAAATGGCATTATTCGCAACTACAGCGCCAAAGCCGCGGTAGAAATGGCTGTGTATGATTTGTGGGGACAGTTCTATGATGCGCCTCTCTACAAAATGCTCGGCGGCGGTGTACCTACAATTTCGACTGATATCACTATTAGCGTTGATTACATCGACAAAATGGTCGCCGACTCACTGGAAGCTATCGATCGCGGCTTTGAAACCCTCAAAATTAAAGTTGGCAAAGACATTGGCGTCGACATTGAGCGGGTCAAAGCAATCTACGCAGCAGTTGAAGGCAAAGCGCTGTTACGTCTTGATGCGAACCAAGGCTGGACCCCCAAAGAAGCCGTTTATGCCTTGCACAAGCTAGAAGATGCCGGCGTCCGTCTCGAGTTGGTCGAGCAGCCGGTAAAAGCGCGCGATATCGACGGAATGAAGTTCATTACGGAACGCGTTAATACTCCGGTGATGGCCGATGAAAGTAGCTTTGGCCCTCGCGAAGTTATCGAGCTGATCAAAATGCGCGCAGCGGACATCATCAATATCAAATTAATGAAAACCGGTGGTATTTCGAATGCCATCAAAATTGCCGACATTTGTTCGGTGTATGACATGCAATGCATGATTGGCTGTATGCTGGAGTCCAGTATTTCAGTATCAGCAGCAGCTCATTTGGCCGTTGCTAAGGCTAATGTTATCACCAAGATAGACCTTGATGGTCCATCATTGTGTGCTTTTGACCCAGTCAAAGGTAGCGTGAAGTTCAAAGAAGCTGAAATTACGATTAGCAATGCCCCAGGCTTGGGGATTGAATCTATCGAAGGCCTCGAAGCTATAACGCCACGCTAAGTGCGCCCAGTAGCAGGGCGTAACGCCCTGCTTTGCTGATCCAAACGATCAGCAAGAATTGCCAAAAGCTGAGCCGCAACATACCGGCGATAAACGTCAAAGTGTCGCCAATAAATGGCGCCCAAGCCAATAACAAAGACCATTTACCATAACGTTCAAACCACCAGTGCCCGCGCGTTAACGATTTTTCCTTAAACGGAAACCAACGGTGATCTTGGTAGTGCAGTAAAAATCGTCCAAGACCATAATTCACCACACTGCCAAGAGTATTACCGAGCGACGCCGTGAGCCAAATCAACCAAACGTTGTAGCCCATTTGCTGTGCCGTCACCACCAGAATCTCTGATTGTGCGGGTAGCAAAGTGGCGGCCAAAAAGGCCACCACAAATAGGCTCCAATACATGCTTACTCAGCGTCTTGGTTTTTCAGATAGCGTTTAAACCAAGCAACCGTGTGCGCCACTTTTGCTTCAATGCGTGACGGTTTAGCGGTCACGCCATGGTAAGCATCGGGCACGCGTACCATGACCGTAGGTACCTGACGCAACTGCAGCGCTTGATAGAACTGCTCGGTCTCCGCCATTGGTGTGCGACGATCTTTTTCGCCAGTGAACAACAAGGTCGGGGTAGTGACGTTGCCTACCAGTGACAACGGTGAACGCTGCCAATAATGCTCAAGATCTTCCCATGGCATGGCTGGGAATTGATTCTGGATCTGGCCAATCGAACTGTCTGCGGTCAAGGTTTTGCTGACCCAGTTGATGACCGGATTGGTCGCCGCTGCAGCGTTAAAGCGATCGGTAAGGCCAACGGCGTAGGCAGTCGCAATACCGCCTGCAGAGCCACCAGCGATAAACAGGTTGTCAGGGTCGGCAATGCCTTGTTCAATCAGTGCGTCAAGACCCGACATGTGGTCAGCAAAGTCACGTTCAGAGGCGTAATGACCGTCGAGCAACATCGCAAAGTCTTCACCGTACGAAGTACTACCGCGGTAGTTCACGTACAGCACCACAAAGCCTTCTGCAGCATAACGTTGATGTTCTGCGGCGAAATAAGGCCCATACGATAAGTGCGGACCGCCATGAATTTCGACCATGGTTGGGTAGCGCTTACCTTCTTCATAGTCTGGCGGCAAAATGTACCAACCGTGAATCTCGGTATCATCGAACGACGATTTATAGGTAATCTCACGTACTTCGCCAAGGTCGCGCTGTGCTAGTACATCACCGTTTAAATCGGTCAAGACTCGGCGTTTGCCAGCATCATTCACGGCAACGTTGGCGAGATCGTATTCCGTGCCATAAGTATAAGCAATCGCCCCGGTTTCAGGCGCCACTGAATACATGCCCATGGTATAAGGTCGGCTTGCATAAATACCACCGACGTCAGTAACGCGTGTGGTCAGTTTGCCACTCAAGTTGATCTCGGCCACGGTAATACGACCACGGTCAGCATATTGCACCGCAAGACGGCGATTATCGATCCATTGTGGGTTATCGAACGAGCGATCAAAGTCCGTACGAATCGCGGTAATTTCGCCAGACTCCCACGCCATGCGATGCAAAGTCGCGTTTTGATACGGTACGGGCGCATTGCCACTGTGTAAAAACGCCAAATACTTGCCATTCGGTGACAAGGTGGCGGATGATTCGCTGCCCGGTAAATCCGTAAGCTGGCGCAGGCTGTTATCTTGTAACTTCACCGCCCACAAATCACCTTCACGTGACTGGTATTCCCAGTTCTCATTACGATTTGCCGAGAACACAATTTCGCTCGCATCTGGCGCCCATACTAATGGTCCACCATGACGAAAAGGACCAGCTGTCAATTGCCGTGCGGTACCGCCGTCACTTGGCACCACAAACACTTGGTTATAGCTCGATTTAATGACGCCCGCGCCATCACGCTGATACAAAGTCCGCTCGACCACGATGGGTGCCGCGCCCCATTTAGCTTTTGCCGGTTTGCTCGGCATTTTGACACTTTTCGCGAAGTCACTTTTCGGCTCTTCAACCGACATCATAAATGCCAAGTGCTTACCGTCGGGCGACCATGCCATTTGGCTGGGACCACTTTGCACCTCGGTGACAGCTGCAACGCGCTGCTCAGCCACCCAATAGACATGAATCTGATTGCGGCCCGAGCGATTCGAGGTAAAGGCGAGGCGCTTGCCGTCTGGCGACCAAGTAGGATTCCCATAGCTGTGTTGGTCGGCAAACAATGGAGTGTGCTGGCCAGTTTCACTATCCACCAGCCAAATGCCACGGCGCGTGCCATCAGTCATGATGTCGAAACTGTTGCGAACGTACGCAATATAGCGGCCATCTGGCGATATCTGCACGTCATTTGCGTATTCTAGGTTGAATACGTCCGCACCGCTTAAGGTTGGTTTAACCGGTTGCAGGTAAGAGGTTGATTCGGCGTTTGCTGACCCCATGATAGAGGCCAGCAACACACTGGAAGCTAAACTGAGCGTTAATACTGAAGGTTTCATGCGATGTACCCTAGCCTTTGTTGTTCGAATAGATAGCTTGAGACTACCTAAAGGCTGAGGGCAAAAGCAACGAAACTAGACCAAACTGCGCCTTTTAACGATTAGTCGTCGGCCTTGCGTGTCAGCTTATCGAGGTAACCCATAGCAAAAGCTGAGCCGACAAAGGTTAAGTGAATCAACACATACCATTTAATTTTTTCAACCGGCACGTTGTCGGCGTTCATAAAGACTTTCAGCAAGTGGATTGAGGATATCGCCACAATTGAAGCGGCGACTTTATTCTTCAAGCCACCTGAGTCAATCTTGCCCAACCACGCCAGCTTCTCTGAACCGCCAATATCAAGTGTGGAGACGAAGTTTTCATAACCACTGAGCATGACCATCACCAATAGACCGCCCACCAGCGCGATATCGATAAGCGTGAGCGTCAGCAGAATGAGGTCAACTTCGGGGGTAGTAAAAATAACCGGGATAACATGGTAAAGCTCTTGAAAGAATTTTACGCCCAGTAACATCACCGCGATGCTCAAACCGAGGTAGATTGGGGCCAATAGCCAGCGTAGGCTGTACATAAGGTTTTCGACGAAACGTTCCATGGTACCTTCCGAGTCTAGCGCGAGTAGTATCTGCAAATTCTACCTGTGCGGCCGCCGACTTGCCATACTTGATGTAGGGCAGCGCCCGAAAAATGATACTGCAAAAGCTAAGGTTATTACCTATAAATTCCTGAGAACCTCCCTATAATTAAGTAGCAACTTAAATAAGTGGGAGTTCAGCATGGTCGAAAGTTTCTTTTCCGATGCGGACGCACTTTTTCTGGCACGCTTCCAGTTTGCCTTTACCGTGGCGTTTCACATTATTTTTCCAGCCTTCACTATAGGTATTGCAAGCTACCTTGCCGTCCTCGAGGGGCTTTATCTCAAAACTCGTAAACCGGTGTACCAAAAGCTCTTCCGCTTTTGGGTGAAGATTTTCGCCGTTGCCTTCGGGATGGGCGTGGTGTCGGGCATTGTCATGAGTTATCAGTTCGGCACCAATTGGTCGGTATTCTCTGATAAAGCAGGACCCGTGATTGGTCCGTTGATGGGCTACGAAGTATTGACAGCCTTTTTCTTAGAAGCTGGTTTTCTCGGCGTAATGCTGTTCGGTATGAACCGTGTCGGCGAAAAACTTCACTATTTTGCCACCCTCATGGTCGCTATTGGTACCGCTATCAGCGCCTTCTGGATTTTATCTGTGAACAGCTGGATGCAAACTCCTGCCGGCTTTGCCATAAATGACGTCGGTCAGTTTGTCGTTGAAGACTGGTTTGCAGTGGTGTTCAATCCAAGCTTCCCTTACCGACTTGCACACATGCTATTAGCTGCCTATCTGACCACAGCGTTTGTCGTGGGTGCAGTTGGCGCTTGGCATTTGCTCAAAGATAAAACTAATGCGGCGGCGCGCAAGATGTTCTCCATGGCGATGTGGATGGCACTCATTGTGGCGCCACTGCAAGTATTCGTTGGCGATTTGCACGGTCTGAATACTCAGGAATATCAGCCAGCTAAAGTCGCAGCAATGGAAGGCCACTTCAAGTCCGAGACACAAGCTCCGCTGTATTTGTTTGGTTGGCCCAACGAAGAGACTGCCGAAGTCGACTATGCCGTTAAAATTCCGGGACTTGCGAGCATCATTCTGAAGCATGACGTGAACGCTGAGGTCACCGGACTCGACGCTTTTCCGCGCGAAGACTGGCCACCCGTACCCATTGTCTTTTGGTCGTTTCGGATCATGGTCGGCATCGGTTTGTTAATGGTGGTCATCGGCCTTTGGGCAGGAATTCAGCGAGCCCGCGGTAAACTCTATGATTCCTCGCTGTTGCACCGCTCTGCGCTGTTGATGGGGCCGTCTGGGTTTGTGGCGGTGATCGCCGGTTGGATTGTCACTGAAGTGGGCCGGCAACCTTGGGTTGTACAAGGCTTGCTACGGACAGCCGATGCTGCCTCACCGATTGCCGCTGAGGGTGTGGGGGCTAGTTTGCTCGCCTTCATTGTGGTCTATTTCTTAGTCTTTGGTGCCGGTACTGTGTATATCTTACGCAAAATGGCTGGTAACCCTGAAACTGTTCACATTCCTGAATACGCCAAAGCCAAACCTGCTGGCATGGCAGCTGAACGCTTAATGCACGAGGAGGAATAGTCATGGATTATGCACTTATCTGGGCCATCTTAGTGGCCGTCGCTGTCTTTGCGTATGTAGCGTTAGATGGCTTCGACTTAGGCGTGGCCATGCTGTTCCCTTGGTTTAAAAAGGAAGCAGACCGCGACATCATGATGAACAGTGTGGCACCTGTTTGGGATGGTAACGAAACTTGGTTAGTGCTTGGTGGCGGCGGCTTACTCGCCGTCTTCCCACTGGCCTATTCGGTACTGATGCCGGCACTCTATATGCCAGTGATAGCCATGCTACTTGGCTTGATCTTTCGCGGCGTGGCGTTCGAGTATCGCTTCAAAACCCGCACCAATAAGCATTGGTGGGATCTCTCCTTTATCGTCGGCTCACTGGTTGCTGCCTTAAGCCAAGGCATCATGCTCGGGGCCATGCTGCAAGGCATTAAAGTGGTTGACCGTGCCTATGCTGGCGGTTGGTTTGATTGGCTGACGTGGTTTAGTGTGTTCTGCGGTATCGCCGTCGTGATTGGTTATCTGCTGCTTGGCGCGACTTGGCTAGTCATGAAAGCTGAAGGTGAACTGCAACGTCGTAGCTACGGTCTTGCTTTTAAGTTTGCGCTTGGGCTCGTTGCCTGTATTACTTTCGTGAGCCTTTATCTACCATGGCGTGACAGTGCTATCGCGGAGCGTTGGTTTAGTTTCCCAGCATCTATCTGGTTGTGGGTCCTGCCAGTCGTATTAGCTGTTGTCACTATTGGCCTACTGCGCTCATTAAAACAGCGTCAGCAAGGTCGACCTTATTTGTGGTCACTCGGCCTATTTTTGGTGTCATTCTTGGGCTTTGCCGTCAGTATTTTCCCCTACCTAGTGCCACGAGCCATCACTATTTGGCAGGCGGCAGCTCCTGATAACAGCCTGAAGTTTCTCTTGGTCGGCGCCGTATTTTTACTACCGATCATCTTTGCCTACACCGGTTACACCTATTGGGTATTTCGTGGCAAAGTGAAGGCTGATGCGGGGTATCACGACTAATGGCCAGACAAACTTGGCGGCGACTGGGCTGGTTTGCGCTATTTTGGCTCGCCGGCGTCGCCGCGGTAACGCTAGTGGGGCTGCTGATCAAGCTCGCGCTGGCTTAACCGCCGCGCGGGTAACTGCCCAGGACCACCACTTTATTACGCAGTTCAATCAAGGTGAGGGCGGCTCGAATCGCGCTGTCCTCTCGATGCCCTTCGCACTCAATGTAAAAATGGTAGTGACCGAAACGATGCCCGGTCGGACGTGACACGAGCGAGGTTAAATTGACGCGATAGGCGGCAAATACCTGCAAGTGCTCCACCAACAGCCCCGGGTGATCGGTGTCATCGATGATCAACAGCGATGTCTTGTACGCCGTGTCAGGGTCGGGCTCAGTTGTCACCGCTTGGGTTTCGCGAACCGCAACAAAACGCGTCTCGTTGTGCGCATAATCGGTAATATCATGAATCACGTGCGCGAAGCTGTGCTGCTTCAAACTGTGCTCCGGCACGACGGCCGCTGCTGGCTCACGGCTTTGTTGCAGTAATTGCAGGGCTTCACTGTTGCTCGCGGTATTCATGATCGGCACCGCATACTGACCGAGACATTCGCTGCATTGCCCTTGCGCGACGAATTGCGCATAGATTTTCTGCGGCTCGGGGTGATTGGCAACCAACGAAAACCGCACCGGAATACTCAGTTCGCCGATAATCTCTAGTGGCCGCTTTACAAAGCTATCAATCACCGGCGAGACCACACCTTCGACGATATTCTCGATCGGCACAACGGCGATATCAGCTTGTTGCGGAATTGCCTTCAACACCTGCGCTAGAGCTGGGTGAAACTGCAAGGTGTAGGTATCGAGCTGACGGCCGAATTCACAGGCTGCGAGTTCAGAGAAGGTTCCAGCGGGTCCGAGAGTGGCAATACGCATTACAAAGCAATTCCTTGGCAACATCGAGATTCAAAGGCGAATCTCTAAGTTAAACAGGAATGCCGCTGAATGCTAGTGCTTTTGCGCGGTCTCTGTCGATAAATAGCGCTGACGGCGACGTTCTTTGAGTTGCCGTAAATCGATAATGATAAGTGCATCAATACTATTGTTAAAGGCTGGGTCGACGCTAAAACAAGCAAAGTGCACACCACCAGGCTCACAGAGTTCGCTGTACTGTTTGAATAGCGTCGGCAGTTTCACTTGGTGCTGTTGTAAATAGTGCTTCAACTGCTGAAAATCACAGGCGTAATCATTGCTTGAGAACAGCTCCTGCATGGCTTGTTGTTCATGCGGGGTATAAACAAACGGATGATTTGGCTGCGCTAGTTGTTGCAGCGGTGGGAACCACTGTTGATAAAACCAAACAATGGCAACTTGCGCCGCCCGAGGCAACTCACCTGATAAGCTCACCGGCCCAAATAAATAACGCACCTCTGGGTGTTGCTGAATATAAGCGCCGATACCCTGCCATAAATAATCCAAACTATAGCGATTACGATATTGCGGTTGAATAAAACTGCGTCCAAGTTCCATTCCCTGTGCAAGAAAGCGCTCCATGGTCGGTAATAGCTTGAACAGACTTGCGGTATACAACGCTTGGTAATCGAAATTCGAGATCAACTGCGCCACAGTTGCCAACCGGTAGCTTCCGGCAATGGCCAACTGCTCGTCATCCCATAAAATAAGGTGACTGAACTGCACATCATAGCGATCCAAATCGCGACGCTGTCCGGTGCCTTCGCCGACCGCGCGGAACGTCAGTTCACGCACCCGTCCGAGCTCACGCATCAACGGACAATCGCTGCGATAGTCGGTGAAATAGAGCTGCTTGCCGTCAGGGGTGGTAGTCAGATACTGACAGCTATGAACGGCGCTACGCAGGGCCACGGGAGACTCAGGCAAAGCAATACCATGCTCGGTCGGAAACATTCCCGGCTTACCATGACCGACTCGATACAAGTGCTTACGCAACATGTGTACGCGGTTGGTCAACGTTAGATCGCTGCGTTGGTGGTGTTTAAAGGGAATGCATTGACCGATACGCAGCTGGATCTCACCGCCGCGCTGGCGAAACATTTCTTCGACCAACAACAAGGTCGACAGGGGTTTGTATACCATCGATGAGGCGTAGAACGTCCAAGAGTTGCGGCCATCAACATGAATCGGCAGTATGGGCGCTTGCGCACGGTCAGCAATCTTCAAGAAACCGGCATCCCAACGAGTATCGCGCACGCCTTTCGGCCGGAGTCGCGATACCTCGCCAGCAGGGAAGATAATCAATGCTTGGTCGGCGGCTAAATGGTCTTGAATCGCTTTAATTTGTTGGCGTCCGGCACGGCCATCAAGATTGGTCACCGGCAACAACATGGGTCGCAAAGGTTCGATACTCCATAGCACATCGTTGGCAACCACTTTGACGTCTGGGCGAATTTCCGCGACCATCTTGAGCAAAGCCACGCCATCAAGAGAACCAATCGGATGGTTGGCGATAATGACAACTTTGCCAACACTCGGCAGATGTTCACGATCGCGATCGGCGACTGTGTAGCGAAAATCAAAATATTCGAGAACTTGGTCGACAAAGTCGCGCCCACGCAAATGTCCATAACGTTCAGTGAACTGTTGAATGTCTTTGGCATGTAATAATTTCGAAAGCCACTTACTCACCGGCCGTCTTAACCACGGCGCCACGGCCGGATGATTCAACAACGGTGGCAGTTTATCTTGGATCAACTGATTGACGTTCAACATAAGCGCTACTTTGAAAATTAATTTGCAGCCAACAGCTTTACGTCTTTTAATGACACTTCCATGCCGAGCCGATGAATTTTTAGTGACAGGAGATCAATCATGCCCCTGCGAAGTATGTGTTTAAGCTTGTGTGCCTTGCTACTCAGTGCCTGCACGCCAGCGCCTAGCGCCGAACAAGAAGCGGCGTTGGCGGCGGACACTGTGGTCACCAACGTCAATGTATTGACTTGGCAAGACCAATTACCGCGGTTTCTGACCAAGCAAACTATCGTTATTGACGAGGGTGTCATTACGGCAGTTTCAGATGCGATTGATAACACCCGCATTGGCGCCGCCACCCAGGTGATCGACGGGCAAGGCGGTTATGTCCTGGCTGGCTTTACCGAGATGCACGGACACGTGCCGGCAGCGGTTAATTTCGGCGGTATGCCCGAACGCTATGCCGACGATATGCTGTATCTCTATGTCGCAAACGGCGTCACCACCGTACGTGGCATGCTCGGTTACACCAATCAACTCGAGTTGAAACGCGATATCGCCAGCGGTGCTCGCATGGGACCGACCTTGATTCTGGCGGGCCCAAGTTTTAACGACAACACAGTTGAATCACCAGAACAAGCTGCCGCGCGCGTGCAAGAACACGTTGCCCAGGGTTGGGATTTATTGAAAATTCATCCGGGTCTGCAGTTAGATGAATACCGCGCAGTTGCTGCAGCGGCGCGCCAAGCGGGTATCGATTTCGCAGGTCATGTGCCCGAGGCAGTGGGCATTGATGTCGCCATGGCCGAAGGTCAGCGCACCATTGACCACCTTGATGGTTATTTACGTTTTGTCGACGCCATCAACCGTCCGATCACCGATGATGAACTGCAGCGTCTGGTAGAAATGACAGTTGCCAGCGATATGACGGTCGTTCCGACCCAAGCGCTGTGGGCTACCCTAATTGGTGCCGGTGATGCTGAGCAGTTAGCCGCCTACCCTGAGCTTGATTTAGTGCCCGAGCGCGTGCGCGAAGGCTGGCTTAACTATTATGCAAGCCAAGGTTCGAGCTATTTCAATGTTGAGCATGCCCAAGTGCAGCAAGAAAATCGTAAGCGGCTGCTAAAAGCGCTTTATGATGCGCGCGCCAAGATTGTCTTTGGCACGGATGCGCCGCAGCTCTTTTCGGTGCCTGGCTTTTCCATTCACCATGAAATTCGCTATATGCTCGACGCGGGTATTCCCCTCGATGCCATCTACTACAGTGCTACCGAAGCAGCCGCCGACTATTTTGCTACCCATGACTTGAAAATTGGTCGTGTCGCACAAGGCTATCAGGCGGATTTTATGTTACTTAGCGAGAATCCGTTAGACCGGCCAGCAGTATTGCGCCAGCCAACGGGAGTGATGGTTCGTGGGCAGTGGCTTGACCGCGCGAGTATCGCGGCCAAGCTCGAAGAAATTCGCAGCGCTTACCGTTAATCGAGGCCGAGCACGGCCTCGTAAACACCGGTCATAATGCTGCCGTAGTTACCACTTTCAAATTGCTTACCGACAAATTCATACGCGTCACCGTCGGCTTCAATAGGCGTGTGGCGCGCGTTGGTAAGCAGCACAATGCCAAGATCCAAGGCTGGATCGATTACCGTTGCGGTGCCCGTCCAGCCGGTGTGTCCAAAAGCCAAATGGCTCGCGTACGGGCCAAAATGCCAACGTAATTGACCATCGGCGGCACGGCGCCAGCCCATGCCAAAAGTCCGCGCATTTTCGTGCGGCTTGGTGAAGGCATCCATGATACTGCTGTCGAACAGGTGCACGTTGCCGTAGCCGCCGCCATTCAACAGCGCCTGCATCAATACCGCCATATCCGCAGCAGTGCTGAACAATCCCGCGTGCCCAGCAATGCCCTGCATGGCGTAGAAGGCTTTTTCGTCGTGCACCTCGCCTTGCAAGGTATACTGACGCATATTGGGAAAATCGATACGCCCGCCTCGCGTGTTGCCGAGCAATTCCGTCGCCGCAATTTCGTGCGCTTCTCGACCTTTCTCCAGCGGGTTAAAAAGCGTGTCATGCAAACCAAGTGGCGTATAAATATTCTGCTCGGTGTACTGATCAAGCGGCATACCCGTGATGCGCTCAATCAGGGTGCCAAGCAACATAAAGTTGGTGTCGCTGTAGGTCGTCTGTACCCCCACCCCAACATCGAATGGGACAGCTGTCAGCATGAGTTGTTCGGTTTTCGCTTTAGTTTGCGAAAAGAAGCGTTTGCCGAGTTTATTGTCCGGGTCAAAAAAATGGACCTGTGGCGCATAGCCTGATTGATGCTGAAGTAAGTCTTTAACCAATCGTGCTTCACGGCCGTCACCACGATACTCAGGCAGGTAATAATAAATCGGCTTATTGACATCAAGTAGGCCGCGGTCGACCAGTTGCATCATTGCCATTGAGGTCGCAAAAGCCTTCGTATTCGAGGCAATGTCAAACAAAGTGTCAGTGGTCATCGGGGTAGGTTGCGCCACCTTGTTACCCAGTCGATCGTAACGCTTTGCGTAACCGTAGGCGCTGTGTTTGATAATTTCGCCGTCTTTGATGACCAATAACACTGCGCCAGGGAAGCCATTCGCTACGTCTTGCTCTATCAGTTCATCCACCGCGGCAAAACGCTCAGCATAGGCCGCCGTGTTATCAACCAATTGTGGGTATGGCACGCGTACGCGCACCTGCGCATCAGCTGGCTCAACCTTGCGCACGAACAATTGATTAATGCCATCCCGCGTGCGACGCTGCAGCGAATAATCGTAAATTTTGCCGGGTTGCAGCGGTGTAGCGATATTCAGCAGTTGTCCATTCACCTCTATTTCGGCAGTCACCGGTTGATCAGTCTCAAGGATCAAGCGTCCACGCTTGGCATAACTTTTAAATGCGGCTTTATCGTTCACCCACTCGCGCATCGAACGTTGTGCTTCTGGCTCTGGCAAGAGCAGGTCAATCTGACCGCGTGGTTGCTGCTGTTTAATGACCTGCTGCTGCGCCTTGCTTTCGCTTTGATAACGCTGCCACAAAGGTTCTAAGCGCTCAGGGAAGTAACGCTCCAACAAAGCGAACACGGCTGCCGCCGTTTGACTATCTGCCTTACCATCCACTTGCCAAGGTAAAAAATGCATTTGGAACGCCGCAACCGTGCTTGCGGTCGTTTCATCGTACACGCCAGTTTCAGTTACGCCGTAACCATAAGCGCGTAAGGCCGCTTGCAGTAAGCCGGTATTGACCGGTTGCCGGTTAAATTCCCGCCAATAACGACTCAGGGTGTCTTGCTCATACCAAGCGCCGACCCCTTGTTGATACAACTGATACCAAGGGAAACGTGGGCCCGGGTCGTTTTTGCGGGTCGGTGCAATATCTGAATGCCCAACGACTGCGGTCGGATGAATATCAGGGTGACGAGCAAGAATTTGTTGCGCCAACGCGATGACTTTTTCAATTTGCTGCGGGTCGAAATCAGGGAATACACACAAGCGATTCTCGCCATGTTCTGCACGGCTTGCAGTGGTTTGATTGTCCCATTCACACTGCGGCACGTTGACGATCTCAATGCCAATGGAATGGTCATTGAGATCGGTGCGTCCTTGCCAATAGCTGTCGCCTGCGTGCCACGCGCGCTCTCGTTCATCGACCAACTGCAAGACCTTCAAATCGTCATAGGGATAGCTCGGATCACCACTTTCAGGCACCAAATAATGCGAACTCAAGCCTTTGGGTTCGACCAGCGCTTGTACGCTCTTTTGGTAATCAATCGCGGTATAATGCAGAACCAAAGATTTAATCCGATGATCGTAATTGGCTGAAGGGAGTTGTTCATAGTCAGAGGTCCACGAACAGCTACTGAGCGAGGTCAGCGCCAACAAAATAATGCTTAATTTTCGTACAATAGGTCGGTTCATTGCGCTTTACAGTGTTGCTGAATAAATTGTGCGTGACTCGGTAGCGGCGCTGTTACTTGCTTGAAGATGCGCTGCACCGTATGAATGTGTTGTGCTAATTCTTGTTGCGACATTTGTTCTGCCAGCGGATGCACGTTGTGCGGCCGCAAGCCTTGTCCATGGAACATTGAGAACCAACTAATTTCATTAAACAGCTCATTGTTGCTGTTGCGGAAAATACTAGCATTCTCGCGGAACAAATCGATGCGTTCTTGTAATGAGTCAGGGATTTCCATGTCGCGACAATAGCGCCAGAACTCAGAATCGTCACGATTGGTGAGTTTATAGTGGCACATCACAAAATCACGAATATTGGTGATTTCTTCGGCACAGAAATGGTTAAAGGCTTTGGCGCGTTGGCGCATTTCGCCAGCGCCGGGGAGCAAGCTAATGAGGCGAATAATCGCGGATTGCGTCAATTGCAGCCCAGTCGATTCTAGCGGTTCAATAAAACCTGCCGCCAGCCCAATGGCGGCACAGTTGTGCTTCCATGGCTCATCGCGGCGACCATTAATCCACCGTAAGTGGTTGGCTTTGCTGTCAAAGTTTCCGATGGTTTCACGAAAATCTTGTTCCGCCTTTTCGTGGTCGGTAAAGCGACTTGAATACACCCAGCCTTCACCGGTGCGATGTTGCAGTGGAATCTTCCAGCGCCAACCTTCGGGATGCGCGATGGAGCGGGTATAGGGCAAAATGTCTTCAGCGTCATGCTGACCGGGTAGCGCCACGGCACTATCACAGGGCATCCATTTGCGCCAATCGTGATAGGGAACGCCCATAGCTTCGCCAATCAGCAGCGCTTTAAAGCCACTACAGTCGACAAAAAAGTCACCTCCCACTTCACCGTGCTGCTCTGTTATGAGCGCTTGAATCGCGCCGTGTTTTTCGCGTTGTTTGACTTCCAACACGCGATCTTCAAGTGCCATCACACCGCGCTTACAGGCAAAATCCTTTAGGAATGCCGCGTATTTCTGCGCATCAAAGTGATACGCATATTTGATATGGCCCAGCGGACTGCGTTTATCGGCGATCGGGCGCGTAAATTTGTGCTGTCGCGCTACGGTCCACTCGAGATTCACATCGGCCAGTGGCACGGCATTAGCACCCTGCTCCCGCTCGTGCCGCAAATAATAGTGATGAAAGGGAATACCGTTTAAGGTGATGCCATACGGACCAAACGGATGAAGATAGAAATCACCGATGTTTTGCCAGTTCTCAAACGCAATGGCTAACTTGAATGAGCCGTGCGTTGCTTTGAGAAACTCGTCTTCGTTGATTTCGAGTAGTTGGTTAAATTCGCGAATCCCAGGGATGGTCGCTTCGCCAACCGAAACAGTACCAATCACCTTCGACTCAATCAGAGTGATTTTGTAATGCTGCCGATCAAGCACTTTGCTCAGCGCTGCCGCCGTCATCCAGCCGGCCGAACCGCCACCAAGAATGACAATGTGATAAGGGTCGGTCATAGCGTCAAGGTACCTCACAAACAAATGCGGCCAGCCGAAGCTGACCGCACTGAGTTAACAACTCTGTTTACACCTAAACTATCTTTAAGCTCTGTCTTTAGAACTTATAAGTGAGTTGTAGCGTGTAAGCACGACCACGTGGGTCAGCTACGCGCGGATCGAATGCTGCACCCGGCGAGTAGTCGTTTTGGTGTGCAGTAAACGGTGGATCGCGGTCGAACAGGTTCTTGATACCGAAGGTAACATCCCAGTCTTCCAACGCCATGTAACGCACGCTGTAGTTGTAGATCAAGTAGCTGCCAACTTCGCCATCGTAGTACGGCGGATTCGCAACACCTGATGCCACACCCGCTGGCGTTTCATCGTCGTAGCTGTGACGGTACAACTGCGTCAAGCTGTGCGCCCAATCACCTTTCGCATAGTTAAAGGTCACGGTGTGCTTCCAACGCAGCGGAATGTTACCGCGTGAATGCGTACCGACTAGGTTTGGACCGAATGGGGCGTCATCCACCAATTTCTTCTTGTCTTCAATCAAGTAGCTACCGTTGAAGTTCAAGGCCCAAATACCATCGTACATTTCACCGTTGGTCTGAATGCCTAGCTCGATACCGCTGGTACGACGCTCACCGGCGTTGATGTAACGGCTATCGATAGTGACCAAATCACCATTTGCGTCACGGATGAAGTTGTCTTGATAGAGATCGTAGTTTTCGAGCAGGTCACGGAAATCAGGCGTCTGAATCGTGCCTTCGATCACGATACGCCACCAGTCAACATTCATCGAGAAGTTGTCAGTGGGCGCATACACCACACCAAAACTTTCTTGCGTTGACTCTTCAGGACCTAAGTCGAGCTTACCACCAAACAGACGCGTTGGTTGAATAGGCTGACAGTTCGGATCGTCAGGGTCGACCACGCCGCCTGGGCAGTCACGTGGGTCGGCAAGATCTTGACCAGTGTACGGTTCTTCAGTCGCGCCGTTATAGATTTGGTTGAATGAAGGTGTACGGAAACCAGTGCTATAGGCACCGCGTACAAGAATTTCTTCAGTCGGTTGCCACAACAAACCCACTTTCGGGTTGGTGGTGCCACCGAAACCATCATAATCATCGCGACGTAGTGCCAGGTTCATTTCGAAACTTTCAACAACTGGAACCAAGGCTTCAACGAACACCGCTTTCACTGTGCGGTCAACATCGTCCAGTACGTTCGCGTTATCAAACGGTGCACCATAGATGTCTGGGCGATCGGCTGCCGCACGACGGTCGCCATTGAATTCGTAGCCTTCTTTACGAATATCGATACCACCGGCAACGTAGATATTGTCGCCACCCCAACCAAGGTTGAAGCCAGTATCGCCAGTGATCGATGCATCGAATTGCGTCATTGTGGTTTTACCACCGTAGAGCACAACTCCTGCAGCTGAAGCTGCTTCTAACGCTGCCATACCGGCGGCTGATTGCGATTGACCTGGTAATAAGAATGGATTGATGTCGCCACTACCGATGCCTGCTGCGAGCATTTCAGTGTAGTGATAACCACCACCGAGTTGCGATTCAGATTCGTTGGTCGCGTGGCCTAGACCCACTTTGTAGTCCCAGAAACCTATGGTTCCCTCAACACCGAACTGGATTTTCATTGCTTCGGTGGTAGTCTCGATTTGACGTGGACCACAATCCATACAACGCCAGCGGAAGGCAATCGGCGCACCATAGTTCAATTGATCAGCACCGTAGTAATCGGCCAACGCATCATAGACGTAATCGTACGATTCGCCAGTGCTTGGGTACCAACCTGCAGAACCAATTGCCCATGGGGTGATTTGGTTCGGTTCAAAGACTTTCTTCGAGGTAACTTCTGAACCAATGACTTCAACGAAACCTTCGGCACTGTCGCCAAGGGTTTTCGTTGCACGCGCAACAAAGTCGACGCTTTCAACCGGTTGCTGGAGGGCGGCGGCGCGTGGGTAATCCCATGCACAACTGACGCCTGAGTTCCGCTCGCGGTTCCACAGTTCAGCAGCGTCGTCACCCATCAACGGGTACACGTCACAGCCTGGCATACCAGGGAGCGCCAGCACGTTTAGCACATCGTTCTCAAGACCGGTGTTTGGGTTAATAAGACCCGTACCAATCAAGTTGTAGTTTGGCGACGTAGGATCATCACCGCCTGGGCGGTCGTTCACAGAAGCGAACGGCGTACCACGCGTGTCAGGCGACAAACCACTCTCCGGTTGGAAGGTATTGGTGAAATCACGATCAACACCACGCAGAATTTCGGCCTGGCGATACGACAATGACGCCATTACGTTGTAGCCGTCTGAGTACAAGTCACCGGTACCGGCTAATACGTTGAAGCGGTAGATGTTACCACCACCGGCTTCAGTGTGATCCGCGAAAGCACCGACTTCAGCGCCTTGGTAATCTTTCTTCAAGATGAAGTTAATAACACCACCGATGGCATCAGTACCGTAAACAGCTGAGGCGCCGTCACGGAGAACTTCAACACGCTCAATGGCGGAAAATGGAATCGAGTTCAAGTCAACCGAGCGGCCTTTTAAGCCGTGGGTTGCTGTGCGGCGACCGTTGAGTAGAACGAGCGTTGAGCCCGCACCCTGTTGCCGTAAGTTTGCCGATGACGCACCGTTATTACCGCGTTCTTCGCCACTCACGATACCCGTGTTACTGGCTAGGTTGTCATTCGAGTTAGAGGCAACGTTCAGTTGCAATAACAGTTGTTCAGCAGTGGTAATACCTTGAGCGTCAATGTCTTCACGCGAAATAATAGTCAGCGGTAAATCGCCTTCCATCGCTGTTCGTTTGATGCTCGAGCCGGTTACCTCAATGCGCTCAACTTTGTCTTCCTCGTTGTTTTGCTGTGAGTTCTCGTCTTGACCTACATCCTGCGCATAAGCCATACCGCTCATGCTCGTTGTGAGTCCCAGCAGAAGTGCTATCTTGTTGAGTTTCACTTTGCAATCTCCGCTCGTTGTAAGAATCGATGCGTATCGTCACTACGCCTTATCATTATAGGTTTTTCGTTTTACGACACCTGACTAACAAAAATGACAGGATCGTCATATCTTGAAAGTACCATACTCATTTATAATGTAAATAATAAATTATTCCAAGTGGAATTCTGGGTAATTTTTGTACACAGCTGCTATATCCCCGTAATTACTGCATATTTTTATGATAGTTCGCAACAAGTTAGTTATAGCTAGGCAAATTGTTGCGGAATGTTTCTCTGCCCTTTAGTGGCGCCGCTTTTAGTTCGACGTGCCTACAGCGGAAAAGGTTTACAACCGCAAGACCAATCAACTCCTACTTTGTATTTAATCAATTGGAATAATTTATTTTTGGCTGCGGCTAGCGTAGGATAAAGCTTAAGCAAACGAATAACATTGAGTATAGCCATGAAACGAATTGTTGCTGTGTTTTGCAGTCTCGCCGTACTACTAGGTTGCAGTCCGCAAGTCGATGACGACGAGCTTAAACGGCTGGTCGGACAAAAATTAATGCTAGATTTCCGCTACTTTTGTGCCGACGACACGCCCAGCGACGAATGTAAATCAGCAGTCACTGAATTACCTCCCGAATTAGCTGAAGTATTGCGTGACGGCCAGATCGGCGGCGTCATTTTATTTGCGGACAACCTTGTCGACGCACCACAAATCGTGCGCTTGATTGATGCGATGCAGCGAGTGATGCGGGATGCTGGCTTACCCCCCTTGTTTATCGCCATCGATCAAGAAGGTGGCCGCGTCGCGCGCTTGCCTGAGCAAGTCGATGTGCGCTTTGCAGGCAACATGGCCTTAGGCGCAAGTTATACTGCCGATGCTGAGCAAGGCCAACAACTGACTCGTGACGTCGCAAGTGGCATGGCGCAAGTGTTACATGACTTAGGCTTTAATCTGAATTTTGCGCCTACTGTCGACGTCAATGTGAACCCAGACAATCCGGTGATCAACGTACGGAGTTATGGCGAATCACCACAAATGGTAGCTGAACTCGGTCAAATCACCGTCGCTGCCATGCAACAGCAAGGTGTGATGAGCGCGCTGAAGCATTTCCCCGGACATGGCGATACCAATGTGGATAGTCACACTGGCCTGCCGCGCGTTGACCATGACCGTGCCACCATTGCTGCGGTCGATTTGTTGCCTTTTGCCTACAGTATTAATAGCGCTGAGCCGCCAGCGATGATCATGACGGCACACATTCAATACCCACAATTAGACGACAGCACTTTTGTCGCAACCGATGGCACAGAAACCATTTTACCGGCGACCATGTCACGCAAAATCCTCAGTGGCGTGCTGCGCGAAGAACTGAATTATCAAGGCGTTATTGTAACAGATGCCTTGGATATGGCGGGAATCGCGCACTATTTCGACGAAGTGGACGCCACCTTGCAAACTTTTCGAGCTGGGGCGGATATCGCACTGATGCCCTTCACCATTCGCAATCCCGCTGATATTGCAGCGTTTTGGCAGTATCACGCACAGGTCATCGCGGGTGCTCGAAATCTAGAAGCCACGGAATTGCGCGCCTCAGCAACACGTATTGCAGCGCTGAAAACCGACTATCAGCTGAGCGAGACTATGGACTTAGATGCCCGCTTGGCGACCACAGTCGCCTTGCCACGCGCCAGCAATGTGGCGTTGGAAGATAAACTCGCCAACGCCGCAGTGACCACAGTATTTGGTCATGCTGCGTTGCCGTTGCAAGCCTCGCACTGGCATTTTGTCATGCCCGATACCTTAAGGTGTGAAGCCGCGCAGCAGGCGCTGCATCAGCAACGGCCGGAGTTGACCAGTAGCTGCACCAGTTTGGCACGACTACCAGGTGCACCAGAGCAGCAATGGCCAGCTGATAGTGCCATCATTGTTGGCGATATCACCCCGCATCATAGCTTGGTGGAGATGGGCGGCATGGATGACTTAGCTTCTTGGCGCGAGCGTCCAAGCAAAGCGGAACAGCATGCTTGGTTGCAAGAGACATTATCAATGGCGCGTGAACAACAATTGCCGACGGTGTTTGTGGCATTGCGGGCGCCTTATGTGATTGGTGATTTTCGAGAATTGGCGACAGCCGCAGTTGCGACCTACGACTACAGTGCCGCTATTGCTGACGCTGGGCGCGTACGCAGCGCCAGTATCAACGCGCTGATCACGACATTACTAACCGGCCAAGCTGCTGGGCAATTACCGGTGAGCGTGGATTAGTGGTTCAGAAACGCTAATAGCGCACGAGCGCACTCACCCTTGTGTACGGTCGCCGGATACTTTTTGCCGTGTCCGGCGAGTTCTACAAATCCCGCAGTGCTGCTGGCATCACCCACGAAGTCGATAATATAGTCGGCACCGTTACGCACAATGCATACATCCGCCTGAAACGCTTGTTGCCCTTGCGGCGCAAAGGTGAGCTGATAGATTTTGATATCGCACAGACCGTCGCTGCGATTTTCTGGTATCGCGTAATAATCCGCTAAGGTATATTCTCGCGCTTGCTCGTTGAGCAACGCCTGCAGCGCTGCGTGTAGCGCGATGACGTTCAGTTCACGCGCGACCTGACGCTCCGGGTCATCTCGGTGTGCACCGCTCTCAATCAGAATTGTACTTGCGCCAGTGCCAGCAATTTGATCGCCAAAGGAACGCGCTGAATAGCTGTCGTTGTAACGGGCGATCCCGTTAGGCAGCCAGTGCGCCAACACTTTGCGCATGTGCGCAATCAATTGCTTGGCTTGCAAGCGCGCGCTATCCACATGTTTATCGGGATGATACGCCGGCGCTAAGAATGCGATGGTCGCAGGTTCACTCGAAGCGCCAACCGTGTAGTACGGGTTTTGATCGTGCAAGTTAAATGCCACTGACGGACGTAAACTTTGCACCTGCTGCCACAACAGCCGCCCTTCGGGCGACTGCTGCGCCAGTGCATCGCGATTGATATCAATGCCTTGCGCATTTTCACGGGTGCCACGCTCAGCGCCATCAGGGTTAAGCATCGGAATCACTTGCAAAGTCACGAGCTCTTGCCAATTGGACGGCAAACCAATTGCTAGCGCCTGCTCACCGGCCGCCGCCTCACGCAACAACTGTAACCAATCCAACACCGCCGCCGTCGCTGTAGATTCGTCGCCGTGCATCTGCGTCCAAGCAAGAATGATCAGCGGTCCGTGCCCCATCGAGATACGCTCAATCGGTCGTCCCTCATAGGATTCACCAATTGGCTGCGCGCCCAGATCACGCAAAAGCGGGTGGATATCGGACAACGTCAGCTGCCGCTTACAGAGGGCAGCCCTCTTTAGGGGTTGGAGGCGCGTGTGGAGGGCGTTGAGCGTTGTGTCGGGATGGGGCATCTAAGCGCTCCTTGTGCTGATCTGGTTAAGTAAAAATGCAATGTGTTGGTAGGCGCGACCACTGTGCTCGGTAAGGCCGATTTCGCAGGTGCGGCTATTGCTCACCGCATGTTGGCAGGCGGCTGGCAGTTCCCGTGCAAGGGGCGCTAGTGCGCTGGCGTTAAGTTCGGGGGTGGTAAAGCCTTTGTCACCGGCAAAGCCACAACATTTAACGCTTGGCGGCTCAACTACTTGGCTACTGCAAAGTTGTGCGAGCTGGCGCAGCGCGCGGCCATTATCGAGGTGGCGACTGCTACAGGTCACGTGCAAAGCCAGCGGCTCCGATAACGGTGTTAAGTCCAACTTTGGTGCGACATAACTGAGTAGAAACTCACTAAGTTCATAGGTTTTCACTTGCGCATGTTGGAGCTGCAAAGCGCATGGGCTGGCATCAATGATGACTGGGTAGCGCCCCTGCTCACTGGCTTGCCATAATGCTACCTCGAGCTGTTCTCGTTTACTCGATGCTTGCGCGGGAAAGCCCTTGCTCTGCCAAGGCTGACCGCAACAATGTTCGGCGCTGTGTGACAACAGTTGCAGCTCAATACCGGCCTTCGCACAAAGTTCGGCAACAGTAGCCGGCAGTGACTGCGCGTTCCCCTGCTCCGAGTCGTAGCCAAACAGTCGGTTCGGACAGGTGGTGAAATAGATAGCTTTGTCTGTAACTACAGAGCCAGCGCGCGATTCCGTGCTCGGTTTTGCGGCAGCAGCCAGCGGCGGCAAGCGCGGTAAATCTTTTGGCAGTAATGCTGGCGCGAAACGTTGCAATTGCCGCCCAGCACCCAGTGCAAAGCGCGCAATCGCCAGGCTCGACCCCAGATGCGCCTGCGTCCATTTAGCGACCGCAGGTGCCAAGGTGCGTTGCGTTTGCTGCTCAGCCCGCAGCTGTTGCACCCATTCACCGGTATTAATACCTACTGGACAGGCGGTCGCGCACAAGCCCGTTGCCGCGCACGAGTCGATGCCAAGATGTTGGAAGTCGCGCTCAATTTGTGCGCGTTCGCTAGCACTACGATGTTGGGCCCGGCGCAGCAAAGCGATGCGCTGGCGCGGTGAGAGCGTGTAATTTAACGACGGACACTGCGGTTCACAAAAACCACATTCAATACAGGCATCAACCGGATCGGCGACCGCAGGTAATTGCTTCAAATCTTGCAAGTGCGCCAGCGGATCGTCATTCAGAATCACGCCGGGGTTGAGAATTCCCTGCGGATCGAGCAACTGTTTCAATTGCTGCATCAAGGCTAGGCCCTTGCCGCCCCATTGCGCATACAAATAGGGCGCCATATTACGGCCGGTACCGTGCTCAGCTTTTAACGTGCCGCGATAACGTTCGGTAACAAGATGATTCACCGCTGCCATAAAATCGGCATAACGTTGAACCTCAGCGTCAGTGTTGAAGCTCTGCGTGAAGACAAAATGCACGTTGCCATCGAGCGCGTGACCGAAAATAATCGCTTCGCTATAGCCATGCTCAAGCAGCAACTGCTGCAAATCATCGACGGCGTCCGCCAATTGCTCAAGCGGAAACGCGACATCCTCAATCACCACTGTGGTACCGCTAGCGCGCACTGCGCCAACCGCGGGAAATAGCCCTTTGCGAATATTCCAAAGCGCGGCACTGCGTTCAGCGTCTTGACTAAAAGCACACAGCGGCTGCGCAGCGACCTCTGCTGCCGCAAGAAGGGCGCCAATGGCCGTGGTTGCTTGTTGTAATTCGACTTCGTCAGCACGGCCAATATCAATCAATAATGCCACTGCTTGCGCTGGCATCTGCTGTTCCGTATAAGGTGCGAGTAAATGTGCCACCGATTGCAGCGAGCGTCCATCCATAAACTCCACGGCATCGACGCCGCTTTCACGCAACGCTGGAATCATTGCACATGCAGCATGACTGTTTGCGAACAAGTACAGCCCAGTAGCGCGTGCCGCCGGAACCGCAACCGTGCGATAAGTAATAGCTTCAATAAAACCGAGCGTGCCCTCAGAGCCAATAAATAAATGCGTCAGAATATCTAGCGGGTCAGTAAAATCTAAAAAAGCGTTTAAGCCATAACCCATGGTGTTTTTCAGCCGATACTGCTGGGTGATCGCAGCACTAAAGTCAGCATCATCACGCACTTGCTGAGCAAGCGCTGCGAGCTGCTCTAATAGCTGCGCATGACTTTTGCGAAAAGCCTGTACACTGTCAGCATCGGCGGTATCTACATGGGTTCCATCAGCGAGGACAAAGCTCAAATGTTGCAGGGTGTGGTAGCTGTTGTGCTTCACCCCACAACACATGCCAGAAGCATTGTTGGCAGCGATGCCGGCAACCTTGCAACTATTTATCGAGGCTGGATCAGGGCCAATTTTTCGCCCTAAGGGAGCTAACTGGCGATTCGCCTCGGCACCAATCACGCCGGCTTGTAAGCGCACCGCAGCGCCCTGCTCAAGAATCTCTACGCGTTGCCAGTCTGGCGTCAATATAACTAACACCGAATCAGAAATCGCTTGGCCTGACAAACTGGTCCCAGCGGCACGAAAGGTCAGCGCAATCTGACAGCTTTGCGCCAATTTTACGATGGCTTGTAGTTCGGCAAGCGTCGCCACCTGCAGCACTAACTTTGGCACTTTGTGGTAAAAGCTAGCGTCAGTGCTAAACGCCAATCGTCGCGCTAAATCACGCACACACCTTGAGGCGGGCAACACACTCGCAAGCTGCTGCTCAAATTGCTGCCATTGCTGTTGCGCTCGCATTCCCACACTCATCTCCTAGTTGATATTCCTGCCGATGGGTATATATTCAGAATAAATAATTCCCAAAGGAAGGGCTTATGTCAGCATTCGCCAAAATCAAAGCGATTCAAAATACCTTATCTGCCAGCGAAGCAAAACTCGCGGCTTTTACCCTTTCATCACCCACGGCGATGCGCGAACTGTCGTCGTCGCAGTTAGCCAAGACCGTCGGCGTCAGTCAATCTAGCGTGGTGAAATTCGCGCAAAAACTAGGTTACAAAGGCTATCCAGCTTTTAAATTGTCCGTGGTTGATGCCATCAATAAAAAAGCGCAGAACAATAGTCGATTACATGGCGAAATCACCGTCGATGACGAATTTAACGATATGGCCGATAAACTGTTAGCCGGCAAAATTAACGTGCTCACCGAAACCCGCAACCTCAACGAAAAAGAAGCCTTTACCGCCGCCGTCAATAAAGTTTTAGGTGCCAAACGCATTTTAATCAGCGGCGTTGGCGGCTCGGCGATTGTCTGTCGCGACCTGTGCTACAAATTACAGAAACTCGGCTTACAAGCGGTGAATGACACCGATAGCCATGTGCAATTAGCACTGGCAGCAACCCTCGACGCGCACGATGTCGTCATTGCCATTAGCGAATCGGGTAGCACCCTTGAGGTCGCGCGCGTGGTGAAAGAGGCACAACGCCATCAAAGCTCGGTAATTTCCATTACTCGCTACGGCAAAACACCGATCAATCAACTGGCCGATATCAAGCTTTATTCGGTAGCTGAGAGCGAGTCCACCCGCTTGTCATCTATCCACGCCCGTACTGCGCAAAACTTAGTCATCGATTTACTGTTTATTGCGCTGATTCAAGCCTCAGAAAACGGTCGCGGCATTCTGGCACGCACCAACAAAGCTTTTCAACGCATGCGCGCTAGCTAACTCATTACGGATACAATAAGTATGGCGCGCGACGCTGCTTAAACTGGGTCAAAGCGGGTTGCCAACTGGCGCGAATTTCGGCTTCGCTCTGCCCTGCTTCAATGGCTTTGCGCAACTTATCGGTACCACTGAGCTTATCCATGAAGTCGGGCGCGGTAAAAAACGTCACACCCGCTTCTTTAAAGGCTTGATGCGCTTCAAGAAGCAAACTCAAGTCAAAGCCGCGGACTTCACTTTTGCGTAAATCGACACCATACAGCTGTTGATCTTGTAGTTTCGGGGTTGGCGCACTTTGTGGCAAGCTACGTGGCGTGAAACTAAATTCACCCAAGGGCACTTCGTCATGACCCATCACCTGAAACGGGAACTCTGTACCGCGGCCAATACTGACCGCCGTCGCTTCGAACAAACACAGCGAAGGATACAACTGAATGGCCTGCGCATTCGGTAAGTTCGGACTTGGCGCGATGGGCAGCGCATAGGCTTCATCACGTTGATAGTCACTGACCGGAACCACTGTTAAAGCCAGCTCATCGGCAGCCTTAATCCAGCCTTCGCCCTTGATCATCAACGCCAACTCCCCGACCGTCATGCCGTGCAGCAAAGGGATTTCATGCATGCCGACGAAAGATTGAAATTCGAGATCGAGCACTGGACCGTCAACGTAAGCGCCATTTGGATTGGGCCGGTCAAGAACAATCATTGCCAGTCCCTGCTCAGCGGCGGCTTCCATGACGTAATGCATGGTGCTGATGTAGGTATAAAAACGCGCACCGACGTCTTGGATATCAAAAATGATAGTGTCTACGCCAGCGAGCATTTCAGCGCTGGGCTTTTTGGTTTTACCGTAAATCGACAAGATGGGTAAGCCGGTACGGGTGTCAACCGCGTCACTGATAGTTTCACCGGCACCTGCATCGCCGCGGAAGCCATGCTCGGGCGCCAATACCTTGACCACATTCACGTCATTTTCGAGCAGAAAATCGACCAAGTGTTGATCGCCGACGCGCGAGGTTTGGTTTACCACCAAGGCGACATTTTTGTCGGCGAGCAAGGGTAAATATTCAGCTGGACGGTCGGCCGCGACCACGGTCGCTTGTGCCGGTATCCACCACAACGCCGCTACCATGAACATCATGAGTTTACGCATCAGTTGACTCCTTGCCGCTTGCTTGCTCTGCGGCTTGACGTAAGAAACCTGCGTTGCTTTCGAGTAAGCCGCGGGCGGTCGCCGCATCTGTTGCGGTTAGGATCATCAGAATCGCTAATTTTGCGCTATTGTCCGCAGCTTTGAGCGCTTGTTCCGCCTGTTCGCGACTGCAATCAGTGGCTTGCATCACAATACGGATAGCACGCGCGCGGAGCTTTTCGTTCGAGGCATTCACATCGACCATTAAGTTTTCATAGGTCTTACCCAGGCGAATCATACTGGCGGTACTGAGCATATTGAGCACTAATTTTTGCGCGGTTCCCGACTTTAATCGGGTCGACCCAGTCAAGGCTTCAGGGCCAACGACAGGGCAAATGCCCATGTTCGCCACTTGCATCATCGCTGAGTCTGGATTACAGGTAACGGCAACCGTGGGACAGCCAATGCTGTTGGCATATTCCAATGCAGCAACCACATAGGGTGTGCGGCCACTCGCCGACAGTCCCACCAAAACGTCTTGTGCACTCAACTGTTTGGCTTTGACGTCCGCTACACCTGCCTCACGATCATCTTCGGCACCCTCGACGGCAAATTGAATCGCTGGCTCACCACCGGCAATAATGCCTTGTACTAGGTCATCTGGCACACTGAAAGTTGGTCGGCATTCAACTGCATCAAGGATCCCCAACCGCCCACTAGTACCAGCACCGATGTAAAATAAGCGGCCACCAGCAGCGAGGCGCGGCACGATGCAATCCACTGCTTTAGCAATCATCGGCACTTGTGTCGCAACCGCCGGAGCAACTTGTGCATCTTCCCGGTTGATGCGGCGCAAAATCGCCTCGGTCGGCAATAAGTCGATATCCATGGTATTTGGATTCCGGCCTTCCGAAACAATCGCGTTTAGTTGCACCAATAAGTCATCTGTAGTGTTCGAACGATCCATAGTCATGCAGTTTCTGTAGTTCCATGTTGAGATTGCAAGTTTGCTTTACCACTTAGGCAAATCAGAGTAGAGAGTGTAGTGCCAATCAGCAGTTGCCAAGTGAAGCCAATATCTGCTGCTAATGCCGCAGGCCAGAAGTTATCGACAATGTAAGGCTGCATGCTGAGCGGAACCAAAAACCCTACCACTAGAGCTAAGGTTACTGAGCGCGCACTCCCGCGCTTACTAAATAGAGTCGTAAAGTACACGCCAAGCAGACCGCTATAGGAAAACACCATCACACTTAAGGCAAACTGCAGTAGTGGTGTGTCGGTATACTGTTGCCAGTAATAGCACAGGCACGCCATCAACGCTAAGGCTGCCGCAACCAAAGCCATACCGGCTTGTCCGGCACGGACAAAATGCTGTTCATCAAGGTGCGCGTTGCGAGCGCGCTTCCACGGCCGATAAATGTCTTGAATCAATACGCTGGACATCGAGTTAAGGCCGGAATTGAGCGTCGATAAGGCGGCTGCAATAATCCCTATGGTCACAAGACCACGGACGCCAGCTGGGATTTCGGTGAGCACGTAGTACATAAAGATAGTCACCGCTTCACCGGCAAAAGTTGGTACTGGTCCATCGCTCAATCCAGAGGCCATAATGTCGGGACGTTGGTAGTAGATATAGAGCAATAAGCCAATCACAATGAACAGCAGCATGACCGGAATTACCATGACGACTGACCACAACATCGCTTTGCTACCCTCTTTGGCATCCTTACAGGTCAACACCCGCTGCGTCATGTCTTGGTCAAGACCAAAGGCGGCAATATTCAACAGCACAAAACCGGTGAGCACTGACCACAGGTTGAATACCCCACCACTGCTGAAGTCGAGTTCGGTATCAATCAACTTTAGCTTGGAATCTGCACCCGGCTCCGGCTGTTGCAGTGCTTGCACGATTTCACCAAAACTCGCCGGGATCGCATTGTAAAGCACGGCAATAACGGCAATCGCAGCACCGACATAGATAACGGCTTGCAATACATCAGAATAGATCACCGAACGAATACCGCCGACTACGGTATATAAAAGGCCCGCGAGAGTAATAATCAAAGTCGCCGTAATGACGCTACTGGCAGCGATGTCGCCAAATAAGATCATAGCGACCGCAAGTGCGGCCATATACAGTCGTGCGCCACTCGCAAAGACGCGACCGAATAGGTACATCATCCCAGCCTGACGCTTAGCGCCTGCACCAAAGCGTCGCTCTAGCAGTTCATAGACGGTATAAACGCGATACTGATAAAATTTCGGGATCAAAAACATCGCCACGAAAGCGACGGCAATGAAAGCACCGATATTGCTTGCGAGATAGGTTAAATCACTGCGATAGCCTTGATCCGGTCCGCCTAAAAAGGTGGCGGCTGACTGTGAAGTCGCCAGTACCGAAATAGCAACCACCCACATGGGCATTTTATTGCCACCCAAAAAGTAGTCTTGGGTTGAGTTGTTTTTGCGGTTGAAGAGCCAACCACTGCCCAACAAAAGCAGACCATAGGCGACGAAGACGAAGACATCGGCAAGCGAATACTGATCAAGCATAATGGTTCTTCTTAAGGTTGAATAAGTTCGCGTACCGCGTTTTCAATCAAACGCTCGAGTTTGGCACCGGCTACGCCGACATGATCGTAGCTATTGTCGTCGACACTGGCTTGGGCGGCAAAGGTAAACTCTTTGGTGCCCGTGGCCAACGGCAAACAAATATGTGCCAGTGCGACCACTTCGCTGGCTCCGCGTGTTTCACTGGGTCCTGCGCCGAGTTTGTGGAAAATACGCCAATTGCCATTGGTGGCTTGGTCCAACGTCTGCTGCACGCTGAGCCCCTGTAGTTCTGGAAATTCGTGTTGCAACGCCGCAGCAATCGCCCGATGCGGCGTGAGGCTTGCGCCGGCCATCATGCCGCCCGCATTTGCGCTGTTCTCGCTATGTCCGAGTCCGTAGAACAACATTTGCACCGCGTCATCAGAGAGGCCCGGCATTTGCGTGAGCCGATCGCGTTTGTGTGCGGCAAGGCGTTTGAGGAATTCAGCTGAAGCGAGCGTGGTCATTGGCTTGTTGCCAGTTAGGCCACAGTCATCGCAGCGATAGCTGCGCGAACCACTATCGCTTTCGCGCGACACAATTTGCGCTTCGACCTGGCGTGACGGCGTGCGCCAATAAAGATCTGTAGGCTGGAACGCATCCGGTCCATAAGCACCACGAAACATCACTTGCGGTTGACCGATACGCAACCACGCATCGTGAAAAAGTGCGGTCAGATAATCACGCCCCGCCAGATTGACCAAGTAGTAGGCCAGCGCATTAGAATTACCATCTGCCTTGCCCGAGGCCTCGTAGCTGTTGATGCTGGTGATGAGGTCGGCAAGCTTAACGTCACCAATCAGGGTATCGGGCTGCGCAAAATTATCACTCAACAGTGACATCACGCCGGCAAATGCCATGATTTTTGAAGAGCTCCACGGCTCATACAAATCATCGTGAGTATTGGCGTTAGCCAAATAGCGATAGGCCATTTGACCGTCTTTTTGAGCAAAATCAATGACAGTGATCTTGCCGTCTTCAGCATTCATCGGGAGCGCCTGCCAATCGTGCGCCGTAGCCTCGATCCAGCCCTTATCGGTTCCCACTTCTTGACTGGTGCGATAGGTTTGGCTGTCAGCCGCTACCGCTGGCGCACATTGTTGCCAACCCGGTTCGGCATTCGCCGGCAGCAGCGGAGGAGCGCCCATAATGTCATCGTAATAAGCCAAGCCTTCTGGTGCTGGCGGGATCCCATTTGTTTGTGCTTGGCTGCATGCTGTGAGCGGAAAAAGGACTAAAAACAGAGCAATTGTCGATTTTTTCATTAATTAATTCCTTGTTATTCTGTTTCTAAGAATAAAGTATTACAACTTAAAGGGCAAAGTGTGGCAGTATATTTCTTATGATTTTGCAGCAAAGTTAAGGTATTTCTGATGCAAGCGACTTATTACGCCGGTGTCGATGGTGGCGGCACCAAGTGTCGTGCCGAGCTCTATGACGCCAGTGGCAAGCTGCTTGGGGCTGGCGTTGCCGGTTCTGCCAACATCGCGCGCCATGGTGAAACGGCGCAGCAATCAATTGTCAATGCAGTCACGCTAGCGGTCGCCAACGCGGGGCTCGACGCACAAGTTTTAAGTGAAGTGGTGGTTTGTGGTGGCTTCGCTGGGGCCAATTTGCCGTCAGCGGCAGCAGAATTGCGCGCTTGGTATCATCCATTTGCCGCCTTCCACTTTGCTTCAGACCTCCACACCGCACTATTCGGCGCGCATGCTGGCGCTAACGGCGCGGTGTTGATTGTCGGTACCGGCTCTTGCGCGGCGGCTTTGGTTGACGGCGAAGTCATTCAGTTCGGCGGCCACGGATTTTTGCTCGGTGATAAAGGCAGTGGCGCTTGGTTGGGTAAACAAGCCGTAACCTATACGCTTGAAGCGTTAGACAACGTAGTTAGCGCAGGGCCTTTGAGCGCTGCCGTATGTGAGCATTATCAATGCGCGACACCAACTGCGCTGGTCGACCGCCTGAATCAAGCTCCACCCGGCGTGTTTGGCGAAATTAGCCCGCTGATTATTGATCTCGCCGCGACCGACGAACCGGTGGCACTAGCACTAGTGCAGCAAGGTTGTCAGTACCTGAGTGATATCGCGCGCAAAGCGTTGCAGCGCAGCAAAGGCCAGCTAGTGTTAACCGGCGGTGTTGCTGGGGTGCTCGGCCAATGGCTCGATGCCGATGTGCGCGATGCTATCACCACTGCCCAAAAAGGTCCCGAATGGGGTGCAATCGCATTATTTTGCGGCCGTGAAAGCGGTGGCTCATTTGCTACAGGAGATTCTAAATGAGCTCTCTGATGGCCCGTGAAACTGCTGAAATCCCAACAGTGATTCGGCAACAATTAACGCACAATGCGGCTTGCTTGCAGCGCCTTGGTGCCGAGTTACGTGCACAGCCACCGCGCGCGGTGATGATGATTGGTCGCGGTACTTCAGACCACGCCGGCGTATTCGCTAAGTATTTAATTGAAGTTGAATGCGGCGCGCCAGTGATGGCCGCGGCTCCTTCGATAGCCAGTGTTTATGGGCAAACTTTGCGCTTGGACGGCATGCTCGCCATCTGTATTTCGCAATCGGGCAAAAGTCCCGACATTGTGGCGCAAGCCGAGCGCGCAAAAGCTGGCGGTGCGCGCGTGCTCGCCTTAGTGAATAACGTTGATTCTCCCTTAGCAGCAATGGCGGATGATGTACTACCGCTGCATGCCGGTCCGGAATTGGCAGTCGCCGCCACCAAAAGCTATATCGCCAGTCTGGTAGCGCTGGTTTCGCTAGTCGCCGCTTGGCAAGACAATGCTGACTTGCAACAAGCCTTGCAAGAATTACCCCAGCAATTGCAAAATACCCCCGCACAAGCTTTCGCATTAGCCGACTTTCAACAGTTAAAGCAGTGCGTGGTGCTCGGTCGCGGTTTTGGTTATGCCATTGCCCGCGAAATGGCGCTGAAACTAAAAGAAGTGCTCAGCATTCAGGCTGAGGCCTTCAGTAGTGCTGAGTTCTTGCACGGCCCAGTGACGTTGGTGGAACAGCACTTGACGGTAGTCAATTGCCAGATCGATGATGAAGGCGCAGTCTATCATCAAGCACAGATCGCCGACGTTGAGGCGCGTGGCGCACATGTTGTGCCGTTTCTAGCGGCTGGCGTGTTGCACCGACGGCTGCAACCCATCGCGCTGATGCAGCAATTTTATCAGGCACTCGAGCAGCTTGCGGTGCAGCAAGGTCTCAATCCCGACGCCCCGCCAGGGCTGAAAAAAGTGACGGAAACACGCTAATGTTTGTTTGTGAGAATGTTTTAACGCCGCAAGGCTGGCGTCAAAATCAACAAATCGCGTTCACCGACGGGCGCTTAACCGTGATCGAGGATGCCCCAGCGCAGCACGATTTACCTGTCTACCAAGGCTGGTTGGTGCCGGGGTTTATTGACGTACAAGTCAATGGCGGTGGCGGTGTGCTCTTTAATCAACAACGCGATGCTGCGGGTCTTGCGCACATTATGCGTGCGCATCGCGCGCATGGCACCACCGCCATGCTGCCAACCTTAATTACCGATAGTTTTGCCGCCATGGCCGATGCTGCTACCGCAATAAAAGCCGCGCGCGCTGCAGGCGTAACCGGGATTATTGGCGTGCATTTTGAAGGCCCATGGTTAAGCACCGCCCGCAAAGGCGTGCACAGTGAACAATTCATTCGTCCACCAACAGCAGAAGAGCTGGCGTTGATCAGCGATGCGGAGCTAGGCGTGGTGATGGTCACTCTAGCCCCTGAAACCGTTGGATCTGAAGTAATTCAACAACTGACCGATGCTGGTATTCGGGTGTTTTTAGGCCATTCTGATGCCACCGCTGCACAGGTGAATACCGCACTAGACGCCGGCGCCATTGGTTTTACCCACTTATATAATGCGATGTCACCGTTGCAGTCTCGCGCACCAGGTATGGTCGGTGTCGCACTGGCCCGCGACTGTTACGCCGGTTTGATCGTCGACGGCTATCATGTTGACCCGCAAGCGTGCCAAGTCGCGTTTCGCGCCAAAGGTCGCGAGCAAATGATGCTGGTGACCGACGCCATGGCTTTAGCCGCTACCGATGCACAGCAGGTGCCCTTTTTTGATACCGAAATCATTCGCGACGGCGACAAGCTGACCACCCCTGATGGCACCCTCGCTGGCTCCTGCTTGACCATGGTGGAAGCGGTACGCAATACCGTGCAGATGTGCGGCGTGACGCTGCAAGATGCCGCAATTATGGCCAGCGCCACTCCGGCCGCGATGCTTGGCCTCGACACCTATGGACGATTAAGCGTAGGTTGCCACGCCGACATGGTCCTGCTCGACAACGACTTGAATCTGGTTCAGCTATGGCAACAGGGCGAACCACTGCATAAGGATGTTCACGCATGCCAACCTTAATCCCGATGCTGGCAATTGGTTTACTGTTTTTTATCTTTGGCTTTGTGACCTGGCTGAACGGCGCCTTGATTCCGTTTTTACAAATCATTTCTGATTTGAACGAACTGCAAGCCATGCTAATTGCCTTCTGCTTTTACATCGCCTATGTGGTGATGGCACTGCCAATGGCGTGGTTACTCGAGCGCACCGGTTACAAAAACGGCATGTCGGTGGGCTTAGCGGTTATCGGTATCGGCTGCTTGCTTTACATACCGGCGGCGACCTACCAAACTTTTGCCGTCTTTCTGTTGGCGCAGTTTATCGTCGGTTCGGGTTTGACCATTCTGCAAACTGCGTCGAATCCTTATATTGTGCGCATTGGTCCACAAGAGTCTGCGGCCGCGCGCATCGCCATTATGGGCATTTTGAACAAAGCTGCTGGCGTTATCGCGCCGATCTTCTTTACTTGGTTGGTACTGGCAGATTTTCCCAATGTCAGCGCCGCATCAATGGCGGAACTCGCAGCTGCTGAGCGCGCCGAGCAAGTCAGTTTAATGGCCGCCGCAGTCATTCCACCATACGTTGGCATGGGTATTGCCATGTTCGTGCTGGCCTTTGCGTTTTATTTGGTGCGCTTACCCCATATCAAAGAAGAAGCTCCCTCTGACGCACCAGTGCATGAGTCGGTGTTGAAATACCCACAGCTGGTGCTCGGTGCTATCGCCCTATTCTTCTACGTGGGCGTCGAAGTCCTTGCCGGCGATACTATTGGTTTGTATGGTTCTCGCCTCGGCTTAGCTAATTACAGCACGCTGACCTCGTACGTGATGGTTGCCATGGTTATCGGTTATGTGTTGGGCCTAGTGCTGATTCCACGCGTGTTAAGTCAACAAGGCGCGCTTACCGGTTCTGCTTTGTTAGGCTTGATCTTCAGCGGTTTGTTATTGGTCTCATCCGAACAGAGTACCGTTATCGCCTCGGTCTTATGGGGCTGGAGCGGTATCCCGGTAGTTCCCGACGCCATCGCGTTTCTTGCGCTATTAGGTTTCGCCAATGCCATGGTGTGGCCAGCGATTTGGCCGCTCGCATTAGCCGACCTCGGCAAGTTTACCGCACGCGGCTCGGCTATCTTGATTATGGGCATTGCCGGTGGCGCCATTTTGCCGCTGGTGTATGGCGCCCTCGCCCAAAGTTTTGATCCGAAAAGCAGCTATGCACTGCTACTCGTTGGCTACGCCGTGATCGGCTACTACGGCCTTGCCGGCTATAAAAAACGCCACTGGTGAAATGTGGCGTAACGGGCTATTCTGACAAAAGATAACAACAACAAAGAGCTTGTGCGCTGTGGAACTGCATTTACCCACTCTCGTCGTCACCGCGGTTGGTCTCAATGTGCTGCTCGGCATATTGATGCTGGTCATTTATCAAGTGCGACGGACTCAGAAAAGTTTTCTTACCTGGGCATGCGCATGCTTTGTCTTTGCTTTAGCCGCCGTGGCGGCGAGTTTACGCGTTTATATTGACCAACCGTGGCTAACGATCTTCACTGCCGACGTTTTGATTGTACTGTCGCCGTTGTTGGCGCTGCACGGCCTGCGCCAATATCAACAACAAGCGCCCGTTTCGTTAAAGTTAGTCGCTTTAGTCATTAGCTACACCGCCCTGCCGTTGGTCTTGCTTTACCATGCACCCATTCATGCACAAACCTTTACTTCGGTCGTGTGTGCGTCAGTTTACTTATTTGCCGCCGTTTATATCTTAACGATTCGACAAGCACCAGCACTGACCAAGGCTGTGTTGTTTTTGCTATTTTTGGTCCACGGTGGCTTGATGCTGGGTATGGCTGGCATGCTGTTTCAGAACCTTTCGGCCGCTAAAATAGCCATGATCGAGCCGATTCTGAACTTGATGCTGATGACGCATTTGTACCTAACCACCGGCACCGCCATGTTGTTCCCAGTCTTTGCTTTTTCACTGAGCGAACAGCGGCTGCTCGAATTAGCGAACTTCGATGACCTGACCAAGATGTACAACCGCCGCGCGTTTTGGGAGCGCAGCAGTTTGTTGTTAGCGAAGAACCGCTTACTACGCAAACCCTTTGCAGTACTGATGATTGATGTGGATTACTTTAAAGCCATTAACGACCGCTACGGCCACGCGGCCGGTGATGCCTGTTTAAAGCGCATCGCCGATATCATTCGCGAACACTTGCGTGAGCAAGACGTAGCCGCTCGTGTTGGTGGTGAAGAGTTTGCGGTGGCCATGCCCAACGCCGATCACAATCAAGCCGAGTTACTGGGCATGCAGATCTGCCAGCAAGTTGAGCAAGAGAAATTCGAAGTGGCGGGTCAGAAAATCAAACTAACGGTAAGTATCGGCATCATCTATAGCAGCAACAGCCGCCGCGAACTCGCCGAGTTACTCAATGCTGCCGATACCGCCCTTTACGATGCCAAAGCCAGCGGCCGCAACCGCCTAGTCTTCGGCTAACAAGCCCCAACAGCAAAATGGAACTCCCAATGAAAACAAAAACTTACAAAGGAAGGGCAGCCCTCTTTGCGCTGTTGCTGGCGGCGCCAGCCTACAGCGCACAAGGGCTTGCGGCCGATGTCAGTGCGGACAAAATCCGCGAAACCGCCAATAACACCCTAAAAGCGCTTAATATTCCAGGAGTTGCGGTTGTTGCCGTACACCGTGGCGAAGTCATTTTGGCCGAAGGTTTTGGCGTGCGCGACATCGCTACTGATGAACCGGTGACTGCCGATACCTTGTTCGGTATTGCCTCGAACACCAAAGCATTCACCGCCGCAGCCATCGCCACCTTGGTCGAGCAAGGCAAACTCAGCTGGGATGACAAAGCGATCGAACACCTACCGGAACTCCGCTTGGCCGATCCAAACATTACTGCTGAACTCACCATTCGCGACATGCTGAGTCACCGCTCGGGATTAGGCCTTGGCGCTGGCGACCTGATGATTTGGCCTAACACCGATAAAACCACCGCCGATCTCATCGAAGGTCTCGCCCATGTGCCAGTGCAACGTGATTTACGCCAAGGTTTTGCCTACAACAACCTCATGTTTGTGATGGCTGGCGAAATTATTGCCCGCGTGAGTGGCATGCCTTACGCCCAATACATTGAACAGACCTTCTTAAAGCCGCTACAAATGCAAAATACCGCAGTAGGTTTCTCGAACATTGCCGAAGGTTATGACAATGTGGCGGTCGGCACCATTGAATACGACGGCGAGCTGAAGCGATTCCCACTCGACTTTTTAGAGGACTTCAGCTCTGCAGGCGCTATGGCGAGCAGTGTTAACGATTTAAGTAAGTGGTTACTCACGCAACTTAACGAAGGCACCAGCCCAAGCGGCGAACAACTGTTTAGCGAAGCTTCACAGAACACCATGTGGAACGTCACTACACCGCTTGCCGCGAATGGCAATCCAGCGACACAATTTCGCGGTGTCGGACTCGGTTGGTTTGTCAAAGACTATCATGGCGTGAAGCACGTCTCGCACAGCGGCGGCATTCTTGGCATGTTGTCGTTGACCACACTAATTCCCGAACATGAATTTGGCATGGTGGTGCTGAGTAATCAGCAAGCCTTTGGCGGCCTGACAGCGATTACCGAAGAAGCCCTCGAAGACTTGCTGGAGCTCCCCGATCGCGATTGGGTGACCGAACAACAAGCTGATTATCGCAAATCGATGCAGGAAAAAGCTGATTTCGCCTTGGCGCAGCCTGCGCATAAGCGCCCTGCCCTCGAACTGCCAAATTACGCAGGTACCTATCGCGACGCTTGGTATGGCGATGTCATCGTAGCGCTCGAGGAAGATGAGCTACTGATTAGCTTCACCCACACCGAGTTACTCAAAGGCCGCCTCGAACACTACAACGGCGATACCTTTGTGGTGCGCTGGAACGAGCCGCTACTCGAAGCCGATGCCTTTATCGATTTTAACGTCGATCGCGCGAACAAAATAAAAGGCGCGACGCTTGAAGCTATCGCACCTTTTACCGATTTCAGCTTTGATTTTCATAACTTACAGCTCGAACGCGTCGAGCCATAAGTCTAACCATAATTAGGTTAGTTGCCAGCTGCGTTGTAGTTTTCAACCCATTCAGCGAGTAGGCGCACACCGTAACCATTGCCACCGGCCGGATGAATACCATTCGCGCCGGTGCCATACGCATTACCGGCCATATCGATGTGGATCCACGGCGTATCTTTGGCAAAGTGTTGTAAGAAACGTGCACCCGCTTGCGCTCCTGGTGAACCGACGTTTTGCACATCAGCAAGCCAGCTATCGATGATGCCGTCGTATGGTCCTAGCGGTAATTGCCACACCAGTTCACCGGTCTCTTCTCCGGCAGTTTTCATGGCTGCCAGCAGATCTTCATGATCCGAGAACACCGCCGAATAGTCTGTGCCAACCGCGCCAACTTTAGAACCGGTCAAGGTGGCGATATCTGCAATAGCACGAGCGTTTAGCTTATCGCGTGCATACCAAATGCCGTCCGCCAGAATCAGACGTCCTTCGGCATCTGTGTTGACGACTTCAATACGCGTGCCGTCACCCGCAATCAACACATCACCCGGCAAGGTAGCACTGCCAGAGATCAAATTGTGCGACAGCGGTACCACGCCGGCCACATTTATCGGTGCATCCTTACCCGCCAATGCCATCACCGCACCCAATACCGCCGCACCGCCAGCTTTATCGGTCTGCATACGGGCAATGGAGCTGCCTGAGGTTTTTAAGTTGTAGCCGCCGGTGTCAAAGGTGTTGCCCTTGCCCACCAGCGCAATCGGAGCCTCATCGCCGCCGCCTGAATATTCAACAACCAACAAATAGGCTTTATGCTGACTGCCTTGGCTGACGCCATAAAGCGCACCCATCCCCATTTCTTTGACCTGCTCAGGTGTATAGACCGTCGCTTTGATGTCGTCGTAACCACTCACAGCCTCTTGCGCTAGTTCAGCAATCGCCTGCGGATAGCCGTCGCTGCCCGGCAAGTTAATGATGTCGCGCGCCACAAACACGCCGTGCGCGAGCGGTTGCGTTTGCGCGTAGGCTGCAGCAGCCGCATCTCCGTCATCGCCATGCCAATGTACGGTGTAATCTGGACGTGGTGCTGGCTCACTCTTGTACTTGTCAAAACGATAGTTGCGTAAGTCCATGCCGTGCGCCATCGCCGCGATTTGCGTGTCGCTCAAACCTTTAGCATGCACCACCACCGTCTCGGCCTTATCGTTGAGCTGCGCTGCGAGGCTGGCACCCAACTTTTCAGCATCAGCGCGGGCAAGCTCACTGCCAGTACCGACCACCCACAAACGCTTCGCATAAAAGTTGGGTAACGCCAAAAGCTCCACCTGCTGCCCTTGTTTGCCGGTGAATTCCTCTAACTCCAGCGCGTTAGCAATCATCGCACGCGTGTCAGCATCCCACATTTGCGGCAAAGCGATACTGCCATCTTCATTTTCCGCCACCAATAACACCAAGACATCAACGTCATTCATATGTTGATGCTCAAATTTATGCTGCGTCTGTACGTAATCATTGAACGACGCTTGCGCCAATGCCTCATTCTGCAAAGCCACGCCCGCAGTCAGCAAGGTTCCCAAAGTTAATGCTAAAACACTCTTTTTCATACTCATGTTTACTTCCTCAAGTCACACGAAACTGGGCTAAACATGCCCCACAGCGCGCCTGAAAACAAGTGATTAATCGATGAAGTGGGTAGACAATACGACCGTTTTTCCCTAGAATTCCCGCCTGCTTGCACGCAAGCCCCCGCATTGAATGCTTTTCATGCTAAATGCGCACCCGTAGCTCAGCTGGATAGAGCGCTGCCCTCCGGAGGCAGAGGTCACAGGTTCGACTCCTGTCGGGTGCGCCATAATTCTATAGCCTGACATTGATAGCAAGTACTAACTTTGAGGCTTTTGTGCCGATTCTGTGCCAAAATTGTGACTTGTTAAGGTTTTGCCTCCAAGTTTCATGACCTTCGCACAACATTCTTGCTCTTAATCAATTTAGGAAGCAAATTCTGTCGTTTTCTCTTAAGCATAAACAACAATATTCAATTTTAAGCATCGTCTTTAAATAATTCCTGTGCTGTATAATACAAGCTTTGATCAAAACGACGTTCTGGACTTAACTCTTTGTGCCCGCCATTCATAATCACATTTGTGATGCTAGATAATTTCATAATTGGATTATAACGTCGAGGATGATTCATAAATCTACGAGTCATTTTACCATTCAGAGCAAATTCTTTGTCAGTCTGCAGGTTGAAAGCCATTTGAGTATAAATATTATGAATATTTACCTTATCTGTTTGTGTTAGTTCGTAAAGAATCCTTGCAAGCCTTAGCGTTGATCTATAAAGCCTTGTAACTTTCCCCACATCTCGCTCTCTTGATGCGCAATCAATAAAGGTACGGCAAATAGCAAAGTCGCTCCAAACAAAAATATCATATGCATTACCCTTATCAATAATCGGTGACTTACCCAATGTCTTCCATATTGGATGTAATAAAAAAGGTTTTTGGTAGTCTTTAAACTCTGTAAATATTTTATTTAAACACCCAATGATTTCCTCCCTTTTACTCAACATTTCAACAGTATTATCCCAATGTTGAATTGTCGAACAGGTAGGCTCTAAGATTTCCTTTAGTCTCGCTCTAAATGGTTTTATCGAATCAAAAATACCTAGCGCGGCGTAAGAAGTACTTGCAGGTCTAATCACCAACTCGGTACCCCAGTCAGACTCTCTGTCGTTTGCAGTGGTATTGTCCGGAATAACTGTAAGCTTAACTTCCAAGGCTCGAATAAATGAGTCACCGAGTTTTAGTACGAGATCAATTCCTTTAATGTCTGTCCTTGAATATTCTTGGTAAGGCTCGAATTTTGACTCGAATAAAAAACTCAATTCATTATTTGCCACATCGGTACCAAATATAAAATCAAAACCTTCTTCTCGCGCTTCTACCTGAAGCTCTTGATTCGTGCATAGGTATACAGCAGAAGTATTTGTGTGAATCGCCACTAGTTGAAAACTATTTTTAATTAATGTACCGTTAAGCTGCTTATTTAGAACTGTAGGTAATGATGCTTAGACTAGGATTTTTAATACTGGTGCTTGTTGCTGTTCTGACTCAAATCAGTCAGGCGGTTGCTGATGTGCATCAATCTCACCAGTCCTCTTCTGAGCAACACCTCAATTTTGAGCATGACGAATCCCACATCGATAAGCGCAATCTCCCTAAAAGTGGAGAAATCAGCTTTGACTGCCATCACTGCTGTCACTGCCATGGTTCATTTCATTTATATGCCATGAAGGCTGAAAAAACTCTCGCTTTACCACGAATGGGCACAATACGTCCTGGGTATACTGAGTTTTACACTAACCCTCTATCATCGCCGCTGTTCCGGCCTCCTATCTCCTCATAACTGCCTAATAAGCTGCTTTAGCAGCGCAAGAAAATCATTATTTTACGCAGTAATATGACTGAGGAGTCTATCTATGGGTCCGTTTTCGACACATAGCAAACGCTTGTTTGTTGCCGTAAGTCTGGCAATAAGTTCAAGCTACGCCAATGCACAACAGTTGCCCGATCAATGGCAAAAAACTGTGCAGCAACACCCCAGTGTTGAAGCCGCTCAACAGCAGGCTGAAGCGCTGATCCAACAGGGCAAACAATTAAATCAGCCTTTGTACAACCCTAG
>NZ_JPIN01000012.1 GCF_000753735.1 Pseudidiomarina atlantica | reverse complement strand
AACCTTCAAAAGATTTTATTTGACCAAAACTCCCAAATCTATAGTGCTCAGTAGCCGCCGATGGGATCGGTTTGTTTGAAGCGCCGAAAATTGAGATTGTCTTAATCGTTGTAAGTTCGAGTCTACAACAAAGCTGCTCTTCGCCGAATATGGAAAAACTAGGAGCCATGATTTTTGTACGGTAAAAAGTCTGACGAATCTTTGCTAACAGCTTTGATGTAATTATTGAGTAATATTCTTTCGCTTTCAGAAATCTCTTTATAAGTTCCATGCGTTAAATCGAAGAGGCTCTCATGAGTACCTGCAACCTCTCTAACAACAACTCCAGCTTGATTTCTTTCGACAAAGTAAAACACATACTCGACACTCGTCGCTCTTCGTTTGATGGGCTGAAAGTCGTCGGTCAATATACTTAAATATTTAGTTGGTACAGAAGTTTTCGTTGAGTGAACAGACAGAATATAGTCATGCTTTAACTCTTCTAAGGGCGCAGGAAAAGGACTATGTGACCAGAAGCCTTTGTAATAGATTTCAACGGTTTCCAGCTCAGAGCTTGATGTAATAGCTAAGCTCAGCACAATCACTGCTAATAAGTTAATCACAAACCTCTCCTTCTGAGTGACTCGGCCTGCATGATGGTCCAGTTACTCGCTGAGTCTTAAACTTTATTTCCCGGTGAATCGACCGGCGCCCTTCACCTGTTTGCACATTTATCTCGTTCTCTCTACGAATTGTCTCCGCACCCTCTGCTCACGAAGACATATCTATTCCCTTGCGCTGGTTTTCAACATGGATTAATTCATGAGCGAAGCCAGTTGCAGGACTTTGCGTCCCTCCATCGAAAATAAAACCTGTATTTGGATCAAACTGAATTTTAGCATTATGTTCTCTCGAAGCTGGTGTCATAATTGTCTCATTGCCCAAAGAAATTTCGATTACGGGTGTTTTTGAACTTTCAGCATTTGTAAACAATTTTGCTGCAACAGAGGACTTTTTTGTCAAATAATCCCTTGCAACTTTGTATTGTTGTTCAGCTTCTTTATCAGCGAATACTACTGATGTACCTGTCGGATCTGTCCCATTAACTGGATCATTCCCCACATAAGCATACCAGTTCATGCCGTCTTGGTAGCCGATGGGGTCGGTTTGCATAAACCGGCCTAGCTTTGGATGGTAAACCCGTGCTTTGTAATAATAAAGCTCGGTGCCCGGAATAAGGATTTGTCCGGTGTAACGAAACCGTGCGCTGCTACTGTGCTTTGGATTGCCGTAAGCGTCGTACTGATGCGCCTGCAACAAGCTGCCGGTGCGGGTCATCTCAGCGATGAAGCTACCGCGCTCATCGGCCAGCAGGTAACGGCGTGCGCAACACTTAATAAGCAGCTTGAGCATGCACCAGCAATTTACGTATGATGGCGTTATCAATAATAAGAATGGACAAGTACATGCTGACGCTGCTTTTGGCACCTTTTCGGGTTCTGATTAATTTTACTTTTGGTGCGCTTGCTACGGCTATCATTGGCTTACTGGTGATTGTGGTGGGGTTGCCCAAGTTGATTTTACCGATACCGGTGGTGCAGCGGGGCTTATCGACGGTGGCGAACGCGTTGTTTCGGGTTTGGGGATACGCGATGTCGATGATGTTTCGGTTGACGCAACCGATGCACTGGCATATTCAGGGGGACGCACAATTGCATCGCGATCGGTGGTACATGATTTTATGTAACCACCGTAGTTGGGTGGATATTTTGGTGTTGATGCACTTAGCGTCGCGCAACATGCCGATGCCACGATTCTTCCTCAAGCAGCAACTGTTTTGGGTGCCGATTATTGGGCTCGGATGCTGGACGCTCGATATGCCGTTTATGAAGCGCTACAGTCGCGAGCAAATTGCACGCAAACCTCATTTGCAGGGACGTGACATTGCCACCACGCAGAAAAAATGTGCGAAGTTTCGGCATATTCCAACGACCGTGATTAATTTCTGTGAGGGTACGCGATTCACGCCTGAAAAACACCGCCGCAAACAGAGTTCATTTACGCATCTGTTACCGCCCAAGGCCGGGGGTACGGCATTTACGCTACAAACCATGGGCAATCAGTTTGACGCTATTTTGGACATCACTATTGTCTACCCAAGCGATAAACGCCCAGCGGTGTGGTTGTTGTTAAGTGGTCAGTTGCGCGATATCTACGTAAACGTTGAAACGATTCCGATGCAGCCGGAACTGATTGGCGATTACTTTAACGATGAGCGTTTCAAAGCGCACTTCCAGCACTGGCTGAACCAGCGCTGGGAGCACAAAGATAAGGTGATTGGCGAGCTTACTTCTCGAGCAAATAGCCAGCCGCGGCAATAAAGTCGTCGGCGAAGTTACTGCTGTCGGCAAAGCCTTGGGTCAACAACCGGTACTTGCCATTGATAATGAACGTTGGTGTTGAGTTGACGCCGTAGTTAGAGGCCTCGCGGTCCATTTTGTTGGCCATGCCGCGCACCGCAAAGCTGTTGATCATCTTTTTAAAGTCTTCTTCCGCAACGCCATTGGTTGCGAAAATTGCAGCGAAATCTTCCATGCTGCCAATCATGTTGCCTTGCGCAAAGTTGCGCTGAAAAATGGCCGCCGAGATCTCTTTTTCTTTATCAAGCTGCTGCGCCAATGCCCAGGCTTGGTTCATCATTGGCCCTTGGCCTTTGTAATTGATAAACGACACATGTTGTTTCTCAAAAGCTTCTGGGTATTGCTCAGCCATCGCTTGGGCAATTGGCTCGAAGCGGTAACACGCACCACAATAAAATGAGAAAAACTCAGTGATTTGTGGCTTGTCGGTGCCTTCTTCAGCGATCACTTCGTAGTGCACGCCTTCTTCGAACTGCTGGGCAGCCACTGGGAACATCATTAACGCCGCGAGGGCAAACAACCACTTTTTCATGTTCTGCTTCCTGTTTTCAAATCAGTAATTAAAATTCGGACGTAACTCTAACGGAGCTTCTTGCATGGCTGCAAGTTGTTCTTTCAAGGTCAACACTTGTTGCTCCCAATAGCGCTGCTCCGCGAACCACGGAAACGCGCGCTGAAATGCGCTGTCTTGCCAGCGCCGCGCTAACCATGCCATGTAGTGTAGGATACGAAATCCGCGCAAGGGTTCAATCAAAACCGTCTCATTGGCATCGAATTCACAAAATTCCTCGTAGCCGCTAACCAACGCATCGAGCTGCAACAAGCGTTGCTGGCGATCATCGCCAGCCAACAGCATCCACAAGTCTTGAATCGCCGGTCCAGTCATGGCGTCGTCGAAGTCGACAAAGGTCAGCTCATCGTCACGTAACAGCAGATTGCCCAAATGACAGTCGCCGTGCAAACGCTGCTGCGCAAAGCGACTTAAATCAACAGCCAATAGTTGTTCACTCAGAGGCTCCGCTATGGCCCAGAAAGCCTGTTGCAGGTTGTCTGGCAACAGCGGCGTTTGCTTGAGCGTCGCCAACGACTCATTAACCAGCCAGTCGGCACGTAATTGCTGTCGATGTTTGAACTCACCTTGTTGTGCCACCGCATGCAATCGGCCAATTTGTCGTCCGATACGCTCTAACTGGTCAAGATCGCCAGGTTCTACCGCGCGTCCGCCGACACTCGGAAACACGCTGAAGCGATACCAGTCATAGTGATGCAGGGTTTCACCCGCAAGCGCTAACGGTGCAACGGCAGGAACTTCCTCAGCCTGCAGTTCGGCAGTAAAGCTATGTTCTTCATGGATCTGCGCGTCAGACCAGCGCGCAGGGCGGTAAAACTTCGCCACATAGCGCTGCCGATCGTCGGTCATAAACTGGTACACGCGGTTTTCGTAACTATTTAACGCTAGTAAGCCAGAGCTTGGATCAACGCCAACACTCGCAAGCGCGTTGGCGATAAGGTCAGGAGTGAGGCCAGTGAAGCTAAAGTCACTGGCCGCTGTCGTCGAGTTATTCATAAAGGAAACTGGTTTCGTGTTGTTCAGTCACGCTACCATCAGTACTACTCACCACAAAGCGAATATCGTGTACACGCTCGGTTACTTCGTCAGGATACACTGCCAAAGTCACCGGCACCGTGGCCACTGCACCACCATCAATAGTCAGCTCGGTGGTGCCCATAAGCTCGGTTTGCCCGAACCCTTCGGCGCGAATGGTAAAGGTTTGCGGTAGTTGCGATTTGTTCAAAATCTTCAGCGTATAAACGTTCTGCACCCAGCCTTCCATGCTAATGCTGTAGAGCTGATTACGGTCGCGTAAGACGTCTACTTCTAATGGTTTGCGCGTCGAGATGTCCCAAATCAACAATGCAGTCATGGCGATCATGACGACAAAATAGCCAACCGCTTTAAACCGGAGTTTGTGGGTTTTGCCGCCCTCAAGGTTGCGCTCGGTGGTAAAGCGAATCAGCCCGCGCGGATAATTCATTTTATCCATCACGTCGTTACAGGCATCGACGCAAGCGCCACAGTTAATACACTCGTACTGCAGACCGTTGCGAATATCGATACCAGTCGGGCAGACCTGCACGCACATATTGCAGTCGATACAGTCGCCAAGACCTTTCTCTTTGTGGTCGGTCTTTTTCGAGCGCGGTCCACGTGGTTCTCCACGACCTGGATCGTAGGATACAGTGACCGTATCTTTGTCGAACATGGCAGATTGGAAACGCGCATACGGACACATGTGGGTACACATGATTTCGCGCATCCAACCGGCGTTGCCATAGGTACAGAAAGTAAAGAAGAAGACCGAGAACATGGCCCAAAAGCCAGCGTTAAAAGTCCAAAATTCAGTGAAAAGATCGCGAATGTCGGTGAAATAGCCGACAAATGTCATTGCCGTAAGCAACGCGACAATGATCCATGAAGTATGCTTGGCCGCTTTGCGCCAGAATTTGTCGAAATCCCAAGGGCGCTTATCTAACGCTATGCGCTTGTTACGCGGACCTTCGAACTTCTTCTCGAACCACATAAAAATAAACGTCCACGTGGTTTGCGGACACATAAAGCCGCACCAGACGCGACCGTACAATGTGGTGACAAAGAACAGAGCAAAGGCGGCGACAATCGAAATCCATGCGAGAATAGTCAAATCTTGCGGCCACAACGTCATGCCGAAAATACGAAAGCGTTGATTGCCAATGTCGAGCAGTACCGCTTGGTCACCATTCCACGTCAACCACGGAATTGCCGCAAATACGAAGAGTAGGAGAAAGCCGAACGAGCGGCGAAAGTACTCTAAAGTACCTTTCACATCGCGCACATAAATACGGTTACGTGGTGAGTAATCGTTGCTGCCTTTATCGGGGTTCGGCCGCTGGATCTTAACCTGATCCGCCGCCAAGACTTTAACCTTCTGTTCCATAACCGTACGTCGCCCTCAGCTATTTCCACAATTTCTAAAGGGATTATACGCTTCTTTTTTGACAAATATCAGTGCGCTAGATCAATCAAACTGTGCATTCTACTTGCCATTTTCGGGCAGTAGTGCCATTGCCGCATGTAGCAGTACATTTGCACCATTTTCCACATCGTGCCAGTGCGACCACTCATCCGGCGCGTGGCTAACACCATTAACCGAAGGAATGAAAATCAGCCCAGCTTCGGTAATTTCCGACAAAAATTGGGTATCATGACCAGCACCGCTCGGCATCCGCAAATAGCTATAACCCATCTGCTTCACTTGCGCCTCAATTTGATCGGTTAAGGCTTTCGAGCAAGGCTTCGGCGGCAGCCAACTCGACTGCTCGTACTCGAACATCAATCGATGCTTACGGGCAATCGCCGACAAGGTTTTGCGACAAGCGTTTGCGACTTCCTGCATCACTGCTTCGTCCATATCGCGACCGACAATGGTGAAAATGGCTTCACCGGGCACCGTATGCGGATATCCAGGCTTCAGCTCGACTTTACCCACGGTGATACGAGTCTTATCGGTGCCGTTCTCGGCAATAATCCGCTCAATTTCATGCGCAAAATCAGCGAGCCCCATAAATGCGTCACTGCGCATGTCCATTGGCGCCGTGCCCGCATGGTCGGCTTTACCTTTAAGATGCACTATCCATTTGAATACCCCAGAAATGCCATCGACCACGCCGATTTGCAGGTTTTCTTGGAACAGCACAGGACCCTGCTCAATATGCAGTTCTAAATAAGCTTTTAACTGTTCCGGACGCCACGCCGCATCTAATGCATCCATGGCGTTCAAGCCCTGTGCTGCCATGGCATCTTTCAAATACACGCCGTCGGCATCGTGTGCCGACAGCACCCAATCCGGGTTAAGTTTGCCGGCCATCGCTTGGGCGCCGAACATACCGCCAAAGCGGCCTTCTTCTTCGGCTGTGGCGACTCCCCACACAGGCGTATCGGTGTTCACATTATGGTCATCCATGGTCTGCAGCACTTCTAGCGCCGCCATCACACCGAGCGACCCATCAAAAATCCCGCCCGCAGGCACTGAATCAATATGCGAGCCCATTAAAATGGCAGGTTTATTCAGTTCACCACGGCCAAAAAACACGTTACCGGCACCATCCATAAAAGTGTCGTAGCCAGCCGCTTGCGCTTGTCTCTGCAACCAACGCCGTGCCTGCATATCGGCATCGCTAAAGCCCGGGCGATAAATGCCGCGGTCGTGTTCGTTGTAGCCGATTTTTGAAAGTTCGATGAGGTTTGCTTTGAGGCGTTCGCAATTGATCTGCATGAGACTCCTTTGGGCGTTATTCGTTATTCGTTATTCGTTATTCGTTATTCGTTATTCGTTATTCGTTATTCGTTATTCGTAAGGGAAAGCTTAGTTAGTGCTTGAAGATAGGGCAAGGTGGATGCGGTAGCGTTGGATAGTGGCATTGTGCGCTGCATCGTTGATTTCTGAGTGCAGTTGGCCGCCGTTGGCGGTGATTATCGCGGCAGATGCTGCGTTATTTTTTTCGCAGTGAATGTGTATTTCGCGCATACCGCGTTGCTGCGCTTGCTCTAACGTCAATTGCAACAAATGCTTACCGAGGCCTTTTCCGCGGTGACTGGGGCGAACACCTAAACCGATGTGACCGCCGGCGTGTTCAATTTGTGGCGTCAGATAATGTCGCAGGTTGCTCACACCAATGAGTTCTTCTTGGTCAATTAACCAATAAGTTGTGCTAGCTGCGTAGCCCTCAGGCAAGTACTGGCCTTGGCGGAAGGCTTCGATACGCGCCAGCATCGCACCGAAGTCGTGATGCTCAAAATCGAGCGGGAACGGATAGCGTTCTTCGTCGCCTAATTCGGCGATGTAAGTGCAATAGCTGGCTTGGTACTTTGCTGATGGCAGTATTAATTCCATAGGTTTCCCGACATGTCTTGAAACGAGAGTTTAACCCGTACTAGAAGTACGGGCTACCCGCCTTATCGATTAACGAATAACGAGTAACGAATAACCAAAAAAAAGCCCGGCGTGTAGCCGGGCTAAAGGGGTTATAACAACCAGATCTCAGGGAAGTCGATGGGTAATCTACCGTACGACTGTGACAAACATGTGACGTTTGCCGAATATTTTTTAACCGATTCGGCGGGCGGTTGCGGCAGCATTTAGCACGGCTGCCATTTTGATTGAATGTTGAATCACTTGTGCTGAAATATCGTGTTTCAACAACACACCGACGTGCGAGTCGATGCACATACCACAGCCGTTTAGTGCAGAAACAGCGAGTGAGTATAATTCGAAATCTGCTTTATCTACGCCTGGATTAGCCATGCCGTTCATGCGCAAGCCTGCTGGCATTTTGCTGAACTGTTTGTCGCTGCTCAGGTGCAAAAAGCGATAATAGACGTTGTTCATGGCCATTAACGTGGCAGCTAGTTTGGCTGCGCCAACAACGTTTTCTTCAATCTTACCTTCCGCTTCAGCGGTCACTGCTGCGGTCAGTTCATCGTCGCCAATTGAATATACAAGTGACAACGCGGTACCGTAAAACTGGGTCGGGGTCATACCAGAGGTCTCAACATTGCCGAAGATGCTCGACAAGTTCAGTTTGGTATCTTTACCGTGTTCGCCCAAGCCTTGTTTGTAATCTGCAATGCTCATAAATTCCTCGGTTTAACAGTCTGTTAAAAAAGTGCCGCCGAAGCGGCACTCAAAGTGACATCATTCAATGTGGGGGAAATGATGTCGCTTACAGGGTATCGCCACCCACTGCGCGGTTACATGGGCACAGTTCGTCCGTTTGTAAGCCGTCCAAAATACGCAGGATTTCTGCTGGGTTACGACCTACGTTCAAGTTGTTGACTGACACGTGTTGAATCACGCCGTGTGGGTCGACAACGAAAGTTGCGCGCAGTGCAACGTTTTCTGCTTTGTCACGTACACCTAAACCATCTACTAATGAACCGTTGTCAGCGAATGAGTACTGGTTCAAGCTTTTCAGGTCTGGGTGCTCACGACGCCATGCCAACTTTACGAATTCATTGTCGGTGCTGCCGCCTAATACGACTGCGTCACGGTCAGCGAATTCTTCGTTCAATTTCGCAAACTCAACAATTTCAGTTGGGCACACGAAAGTGAAATCTTTTGGATAGAAGAAAATGATTTTCCACTTACCAGCGAAGCTTTCGTTGGTGATGGTTTCAAACGCGCTTTCACCGTTTTCTTCTGGCATGTTGAAGCCTGGCTTCGCCGCTACTACAGAAAACTCTGGTAATTTATCGCCTACTGTTAACATAAACTCTCTCCTCATTAAGGTTTAACTGTGGAGGCTTCGTCGGTGCCTCCGCGGTACGAGAAGCATAATAGGTGGTTCGATTGATTTGTGAAAACGAATAAAACGGATTATAGTAATCGGAAAATGTGATTAAACCTTTTCCCAGTGTGGAGATGTGATGAGTAAGCTACCTAGTCTCAAAAATTTAAGTTATCTACTTGCGTTGCATGAGCACCAGAACTTCAACCGCGCGGCACAGGCCTGCCATGTGAGTCAGTCGACCTTGAGTAGCGGCATCCAAAATCTGGAAGAGCAACTGGGGTGCCAGCTCATTGAGCGCGACCATAAATCGTTTTTGTTTACCGGTATTGGTGAAGAAATCGTGCAGCAAGCGCGTAACATCATTACCGAAACTGAAGATCTGCTGCACTTTGCGCAAAGCCAAGGCAAAACCATGGAGGGCCCATTGCGCTTGGGCTGCATTCCAACGATCGCGCCCTTTTTGCTGGGTGACCTGACCAAATTTGTGCATCAGCACCACCCTTTGTTACACCTCCAGATCCGTGAAGACACCACCGCTACGCTGTTGAATCTGTTGCGCAATGGCGAACTGGACGTGTTGATTCTGGCGCTGCCGATGGATTTGCAAGGCAATCAGAGTTACATGCTGGGGCGTGACCCGTTTAAATTAGTCATGCACAAAACGCTTGCGGAAAACTTGAGTGAACCGGTTGAGTACAATCAGTTGCCTGACCAATCGATTTTCTTGCTCGAAAAAGAGCACTGTTTGACCGGTCATGCAGTGGCCGCCTGTGAGCTTGCTGACTCAAGCAAAATCAATCCGTTTACCGCCACCAGCCTTCACAGCTTGGTGCAAATGGCGGACGCTGGTCTCGGCGCGACCTTTATTCCACAAATGGCTGTTGACCGTGGCATTCTTAATGGGACTGATCTCGTCGCCCTGCAACCGAAAGGGCAGCAAGCGGCCCGCGATATCGGCTTAGTCTATCGCCCAACTACGAACCGCCGGCAGACGTTCCGCAAATTGGCGGAAATCATCGCGAATTTGTTACCTGAACGCACGTTGCAGTAAGTAAGTCGCAAAAAAGTCATCCAAATCCGAGTTTTGACTATATTAAGTAGACATTTTTCACAAGGAGCACTGTTATGTTGCACCACACTTTGAAAATCTCTCTCGTTGCCGCCGCTTGCGGTTTAGCTTTCGCCACAACTGCGAATGCTGAAGAAGTAACCACTGAGCGTCACCAAGCTGAAATCACCACCGTTGCTGAAGGGCTTAACTTTCCATGGGGCCTCGCCTTTCTACCTAACGGTGATGCACTGATCACAGAAAAGTCAGGAACCCTTCGTCGCGTGGGTACCGATGGTGTCATTAGCACTCCGATCAGCGGTGTTCCAGAAGTTGTTTATAAAAGCCAAGGTGGCCTGCTTGACGTCGCGCTCGATCCGAACTTTGCCGAAAATGAGTATGTTTATTTAAGCTATTCAGAAGCCGATCCTGCCGGTGGTCCGGGTAATAGTACCGCTGTTGCGCGTGGTAAGTTGGTTGGCAATAACCTGCAAGAGGTTGAAGTGATTTTCCGTGGCGCGCCAAAATATGAGAGTGGGGCACACTTTGGTTCGCGTCTCGTGTTCTCGCCAGAGGGTTATTTGTTTGTGACCTTAGGTGATCGTTATTCAGCCATGGATGATGCACAAACCCTTGATAATCACCACGGTAAAGTCGTGCGTATTTGGCCTGACGGCTCAGTACCAGAAGATAATCCTTTTGTCGGTCAAGATGATGCATTGCCGGAAATTTGGTCTTATGGCCACCGTAATGTGCAGGGCGCGGCGATTCATCCTGACACCGGCAAACTGTGGACCGTAGAGCATGGGCCAAAGGGTGGTGACGAAATCAATATTCCTGAGGCTGGTGCTAACTACGGCTGGCCGGTAGCCACCTACGGCGTTGATTACGATGGCAGTATCATCAGCGACAAAACCCATGTTGAAGGTACAGTGCAGCCGCATTATTACTGGGTGCCCTCAATTGCCACCTCAAACATGATTTTCTACACCGGAAGCGAATTCCCTGCGTGGCAAGGCGACTTACTCGTTGGCGCACTCAAAGGCTCGCAAGTGGCGCGTTTAGATCTTGAGGGCGACCGTGTAATGCACGAAGAGACTTTATTTGCTGAAGCGATTAGCGGTCGTATTCGCGATATTGAGCAAGGTCCTGACGGCGCAATTTACGTTATTACCGATGACCGCAACGGTCAGTTCATTCGCATCAGCAACGCCGACGATTAAGCCTATGTTACTCCCATCGCAGTTGGCGCTTGCCGTCATGGCAAGCGTCAGTATGGACGCTAATGTTGAACGCATTGAAATTACCGCGACACGAGATGTCGCGGCACGTTCAACACCCGCCGCAGTCACCAATCTCGACACCGACGCACAATTACCGGGACCACGCATTGATGCCGCAGAATTACTTGCTGGTATCGCCGGGGTCCAGAGCGATTCGCGCGCCAACTATGCCCAAGACACGCGCATCACTTTGCGCGGTTTCGGTGCACGCTCAGCCTTTGGGGTGCGCGGCGTGTTGTTGCGTCTTGACGGCGTACCGTTGAGCATGCCTGACGGACAAGCACAAACCTCGAGTATTTTGCTGGATGAAGCTGACAATGTGCAGGTGATCCGCGGACCTTTGGCAGCGATTTATGGCAATGCAGCTGGCGGTGTCATCCATTGGCGCAGCCGCACTCCAAACCAAACCGCGACACAAGTCGAGCTAATCGGTGGCGCCAATGACTTACGCCGTGCCTTCGTGCAGCAAGATTGGGTCGCCAGCGATCAAGCGCTACGTTTTGCTGCAGCTACGTTTAGTACCGACGGTCCACGGCCGCATAATAGTGCTGAGCGCCATCAGGTGGCAGCACGTTGGTATTCGCAGCTAACACCCGACACGCGGTTGGTGGTGCGTTTTGACAATAACAATGCACCGCTGTTGCAGGATCCTAGCTCGTTAACACCGACGGCGTGGCGTGAAGATCCAACGCAAACGGTTGAACGCGCATTTACCTTCAATACGCGTAAAAGCATTCATCACCAACAAGCATCGGCAAGTCTTGAGCACCAATTCGACAACGGTGCTGTTGACGTAACTGCATGGCGTGGTTGGCGCGATGTTGAGCAATATTTGCCATTTCCCGGCAGCGACCTGAACGGTGATGGTGCAGTGATTGATTTGCGCCGTGATTTCACCGGTCTTGATGCGAACTACCATGTTAGGTTAACCGCATTGCCTGACGTCACGTTCAGCTCAGGTCTGCAGCTCGCAGAACAAAATGACCGCCGCTTCGGCTACGTCAATGACTTTGGTGAGCGGGGCGAGGTGCGTCGCAATGATGATGGACAAGTGCAAACTCAATCGGCCTATGGTCTGGTGCAATGGCAGCTGGATGAACAGTGGCAGTTACTAAGTGGTGCGCGCTATCAACGCAGCGAGTTTGCCGTTGACGATTATTTTGTCATTCCTGAGAACCCCGACGACAGCGGTGCTGCCACTATGCAGCAGTGGAGCTGGATGCTCGGCGTCAGTTATGCACTGAGCGACTCGTGGTCGCTCTACGCTAGCCGTGGCAATGGCTTTGAAACGCCGACCTTGACTGAGCTTGCGTATCGCAATGGCGGTACCGGTTTAAATACTGACCTTGGCCCAGCGACCAACCAGCAATGGGAGATCGGGGCGAAATGGCAACTCGCGCAATGGCAGGGTGAATTGACTTACTTCCACATCGACACGGCAAATGAAATCGTCGTCGACCAAAACAACGATGGCCGCACGACTTATATCAATGCTGAACAAACGGCGCGCCGTGGGGTTGAGTTTGCCTTTCAAGGTGAGCTAAGTGAGCAATGGCTTTCGCGTTTCAGTGCCACTTATACCGATGCGACCTATAGTAACGGAGCACGCCTGCCAGGGGTTGCGAAACAACAAGCGTATTGGCAGTTACAGTGGTTACCAAGCGCACAACAGCGCGTGCAGTTGGTAAGCGAATATCGCGGTGAGGTTGCCGCTAACGATGCCAATGAAGTGTTTGCGCCCTCACATGTACTGTGGCACCTTGCATGGCAACAACAACTGCAGTGGGACCAATGGCAAATCGCACCGTGGCTAAAAATCCACAACCTTACCGATCGTGATTACGTCGGCTCGGTTGTGGTGAATCAGGGGAGTGGTCGCGCCTTTGAACCAGGTGTCGGGCGCGAACTACAAGCAGGCGTACGCTTTAACTTAGCTTGGTAAGTAATTCGCGCGCGACTTTCTCGGAAGATGCTGGGTTTTGGCCGGTGATTAACTGGCCATCGACCACTGCCAGTGGTGCCCAGTCATCGACTTTCTGGTAGTCGGCACCCAAACTTTTCAGCTTGTCTTCGAGTAAGAAAGGTACCACTTCAGTGAGTCCGACAGCCGCTTCTTCACTATTGGTGAAGCCACTAACTTTGCGGCCTTTCACTAAGCTTTCGCCGTGCTGATCTTTGGCATTCACTAACACTGCCGGAGCATGGCAGACTGCTGCTACAGGCTTACCTTGGCGCCAGAATTTTTCAATCAACTGCAACGACAATTCATTATTGACCAAGTCCCATAACGGACCATGGCCACCGGGATAGAAAATGGCATCGAAATCATCCGCATTGACTTCGGTCAGCTTTAACGTGGTAGCAAGCTGTCCCATAGCATCTTCATCTTCGTATAAACGCACCGTTGCGTTGGTTTGCGCATCAGCTTGTTCACTATTAGGGTCAATCGGAGGTTGACCACCGTTGGGCGATGCTAATGTAATCTCGGCGCCAGCATCTTTGAACAGATAATAAGGTGCTGCAAATTCTTCGGCCCAGAATCCGGTTTTATGTCCGCTATCACCTAATTGGTCGTGCGACGTCAAAACCATCAAAATTTTCATGGGCTTCCTCCTGTTATTTTGCGTGTGTATCTAGTTTAATGGTGATTCTTTTTACGAATTCAAGCAGGGAACTGATCAGATGGCTATTGCTTGGCAAGCTCCTGAACGCCGCTATCGCACTTATTTGCAGGTACGCTCACTCCTTACCATGCTATTTTTTGCAGTGCTTATCGGCATTGGCTATGCCACTGGCATCTATCCACAAGAAGTGGTGCCGATATGGGTAGCCGCCGTGATTTGGCTAGCTTTCACTTTATTTTTCAGCCTATTCTTTGCGGCCCGACGCTTTCAATTCACTGCTTGGGCGCGCAGCAACGAGGGTATGCATTTAAAGCGTGGAGCACTGTTTCGTAAAATCCGCGCAGTGCCGTTGAACCGCATTCAACATGTTGAGTTTAAGCAATCGGCGCTGGAACGACTGTTTAAGATTGCGCGTTTGGCCATGTACACCGCCGGTAGCGGTGGAGCTGACTTGACTATTCCAGGACTCGAGCCCGAATTGGCGATGCAACTCAAGGCTGAATTGTTGACCACGATTGTTTCTGAGCCGGACGAAGCGGACGCAACGACCCATGGCTGAGTTAAACTGGCAACGCACACCACTCATCACCATTGCGTTTTTCTTGTTGAAGCAGCTGAAACAGCTGGTCAGCAATTTTTCCAACCTAGTGCCGGTGTTCGCGGCGATTTTTGTCGGTGGTAAGAACTCCATTTGGATCCCGATAGCCTTGGTCAGTGTTTATGTACTCTGGGTGATTGTCAGTGCCATTCTGAACCAGCGTTTCTTTTTATATGCGATTGACGACGACGCCGTGCACGTACGTAGCGGCGTTTTTAATCGACAGCATTTAACCCTCAAATATGAGCGCATTCAACAGGCCGAGGTCCATGAAGCTTGGTATTTTCGGCCATTCAAACTCACGATTTTAAGCGTTGACAGTGCCGGTGCCGCTGGCAAAGAGGTGCAGATCCCGGGGCTTACCATGGCCCTCGCGACCGAATTGCGCCAGCGCATGTTAGCGCAAACCATCAAGCCAGCAACTGAGCAAGCAAGTAGCTCGTCCGAGCCTGAAGTAGATTTACAAAAAAGCTTTCCGACCAGCGAGATTATTCGCGCCGGCATCATCGATAACAAATTATTCGTATTGCTCGCTGTGTTGGCGTATCCGCTGTCGCAACTTGATTTACTCGAAGACTATGTGGTGCCTTGGGTTGAAGCTAACCTGGGATGGCTCAATACCGAGCAGGCATGGTTACTCACCGCAGCTGCTGTGGTGGGGGTACTGGCACTGCTCTTTGTCGCGGCGATTGTGGTCAGCCTGCTGACCTATCATGACCTAACTCTGACCCTGCATGGCGATCGCTTTCAAGCCCGCTCCGGTGCCTTGTCGATTCGTACCTTAAGTTTTCGTTATCCTAAGTTGCAGGCTGTTTTTGTACGCCGTAACTTGCGTGCCCGCTTACTCAAACGCGCAAGTGTCAGAGTTAGCCAGTTGCGCCCAGTCACTGCACAAGCGGGCGGTCAAGCCGGTGGTCAACAGTTTCATTTACCTGTGGTAGATGACAGCTTTCTGCACGAGTTTCGTGGTCGCTTACGCTTACCGGAAGCTGGGCAAGTGCACTGGCAACGCTTGTCCAATCTCGCGTTACTCGGGCCAAGCCTATGGCTTGCGGTACTGTTTCCAATCGTTGCAGCAATACTTTATTTTGCCGCGGAAACCGGCGTTTGGGGACTGCTTGGTAGCGTGGCACTGTGGCTTATCATTCAAACCTTGGTGGTGCTGAGCTGGCGCAACTACGGCTACAGCTTTGTGACCAGCAGCACAACTCCCAGAGAACAATGGTTTGTGGTTAAGCGCGGTATTTTCAGCCGTAACGAAAACTGGTACCCGCGTCACAAAGTGCAGCAAATCGACGTGGTGCAAGGTCCATGGCTAAGGTTGTTGGGCTTCTCTCATCTACTCCTTTACACCGCCGCTGGCGCGGAATCGATTCGCTACTTACCCACTGAGCAAGCGCAACAATTGCAGCTCGACTGGGTGAGCGAAATCGGTCAACAACACCGCCGCTGGATGTAAAAGAAACAGTTTGTAACGCTTCGTCGCTTTACTTAGGCGCGATTTCGACAATAGTTAGGACTAGGGAAACCGTTTAGCAACAGACTCCCGTAGGCGAGGATAACGCCCATGTACAGTGATGATGATCTCAGTAACGCAGTCAAGCAAGGCGTAATGCCTGGGTCGACCGCGGATGCTTTTCGTGAATTTGTCGAGCATCAACGTAAAACGGTGCTGCAAGATGAAGAACACTTTCGCTTAGTGACCAGCTTTAACGATATTTTTGTGGTGATAGCTGCAGTGTTGTCACTGGCAGCGTTATGGACGCTAGGCAATCTAGTGCATCCGCTGCTTGGCGGATTTTTGGTAGCGGCCGGAAGCTGGTTATTGGCCGAATATTTTACCCTTAAACGACGTATGGCCTTACCTTCAATCGTGCTGCTATTTGCCTGTACTGGCAGTGTGTTTGGTAGCATTATGACCAGCTTTTTCGACGCCAATCCAGAATCTGCCATGGTGCCACTGCTGGCTTTTGCTACCGCAACCTTGGTCGCAATTGCGCATTGGTTTCGCTTTCATGTGCCGATCACCGTTGCCGTGCTCACCGCAACGGCTATTGGGGTGATTATCTCGGCTATTGCGGCAATCTTTCCGTTCTCGCCTGAGCTGATAAAAGGCTTACTGTTTGTCGCGGGCATCGTGGTATTTTTGCTTGCCTTGCGCTGGGACCGCAGTGATCGTGAACGCCGCACCCAACGCGCGGACATCGCTTTCTGGCTCCATCTGTTAGCAGCGCCGTTACTCGTTCATCCAATTTTTAGCACACTCGCTGACAGTGGCATTGGCATGGGTCTGGCGCTAATTACCATCGCGTTGTACGCGTTGCTGGCCATTACCTCGCTGATTATTGACCGACGCGCCTTGATGGTATCAGCGCTTTCTTACGTTATTTACGTATTCGCCGCCTATTTGGATAGTGTTGGCTTGGTTGATGTGAGTACCGCAATTATTGGCTTGGTGGTCGGTTCTGGTTTGCTGATGTTGTCCGTGTATTGGCATCCGTTGCGGCAACGCTTGTTGGCGTTGTTACCCGACAGTTGGCAAGGGCAACTACCACAAGCGAACTAGTCGCTTGTGGTCGATACTGTGAGCGAACGCTCGAACTGCTCTACCCAGGTGGCAATCGGTTGCGGCCGCCCGAAATAGAATCCTTGGAATTTGTTGCAGCCAAGCTCACCTAAAGCGTGTGCTTGCGCTGCCGTTTCCACCCCTTCGGCAATGACTTCTAAGCTAAGGCTATCACCAAGCCCGACAATGGTTTCGATGATAACCGCATCGTTACTGTCGGTCAGCACGTCGCGCACAAAAGATTGATCGATTTTGAGCTGATAAATGGGTAAGCGTTTCAAATAGGCGAGCGAGGCATAACCGGTGCCAAAATCATCTAAAGAGAAGCGCACGCCGAGACGCCCTAAACGCGACATCCGCTCGATGGTGAGTTCAACATTCTCGATCAGCATGTTCTCAGTGATTTCCAGCTCCAATTTGCCGACCGGGACCTGATAGCGCTTGAGGCACTCAGCAACGTAATCGACAAACTGCGACTGCCGAAACTGGCGTGGACTAATATTTATGGCTAACTGTAACTCCCGTAGTTGTGGATGCCGCGACCACTGTTGTAAAGCCATACACGCCTGCTCGATCACCCAATTGCCGAGCGGCACAATTAGGCCGCTACTCTCTGCGACAGGAATGAATTCATTCGGTGGAACCTGACCAAACTCTTGATTATGCCAACGCAGCAATAATTCACCACCGGTAATCTGTTGGGCTGCATCGACTTGGGGTTGTAAATAGAGCTCAAATTTTCGCTCGTCAATTGCCCGTCGTAACGCCGATTCAAGATGTAAACGGCGACTGATAGAAATTTGCATGTCCGGATTAAATAACCGTACGCTATTCGCCCCTTGGGTTTTTGCTTCAGTCAGCGCCAAGTCTGCATTTTTGATCAATTCACCAGCACCTAAGTCGGTATCGGAAAACATACTTATACCAATGCAAGCTGCCGTGCTGTGTACGCGTGCACCCAAATCGAGCGGTTGCGCAATAAACTGGATTATTTCAGTAGCTAAGCGGCGAGCGGCGAGTATCGCTTCGTTGCGGTCACGTCCTAAGTCTTCTAGAACCACGACAAAATCGTCTGAGCCTAGACGCGCGGCGCAATCGGTCTCATCAATCCGACTCTGTATTCGTTCTGCGATAGTGCGCAGTAACTTATCGCCCACCGCATGGCCAAGACTATCGTTGATGAGGGTGAAATCAATCAAATCGATAGCAAGTACAGCGCCTTCGTAGCCGGTTCGGCGGGAGCTGGCCACCGCATGCTCCAGTTGCTGCATCAGTAACTTGCGATTGGCCAATCCGGTAATCGCATCGTAGTACGCTAACTGATTGAGTTGCTCTTGTACCTGTAAATGTTCGGTAATGTCCGTCGATATACCACAGAGCCCATAAATCGCATCATCGGCATCACGCAATGGGATCTTGACGGATAAAAACTGACGCTCCTTGCCATTCACTAAACGATTGGTTTCTTCATCGACGACGCGCTCACCGCGTTCAATAACGCGAATATCATTCTCTCGAATTTTCTCCGCAGTAGCTTCATCAAACAGATCAAAATCAGATTTACCGACGATAGATGTAAGCGAGATACCGAACAAATCACACACGTGCTTGTTGGCGTAGCGATATTTAAGGTCAACGTCTTTAACGAAAATGTAGGCTTCTACCGAGTTAAGAATAATGTTCGATCGTTGCTCTGTTTCGTGCAGTGCGCGCGACTTCTTCTTGACCTGTGCGCGCAACGTTGCGACACCTAAAATCGCCAATAACAACAATGTTATGAGCGATGGTAACAGCCAGACCGCTAATTCCGTTTGTTTATCAGGCGCGTAGACGCCCCACTTTTTCATAATCTGTTGGTAAGGTGAAGCGGGATCGGCACGCCAGTCTGCCAGCCAACGGTCTAGTCTTTTTAATAATTCTCGAGTCTGGCCATTCGGTGCGCCAGCGATAAACAAACGACTTGGCTGAAACATGACGGGTGTTGCGGTCATTCCCAGCTCGCGTGAGCGTTGTTCGCCATACAAATGATTGACCGCCACCACATCGGCGCGCGTCGCCAACACTGCGGCGAAACCTTCATCGAAGGAACCCACCTCGATAAAGCGCACATTAATCCCAAAATTATCGACCATGTTGCGCAAGTAGTCGCGTTGCACAGAGTCGCGCAAGACCGCAACACGCAAGCCATCGAGATCAAGCAAACTGGTAAGATTTGGGGTGTTGAGGGTATAAAGCTGTGACCAACTATGCAGCACTGGCACTTGATGAAACAAAAAGTCACGGTCACGCGCATCGGTGCGCGCAACATCAGGCATTAAATCGATATCACCACGCTGCAACAGCGCCAAGCACTGACTCCATTCACAACGTACAGGTTTAAGCTGCCAACCTTCACGTTCGGCGATTTCCAGCATAATTTCGCCGAAGATCCCAGAAATTTGATTGTTTTCATCGACAGTCAGTTTCGGCGGATTATCGTAAACGCCAACGCGAACGACGGTTTGTGCCGACACCGGAACCGCCAAAAGCAGCAGCGCACCGATGCAACCGATGGCAACTTTACCGAGCCCGTGAGCGATTGAGAGCATAGCTGTCCTATACGTGAATAGCGCTCGATCAGGTATAGCAGAATTCTGGAAGATTTGCGTAGCTAAGCCGTTGTCTTATTTATGCAAGTCGGTAGTGATTTTGGTACCATACAGGCATGTCACACGATACCACTTTAGTTAATCAGCAGCGCCAGCCATTGGACCATTTGGATTCAGTTTGGTTGTTTGGCTATGGCTCGCTGATTTATAAAACCGACTTTCCCTATTTGCAGCGGCGCCCCGCACGGATTCATGGCTGGCAACGGCGTTTTTGGCAGGGCTCGCACGATCATCGCGGCACACCTGAAGCTCCGGGGCGAGTGGCAACGCTTATTGAAGCACCAGATGCTATTTGCGCCGGCATGGCGTACGAAGTCACCACCGATGTGTTCGAACACCTCGATCACCGCGAGAAAAACGGCTATTTGCGCTTTTTCACTGAGTTTGAGTGGCTTGATAGGAGCGGTTCAGTAGAAGGTTTGGTGTACGTCGCCGGACCAGATAACGAAGCCTATTTAGGGCCTACCAGCGAACAAGAAATAGCCCAGCACATTGCACGATCAAAGGGGCCCAGCGGCCCCAACAGTGAGTATTTGCTTAAACTTGCCGCATCGTTACGAGACTTGCAAGAACATGATGATCACGTCTTCGCTATCGAAAAGCATCTCCTCGAATTACTCGATTAGGCCTTCTTAACGAATTCGGTTTTGAGTTTCATCGGTCCGATGCCATCGATTTTACAATCGATATCGTGATCGCCTTCGTCAGTTAAGCGAATATTTTTCACCTTAGTTCCAACTTTCACCACTAAAGATGAACCTTTAACTTTCAGATCTTTGATAACCGTAACCGTATCACCGTCTTGCAGCTCATTGCCGTTGGCATCACGATAGACTTTTGCCGCAGCATCCGCAGGTTCATTTAACGACCACTCATGCGCGCATTCGGGACATACCAGCATGGCGCCGTCTTCATAGGTATAAGGCGATTCGCATTTGGGGCAGGCTGGTAATTGACTCATTGACTTAATCCTTGTTCGGCTTCGCTGAAATATAGATAGTAATCGTCCCTTCGATCACCACGGTGCCATCGGCTCGATAACCTTTTACGTGCACGGCGAGGTCACCGGGTTGCCAAGCTGCTGCTGGTGTTTCGGCAGTAATACGAATGTCACTATCTGCTTTGGCGGTGTAGTTTACCGTCATTCCCTTAGGAATCCAGCGCAGATGCTTGGGAATCGTTACCTCAGCAAGCGCACCCATCGCCATTTCAAGCCCATTACACAGCGCAATTGCATGCACAGTACCTATATGGTTCTCAACCGCTTTGCGCTTGTTAAACCGCAATTCGCAGAAGTTCGGCTGCAGTTCCGTGATCAAGGGTTTGATACTGCGAAAATAGGGAGCCTTGCGCGCAAACATTGCCGAGAACAGTTGCCGCCCAAAAGGGTAGCGCAAGGTCTTGTGATACAGTTTCAGCAAGTAGTTGTCTGCCATTCGAGCGCCTTAAATATTGAGTAACAAAAAGCCAATGCCGATGCGGTTTTGGCGGTGATTATAATCTAACAAGGTCTCGCCATAGCCCGAGAAAAACTGCACGTAAAAGCGCAAACCGTCGGGCTTGTTGCTGTTCACTGGGTGGGTAAAGTCTAACTGCCATGAACCACGGTCCCAAGACAGCTCGCGCGTCACCCGGGTTAATGTAAAAGTGCTTAAGTTTGCCACCCACGAAAAACGGTTTTCGAAGTTGCCGCGAAAGCGCACCAGATCAGGGTTGTCGTCATCATCACCAGTTTCATTGACACGTTGTTTCCAGGTTGTTTCCCAGAGCACGTCGCCCCACTGTATGGCGCCACCAAAGTGAAAGTAGTTCCAACTGCGCGAGTCGGGCTTGGTTTGTCCATTCGATTCATGGGCAAAGCCGACCTTCGCGAAGCGTATTTCTGCGGGGCCTGGAATAGGATCGAACTCCTCAAACCAAGGCATGATGTAAAACACATCTGGATTGTAGTTGGTACTGCGAAACGGCGAAGATTCGTCAGAGTTCCATGCTTGCCAGAGCGAGGTTTGCGTATAGGACACCCACAAATCAGCGTTAGGCAACAGCAAGTCTTCCCAAATCTTGGTGCGTAACGAAATCTGTAGCTTCACTTCATTCGTTTTGTAACTCTCCAGCGGGTCCGAAGGGCCTCGCGTTGGTGAGTTCGGTTGCGTATTAATCGATGACGTATGATGCACCGGCAAAATAAAATTCGGCTTGTAGGTGCGTAATTGGAAAATACCGCGTTTATGCTCTTCGTCCAGTTCCCAAAACCGACTGACCAGGTCTTCGCGAGTAAACTCCTCGGTCGTAAGCCCCTCTTCATTCGGACGCTCGGTTGCCTGCGCAAATACTGGCGCCGCGAGCAGACTAACAAGTACTACAAACCCAAAGCTGATACGAGACATCGCTAACTCCACTTAATCTTTGATACGGTAACGATCAATAAGCTCAGCACCGCATAAATTTGCCGGGGTAAAATAACCACCCTCGGGTTTATTGCTGATGACATGGAGCGCCACATCAACCGCGCCACGACTAGTGAGTTTATACCCGTTCATCACTTTCTCGCGTACGGTCACAACTTTACCCTCGGCGTTGCGTGCCTCGCCCCAAACATAGGTAATTGCCTTTTCGAGCTGCTCTTCATTTGGTCCTGCGGGTTGTTGCTCAATTTTCTTTTCAAGCATGTTTTTGACCCAATTAAAACGCAGTAGCCAACGGAAATAATTCATTCGCTTTAAGCGCTTTACCAAATTCGGTGACGCTGGAATATAAACTTCAATATCAGGAATTCCAGTAGTGTAAAACGCCGTTGAGACATCGCCCCAAGGGATGGTCATCGCTAGCTTTTCACCGTTGCCAAAATCAACGCGTTGGGTCCGGTATGCCAAGGGGACATTCACAATAGTGCCACTGCGACGCACAGCGCCACCTTCGCCCAAGCGTCGTACACTGGTTTTCGCGGTACCGCGGCTCATGCGCGACAACGACTCAAAGCCCAACTTCAAGGCGGTCGCATCGGGTAACTTTTGTTTCAATTGCGCCGCAACGCAATCCGTTGGGATGACGTCGAAGCCAACACCGGGGCAGAGCACCACACCGGCCTTCTTCGCCTCCGCGTCGTGGCTGTGAGCCAACTCGAAGACCGCCAACTCACCGGTGATATCAAGGTAATGGGTTTGCGTTTGCAAGCAAGCATCAATCATCGGTTGCGCAGTAACTTCGAAAGGCCCAGCACAATGCACCACCAACTCGACATCCTTTAATGCCGCCGTTAAGCCTTGCTTGTCATTTAAATCAACCACGCGATAAGGCAACTCAAGGCGGTCTGCAACCGCTTTTAGTTTCGTTTCATTGCGCCCTGCGAGCAACGGCTGTTTGCCACGCTCTTTCGCATATTGAGCGACGAGCTCGCCGGTATACCCGTAAGCTCCATAAATCATCCACGTCATAGTGCGTCTCGCTTATTATTTGTTTTTAAGATTGTCAAAATAGGCTTGTGCATTTCGCTGCCGTGCTGCCTGCGCCATGTCTTTCGGTACAATGGTTTGGCCAATTGGAAACAGTGCCATCACCGCCAATTTTAAATGCTGAATACCAAAGGGAATACCGATAATAATAATAAACAGACCTATTGCTGCCATTATATGACCAATCGCCAACCACCAACCAAAAAAGATCAACCACAGGATATTGCCAAGGGTACCGAAAGCACTGGTACCAATATCACCTTTTAAATTTAAATCACGGCGACTCATGGCTTCATAGCCAAACGGGAAAAAAGCAAAGCGACCGATGACAAAGCAAGCCTTGGCCCACGGAATACCAATAATAGAAATAAGCGCGATCAAGCCAGCGAGCCACCAACCAAGGCCCATAACAAAGCCACCGAAGACAAACCAAAGAATATTACCTAAAAGTGCCATTTTTCCCCTCTTTGCCACACTATTCTACAAGGCTTTTACTTTCGCACAGTTCAGAGTGAACGCAAAACTCTCGTAAATAAACTCGCAAATTTACAATTTAAAGCTACCCTTAATGGCGGAAGTTAATTGCAAAAACAGGGGGTTATTTCGTATGAAGAACATGAATCGTTTAGCGTTGTTAGCTTTTTTATCAACTCTAACTGTGGCGGCGTGCAGTCCGTCTGAACGTGAGCAAGCAGAGGAATCTGCTGAGGAAACCATGCAGCAAGCTGAAGACGCTGCAGAGGACGCAGCAGACGAGACGCAAGACGCGGCGAATGATGCAGCAGACGCGAGTGGCGATGCTTGGGACGAAACCAAAGACGCTGCTGGCGAAGCATGGGATGAAACTAAAGATGCTGCCGACAGTGCTTGGGATGAAACCAAAGCTGCCGCCGGTGAAGCAGGTGAATTCTTGAGTGACGCAGCCATCACTGGACGCGTTAAAGCGGCGCTGGTCGAGGCGAATCAAATTGATGCGATGAACATCAATGTTGAAACCATTGATGGCAACGTTGTGCTGAGTGGCGTCGTAGCGTCAGATGACATTGCCGACCTTGCAGCGCAAATCGCAGAAGGCATTGAAGGTGTGAAATCCGTCGAAAACGACATTGAAGTGCAAAACTAAGCTTCACATCTAGTCACTTTTTAAACGACCCGCTCAACTCTTGAGCTGGTCGTTTTTTGTACGCTAAGCATTTGTCACTCCTCATAAAAATCATTTCTATCGAAAATAACCGACATTCAACGCGCACGCCTTGTCTTTTGTTTAAAGATTCCGCTATTCTGCCGCGCTGTCATTTTTTAGGTCCCTTTGCAAAAAAGGGGATTGACAGCCTTATGAGGCATCGAAATATCTTTTCCCGCCTTTAAAACAAACCAATATTAAGCAGTTTTTGGAGAGATGATGAAAAATACTCACATCGCCAAATCAGTCCGTCTGGCTTTGGCGTTTGGAGCAGCATCAACGTTGTTCTCAACCGGCGCTCTCGCGCAAGACATGTCTGATGAAGACGACGCAGAAGAAATCAAAGAACAAGCAGAGCGTGTCACCGTTGTCGGTTCACGTATTCGTACCGATGGCCTTGATAATGCCACGCCACTCGAAATTATTTCTACCGAAGTAGCTGTTGACCAAGGTTTGAATACGCTTGGTGAATTGCTCCGTACCTCTACTGTCGCGTCAGGCTCGAACCAGCTGACGTCAGCCATGTCAGTAGGTAGTGTCACCGCTGGTGGTGCCGGTAACGAATCGATTTCAATGCGTGGTTTAGGTGCTAACCGTACCCTCGTATTGTTAAACGGTCGTCGTGCAGGACCTGCAGGTACTCGTGGTCAGGTCGCCGCATTCGATATGAACGCTATTCCTGTATCAGCGGTTGAACGTGTTGAAATCCTAAAAGACGGCGCATCGTCATTGTACGGTTCTGACGCCGTCGCCGGTGTTATCAACATCATCACCAAGCGTGGTGATGAGTCAGCGATTAACGTAAGCGGTAACGTGCCGACTGAATCAGGCGGTGAGAACTACCGTGTTAACGGTACCTATGGCCAAGCATTTGATCGTGGCTCATTCCGTTTAGTAGCTGACTACCGTTTACAAGAAGAGATGGCTCGTGGCGATCGCGAACACTTCGCCTGTGAACAGCGTTATTACTTCGATGAAGTGACTGGTGAGCGCGCTGATCCAATCGACCCGCGTACGGGCGACTACCACTGTAACGACTTGCCATACGGCATGTGGTTATGGAATGCCGGCGCTGATAACTATATCGCGCGCATTCAAAACTACGACTATGATGGCTGGCGTGCAGCGGCAGGGTTGCCAACCTATACGCCGGTTAACGAAGGTGACATCGCCGCGCCTGAAGGCTGGTATCCGGTTGGCTTTGACCGTGAGTCAGACGGCTGGCTCGATGCCGACCATCCGTTCCAAGATTTGCAAAGTATGATTCCACGCACTGAAGCGTGGTCAATTTACGGCCAAGCCGACTATGACTTGACCGACTCGGTAAGCTTCTACAGCGAGTTTTTACACAGCCGCCGTGAAACCACTATCAACAGCTACCGCCAGTTCTGGGAACCCTTCATTCCTGCATGGCAGGGCTATGTTGACGGCTGGGACGGTTATGTCTACCTCGACCCAACTGCAGTTACTGACCATTCAGGCAGTGTAACTGACATCGAATACACCCGCGGTGTATTAGGTCTCGAAGGTTCTATCGGCTTCTGGAACTGGGATGTGTCATGGCAGCGCAGTTTAAGCAGCGGTACTTACCAGACCAAGATCATCTATCAAGATGCTCTTGAAATGGCTGCTGGCGCCGTTACCGGCGGTGCTTGTGAAGGTGAATTAACGCCTATTTCAGGTCGTGAGTGTTACGCCATCGACTTCTTCGATCCAGAATACGTGCGTGGTAACTTCGACCAAGGTACCCGTGACTTCTTATTCGGCACTGAATTAGGTAAAACCATTTACAAACAAGACTCGGTTGATGCTTACATCACCGGTGATCTGTTTGAAGTACCAGCAGGCGTTGTTGCAACCGCAATCGGTATCGCCTATCAGTCTGATGAAATCGTTGATACTCCGGGAGCCACCACACTTGCTGGTAATTCATGGGGCATGACCAGCGCTGGTATTACCGCTGGTAAGCAAATCACCCGTGCGGTTTACGGTGAGTTCCAAATCCCAGTATTGCGCGATCTGCCTGGTGTACGTTCATTTGACCTGACCGCTTCTGCGCGTTGGACCGATGTTAACACTTACGGCAACGACACCACCTTCAAGATTGGCGCCAACTGGGCCATCACTGATGACCTACGTGTACGTGCTTCACGTGGTACTTCGTTCCGTTCACCAGCGTTGTTCGAACTGTACTTGGGCGACCAAACTGCGTTCTTTGACCAGCGCAGCGATCCATGTTTCAACTGGGCCGAGCGTCAAGAGCAGGGCACCATCAACCCAACTGTGCTGCAAAACTGTCAAGCTGACGGCATTCCAGGTGACTACACTGAAGACTTTGGTTCAGGTACTGCTTACACCGGTGGTGGCGCAGGTACTTTGAAAGCAGAAACTTCGGTATCAGAAGGCATTGGTATCGTCTGGACCAGCCCTGAAGGTCGTTTCGCCAGCTCAGTGGATTACTACACAGTGCGCATCGACAACCAAGTTGACGACATTACTGGCGTAGACATTCTGAACCTGTGTTACACCTCAGAGAACTTCGAAACTGAACCGTTCTGTGACCGTTTTACTCGTAACGATGGTACTAATGGTAACTACAATATCATCGACGTATTCGGTGGTTATGTGAACGTAGCTAGCCAGTACATTCGCGGTGTTGACGTTGTTGCAAGCTACAACGACGATACCCCAGTAGGTATGGTGCGTGTGCGTTTAGACCACACCATTCAAATCGAGCGTTCGTACAAGCAGTTCGAAGACAGCGTTGCGCAACAATACATCGGTCTTTTGGGTAACCCGCGTCACAGCGGTACCTTAACCGCCATGCTTGAGCGTGACGATTGGAGCTACACCTGGGCCATGCGTTATGTGGGTCAAGTGAGCAACTATGGTGAGTACGTGAACGGTAGCTCAACTACTTACCGCGGCCAAGACGTGACCTTTGTTGCGGATGCGCCGACCACGTTCTACCACACAGCATCTGTATCAAAGTCGTTTGAAAACAATATCGATGTAACGCTTGGTGTTGCTAACGTGTTTGACAAGAAGCCACCTTTGGGTAGCCCAGCGGCAGCTTCTGTGGTGGGTAACGCGATGTTGTACTCGCAATATGACCAACTAGGTCGTCAGGCGTTCTTCAACGTGCAGTACAGCTTCTAATTTTACTGTACGGTTGAATTAAACCTTAATCATCCGCACTTCGTTATACTGACGAAGTGCGGATTTTTTTATGGGAGTTCAACATGACAGACAAAAGCTATACACCTCCACGCGTTTGGCAATGGGATAAAACCAATGGCGGCAAGTTCGCCAATATTAATCGGCCAACGGCGGGAGCAACGCATGAACGGCAACTACCTGTTGGTGAACATCCGTTTCAACTCTACTCTCTGGCGACGCCCAATGGCGTGAAAGCCACGATTATGTTCGAAGAATTATTAGAGCTCGGCTACAAAGATGCCGAATACGACGCTTTCTTGATCAATATTGGCGAGGGTGATCAATTTGGCAGCGATTTTGTTGCCATCAACCCGAATTCGAAAATACCAGCACTCCTTGATCGTAGTACCAATCCACCGACTCGAGTATTCGAATCGGGCTCGATATTGCTTTATCTAGCAGAAAAGTTTGATGCGTTTTTGCCGTCTGATCACGCGGGCCGCACCGAAACGCTTAATTGGTTGTTCTGGCAGATGGGGGCGGCACCATTCTTGGGCGGCGGCTTTGGTCATTTTTATGCCTACGCGCCAGAAAAATACGAATACCCGATTAACCGCTATGCACTTGAAGTGAAGCGCCAATTTGACGTGCTCGACAAACAGTTAGCGCAACATCGTTTTATCGCTGGCGATCAGTACACCATTGCCGATATGGCCATTTGGCCTTGGTATAGCGCGGTTGCCAACAACGAAGCCTATAATGCAGCTGAATTTTTGCAAACCGAGCAGTACAGCAACGTTCGACGCTGGATTGATGAAGTCGGGGCGCGACCGGCGGTACGTCGTGGGCGCATCGTCAACCGTAGTTGGGGCGATGAAACTGAACAAGTGCGTGAACGCCATAGCGCAGATGACTTTGCAAATAAAAACATCTAATTAACAGTTTTGTCTCGACAAATTCACAGTGAACACCTAAACCTTAATTATTGAGCAACTTGGGCATTCACTGTGAATCTCGGTAATTACCTTTTTCGCAACTACACACAACCGCAACGGCTCCTGCTGGTGACCGCACTAATGGCTGCTGTGGCTGGTGTTACTGCACTAGTTTGGTTTACTGGCGGCATTAAGTACGTTTATTCCCACTCCAGGTATATCCCGATTGCGATTGCAGGGATTGTGTTCGGCTACAAAGGAGGGATGATTATCGCTCTTGCTGGCGGCCTGGCACTCGGTCCGTGGATGCCGATCAACACAGCAACGATGGAGATGCAGGACACTATCAACTGGGTGCATCGTACTTTCTATTTTCTTGCCGTAGGTGTACTCGCTGGTCTGTCGAGCGATACCAGTCGACGCTACATTCAACGCTTGAAACAATTTGCGCGTCGCGATCCCGTCAGTAAACTGCCCAATCGGAAGGCCTGTTGGAACGTCTGGAAGCCATTTTAGCGAGCCGTAAGCAAGACCCCGACGCCTGTTGTTATCTGTTAGTGACTCTGAGTATCGACAATGGCATGGCGTTGCGCTCGGCATTTGGTTTTTCCGTGATTGACGCCATTATCGACGGTTACGCGCGGCAACTGCACGAGATGCCAAACCATCAACCTGAGGTTTTTCGCATCCATGGTGGCCAGCTCGCGGCTTTGTTTCCCGGAACCAAGCCCGCCGACGTTGATAGATTAATGCAAGCCTGTCTGCAAACACTTCCAGAAAACGCGAACTTTCAAAGCTTATCGGTATATGTAAATCGACATCTTGGCGGGGTGCTTATTGACAACCATGAGAGCGACCCGCAAGCGATACTGCAGCACGCCGAAATTGCCATTGCGCGCGCCAATGACAAAATGTCGGATGCTTTTGTTTATACCCAAGAAGTCAGTGAAAGCATCGCATCGCAATTGGCGTTAATGGCGGATGTGACTGACGGTCTTAAACGTGGTGAATTTACCATGCATTACCAACCCAAAGTTGCGCTTGCTGATGGGAAGGTTTATGGCGTCGAAGCACTGATACGCTGGCAACATCCGGTACGTGGCTGGGTGAGTCCTGATGAGTTTATCCCCAATGCGGAACATAGCACCTTAATTCTGAAAATAAGTGAGTTTGTATTGCGTGAAGTGATTCAACAAGTTAGCAAGTGGCGCGCCAGTGGTATCGACCTACAAGTCGCTATTAACGTCTCTGGGCATGACATTTTGCAGCCCGGCTTCGCACAAATGTTGTTCGAGCTGCTGAAAGAATTCGATGTCCCCGGCGAGCGTATTGAACTGGAAATCACTGAAGGAACCTTGATCGAGGATATCGACGAGGTGGTTGCCGAGTTATTGAAGTTGACGGAAGCCAAAATCACTGTATCGATTGATGACTTCGGTACCGGGTACTCGTCGCTGCAGTATCTATATAAGCTACCTATCTCACTACTCAAAATTGACCAGGTCTTTGTGCGTTATTTGCCGGAAGATAAAGGCGCTAGTTATATTGTGTCGGCCGCTATCGTCCTAGCGCAAAAAATGGGCATTAAATCTTTGGCAGAAGGCATCGAAACCCAAGCGAACCTTGACTACTTGCAACAACTCGGGTGTGATTATGGGCAGGGTTATTTATACTCGAAGCCATTAAGTGCTGACAACTTTATCGCTTGGTATCAAAGCTACCAACCGATTTGCCCAAAAGCCTCTCAGTTAGCTAAGGAATCAACTGCCAATGACACATCCATGGGACGACCGCTATAACACTGACGAATACGTTTACGGTACGACACCAAACGACTTTTTAGTCGAACACGCAACAGATTTATTAGCTGGCAGAGAAACCGCACATGTGTTGTGTGTTGCCGACGGCGAAGGTCGTAATTCAGTTTATTTGGCTGAGCTAGGTGCTCAAGTCTGTGCCATGGATATTTCGGCAGTAGGCCTAGCCAAGGCTGAAAAGCTCGCTGCGCAGCGCGGCGTCTCTATTCAAACTGAAGTGGTCGACCTAACTCAAGTTGAGTTACCCAAAGCACACTACGATGGTGTTGTTGCGATTTTTTGTCACCTGCCAAGCCAAGGCCGAGCGCACCTCTACGAACAAGTTTTAGCAAGTCTCAAGCCCGGCGGTTTTTTCTTGGTTGAGGGATATACGCCCGCTCAGATCGGACGTGGCACAGGCGGTCCTGATAGCGCCGATTTAATGCTCAGCAAAGCCGAGCTCGAAAAAGTATTTAAGAGCTTTGAGCTACAAGTGAGTCAAGAAACCGAACGCGACATCCATGAGGGCGATCGCCATAACGGCGTCGGGGCAGTGTGTCAGTTCATCGCGCAAAAACCACAGGTGCGCCAGCAGAGCTATCAATTTAGTGCCAACCGTGACAAAGCCTCCCACCGCATGCGCTACGTGGAAGGCTCGTCCGCAAATGATGGCGAATGCACCCTATGTAAAGGACCACTCACCAGCGACGATTAACTCTGCTTAGCTGCACCAAGGGTGTAGCGGTCGTAGCTGCGCAGGTAAAACAAAGCAAAGCAAGCTGCCCACATCGGCCATGCAGCAAAAAACAATAAATTATTAAACGCATCAACGTATTGCGGCATTGACGACAGCGTTGAGACGCCATGTAAGACAAATATAAGTCCGTAGGTGATGGTTTTCCAAAGGCCTAAAACAAATGCCACGCATAGAGCAATCTGTAAACCACCGAGCACGGCAGCAAGGGGAGCGGACAGATCGCCAATCCCGTAAAAGTTCTCAAACACTGCGGCGGTATGCCCAGGATTCACAAACTTATCGAGCGCCCACACGAACATCACAATAAAAATACCAACCCGCAGCGCGAGTAGGCTCAGTGCCAACTTTTTGGTTAAATCAGTTGCTGTCGTCATAACCACCTCAGGCAAAGTCTTGAAACGCGTTATCGATTGGCGTTTCAGCGACATGGTTGGTGTAATTACTCATGGTCTTTTGCGCAATACCTAGGATCACTGCCAATACATGCTTTGGTTCGTAACCCGCCTCGGCAAAAGCTTTAAAGTCGTCTTGATTTACGGCGCCGCGTGCATCCAACATCCGTTCGGTAAAGGTTCGTAACGCTTGCAGTTTGTCGTCATCAAGTGACTCACCGGCTTTGATTTGGGTGGTAATTGCATCATCCGCACCCATTTGCTTAGCAATGGCAGTATGCGCAGGTACGCAATAATGACAGTCGTGATAGACATTGATGGTCTGCCAAACGACCGTTAATTCGTTCTTATCAAAACCAGACTTTTGGAACAGACCATCAAGTGTTTGGTAGCCCTCTAGCAGCTGAGGTGAAGTCGCCATCACCGCGAACAGATTAGGGATCATGCCCATGTTGTCTTGCGCAGCTTGCAGGATTTGCTTACTACCATCAGGAGCCGACTCAATTGTGTGAAGCTTAAATTTCTGCATAAAACCTCCGTTACATTTGCGATAACAGAAGCCTACTGCACATCATCTATGGACGCGATAAGCACCGACCATTATCGGTGATTTGGTGGTGAGGAGCGTTGATTTAGTTGGTTAATGCTGATCACGATAGGCTTGTGCGCTACACTCGAGGTAACGCTTGAAGAATCGACCAAACGCTGTGACCGATTGATAACCTACCTGCCAAGCGATGCTCTCTATTGGCAAAGCGGTGCTGCGTAGCAAGTATTTGGCGCGTTGTAAGCGTAGCGCATCGAGCAACTTTTTCGGACTTAGCTCGGTTTTTTTGACGCATCGCTCGGCAAAAGCGCTGACCGATAAATGCGCGTGTTCGGCCATAACTTCTACACTCCAGTCTTTCGCCGGATCCGCCAGGATTCCCACTACCACCGGCGCTAAAGCACGATCTTGCACTGCTGCAAATAGGCCTATTGGCGCCTTTGACGATGCTAAAACTTCACGTAACAACTGTACCGCAATCACTTCACTCAAGCGTTGCAGCACCGACCGATAACCCGGCTGTTGTGCTTGTGTTTCACTGCGCACCATCTGCAACAGCTGCGCCAATTGGGTCGACTGCTGGCTAGCGGGTATGACTAGCCAGGGCGGCAATAAACGAAACAGCAGGTCACTTGCTTCACCACGATCTTGCATTTCATAGCAGACAATTCCTTGTTGCGAATGATCGGCGATGCAGTGTTGTGCCAGCTGCTCAAAATCCATATCCGTAGGCAACTGTTGTTCACTTAAAAAGTGCGAGACGCCTTGATTGACAAAGACAATGTCACCGCCCCGCAGGGCCTGACTGCTCGGTTCGACACCAGTGACACCAAACCAACAATGGCCCTGGGTCAGCACATGAAAGCCCACCTTTTGTGGGTCGCGCGCCTGAATTGACCAAGCACCACACAATCCCGACTCGAAGTGCAGTTCGGTGCCCAGCGCCACACTATTGAGTAATGACTCTAGGGATTCCGGTGTTTCGATGGACTGCTTCGGCGTTTCGGTCATTTACCTATTACTCTTAAATCACTGATACTATGCACGATACTAGTAAACTTAATCGAGCGTCTACTCGTAGTCTAAACCTAATCATCATCGTTGGAGAGTTTTCGTTGAAAATACAGCCATTATCCGCCGCTATTCTTATCGCCTTGAGCTCCTCAGCGAGTGCGCAACAGCAGCATCAGCCTGATGAGATTATTGAAGTGCGCGGCGAACAACGCGAAATCGTGTTACCGAGTGAGCAAGCGGTTGCAGGACTTTTTGGTGCCAACGACCAACTGCAAGATATTCCGCGCGCCGCGACAGTCATTACCGAATCACTGCTGCGCGATGCCAACATCGACGATCTCCATGACATTGCCAAGTTTGCGCCTAACAGCCACGCCGCTGCTGGGTTTGGCAACCCGTCACTGCCGAGTATGCGCGGCCAACTGGGCGAGCTCTTTAGCGGTGGTATGCGCCGCCAAGCGGGCAATAACGGGTTAGGCATTCCACTCTCATTAAATGCGTATGACAGTATTGCGGTGGTCAAAGGTGCGCCGCCGGTGATGCTGGGCACCACGCAACGCGTTGGCGGCTTCGTCAATTTACTGCCGAAGCGCGCGCGTACGGACGAAGATCGCACCGAATTACGGGCGCGCTTGGGTGAATGGCAGCAGTACCGCTGGCAAGCCGACCACAACGCCGTCATTGTCGAAGGCGAGCAGGCCTTTCGCGCCAGTGTTGAAGTGATTGACGAAGACAGCTTTTACGACTACACCCATTTGCGCAGCGATGACTTAACACTGGCCTATGAGTGGACGCCCTCAGCAAGCACGCGTTGGTCACTCAACTTTGAGTATTACAATGTCGATTGGACCGATAACGCCGGCATCAACCGACCCACTCAAGCCTTGATTGATGATAACTTGTACATCACTGGTCAAGGACAACAACCCAACGGCTCATTCGTGCCGGGAGCAGGTGCTGTCATCAGCCCTACGGGACAAGTTGAAATCGACCGCAGCACCGTGTTGACCGATCCACTCGATACCAATACGGCCGAAACCTACCTTATTCATTCAGTTGTGGAGCAGCAGTTAGCAAGTGACTGGCTGCTGGTGAACCGTAGTTACTATCAGTACCTTGAGCGCGAAGGCATCAATCAAAACAGCTTTGTCGAAATTGTCGATGGTGCGCATACCTTTGAGCATCGCGTTGAACTGCATTACCAAGATCACACTACTGTCGGCGTCAACTTGCGCTACAACGATGTGCTTGGCTACAGCCAATTTACCACTGAAGCCGACAATCCTATCGATTTAACGGGCACTTTGGCGCAGCGCCGGATTCCTTTGACGCCCGAACAACAAGCGCGCTTGGTGGAATTACGTCCGGGCGTATTTGTCTCGCCGGGTGCACAGTACGATCTGAATAACGACGGAGTCGGCGACTTTAACTTATCCGACACCACCGACTCGACCAGCTATCAATGGGGAATATTTGCGCAACAACAGTGGGCCGCAACTGAGCAGTTGCGCTTTACTGTTGGGGTGCGGGCCGACTACTACGATGTTGAAGCGCGTGATCCTATTGCGCCTGCAGGTCAGACGGCGAAACAAGATAGTCATAGCGATTGGCTTACCGCGGCCAATGTTGCCGTGCAGTATTACTGGTCGCCTGATTTGACCTTCTTTGCCACAGCCTACGAAAGCGATTCGACGTCAAATTCGATGGCGGGAGGCAACGTTCTCAATGCTGCGGGTGTCATCGATCCACAGAATTTTGCGACCGAGAACAGTCTTTACGAAGTAGGCGTGAAGTACGCACCCGCTGGCGCGCGTTGGTATGCCGATGCGGTCTGGTTTGATCAAACGCGCAGTTTGCGTAATCGCGATGGTTCGAATAGCGGTATTGCCAGTGAAGGCATCGAACTGCAATGGCACTATCGCCACGAACAGGGCTTTTGGGCGACGTTAGCAGCAAGCTATATTGATGCGTATTGGGATAACTCTGTTGCCTCACAAGGTACAGGCCAAATCGCCGACGCTTTTGATAATTCACGTCCCGATATTATCAACGGTACCGGTGTTGGCTCGCCTAATTTCACTGCGTTTGCCGCCTCGAATCAGCAGCTGCAGGGAGTTCCCGAGGTACAGGCCAGCGCGGTCGTTGGCTGGCAGGTTGCTGAAAGCTGGTCGATAGGTGGAGATCTTAACTACACCAAGGCGTATCCGTTAGATTTTTTGCAGACGGTGATGATTCGCGATCAGCATCACCTCAACCTGCATGCGCAGTATCAGATTACTCCGCGGTTGCAAGCGCGGCTTGATGTTATCAATGTGACCGACCAAGATAACTGGGCACCGGTATTTGAAGGTGGCTATTTTGGCGCAACCTTGGCGTTTCCATCGTTGCCACGTCACGCTCAGCTCAGCTTCAGCTATCGCTTCTAATAGGACGGATTCATGTCGTTGAAAAAACTACTGTTTGTGGTTGTGCTGGCAGCATTGATTGCTAGCGTCTTTATATTTGACTTGACCCAATATTTGACCTTGGAGCAACTCAAGCAACAACGCGAACAGCTGGTGACCCTGGTTGCTGAACAGCCATTGCTAATGTTTGGTGGCTACTTTTTGCTCTACGTACTCTGTACCGCGCTGTCGATTCCAGGTGCGACCGTCTTGACCCTTGGCGCAGGGGCGATTTTTGGTCTTGGCTGGGGTTTACTGCTGGCATCATTCGCCAGCTCAGTCGGCGCTTTGTTAGCCTTTTTAAGTGCGCGCTGGTTGTTACATGATTGGGTGCAACAGAAATTCGGCAAACGTTTGCAAACCATTAACGAGGGCGTTCAACGCGACGGCGCTTTTTACCTGTTGAGCCTCCGCTTAGTTCCATTATTCCCGTTCTTCGTCATTAACTTGGTGATGGGTCTGACCAAAATCAAAGCTTGGACTTACTACTGGGTCAGCCAACTGGGGATGTTTTTGGCGACAGCGGTGTACGTCAATGCTGGCACCCAGTTAGCTGAAATTAGCCGCTTGCGTGATGTATTCTCGGCTGACTTACTCGGCGCCTTGGTGCTGCTGGGCATTGTTCCTATTGTTGCCAAGATCCTTTTAAAGGTGCTGAAGAAACGCCGCGCCTACCGTGGTTTTGATAAGCCTAAATCCTTCGATAACAACTTGATTGTCATCGGTGGCGGCTCAGCTGGGTTAGTGAGCGCTTACATTGCTGCAGCCGTAAAAGCGAAAGTGACACTGATTGAAAAAGCTGAGATGGGTGGGGACTGTCTGAACACTGGTTGTGTGCCATCGAAAGCCCTGTTGCATGTCGCCAAAACCATTCGACAAACGCAGCACGCACGCGAGCTTGGTGTCCACACCACTATTGAGAAGGTTGATTTCGCGCGGGTCATGGATGAAGTACAGAAAGTCATTCAACGCATCGCTCCACACGACTCTGTCGAGCGTTACACCGATTTAGGTGTTGACGTCATCCAAGGCGAGGCTACGATTGAAAGCCCTTGGCAAGTGCGAGTCAAAACCCTAGATGGTGAACAACGTCTTAGTACCCGTAGTATTGTGATTGCCACAGGGGCAAAGCCGCTGGTGCCAAAGTTCGAAGGCCTCGAACACATCGATTATTTGACCTCTGACTCATTATGGCACTTGCGCACCTTACCCAAACGTTTGTTGGTATTAGGTGGCGGGCCGATTGGTTGCGAGTTAGCGCAAGCGTTCCAATTGCTTGGTAGTCAGGTCACTATTGTCGAAATGGGCCCGCGCTTGCTCGCCAATGAAGATCCCGACACCAGTGCTTTGTTACAAAACCAACTACGTGCAGACGGGGTCGACTTACGCCTTAATCATAAAGCTGAGCGTTTTAGCGTCAACGCAGACGGCGAAAGCCAATTGCATACAGATCATGAAGGCGAAGCTGTGGCGTTGGCCTTTGATCGCGTGTTGATAGCGCTTGGGCGACAACCGAATACGCAAGGCTTTGGGTTAGAAGAAATTGGCATCGAAGTGGATAAAACAGTACAGGTGAATGCCTTGCTGCAAACCAACTTTCCCAACATCTATGCCTGTGGCGATGTTGCCGGTCCTTACCAATTTACCCATGTGGCGTCGCATCAAGCGTGGTATGCCGCCGTGAATGCCTTATTTGACCCGTTTAAGACCTTTAAGGCCGATTATTCGGTGATCCCTTGGGTCACCTATACCACCCCCGAAATAGCCAACGTGGGGCTCACTGAGCAAGCCGCACAGCAGCAAAACACTGATTATAAAGTAATTGAGTATGACATCAGCGATATGGACCGAGCGATTGCCGATCAACAGGCCTATGGCCGCATTAAAGTGCTTACGGCGCCGGGTAAAGACACAATTCTCGGCGTCAATATTGTTGCTGCTCAAGCGGGTGAATTGTTGGCTGAATATGTATTAGCAATGAAGCATGGTATTGGTTTAAATAAAATCCTAGGCACTATTCACAGCTATCCGACCATGTCAGAGGCGAATAAATATGTCGCTGGACAATGGAAGCAAGCACACAAGCCGGAAAAGTTGTTGGCATGGGTGGCGAAATTTCACCGTTGGCGCCGCCGTTAACGAGGACTTACAACAGGGTGTGGGTGATGTGCTCGATCTGGCCTTGCCACACTGGCGCGAGACGGTTGTTGACGTACCAACCGACTTCGCCGAAAAATGGCACGTGCACAGCGCCCTCGGTGCGATAATCACTAAATCGACCTTCCCAAGGTAACAACCGATAACCTTTGCCCTGCTTGGCATAGCGGCCTTCGGTGAACGCCTTAGTGATCGCGCCGTTGGCAGCAAAGGTGAAAGTGATGGATGCTGCATTGGCGCCATCTCGCAATGTCGCCACTGCATGATCGTCATCTATCGGCGACCATTCCACCCCCGCTTCCGGCGTCAGCACCCAAGGATTCCACGGCCCTTCGGCGAGATAGCGTTGTAATGCTGCAGTATTGAGTTCGTGGCCACCCACTTGTGACGCCAGCGACACTACATTAAATAACTTAATGCTGCCACTGCCTTGTTCATGGTGATAGCTATCTTTCACCGTCAGACGCACGCCCAAGCCCATCAGCACTGATGCCTGCCAAACAAAGTGACGCGTAGTGATCAGCTGCCGCGCAGTAAAAGGTAACCAGCGTTTGGCTGTGGTCGATGTTCGTAGGGTACCCGTTTGGTTTAGCTTTGCCTGCATAGGCGCGGGCTCAGAGTCGGCAAAAACGAACTCAAAATAACGATTTACAGGGGTGGGTAATGTCATAGCGATCACCAATACCAAGACCAGCTCAACGCGAGCGTGGACGCGTTTTGATGGGCTAAGCTTAGGCGAAAATCTTGATTTTTGCCAAGATGAAAAGCAATTTCACAACCAATAAACCATTGTTTATCAAGTCGTTGAGAAACATCCCATTCGTAACGCGTTCGACATTGGCTGCGCGCGCCTGACCAATCAGCAAGCCACGTCAGCTGAGGACTCAACACCATACTACCCACGTCAGCGGTGGGATCACGCAACTCCGCACGCAACGCAGCATCGAACCAATGTGCGTCACTCGCCTTGAACGCTTTGCCATAACTGCCTAGCAACTGCGGACTTAAATCATCGACCGTTTGCCGAAGGCGGTCCCGTTGCCAACCCAGATTGAGCCCCCATGAGGCGCCGCCATCTCCCGGCATGCCCGATGAGCTGTAATTCAGGGTATGCAAGCGCAGTAGCCAGGCATGCTCAAGTTTTACCTCGTGCTCATTCAAGCTGACACCCACTTCCGCCATCGTCAGCGTAGCGTTCTTGAGACGGCCTTGCTGGCGCTGTAAGACATCGTAATAAGCTGGGCGAAAGCTCAGGGTTAACGCGTTGTCATGCGCAGCATTCAGGTCTGACTGTTGCCAACCCAAGCGCAACATACTCGGCTCTTGTCCGGTTTCCGGCGCTGAACTCTCACGCTGTTGCCACTCGGGATTCGCTCCCATTGGCATCACCATTCGCGCCCTTAGCAGTGCCGTTTTCTCGGCCTCCAATTGCTGCTTAACTTCAGGCGCGTTGTGCTCCTGGCTCACTCGATAGGCATAAAAGTCGGCCAAGGTTGCGATAACACGTAACTGCGCGGCTGGCGCAGCCGCTGCTAGGGTGGTCGGTTGCGGACTGCGCAGCCAAGCTCTTGCCAAAGCTTGCTCATCGGCATGCAACTGCTGCCACTTTTGTTGAAAACGATGCAACCGTGAGGGCTGCAACGTTCGCTTTTGCACCGCTGGCCGCCCCTCAATCGTCGCCCCACTTAAACGCTTAATAATATCTGCCGGCAATACAAATGGATCGCCACTAGCGACCAATGGCAGGTCCGTCACCAACTCCAAAGCGCGTGCCATGTGATAAGCGCAGTTGCGGCTACTGAAAAAATAGGTGTAATCGGTTTCTAGCAATTCCCACAAATGCCAAATCAATAATTGGCTCTGCTGTGCGTCAGTGGCTAAGTCGTAACTCCACAAGTCGCGGAGCTCTGCTTCAGCGTAGTTAATGTCGTAGCGATAGTAATGACTGGTTGAAAATGCGGCCTGATAGCCACCAAACAGGCCCTTAGTAATGTAAACAACTGGATTCTCATCGTCCGGCACGCGCGCACCGAAATTAAAGCTATTTGCGAGTAACTTTTGCGTATCATCAGCGCTGCGATCGCCGACTCGGATCAGCATATGACCGTAGAAGCTAGCGGGGTTATCGAGAAAACCGTCGGCAAAAATAACACTGACGTGATCGGCCGCTTGACCATTCAGCCATTTTTGCAGCGCCTCGCATTGCTGTGGCTCAAAACCACTGACGAAGCCTTGTTGCTGCAACCAGGCCGCGCGGGCAGGGTAGCGACACATTTGTTGAGGCTGTTGGGCGAACGTCGCGACCGTCGCTTGAAGTTCAGCCAATGGTTGCGATGCACCGTTTTCGGCAAGAAAAAATGCTGCTGTTTCAATTTCGCTGTGACCAGTTCCGGCGGGCACATGCAGCAACGCACGCCAAGTCTTACTTGCCGCTAACGACTCGGGCGTGGCGCCGTGAGCAACAGAGCTCAAGGCAGTAACGATTAGCAGTAAAAGCCAAGGATACATAGGCAAATAAAAAGCCCCGCATACTTGGCGGGGCTCTTCCCTTCAGTCTTTACGCGTTAGCTTGCTGAGCAAGCAGTTACAGCATCAGCTGCTGTGTAGTAAAGCGACTCAGCTTTTTGCGCTTGGTCTTTTGCCGCAAAATCCGCCGCAGCCATGTTCTGTGCGTAATCTGCACGCAATTTTGCGATTGCCGCTGGACGTTGCTCAGCTGCACAGCCCATCAGTTGCAGCATGGCATTCAGGTGTTCACCCTCGCCATAAGCAAGCTGCTCTTCGATTTGTGCGTAAGATTCAGTAACAAAGATTGCGGTGAATTGACCAGAACCTTCACAAGTCTCGGCAGAAACGGTTGCCGAGGTCACAGCAGTTGTACCCAAATCCCAAATAATGTTTGAGATGGCTGCCGCAAGACCGTGATTTGGGAAAATCATGGCACCGATACCACACTGTTGCCAAGGATTCAGACCATTGAAAGCTTCTGCTTTCGCTGCAGGCGCAGCCACCATGTTCGCTGCTAACAAAGTACCAGCCGCTGCTAAAATAAGTTTACGTGCCATCTCATGATTCCTTTTTGTTGTTATTAACACTTCATTGTTTAGCTTGCGTCATAGCTATTTCACCATGACTTTTCCGCCGACAATTTTGTAGGCAGGCGCGCCGCGTATCATAGTCTCTCGAGCGAACTCCTGTCCACAACTAGGACACACACCGACAACATTGGTGTGATCCTCAACGATACGTTCTAGGCTTTCTTCAGTGCGCGTACGATAACTAATAACACGACCGCACCTATCGTCGCGACAACGATACTCCAAATGATGCCACCGCCGCTGTTGACGCCGAGTAAGTCAAACAAAAAACCACCCAACATCGCGCCGATAATACCGATAACGATATTTCTGAGAATCCCAAAACCACCGCCTTTCACTAGCGTTCCTGCTAACCAACCGGCGACCAAACCTACCAACAAAAACCATAAAAAGCTCATTGGATGTTCCTTCTTATTATGAATTGAGAGTGCGATAACGCACTCTTAAACATAGCAAAGAACTGCATTTTTGATAGGCGTTGATAGATTCTTAACGTTTCAGAGTGATAACTTTTGCGAGCAACTGATCGCCTTCATCAGTGTTGATTGCGTAAAGTGTCCAAACAAATGCCAATCCCCACACAATGGCATGGGTCTGCCAAGCATCGAAGGAGATACTGAAAGCAAAGCTCAACAACCACGCGATGACGTAAACAAATAGGGCTGAAGGAAGGCAAATAAACGCAAAGCCAAGCAAAAAAATAGCTGCGGCAAGCGGCTTTTGAAAAATAGGATGCATTAAAAACTCACTCATCGGTGTTTCGCTAACCACCTTGGGCCGCGAAAAAATCATTGATGCGTTGAATGTCAGCCTGCAGTGTAGCCTGAGTACGCTCGATTTGCAGCCGTTCTTCGTCGCTTAATTCGGCATGGAGCAGCAATAGATCGATTTGTTTCAAGCGTTGCTCGTGCAAAGCGATAATGTTGCGTTGCAACATCGCTCGTTGCTCGGGCTTGCTCCGCTCATAAAAATCTCGCAAGCTCTCATCTGTGAGACTTTTGTTACCGATAACCCCTTCTTTGATGCGCTCGGCCGTAGCACCAGAAAAGGTTAGCTGATCGAATTTGCCGCCTTTGGTTTCCAGAATAAAATCCACAAACGCCATATTGCCGGCTTGCAAGGCTTCGTTGAACAACTGCTGATGATGTTCGGGCCCCAAGCCAGTCGCCTCATACCACGTTTCCAAGACGGCAAGGTCAGATTGGCGCGCCATCACGCGCCGCCATTCGTCATTACTTTCCATGCGCGAACCCAAATCAAGAAAACGATTGAGCATCTCCGCATCCATGTTTTCTGATGCCATCAGCGCAAAAAACAAAGGTGAAAAACCTTCAAATCCACGCCGCGTGACAAAAGAATCATTGGCTTCTAAATAGCCTTGTTCCAACATGACCAACAGAATGTCAGCGATTATATCTTGTGCGAGAGGGTCATTCGACAATGCCAGCAACAAGTCTCGATCGCGTAAATCTTTGAACTTTTCAACCGCTTCAAGCACGCGTTGTTCGCGTTCCGTCAGCGCTTCTCCTTCAGGTGTCAAAGTTGCTTTCGGCTCGCTCGCAGGTGGATACCCAACTGCGACAGAAGCCTTAACGGCGCGTGCGTCAGGCTCAGTTTTATTGGGGAGAGCAGGTGTTCTGGGAGTAGCTACTGGCTGGGGTGTGGCCTCGTTCTGCGCTGCCCAATACTGCAGCCCCAAGAAAGCAAAAAAAAGTGCAACTAACCCAGCAATCGCCCACTTCATTCGCGTACCGTGACTCGCATAGTGAGTTGACCGATACTGACCTCTGCAGGTTGATTCGCTTCGACCACAAGTGTCGGGCTCATATTCGCCCCTGCAGTCGACACCTCACTTACTAAGCGATAGCGACCTGGCGTATTCTCTGCTGTTACCGTAAGCGCCAACGAATAGCCTTCGACACCACTCACTTCGACCGATGCTGGCTCAGCATCGCGCACCTGAAGCACGGGTTCGCCGACCACTTTGCCGTTACTCAATAATGTGGCATGCACTGTATAGCTGTTTTCGGCAGCAGCTGCTGCAAAGGTGATTAGAGCCATCATTGCAATCATCAATGTTTTCATAAGCTTTCCCATTCATCTTGTTTTTGTAAACGGACGCTATTAGTGGTGTTGGTTTTATGTGAATGATTTACGTTTTACGGGCTTCTAAAGCGCTTGTCAAACCTACAAATAGTTACGAAATCACCTCATTGACGAATTCGCGATGTGTATCTATCATCTATTTTATACACATCACAACATTATCGCGGGAGATCCTCTGATGCGAACAAATATTGAAATCGATGACGACCTTATGAATGAAGCGCTCAAGATTGCCGACGTAACAACCAAAAAAGAAGCCGTTGAACTGGGCCTACGCGCGCTCATCAAGATGAAAAAGCAAGCCTCGATTAAATCCTATCGCGGTAAACTCTCATGGTCTGGTGACTTAGACGATATGAGAACCGCATCGTGATCATGGTAGATTCGAGTGTGTGGATTGATTACTTCATTGGCAAAGTGAATAGCGCCACCAACAAACTCGATGCCTTATTAGGCGAGCAGGAAGTCGTTATAGGCGATCTTATTTTGACCGAAATACTTCAAGGCTTTCGCTCAGACAAAGACTACGAAACAGCTAAACGCTTGCTAGAAAACGTCACCACCTTTGAGCTCATTGGCAGAGAGCAAGCTTTAACCAGCGCAGAGAACTATCGTACTTTGAGGAAGAAGGGCGTCACCGTGCGCAAAACTGCCGATGTCATCATCGCGTCCTTCTGCCTGAGCCACAACCTCCCTTTACTGTTCACTGACAGAGACTTTTTACCTTTTGTTGAACACCTTGGTCTGCGCGACGCAAGCCTCTCAGAGTGACGCTACTGCGGCGTAATCTTTGTTACGCGTGTTGATACGTTCACCAACGTGGATCTTGACTGCCCGCGCTCCACACCCCAACGCCAGCTCACGAAATACCCGCAGTTCAATATCCGTAAGACCACCTTCGAGCTTCTCCAACGGGTGCATTATCAGTCGTGGCGCAGGGCGGATACGACTGTTACTTAGTTCTTTTACCCCCCACAACAGCAGTTTTTCGGCGAGCTGAAAGTTGGCAACCAACACGCGAGGGTGCGCAAAGGGATTGACGATTTCCACTCCTTCGCTTGCAAAGCTGCGAGCCTGCGCGCCAACCGCTTTGATCACCTGTTGACCGCGCTCCGTGGCGAGCGCCAACAAGGGTTCATACTCGAGTACCTCGTGCGTCTCGAATTTACGCAAGGAAATGCGATGCTCGGCAAGCTCAACCACCGCATCATAGGAAAAGAGACTTTGCAGCGCTTTGAACACCGTTAGCCCTGCTCGGCTTCAAGCTGTTGCTGCGGTGGATTGCTCGGATCAACTGGGGTTAACTTAAACTTAATGCCGCCGGTTTTACGTGCGATTAAGTTGTAGACCCACGCCAAAATCAATACGCCGATATATGTCATGATGAAATAAACCAATGGTGCAAATACGAATGCCACTAATGAAAGACTAAAAGTAATCATCACCGACTCTCCGGTACCATCAGCCAGGGTCGCTAAGTACATCAACGCCGCCAGGGGTATAAAGAAAATCGCAGTGGCAACTGCCACAACTAAGCCACAAACAACGGCTGTTCTGTGCGGTGCGATATAGGAAAGTTGGTTCATAGGTTGCATGTCCTTATTGCAGTTTGTAGATGACATTGATGGTTTTCTGAATCTCGATAAATTTCGGAATAAAAATTGAGTTTCCGCGCGACCCGGTCACGCTTATGCCGGCCATATTCCCGTAACCATTGCTTAAACCAAAAGTCGCGAAAAACGAACTAAATGATCCTGAGTCATTGAATGCAAATACTGAACCAAGCTCAACGTTTAGACCTTTCGCCATAATTGCAGCTTTTTCACGCGCCTTATTCGCCGCCTCAGCAATCAGTTCAGCCTCAACTTCACTGCGTTTTGCTGAAGAGAATTCCGTGCCGATACCTTCGACATGATCCATGGTCAGCAATTTTTCCATTAATTGCACGTAGCGATCGAGATCACTCAATTTGATGCTAACGCTGCGACTGAACTCATAACCCAAGATCTCGAGCTCGTTATAATCGTCATCGCGTTGCCGTTTGGCACGTTTATCGACCTCATAGGCGGTGATGGCCTCAGGCGCTATTCCCAGCTGTTCAGTGAGCGCTACCACGGCGTTCATCGTCGCCACCATGGTCGCATTCGCTGGCTCGGCTCGCTGCGCAAAGGCGACAATTTCAAAACTGACTAATGCTTCGTCCGGGCGCACATTCCTCGACGCGCTTTCTTCGACGGTGACAAACGGAAAATCGGGTAACGACGACGCCTGACTTGAGTTACTAGACACCGTGAGTAATAGCAATGCGATAACGACCTGATACATCGCTTTCATTTTGTAACACCTTCGGCAGTAGGGGATGTGTGTTTTTGTGTGTAAGTTTGCTCAAACGACACCACCGCCGCGCAAATACCGCTGATCACCAGCAGCACGATTGAACCTACGATGCTCCACACGCCGCCAATGACCGCCAACAAGCGCGCCACGTAAAGTAAAACTATCAGATTTTCAGACTGTAGACGCGAGTAAGGTATAAATTTCATAGGTGAATCGCTTTGTTGTAATTGTGTAAACAACTTAACGACTCTAGCAGTGAATTGCAATGAAAAAAGGGCGCCGTAGCGCCCTTGATATTTCATTTGAGTTTGACCTTTTCGTGCTTCTATACCAACATATATTAATTATTGGTATTTTAGCGGCGAGCAGCGAGGCGAGTATGGCTAAGAACACTAGCGTCAGCTTGGGACATCATTTTGAACAGTTCGTCGATGAACTCATCGCTAGTGGTCGCTATGCGTCGGCGAGTGAAGTGGTGCGGGCAGGTTTACGCAAACTTGAAGAAGAGCGCGACCGTATGGTCTTAGGTGAAGGTTTAGCTTGCGGCACAGCAATTTACAATTACCAAGTCCTGTTAAGAAAGCTCGATAACGAACGTGAACAATGGCTACAAGACAACGCTAAGGCAATTGAAGCTTATAACGAAAAGGTAGCTGCAAAGGGTGCATTTAGCGATGGCGTAAGGAAGTTCTAATGTCTCAATTTTGGGCATATCATAATCCGAACTCTCGAACATGCGCTGAATACCCTTTTTTACTCGAGGTTCAAAGTGACTTATTGAGCGACTTGAGAACAACCGTGGTGATGCCTCTAACCGCAATGCAAAATGCCGCTACAAGTCGAATGGCAAAACTGAATCCACTCTTCATTATCGACGGAAAACACTACATTGGGCTGGTACAAGAGATAGCTGGGCTGGAGCGCAAGCACTTAGGGGAGCCGGCAGTAGATTTAACCGACTACCATGCCGATATTGTTGCCGCGCTTGATTTCTTGATCAGTGGTATTTAACTCCACAGATGCAATGAAAAAAGGGCGCCGTAGCAAGTTGTGTCATCGTTTCACTTATCTCATTTGTGATAACCAGCCAACCTAACAGTGCCACATGACGTTTTTATGACGGAAGATGCGTTAGCGCTTCAACGTTAACATTTTGGAGAGTTCTTCGCTGCCTTCTTTGCTATTGATGGTAGCTAATGTCCAAATAGCCGCAAGAACCAAGAGCACACCGTGAGTGATCGCACTGTCGAAATTGATATCAAACAGGAAACTTAGCAGCCATGCCAATAAATACGTAAAGCCAATAGCCGGTAAGCTGAGCATTGCAAAAGCTAGCATAACTATTACAAACGCACCCACATGCTGCAGTAATTTTTTAAGCATCAATACTCCAATGATTAAATGATTAACTTATACGTTTTTGTGTCCACCTAACCTCCCCCAAGTAAGGAGCGACAAGGTTCATGGGGTACCTATACATAACGCAGAGCGCAGCGGTGACCTTGACGTAGCGAAGCGGAGACAAGGGCGTCCGAGTGCCGTGTTTGGTTAAATTGCTATCGTTCACCCTCAAGACCATGCCACACTCGGAGAATAATGATGGCACTGGCATGAACTGAATATCGAACGACGTATTTTCCGAAAACCATATCTCGAACAGAGTCAGGCACCGGTGCCATTTCAACTGGCGCGCCCATTTTGGGGAAGTCTGGAAGTAATTCGACTTTGCCAACCAGTTCGGCGGCAATCCTGACTGCCGACGACGGGCTGTGCACCGCAATGAACTCCCTGAGGCGTTTCAAATCATCAATGGCTTCGTCCGTGTAAACCAGCTTCACTTACCTGACCTCGGCGCATCTTGCTCGTTTTCGGTTCCCCAGCTATTAAGCCAACTGTGGACCTCGCTGGCATCAACAACCTTGCCTTGGGCAGCAGACTCCATTGCCTCTAACGTTTGTTTCCACCGCTCTTGCTCAAGCTGCTGCTTTTCTATGTATTCCGACAATGCTTGGTTAATTACCCAGCCTTTGCTACGGTGTAGCCTGTTGGCGATTGCTTCCAGATGCTGTTCAATTTCTGCTTGAAGGCGAACTGTGGTGACGCTCATGACTATACCCCTCATACCTAGTGACTACAACGTATTACAGCATAGTCTGCGAGGTTAGGCAAAAAATTTTACGCTGAAATAAGCGGCGGCCCGACAGGGGCGTCGGGTGGAGGCCGCCGGCCGGAACGAACTTAATTGACTGGTTAACTGGCGCTGCCACCATAATAAGACCTTAGCACCTGATGACGGTGCTTAAAGATGAACCGGTAAACAGGTGCCAGAACATATGCCAACACGGGCAACCTAAACTGAAATTCGACGGTATCGGTGACCCGGCATGATGTCCCGTTTCTACTAATGTCCCGTCGATGGTGCCAGAGCCTATTGGTTAAAGAGCTCGACGCCTCCGCAAAACCACTTTGGCGATCAATGGATTGAAAGAAGAACGTGTGCCGATCAATGGGAAGAATGCCGAAAAGGAGTATCCAGCTAGAGAAGAGCACGTTACCCGTAGGCCATTCAAAGATTGGCTTGCTTGACCATTCTGAGGGAACCGTCATGCGGATGAAAGGGTTCAACTCCGTATTCACGCCCTTCATGGTGAGCAATCCATCGATATCTTCCGGACTGATTTTAAGATTACTCGATACTTCAAATTTCACTGGTGCCTTCCGTGACAGTTAACGACCGCCATAAGCAGCCGAGTGAAACGAGGTCCGGTGCACGAAGTGTGTGAACTTAATGGCTTGGTTATACATGTCAGAGATCTCCTGCTTGATGAATTACTTCAGACCAAGATTTACCTGAGTGCCAGTCTCTGTATTTTGCCATCATGGGTAGGTAATGCTCAGGAATATCTGATTCCGGCGCGCCACTGTACACATACGCCATGCCTTCTCTAAACCAGTTCGGTTTCATCATGGTCGAAACTGCCCCAATTTCGGAAAACTGAAACCAATGAATCAATTCATGCTGAGTGATATAACTTTGCCAAGACTCGGGAGCTATTACCGTACCAAGAAAAGGATATGAAATGGCCCGCTCACTGCCTCCTCCGAATGACTCATAGCACTCTGCAGTAGAGCAGTAAATGAAGTTGGGGCTCGCGCTGAGAGAAATGCGTACAGCAGCTAGATTTGCTACGGCGGACTCATACAGGTCAGCTGCTTTATCTATTTTCTTGGGATCCTCGACGCAAATAGCGCCGTTACATTGCATCCCATTTAAATTGGGTAAAAGCAACCTAATCGGCTTTGCATACGACCAAGCCAGTGCAGGTATTAGAACAACGACAAAAATCAAAACTACCTTCTTAACCACATCGAGTCCTTTTTGCATAACGCTTTGCTAATTGGCTGCCGCAGCGTAGCGTAGGCAGTCCAGTGGAGGCCACGCTTTTTGTGGCCGGAACGAAATTAAGCAATTTGTTATATTTCATAAACTACTGACAAAATAAAGACCAAAACCAAGGTGAAAATTATTGAATACAAGGGCATTTTCCTAAGAACATAATTTCTTGCATCACCTGGTCGAGTCATCCAAGTTAATAACTTTGCGATGAATGAAATTCTCTTTCTCTCTACTTTGTCGCCTTTCGCGACGAAGTGGTACTTCTTACTTACGAACACGCCACCATAATTCCGCAAATCTGTTTCTAACTCGCGTTGCTCGTGATCAATTGCGGCTTCGTTATCGGCGATTATTTTTGTTATGCGCAGTAATACTTTGCCGTCATCGGTTTCCTTCATTGAGCATTCTACTGGGTTTGCCCTTTCATGAACGTACCTGAAACCACCCCGCGCCGACCAGTCAGATTGAAATAGGAATATAAACATTATCGGCACTTTGTTTGTTTTAACGCTTTTCAATCAGTTGTACTCATGAACTCTCAAGAAATATAACGCCCGCCACAAACGCGAGCAACTTGTTGTGAGTCGAGCCGCGAAGCGGCGTTTTGATGGCGATTGTTAGAGCTCACAGCTTGATGATTGCCAACATATCTTCACCATCTTCATCCAACCCCACTTCCTGAAAGCCAAAACTCGAATAAAAATCTTTGGCCACTGGGTTTTCAGGGTCATAGCAAATTTCGATTTCTTTTACTTTGTCACTGGCTTTGATTTCATTGAGTGCCAAATTTAGCGCAGCTCTACCAATACCAGCTTTTTGAAAACGTTGATCCACCATAAAGCGCCAGATAGACACTTTTTCAGGTGTTTCAGATACCCACATGAAAAAACCGACAGGTTTATCGTTTTGATAGATCGCTCTGCAGGTATGCCCTTGGCAGTAATGTGACTCAACCAAAGACCACATATTACTCGCAACATATTCCTGTTGCTCATCCGTGACATCTAAGTCACATACAGCTTCATAATTTGAACTTGTTATTTCTTCCAGTGTGATACTCATGACTTTCCTTAGCTCTAACGCCGTGCTAAGCCGGCCGAACCGAGAGTGTAGCACAGCGCGTACAATGGCGAAGCCATGCGCTGGGCGGAGCGTAGGTGAAGGTTCAGCTTGAGCGTCTTGTTGGGTGCCTGCCAGTTAGAACCTACCCACTTCCAGCGAACTAACTTAGCCTTGCAAAGACTGGCACGCTTTTAGGCTGCTTGCGATGTGAAACCCCAAGGACAGCTAAAGTATAGAACACCGTTTTTTGCGGGAACACCACTGTTTTGCAAATGAAAATAAACACGGCTTGTGAACTGGTACGACGACGATATTCGCCGCTCTAACTTAGGTTAACCCTGTTCCCCAACCTGCAGGAAAGATAGCTTTGGCCCTCTGACTTCCGTTATTAAAAACGTTCTCGCCTCGAACCACCACGATTAATAATGCCAGGCTTCTGCACATTTAGAACCAAGATGTTTTTTTACACCCAACGCCGTGCTAAGCCGGCCGAATCGAGAGTGTAGCACGGCGAGATATAATGAGCGAAGCGAACCAGCCTGCGCAACGTAGGTGAAGGTTCGGCTTGAGCACCTTGTTGGGTGCATACCACTAACGCTGATCCCAGTGACGCTGCATTTCGAGATAGAGAAACGAAGCTGTCCAAGTAATAAGTACCAACCCTGCTATTGACTCAATGCCTGTAAGATAGCGAATATACCCTAAAGGCTCAATATCACCAAAGCCGACTGTTGTGTAAACCGTAAACGAAAAATATACGCAGTCCAACAACGTACCATCAAAATTGCCTTCTAAACTACCCCAACCCGAACCTTGAGATTTAAAATAGTAACCTAAAGCAAAAATCCATATTTCTATAACATGAGCAATCAAGGCGCCAAAGACTCCGAAAACTATCCGTAGGCTATGAGCGAAAGTAAAACGTGGTAGGATTTTAACGATCTGGTGCAATATGCCGTAATGCACCATGACCACTACGGCGACAAGCAAACTATTGATTACAAACGCGAGAAGCAACTGCATTACAAATTTACCCAGAAATTACTGTGATCTACTTTAGCACCCAACGCAAAGCACACGGGCGACGAGCCGCGCAGCGGGTTGGCGTCCCAGCGACCAACGGGAGCGAGTGATGCGCATTGTTAGCCGCCCAACTCCGTAATGTGTAGTAGTTCACCAACTGGCCCCCACAAATAAAATACCTTACCCCACGACTCACTCTGAACTGGAGTGATTTTTGTTTTGTGCTTTGATTGAGAGCAAAGGCTGTATGCTGTATCGATATCTGAAACGCAAACCTGAAGCATAAAATTATTAGCCAAGTCTTCGTTGAAAAAGCGCTGCAAGAAGAAAAGACAATCTCCGTTTTGAAAAAGGGTTAAGTCCTCAGAAACGAACTCTGATTCAAATCCGATCTCTGAATAGAAAGCCTTTGAAATTTCATAGTCTTTACTCGGAACAAAAGCTTTTATATCGACAACATCCATTGTTTTCTCCTGAACATGGGAAACTCAAGCGGCTAACATTTGTATATTGTGCGTGCGCATTTAGGAACTCGTCCAATTGATAGCTTCCATACATTAATTTACTGATAAATAAGTAATCTTTACTTTATGGGTCCCAGGTTGGCAATGGCAATTTGAGCATGCACAGTTACACTCTACCGAGCGCACAATATCTAACCTTTATTTTTTTGTTATATTATTGACAGTAAACGACTTCAATAAACAACACAACCACAAAACGCGCAATATTGCCGAAGTTAACGTGCCGTGACTCATTTTCATCACTCACACATACTAGCTAGGGGACGGCAGTCATTCGTTGAAGCAGACCGAAAAGCCAAAAGGTCCGCTTATCGCTCTTAGCAGACCACAAAATTATCCTATCAGGCGGCTTCGTGCCAATTGCGGACGTTAACGCTTCGCGTAACCGGCGGCCGGAAGTGGCAGAGCGAAGCGGCGCCACTTTTGGCTGTCCGTGTTCACGCGATTGTTAGCCAGTGTTCAGCCATTTGACGGTCGCACCTCCACAAGCTCTATGTATAGCAGCGGCCTACTTGAAGCCAACGTATCCACTTTGGTGGCCGCGATTTTACCGGTGTATTTTACTTGCTGCCCTATTGAAACGTCCTGCCATTCTTCGGCATCCGCTGGCGTGGAATAGTACATAACCCGGGCAGCCTTCATGCCTGGTTCAATCAACGCAAAGCTTTCATTGAAATAAAGTCGCTCATCTCGAACAGCTCGAACGGTGCCTACCCATTCGACCTCACCTGCCAAGGCGTCCGACAATTGACTAAGATACGATGCGCGATCCTGAGCAGCCGCTAGTTCGGCAGAGGCGCAGTCCATTAAAGACATAAACACGTGAAAGTCAGAGCGCCATGCTTTGTGCGCGTTCAAGCACGAGTCGCTTGCGCTCGCCAGGGAGCAGAATAGGAGCGCAAAAATCACGAATAATGTCCGCATCGGTTTCTCCTGGACGGCTAACATTTGTGTAGTGTGCTGACACGTGTCGTAATCGTTCGTTTAAATTGGTAACTCACCAAAAACAATACAAAAACCATCTAAAAAGTCGCCTTTTACTGTCAGCAAAGTAAGCACGCACACTTTGCTGTTCGACTACGCCTGGTAACACTATTTTTGTTTAAATTATGTAATTGAAAATAGGACATATTTATCCTACATGCAAGCTTTAAGTGTGCGACTTTGAGCCGTGAAGCGTGCCGATTGATCGATTATGCTTAACTCACGATTATCAAAAATCATGGATGTTAATGATGGCGAGCCCTTTTATTGAAAAACTTCGCGCTGATATGCGATTACGTGGCTATAGCTTAAAAACTGAGAAATCTTATTTAGGTTGGATACGGCAGTTTATCTATTTTCATAATAAACGACATCCTATTGATATGGGAGCGGAAGAAGTGAAGGCCTTTTTAAGTTGGTTGGCGAATGAGCGCCATGTTGCTGTTAATACGCAAAAAGTTGCTCTAAATGCTTTGGTGTATCTTTATCACAAAGCGCTGAATCAAGAACTAGGTGATCTTAATTTTAGCCTTGCTACTAAACAGCGTCAGTTGCCTGTAGTGCTCACACCTGAGGAAGTTCAGCGCATTTTAAACCAGCTTAGTGGTCGAAATAAGCTGATTATTGAACTCCTATACGGTAGTGGTTTAAGAGTAAGTGAGGCGCTTCGTTTGCGGGTTCAAGATATCAATTTTAGTCATTCTGCACTTACGATTCGTGACGGTAAAGGCAGGAAAGATCGGCAAACCCTTCTCAGCCAAAGACTCATTGAACCATTACAACAAGCCATTGAAACGGCTTTAACTGTTCAGATCGAGGATAACAAGAATGGACTTGGCCCATCGATGCCTAATGCGCTCGATAGAAAATATCCAAATGCTTATAAACAACCGGGATGGATGTTTGTCTTTCCGGCAACGAGCCTATGTAAGCACCCATATTCTGGGGTTCTTTGCCGTCATCATTTGCATGACAGCGTGGTTCGCAAGGCGCTACAACCTGCTGTGAAGGCAGCGAAAATATTTAAAAAGGTGAATTGTCATACGTTTCGACATTCGTTTGCCACCCACTTATTACAAGCGGGATGCGACATTAGAACAGTGCAAGAACTACTAGGGCACAACGACGTGAGTACAACTCAAATTTATACACACGTCATTGGTCAACATTATGCGGGCACAGCTAGCCCACTTGATAGGCTTATCAACAACCAATAGAACGGTGGAATTACTCCACCGTTACCGATTTAGCAAGGTTGCGCGGCTGATCGACGTCGGTGCCTTTGATGATGGCAACGTAGTACGACAGCAACTGCAATGGGATGGTGTAAACGATTGGGGCGATGAGTTCATCGCAGTGGCCAACGTTCATCACGCGCATGGTGTCGTCACTCTTGAAGTGGGCATCGCGATCGGCGAATACATACATGATACCGCCACGGGCGCGCACTTCTTCGACATTTGATTTGAGCTTCTCGAGCAGCTCGTCATTCGGTGCAACCACGATAACCGGCATCTCGGCGTCAATCAGTGCCAATGGACCGTGCTTAAGCTCGCCTGCGGCATACGCTTCGGCATGAATGTACGAGATCTCTTTCAGCTTCAACGCACCTTCCATTGCAATCGGGTATTGCGAACCACGACCAAGGAATAAGCTGTGATATTTGTCAGCAAATTCTGGCGCTAAAGCTTCAATGTCATCACTCAGCAGTAGCGCTTCTTCGAGTTTCGCCGGTAGCGTTTTCAGACTCGCTACGATTTGTTGTTGTTTATCACCGCTCAGGCCGCGTGATTGGCCCAGCGCTAACACCAACATCAGTAAACCTACCAATTGGGTGGTGAAGGCTTTCGTTGAAGCGACGCCAATTTCAGTACCTGCGCGGGTCATGTAGGCTAAGTCTGACTCACGCACCATGGAAGACGTAGCAACGTTACAGATGGTTAATGAGCCTTTATAGCCAAGCTCTTTCGACAAGCGCAATGCCGCTAAGGTATCTGCCGTTTCGCCTGACTGCGAAATGGTCACCAACAAACTGTTGGCATGCACGTGCGACTGGCGATAGCGGAATTCAGAAGCAATTTCGACATTGCACGACACTCCCGCTAACGATTCGAGCCAATAACGCGCCACCATGCCCGCATGGTAAGAAGTACCACAGGCGACAATTTGCACGTGTTCAATGTCTTTCAGCAACTGCATCGAACCTTCGCCAAAAGCATTCTCGGCCACACGTCCTTCGACCAAACGGCCTTCGAGGGCGTTACGTACCGCCGCTGGTTGTTCGTGGATCTCTTTCAGCATGAAGTGGCGATAATTACCTTTACCACCAGCATCGTATTGACCGTCTGACTCGTGGATCGCTCGCTCAACGCGTTGACCTTTGGCGTCATAGACTTTCACGTCAGTACGCGTAATGTCCGCCATGTCACCTTCTTCGAGGTACATGAAGGTGTGCGTGACCGGTAACAGCGCCAATTGGTCAGAAGCGATGAAGTTCTCGCCAATACCCAGGCCAATCACCAGTGGACTGCCTGAACGGGCGACCACCAGACGGCCCGGCTCACGGCAATCCATCACCACGGTGCCATAGGCACCTTCAAGCTGCTTCACGGCAGCCTGTACCGCTGCAAATAAATCACTGTGCGATTTCTGCTCGTGATGCACCAAGTGGCAGATCACTTCAGTATCGGTATCCGATTGGAATTGGTAACCCAACGCGCGCAGTTGCTCGCGTAACTTGTCGTGATTCTCAATAATGCCGTTATGCACCACGGCAATACAGTTATTCGAAACATGCGGGTGGGCGTTGGCTTCGGTAACCCCACCATGCGTCGCCCAACGGGTATGAGCAATACCCGTGGTGCCCGCTAGCGGATGTTCACCCACGGCGTCTTTCAATGCTTGCACCTTGCCCGTGCGACGAACAGTTTCAATGCGGCCGTCTTCGCTCAATACCGCTAAACCGGCAGAGTCATAACCACGGTACTCAAGGCGTTTGAGGCCCTCTAATAGAATTTCGCTGATACGGCGCTCAGAAGTTGCACCTACAATCCCACACATACTGCTTATCCCTTTTTCTGTGGCCGTTGCCAGCCCGTAATGTTGCGTTGCTTACCGCGCGCAATGCCCAATTCGTCATCCTCGACGTTTTTGGTAATAGTTGAGCCAGCACCGACGGTGGCTTGTTTACCTACGCGTACGGGCGCGACTAATGAACTGTTTGAACCTATGAATGCGCCATCGTCGATTTCAGTTACCGATTTATTGACGCCATCGTAGTTGCACGTGATAGTGCCAGCGCCAATATTGACGCCATCACCGACAATTGCATCGCCCAGATAGGTCAAATGATTGGCCTTTGAACCTTTGCCTAGGCGGGTCTTTTTCATTTCGACAAAATTACCGACTTTCGCACCCTCGGCAAGCACTGACCCTGGGCGCAAACGCGCGTAAGGGCCAACCTCACAACGCTCAGCCACGTCCGCTTGCTCAACAATGCTGTGTGACTTAATTTGGGTATGCGCGCCAATGCGGCAATTTCGCAAGATACAGTTGCTTTCGATCACAACCCCTTCGCCCAGTTCCACTTCACCTTCAAAAATAACGTTTACGTCGATGACCACATCATTGGCAATTTTTACTGAGCCACGCACGTCCACACGCGCAGGGTCGAGCAGGGTGGCACCGTCAACCATCAATTGCTGGGCTTGGCGTAACTGATAAGCCCGCTCTAACATTGCCAGCTGCTGACGATTGTTCACCCCTTGCACCTCAGCAAACTCCTGCGGCTGAGCGTAAGCAATCTCCACGTTTTCCGCGGCCGCCATTTGCACGATGTCAGTGAGGTAATATTCACCTTGCGCATTATCATTGGAGAGCTGACTCAACCAACGTTTTAACGCTTTACCACTGGCCATCATGATGCCGGTATTAATTTCGGTAATTTGGAGTTGCTCGGCTGACGCGTCTTTATGTTCAACAATGCCGACGATGGCATTTTTGCTGTCGCGAATCATGCGGCCGTAGCCAGTCGGGTCGGGGACATCCACGGTAAGAATGGCAAAATCAGTGGCTTTTCCCACCTCAACGAGCTTTTGTAAGGTTTCAACACGCGTAAGTGGTACGTCGCCACACAAAATCAATACGTGTTCATCGTCGTTCAGATACGGCAATACTTGCTGCACGGCGTGGCCGGTACCCAATTGCTCTGCTTGTTCGACGAAATTAAGTTGCTGCCCACCAAGCCGCTCAAGAAGCGCCTCGGCACCATGGCCGTAAATCACATGAATGGCATTCGCATCAAGCTGACGAGCGCTATCGATCACATGTTGCACCATGGGTTTATGGGCAACAGGATGCAACACTTTTGGCAATGCTGAACGCATGCGGGTGCCCTTGCCGGCGGCAAGTACCACTACACTCAAAGACATGAATCCTTCCATTTGTTGGTGGTTAATAGTTAGTGCTCTATTTTAACGCCATTACAGTAAATTAACAGGCGAAAAATAGCGTTGTAGCGCCTAAGCTTAGCGACTTTGCAGAATATTTGCACAAACAAAAAGCCCAGCACAAGGCTGGGCTTTATCATGTACTCGGCTGGAGCAAATTATTTGCGGATTTTGCGAATAATCTGCAATTGTGCCAACGCCCGCGCAAGTTCGGCAGCCGCTTCTGCGTAGCTGAGGTCCGAACTTGAATCGGCGATTGCTGCTTCAGCGCGTTTTTTCGCTTCAAGCGCTTGTTGTTCATCAAGCTCTTCACCGCGAACCGCTGTATCAGCCAGAACCGTGACGTTGTGAGGCTGCACTTCCAGCACACCACCCGCAACGTAGATGATTTCTTCATCACCGCCTTGCTTCACGACCCGCACCATACCTGGTTTGATTTTCGTGATTAACGGCGCGTGACCAGGGTAAATACCCAACTCACCTTCGCTACCGGTCACTTGCACGGTCTCAACGGCGCCAGTAAACAAACTGTCTTCAGCGCTGACCACGTCAAGGTGTACAGTTTTTGCTGCCATTTAAACCTCCCGGTTCTTACATTTTCTTGGCTTTTTCGACCGCTTCTTCGATGCTGCCAACCATGTAGAACGCTTGTTCTGGAAGGTCGTCGTAATCACCGTTTAAGATGCCTTTAAAGCCAGCAATGGTGTCTTTCAATGCAACGTATTTACCAGGTGAACCGGTGAATACTTCGGCAACGAAGAACGGCTGCGACAAGAAACGTTGAATCTTACGCGCACGTGATACGGTCATCTTGTCTTCTTCTGACAATTCGTCCATACCCAAGATCGCGATGATGTCTTTCAGTTCTTTGTAACGCTGCAACACCGACTGTACGCCACGGGCTGTCTCGTAGTGTTCTTTACCGATCACTAACGGGTCCAACTGACGTGAAGTTGAATCGAGTGGGTCAACCGCTGGGTAGATACCCAAAGACGCGATATCACGTGACAATACAACTGTCGCATCCAAGTGCGCGAAAGTGGTCGCTGGTGAAGGGTCAGTCAAGTCATCCGCAGGTACGTATACCGCTTGGATTGAGGTGATTGAACCGGTCTTGGTTGAAGTAATACGTTCTTGCAATACACCCATCTCTTCAGCAAGTGTAGGCTGATAACCTACCGCTGATGGCATACGACCCAACAATGCAGATACCTCAGTACCGGCTAGGGTGTAACGATAGATGTTATCTACGAAGAACAAGACGTCACGACCTTCGTCACGGAACTTCTCTGCCATGGTCAAACCGGTCAACGCGACGCGCAAACGGTTACCTGGAGGCTCGTTCATCTGACCGTAGACCAATGCTACTTTGTCGAGGACGTTTGAATCTTTCATCTCGTGATAGAAGTCGTTACCTTCACGGGTACGCTCACCAACACCTGCGAATACTGAGTAGCCGCTGTGTTCGATTGCGATGTTCCGGATCAACTCCATCATGTTTACGGTTTTACCTACACCGGCACCACCGAACAGACCGACCTTACCACCTTTGGCGAACGGGCAAATCAAGTCGATAACTTTGATACCTGTTTCCAAAAGTTCAGTCGCGTTTGACTGTTCTTCATACGAAGGTGCAGCGCGGTGAATTGACATGCGCTCTTCTTCGCCGATGTCACCCGCTTCATCAATCGGGTCACCTAATACGTTCATGATACGACCGAGGGTCTGTTTACCCACTGGTACCATGATAGGTTCACCGGTATTTTCAACGCTAGTGCTACGACGCAATCCGTCGGTAGTACCAAGTGCGATTGCGCGCACGATACCGCCGCCTAACTGCTGCTGTACTTCCAGGGTCAGACCCTTGAGGTCACCGTCGGTCACCTTCAGCGCGTCGTAGACCTTTGGCACTGACGATTGTGGAAATTCGATATCCACAACGGCGCCAATTATTTGCACGACCTTACCTTGACTCATGACATTTCCTCTAACTCTAAAATTCTTGCAAGCTTCGCCTTAAACCGCTTCGGCGCCCGATACAATTTCCGAAATTTCCTGCGTAATCGCTGCCTGGCGTGCTTTGTTGTACACCAATTGCAACTGATCGATGAGGTCTTCGGCGTTGTCGGTAGCGGCTTTCATTGCCACCATCCGCGCTGCCTGCTCACTCGCAATGTTGTCCACTACACCTTGGTACACGGTTGATTCAACGAAACGACGAATCAAGGTATCAAGAATTGACTGTGGATCTGGCTCGTACAAGTAGTCCCAGCTACCTGACTGTACGCGTTCACGCTCTTCACCGTCAGCTTTTGGCAACGGTAGCATTTGCGCTATCGTTGGCTCTTGCTTCATGGTGTTGACAAACTTGTTGTACACCACGTAAAGACGGTCGATGCTGCCCTTATCGAACGCATCTAGCATGACTTGTACCGTACCGAGCACATCATTCACGCTAGGCTTGTCACCAAGTCCTGACGTTTGTGCGAGTAAACGGCCTCCAAAGCGTTTAAAGAAACCCGTTGCCTTGCTGCCAATAGCTGCAAAATCAACTTCGACGCCGTTATCTTGTTGTGCTTTAGCATGCTTCACCACCGCTTTAAATTCGTTGGTGTTCAAGCCGCCACACAAACCGCGGTCAGTTGAAATCACAATGTAGCCAACTCGTTTCACTTCGCGTTCTTCTAGGAACGGATGCTTGTATTCCAAGTTAGCGTGGGCAACATGGCCGATCACCTTGCGAATGCTGTCGGCATACGGGCGGCTTGAAGCCATCCGTTCCTGCGCCTTTTTCATTTTTGACGCAGCAACCATCTCCATTGCGCTGGTGATCTTCTGAGTATTGTTAATACTCCCGATCTTGGTTTTTATCTCTTTACCGCCGGCCATGATAATCTCCTGTTAACTCAACGACGTGTGGCCACTCTTTCGATGTGGCCACTTCGGTTTACCAAGTTTGCGTTTGTTTGAAGGTTTTTAAGCCTTCATGCAACTTGGCTTCGATGTCGTCGTTATAGTTGCCAGTTTTATCAATATCAGCCATCAGATCGGCGTGCTCGCTACGCATGTAGCCGATTAATGCACGTTCGAAGTCGAGGATCTTGTCTTGTGCCACATCTTTCAAATAGCCTTTTTCAGCCGAGAAGATAGACACAGCCATGTCCGCAACGCTCATTGGCTCATATTGGTTCTGTTTCATCAGCTCAGTGACGCGCTGACCGTGTTCTAGCTGTGCGCGTGTTGCTTCATCAAGGTCAGAAGCAAACTGGGCGAACGCCGCAAGTTCACGATACTGGGCCAAGGCCAAACGAATACCACCACCAAGTTTCTTAATGATCTTGGTCTGTGCAGCACCACCTACACGCGATACCGAGATACCTGCGTTAACAGCAGGGCGGATACCGGCGTTGAACAAGTCAGTTTCTAGGAAGATCTGACCGTCGGTGATGGAGATAACGTTGGTCGGTACGAATGCCGATACGTCACCTGCTTGGGTTTCGATGATTGGCAACGCGGTCAACGAACCGGTTTGGCCTTTCACTTCACCGTTGGTGTATTTTTCAACGTAGTCAGCATTCACTCGTGCTGCACGCTCAAGTAGGCGTGAGTGGAGGTAGAATACGTCACCAGGGTAAGCTTCACGACCTGGCGGACGACGTAGCAACAATGAAATTTGACGATAAGCAACAGCTTGCTTCGACAAGTCATCGTAGACGATCAACGCGTCTTCACCGCGGTCACGGAAGAATTCACCCATGGTACAACCAGAGTAGGCTGCCAAGTATTGCAACGCTGCTGATTCAGAAGCAGATGCTGCAACTACGATGGTGTTTTCTAACGCACCGTGCTCTTCAAGTTTGCGAACCACCGCAGCGATGGTCGATGCTTTCTGACCGATAGCAACGTACACACACTTGATGCCAGTGTTTTTCTGGTTAATGATGGCGTCAACGGCCAACGCGGTCTTACCGGTTTGGCGGTCACCGATCACCAACTCACGCTGGCCACGACCGATTGGAATCATCGCGTCAATTGATTTGTAACCAGTTTGAACTGGCTGATCAACCGATTGACGTTCGATAACGCCAGGTGCGATTTTCTCAACAGGTTCAAAACCTTCCGCATCAATTGGACCTTTACCATCGATTGGCTCACCTAGGGTGTTTACGACACGACCTAACAGAGCGCGACCTACTGGTACTTCCAAGATACGGCCAGTTGATTTTACTTTTACGCCTTCTTGCAGGTCCGCATATGGACCCATAACAACGGCGCCTACAGAATCACGTTCTAAGTTCAACGCGATAGCGTAACGATTGCCAGGAAGCTCAATCATTTCACCTTGCATACAATCAGCAAGGCCATGAATGCGGATGATACCGTCGGTTACAGAAACGATAGTACCTTCGTTACGAGCTTCACTGACCACTTCGAACTGTTCAATTCGTTTTTTGATCAGCTCTGCGATTTCATTTGAATTCAGTTGCATGCTCAAGTCCCCAATTAGGATTGCAGTGCGTGGGCAAGCCGTTCGAGCTTACCGCGCACCGTACCGTCAATAACGGTGTCACCAGCTTTAATGTATAAGCCACTGACAATCGCTGCATCGACACTGCAATTCAGCTTAACTTTGCGTGAAAAACGTTTTTCCAACGTTTGCGCTAGATTGTCCTGCTGTTGCTGCGTCAATTCAGTCGCAGCGGTCACCTCTACTGTCACTTCCTTCTCGTATTCGGCGCGAAGGTCAGCGTAGAGCTGTACCACAGCTGGTAATGCCTTTAAGCGTTCGTTTTCTGCCATTAAGCGGACAAAATTCTGGCCGTTTTGGTCCAGTTGTTCACCACAGACATTAATGAAAACGTCGACTTTTTTCTCTAGCGTTTCGGCGCTACTCAAAAAGGCTGACATTACTTCGTCTTCTGCTACCGCAGCAGCAAAAGCGATCATCTCATGCCATTTTTCGATAGCGCCTTTCTCTAATGCAAAATCAAAAGCTGCTTTTGCATAGGGGCGAGCAACCGTAGTCAATTCTGACATTTGCACAAACCCCTTTGGTTAGAGTTCAGCGACCAGTTTTTCAACGATGTCACTGTGAGCGTCTTTATCAATTTCACGCTCAATGATTTTGCTTGCACCAGCAACGGCAAGTACCGCCACTTGCTTGCGCAATTCTTCACGTAAACGGTTACGCTCTGCGTCGACTTCGGCGTGACCAGCAGCAACGATTTTCTCGCGCTCTTGCTCACCACGCTTTTTGCCTTCTTCAATCGTTTCGTCCGCGCGTTTTTTCGCTTGGGCGATGATTTCAGCAGCTTGCGCTTTCGCGTCTTTAAGTTCGTCAGCTACTTTAGCCTGCGCTTCTTCAAGACGCTTCTCAGCTTTTTCACCAGCAGCAAGGCCGTCGGCAATTTTCTTCTGACGAGCTTCAATCGCATTGTTCAGCGGTGGCCAAACAAACTTCATGCAGAACAGCACGAAGACGATAAACGCGATTAATTCACCGATCAGGGTCATATTTAAACTCATAGACCCACCCTCCTATTCGTTCAGTTGTTCGAAATGATGTAACGAGCCTTACAGAACGAACAACAGAACCATGGCGATACCAACACCGATCATTGCTACCGCATCGATCAGACCCGCCAAGATGAACATTTTAACTTGCAGAGAAGGCGCTAATTCTGGCTGACGTGCACACGCTTCCAAGAATTTACCACCCATGTTACCGAAACCAACTGCAGTACCGATTGCACCGAAACCGATCAAAAGTGCTACAGCGATATATTTAAGACCTAACATTAGTTCCATTGTTTTCTCCGATATTTCAAAGGTTGAAGTTAAAAATAAAAGTTAATACCAAAACTAGTGACTTTCTGAGCTAGCCATACTTAAGTAAACGATGGTCAGCATCATAAATACGAACGCTTGCAGCACGATTACCAGAATATGGAATACCGCCCAAACGAAGTGCAATGGCAACTGCAATAGGCCAATGGCACCAATCAAGATGAAGATCAATTCACCCGCATACAAGTTACCGAACAGACGCAGCGCGAGCGAGAATGGCTTCGCTACTAACGCGATGGTTTCAAGCAACAAGTTGAACGGAATCAATAAGATTTGTACAAAGGTGTTGCTAGAGTTGAACGGATGCAAAGTAAGCTCTTTGATGAACCCACCGATACCTTTCATGCGGATACCGTAGCCAATCATCAATAAGAATACACCCAGTGCCAATGCCGCTGTCATGTTGATATCGGTAGTTGGTACGATCTTCATGTACACGTCGTGAGAGTCGACGCCGAAGAAGGTTTCTCCGGTCCAACCGGCAAACGCAGGTAAGAAGTCGACCGGAATCAAGTCCATCAGGTTCATCAGGAAGACCCAGACGAAGATGGTCAACGCCAATGGCGCGATCAATTTACTCTTGCCGTGGAAGGTATCGCGCACGTTGTCAGATACGAATTCAACGATCATTTCGATGAAACACTGGAGCTTGCCAGGTACACCGGTGTTCGCTTTTTTCGCCGCGCTACGGAATATCATCAAGAACAGAATGCCCAGTCCGATAGACCAAGCGAGTGTGTCAATATGCCACGTCCAGAACCCGGCTTCACTACACGCTTTATTAAAGGCAAAACCGTCATCGGTCATGCACATTTTAGCGTTCGTCAAGTGGTGCTGAATGTGGCTTTGGAGCGTTAACTCTTCTGCAGCCATCTTAATTCCCACAATTTTAAGTTGATTTTAAAAACAAAATCGGTGCTAGCCATTGCACGATCAGAACTGCGATGTAGCCGCTACAAACCGCTACTAGCGGGAGCGTTGTAAACACCAACAGTGCTACGAGCAACACTACGGTAAAGATTATTTTTAATGCTTCACCGGCAAAAAAATTGCTGACGACTTGCGTTGCCGCCCGCGCGCCGCCTGCAGCAAAAGCGCGCCATGCAAAGAGTGCGGTTGGAATCATCACGGCCATGCCGCCGCCAACAACACCCCAAAAATATTCGTATGAGGTCGCCATGGAAAAGAAACAGGCCAGCAGAAAAATTGTTCCTGCTTGGGCTCGCAATAGCTTTATCGCTAGTTGTTTTCCGGCGCTATTTAACGTCACACTCACGGGCTAAGAACCTCAAGGTAAAAGCCCGCGATAGTATAAAGATTTGCGCTCTAATTGCAACAAAATGCAAACTGCTTTAGGCGTCTTCACTTAATTGAAAGTGCGTAAGGATGCCATCGAGTTCGTCTAAACTACTGTAATTAATCACCACTTTACCTTTACCTTTGCGGCCGTGATTAATCGCAACAGCTGCACCTAAGCGCTCACTTAAACGTTGCTCAAGGCGCTGAATATCAGCGTCTGGCTGTTTCGGAGCGGTCGGTTTTTTCGGCTCTAAGGTCAAACGGACGAGCTTCTCAGCTTCCCGCACGGTCATTGCTTTAGCGGCAATAGTGCGCGCGATCTCGCTTTGTTGTTCGCCTTGCAGTGCAAGCAGAAGTTTGGCGTGGCCATGTTCAATATCGCCACGTTCAAGGAGAGTTTTGGTTTCTTGTTCTAAATTATTCAAACGCAACAGGTTGGTGACGGTCGCGCGTGATTTACCAACAGCATCCGCTACTTCTTGATGGGTAAGTTGGAATTCATCGAGCAAACGCTGCAACGCCGTTGCTTCTTCCATTGCATTTAAATCTTCACGCTGAATGTTTTCAATCAGCGCAATGGCTACTGCGGCTTCATCAGGCACGCTTTTCACTAAGCAAGGAACTTCGCTTAGACGCGCCATTTGAGCTGCACGCCAACGGCGCTCACCGGCAATGATCTCGTATTTATCGGTTTCTAACTCACGCACCACTATCGGTTGAATGATGCCTTGCGCTTTCACCGAGGCGGCGAGATCTTCAAGCGCCTCAGGCGACATATCTTTGCGTGGTTGGTATTTACCTGGTTGCAAAAATTCGATGGGCAGTTTCTGCAGTTCACCTTTGGTCAGGTCAACATCCTTGACTGCGTCATCACTGCTTTGTTCTTGATCACGTGCATGCTTGCTAGTGGTCAGTAACGCATCTAATCCGCGTCCAAGTCCTCGTTTTTTGGCAGACATAGTGCTTGCTTCCCTCAGGCTTCAGCCGCTGATTCGGCTTTTTTTAATTGTTCTGCGCGGCGAATGAGTTCACCAGCTAGCGAAAGATAGGCTTTGGCGCCTGTCGACGACTTGTCATAATACATGGCAGGCGCGCCGAAGCTTGGTGCTTCAGCTAAGCGCACATTGCGTGGAATCACGGTACGATAGACTTTCGCACCAAAGTGCGCCTTCAACTGCTCGGAAACGTCATTGGCCAGACGGTTACGCGGATCGTACATGGTGCGCAGAATGCCTTCGATTTGTAATCGTGGATTCACCGCTTCAGCAAGGCGTTCAATGGTGTCCATGAGCGCTGTGAGGCCTTCAAGGGCGTAATATTCACACTGCATCGGCACCAATACAGAGTCGGCAGCCGCCATCGCATTGACGGTCAACATACTGAGTGAAGGCGGGCAATCGATAAAAATAAAATCGTAGTTGTCTTGCACCGGTTTCAGCGCATTGGCTAAGCGTTGCTCACGTGCAAAGGTTTCCATGAGCTTGACGTCAGCGGCGGTGACGTCGCCATTGGCGGCAACAAGGTCATATTTACCATTGGTTTCGGTAACGATAACTTCGCTCGCTGGCTTCTGATCGACTAACAGTTCGTAAGCTGTATTCTCGACTTCATACTTGTCGACACCACTCCCCATAGTGGCGTTACCTTGCGGATCTAAGTCGATGAGCAATACTTTGCGTCGGGTTGCCGCCATCGAGGCAGCCAAATTCACTGCAGTGGTCGTCTTACCGACGCCGCCTTTTTGATTTGCGATTGCAATGATTCTACCCACGTGACGCTAACCTCTTGTTTTTATAATAAGTAAATGACGCTCGGCAGCGACGTCTGGCACTTTAAGTGGAATGACGTCGGTCACAGTATAGTTGGCTGGTAAAGCCGCTATTTCTGCTTCGGGATAGATGCCTTTCAAGGCATAAAATGCGCCTTCAGCAGAAGGTAAGTGCGCACACCAAGTGAGCATATCACTAAGCGAGGCGAAGGCTCTACTTATCACACCATCAAATTTAGTCGGGTCTTGGTAATCTTCCACTCGACTTTGCACCGCTTTAACATTCTTAAGCCCCAGCTCGTGACAGACCTGGCGGATAAAACGAATGCGCTTGCCTAAGCTATCTAACAATACAAATTCGCGATCAGGACAGACGATGGCCAGCGGTAATCCTGGTAAACCAGGCCCGGTGCCGACATCGATAAAGCGTTTACCCTGTAGATGCGGTAACACTACCAAACTATCGACAATATGGCGACTGAGCATTTGCTGCGGATCGCGCACTGAAGTTAAATTGTAAGCCTTATTCCATTTGTCGAGCAAGGCGACCAATTGCAACAGTTGTTGCTGTTGCACTGCCGGGATATCAAGACCAGCAGCATCAATAAGTTGAGCTAATTTTGCTTGCATGCTTATGCGCTTTTCCGTAGCAACCCTTGTTTTTTCAAATGCACCAACAGCATCGAAATAGCCGCCGGTGTGATCCCCGAAATACGTGCCGCTTTGCCGACAGTCTCGGGCTGATGCGCGTTCAATTTGGCGATAACTTCGTTCGACAAGCCCTTGATGCTGGCATAGTCGAAGTTCAACGGTAACTTGGTGTTTTCGTGACGTAATTGTTTCGCAATTTCATCTTGCTGACGCGCAATATAACCAGCGTATTTGGTTTGAATTTCAACTTGTTCAGCGGCTTCTTGGTCGCTCAAGCCGGGGCCTAAATCGCTAATTTGCATCATCGCAGCGTAAGTGATTTCTGGCCGACGGAGTAAATCTTCTCCGTTGACCTCTTTGGTGATTGGCGTTTTCACCAACTCGTTTACCGCCGTTACAGCTGGATGATCTTTGTGGATCCAAGTGCTGCGCAACCGTTGTTGCTCTTGTGCGATGGCTTCCATTTTTTCGTTGAATCGTGCCCAGCGTGCATCATCGACTAAGCCCAAGTTACGACCTTGTTCGGTCAAACGCATATCGGCATTGTCTTCGCGTAGCAACAAGCGGTATTCAGCACGTGAAGTGAACATCCGATAGGGCTCTTTGGTGCCTAAGGTTGAAAGATCGTCGATCAATACGCCCATGTATGAATTATCACGACGTGGTGCCCATGGTTCTTTGTCTTGCGCTTGCAAAGCAGCATTGAGACCTGCAACCAAACCCTGTGCACCGGCTTCTTCGTAGCCCGTGGTACCGTTAATTTGCCCAGCAAAGAACAAACCTTGAATGTATTTGGTTTCCAGCGTCTGCTGCAGATCACGAGGATCAAAATAATCGTATTCGATGGCGTAACCAGGGCGCGTAATATGCGCATTTTCGAAGCCTTTGATCGAACGCACCAATTCTACTTGCACGTCAAACGGCAAACTGGTTGAGATACCATTTGGATAGACTTCATGAGTATTCAATCCTTCAGGTTCAACGAAGATCTGATGCGAGTTCTTGTCGGCAAAGCGCATGACTTTGTCTTCGATCGACGGACAATAGCGCGGACCGACACCCTCAATAACACCGGAATACATCGGCGAACGATCCAGACCACCACGAATAACATCGTGGGTACGTTCGTTAGTGTGCGTGATGTAGCAACTAATTTGCTGCGGATGATCTTCAGGTTTGCCCATAAACGAGAACAACGGCGTGGGTGTGTCACCAGGCTGTTCTTGCATCACTGAAAAATCGATCGATTTGGCGTCAATCCGCGGCGGTGTACCGGTTTTTAACCGGTCCACTCGTAGTGGTAACTCACGTAAGCGTTTGGCCAAAGCATTGGCTGGAGGATCGCCTGCACGTCCGCCTTGATAATTATTCAAACCAATGTGAATTTGTCCGCCTAAAAACGTCCCTACGGTCAAAACAACGGTTTTCGCACTGAATTTCAAACCCATTTGAGTGACCACACCAACGACACGATCATTTTCGACGATCAAGTCATCGCAGGCTTGCTGGAACAAACTTAGGTTTTCTTGATTTTCAAGTAGATTACGAATGGCAGCTTTGTACAGCACGCGATCAGCTTGGGCACGTGTGGCTCGAACTGCTGGGCCTTTCGATGAATTGAGCGTGCGAAATTGAATCCCTGCACGATCAGCAGCTATTGCCATGGCACCGCCTAGGGCATCAATTTCTTTCACCAAATGACCTTTACCAATACCACCAATGGCTGGGTTACATGACATTTGTCCCAGTGTCTCGATATTGTGCGTCAGCAACAATGTTTGACAGCCCATGCGAGCTGCAGCAAGCGCTGCTTCGGTGCCGGCATGTCCTCCACCAACGACAATAACGTCGTAATGCTGATGGTAAGAAGCGTGGTTTGACATAAAGCTTTCCAGATAACCTAAGTGAAAAAATGTAGCCGTATAGTTTAACGCTAAATGGCTTAGATCGAAACGGTTAAATTTCGTTCACTAGTGCTTTTTCATTTTTGACGAAAAGGCTTTAAAGATCATTAAAAAAAGAAAAGGATCTTTTGTTTAGATCTTTTATTGCTATTACTACTAGCATTGAGAATTCTGTGGATAACCGACTGCAAGTCAATTGGATCAAGGATCAAAACGATCCATTAAACTGTGATCAATACCTGATCCTTGTTCTGATCAACCGGTGGATAACTTAGGTGTTTATCCACAGCTAGAGTTATACACATAGTTGTACAGTGAGTATCTACAGATCTCAGATGATCTTATACAGGCTTTACTCACAGATGCGTCAGTATAGATCCTAACCATGTTGATGCTTTTTTCTCCGGATCGTCTTGCGACATATCAATTTCAAGGGTTGGAATCAGCCGTTTGGCACCACATTTTTCCAGTAATTGATCAAAATCACGGCCTGCTGCGCAGTAGGTATCGTAGCAACTGTCACCTACGGCAATAACGGCATAACGGAGATCAACCAGTGACGGCAGTTTACGGTGCAGATCGGCAGCAAAATCAAGCATGCTATCGGCGTATTCACCAGCACCATGGCTAGCGACACAGCCTAACCAGATACTCTCAGCGTCGAGTGCGCCGATTAATTCACCGTAATCAGGTTCGTAATGCATGCGGGTTTGGAAACCTGCGTTTTGTAGTTGTTCGCTGAGTTGATCAGCTAAATACTCAGTGTTGCCAGAGGTGGTTGCAACAAGGATGTCGATAGTTGGCATAAGACTTACTCTGTCGATATTTGAAGACGTTAATGATGCTTATGATACCACTTGATTGCGGCCTTTGCGTTTAGCTTGTAACAAGGCGCTATCGGCACGTTGTAAGGCGTCTTGTAAGGTCTCGTTGTGGCTAATTTCGACAATGCCGAAGCTCGCATAGAGTTGCACCGATCCTTTGGGTGTAGCTACCGCAGGTAAGCTTTGGCGGAGGCGATCAACGGTCTCATGGGCTTGTTGCAGATCTTGATCGTGCAATAACAGCAGGAATTCGTCACCGCCAAAGCGCCCGAGTAAATCGCTTTGGCGGATCAAGGCACGAATGGTTTGTGCCGCCAACACTAAGGCTTGGTCGCCAACAAGATGCCCATACTGGTCGTTAATCGCTTTAAATGCGTCGAGATCGAAAACCACTAAAGCGAGTGGAAAATCTGAGTCACGCCGGCCCTGTAATTGACGTTCGGCGAGTTTAAAGAAGTGTGCGCGACTGGCAACTTGGGTTAGGTTGTCGATTCTAGTTTGTTGTTCAAGATCGCGATTTTGCTGCAATAATGATGGAACAGATAGTCCAAAGTAGGCATTTGCAGCAATCACACATAGGGCAAATTGGTAGGTGAGTGCATGTTCGTCGACGCCGTAAAAGCCGAACCAAAGGGCAATCACTAAGCTAATTATCGCAAGACTCACCAAGGTTCGTTCGAGTGACTCGGTAAAAACAATCCACATTTGCGGCAAGCTGACAAAAAAGATGAAGTAGGCCACGGCCGGATGGTTGTAGTAGTAATCAGAGGTAATCACCAGGCCGACAATTGCGATCATGATAAATAGCTTACGGTGCCATAGATGTTGCCATAAAGGCATATGGCTGCGCTTGACGGTCAGTGGCCGTAACCAACTTGAGTCGTAATCCCAGATCCGTGATAACACTAGGATGAAAAAGGGTGTTAACACCAACGCCCCGGCTAAGTCGCCAATCCACCAGAGGAGCCAGCTACTGGCAATATTGTCGGCGCTCATGCCGCCGATTAAATAGAAACCGGTAAGCCCAGACCAAGTGCCGAGCAGGGTTGTCAGAATGATAATTGAGAGAAAAGACAACACCCGTTGAGGAGCTTGGTGAAGCTCCCATTTGCCAATGGTGGCATGAAAATAGAAACCACCGATGGCGTAGGCAAGGGTATGCGCAGAGCCAAGAATGAGGCTATTCCAGAGTTGTGTACCGAGCGGCGGCGGTTGTGATTGCTCTAAATACATCCACATGCCAGCGCACAGGGTTGCAGCAAGTATCGGTAGAAAACCGCGGCGACCAATGAGTATAAAAGTAGCGAGTGACAAACCAGCAGGCGGATACCAAAGGCTAATATAGGGTTGGTATTCGAGTAGTCGAGCAGCCCACCAAACCAGTAGCCACAGGCATATCAAGGAAAAATAGCGAAATGAGCTACTGGCAAATGAATGTAGAGGTCTCGTGTGCAACTTCAGGATCCACTATTGTTCTTATTTTTCCGTGTTACTTTAATGTAAAGCACAAGAAGCGACAAAAGGAAACTTTTTACGACCAATGCGATGGTGATGATGCCTGAAGTTTGATACTTTTCATTCATTATTTCAGCAAAAAGAGAATTACTATGCAGCGTTCGAGTATTTGGCTTTCGGTAGCAGCTGTTGCCGTAGTCAGTTTTGGTATGGGTGATGTCTATGCTTCGGCGATCAAACAGACCAAAGGCGACTACGAAGACAAGTTTCGTCAACTTGATGAAGTGCTTCCAACCCCCAACGTTTATCGCAGTGCGGCCGGTGAACCAGGTGAAAACTATTGGCAACAGCGCGCTGATTATGAAATCAACGTTCGCTTAGATGAAGAGAAGCGTCGTCTCGATGCCTCTGAAACTATTACTTATCACAACAATTCTCCGTACACGCTGAAATACATTTGGTTTCATTTAGATCAAAACATCTTTCGCAATGATTCTATAGCTGAGCGTACCGATACCTTTGGCAGCCGCCCTGACGTCGATTTGAACGGTATTGATAAACCGGCACGATTATCGCTTGGACAATTGCGTCGACAGCAGTTCATGAGTGATAACGAACTTGGTTTTGAAATCAAGAAAGTTGCAGCTGATGGTGGTGACGCGTTGAGCTTCACTATTGTCGGCACCAACATGCGGGTTGATTTACCGGAGCCTTTGGCACCAGGTGAAAAGACCGAAATCGCCATCGACTTCGGTTATAACATCGTTGAAGAAGACGCGGTTGGCGCTCGTGCGGGTTATGAGCACTTCCCTGACGATGCCCGCGAAGGTGGTAACGATATCTTCCTAATCGCGCAGTGGTACCCACGCGTGACAGCATTTACTGACTACGAAGCCTGGACTAATAAAGAATTCTTAGGCAGCGGCGAATTCACCATGGAATTTGGTGATTTTGAGGTCAGCATCGATGTTCCAGCAGATCATATTGTGTCTGCCAGTGGTGTCTTGCAGAACCCGCGGCAAGTGCTTACAGCTGAGCAACGTGAGCGTTTAGAGCAAGCCCGTACGGCTGATGCGCCAGTGTTTGTTGTTACCGAAGAGGAAGCATTGGAGAACGAGAAAGCCGGTACCGATGAGCGTAAAGTGTGGCGATTCAAAGCCGACAACGTGCGTGATTTTGCGTGGGCGTCCTCGCGTAAGTTCATCTGGGATGCGCAAGGCTATCAGCAAGGTGGTGACGTACAGCCAGAAGTCATGGCCATGTCATTTTATCCGAAAGAGGGTGGCGACTTGTGGAAGAAATATTCGACCGCATCGGTCATTCACACTATGGAAGTTTATAGTCGTTTCTCGTTCGATTATCCGTATCCAACTGCGCAATCGGTGAATGGTCCGGTTGGTGGCATGGAATACCCGATGATCACCTTTAATGGTCCGCGTACAGAGCTGCAAGATGATGGTACACGCACTTATTCACTGGCGGAGAAGCGCTTTTTGATCGGAGTGGTGATTCATGAGATTGGTCACATTTACTTCCCGATGATTGTGAACTCTGACGAGCGCCAATGGACCTGGATGGATGAGGGCCTTAATAGTTTCCTCGACGGCGTTGCAGGGCGTGAATGGGATCCCCAGATTCCATGGGGTGTTGAGCCTCGCGGCATCATTGATTATATGAAGTCATCGGTACAAGTACCGATTATGACCCAGTCGGACAGTGTGTTGCGCTTAGGTCCAAATGCATACACGAAGCCAGCTGCAGCATTGAATATCTTGCGCGAAGTAGTCATGGGTCGTGAACTCTTTGACTTCGCTTTCCGCGAATTTGCGCAGCGTTGGATGTTCAAGCGTCCAACGCCAGCTGACTTTTTCCGCACTATGGAAGAAGCTTCAGGGGTAGATCTTGACTGGTTCTGGCGCGGTTGGTTCTACACTACCGATCATGTCGATTTGAGCCTGGATCGGGTTTATAAATTGCGCTTAGACACAGAAGACCCAGATATTGATTGGCAGCGTCATCGTGAAGCTGAAGCTGAAAAGCCAGTCTCGTACTTTGTGCAGCGTAATGAAGCCGAAGGTCGCAAAACGTGGGTAGAAATGAACCCAGATGTACGCGATTTCCACGACGACAACGATCGCTTTACGGTGACGAACAAGCAACGCAACGCCTATCAGTCGTTCCTCGAAAAGCTTGAGCCTTGGGAGCGTCGCGTGTTTGATCGTGCGGTGGCCGAAGACAAAAACTACTATGTGCTCGACTTCTCGAACGTCGGTGGTTTGGTGATGCCGATTTTGTTGGAAATGACCTATGCTGATGGCAGTACTGACAGTTATCACATTCCAGCTGAGATTTGGCGTCGTAACGCCAAGCAGGTGAGTAAGTTGATTGTGACCGATAAAGAAGTGGTGAGCTTTGCGGTAGACCCGAACTGGGAAACTGCAGACGTGGATATCGCCAACAACTATTATCCGCGCCGCTTTATCGAATCACGGATTGAAGCGTTTAAAGCAACCCGTGGCACCGATCACATCAGTCGTGACTTGATGCAAGAAGCCAAAACTAAATTGAAATCTGAAGCGGCTGAAGACGAGGAGAGCGATGAGAACTAAGTTCTTTTTGCTGGCCGTCGCCTTGTGTTGGGTGGGTAGCTTAGCTGCCCACCAACTCAAGTCTGGGGTTACGACCATTCTATTTAACGAGCGTACAGGCAATATTGAGATTATGCATCGCTTTGTGTTGCATGATGCTGAGCACGCCGTTGGCGAATTGTTTAATAAAAAGCAGGCCGATATTCACACCGATGAAGAAACCCGCGCACTGTTTGCTGCGTATGTGTTGGAAGCCTTTGCCTTGCAAACCGCAGATGGGCAGCCGTTAACGTTAGAGAGCGTGGGCTATCAGGTTGAAGGACGCGATTTTTGGGTTTATCAGGAGGTCGCCATGCCAACCGCACTAAACGGTCTGCGCGTGAAACAAAAAGCACTGCAAGAATTGTGGACGGAGCAACAGAATTTGGTCAATATTGAGCGTGATGACCAAGTGCAAAGCCTGCAGTTCAATGCACAGGACGATTGGCTAAGCGTTTCTTTTTAATTAATCCCACGCCGGAGGTGGCATGCTGCGTACTTTAATCGCCTTTGTGATAGCCGTAGTAGGAGCCGCCATTGTTGGCAGCATTATTCAAACCCAATTCAATTTGGCCGCGCTTGTTGCGCTATCTGTTCCTGTTCCGTTCGATGTCAGAATTTCGACGATAATTCACGATATTACTCATTTTTCGCCAATTTTCGCTGCAATTGTTGCTGCTGTTATGATTGTTGCTTTACCGCTTGCAGCCGCGCTTGCGCGTTGGCGCAGTGCCGCCGAACGCTGGTGGTTCGTGGTGGCCGGATTTGTCGGTTTATTGGTGGCATTCACATTGGTCAACAGTATTGCGCCAATGCCAACATTGATCGCGGCAACTCGTGAGTGGACGGGATTATTAGCGATGGCCGCAACGGGTGCACTGGCCGGCTGGTTGTTTGATCGGCTGTGGCGACCAACGCCCCGTGAATTAGAGGAGCCGATGGTATGAGTATGCTGCTATTGCTAGGCCTAGCCCTGAACGAAGTGGTGTTGGCGAATGACTTGAACTATCCGTGGGACCTCACTGAACTACCGGAACAACCGGGTAGCTTTTTGGTGACTGAGCGCAACGGGGGCTTTAAACATATTTCTGAACTTGGCTTTGTCGATGACATCCCCTTAGCATTGCCGGAGCTGTTCGTATCGGGGCAAAGCGGTTTATTTGCGGTAACTTTGGCTCCTGACTTTGCCGAAAGTCGCGCAATCTACTTCAGTTATTCTTGCGGAACGGTGAAAGCTAATACCACCTGTGTAGCGCGTGGTGAGCTATCTCGAACCCGCCCCTTACGAGTGACGGAGCTGCAACAAATTTTCGCCGCAGATGCGCAGCGTGAGGGGGCAGCGCACTATGGTGGACGCATGGCTTGGCTTGCGGATAATACCTTGATACTAACTCTCGGTGATGGCTTTGACTGGCGTGAACAGGCGCAAGTGCTCAGTAACCACTTTGGCAAGACAGTGCGGATGAACGCCGATGGCAGCGCCGCTGCTGACAACCCGTTCCCAGACAAAGCCGGTGGGTATATTTTTAGCTACGGCCATCGCAACAGTCAGGGCATCGTCTACGACGCGCAAACGGATACACTCTGGCAGCATGAACATGGTCCTAAAGGTGGAGATGAAATTAACCGATTGCAGGCGGGCAAAAATTACGGCTGGCCAATCGTCAGTTACGGCATTGATTACACTGGGGCTATGGTGACGCCTTATCAGCAACTGCCCGGCGTTGTCGAGCCGGTCTATCAATGGACGCCATCGCTGGCACCATCGGATATGGCGCTGTATCAACACAGTTTGCTAGCGCAGTGGCAAGGGCACTTATTGGTCACGCAGTTGGCCGGTAAACGCTTACAAGTGTTTGCACCAACGCCCGAGGGCTGGCGCTTAGCTGATGAAATTGAGGTCGCCGACGGCAGTCGTTTGCGCGCGGTCACAGTGAGTGCAGACGGTCATGTGTACGTGTTAACCGACAGCGAAAGCGGCCAACTGATTCGGCTGGAGCCTTAATTTTTGGTAAAGGGCATACGCTAATCTTACACATATGCTACTTTGTAAAGACACTCATTTGCTTAATTAAGAGGTTGTGTCATGAACAAATGGATTCCAGTTATTGCCGCAACAGCTGTTTTTGTAGCTGGTTGTCAAACACCAATGACCAATACGCAAAAAGGCGCAGCCATTGGTGCTGTAGCGGGTGCATTGCTTGGTAAAGGCACCGGTGATCATGACAAGAGTCGCTATGTTTGGGGTGCTGCAGTAGGAGCGCTGGCTGGCAGTGCAATTGGCTCGTACATGGACCGTCAAGAAGAGCAATTCCGCGAAGAACTATCGGGTAGCGGCGTACAGGTTATTCGAGATGGCGATACCATTCGCTTGCAATTGCCGAGTAACATTACCTTTGCCACCGACAGTGCGGTCATCGCGTCGAACTTCAATCCAGTGCTGAACGATGTGGCACGGGTTTTGAACCAGTACGAAAAAACCACGATGATCGTTGAAGGTCACACCGATAGCACCGGCTCAGCGGAATACAACCAACAATTGTCGCTGAACCGTGCCAATGCGGTGCGCAACCATTTGGTGGGTAATGCGGTGGATTCACGTCGCGTAACCACTATGGGCTTTGGTGAGACGCAACCGGTGGCCACCAACGAAACCGAAACAGGGCGTCAGCTAAACCGTCGCGTTGAGTTGCGGATTGTGCCGAATACAGTGGAATAAGAGCACGTCTTTAGAACGCCAAGCGCACTCTCTTGAGTGCGCTTTTTTTATGTCTGTTGATCAAGTGCCTGCTGCACCCGAATGAGCCAGCGAGCAGCCGTTAGTTTGGCGTTGAAGTCGAGCTTGTCAGCGATTTGATAGAGTTTAAACAAGCGATGATAGAAGCGCGCACGATAGCGCAGCAATTGTTGTTCCGAAAGTTTACGTTCGTTCAGTTCGTTTAACTCACGCTCCAGCGCTTGCAGCAAATGTCGCTGGCGGCTTCGCAAATTGGTCGGAAATACCAACCGATAACTGGCCATGGCCAACAGTGGTGCCGCGATAACTGCAAGCGCAATACTGACCGATTGAAAAGCGTCAAATTCATAATGCAAATTGGGCTGCATTAACAGTAGAAATACTAAGATAGCGTCCATCGAACCCGGTGCGGTGCGGTTATGCGCCATGGGGATTCCCGCCAACAGCACTACCGGTAATAAACACAGCAGCATGGTGAAAATGCTGTCGGTATGCGGCCATAAGAAAGCTTGAATCAACAATGCCAAGCTGGCGCCTGCCGTTTGTCCCAAGAACACGTAATACATGGTCTTCGCCGGATTTTCTGCGGTCGAAAATAGGGTCAGCATTACGGATGCACCCAGTAGCAAAAAGCCAATTTGCGGCCAGCCGGTGATCGCCCAAAACATGCTTATGAGTCCCATCACCGCAAAAGTGCGTAGCGCAGTCTCTTTGGCGCCACGCCAGTCACGATGCAACAACACCGAAGGAGCACGCACCGATTGCGCGGCGGCGCCACTTTCACGGAAGGCTAGACGTTCCGTTGCCGCTTGCTCAAACTCGGCGAAAGCGGCGGCCAGCGGTGTTTCGACAACCAAAGGCTGTAATGCTGCGATACTTGTGCGCATGGCGTTGATGTCATTATCAATAATGGCTTGCGCGCAGGTGTTCAGGGCCTCACTGAGGGGTTCTGACGCAGTTAAACCTTCGCCGCTAAAATAGCGCGTCTCCAGTTGTGCAAAAATACCTAATTGCGCGTTCAGTAAGCGTCGAAACAAACGCGCCGATAAATGCGCCGAAGGCGAACCAGTGCCGTGCTCGGCAAGCTGGGTTTCTAAGTGCGCCAGTTGGGTGATCTGCTCGTGGATCGGTAACTTATCAATACTGCCTTGGGCAAAGGCTTTAGCAAGTAGTTGCAAGTTCGCCGCAGTGTGTCGACGCACACGGTTGACGAGGGTTTGTTCAGCACGTTTATAAGTGAACAAATAGCCGATGATAAGGGCAGTAAAGATACCCAGCATCACGGTGATCATGCGGTCGATGCCGAGCGGGAGTAACGCATCGGTGGTGCGCGTTAGCAGTACCACCATGGAAGCTGAGTAGCCAGCCAGCACGGCACCATAGGAAATCAAACCATGCAGCAAGGTCGAGGTGTAGACGCAACCCACGACCCACAGCGTCAGTAATAATCCAGCGTAAAAGGTCGCATCAAGCGTCAGCGTTACGATGAGGATGCCGACAGTGGTACCAATAATGGTACCTAGCGCTCGATAGCCGGCCTTTTCTAGCAGTAAGCCTCGGGTAGGCTGTGATACCGACCAAACGGTCATAGCAGCCCATTGTGGATGTTCTAGGCCAAGTGCCCAGGCCAAGAATAACGCCAAACAGGCAGCGCTTCCGGTTCGAATACCGAACCGGAAACGGGTGTAGTCAAAACCAAATTGCGCGAACTTAGTTGTTGTTGCGGTCATCCACTAATAACGCGATTGCGCCGTCTCCTGTGACGTTACATGCGGTACCAAAGCTATCTTGCGCCATATACAAGGCGATCATCAGCGCGACAGCGGTTTCACCAAAGCCTAGCATAGAACCGAGTAGACCTACTGCAGACATCACCGCGCCACCAGGCACACCTGGCGCTGCCAGCATGACCACACCTAACATCATGATAAACGGCAAAATAGTGAAAAACGAGGGAATCGCTAGCGAATCATGGAGAAACATGACCGCCAGCGCGCAACTGACAATAGTAATGGTTGAGCCAGCTAAGTGAGTCGTTGCGCAAAGTGGAATGACAAAATCCGCGACGTCGTCGTTCACCTTGTTCTCGCGCGCGCAGCGCAGCGTTACAGGAATGGTTGCAGCGCTCGACATGGTGCCTAAGGCAGTAAAGTAGGCCGGTAGCATGTTCTTGATCAGCATTAGCGGGCTACGGCCTTGACGCAAGCCAGCGAGCACGTACATAGCGCTGAGATACACCCAGTGTAATGCGACTGCCATCAGCAGCACGACACCGAAGGTTTGCAGGGTTTGGAACACAGTTCCGGCATGCGCCATCCCGGCAAAGACACCGGCAATGTAGAACGGCAATAGCGGAATAATTACTTTCGCCAGCAAGCGCTCGATGATATCTCGCCCTTGGTCAGACAGCTGCTTAAGCGCGGTTGCCTGAGTGGCGGCGATGCCTAAGCCAAAAATAAAGGCCAAAACCAGTGCCGTCATGATGCCGAACACTGGCGGAATATCCATAGTAATGAAGGGCTCAAGCACTTGTGTAGCGGTACTAGCATCGGTGCCAGCGGCGGTTAGCATGGGGACCACTAAACTCGCGATGAAATAAGCTGCGATGCCCGCCACAATGGTCGAGAGATAAGCAATCACCAGCGTGCGGCCCAACAATTTGCCGGAATTCTGCGGCAGCCCAGCAATACCGCTGGTGATAAAGAACAGAATTAATAGTGGAATGGTGAAAAATAGTAACTCACCAAACAGACTTTTAAAGGTGAGCAATAATTGCGTGAACCACTCCGGCATGTACAAGCCGATTAAAATACCAAAAACAATACCTAGGACTAGCTTAACGATAAGACCCATGTTGTTACTCTCGTTGTAGGGTGTGAGGGTGAGGCTTAGTCAACAGAGACCTGCAGGCGTTTTCCCATGACCTCTAGTGCTCTGTTCAACGTGTCGATTTTGGTATTATGCCCTAAATTGATCACGCGTTGCATTTCCTGTTTACGTGTTCCCATTCGTTTAGCGAGTTCAGCTTGGCTAATCCGTTGCTCCAACATTGTATTTAGCACTAGCACCTTAACCCAAACACTTGCCGGTACATTTACCGTATCTCGACCCTGTGCGGGTGAAGGTAAAGGCACACTACGTTGATCTTCAAAGTAAAACTCAAAGGCAGTAAGTAACGCGTCTTGGGCTTGAAGCAAGGCGTCTTGATAAGTTTTGCCACAGGTCAATGCCTCCGGAATATCCGGAAAGCTTGCCATGTAATTGTTACCATCGGGCTCAATTATGACTGGGTATTGCATTTATCTAGCCCCAATTGTTTGATAATGGCTTGGCGTAAAGCAGTGCCGATTTCCTTGCTCGGGTGTTGTGGCATCACACTTTGTTTTCCTCTGAAATAAAGTTTTAAGTGATTTTTGCCCTGTCGTATTTCGACACCCTGTCGTTGAAGCCAACGTTGAAATTCACGTTGTTTCATTTCACATCCTTGTGATGAAGTTAAAATGTAATCAAAAATGTTTACTTTGGCAAGTGACGAGTCTAATAAGTATAGCTCTTGGCAAACCTACCGAGAGCTCCGAAAGTCATATTTTAAGGCGAGGTTAAACGTCATTTCATGTGCGAATTGTGTGCAACTGAAATTGTCGCTCGAGTGCAGCATGATGGCAGTGTCTAAGCCCAAGGAGAGAAAGTTATGGAATGGCGCGCTTTGTTTGGTTTACCGACGAAGGAACAAGAGATCATCGCCGAAGGAGAGGCTGCAATTCAAAATGAGTTAAGCATGTTGAGGCTAGGATCACTATGCATGCAACAGGATGACGAATGGCTCACCGAGTTTCTTCAAGTTTTAGGTAAGTCAGTTACGGGTGAACTAACGATTGGAATGGCCTGTGTTTTAATAGAGGACGGTAAAGTTACGGACGTCGAGACTTACTAGTCTCGATGGGGGGCGGTTATTTACCGATGCAAAAGGAGCTAAAGATCTTACCTAGCAAATCATCGGAGGTGAATTCTCCGGTGATTTCATTCAAATGTTGCTGCGCTAAGCGTAGCTCTTCAGCCAGAATTTCACCAGCAACATGCTGCTCTAATGCTTCTTGTCCAGTAAGTAAGTGCTCACGTGCTTTTTCTAGCGCGGTTAGATGACGACGGCGCGCCATGAAGCTGCCTTCGCTGGTGGCTTGGTAGCCAACGCATTGTTTCAAGTGCTCGCGGAGCAGTTCAATACCGTGGCCGGTTTTGGCTGACAAATGCAGCACAGGGATGCCAGCAATGGTTTCAATTTGCACTGGTTCGGCATTTAAATCGACTTTGTTGCGAATCACTGTAAAGGGCAATTCGGCCGGCAACTGCTCAAAAAACTCAGGCCAAATATCGGCTGGATGGACGGCGTCTGTTTCGGTGGCGTCGACCATAAAGAGTACCCGGTCAGCGCCTCGGATCTCGTCCCACGCGCGTTGAATACCAATGCGTTCGACTTCATCAGGGCTTTCACGCAAGCCGGCGGTATCAATGATATGCAGTGGCATACCGTCAATTTGAATATGCTCGCGTAAGACATCACGCGTGGTGCCGGCAATGGCGGTCACGATTGCGGATTCACGTCCAGCGAGGGCATTCAATAAGCTGGATTTGCCAGCGTTGGGGCGTCCAGCAATGACCACCTTCATGCCTTCTCGCAGCAACGAGCCTTGCTTGGCTTGCACCATGACGCTGTGCATATTGTCGAGAATGGCTTCCAAGTCTGCAGCGACTTTGCCGTCACTAAGAAAGTCGATTTCCTCGTCGGGAAAGTCGATGGCGGCTTCAACGAACATGCGCAGCGCAATCACCGCATCGACCAACTGGTCGATCTCGTGTGAGAAACCGCCCTGTAAGCTTTGTAGGGCAGCTTTGGCAGCTTGTTCCGAGGTAGTGTCGATAAGATCGGCAATGGCTTCAGCTTGGGTTAAATCAAGCTTGTCGTTTAAAAAGGCGCGTTCGCTAAACTCACCCGGGCGTGCGGGGCGCACATCGGGTAAGTCGAGGATCGCTTTAATAATCATATCAATAAGTACAGGGCCGCCGTGTCCCTGCAGCTCAAGGACATCTTCACCGGTAAAAGAATTGGGGCCAGCAAAAAACAGCGCGATGCCTTCGTCTAGCAATTGACCTTGGCTATCACGAAATGGCGTGTATTCGGCTTTACGCGGGGTAGGGCAATGGCCGAGCAGAGTTTCGGCGACGCGCCGTGCTGCTGGGCCACTGACGCGAACGATACCGACGCCACCACGCCCGGGAGGCGTGGCTTGCGCAACAATGGTATCGTTCGAGAGTTCTAGACTCATTTTTTCTTACGGCGCTCCATGATGCCTTTCTTCTCAAGGCCACGGTAGATCCATTGCATCTGGCCGATAGTGATCAAGTTGTTGCTTAACCAGTACAGTACCAGACCTGATGGGAACCACAGGAAGAACACCGTAAAGATAACCGGCATATACTGCATGATCTTCTGTTGCATCGGATCTGTGGCCGGCGTCGGCTGTAGTTTTTGCATGAACCACATCGACACACCCATCAACAATGGCAAGATGTAGTACGGGTCTTTCGCCGATAAATCTTCAATCCACAGGAACAGCGGCGCGTGACGTAATTCGACACTCTCCAACAAGACCCAGTACAAGGCCAGGAAGATTGGTAATTGCAGTAGCATCGGCAAACAGCCGCCGAGTGGGTTTACTTTCTCTTCTTTGTAGAGCTTCATCATGGCTTGCGACATTTTTTGACGGTCGTCGCCATAGCGCTCTTTCAAAGCCTGCATTTTCGGCTGCACCATGCGCATTTTTGCCATAGAGACATATTGTGCTTTGGTCAGCGGGTAGAGTACGGCTTTGATGATCACGGTGACTGCGATAATCGACAGACCCCAGTTGATCAGGAAGCTCTGCAGAATTTGCAGTAATTTAAAGATCGGCTGGGCCAACCACCACAAGAAACCATAATCGACGGTTAAGTCGAGGTTCTCGGCAACATTGGCCATCGCGTCTTGGTCTTTAGGTCCAACAAACAAGGTGGCGCGAATATCAGCGCTGCTGTTTGGCGCAACGGTCGCGGTAGGATACATGACACGCATCAGCGCCTGATTGTTCGACAGAATACTTGAAGAAAGTTGTTTGGTTCCTTCTACACGAGGAATCCAAGCACTGACAAAGTAGTGTTCCAGCATCGCTACCCAGCCGGTTTCAGTGGCACGGTTCAGCGGCGAATCTTTCATGTCATCGAAAGCATATTTTTCATAGCGATCTTCGTCCCATGAGTAAGCACCACCTAAGTAGGTAGGCATCATCATGTTACCGCCACCTTGAATCATAACTTGCTTCAATTGTGCGTAGAACTGCACTTCTTTATGTTGGGCGCCGGCGTTTTGCACGGTGTAAATCACGTCAATCGCATAAGAGCCTTTGTTGAAAACGAAGGTTTTAGTGATTTTCGAACCGTCTTCTAAAGTGTAGGTCATTGGCACACGAAGGCTATCACCCGACATCTCGTAGCTGTCACGTTCCACGTAGAACAGCGGACGACCAGCGGCAGAGTCTGTGCCATCGCGTCCGACTAGGCCTGATTGTGCAATGTACAGGCGCGCTGGGTCATCGTGGAGGAGTTCGAAACGCTCTTCTGAGTCTTGAGTTCGCGCGAATTCAAGTAGTTGCGCGTTGACGATATCACCACCGCGAAGCGCGATAGATACCTCAAGAACGTCAGTTTTAACATTGACTCGAGCACTTTGTGGAGCTTCAGCCGTTGGTGTTGCACCAGGTGTCGCTGATGGAATGCTTTCATCGGCGTGTAGTTCACTGTTGCTGTTTGGCACTGCACTTTCGGCTTGACCTCCCGGAGTCGGTTGGCTCGCTTGTTGTGTGGCTTTTTGAGTTCCAGCTGGCGGGGTGTCTGCCACCCACGTTTGGAAGAGGAAAAAGCTGACCACCAAAAAGGCGATAAACAATATAGAACGTGGCGAATTCATAAGTCCTTCGTCTCTGTTTTACTTTCGTTCGTTGATTCCGATGCATTATTGTTTGGCACCGGGTCGTAGCCGCCCGGGTGCCCGGGATGACATTTACTAATGCGTTTACTGGCAAGCCAGAAGCCCCGCATCATACCATGCTTTTGTATCGCCTCGATGGCGTATTGCGAACAGGTTGGGTGGAACCTACAGCGCGGTCCTAACAGTGGGCTTATGAACCACTGGTAGAGTCGGATGCAGCCGATAGGAATTGCACGCAACGCTTTGTTAATGTTCGCCATAAGTAATCGAGCCGTTGTTGTAGAACATCACTTTCGAGATCGACGATACCGCTCTTGGCTATAACGATAATATCGAATGGCGGTATTTTATGCTGTTTTAGGCGAAAATTCTCGCGAATCTTGCGTTTTATGCGATTTCGATCAACAGCTCGTTTAGCACGTTTCTTAGAAATCGTGACACCGATGCGAGGATGGTCTAACTGATTGGGTACTGCGAGCATGGTGAGTTCAGCTGTGACAGCTTTCACCGGGGGATGATTGAAGACTTGCTGAAATTGAGCGGGAGTTAACAGGCGTAACTCCCGACCATATGAAAACTGCTTCAATTACGCAGACAGGACTTTACGGCCCTTGGCACGACGACGCGCCAAAACTTGACGACCGTTTTTTGTTGCCATACGAGCACGGAAACCGTGAGTGCGCTTGCGCTTCAATACGCTTGGTTGAAATGTTCTTTTCATGACGTTACTTCCGTAATCGAGTTACCTAAAAATTTAGAGCGAGAATTCTACCTATTAAAAGGATCAAAGTCAACGTGAAAAGGTATCCACAATTAGCAAAAGCGAATCATTTTTATTGTGGATAACTTTTCCGCAATTGGTCGCATAATTTGCCCCCGAGGCTAGCCTATTCGGTGTGACTTCAGTACAATCAATGGAATCAAATTATACAAAATAATCCGTACAAAACTCGTTGTTTTGGTGCAAAAGTGGGTGCGCCAATGAGGATCGTGCGAGCTATAAGAATAAGCAGGGGTGAAGGGTGAGCAAATCGCTCTGGCAACAATGTACTGATCGGCTACAGGGTGAATTGTCGACACAGCACTTTAACACATGGATCAGGCCATTACAGGCGGATCAAAAAGATGGCACGCTTACGTTGTACGCGCCCAATATGTATGTGGTGGACTGGGTCAAAGACAAGTACCTGAGTGTGATCAACGACTATCTAGCCGACGCGGCAAAAGAAAAAGGAGCGCAAGCGCCCAATGTTTCTTTTGTCGTTGGGGGTCTTGAGCAAGCAAAAAATGGCAGTGATCGACCAGCGGCACGCTCAGAGATTCGTCGTCAGGCGGTTGAGCGTCCAGCACGTCGGCAAAGTCCCTGGGATGAAGATACCCCCGCGCCGGCGTTCGAATGTAATATCCATCCCGAATACACGTTTGATAATTTCGTTGAAGGTAAATCGAACCAGCTAGCGCGCGCTGCTGCTTTGCAAGTTGCCGAAAACCCGGGTGGGGTCTACAACCCATTGTTTGTCTATGGTGGGACAGGTTTAGGTAAAACACACTTGCTACATGCAGTGGGCAACGCCATCATGGCCAACAAAAAAGGCGCAAAAGTGTTTTATATGCGCGCTGAGCGTTTTGTCCAGGACATGGTGAATGCGCTCAAGAATAACTCCATCAACGAGTTTAAGCGCTATTATCGGTCAGTCGATGCATTACTGATTGACGATATTCACTTTTTTGCCAATAAGAAGGGTTCACAAGAAGAATTCTTCCATACTTTCAATGCCTTACTTGAAGGTAATCAGCAAATTATTATGACCAGTGATCTTTATCCGAAAGAAATCGAAGGGGTAGAGGATCGCTTACGTTCGCGCTTTGGTTGGGGACTCACCATTGCGATTGAGCCACCGGAACTGGAAACCCGAGTCGCGATTTTGATTCGCAAAGCGCAAGAGCGTGGTATTACCTTGCCGCATGAGGTTGCATTTTTTATTGCTAAACGCCTGCGCTCAAACGTTCGTGAACTTGAAGGTGCATTGAATCGTTTAGCCGCAAACGTCAATCTAACAGGACGTCAAATTACCATCGACTTTGTCCGCGAGGCGTTGCGCGATTTGATTGCAGCGCAAGAAAAACTGGTAACCGTTGATAACATACAGAAAACCGTTGCTGAGTATTACAATATTAAGGTTGCTGACTTATTGTCTAAGCGCCGCACGCGTTCGGTAACGCGGCCACGACAGCTAGCCATGGCATTAGCGAAAGAGCTGACAAATCACAGCTTGCCAGAAATCGGTGATGCCTTCGGTGGTCGTGATCACACAACGGTTTTACATGCTTGTCGCAAAATACAAAAACTTAAAGACGAGCAGCATGATATAAAAGAAGACTATCGAAACTTAATCCGCACGTTGTCAGCCTAAAAGCGTTTGGTTACAGGCCGGTGCTGTATATAAAAAGAAAAGGGGAATGACGGGATGAAATTCATCATCAATCGCGACGCGTTTTTAAAACCTCTTCAGGTCGTAAGTGGGGCAGTGGAACGCCGCCATACGATTCCAATTTTGTCGAACGTGCTGATTCAAGTTGCCAGCGATCACATTCGACTCACTGGCACTGACTTGGAAGTCGAGTTGGTATCTGTTTGTCCAATTGAGAACGGCGAAGAAGGTCAGGTAACGGTGCCGGCGAAGAAGTTGGTCGATATCGTTCGCAGTCTGCCGGAAGGTGCACAAGTTGAAGTAAGTGCCAGCGCTGAGAAAGCGACCATTCGTTCGGGGCGGAGTAAATTTACGTTAGCGACCTTGTCAGCCGATGACTTCCCTAATATTGATGATTGGGATAGCGACATCCAGTTGGTAACGACGCAAGGTGTCCTTCGTGAGTTGATGGAGCGCACCCACTTTTCGATGGCTAACCAAGACGTGCGTTATTACCTTAACGGCATGCTATTTGAAACCGATGCGAATATTTTGCGCACGGTTGCCACCGATGGGCATCGCCTCGCTATGAGCTCAGTTGAAGTGCCGCAACCGAATCTAGCCGGACGCCAAGTGATTGTCCCGCGTAAGGGTATTCTTGAATTGATGCGGCTACTTGATCATGCCGACAACGAAGCCAAAGTCGCGATTGGCGCGAATCACATTCGTGTCGAGACGAACGGTATGTCGTTTACCAGTAAGTTAGTAGACGGCCGCTTCCCGGACTACCGACGTGTATTGCCACAAGGCGGTGACAAGTTTGTGGTTGCAGAGCGTGATGTGCTTAAGCAAGCCTGCTCACGTGCTGCGATTCTTTCTAATGAAAAATATCGAGGCGTGCGCGTTACCTTGAGCAATGGGGAAATGTGCTTAACGGCAAATAACCCAGAGCAAGAAACAGCCGAAGAAGTTGTGGAAGTCGAGTATCAAGGCGAACCTTTAGAAATTGGCTTCAACGTTAGCTACTTGATTGACGTGCTGAACACCGTACATGGTGAGAAAGTAAAAATTACCCTTTCGGGTCCAGATGCGAGCGGACTTATTGAAGATAACGAAGACGATTCATCACTCTATGTGGTGATGCCGATGCGTCTTTAGTTCGCGGTTGGCTGTTTAGTTAAGTATGTATATTGACGCTCTTGCGCTGACGAATTTTAGAAATTTTGCCGAAGCAAAGATAACGCCGGAGCGTCGCATCAATTTGTTTATTGGTGCCAATGGCAGCGGGAAAACAAGTCTACTTGAATCGATTTACTGTCTGGGAGCAGGGCGCTCTTTTCGCCCAGGGAACTACAAGCAGCTCATCAAACACGACATCAATGACTTCGTTATTTTCGCAAAAGTAACCGCACAAGATGACTCAAAGCACACTGTTGGGTTTCAACGCAGCCAACAAGGCGATGTCAAAATTAGAGTCGATGGTGAGTTATCACGAACCTTTGGTCCAATGGCGCGTTTAGTGCCTGTTCAGCTGATGACGCCGGAAACCATCGAACTCATTTTAGGGGGACCGCGCATTCGGCGACAGTTCATCGATTGGGGAGTGTTCCACGTGGAACATTCATTTATCGAATACTGGACACGCTTTATGCACGTACTTAAACAACGAAACAGTTTACTGAAACGTAGGCAGCGTTCCAGTGAAAATGCGTATTGGGATAAGCAGTTTGTCGACTATGGCGAGAATGTGGCGGCCGCAAGAGCTCGCTACATTGAAAATTTCGAGCCTGTGGTACAACAACGACTTGCACACTTCTTACCCCAATACTCATTTAGCATTCAACTTAAGCAGGGCTGGGAAGCCGGTTTGCCCCTGGAAGAGGCGCTCGAAAAACATCAGGAAAGTGATTTTCGTTATGGGCACTCAACAGTTGGTCCTCATAAAGCTGAGTTGAAAATGACAGCTAATGGCGAGGACGTTAAGAACGTCTTATCACGGGGGCAGATGAAACTTTTGGTGGCAGCGCTAAAGGTTGTGCAAGGGGAATACTTGCGTACCCAAACGGGTGTACAATGTATCTATCTCGTTGACGACATCACTGCTGAATTGGATGTACAGAGTAAGGAAAAATTTTGCGAAGCGTTGTTAGCAACCGAGTCGCAGATATTCGTCTCAGCGATACATAAGGGCGAGTTGCCCGATATAATAACAAACGCTGAAACAAAAATGTTCCACGTGGAACATGGAACCGTCAAGGAACTATAGAGAAGCTTGTTATGGCAGAAAATAATTACGATTCGTCCAGTATCAAAGTCCTAAAAGGACTCGATGCCGTTCGTAAACGACCAGGCATGTATATCGGTGATACCGATGACGGCACAGGTTTGCACCACATGGTTTTCGAGGTCGTAGATAACTCGATCGATGAAGCCTTAGCTGGCCACTGTAAGGATATTATCGTCACTATCCATACCGATAACTCGGTATCGGTTAAAGACGACGGCCGTGGTATTCCTGTCGATTTACATCCCGAAGAGGGCGTTTCGGCCGCACAGGTCATCATGACCGTATTGCACGCCGGCGGTAAGTTCGACGACAATTCATACAAAGTTTCGGGCGGTTTGCACGGCGTAGGTGTATCGGTAGTGAACGCGTTATCTGACAAATTGCAGATGACGATTCGCCGACAAGGACACGTTTATGAGCAGTTTTACAATCTCGGTGATCCAGTAGAACCGCTCAAGCAAATCGGTGACACCGACAGAACCGGAACCGAAATTCGCTTTTGGCCAAGCCCGACCATTTTTACCGGTATTGAATTTCATTACGATATTCTCGCAAAACGCTTGCGCGAATTGTCGTTCTTGAACTCTGGCGTATCTATTATCTTGCAAGATGAGCGCTCAGACAGAAGAGACCACTTCAAATATGAAGGTGGTATTGCCGCCTTTGTTCAGTATCTAAATGATAAGAAAACTCCAATTCATCAGGGCGTATTCCACTTCTCAACTGAGCGTGAAGATGGCATTACTGTAGAAGTCTCGATGCAATGGAACGATACTTTCCAAGAGAATATCTACTGCTATACCAACAATATTCCACAACGCGATGGCGGCACTCACTTAGCCGGTTTCCGTGCAGCGCTTACGCGTACGCTCAACTCTTACATGGACAAAGAGGGGCTAAGCAAGAAGTTCAAAATGACAGCAACGGGTGATGATGCTCGTGAAGGTCTTGTGGCGGTCGTCTCAGTAAAAGTTCCAGATCCAAAATTCTCTTCGCAGACCAAAGAAAAGCTTGTGTCTTCAGAAGTGAAAACTGCAGTAGAGCAGTCAATGAACGAAAAGTTCAGCGACTTCCTACTTGAGCACCCGAACGACGCTAAGATTATCGTCGGCAAGATTATTGATGCGGCGCGTGCGCGTGAAGCTGCGCGTAAAGCTCGTGATATGACCCGTCGTAAAGGTGCGCTGGACCTTGCGGGATTACCAGGCAAACTTGCTGATTGCCAAGAGAAAGACCCTGCGCTTTCTGAACTCTACATCGTGGAGGGTGATTCTGCGGGTGGTTCTGCGAAGCAGGGCCGCAACCGCAAGTTCCAAGCGATTCTACCTTTGAAAGGTAAGATCCTGAACGTTGAGAAAGCTCGTTTTGACAAGATGCTTGCATCGCAAGAAGTGGCAACGCTCATCACTGCATTGGGTTGTGGCATTGGTCGCGACGAATATAATCCAGACAAGACGCGCTATCATCGCATTATTATCATGACCGATGCTGACGTCGACGGCTCGCACATTCGTACGCTGCTGTTGACCTTCTTCTATCGTCAAATGCCAGAATTGATTGAGCGTGGTTATATGTACATTGCGCAACCGCCACTGTACAAGGTTAAAAAGGGTAAGCAAGAAACCTATATCAAAGATGATCCAGGTTTGATTGCCTACTTGACCAGCTTGGCACTTGAAAACGCGTCTTTGCATGTGAATGCCGACGCCCCGGGTATCAGCGGTGCTCATTTAGAAACTCTGGTTAATGAATACCAACTGGTACAAAACGCGATTAAGAATCGCTTATCGCGTCGTATGCCAGAAACCTTCTTGCAGCGTTTGCTCTATGCACCGCGCTTGAGCGACGAACTCTTGAAAGATGGCGCTGCTATGCAAGCATGGGCGGAGCAGTTGCAGGGCGACCTGACGTCACGTGAAATCAACTCAGCAACCTACACTGTGAGTGTCGTATTTGATGAAGAGCGCAAGATGCACTTGCCAGTTGTAACTGTGCGGATGCACGGTATCGACACCGATTACCCGCTGAACTATGAGTTCTTGATGTCTCGCGATTATGACCAACTGGTCAGCATTGGTGAGAAGATCAATGGTCTCGTCGAAGAGGGTGGCTATGTGCGGCGTGGTGACAAAGAGAAACCTGTAGACGACTTTGTTGATGCAGTTGAATGGTTGATTAATGAGTCGAAGCGCGGAGTCTATATTCAGCGTTACAAAGGTCTTGGTGAAATGAATCCTGATCAATTGTGGGAAACCACTATGGATCCAGAAACTCGCCGCATGCTGCGTGTAACCATAGAAGATGCAATTGCAGCGGACCAGCTCTTCACTACCCTGATGGGTGACGAAGTTGAACCGCGTCGTGACTTTATCGAAACGAACGCATTGAAAGTTGCGAATCTCGACGTCTAGTCTAGAGCGATCCAAAAAAAAGGAGCCAAAAGGCTCCTTTTTGTTTTAAAATCAATAACTTAATCAGTTTAAAACTGATATGTCCGCAATCTGTAAGAAGAGGTTTCGTAGACGTTGCAAAATCGCTTGGCGATTGCCACGTACTGCGACATCGTCAGCGTTGACCATCACATTATCAAAGAACGCATCTACAGGCTTCTGTAACGCTGCTAGCGCCTTTAACGCACCAGTGTAGTCGTTCTGCTTTAATGCAGCAGTCGAACGTAGCTCAGCTTCCTCAAGCGCTTTAACTAAGCTAATTTCTTCGCCAGCATTGAGTAAACCACTATCGATTTTATTTGGAATGGTCTCTTCAACCTTCGCCAGAATGTTTGCGACGCGTTTGTTGGCGGCCGCAAGCGCCTCTGCTTCGGGTAAATTACGGAATGCCGCGACCGCATGCACGCGCTGGTTGAAATCTACTGGTCGTGTAGGACGGCGGGCGAGTACCGCTTGAATCACATCAACACTCACACCTTGCTCTTGGTACATTGGACGATACCGACCTAGCAAGAATTCAAGCACCTCGTCCGCGACATTGTCATTGGTCAACAGTGCACCGAAGCTTTGCTTTGACAAGTCGATAAGGTCGGCTAAATCAAGCGGCAAATCTTTCTCGACAATGATACGCAGTAAACCAATGGCCGCACGGCGCAAAGCAAATGGGTCGCGGTCACCTTTGGGTGTTTGCCCAATACCAAAAATACCCACTAACGAATCTAGCTTATCGGCAATCGCCACCGCACAGCCGGCAATCGACTGTGGTAATTGGTCACCGCTAAAGCGTGGCAGGTAATGCTCGAAAATGGCTTCTGCAACGCCGGTGGGTTCGTTGTCGTTACGCGCATAATGCATCCCCATCACGCCCTGAGTTTCTGGAAACTCCGAGACCATCTGCGAAACTAAGTCAGCTTTACAGAGATAACCGGCGCGGGCGGCGACGCTTCCGTCCTTGCCAAGTAATTTGGCGATACCTTCTGCGACTTGTGCAATCCGGTCTGACTTATCTTTGATGCTTCCCAACTGCTTTTGGAACAATACATTTGCGAGCGCCGGTACACGGTCGGCAAGACTGGTTTTTTTATCCGTATCGAAGAAGAACTGCGCATCCGCCAGACGAGGGCGAACCACACGTTCGTTACCACCGATGATCTGCTCAGGGTCCTTGCTTTCGATATTGGTCACGAAGACGAATTTCGGCAACAGGTTGCCATCGGCATCTTCTAACGGGAAGTACCGCTGATCGTCCTTCATAGTGACAATCAGAGGTTCTTTGGGCACGTTCAAAAAGGCTTTGTCGAAGCTCGCCGTAAGCGCTACAGGCCACTCCACTAATGCAGTGACTTCATCAAGCAGTGCTTCATCTTTACGTATGGTGCCATTGGCGGCTTTTGCAGCGGCGGTGATACCATCGACAATTCGCTGACGGCGTTTGGCGAAATCGGCAACGACCCAAGCTTCTTCTAGGGTTTTCTCATAGCTATCGGCGTGGGTTAGTGTTGCACCTTGCGGGCAATGGAAGCGATGGCCTAGCAAGTGATTCGACGAAGCAACGCCCAACACTCTACCTGGAATCAACTGATCGCCGTGCAGCATAGTGATGGTATGCACCGGACGAATAAATTGAACGTTGCTTGCGCCCCAGCGCATCGGCTTAGGAATCGGCAATTTAGCTAACGCCTTCTCGACAAAATCGGGCAGCAATTTAGTCAGCGGTTGGCCTTTTACTTCGGCCTTGAAGAGTAGCCATTCACCTTTATCGGTCTTCAAGCGTTCGGCGTCGGCAACCGTAATGCCGTTGCCACGGGCCCAGCCTTCTGCTGCTTTGGTTGGGTTGCCGTCGGCGTCAAATGCGACATCAACCGAAGGTCCGCGTTTTTCAACCACTTGGTCGGCCTGTTGCGCTGCAACATCGGCGATTTGTACTGCAAGGCGACGTGGGCTGGCGAACAAACGTGCGGCACCGGCGCTGATGTTGTGCTCTTGCAACAGTTGCTCAAGCGCACTCCCGAACGCTTCACTTAAGCTTTTCAGCGCCTTCGGTGGTAGTTCTTCGGTACCAATTTCTACGAGTAGGGTAGCTGTATGCACGACTTAGGCTCCTTGCTCTGCCAGTGGAAATCCAAGCGCTTCTCGCGCTGCATAGTAGGCCTCAGCACAACCTTTGGCCATAGTGCGGACGCGCAAAATATAACGTTGCCGTTCAGTGACCGAGATAGCATGACGCGCATCTAGCAAATTAAAGGCGTGTGAGGCGCGCATGACTTGTTCGTAAGCAGGGAGCGGCAAATTCTGCTCGAGCAAATGCTGACATTCTTTCTCACAGGCATCAAAGCGCGCGAACAGCACATCGACATCGGCATGTTCAAAATTGTAGGTTGACTGTTCGACTTCGTTTTGGTGGAACACGTCACCGTAAAGTATTTTACCGCGTGGGCCGTCCGTCCAGACTAAGTCATAAATGCTGTCAACGCCTTGAATGTACATAGCTAAGCGTTCTAAGCCGTAGGTGATCTCGCCGGCAACCGGTTTGCACTCGAGTCCGCCAACTTGCTGAAAGTAAGTAAATTGGGTCACTTCCATCCCGTTCAGCCAAACTTCCCAACCTAGACCCCAAGCGCCCAGCGTTGGCGACTCCCAGTTATCTTCAACGAAGCGAATGTCGTGTACGAGCGGGTCAAAACCAAGCATTTGCAACGAGCCTAGATAGAGCTCTTGAATGTCTTTTGGCGATGGCTTCAAAATGACCTGAAACTGATAGTAGTGCTGTAAGCGGTTTGGATTCTCACCGTAGCGGCCATCGGTAGGTCGACGACAAGGTTGTACATAGGCGAAATTCGCTGGCTCAGGGCCAACGGCACGAATAAAGGTCATGGGGTGGAAGGTACCTGCACCCACTTCCATATCCAACGGCTGCACAATCGCGCAGCCTTGTTGCGCCCAGTAATCTTGCAGCGCGAGGATGAGCCCCTGAAAGGTTTTTACATCATAGCTAGCCATGCGTTGGTCTCGTACTTAGATCTTTACGGAAAATTGGCGTAAATTATAACCTTTATTCAGCCTTGGTGACAGGGCATGGCGTAGGAGCCGATGGAAAAATGCAAGCTTCACTGAATCGTTGCAGTTGGTGTGGGACTGACCCACAATACGTGCAATATCACGATGAGGTCTGGGGACGTCCCGTGACCGACAGTCGGGAGTTGTTTGCCAAGCTGTGTTTAGATGGCCAGCAGGCGGGGCTAAGCTGGATCACGATTTTGCGTAAGCAGGCAAATTATGAACAGGCTTACTGTGATTTCGACCCGGAGCAGATCGTGCAGCTGCCTGAGAGTTATAAAGCTAAGTTGATGCAAAATGCAGGCATCATTCGCAATCGTCTGAAAATTGAGTCGATATTTAAGAATGCACGGGCATTTTTGGCGTTGCGTGAGCAAGGTATCGAGTTTAACCAATTTCTTTGGCAATTTAGCGATGGAACGCCGCGGATCTTCGCTCGGCAGGGGGGGGATATACCGACTTCCGATGCGGTTTCTGATACTATGGCGAAGGCTCTGAAAAAAGCGGGTTTTAGCTTTGTTGGCACGACTATTTGTTACGCATTTATGCAGGCGGTGGGCATGGTTAATGATCATGTGGTGAGCTGCCATTGTTATGACGACGTTTGTCGTGAGATGCGTGATTTTTCCTTAACGGTACGAGAGCATCATGGTTGAAATTACTTTAGCTGATTATCAAAATCCGAAGCATCGCCAAGCGGTGGTCGCTATGTTAGATGACTACGCACGCGATCCTATGGGTGGTGGCGAGCCATTGCCTGAGGAAACGAGGGAAAACTTAGTGGACGAGATGGCGAAGCGCGACTATGTGTTTTCGCTGTTAGCATTTGTGGATGATCAGCCGGTGGGTTTGGCGAACTGCGTTGAAGGCTTTTCGACCTTTGCGGCAAAGCCCGTGATGAATATTCACGATATTGCGGTGATCAAGGAGTTCCGTGGTAAAGGTATTGCGAAACGCTTGTTGCAAGAGGTAGAAACACTAGCTCAATTTCGTGGTTGTGTAAAACTAACGCTGGAAGTACTGCAAGGCAACGAGCCGGCCAAAATCGCCTACGATAAATTTGGCTTCAAGCCCTACCAACTTGACGCGGGCAACGGCATCGCCGAATTCTGGCAAAAATACATCTAACACCCGCGTGGCTCCGGTGTTGCGGCCTTTGTGCGGGGGGCGCGTTTGTGTATCACGGGACGCCGTGAACCCTTCCCTGGGGGCTTGGCTGCCGCATCCATGCGGCAGACACCCGTGCTCCACAAACGCAACCCCCACACTCGGCCTCCGCCCCTCGAACAGCGAAGCGCACGAATCCCGAATCCCGAATCCCGACTAACCGCCTTTCCGAATCACATACCGATAGGGCACCGCAGCCGTTTCCGCGACTACCAACTCATGATCCATAAACCGACAGAAGCTCGGAATATCACGCGTGGTAGCTGGATCGTCAGCGAGCACTTCGAGTAAGTCGCCATCGTTGAGTTTGCGAATGGCGGCACGGATCAGCATGACCGGCTCGGGGCAGCGCAGGCCAAGGGTATCGAGGGATTGGGTGATAGTGTCTGCCACAGTTATTCCTTTTAAATCCGCTATCCAAACAAAAACGCCGCTCCGGTTAAGGAACGGCGTTTAGTTTACGGCAAAACCGTGAAGCTCAAAAGCGCTGCTTAGTCGAGGCGCTCGAACACGGTGGCGATGCCTTGACCGAGGCCGATACACATGGTGGCGAGGCCGAGGGTAGCGCCTTTGTCTTCCATCAGGTTGATCAGGGTGGTGGAGATGCGCGCGCCTGAACAGCCGAGTGGGTGACCGAGGGCGATGGCGCCGCCGTTCAAGTTGACTTTTTCGTCCATCTTGTCGAGTAAACCAAGGCCTTTGAGGACTGGCAACGATTGGGCGGCGAAGGCTTCGTTGAGCTCGAATAAATCGATGTCGTCGATGCTGAGGCCGGCACGTTGCAAGGCTTTTTTGGTCGCTGGCACGGGGCCGAAGCCCATAATTGATGGATCGCAACCGGCAACTGCCATGGCGCGGATTTTTGCGCGTGGCTTTAAGCCAAGTGCTTTGGCTTTGTCAGCTGACATGACGAGCATGGCCGCAGCGCCGTCAGACAATGCTGACGAGGTGCCCGCGGTCACGGTGCCGTTAGCCGGATCGAATACCGGACGCAACTGCGCGAGGCCTTCGACGGTGGTTTCTGGACGAATGACTTCGTCATCTTTAATAAGGCGCAAAATACCATCGGCATCGTGGCCCTCGATCGGCAAGATTTCTTTGGCAAAGCGGCCGTCAAGGGTGGCTTGGTGGGCGCGTTGATGTGAGCGCGCACCGAAGGCATCTTGGGCGGCACGGTCAATCTCAAACTTACGTGCGAGCAATTCAGCGGTCATGCCCATTGAGCCAGAGGCGCGAGCAACTGACTTGTTCATGCCTGGGTGAAAATCGATGCCGTGGGTCATGGGGACGTGACCCATATGCTCGACGCCACCGGCGATAAAGATATCGCCGTCGCCGGCCATGATGGCGCGGGCGGCGTCGTGCAATGCTTGCATGGACGAGCCACACAAGCGATTCACGGTGACGGCTGCAACGTGGTGCGGTATGCCGGCGATTAAAGCGGCGTTGCGGGCAACGTTAAAGCCTTGTTCGAGGGTTTGTTGGACGCAACCCCAATAGATGTCTTCGAGTTCGTTGACGTCCACTTGAGGGTTACGTTCGAGCAAGCCTTTCATTAGGTGTGCAGAGAGGTCTTCGGCGCGAACATTACGGAACACGCCATTTTTCGAGCGCCCCATTGGGGTGCGAATACAGTCGACAATTACTACGTCTTTCATAATATCCTCCGTTAGCCTGCGAAGTAAGATTTACCGGCTTTAGCCATTTCACGCAGACCGTCGGTAACTTGGTACATTTCGCCTAGATGTGCGTACTTGTCAGCAAGTTCGACGAAGTTCTGCAATCCGACGGTTTCTAGGTAGCGGAAAGGCCCGCCACGGAACGGCGGGAAGCCGAGGCCGTACAGGAGTGCAATATCACATTCAGCGGCACTGTTAACGATGCCTTCTTCGAGGCAGCGTACGCATTCATTCACCATTGGCACCATGGTACGTGCGATGATTTCATCAGCGCTGATTTCTTTACCTGTGATGCCAAGCATGTCGTAAACTTCCGGTGCCTTTTCTTTGCTCGGGCGACCTTTCTTGTCAACGCCGTAATTGTAGAAGCCTTTGCCATTTTTCTGGCCGTAACGTTCGGCTGCGGCAAGTTTGGCAATGGCGCTACTCGTATCACGCGGCATGCGTGATGGGAAACCATCAGCCATGACGACGGTGCAGTGGTCCGCGGTATCGATACCGACCACATCCGACAGGTACGCCGGACCCATCGGCCAGCCGAACTGACGTTCCATCACTTTGTCGATAACAGCGAAGTCTGCGCCTTCGTCGACCATGCCTGCAAAGCCGGCAAGATAAGGGAACAAGACGCGGTTCACTAGAAAGCCCGGGCAATCGTTGACAACAATCGCGGTTTTGCCCATGCGAGAGGCATAAGCCACCACTGCGGCAATGGTTTCATCGGAGGTTTTTTCACCACGAATCACTTCAACCAGCGGCATTTTGTGCACTGGGTTAAAGAAGTGCATGCCACAGAAGCGTGATGGATCTTTTAAATTCTTCGCGAGGCGATCGATAGAGATGGTCGACGTGTTTGAGACGATAATGGCATCGTCAGCAACGACTTGCTCCATTTGCGCAAGCACCTTGCCCTTAACGTCTGGGTTTTCAACTACGGCTTCCACTACGATATCGACGTTCTTAACTGCCTCATCGAGTAAGGTTGGGGTAATGGCTGACAAAATTTTCGCCATTTTCTTGTGGTCAATTTTGCCGCGCTCGACGAGTTTGCCTAATATTTTGCTAGCCTCGCCCATGCCTTGATCAAGTGCTTCTTGACGGATGTCTTTCATAACGACCGGCACGCCCTTGTAGGCTGATTGATAGGCGATACCACCACCCATGATGCCAGCGCCAAGTACAGCGGCAGTTTTGATTTCTTTGCTGGCTTGTTTCGCGGCTTTTTTCGCTTTGCCTTTGACCAGTTGGTCAGCCATAAAGATGCCAACTTGCGCATGGCAAGCGTCCGTTTGAGTTAGGCCAACGAAAGCTTTGTTTTCGGCATTGAGCGCTTCTTCACGCGCATGGCGAGCGCCTTTTTCAATGGCTTCAATGGCTGCATGCGGTGCTGGGTAATGCTTGCCTGCTTTGGCTGCGACCATGCCTTTGGCGGTGACCAAGGTCATCGTTAATTCGGTGTCGTTGGCTTTCAGTGCTTCTAGTTTAGGCTGGCGCTTGGCCTGCCAGTTGAGGTCGCCAGCGATGGCTTGCTTGACCATTTCGAGTGCGGCATCGCGCAGTTTCTCAGGTGCGACAACGGCATCTACGAGACCAACTTTTTGCGCATCAACAGCGGAATTGTTCTTACCTGTGGTAATCCATTCCAGGGCGTTGTCTGGGCCGATGATACGTGGCAGACGCATGGTGCCACCGAAACCTGGAATCAGTCCAAGCTTCACTTCTGGTAAGCCGATGGTCGCGGTGGTATCAGCAACGCGGTAGTCACAGGCGAGGGTAGCTTCACAGCCGCCGCCGAGGGCAAAGCCGGTGATGGCTGCAACGGTCGGCACTGGCAAATCTTCAAGTTGGTCGAAAACGCGTGATGCTTTGTGCACCCATTTTTTCGTTTGTTCGAGATCTGCGAATAAGGTTTGGAATTCGGTGATGTCGGCGCCTACAATAAAAGTAGGTTTGCTGCTGGTGACGATAACGCCACGAAGGCCATCGGTGGTCGCGAGTTGCGACAAGGCTGCACTGAATTCTTCCAAGGTTTTCTGGTCGAATTTGTTGACGGAGCCGGCTGCAGCAAACTGCAATTCGGCAATGCCGTCGGTGACAAATTCGACCCGAATGCTTTCACCCTGATAAATCATATATGGTCTCCTGATTTCCAGATTGCTTTCGGTTAGCGTATGATTCTTAGTCACTAGAGTTTCGCCCGATTGGGGCGATTTTTCAATGTTTTTTAAACGTGCGTTTGAAATTATGCGGTTCTTACGAACAACAGTCTGTGCACTCAGCTTGACACTGCTTCCACTTGGGAATGCAGTTGCCGAGCCGAAAATCTTCGATCCTCAATTAGCTGGGGGCGATAGTCGTGAATTGCAACGGCAAGCATTCCGCAAAGCGGAATATGCGGCTAAGCGAGGACGGCTGGTGGAATACAATCAGCTACTCGGGCAGCTACAAGATTATCCATTGCTACCCTACCTCGAACTTGAACGGTTGCTGCAAGTCGGCTATCTCGCCAACGAAGACCGCGTGCTTACTTTTTTGGAAGTACTCGATGACACGCCTTTAGATTGGCAATTACGCGGACCGTGGCTTGACTATTTGGCGCGGAATAACGAACAGCAGCGCTTCATTCGCGATTTCCAACATCCAGGACGTATCAGTCATCGTTGCTATTTTTGGCGCTTTTCGCTCGAACAAGCCACCCAGCCGCGTGACGCAGTGCTGCGGGCGGTTGATCAGCTCTGGTTAACGGGGGAGTCGCTACCGAGCGAATGTGATCCGCTCCTCGAAACTTGGGCCGACGCTGGTAAACGCACTGAGCAAATGGTCTGGCGCCGCGCGCAGCTAGCGGCGGAAGAAGGTAAGCACTCGTTGTTGCCTTATCTGTCACGGCTAGTAGATAGTCCAACTAAAGAGCTCATTCTAAGTTATCGGCAAGTACGGCGTAACCCTGCCAATTTGGTCCGCGAATTGCCAAGTCTTGCGAATCAACAAGGTCGTGCTGCGAGTCGTGCAGCTGATATTGTGAGCTATGGGCTAGGGCGATTGATTTGGCGTGATCCTGATCTGGCGATACGAACGATGCAGCAATTACCGGCAAGTATTCCGTTAACGGCTTCACAGATTACCGAAATCGAGCAGAAATTTGCGGTGGCGCTAAGCGCCAAAGACCATCCTGCTGCGCATACCTGGCTGCAGCGATTAACGGTTGCCGAGCATGACGTGCAAACTATGCAGTGGCAATTGGCTGAATGGGTACGTGAGGGGCAATGGCAAGCATTTATTGAGCATCCACTGGCGCAAATGGCGGTGGCCGCTGAGCAAGCGCAATGGCAATACTGGCAGGCGCGCGCTCACGAGGAACTTGGCAATCATGAACAAGCGCAAGCAGGCTTTGAGGCGATAGCCGAGCAGCGCAGCTATTACGGATATCTGGCCGCAAGTAAGGTCGATAAGCCGCTGTCGCTGAACCGTGACCCCATTGTCTACACGGCTGAAGAGTTAGCTGATATTCGCGCGTTGCCCGGCGTGCAAAGAGCGTACGAATTCCTGCAACTGCAGCGCTATATCGATGCGCGACGTGAATGGTTTCAGTTGTTGCAAATCACTGATGCGCGACAACAAGAATTGATGGCGGTGCTGGCTTCCCAGTGGGGTTGGCATGACCAAGCAATTTACACATTGGGGCAGTTGGGCGAATTCGGTGCGATTGAGCAACGCTTCCCGCAAGCTTATGCTGAGGAGCATCGCGAGTTTGCACAACAAGCCGGTATCCCGGTCGAGTGGGCTTTGGCGATTTCACGCCGCGAAAGTGCGTTTCGTTTTGATGCTTCCTCTGGTGCGAATGCTCATGGTCTTATGCAGCTACTTCCGAGCACGGCAAGCTACATTGGCAAGCGTCAATATGACCGTTATGACCTCATGAGAGTGAGTACTAACATACAGCTTGGGACACGCTATATGGCTGATCTCAAGCGACGCTTGGGAGACAACTGGGTGGTGGCAACGGCGGCATATAACGGCGGCATTTATCGCGTTATCGATTGGGTTCCTGAGCAGCCGATTGCGATTGATCGCTGGGTTGAAATGATTCCCTATAAAGAAACACGTGACTACGTAAAGAACGTGCTGGCTTATGAACAAATCTATTTGTTGTTGGAGCATCCTGAAGCGCCCCGCAACCGTTTCGCTGATTTAAAGGATATGACGATTAGCAAGCAATCTTTAGGTATTTGAATGCAAAGCTATTTAATTCCTGCTGCAAGCGCGGTTGCCGAAATAGCGGTTAAGCAAAGCCGCTTTATTTGTTCGGTCGCGCCGGTCACCAGTTCCGTCGAGCATCAGCAACATATTCACGCCTGTCAGCAACAGTGGCCAAACGCGAGCCATTATTGTCACGCAGCCATTTGCGCTGCACCTAGTGCTTCCTCGAGTTATGTGATGAGTGACGATGGTGAGCCAAGTGGTACGGCGGGGCGACCTATGCTAACGGTTTTGCTGAATAGCGGCCTTGGCGAAGTATCTGTGGTGGTAACCCGCTACTTTGGCGGCACAAAACTCGGTACCGGAGGGCTGCAACGCGCTTATACACAAGCGACGCTTGTGGGCTTGGAAGCAACCGAGAAAATCGAGAAAAAAGTTCGCAAATCAGCGTATTTACACTACGATTATGCAGATCAAAATGTTGTATCGCACTGGTTAGCACAGTACGATGCCATCATCGAACAACAAGATTTTGGCGCCACCATTTCGCAGCGTGTTGCTCTACCTGAAGCACAATTTCCGGACTTGGCAGCGGCGCTTAAAAACGCGACACAAGGGCGTGTCACCTTAGCAAAAACATCTGGGGATTAGTGGTGCGCACACGAGGCATTTTACGGATTTTAGGGCTGCTAATTTGTTTATTCAGTGCCACTCTGTTACCTCCTGCAGTGGTTGCGCTGATCTATGGTGATGGTGGCGGCACCGCCTTTATCCTTGCGTTTGCGATTAGTCTTGGGATCGGTTTCTTAGTTTGGTATCCACAACGTAATGTGCGGCATGACTTAAAAGTTCGCGACGGCTTTTTGTTAACTGTCTTGTTCTGGACGGTGTTGGGGATGGTCGGGGTAATGCCTCTGTATTTCGCCGAAGAGCTGCCCTTGTCGTTCACCGACGCGGTGTTTGAATCCTTTTCTGGCTTGACGACGACCGGCGCAACAGTCATTCAGGGCATTGAGACCCTGCCACATAGTTTGCTGTTCTATCGTCAGCAACTGCAATGGCTTGGTGGTATGGGTATCATCGTGCTCGCGGTAGCTATCTTGCCGATGCTCGGTATCGGCGGTATGCAGTTATATCGCGCTGAGATTCCGGGCCCCTTGAAAGACGCGAAAATGACGCCGCGTATCGCCGATACGGCCAAACATCTCTGGTACATCTACGTTGCACTGACTGCTGTTTGTGCCATCGCCTATCATTTGGCGGGTATGTCTTGGTTTGATGCCATCGGCCATGCCTTTTCGACCATAGCTGTCGGCGGTTTTAGTACCTATGACGCGAGCATGGGTTATTTTGACAGCGCGACGATTAATACCATTTGTGTGGTGTTCCTACTGCTGTCGTCGATCAACTTTGCGGTGCATTATGCAGCAATAACCGGGCGCTCCATTTTGCCATTATTGCGTGATCCCGAAACGCGCGCGTTTTTGGGGATTCAAGCGACACTTATCTTCATTGTGTTTGCGACGGTGTTGGTTCACGACGTTTACAGCGACACTGGAACCGCGTTCAATCAAGCGTTGTTTCAAGCGGTTTCGATAAGCACTACCGCCGGTTTTGCAACGACAGACTTTGCCAGTTGGCCGCTGTTTTTACCGATCCTACTTATTTTTGCCAGCTTTATTGGCGGCTGCGCCAGTTCAACTGCCGGTGGTTTGAAAGTTGTGCGCGTGGTGTTGTTATTCCGCCAAGGAGTGCGAGAACTCAACCGTTTAGTGCACCCATCGGGAGTGTACTCAGTGAAATTAGGTCAGCGGATATTGCCACAACGTGTGGTCGAGGCAGTATGGGGATTTTTTGCTGCTTATGCATTGGTGTTTGTGGTGATTATGCTCGGCTTGTTGGCAACCGGACTGGAAGATATTACAGCATTTTCAGCAACCGCTGCTGCGCTCAATAATTTAGGTCCAGGTTTGGGTGAAGTTGCGGCGAACTACGCAACCATTCCTGACGGGGCGAAGTGGTTGCTGGTATTGGCGATGATTTTCGGTCGTCTAGAAGTGTTTACCTTGTTAGTGCTACTCACCCCAACTTTCTGGCGCTCTTAAAGCTTAGAAGAATAGGGCGCTGGGCTGGAATAAACGCTCTACTTCACGAATATACTTCTTATCGACCAAGAACATGATGACATGGTCGTCGGCTTGAACGATGGTATCGTCATGCGCAATCATCACTTCGTGACCACGCACAATCGCACCGATAGTGGTGCCGGGTGGTAGCTTGATTTCATTGATTGCTTTACCCACCACTTTTGAGGTTTTCTCGTCGCCGTGCGCGATTGCTTCAATGGCTTCCGCAGCGCCCTTGCGCAGCGAATAAGCATTCACGATGTCGGCTTTACGAATCAGCGAGAGCAGCGCTGAAACCGTTGCCCGTTGCGGCGATATGGCAATATCAATGACGTCATCTTGCACCAAATCAACGTAAGCTTGGCGTTGAATCAGCACCATCGTCTTCTTGGCGCCCATTTTCTTCGCCAGCATTGCCGACATAATATTCGCTTCATCGTCGTTGGTCACCGCAATAAACACATCGACATCTTCAATATGTTCGTCAGAAAGTAAGCGGTGGTTAGACGCATCACCGTTCAAAATTGTGGTGTGGCTGAGGCTTTCGTTGAGTTGTTCAGCGCGCTCTTGATTGCGTTCAATCAGTTTCACCTGATGGTTGTCTTCGAGCATGCGTGCCAATCCTGCACCGACATTACCACCGCCGGCGATCATAATGCGCCGATATTGGTGTTCAAGCTTTTGCATTTCTTCCATCACCATGCGCACGTAGCGAGTATCGGCAATGAAAAACACCTCGTCACCGGCTTCGATGATAGTGGTACCCATAGGTTTGATGGCTTTGCCTTGACGGAAAATTGCCGCGACTCGCGTTTCGACGTTGGGCATGTGATCTTTCAACGAGGAAATGGCATGACCGACCAATTTTCCACCGTAGTATGCTTTCACCGCAACCAAGCTGGCGCGCCCACCGGCAAACTCCATGACTTGCAAGGCTCCGGGATAGTCAACTAAACGTTTGATGTATTGTGTGACTTTTTGCTCGGGCGAAATAACATGGTCAACTGGCATATCATCTTTATGAAAGAGCTGATCACGAAAATCGATGTACTCTTCAGAGCGCACCCGCGCGATGCGCTTCGGTGTGCGGAACATGGTATAGGCGATTTGGCAGGCCATCATGTTGGTTTCATCGCTTTGCGTTACCGCAATTAGCATATCTGCGTCTTCACAGCCTGCGTTACGCAACACTCGCGGGTAAGAGGCATGCCCCTGTACGGTACGAATATCATGATACTCGGCGAGCATTGCGAGTTTGGTCGGGTCGTTGTCGACAACCGTAATATCGTTATCTTCCCCAGCCAAGTTTTCAGCTAGGGTACCGCCAACTTCACCACCACCGAGAATCACTATTTTCATTGTGCTTTGTCCACGATTGCGTAGTAAAAACCATCACCACCTTGTTCGCCGGGTAAACGTTGCCAACCAAACTCGCCATTGGGCGCCGTTGGCTGCGGCAGTGCGTCTGGATGACGTACTACGAAAGCATCCATCTGCTGCTGATTTTCTTGCGGCAGAATCGAACAGGTTGCGTAAACTAACCTACCACCGGGTCGAATTAATGACCAGAGGGCATCTAAAATCTTCGTTTGTAACTGCACCAATGCGCTAATATCGCTCGCGCGCCGTAACCATTTAATATCAGGGTGTCGGCGAATGACGCCGGTGGCCGAGCAGGGTGCATCAAGCAAGATGCGATCGAAGAGCTCGCCATTCCACCATTGATCAGGTGCTGCAGCATCGCCGCATAGTACCTCGGTAGATAGTTGCAGTCGCGTAAGGTTTTCGTAAACGCGCTCGAGCCGCTGTGGATCGACATCAAGCGCAGTCACTTTAGCTTGTGGCGCAAGCTCGAGAATATGAGCGGTTTTACCACCGGGCGCGGCACAACAATCCAAGACCCGCTCCTGCGCCTGCGTTGCTAGCAGCGGGGCGGCATGTTGTGCGGCAATATCTTGTACCGAAAACCAACCTTGCTCGAACCCGGGTAACTGACGGACGTCGACCGCGTGGTTGAGTTTGATAGCGGTTGGTAGCATTGCCACGCTAGCGGTATCGATGAGTTCAGCGTCGAAAGCATTCAGCGCATCGATAAATGCAGGAACCGACGTCTGCCGAGTATTGACGCGCAACCACATGGGCGCTTGCTGATTGTTGGCGGCAAAAATCGCTTCTGCTTGGTCGGGGTAAGCCGCTTGAATGGCATCGGCGAGCCAACGTGGATGCGCATGCGCTAAATCTTGCCGCTGTTGCAAGCGCGGAAGTAACTGTGTGCGTTGCCGTTGTAGATTTCTTAACACCGCGTTGACTAAGCCTTTTTGGCGGCGCTTCTTGAGTGCGACTGTGGCTTCTACCGTGGCCGCGACCGCGGCATGATCAGAAGTGCTCATCAATAGAAGTTGGTAAGCGCCCACTAACAGCAGGTAGTGCAGAATAAGCAGATCTTTCTTCAGCGGTTTATCGAGAAACTCACTTAGCGCGGCATTGAGTAAAGGCAGATTTCGCAGTACGCCGTAGGCGAGCGACTGCACGTGCGCACGATCGCGTGGTGCTAAATTTTTACTATGTAGGGGTAATGCCTGATTTACCGAGCGACCTCGTTCCAGCACGTCTGCAATGACTAACGCGGCGGCGGCACGGGAATCCGCACCTTTACTCATGTTCAACTCCAGGCAGAACGCTGTCTAAAGGGAACCATTCACTGCGACCGTTCAAAAAGTCGTTGACCGGCATTGGTTTTTTGCCTGGCGGCTGCAACTCGGTAATGCAAAGGGCGGCATCTGTCGTTTGAATCACAATACCTTGTTTATCGGCGCGCAAAACGGTTCCGGCTGCTTTGCTGCTAGCACCGGTGCAGACTTCGGTACGCCATACTTTCACAACCTGTCCCGCTGCGGTCGTTAACCAAGCGATCGGCCATGGGTTAAACGCGCGGACATTACGCTCGAGCTGCGCCGCGGGTAAGTGCCAATCGAGTTGAGCTTCTTGTTTACTGAGCTTTTTCGCATAGGTGACCTGATGCTCGTCTTGCACTTGCGCGTCGGCCAGATACTTAGGTAAATCAGCCAAACACTCGATTAATGCCTGAGGGCCCAAGTCGGCGAGTTTGCCGTATAAGCTAGCTGATGTTTCATCTACCGCAATTTCAATGCTGCGACTGAGTAATACCGGACCGGTATCAAGCCCGGCTTCCATTTGCATAATCGCAACACCAGCGTGCGAATCGCCTGCCCAAATAGCGCGCTGAATCGGCGCCGCCCCCCGCCAGCGTGGCAGTAAAGAGCCGTGTACGTTAATACAGCCATACGTTGGAATGTCGAGTGCCGCTTGCGGCAACAGCAAGCCATAGGCAACTACGACCATGACGTCAGCATGGTATTGCGCAAGCTGCGCTTGTGCATCGACATCTTTGAGCGTTGATGGTTGCTCTACCGGTATCGCGTGTTTGAGCGCGAGTTGCTTGACTGCACTGGCGTGCAGTTTCTTACCACGTCCTGCAGGGCGGTCCGGCTGCGTATAAACAGCAACCACCTCGTGTTCGCTGCTCGACAATAACGCAGCCAAATGCTCAGCTGCAAACTCAGGAGTACCGGCAAATACAATGCGCATGGCGTTAAACTGCCTGTAACTTAGCTTCTTTCTCAAGCTTTTTGCGAATGCGATCACGTTTCAACGGCGATAAATAATCCACAAATAATTTGCCGTTTAGGTGATCAAGCTCGTGTTGGATGCAAATCGCGAGCAAGCCATCGGCCGTAAGGCTGAAGCTTTCGCCATGTCGATCAAGGGCTTGTACGGTTACTTTTTGTGCACGCTCAACCTTGGCATAGACGCCCGGAAACGATAAACAACCCTCTTCATTGGTGAATAAACCGTCTTTTTCTGTAATCTCTGGATTGATAAAGACTAACGGTTCGTTCTGATCTTCGCTACAATCAGCTACAAAAAGGCGTTTATGAACATTGACTTGCGTAGCCGCTAGACCGACGCCGTTTGATTCGTACATAGTTTCGAACATCGCATCGATTGTGTTGCGCAAATCATCATCTACACTAGTAACTGGTTCCGCGACAGTGCGTAAGCGCTCGTCTGGATACTTTAAAATGTTTAATTTAGTCATAACTCGTTCATCGCTAGTTTCATCTTTGCTAATTTTAACGTAATTTGGGGATGAAAACACGAGTTTACAATGGAGCTCACTATGACTATGTGGCGATTCCCAGCGATTGCGGTCATCGGATTTTTGCTTGTTGTTCCAGCAACGGCGCTCGCAACGCAACAGAACGAATCTTCTGCGACCTCAACCACGCAGGGTGACGTCATTCGTTTACGTGAAGATGCACCACGCGAATATGTGGTCAAAAAAGGCGATACCCTTTGGGATATTTCCGAAATGTTTCTCAGCGACCCTTGGCTTTGGCCCGAGTTGTGGCGGGTGAATGATGATATTGCGAATCCACACCTTATCTACCCGGGTGACCGTTTGTATTTAAGCTGGGTGAATGGGCGGCCGCAGTTGTCGCGCAAAGCCTATCGAGCGATGACGCCTGAGGGTAAGATTGAACCTAAAGGCAACCCAATCCCAACCTTTGATTTAAGTGAATTGGAACCGTTTTTGGATGGTTTCCATGTCTTGTCTGAAGCGGATTTGCAAAATGTACCGCAGATCTTAGGTGACAATCGTGGCGCACCGCGCATTAACGGTATGACGCCGGTGTTTGTCGAGGGCAATGTCGAGGTCGGTGAGCACTACAGGGTTTATGCGCGCATTGAACAATTTGCGGACATGCACCTGCTGCGTGATGTCGGCGGTATGCGCATCAATATGCAACACGACCGGACTGCAGAAGGAGACCTGATCGATCCAGCCCGTGAAATTCGCCGAGGCGATGTGGTGATGGCACGCCAAGCGCTAGATCTACCAGACATTATCGTGCCAAAAAGCGGCGCTAATGTAGACGGTACTATCGTTGCTTCGCTTAACAGTCGCGAAAAACATGGTAAGTATGACGTGATGGTCATCGACCGTGGTAGTGACGATGGCGTGGAAGTTGGGCAAATGTTCCAAGCATTACGTCCTGGGACGGCGATTTTTATGGATGAAGAGGTTCCGGAAGCCGCTAACTTATATAAACCTTATGATGATCTGTCCCGTCGTTGGCGCGAGACATTGAATTTGCCACCACAGGCGACCGCGGAAATGTTGGTCTTAAAAACCTACGCTAAAGCAAGCGTGGTGATGGTGGTGGATGCACAAGAGTGGTTTGAGGTGGGCGCTTATTTTGTGCCCAAACAAATAGCCGCTAATTAATTTTAAAAAATTTTCGCACAAGGATGTGCTATGCAAGCTACTATTCCAGAATTGCTGGCACTGAGTTGGTTGCCCGCCGATCAGCGTCGCAGTGTCTTCAAGCAAAGCTCTTTTGCTGCCGTACGACTTTTTATTGCTGACTTTGTAAAACAAGTTCGCCCGCGCCAAGTGCAACTCACTGAAAGTTGGCTCGCGGGTCATTCGAAACGGCGCATCATGCACTGGTTCGAAGCTGACTTTCCTGAACGATTGCGCACCATTAAACGACCGCCGTTAGTGTTATTTTTGGCCGGTAACGTCGAATTACTAGAGCGGCCGCAACTAGCCATCGTCGGCAGTCGTAAGGCAAGCGCCGTGGCGCAAACTAACGCGGATTACTTTGCCGAGCAGCTCACCCAAGCAGGTCTATTAATATCGAGTGGGCTTGCGCAAGGCGTCGATAAACACGCTCATCAAGGTGCGTTGCGCAATGGACCGACGCTGGCAGTGCTTGGCAATGGTCCTGACATTGCTTCGCCAAAACGGAACCAGCAGTTGCAGCAGCAAATCGAGCAGGCTGGGCTGGTGGTGACGGAATATCCGCCTGGCACGCCAAGCAAGACTGAACATTTTCCGTTGCGGAACCGTATCTTAAGTGGCTTAGCAAAAGGCGTGTTGGTGATTGAAGCGCAACCGCGTAGTGGTTCATTAAACACCGCGCGGCACGCGCTAGAACAGGGGCGGAGCGTTATGGCGTTACCTGGCAGCATTTGGGATGCCCAAGTCAGCGGTAATTTGCAGTTGTTGCGCCAAGGCGCGACACTGGTCCGCGATGCAAACGATGTATTGCATGAATTGAATCTAGAACCTTGTTATCAGCAGGGCTCGTTGTTGGATGAAAATAAATCCGCCGGAAGCTTGGCAAACCAGCAATTGTTGGCTAATGTGGGCTATGAGGCTACATCGTTAGACACTATCGTAGCGCGCAGCGGACTACCGGTCGCTGTGGTTTCTGAGCAGTTGGTGTTATTAGAATTAGAAGGTCGAGTAGCTTCAATCGCCGGTGGTTTTATCAAAGTGGGGAGGCGCTAACGATGTTTGATATCCTCATGTACCTGTTCGAGAACTTTATCCACTCGGATGTTGAGGTGGTGGTAAACCATGATGAGCTTACCGATGAACTCACGCGGGCGGGTTTCCGCCAGCAAGAGATTCACAAAGCTTTGGCATGGTTAGAACGCTTGGCTGACTTGCAAGAGAGTCAGAGCAAGCCGTATCTCAATCGTTCTCAAAGCAGTGCAACGCGTGTGTTTACTGCCGAAGAAAATGCCCGTCTTGATTGTGCAAGTCGCGGTTTCTTAATCTATCTTGAAAACCTTGGTGTCCTTGATTTTGCGACTCGCGAAATGGTCATGGATCGGGTGATGGAGCTAGATTTAGCCGAAGTGACAATCGACGATCTGAAGTGGGTGGTGTTGATGGTGCTGTTTAACGTGCCAGGCTGTGAAGATGCCTACAATCAGATGGAAGGCTTATTGTTTGAGGAACCAGAAGGTCTATTGCATTAAATGACCGACAACTTCCTTGAGCCACAACCACTGGGCGTTCCTTGCCCCCGGTGCCAGCGAGAACTGCAACTGAAGAAAGGCCGGTTCGGCCTTTTTGTTGGTTGTAGCGGTTATCCCGAATGCGATTACATGACATCAGCGGATTTCGACCCTGGCACTGATGTTTCGTGCCCTGAATGCAAGCAAGGCAAGCTGGTGCAGAAAACGAGTCGCTTTGGTCATTCTTTTTATGCCTGCGACGGCTATCCAAAATGTAAGTTTTCCGTTCCGTTGCCACCTGTGGCAGAATCCTGTCCTAGTTGCGATTATCCGATATTGTTGCGCAAGAAAACCAATGCGGGTGAGCGTTTGATTTGTGGTAATCCAGATTGCGATTACAAATCTAAAATACGTTAGTCGACGAGGGTAAAGATGGATTGGGATGCAGCACGCACGGCTTTCAGCGCTGGTGAGTTATTGGCTTATCCAACCGAGGCGGTGTTCGGCCTTGGTTGTGATCCGCGCAACGAAAAAGCAGTGCAAAAATTGCTTGAGCTTAAGCAACGGCCACTCGAGAAGGGCGTGATTCTGCTAGCTGCGGACTATAGCCAGTTAGTAGCCTACGTTGCTGACTTGAAAATTCCACAAGATAAACGCTTCAGTGTCTTTTCCCACTGGCCTGGACCTATCACCCTTGTCCTGCCAGCGAGCGAGCGCACGCCGAAGTGGCTCACTGGCGGTCGTGATACGATTGCAGTGCGCGTCACCGCACATGAACCGGCGCGACAACTTTGTAAGGCACTGGGTAGTGCTATCGTCTCGACCAGTGCGAACGTGACGGGCGAAGCACCGTTAACCACAGCGAGCGCAGTGCGGGAAGCCTTCGGTGAGCAAATCGCTTGGGTCATGGACGCGCCTGTCGGTCATCTTGCGACACCGACCAAAATCATCGATCCGTTAACCAACTCAGTCGTACGAGATTAATATGAGCCACCCTGCTTTAACACAAGTCATTGATTATTTAAAAAATCTTCAGGACCGCATTAGCTCAGCTTTAGAGCAAGCAGATGCCGGTGCAAGCTTCCGTGAGGATGCTTGGCAACGCCCTGGCGGTGGCGGTGGCCGCTCGCGAGTCTTACGCGATGGTGCTGTGCTCGAGCAAGGTGGAATTGGCTTTTCACACGTTTTTGGCGAGCAAATGCCAGCCTCCGCAACGGCTCATCGACCTGAGTTGGCAGGGCGTAACTTCAACGCCTGTGGCGTGTCGTTGGTGATGCATCCGCGCAATCCGTATATTCCCACGAGTCACGCCAATGTACGCTTTTTCATCGCCGAAAAAGAGGGTAGTGAGCCCGTCTGGTGGTTTGGTGGTGGTTTCGATTTAACACCGTTTTATCCATTTGACGACGACATCAAACACTGGCATCAAGTTGCGCAACAAGCGCTGGCGCCCTTTGGTGATGACTTATATCCCAAATTTAAGGCTTGGTGTGACGATTATTTTTGGCTGAAGCATCGCGAAGAAACGCGTGGTGTAGGTGGTTTGTTTTTCGATGACTTAAATGATCGTCCGTTCGAAGAGTGTTTTGCGATTATGCGTGCGGTCGGTGATGCCTACCTTGAGGCTTATTTGCCAATTATCGAACGCCGCAAAAATAAGGCATACGGCGAGCGTGAACGTCAGTTCCAACTCTATCGTCGTGGTCGCTATGTTGAGTTTAACTTAGTTTGGGACCGCGGCACTTTGTTTGGTTTGCAAACCGGTGGTCGCACCGAGTCTATTTTGATGTCAATGCCACCTTTGGCGCGTTGGGAATATGGTTTTCAGCCTGAGCCAGGTTCACCAGAGGAGCGGCTGTACCATGACTATTTGCGCCCTCGTGATTGGCTCGCCGAGCTTTAATCGGTATTGATCATATGGTGTGCGAGCGCGGTAAAACGCTGCTTCAATTGCATATGCACGAGTGGGTCTTCGACCTGTTCATCTAACACTTGATACATACACAGTAGCCACTGGTCACGCAATTTGACATCGATACGAAAGGGCAGATGACGTTGGCGTAATCTTGGATGACCGTACTTTTCGACGAATAACTGTGGGCCGCCAAGCCAGCCACTCAGAAACTCGAAGAACTTTTGTCGAATCGCGGTAAGTGGGAGTGCGTGGATAGCAAGCAGATCATGCGCACGCGGATCTGTTTCCATGATATCGTAGAAGCGTTCTGCAAGTTTTCGTACGCCGGCTTCTCCACCTAGCTGTTGATAGAGCGAGGGCGGTTCGGCTGCTGATTTAGATCGTTTAAGAAATGACAACATGAAGCATTTTACAGTCTTTGGTAATCCGATTTCACACAGCTTATCACCGCAAATTCACCAAGCTTTTGCTCAGCAGTTTGGGGTTGAGCTGCAATATACCCGCAGTTTAGCATCAAAGGCTACATTTGCTCAGCACGTGGCAGCGTTTTTTCGTAGCGGCGGTGCAGGGGCGAATGTCACCGTACCCTTTAAGCAACAAACGGCACAGCTGGTGACGCATCTGACCGATCGTGCCGCGCGCGCGGGCGCAGTGAACACACTCATTCCACTCGGCTGCGGCCAATTGCTTGGCGATACAACAGATGGCGCTGGATTGCTGAATGATCTGCGCTTTATTACCCAGCGAGAGCGACCTGCTGCAAAGGTTTTGATTATTGGTGCAGGCGGTGCTGCGGCGGGTGTCATTGAGTCGCTACAAAAGAGTGGGATGGAAGTAGCGATGACGAACCGTACCTCGGCTAAGGTGACGGAATTACAGCAACGCTTTGTTGGCCTGCAGGGACTTGAATTTGCAGATCTAAACCAACAAAGACCGAGCTCTTGGCAGGCCGGTGACTACTTGCTGGTGAATGCAACATCGGCATCCTTAGGACAGCAGCACCTTGCGGTTCATGATTCTTGGTTTGAGGGTGCGGCACTCGCTTACGATATGATGTACGCAAAAACCGACACGGTTTTCATGCAACGAGCTCAGCGTGCGGGTGTCGCGAAAACGGCTGATGGCTTAGGAATGCTGATAGAACAAGCTGCCACGGCATTTGCGCTATGGCATGAAGGAATGCTGCCAAATACCGAAAAGGTTCGTCGGCAGCTCGTTAGTCGCGGATAACAATATTAGGGCGGAGATTAACTTCGCCAGAGTGACTGACCGTTGCGTAATCCTGATTACGACGCACTACCGCGAGTGGGCCTGCATCGGCGAGGTTACGAATAAATGCGAGCTCATAACCGAATTTCGCTAGTTGATAGACACCAAATTTTTGGTCCATCGACAAACGTTCCCACCACTGAGTCGCATCGAACAAACCACGTCGACGTTCACGCACCGGTTTTACAACGTTTTCACTGATCATTGCCTTCATATCTCGATTCCCATCTGAATCAACTAACGTGCATGAAAAGTATGCAAAGCAGTTCTAATATGACGATCTTCATAGTAAACATCAAGAACTTTTTCTGATTACCTATTCATCTAATGGATTACTTTTATATGCGAAAAACATACTAAAAAAGATGATTCAAAAACTGGTTTTCATGAAACTTTGTGGTAGTCTTAATCTCCGGTCGAAAAAACAAACAGTGATCGACCAAGGATTCGCCAACCAGTTCGTTATCAGTATGATGAGTTACGGCAGAGTCCAGTTTTAAGATCAGTTTCCACAACTGACACAAAATAAAAAAAACAAAGCTGTCAGGGTTTTATCTAAGAATAACCCCCTGTAATAAAAGAGTTTTTTAATCTATCCTGCTGCAACTCCGTCTCTCGGTTTGCGGCTATCAGTGCTGTTGTCAACAGACTTATCCACAGTATATGCACACTATCCTCCAATGCTTGAACTAGCGCCCATCAACCGCCTGTGGCATGCTTACCCCTATCTGAATCCGCAACCTGCAGTGAGCTATTATGGCTAGCAAGACAAACCCAGAAGTGCCCGCAAATCCGTTTATTCTTGTGGATGGATCTTCGTATCTCTTTCGAGCGTTTTACGCGCCTCCGCACCTTACCAATTCGGCCGGTGAGCCGACTGGCGCTATCTACGGCGTCGTCAACATGCTGCGTAGCTTGATAAAGAAATACCAGCCGTCACATATGGCGGTGGTGTTCGATGCCAAAGGTAAGACTTTTCGCAACGATATGTACGCGGAATACAAAGCCAACCGACCACCGATGCCCGACGACTTGCGTTCACAAATTGCACCACTGCACGCCATTGTGAAAGCTTTAGGGTTGCCGTTACTGTGTATCGACAATGTAGAGGCTGATGATGTGATCGGGACGCTCGCACGCCAAGCTGGTGAACAGGGGCGTTTTACCCTGATCAGTACCGGTGATAAAGATATGGCGCAGTTGGTCAATGAGCATGTGATGCTGATCAACACGATGACCGACACCTTGCTCGATAGCGATGGTGTGGTTGCTAAATATGGCGTCAAACCAGAGCAAATTATCGATTATCTAGCACTCATGGGAGATAGCTCTGACAATATCCCAGGTTTGCCGAAGGTCGGTGAAAAAACGGCTTTAGCCATGCTGCAAGGGATGCACTCGATAGATGCTATGTATGAACGACCAGAAGCCGTTGTTGAGCTTGGTTTTCGCGGTGCTAAAAGCATGCCGGAAAAGCTGCTTGAATACAAAGACCAGCTTATGTTGTCGCGGGAACTGGCCACCATTAAACTCGATGTTGAGCTTGATGGTATAGAGCCTGAAGAGCTGGTCATTTCAGAGCCTGATCGTGAGCAGTTGATTGAACTTTACAAACAGTGTGAGTTCCGGCGTTGGCTCGATGAAGTATTGCAAGAAGGTCCGGTAACGACGCAAGCAAAACAACAACAGACGACGGAACCGGCAAAAAAGGTAGATGCTGATTATCAGGTCATCACCGACAAAAAAGCTTTTATTACGTGGCTAGAGAAGCTGCAGCAAGCAAAATGTTTTGCCTTCGATACTGAAACCACCAGCTTAAATTACATGGAAGCTGAATTAGTCGGTGTATCTTTCGCCGTCAGAGCGGGGGAAGCGGCTTATGTTCCAGTAGCGCATGACTACCCTGGTGCTCCGGAACAGCTGGATCGTGGTTGGGTGCTCACGCAATTGAAGCCGCTGCTCGAAAGCGCAAGCATTGGTAAAGTCGGACAAAACTTAAAATACGACAGCCATATTCTTCGCCGCTATGATATTCGCCTAAGCGGCATCGCCAACGATACGATGCTCGCGTCTTATGTCTTTAATAGCGTTGGCTCGCGGCATGACATGGACACGCTTAGCTTACAGTACTTAGGCCATCGGCCGATTTCGTTTGAGGATATTGCCGGTAAAGGCGCGAAACAGCTCACGTTTAATCAAATCGGTCTTGAAGAAGCTGCTCCTTACGCGGCTGAAGACGCGGATGTGACATGGCGTTTGCACGAAAAACTCTGGGGTGAAGTCAGCCAAGACGCCAAGCTGTTAAAAGTTTTGACGGACATTGAGCTGCCATTAGTGCCTATTCTGGTCGATATGGAACAGCATGGAGTGCAAATTGATGCCCAATTGTTAGCGAAGCAAAGCAATGAAATCGCGCTCGAGTTAGCGCGACTCGAAGAACAGGCTTATACCATTGCTGGTGAAGAGTTCAACTTGGGCTCGCCGAAGCAATTGCAAGCCATTTTGTTCGAGAAACTCGAGTTACCGATTATCAAGAAAACGCCGAAAGGCGCACCATCAACTGCAGAAGATGTATTACAGGAGTTGGCGCTCGATTATCCGTTGCCTGATGTCATTATGCGCCATCGCGGCTTGAGTAAGTTGAAGTCGACCTACACGGACAAGCTACCCAAAATGGTAAATCCGCGCACTGGCCGTATACATACCTCGTATCATCAGGCGGTAACTGCGACTGGACGCCTGTCATCGAGCGATCCTAATCTGCAGAATATTCCGATTCGAACCGAAGCTGGACGGCGTGTTCGTAAGGCATTTACCGCGCCCGCAGGTTATCGGATTATGGCTATCGACTATAGCCAAATCGAATTACGCATTATGGCGCATCTGTCGCAAGACAAGAATTTGGTCGAGGCGTTCTCGAAGGGCCGCGACATTCATAAGGCGACGGCGGCAGAGGTTTTTGGTGTCGATCTTGAGTCGGTGACGAGTGAGCAGCGCCGTCGCGCGAAAGCGGTCAACTTTGGGCTTATTTATGGCATGTCTGCTTTTGGTTTGGCACGCCAACTGGACATTCCGCGGCATGAAGCTCAGCAATACATGGAAAAATACTTTGAGCGCTTCCCTGGCGTGCAAGATTATATGGAGCGCACGCGGCAACAAGCGAAGCGCGACGGTTACGTTGAAACGCTGTTCGGTCGACGACTACAGCTACCGGAAATCCGTGCGCAAAATGGAGCCCGCCGTAAAGCCGCCGAACGCGCTGCAATTAATGCACCGATGCAAGGAACCGCGGCCGATATCATTAAGTACGCAATGATCAAAGTAGCTGATTATTTGCGCGCAAACGTACCGCAGGAGGAAGCATGGATGATCATGCAGGTTCATGATGAATTGGTTTTCGAAATAAAAGAGGATCAAGTTGAACCATTACAGCAAAAGCTCGTCGAATTGATGGAAGGTGCGGTGAAACTTGATGTGCCATTGATTGCCGAAGCAGGCGTCGGGCTCAATTGGGATGAAGCGCATTAACCTAGAGCTAAGCTGAGAGGCATGCTAGCGTTGGCTTTCACAACAAATTCAGATTTTTTTATTTTTTTTTGAACTTATCAAAAAATGACCAGTCTGAATTATTGAAAGGCGCATTAAACGAGTTATTTGCTCTGTTTGCGAAGTCCTTTCAGAGATGTTCTCTCCCTGGATTGTAAGTTTTTTGCCCGGCCACTGGCTGGGCTTTTTCTTTTCTGGCTCAAGATGAATTTCCAGCTTGTCTAACTAGCATCCATCCCATTAACACAAACGCCACTAATGAAATGATTGAAGCTCATCCGAGCAAGGGCTCAACGGTCTCGCGCGCCGTGTATCCACCGTACAAGATAAACAAACCGAGCAAACCATAGATAAAAGCCGAAAGTAAAAATTTACGATCCATACTGCAGTCTCCTGTTATTTGAATAGGAAATTAGGAACAGCAGTGACAGGACAACTAGACGAGTCGATTTAAAAGTAGACGATGGCGACTGTTTTGCAATTATCGTTGGGTATTGAACGGCTGCTTTTTGCGGCGGTTGGCGATCCAAACACCACCTAAAATAGCGGCCATGCCAAATCCGTGTTGCAGGTAGAAGGGTTCACCGTCAAGAATACCAAGAATGAGGGCAACGATGGGGATTAGATAAGTTACCGAACTGGTAAAGGTGGTATCGGTCATTTTCACTACCGTGTTAAAAATGATAAGCGCCAAAGAGGTGCCAACGATTCCTAACACGAGAATCGCCGCCAACGGGAACCAATTGTCTGCCACCGTTACTTGCTCTGCGAAAGGCGTCGCGAACAATAGATAGAGAAGTGCGGGGGGTGCGACCAAGAACAATGAAACACCGGTAATCGTGAGAGCGCCAAGATCGGGAATATGGTGTTTAATCAGATTGAGATTCAGACCATAACAAATCGTCGCAGCAATAATCAGTAAACCGAAGCGATTGAACTCAAGATCACCGTTAGCACTTGCGGTCACCAGCAGCACCGTACCCACCAAACCGATCACCACGCCGATCCACTGTTGCGAACGCGCGGTTTGCTTAAAAATCAGTACGCCAATGATGAGTGTCGCAAGCGGCGTAAAGGTATTCAGTACTCCTGTCACCCCAGAGGGTAACTGGGTTTGCGCAAAGGCAAACAAGAAAGCAGGAATAAAGCTGCCGACTAAGCCTACTGATATCAACTTGGGCCAGTGGTGCGCGCGAACGGTTTTAAACCGTCGGAGAATAAAGGGCAGCAAGAAAAAACCAGCTGAAGCAATGCGGATAGCGGCCAGTTGGTCGGGGCTAAAACCGAGCAAGCCTTTTTTTATCAACAGAAACGAGCTACCCCAAATCAGCGCGAGTAGGCCGAGTAATAACCAAGCTTTTAGCGGTGGTACATCACTCTGCATCAGCCATCAGCCACTCGGACAGTTTCGCCTCAACTTGCGGCAAGCCCAGTTTATTTAGCGATGAGAACATTTCGACAGCGACATCTCCACCAAACACGAGAGCGGCTTCGCGGGCTTGTAAAAGCGTTGCTTTACGCACACCGGGCTTTAACTTGTCAGCTTTAGTTAAAAGTATTAATACAGGAATTTCTGAGGCCGTCGCCCAATGCAACAATTCTTGGTCGACATCGCGATATGGGTGACGAATGTCCATCAATAACACCAAACCACGCAAGGACTCACGTTTCTGTAGATATTCGCTTAGAGCACGATTCCACTTCTCTTTAACAGCAAGAGGGACTTTCGCATAGCCGTAACCAGGTAAATCGATTAAGCGTTTACCAGGTAACACCTCAAACACGTTGATCAATTGCGTGCGTCCGGGCGTTTTACTGGTACGCGCTAAGTTTCGCTGCCGCGTTAAGGTATTTAATGCGCTTGATTTACCGGCATTTGAGCGACCCGCAAAGGCGATTTCAACGCCCTCATCAGCAGGCAATTGGCGAATGTCTGCGGCGCTGGTAACGAACACGGTCGGTTGGAAGTTAAGGATTGCGTCAGTCATAGTGTCTATAAAGCCTTACAGGAAAGCGTATACTATCATGATTAGACGTTTAATCCTTAGAAGTTTTGTGTAAAATAGCGTCTGTTACAACATTTTCCAGAGCAGAGAATTCGATCATGAAAAAACTTGCAATGTTCGTTGGGCTGTATCTTGGTCTTACTGGCGCAGTTATGGCGCAGACCGGTGATGCAGAAGCCGGCAAGGAAAAATCAATGGTGTGTGCTGCATGTCACGGTCCTACTGGGAATTCACCGTCAGACATGTACCCGAAGCTAAATGGCCAGCACGCTTCATATTTGATGAAGCAGTTGCACGATTATCAGTTGGCGGGTGAGACCGGCGGTGAAGAAGGCCGTGCGAATGCCATTATGCAGGGGCAAGCAGCGTCTTTGAGTGATCAAGACATCGCTGATTTATCTGCTTACTTTGCCGCGCAAGATCCAATGCAAGGTTCAGCTCCTGAAGATGTGGTTGCCGCAGGACAGAAGTTGTACATGGGGGGCGATGAAGAGCGTGGCTTAACGGCTTGTGTTGCCTGTCATGGCCCGCGTGGTGATGGTATGGGGCTGGCGAAGTTCCCAGATATCTCAGGCAACCATCCGGCGTATATTGCGCAGCAACTTGAAATGTTCCGCGATGGTTCACGAGCTAATGATATGAACGGCATGATGCGTGATGTAGCTGCGAAACTGACCGACGAAGATATCGAAATTTTGTCGCAATACCTCGCTGGACTGTATTAAAACTGTCGAAAAGCGGACAAAAAAGCAGCACCTGAGTGCTGCTTTTTTTGTTTTTATGTTACAGAAAACGCGAAGAAAGCCTTTAAAAATGAACCCATAAACCATATGGGTATAAAAAAAAGTTTTTTTAGACCATAAAAATCATTGATAAAAAATGACGATTCAGTAGTCTGAATGCCATTCAAGATTAGGGAAACCGCTGAGACAGCGAGTTCTGACGGTTGCCAAGCAACTTACGTTTTTAATCCAGGGAATAACAACAGGCCAGGAGGCCATCCTTAACCAAGCAAATAAAAACAAAAGCTAATGCTCGGTTGATGCGCGAAAAGATAACAATAACAATAAAAAAACTCACGGAAGTTATAATAAAGTACACGGATGAATTGACAACCGTTCTCGTGAATCGCACGTGCGCTGTGTGAGTAAGAGAGAATACACTAGGCGATGCTTCGGCATCGCCTTTTTATTTTCTGCGTTGCTCGGTTACACTATGCATTATCTTTTGCCACAACATGAAGCCTACCTATGACGCGCAAGAAAAAGACTCGCAAAACTGGCCCGCTCGCAGCCTCCAAAAAGCCTAGAGATGAAGTCCAACGCAAAGCCCCAGAAGGGACTAAGCACAAAGGCAAAGGGCACAAGCCCGGCTCGCGCTTTAATCCGCAACAGCAAACAGCTAAAACGGTAGCAGGTAAACCGACAGCTGATGCACGTTTGGGCAGCAAAAAACCGATTACCTTGGTCACTGCCAACACGCAAGTAGCAGCACAGCCGAGTTTTGACCGTGCTGCGGCAGAAGCCGAGTTGCACGCGCTCGAGAACGACACACGGCTGCAAACACTGTTGGATCGTATCGATAGTGGCGATGAGTTAAACCCTAGCGAAGAACGTTACGTAGACGAACGAACAGAGCGTTTTGAGCAGCTCGCTGAGTTGCTCGGGTTAAACTTCGACGATGATGAGGACGATGATGATGAGTAATTTCCCATGGTGGGCATGGCTATTAGTTGTGGTCGCGGTGATAATTGTCGCCGTGCTGGCATTTGTAGCTGGGCGCCTGCTAGGACGGTTACAAGATCAGAATAAACGCCGCGATGCGGCAATTCAGAAACGTAATGAGCGTTTGCACGAGAGTATTGTGACCATCGCCAAAGCGATGGACCAAGGTCAGTGTGCGCTGTCTGAGGGCGCGTTGCGATTAGTCGTGTTGCTAGACTTACGGGTGGAAGAGGGGAAACCGGTTTACAGTGAACGCTATCGAGGCCTGCATACCATGTATGAGCGAATCAAGCACATGCCCACCCACGAGGCGCGTAAGCAATATCCGAAAAGTGAAATTCGCAAAATGGATGATGAGCGTGAAGGTTACGAGAAAGAACTGGAGGACGTCATTTTGGCAGACGTCCGCCAGTTACTGAAGGACTTCAATTAGCAGTGTTTTTATAGACCTGCCCGTCTTTCATTACGAAGTCGATATCGGCAAGTACAGTAATGTCAGCTAAAGGATCCGCTGAAACCGCAACGATATCGGCGCGCTTGCCAACCGTTAATGTACCAAAGTCGTCAATCGTACCGAGTAGGGTCGCAGCTTCATGAGTTGCGGCCTTGATTGCCTCTAGAGCCGGCATGCCTGCTTCGACCATGTAAACGAATTCACGATAGTTTTCGCCGTGATCAAAGACGCCTGCGTCGGTACCAAAAGCAATATTCACACCTGCTTTATAGGCTTCGGCAAAAGTGCCTTGAATCTTCGGCCCAATTGCAGCCGCTTTCGGGCGCACCAGCTCTGGGAAAAAGCCATCGATCTTGGCGCGTTCGGCAACCGATTTACCAGCGGTGATGGTTGGAATGTAATACACGCCTTTCGCTTTCATCGCCTCCATCACTTCGGCATCCATGTAAGTACCGTGTTCAATGGAGTCCACGCCAGCTTCAATAGCGCGCAGCATGCCTTCTTTACCATGGGCATGCACGGTAACTTTCATTTCATAATCGCGTGCCGTGTTTACAATTTCATTGAGTTCGTCTTGCATGAATTGCGGATTCTGACCACTCTTAGCCACGCTTAAAACGCCACCCGTGACGGTTAGCTTAATCAAGTCAGCGGTGTCTTGATAACGCGCGCGAACCGCTTTACGAGCGTCGTAAGGTCCATCAACTACGCCATCTGCTGGGGTTGGTGACGGATAGAGGTCTTCTTTCGCGCCATTGGTTGGATCCGCATGACCGCCAGTAGTGGCAATTGATTTACCGGCGGTAAAAATACGCGGACCATCTACTTTGCCAGCTTTAATCGCATTGCGTAGAGCGATACTGGCGTTGTACGAATCCCCTAAATCGCGCACGGTGGTGAAGCCCGCCATCAACGTTTTACCGGCAAAATTGACCGCATCGAGGGTGACATCTGGACCGCTCTTGGTGAATTTATGCATATAGCTGCCCGGCGCGAGTTGTGAGGTGAGGTGCGTGTGCATGTCAATGAAACCCGGCATGACGGTGCCTTCACGGCGGTCAATGACGACATCGTCAGCAGCGGCTTCTTGGAAACCATCGACAATTGCAGTAATGCGACCTTCATCGACGACAATGGTTTTATTACGTTCTGGTTCCGCACCGGTACCGTCAATCAATTGCCCAGCATAAATCAGGGTATCGGCCTGCGCAGCGCTGCAAGCTAATAGTAAGCTGGCGCTGAGGTGGGTCAGCATTAGAGTTGTTTTTGTTGATTTTGCCATAGCTTCCTCGATTCTGGGTTAGACACTTTATTAGACAAATAATGCACGAAGCTTCACCATACGCCCAGCGTAACTGGCAAATCAAGTTTGTCGATGCACATAGACCGCATAAAAACGCTGAATTAACGCATCAGCTATTAAATTGATATAATTAGGACACTTACCAACAGTGGAAAGAGTTTTCATGTTCAAACGCCTACGCGAAGACATCAACAGTGTGTATGCCCGTGACCCTGCTGCGCGCAACTGGTTTGAGGTACTAACGACCTATCCAGGATTGCACGCAATTTGGTGGCACCGCATGAATCACCGCTTATGGAATTGGCGTTTTTACTGGCTTGCACGCTTTTTATCGACCGTCGCGCGGTGGTTAACCGGCATTGAGATCCATCCGGGGGCGCGTATTGGACGGCGCTTTTTCATTGATCATGGTATGGGTGTGGTCATCGGCGAAACCGCTGAAATTGGTGATGATGTGACCATTTATCATGGTGTCACTTTAGGCGGAACCAGTTGGAACCAAGGTAAGCGACATCCGACACTTGAAGATGGTGTGGTCATTGGTGCAGGGGCAAAAGTCCTCGGGCCTATCATTGTTGCGAAAAACGCGCGTATCGGCTCGAACGCGGTAGTGGTAAAAGACGTACCAGCGGAGGCCACGGTGGTGGGAATCCCTGCCCGTGTGGCAAACTCGAAAGTGGCTCCCGAAGTCAGCAAGCGTCGCGCAGAAATGGCCAAGCAGTATGGTTTTGATGCTTATGCCATTTCGCCCGACAATCCAGACCCTGTCGCAACAGCGATTGGTCGCATGCTCGATCATGTGCATTTACTTGATCAAAAAGTCGCTGATTTATGTTGCGCGGTGAATAAACTTGGCGGTAATGTGTGTGAAGAAATACCGGAAGTTGAATTGGACGATATGGACTTCATCACTGCAGAGCAAGAAGCAGCTGAACGACGCAAACGCGACCAATAACATCAATCTATTGCGCCAGGGCAGTTGCCACAGAGGTAACTTGTTATGGCAATCTTACGATACATCACGCCGCTTTTAATTTTTACGCTGCTTGGTTGCGCTGGGCAGCCAACACAACTGCGCGAACAAACGTTGGTGCATCAGCAGTTAAGCCCGCCAACATTTAATGATGCCTTGTTTGATAAAACGCCAGAGGTAACCTCACCAGCACAGTTGTTTGCGCTCAGTGACGCGCAGCAACAGGCGTTTTTACGTGTCTTCAATGGGCACTTGAGTCATTTACCCGCCAATGAGCGCATTAGCCGCTATCTGAGCGATCTGACCCATGGCTTTAGCTACAAAGAACAGACTTACACCGCAAGTGAAGCTTTGGCGTTGCAGGCGGGCAATTGTATGGCGTTAGCTATCGTCACGAAAAGTTTGGCTGATTTAGTCGATGTCGAGATTAAGTTTCAACAAGTGACGAATGCGCCTGTTTACGATCGCATCAACGATACGGTAATGGAATCGGATCATGTGCGCGCGCGCTTGTACCGCCCGGTGCCCAGCGAAGAAAGTCGAGATGTACTTTATGAGCGTCAGTGGGTGGTGGTAGATTACTTCCCCGCAAAGGACACCCGTAGTCGCGGTATCATCAGTGAAGCCAAGTTCCTTGCGCTGTACTACCGTAACCGAGCGGCCGAGTTTATGTTAGCTGAGCAACCTGATTTGGCTTTTGCGTATGCGAAAACTGCTTTGCGCTATGCGGCGAACGATGGGGATGCGCTCAATATTATCGGCTTGTTGCATCGACGGGCGGGTGATACGCAGACAGCGCAACGGATTTATGACTACGTATTGCAGCTTGAGCCAACTAACTTGAATGTGCTGCATAATGCGCTCGCACTAGCACGATCAGGCAATAACGAAACGGCTATAACGGAGTACGAGCGACGTATTCAGGCGCTACCGGACCCAAACCCCTACACTTGGATTGTATTAGCCGAGCGCGCCTTTGCGCAGAGCCGATTTGAAACTGCGTTAGCCATGTACGAGAAAGCTGCGTATTACGCTCCTTATTTGCACGAAGTTTATTGGGGACAAGCAAGTGTTTATGCGGCGCAAGGGGATACAGTGCGGGCCAAGCGGGCCCTCGCCGAGGGCTTGGAGCAGGCGAAGTTATCAGCAACCAAGCAGAGCTATAAAGCAGGATGGTATAGCTATCGTCACTAACAGGCTGAAGGAAAGCATAAAAAAAGCCGCTCAAGGAGCGGCTTTTTAGGATTCTATTAATCTAGGCTGCCGAAGCAACGTGATTACATAGGTACCACGTTCTCAGCTTGAGGACCTTTAGGACCTTGAGCAATAGTGAACTGAACGGTTTGGCCTTCAGCCAAAGTTTTGAAACCATCAGATTGGATAGCGCTGAAATGTACGAATACGTCTGCGCCTTGCTCTTGCTCGATGAAACCGAAACCTTTAGCTTCGTTAAAGAACTTTACTTTACCAGTTACTGTAGACATGCTGAAATTCCTCGTATGCATGTGAAAATCTAGGGTGTTGCTAATAAAAATCGTGTATAACTTGGGACTTACAAAACGAGGTACAGCAATTGACTTCGTAACAGGCCACAATGAGACAGCCAATTTTTTCTAGCGCGGTCAGTATACGCTCATTGAAACGGCTGTCAAATGAACTTTCTTTAGTCAAGCCTAAATTTATCCACGAATCCAATTTTTAGTGATGTGCCGAAACTCATCGGTACCACTTTTATAAAGCCACTCATAAGCCGCCATTTCACTGCTAATAATGTTGACGCCGGCTTGTCGTAATCGCGCTAAAGCCGTTTGTTTATCAGAGTCTCGTCGCGATCCAACGGCGTCCTCGACAACATAGACTTGGTAACCCGCTTGTGCCATATCCATAGCGGTTTGTAAGATACAAACGTGAGTTTCCATACCCATTAAAATAATTTGGCGTTTGTCGTGGTTTTCAACAGCTTCGACGAAATTAGGTTCTTGCCAGGCACTAAAGTGCAGTTTCTCAACCACTTGGGCATTTTCAATCACACCACTTAGGGCGTCGACACTAATCCCTAGCCCTTTCGGGTATTGTTCGGTGACGAGCACGCCAACATTAAGTTCGTTAGCAATTTCACCGAGCCAGCGCATGCGTGCTATTAATTGGTCGCGTTGGTTGATGACCGGTGCGAGTTTTTCTTGCACATCAATGATGACCAATAAGGACTGCTCTGCAGTGAGTAACATTAGCCTACTCCTTGAACTATGAAGTTAATCTCATTGTGCCTGAAACGGCTTGCCTTTCCTATCCTTAGGGTCTAGCTTGTTGTTGAATGGAATGAAAGAGTTCGCCAATGCATAAAACGGAAACAAGCCCAGCAAATAAGTCGGCAGACGAATTATTACAAGGCTTTAAAATCAAAGTTACGGGCAACATTGTCTGGGCTGGAGCTATTATTGAGCTCGTCTTAGCACTAGCGCAGTTTGTCATCGGCAATCACATACTGGCGAGCATCATCCTCGGCGCGAGCGTGTTGTTTGGCATTGTTGCCTGGTATTACCGCGGCCAACGTATTCCACTCCCATTTCGAATCGTTTTTATCACACTATTAGCGAGTATCACTGCGGTATCGATGCACTTTAATGCCTATCTGGGTGTGTATTGGACTTATCCGCTCCTTACCGCGTGCTTTTTCTTATTTTCAGGTACGGCAGGGATTATCGCAGCAGCATCGTTAGTGGTAGTGTTTGGTGGAACAGCCGCATTCTCGCTGCCGCTCGATGATGCATGGCGACTCACGGCAACGCTCACCATTATTCTAGTGCTGGGTTCGGTATTTGTGGTTTTGCTACGGCAACTACAGGAATTGTTAAGACAACTTGTCGTTACCGATACGTTAACGGGACTCAATAATCGCCACTTGGTTACCGCGGTGCTCGAAGATGCGTTGTCGAGATGGCAGCGCTATCAACGACCGGCAAGCGTCATTATTATCGACCTTGATCATTTCAAACCGCTCAATGATAAGTATGGACACCTGTTCGGTGACCAAATTCTCAAGCAAGTCGCGAAGCGTTTGCGCGCAGTATTACGCAAAAACGATGATATTTTTCGGGTGGGCGGCGAAGAGTTTTTAATTCTACTGCCCGAAACTAATGAAGACGCCGCCATGGTAGTGGCGCATAAATTAAGAGATTTAATCGCCGAGCAACCGTTTAAAGGTAAGCAACACGAAGTCACGGTCACGATTTCGCTTGGAGTCGCACAAGTTGCTGCTAAACAGTCTTGGGCCGAGTGGCTTAATGCCGCTGATCAGGCGCTATTGAAAGCCAAGCGAGAGGGCCGTAATCGCGTATGTAGCGCAAGCACTCGTTAAGGTGTACAGTAAATAAAAAAATAACGGATAAAGCCTATGAACCAGAGCTATTCACCTTCATCAGCCGCAACATTTGATTTATGGCAGCATTTTCGCCTGCTGGCGATGCGCGGGATTTATTTCGGCTCCGGTATTGTGATTGCGGGTACATCTATTTACGCCGCCATCCAAGGCAGTTGGGCTGCCGCCGCCGCTTTATTTTGTATTGCCGTCGGCTTTATTATTATCGGCTATCTCTATCGCAACGAACTTGCGCCGCAATGGATTAACTTTCTAGTCATTTGTTGTCTCGGTACCTTAGTGAGCGTCTCGATGAAGAGTGCAGGGATTCTGGGCGTTTATTGGATGTATCCGATCCTTGCGATGGTCTTTTTTATGTTCGACAAGACCATCTTCGTGCTCGTTATCATGTTAATTTATGCCTTGTTCGCTGCGGTAATTTATCAAGTGCTGCCGTTTGAGTATGCTTGGCGCGTAGCAATTTCAATGCTGGTGTTGATTGGCGTTGGCGCGGCATTCTTGATTATGATGAGCAGCATGCAACGCAAGCTATTCAGTGCTGCTGCTACCGATTCTTTAACTGGGTGTGTGAAACGCGAGTACCTAAGTGACATGGTGCAGCAGGCAGCAAATAAAGCTGAGCGGGCAAAACAGCCGGCAAGTTTGGTGCAAATCGACATGGACTCATTCCAAAGCGTTAATGACCGTTATGGTTACTTGTTCGGCGACAAGGTACTTGAAGAAGTTGCGCGTCGCTTGCGCAGTGTTGCACGTGTTAACGATACTGTGGTGCGTTCGAATGGTGCTGAATTCGTAGTCATTTTTCCAAACACTGCAACTGACGAGGCGAAGGAGCTTGCAACCCAGATGCTCGATCGGATTCGTCACGATCCGTTCTCGGTGAAATCCCTTACCGTGACAGTAACAGCCAGCGGTGGTTTGGCTGAATATAAAACTGGTCAACAGTGGGGTGAATGGCTTGGCGCAGCTGACTCAGCGCTCTATCAAGCGAAAAGCCAAGGGCGTGATCGACTAAAAGTCGCGCAATAAATTTGCACCTTTCTGACTAACTGGTAAAATTCGCTGCTTTCTCAAAAGGAGCAGCGTATGGCACCTGTACTTATTCTGATGGGCTCGCAGTCTGATTGGCCGGTAATGCAACACGCCGCGAAAATGTTAAAAGACCTTGGCGTCGAGTGGCGCGCTGAAGTAGTGTCCGCTCACCGCACCCCCGATTTATTGAAATCTTCAATGCAACAAGCAGAACAAGATGGCGTGCCCGTAGTTATTGCTGGCGCTGGCGGTGCCGCGCACTTACCGGGCATGTTGGCCGCTTATACGGCAATTCCAGTGTTGGGCGTTCCAGTACCAAGCAAACAATTGAAAGGCCTTGATAGCCTGTTGTCGATTGTGCAAATGCCAAAAGGCGTTGCTGTGGGTACTTTAGCGATTGGTCAAGCTGGTGCTGCGAATGCTGGCTTGCTAGCTGCGCAAATCATCGGTACGACCAACGCCGATGTTCGCGCAAACGTAAATGCATTTCGCACCGCACAACGCGACAAAGTCATGAACGGTCCAGATTTGGAGTTGCCTGACGCATGAAGCTATTGTTCTCGGGTGACGGTCAATTAGGTCAAATGTTGGGTGCAAGTGCGATCAGCCATGGCCATGAATGCCTGCTGTACAGTACCCGCACCGAAGAAATTAAACCGCTGTCGGCACAAGTGAGTTTGCCCTGGTCTTTGCAAGACGCCGTGGCTTGGGCTGATGTGGTCAGCTGGGAACATGAAGCGATTCCTGCCAATGTTATGGCGGCGGCGCGCGATAAGTTTTTGATGGACCCTGCGCGCATTCAAAGTTTGACGGATCGTCGCGCTGAGAAAAAGCTCTTCGATGATTGCCGCGTGGCAACCTCACCTTGGCAAAGTTACAACACCCCAACTGAACTAGAGAAGATTCTACGTCAAGCAGAGCGCGGGGTGGTGATCAAAGCCGCTCGCGGCGGTTATGATGGCAAAGGGCAGTGGCGCTATCAGCCAGGCGATGACATCGCAGCTGTAGTGAGCGAAGCAGGGCAAGCGCCGGGCATCGTTGAAGATCTCATTCCATTCATCAAAGAAGTTTCTTTGGTAGGTGCGCGTGCCAAAGACGGCAGCACCTGTAGTTATCCGTTGATCACTAATGTGCATCGCCAAGGTATTCTTAGTTACAGCCTTGGTGGCATCGATGAGGTGCCAGCGGCCATCGCCGAGCAAGCCACAGAAGCCTTCCAACGTCTTACCGACGCGCTTAAATATGTGGGTGTGTTCGCGATTGAATTTTTCGTGGTCGGTGAGGGTGCAAACGCGCAATTGTTGATTAATGAAGTAGCGCCGCGCGTGCATAATTCGGGTCACTGGACGATGTTAGGTGCAACCTGCAGTCAGTTTGATTTGCACATTCGAGCGCTGACTGGCATGCCATTGCCGCAACTGTCGATTGCGCCAACGTTGATGCTCAATGTGATTGGCGCACAACAAATTCCTGTCGGTTTATGGCATCACCAAGACGCCCAGTGCCATTGGTACAACAAAACGCCACAACCGGGTCGCAAAGTAGGCCATGTCAACATTCGTACCGCGAATCACGACACAGCCATGCAATGGGTTGCGCAGTGGGCCGACAAACTACAAGTGCTTGCTTAACCAAGTATTGATGGCGGCGATCTGCTCGCCACAGACTTGGTGTTGCATTGCAAAGCTTTGGAACTCTACTGGATACCCTTGATCAGCTAGCCAGTTGTAGGCCAGTTTACCTAGCGATTCGGGAACCACAGGATCTTGGCTGCCGTGCTGAATAAGAATGGGCAGGTCGCGATTGGCATTACTCAATGAGATGCTCTCATAAGTCGCTAAATAGGTCGACAACGCCAACAAGCCACCGAGTCGTTGCGCATGGCTGAGAGCCACTTCATAAGCCACCGCACCGCCTTGTGAAAAGCCTGCAAGGATAATGTGCTGAGGTTTAACGCCGCGTTCTTGCTCGCGTTCTATCAGCTTACGGATCTCGGCAGCAGATGCTCGTAATTGCTCAGTATCCACTTTACGCTCAATCGACATCGATAAAATGTCATACCAAGCAGGCATACGCATACCGCCATTGATGGTAACTGGCATTTGTGGAGCGTGGGGAAACACAAAACGCACGTGACAGCCTGCTGGCGCCTGCAGATGCGGAACAATTGGAGCGAAGTCATTACCGTCTGCGCCTAAGCCATGTAACCAGATAACACTGCGGTTAGCGGTCTGTTCAGGATTGATTTCTACACAGGGTAAATAACTCATTCACGCTCCCTAATTTTCTTTTTACCTAGGCCGCCACTGATAGTCAGTTGTAAGGCATCGGCCGGACTCATATCTAGCGGTTCAATACAGCTGCGCGGTACCATTACCATGTAGCCACCGACATTGTAACTCATCGGCAAAAACACCGCGACGTGGTCATCATCAAGGGCTTCAGAAAGTTTGTCGCCGCTAATGCCGCTTTTTTTGGTAACAATACCAATGAGTTTAAGTTCGCCACCCGGCATGGTTACCATGACCACCGATTCTTCAGCAAAGTTTTTACCGGACATCATTTCGAACACATCGTTGACGGTGCCGTATAGACTATTGAGCAATGGCATCTTATCCATAAGTTTGCCGGGTAATGCCCACAGGCTATTCATAAAGCCCCAGCGCGTGCTAAACCCAATCAGCACTGCGAGTAAAATGAAACTGATAAAGGCGAGGCCCGGGAAATAATAATCCTCGCTAAGTAAAGCTATCCAGATAGGGCGCAGCCACGTTTCGATGGTGACTAACAGCCATTGCGCCAGGGCGATGGTCACAATAATTGGTAACAATATCGCAAGGCCTTTAAGTAAATACTGTATGGCTTTTTTCATTATGCTAATCTCTTTGCAGTTTGTTCTAGCTTAGCGTTTTTCAGGAACCGATATGAAACTATTTGGCAGTTATACTTCACCATTCGTACGTCATTGTCGCATTGTCTTGGCACAGCATCAGCATGACTATGAGTTTGTACCAACAGACTACACTCAGAGTGCGCAGCAAACGCCGACCAAACGGGTACCTTACTTTTCTCATGATGGCCTAGAATTGCATGATTCGTCGTCGATTTTACGTTATCTTCGCACTTTAGCGGGTGAGGGATTCTGTGAGGACCCAGCCACCTTTGACCTTTATTGCACGATCAATACAGCTTTAGATGCCACCGTAAACATCTTTATTTTAAGTATGGATAACCTTACGGCTGAACAAGTACCTTACTTAACGCGCCAACAAGATCGTGTGAACGCGATACTTGACGATTTAAATAGCCGCGAGTGGGGTGAAGTTGACGAGAAAAATGACGCCCATCTGCGGCTAGCATGCTTTTTGAGCTGGGCACAATTTCGTAACCGTATTGATATTCAAAACTGGCCGAACCTGCAGCAATTCTTGGCGGGTATGAATCAACAGGCGTGGTTTGCAAATACCCACCCAGCCTTGAGCTAATAACAAAATAATAAGGGAGAGAATCCATGAAAAAATGGTTATCAGTGTTGAGCGTAGCCGTATTGGCGGCTTGTTCACCACAAGAACAAACATCGAGTGATGTTGAATTGAGCAAAGAAGCGACGATGACAGCGAATCAGTTAACCTATCCAACGACGTTCCGCGGTAATGTTACCGACAATTATTTTGGTACGGTCGTTGCCGACCCCTACCGCTGGCTTGAAGATGATCGCAGTGTTGATACTGAGGCCTGGGTACAAGCACAAAACGAGGTGACGTTTAAGTACCTTGAGCAAATCCCCTATCGTCAACAAATCGAAGAGCGTTTAAGTTCCATGTGGAACTATGAGAAAGTCGGCGCGCCTTTCAAAGAAGGCGATTACACCTACTTCTATAAGAATGACGGTCTACAGAACCAGTACGTGGTTTACCGTACGGATGCTGAGGGCAATACTGAAGTCTTCCTTGATCCAAATACTTTCAGCGAAGATGGTACTACTTCTTTGGCTAGTTTGAGTTTTTCAAAAGATGGCTCAATCGCTGCGTATGCAATCTCTGAGGGCGGTAGTGACTGGCGCAAGATCATCATTATCGATGTTGAAACCAAAGAGCAGCTTGAAGATCCAATCGTTGATGTGAAATTTAGCGGTATTTCGTGGTTTGGTAACGATGGCTTCTACTATTCAAGCTATGACAAACCAGAAGGCAGTGAGCTGTCAGCGAAAACTGACCAACACAAGCTTTACTATCACAAGCTGGGCACTGCGCAAGCGGATGATGCAGTCATCTTTGGTGGCAACGAAGCAGAAAAGCACCGTTATGTTGGCGGCTACGTCTCTGAAGACGATAACTACTTGTTTATCAGCGCCGCTAACTCAACGTCAGGAAACAAACTGTTCTTGAAAGATTTGAGTAGCCCAAACAGTGAACTTGTTGCTATTACTGACACCTTTGATGCTGATACTTCAGTGTTAGACAACAAGGGTTCGAAGTTGTATCTAGTGACTGACCTCGATGCGCCGAATAAGCGCGTAGTTACGGTTGATGCAAGTGCTCCCGAACCTGCTAACTGGCAGGATTTTATCGCCGAGACTGATAACGTACTAAGCGTTGGTACTGGCGCGGGTTACATTTTTGCTGAGTACATGGTCGACGCGATTGCCAAGGTCGAACAATACGACTACGACGGCAACAAAGTACGTGATGTTGAGTTGCCGGGCGTGGGTAGTGTGAGCGGTTTTGCTGGCAAAGACGATGCTGAAGAGTTGTATTACACCTTCACCAATTACAACACGCCAGGCACCATCTATAAGTACGCGCCGGCAACCGGTGAATCGGAAGTGTATGAGAAATCAAAAGCCGACTTCGATAGCGATGCTTATGAATCGAAGCAGGTCTTCTATACGTCGAAAGATGGCACCGAAGTACCGATGATCATCACCTACAAGAAAGGTCTTGAGCTTGACGGTACAAATCCGACCATGCTTTATGGTTATGGTGGCTTCAATATCAGCTTGACCCCTTCGTTTAGCATCACCAACGCGCTTTGGCTCGAAATGGGCGGTGTTTATGCGGTGGCAAACCTGCGCGGTGGCGGTGAGTATGGTAAAGCATGGCACTTAGCAGGTACGCAGCTTAACAAGCAAAACGTGTTTGATGACTTTATTGCGGCGGGCGAATATCTGATTGACCAAGGCTATACCTCAAGCAACCGTTTGGCGATTCGTGGCGGCTCAAATGGTGGCTTGTTGGTGGGCGCAGTGATGACACAACGCCCAGATTTAATGCAAGTTGCCTTACCAGCGGTAGGTGTACTTGATATGTTGCGTTACCACACCTTCACAGCTGGCGCAGGTTGGGCCTACGACTACGGCACTGCCGAAGACAGCAAAGAAATGTTCGAGTACTTATACGGTTATTCACCGGTGCATAACGTGGAGCAGGGCGTCAACTATCCAGCGACCATGATTACCACTGGTGATCACGATGACCGTGTGGTTCCTGCACATTCATTCAAGTTTGCAGCTGAACTGCAAGCGAAGGCAGGTGGCGCAAATCCGCAGTTGATTCGTATCGAGACCAATGCGGGTCATGGTGCAGGTACGCCGGTATCAAAAACCATCGAACAGTACGCTGATATCTATGGTTTTACATTGTGGAACATGGGTGTGAAAGAGTTGGAAGAGCTGCAATAACAACTGCAGTTAACGCAAAATAATGAAAGCCTCGGCGCACACCGAGGCTTTTTTATGCGCGCTGCGGACCGTGCAAGGTTACCGCTGACACATAGTTATCCTCTATGGCGCGGGCTAAGTCGGTATCGAGGACTTTATGCGCCTGCTCGTAGGGAACGTTCAAACTGACGATACCCCACGCCTGATTGCGGCCATGAACTTTGCCTGCATACAGCGCTTTATCTACGAGTTGTAACGTCGCTTCCCAATCCATTTGTTGCTGATTGAGGTCGGCAAACGGGTAACTGATGAAGCCAGCGGTACAGGTAATGTCGATTTGCTTACCGTTCTCGGTGGTGACGGGTTTACTGGCAATTTGCTGCAGTAACCGCAACACAAATCGTGGTAAAGCGTCGTGGCTGGTCTCCGTGAGATAAATCAGGAACTCTTCGCCACCCCAGCGAATCACTTTATCGTTGTCGCGACAGACGTCGATGAGGCGTTGGGCTACGGCTTTAATGACCTCATCGCCAGCGGCATGACCGTGATGATCGTTGATGCGTTTAAAGTGGTCGATATCAATCAACACCATGGCATCGGAACGCGCTTTAGGGTGCGCCTCTTGGCGCTGCAGTTCTTGCTGCATTGCGCGACGATTAAGGAGTCCGGTAAGTGGATCGCGAATCGACTGGTCGGCTAGTTTCGCGTTTGCGCTCTGCAAGGCCAAGTTGGAACGCCGCGCTGCACGATATAAATAAAACACCAGGGTCGACAGCAGCAGCGCAACAACGACGCCAAGAATCAGAATGAGTTGGCGCTGGCGCTCGTTTTCAAGCTGCTGGGCATTGAGGTCATTCTGGCGTTCGAGCAACTCTATCTGTTGTGCTTTATCTTGCGAGTCGTAAAGGTTCTGCAGCTCGGTCACGTTCTTCTGCAAGTTGGTATTAAAAATCTCTTCCCGTAACCCACGTTGTTCGAGCAACACCTGATTGGCCTGTTGGTGGCGACCCGCCATCGTTAACGCTTCGGCAAATTCGCCCAGTAAGGGTTCAAACTCACTGTCAAGCCACGTATCTCGAGCCTGCTCAACAACTTCTTGCATGGCGTTCAAGCCAACATCAAAGTTATCAAGGTGCACCTGGATAAAGCCTAAGTTAAAGCGGATCATTTGCTCGGTGATGACGTCGTTTTGCGCTTCGGCGACGGCTAATGCTTGCTGTAGAATTTCGGTACCCGACTCGAAGCGTTCGGTGCGTATCGCTAAGTCACCTAAATTGTTTAAAACTGTAGATTCTAATGCTACCCAAGTCGGATCATCTTTTATCTGGCTTTCGAGATCTTTATAGATTTCGAAGGCGCGGTCGTATTCCTCCATCATCGAATAGACATAAGCGCGTTGGAATTCGATTTCTGGTATAAACATGGCCTCAAGGCCAGCTTGTTGCACCGCTTGCGTCGCTTCATCTAAACGCTGCAAGGCTTGCTCGTAACGCCGTTGTTGCGTATCAATCGCGGCCACCCGCAGGCTTAAATGGGTGCGGCGAATAGGAGTGCGCTCATCATTGGTTTCATCGACGGCTTGCGCGGCGGCAATCAAATGTTCGAAGGCCCGTTCAGGTTTGTTTTTCGCAGTGTAAACACTGGCAATGAGGTTGTGTACAAAATAACGAACCCGCGGTAATTGCGCACTTTCTAAAGGTACGATTGCGGTATTGAGTAGGGTATAGGCTTCCGTTAATTTGTTCTCAAGGGTTTTGACCAAAATACGTGTGCCTGCGACTTCGGCAAGCGCATCTGGCAACGCACTTTTCAGCGCTAGCTGCTGTGCATCATCAAGTTGTTGGTAGGCAAGTTCTACTTCGCCTAAATAGGCATTTGAAAGTGCAATGTAAGACATCAAACGAACGCGCGACATAGCTGGCGCTCGTGCGTCTAGGGTTTGTTCAAGCGCCACCATTCGAGAGCGCATTTCTTCTTCTGACAAATTGCTATTCAGCATGTCGTCGAGTTGCTGCTCGATTTCACTGTCTAAAACAGGTGCTTGGCTTACACTCTGAGCCACTGCCTCCTCTTGCCATAAGGAAGCATGCGCTAAATGACTCGCGAAGGCTAAGTAGCCGAGTGTGGCGAGCATAATGGAGGTCGCTGTAAATGGGCGCACAGGAATCCTTCGCGTCTAAAAAATATGCAATAACTTACCTTCGTGGTCCGAGCAGTGCAACTAATTTCGATGAATGCTCAATATAATTGTCAGCATGTTTTATTGTTATAAAAAGATCAAAAATAAAGTTCACGCGCCGTGTCACCGATTCACAGCAGCTAAAGCGCTTGACCCGACTGACAAAATCATCAACAGTTTGATGGCTTACTAAATCTAACAGGGTAATGACCATGTATTTAACCAAGCCTATTTCGAAATATGCACTTACAGCACTTGCTGTATTTGCCTTAGCTGCGTGTCAGCCAGCACCAGAAACCACCGCTACAGACGCTGCTCAGAGTGACGCGCCGGTTGCTAAGCGCGAACCTTATACTGTAGTTTCACCGCATGGTGAACGCGTCGATTACTATTATTGGCTGCGTGATGATGAACGTAAAGATCCTGAGGTTCTGGCCTATCTTGAAGCCGAGAACGACTATTACGATGCCTATCGCGCGGATTATCAAGCGGTTACCGATGAAATCGAACAAGAAATCCTGGGTCGTGTGAAGCAAGACGATAGTAGTGTTCCTTATCGTCGCGGTGACTACATGTACCAAACAGTCTACGAGGCGGGTAAAGAGTATCCCATTTACACCCGAACGCCGGTTGATGGCGGCACAGCTGAAACCATTCTTGACGTGAATGAGTTGGCCGAAGGCAAATCCTTTATGCAGGTCTCGAATCTGCAAATCAGTCCAGACCAGACTAAAGTCGCTTTTGTGGTTGATGACATGGGCCGTCGTCAGTACGAACTGCAAGTCAAAGATCTGAGCACTGGCGAAATTACTGCGACCGGTATTACCGGAATCTCAGCGGCGATTGCTTGGGCGAAAGACAACGAAACCTTGTTTGTCATTGAAAACGACCCACAAACACTGTTATCCAAGCGCGTAATGAAGTATCAGCTGGGTTCGCCAGCAGAGAGTGTCGAAGTCGTCTACGAAGAACAAGACAACACCTTCTACATGTGGGTCGATAACACCACAGATGGCGAGTATGTGGTGATTAACTTGGATGCGACGGTATCTGACGAAATGCACGTACTCGATGCTGATACTCCAGATGGAGAGTTTCAAGTGTTAGCGCCGCGTGAGCGTGACTTCAAGTACTCTGCGGATCACATCGATGGCCGTTGGATTATTCTGACCGACTTGAATGCGCCGAACTTCCAAGTCATGCAAGTCGCGGCTGATAAGATTGGTGATAAAGCGAATTGGGAACCTTTAGTTGCCCATGATGAAGCCGTATTTATCCACAACATTGCTGTGTTCAAAGATTATTTAGCGCTTAATCAACGTCGTGAAGGCTTGCGCCAAATTCGTGTGGTGCCTTGGGCGGAGCCCGAAACCAGCTATGTCATAAGTGCCGATGAAGCAACGTACGTGATGACATTTGCCACTAATGTTGAACAAGATACCAGCGAGTTGCGTTACAACTATACGTCATTGGTAACGCCAACCGTCACCTACGCGTTTGATATGGCGAGCCAAGAACGTGAAGTACTCAAAGCGACCGAAGTACCGAACTACGATGCTGCACAATATGCAACTTCGCGTACTTGGGCAACGGCCGACGATGGTACGCAAATTCCAGTGTCGTTGCTGTATAAAAAGGACTTTAAACAAGATGGCACGGCGCCGTTGTATCAGTACGCTTATGGTTCTTACGGCTCTACCTCTGAGCCTTGGTTCCGCCAAAGCGTGTTTTCACTTGTCGACCGCGGCTTCGTGTATGCCATTGCCCACATTCGTGGTGGTCAAGAGATGGGGCGGCAGTGGTACGAAGACGGGAAAATGTTTAATAAGAAGAACACTTTCACTGACTACGTGGATGTGACTGACCACTTAGTTGCCGAACAATATGCTCATCCTGATAAGGTCTTCGGTATGGGTGGGAGTGCCGGTGGTTTGTTGATGGGTGCAGTGGCAAACTTAGCGCCTGAAAAGTATCGGGGCTTAGTTGCTCATGTTCCATTTGTCGATGTGGTCACCACCATGCTCGACGAGAGTATTCCGTTGACGACGAACGAGTTTGACGAATGGGGCAACCCGAAGAACAAAGAAAGTTATGAATACATGCTTTCTTATTCACCGTATGACCACGTTGAAGCAAAAGAGTATCCGGCAATGCTCGTGACTACGGGTTTGCATGATTCGCAGGTGCAGTATTTTGAACCCGCGAAGTGGGTCGCGAAACTGCGCTACACGCAAACCGGAGACAATCCGTTGATGTTCCGTACCAATATGGAAGCTGGGCATGGTGGTGCGTCAGGACGCTTTTCACGACTGAAAGAAGTCGCTGAAGAGTATGCGTTTATTCTGGATTTACTTGAAGAAGAAAACTAATTGCAGCCCGTACTTCTAGTACGGGACCACCATGCATCCGCGGTAATGCTAGTCGTTAGTATTACCGCGGGTTGCTCACCGAGCTCCTACCACTCCGCGTTGTGATAAACGTTTTGCACGTCGTCACAGTCGTTGAGCATATCGAGAAACTTTTCCATCATTGGTACGTCGTCGCCAGCAATGGTCGTCATGATCTGTGGTAAGTACTGGACTTCGTCTACCTCAAACTCGATACCTTCGAAGGCCTCTTGCAACGCCACTTTGGCTTTATGTGATTCGGTATGCGGCGCAAAAACTGTCAACTTACCGTCTTCAACTTCAATATCAGTCACATCGACGTCGGCCATCATGAGTGCTTCTAACACCGCGTCTTCGTCGTCGCCAGCGAAAGCGATAATGGCACAATGATCGAACATGTGCGCAACGCTACCAGGGGCCCCGATTTTCGACTTGGTTTTCGTGAAACAGTTACGCACTTCACCAAAGGTCCGGGCAGGATTGTCGGTCAAACACTCGACCATCACCATACAGTTGCCAGGACCAAAACCTTCGTACACCGCAGGTGCATAATCTTCACCTGCACCGCCTTTGGCTTTATCAATCGCTTTTTCAATAACATGGGCAGGAACTTGGTCTTTCTTTGCGCTGTCGATAAGACCACGTAACTGTAGATTCGCTTCGGGGTCAATACCACCCTGTTTCGCGACAACATAAATTTGACGACCGTATTTGCTGTACACTTTACTTTTTGCCGCCGCTGTTTTTGCGATCGACTCTTTGCGGTTTTGATACGCGCGACCCATAGTGAACTCTCATTTGTAAACAGAAAGGCGCAATTTTATACGCAGAAGGTGTTGTGATCCAGTTTAACTCTCGCGCCGAATAACGTAATTTAGAAGTCGCTAATTTAAAAATTTGCATCATTAAGTAGGAGAAATGGCAATGAATGCACCAAGCCAAGCTCAAATCACGCCGTTCTTGGACCCTGACAGCGAAACTTTCAGCTATGTTGTGGAAGATCCGAGCAGTAAAAAAGCGGTCATCATAGATCCGGTACTCGATTTTGATTACAAATCAGGCCGTACAGCGACACATGGTCCGCAACGTTTAGTCGACTTCGTTAAAGCGCATGACTTGCAAGTTGAGTGGATTCTAGAAACGCACGCACATGCCGATCATCTTTCGGCGGCACCCTTTATCAAGCAACATTTGGGCGGCAAGATTGCCATTGGTAACAGGATTTGCGAAGTACAGCAAATTTTCAAAGACGTATTCAATCTAGAGAAAGAGTTTCTGCCAGACGGTCAGCAATTCGATCATTTGTTTGCCGATGGTGAAACCTTTACCGTTGGCAGTCTGCATTTTCGTGCGCTGCATTCTCCGGGGCATACCCCAGCGGATATGGTTTATGTACTCGATGAGCAAAAAGTGTTCGTTGGCGACACTTTGTTTATGCCGGATGTTGGCACCGCGCGTTGTGACTTCCCAGGTGGCAGCGCGACGACTTTGTACCGTTCTATTCAGCGGTTGTTAGCGATGCCGGACAACACCGAATTGTATATGTGTCATGATTATCCGCCAGAGGGCCGTGATTATCAGCATAAGACCACCGTTGCCGAGCAAAAGGCGCACAGCAAACATGTGCGTGATGGCGTGAGCGAGCAAGAGTTTGTGAAAATGCGTGAAGAACGCGATGCCACACTAGAAATGCCGCGACTGATCTTACCTTCGATTCAAGTGAATATTCGAGCTGGTGAAATGCCGCCCGCAGATGACAAAGGTAAAGTATACTTGAAGCTACCTATCAACCAGCTTTAAGGGTTCTATGCTTGCTAAATTATACGTCAGTGCGATTGCTGTCGTTGCTGGAGTTGGGTTGCTTAGCTCGCCCTATGCGCTGCTTCTTGGTTTTATTGGCGCAGGGTTTGGCTTGTCGCCCACGCACTTCAATCCGGCACAATGGGCAAAACATCTACTCGGCGTAGCTATTGTGCTATTGGGTTTTGGTGTACACCTACCGAGTGCTATGCAAGTTACTGGCGATGCGCTGGGATTAATGGTGATGTCTATGCTCGCCACCCTTGCGTTGGCATTGCTATTGGCGAAAGCAATGCGAATGGAACTGACGACCGCCCATTTAATCGGTTCCGGTACGGCAATTTGTGGTGGCAGTGCGATAGCCGCGGTTGGCCCCGCCATCCGCGCCCGCAGTGACCAAATGGCACTCGCTCTGGCGGTCGTGTTTATTCTTAACTCGGTGGCGCTCCTCGTCTTTCCACTGATCGGTAGATTGCTTGAACTGGACCAGCTAACTTTTGGTTTGTGGGCGGCGATCGCCATTCACGATACTTCATCTGTGGTCGGTGCCGCCGAAGCTTTTGGTGACGAGGCTTTACAAATCGCCACCACGACTAAACTAGCGCGGGCGTTGTGGATTATTCCGCTGGTGCTGCTTTCCGCGTGGTGGTATCAGCGTTCTGCGCAGAAGCAAAAACGTATCAGCGTAAGCGTGCCTTGGTTTATTGTCGGATTTGTTGCAACAGCCGTATTTGCCAGTTACTTTAATGATACAAGTTCAATTTTTGGCAGCTTATTTGAGCTCGGCAAACGCTTATTGGTGTTTTGTTTGTTTTTAATTGGGCTAAGCTTAACCTTAAAAAGAGTTCGTGCCGCAGGACTCAAGCCGATGATATTGGCTATCATTCTGTGGTTATTTATCGCAACGAGTAGTTTGTTGTGGTTGCTCAACTTCTAAAGATAATAAATGACAATACCAGCATCAATTCGTCAGCAAACCTGCCGTGACTGCCTTGCCGGCAAAGATCTTGGCTTTGAGATCAGCATGGCATTTCAACCTATCGTCGATTGGCGGGCACAACGTATTTGCGCATTCGAAGCACTTGTCCGCGGCCCCAATGGCGAGGGCGCCGGTTGGGTATTCGACCAAGTGACCCACGATAACCGCTACTATTTTGACCAAGCCTGTCGCGTTAAAGCCATCGAGTGGGCCTCGAAGTTAGGTTGTAGCAACTATCTTCACATCAATTTCTTACCGAATGCCGTCTACAATCCTGAAACCTGTATTAAAGCCACTATTGAAGCTGCTGATTTATACCATTTTGATTTACGCAAACTGGTTTTTGAAGTCACCGAAGGCGAGGAAATTATCAGTAAGTCACACTTGCAGCGGATATTCTCAAGTTACGCGGCGCGCGGCTTTCAAACGGCTATCGATGACTATGGCTCGGGCTATGCAAGTCACGAATGGTTGGTTGAATTGCGACCCCATATTCTCAAGCTCGACCGTAGTTTGATCATTGATATCGACCGAGATAAAGAGCAGCAAGCCGGAGTCAAACAGGTGGTTGCCCAATGTGAATTGCAAGGCACTCGAATTCTCGCTGAAGGTATTGAGACAGTGGCAGAATTGCAAACCCTCCTGGGCTTGGGAGTCAATTTCGTGCAAGGTTACCTATTTGCTTATCCAGGCTTTCAAGAACTTCCCGATGTCGATTTTGCGCAATTAGAGAAAATGTTATAGAACATTTTTCGTAATATGCGGTTCAACAGATAGCCAATTGTTAAATATCATCTAAACTTAGTCAAAACATCATTGCATTTGATAGGGATAGTCAGTTCGACTATCCCTATTCTTTATTTGCAGTTTTGCAACAATATTTTCAACTTTGAGATGACATAGGCTGTGTATGACTTGGTTTGACGTCTTCGTCTTGTACCTCTATGGATTGAAATGGTTAGCGATCTTCGTCATGGTCGTACTGTTTCTGTTCGGTCTCGACGACTTGTTTATCGATTTCTATTACTGGGTCCGGTGGATATATCGCAAACTGACGGTGTATCGGAAATATGATTACGCTGATCCTGATAAACTTTTAAACGAACCGGAAAAGCCACTCGCTATCATGGTGCCAGCATGGCAGGAAGTGGGGGTGGTCGATAAGATGGCGGCAAACGCTGCTGCCTCTTTGGATTATGAGAATTATCAGATTTTCATTGGTACCTATCCAAATGACCCCGAAACCCAAGCAGAAGTCGACCATGTGGTTGAGCATTATCCTAATGTGCATAAAGTCATTTGTGCCGAGCCAGGACCCACCAGTAAAGCTGACTGTTTAAATAACATCATTGCTTCTATTGTCGAATTTGAGAAGAAAACCAAAATCGAATTCGCCGGCTATATTTTGCACGATGCCGAAGACGTTATTTCAAGTATGGAATTGCGCTTGTTCAACTTTTTAGTTGGCCGCAAAGACATGATCCAGTTGCCGGTCTATCCGTTTCCCCAGCATTGGTACAATTTTACTGCTGCCCATTATTTAGATGAATTCGCGGAACTGCACGGCAAAGATATCGTAGTGCGGGAATCTCTCGCTGGCCAAGTGCCAAGTGCAGGGGTTGGCACCTGCTTTAGTCGCCGCGCGATTTTGAAACTCCTTAAAGAAGGCGATGGTTTGCCGTTTGATGTGCGCTCGTTGACTGAAGACTATGACATCGGTTTTCGCTTGAAGAGTTGGGGTATGGAAGAAATTTTTGTGCGCTATCCGGTGAAAATGGAGCAGGCACAATTGCGCGAACGCAGTGCTGGGGTGAGTAAACGCGATGGTAATGTGGTATGCGTGCGAGAGTACTTTCCAACCAGTTACAAAGCTTCAGTGCGACAAAAGACCCGTTGGATTATCGGCATTATCTTTCAAGGTTCTCGTAAACTGAAATGGACTAAAGATTGGAAGATTAATTATTTTCTGTGGCGCGATCGGCGCGGTGCTTTCGCCAACGTTATAAGCTTCATCGCGATGGCGTTGTTTATTCAGTTATTCATTATTTGGGTTGTTGAAAAAGTTTCGCCGAGCACCTACCGAGTATTATCGGTGTTCGATGATGAGCCGCTGATCGTATTTTTACTCATGGCCAACTTGTTCTTTTTGGTCAATCGCTTAGTTCATCGTTTTTATTTCGTTAAGCAATATTACGGTTGGTTCCAGGGCTTTATGTCGATTGTGCGCATTTTCTGGGGCACCTTGATTAACTTCGTAGCGAGCTTGCGTGCTTTGAAGCAGGTGATTCAACATGGTGACCCACGCAAAGTCGCTTGGGATAAAACCTCACATGTATTTCCAGTGGTGGCGCCGCCGCGTAAACAGCCATTAGGTGGCATTCTGATCACCAATGGCAAGCTCACCGAAGCAGAGCTTGAGCGGGCATTATTGGAGCGTCCCGCGGGAATTCGCTTAGGCGTGTACCTAGTCACTGCTGGTTTTGTGACGCTAGATGAACTCAGTGAAGCAATTGCCGAGCAAGAATACAGTTCGTTCCAAGCCTGCGATCCGTTCACATTGGATCCGGCATTGATTGAGACCTTGCCCGCGGAAATAGCCTTCAAATACTCGATTATTCCGTTAGCTGAAGACGGCAAAACACTGATTGTTGGCCGTGAATACGCTTTGAGTCCGGTTGCTGAAGCCGCGATTAGTCGTCGATTAAAGCGTCCAGTGCGGGGCTGTGTGACCACCCAAGGTGCAGTCACACTCGGTCTGCGTTATTGGTACATGGACGATAAAGACGCTGACCCGAGGCCATACCTACAACAGGCACAAGAGAGTGGAACTTTGCAAGAAAGTGACATCCGACTAATGCGCGATGCCTACTTTATTCGCCAGTTACCCTTTGGCACTGCGCTAGTGCAATCACACGTAATTGATCCAGCGGTGATGGCACAGGTCATGATGGCATATGACCGTCGTAACGAAGTGCGGCTGGGCGATTACTTGGTCAGCGAAGGTATTATTTCTGATGCACAGCGCGATGAAGCTTCGGCTTATCAAAAGCGTCACCAGATCGAAATGAAAGAATTATTAGCAGAGGCGGTTGCAGGGCAACCGGGTATCACATGCGTATTTTAGGGTTTATCGCTGCGGCGACAGCACTTGCACCGCAAGCTATCGGCGATTCCATATTCAATGGTTTATCCGACTACGAGGAATTTCGGACCTATCCCTATGTCGATAAAGCCTATCGCTTGCAGCAAGAGGAACAATATCAAGCGGCGGTAAAGGAACTTGATATCGCGATTAAAATTGCACCAGAGCACGTCGCTTTTTATGAGTATGCATTTGAACTCGCGCTTGCGGGTGAAGATTTAGCGCGAGCACAGATCTACTTGCAAGGGATCCCCCTTGAGCGCAAGGCGAATCTGCATCAGCGTATGTTACGCAAAGCGATTGCGCGCGAAGTGCCAGCAGCAACATCGATGCTTACCCTATTGCAAGGAGTGCCGGCCGCGCAGCAGCAAGAATTGATCGAACAGAGCCTCTATCAATTAGAACAAAGCCAGTCCAAGCAAGCAGCATGGCAATGGCTGGCGGCGCTACCGGTAGAGTTGTACACACCGGAATTACATTTAACTGCCGCGCGAGTGGCAGCTGATGTTGGTGAATTCAAAGCGGCGGCAGAGCAGTTTGCCGCCTATGCTAGCCATGCTGAACTGAGCTCAGAGCAAATTGCTGAGTTCGGCTATGTGCTAGTAGAGGCTAACGATGAAGCAGGCGCTTTTCGCTTAGCGCAGCGTTATCCAGAAGCCGCGGGCGGCGTCATTCGCGAGCTCGCCTACCAAGCATTAGGTCGCGATGATAACGCGGCTGCGAGTAAATATTTTGCTTGGCTGCAACAGCATGAACACTTGTCGTCTGCAGACGCGAAGCAATATTACTTCGTGTTGGAAGCGGAAGGTGAGCTGGAGGCAGCCATGGCGCTCGCTGATGAAGCGCAAACCAGCTGTCTAGAGCAAGTCCAGCTGTTGTTGCGAATGGATAATCGCGCTGCTGCCGAACAGCGCTTTGTGAATTGTTCGGTGCGCGAAAATGCGGCGGTTTGGCTGACTTTAGCAGAGCGTCTGAAGCAGTTCGAGCTGGTGCAACGCACGGAGTTTTCCAACCCGGAGCTGCAAGCACAACGTGTGCGCTTGTTAATGAACCACAATCATCAGCAACAGGCGTGGCAGCGCCAAGTAGAATTGCTTAGCGGACGAGCGGACAACGAGGCGGAGCTAACTTACTTGGCGATGGCCTACGATCGGCTCGGCGATGGTGCGAAGTCTGAACCAGTTTGGCGCGAAATTTGGCAGCGCTATCGTGATCCAGCTGCGTTAGAAAAAGCAACTTACTTGATGTGGCAACGTGGTGAATCTTCACAGACCTTAGCCTTGCTGCACGAGGGCTTTGGTGAAGTCAACTTGGCCAGTGCGCCGGGCAAAGTTTTACTCTCGCGCTACATTAATATTTTGTACGGTGCGCCAGACGCGATTAGCGCTGAGCGCATTCAATTGCTAGCGGAGAATAACGCAGATCCAGTGGATGTTGCTGAGCTTTGGCGCTTACATGGGGACTGTGATGCAGCGCTTGCCGCACTGGAAAATGTCAGCCAACAACGTGGTATCCGTACTCGCGCGGAGTGTTTGATTGATCGTGACCCAGAAGCCGCCTATGCAGCCTTGCAAATGGCTATTGGTGAACAGCCTTCGGCAGGAGACTTACGTAGCTTAGCGGCACTAGCACAACGAGTTGGTGATGACCAAGCGGCAGTAGGTTATCTGCAACAAATTCCAGCGAGCGAACGTGTGGGTTCCGACGACATCGCCATTGCGCGCATGATGTACGATTTAGGCGATCTTGCGCAAGCCGAGACTGCGTGGCAGGCGGCAAGACAAGAGCAAGAACTCGATTGGTGGCTGTTGGGTGTCGATATTGCGCAAGCGCAACAGGACGACGACAAAACCCTGTTGTTACTTGAACGTGCGGACCAACGTTTTGATTCGCCATTGTTGGTCGAAGAGCGCGCCTACATTTACCGTAAACGCGGTCAGCTAGAGCAGCTTGAAGCATTGTATCGCGAAGCCGTCGCGACTTATCCCGACAACAAGCAATTTCAAGCTGAATTAGCCTTCACCATTTATGAGCGTGATCCGGTAGAGTCGGCACCTTATTTTGAGACGGCGTTGCGCGGTAATGAAGCGAATGCGCAAGTGAAGCACTTACATCAAGCTGCGTTTGCTTTTGACTATGCGAATGACGCTGAAAAAACCCAGCATTACGTGCGTGCCGCTATCGACAAGATGCTCGATGATCCTGATGCTGACGAGCTACAGTTGCTCGAAGCTCAGCGTCTGCATCGCGATGTTTCAAGTCAATGGTCATTTAACCTTAGCGGTTGGGCAGGTGATAGCAGTCGTGCCGCGGTGGGCCAGGGGGTCGATGCGCAAGGCGACTACTTTATGCAGTTGCAAGCGGCTTATGCGTTTACCGAAGAGCAAAGCGGTATTGGTGGGCTAGGGGCGCAAATAAGCCTATTGCAAGGCGGTGAAGACGATTTCTTTGAGACCCAAGAAATCGATTTAGGCGTTACTTGGCGGCCCACACTTAAAATGAACACCGTGTTTGCTGCTGGTGTGCGGCAGCAACTCGATGGTGATGAAGAGCTGAAGCCGTACCTGCGCGCGTCGATTGATTTGCTCAGTCCATGGAGCCAAGGCAAATGGTGGAAGCCGCAGCAAGAACGTTTTTGGTACAACACTTTCTATCTAGATGGCATTTATTACCCAGAAGACGATCAGCATGCGTTTTTTGGACGTATCGAGTCGGGTCCAGTGATCGCGCTCACGCAGACACATCTGCAGACCTTACGCGGCTATGGTTTCTTGCAGGCAGATACCTCAAAAGACCTTGCGGCTCTCGGTGATGCGAGCGATACGCGCGCTGGCTTAGGTGTGGGCTGGATGTCGGAATGGTGGGCATCGGACTATAACGGGTACAACTTACAGATGGAGCTTGGTCTCGAATGGCAACATGTAGTCAACAGCGATTACGCCGAAGATGGCGACAACGCGGTCCTCATTCGCTTCGAGCTCTATTTCTAGGTCTGATAGTTAGTGTATTGCCTGTGTTAGTACAACCAGTGGCGGCAGACGAGTCACCGCCACTGGGCGTAATGTATCAGCCACTGAACCGTGATGCCGAGCTTGGTAGTTATGGTTGGCAATACTTGTTTCAGCAGGTGGCGGACACAGATATCGAATTCGGTGTGGTGCAATGGGTACAGTATGGCGAAAGCGATTTTAGTACGCCAGCACCTTGGTTGCTTGATGCGGTAACTGCGTGGCAACGACACATGCCATTATGGTTAGGCATGCATAGTGAACCTGACTATTTTACCGAAATGGCGAAGGGTACCGCAGCGCAGGCACAGTTTTTTGCCCGTTATCTGCGGCGCATGAACGGCCCTGTGGCACGTTGGCAGGGCTGGATAGCGCAGCATCGCGCGCAATTTTTAGGTTGGTATCTCCCCCTGGAGCTTAGTGACGCCTATTTCTCGGAACCGGAACAGCGCAAGCAACTACATGAGTTCTTACGCAAAGTTCGGCGCAGTATGGGGGATGCTCCACTCGCTATTAGCTTATTCATGAGTGCGCAAATGTCGCCGCGGAGCTTTGCGGATTGGGTAGAACAGCTGCAAGCTTTGGATTATCAAGTGTGGTTGCAAGATGGCGCCGGTACGCAAGCGCTCTCAGCCAGCGAACGCAGAGCCTACTTTGACCGGATCAACTGCAAAATAAGCTTTATCAATGAAGCTTTTGTACAAACTTCAACTGAGCCGTTCAAAGCGAGGGCAGCGACGCCGGAGGAGCTAGCTGCGACAATGGCGCAACAACAGCCTTGTCACCAACGTATCTTGTTTTCGTTACGCTATTTGCCGCAAACGGCTGGGCTACTTTATCTGACCGATGTCACCCAGCCGGCCGCCCCTTAAACTTGTGCTGATTCACGCGCCTGCATGCGCTGGTACCAGGCGTGCAAATTGGGCAATGAATCGTCAACCCGAAGCTTAATGACACGTGCAAAAGCGGCAACTGCGAAGGCCGTGAGGTCAGCAGCGGTAAGCTTGTCGCAGCAAATGAACTGTTTGTCGGCAAGGTGTTGATCGAGAAAACGCATGAATTTTTGCGTATCTGCGACGCAGAGCTCGCCCCATTCTTTAACTGGTGTCATGCGGTCTTTAAAGAACCCGCTGGTATGCTGGAAGCCCATACCACATGGCACAAAGAAGTAGTAATCCAACCATCGTGACCATTGCTCAATTACAGCTTCTTCAACCGCGTTGTCACCTAGCAGTTTAGGCGTAGCGGGATAAGCACTTTCAAAATAGCGACAAATTGCCATGGTTTCGGCGATACAAGTACCATCATCAAGTTCCAGCACTGGCACTTTCTTCATTGGATTCTTGGCGGCAAATTCAGGAGTAAGATTTTCGCCTTTTTGTAAGTCAATTTCGACACATTCAACTTGGTCGAGCAGTCCTTTTTCGGCTAAAAACATGCGGACCCGACGTGGGTTGGGAGCGGTTTTGGTTTCATATAATTTCATTCGTTGTTACTCACCATTCGATGGAAGTTCTAGGGCCTGACGGGTGAAAGCAATAAATTCACCGTTCGGGAGACGCAGTTGCATGGTTGCATCTGCAAATACGCGAAAGCCGTTAACTTGGGTTAATTGTTGCAGAAATTCTTGTTCAATCGACATGACCTCACGAGCGCACATGCGCTTGGTCACCGCCATAGGGGCAAAGGACAAGCCTTCACCGGTGACTGTGTAGCCGCCGGTGAAGTAATTACAGCCGGCATAGCCACTGACTCTAGACTCTGGATGGAAAGTGATACTCACAGGCTGTTCAGTAGCTGTTTGCTGCAAGTGCCAGCTGGCGCCGCTAAGTGTGCGTTGCGGATCTCCGGCACAGCCCGCGAACACCGAGTCGCCTTCGGTCAACGCAACACGGTAGGGATAGCTTTGACCACTCATTGAGTCGTAACAGATCTCTTGTGCGACATCTAATGTCGCGCCGTTGGAGAATTCAAGGTGATGCTCGAAGCCTTGTGCGACATTATCTGTCGTACGGACGGTAACTTCCTCTGAGTTATCGGGTTTACGCAGAGTTGCTCGGTCGCCGTCGATAGTGATCAGCCAAAAAGGTTCGTTACCACGTGCATTCAGGTCCTGCGGTAGGGTTCCTTTTTCAATACACAGGGGTAGGGTGAACAGATCGCTGCTGAATTGCGCCTCGTTACCTTTGTTCCAAAATTCCCCACCCAAATCTTGGTTGACGTAACGCGCACCCGAAGCCGCAGGTGTTGCCGTAAAGTTATAGCTGCGGTCAGCAAACTGTACGACAAGTTCTTCACCGTTGAGTTCGGTGGTTAATGCCAGCGCACCACATTCATATTCGGTCACTGCCGCGCTTTCTGCATCCTCGGTTACCGGCCCGCAGGCGCTTAGCGTCAAAGCTCCTAGGACCATCGGCAAACGCCACGCAATAGACTCCATTTATGCTTCCTTCACCACTTCTCAAGGTGAATTAACGATAGCGGTAGATCGCACCTCCTGCAACAACTGTTGTAGCTCCGGATCGTTTGATGTGGCTGCGAGACCGAAATGCTTATTAGCCTCATGCAGTTGATGATTCATTACGAATAATTGAGCTAAGCGGAGGTGCGCCCACTCAATAGGGGCTAAATCATCGCGTGTCGTGTTCATCGTTGCAACGCGCGCAATGTAACCTTCCAAAGCGACTATTCCGTGTTTGATGTCCCGTTGCGTTAGCACCGTTAAGCGGCCTTTTTGATAGAGGAATGCTGGGTCATTTTGAATGTGTTCGGGTTGCGCATCGATAAACTGAGTAAGTTCAACGGCGCTATCGTTTTGCCGTAAGTGCAATAATTCCATTCGTGCGCCAAATAATGGATCCAGAATAGCCAGCTGGCGGATCTGTTCTCGTGCGCCTGCTTGGCTCCCGCCGACAATGCTTGGTGCGTTGACATAAAAGTTGATGAGTCCGACGCGGTAGTCTAAGTTATCCGGATCAAGATCAACGGCGGCTTCTAAGCACTTCAGTGAGCGTTTTGCGTAACCGTAAGCGGAAAATACATTCGCTTGACTTGCGAGTTTGCCAAAGTGACGGCCGCAAGCGAATTGTAGTGCAGCATCATCAGGTGACGCGCGCAATTGCTCAAGTAGCTGCTCGCTCTCATCCGACGCGCGTGCGGAACCAGCGAACAAGCAGAGTAGGCACACCAACGTAGAGATTACGATCTTCACAGCTGCACCAACTTAGCGTTTTTCGCATACTTGCGCGTCAGCAGTGCAATTGAGATACCACCGATAACGCCTGGCAACACCCAGAAGGTGAGTTGCCAATAGCCGTCAAGTTGAATGAGATGGCGAGCGCCAAAGGTCAGAAAAGCCGTGTAAGCCGCAATACCAGAGCCGATGTAGCCGCCTAGGTGCTCGGCGAGCCATAGTTTATTCGAAACTTCTTTTTTACGGATGAGTCGATAGGTTGAAATGGATGAAAATAAGCCTAAGCCACCGAATATTTGTAGCAATGGATGGCCGTACTGAATACCAGCTACAAGACAAATGAGGCCCAAGATAAACATTCCAGCTAACAGGGTAAGATAGCGCGGGGTGCGATAGGCTGAGCGGTTTTGCTTTGCTTGCAGCGAGACTTGCCCGTGATAGACCGAGAATAAGGTGAGCCAACCCAAGAACACTAGCAGCGTGGCGAACACGCGGACGCTGGTGATTTGCGCCGAACTGCTGTCGAGTGCGGCGAGTTCGGGCTTTATCCAGGTTGGTACGGTAAACATCAGTAGCGACATCAGTATCCCGCAGTAGGCGACGAGATACATCGACCGGCGGTAGTAGCGACCAAAGCTGCGGTGGTTGAAGCCGCCTTTGCGTGTTGCTAGTGGCACCCAAAAAAGCACCATCGCGATCAATCCCGCGGTGATGTGGATGTAGAATAATGCGTAGTAAAAAGTCGCCATAACGGTTCTCCAAAGCCCCAATTACCAGAATTAGATGAAGCATACAAAGCAATAGCGCACGCGGTTAGTGCCAAAAGTCATCGTTGAAAACGTGACTTTTGGCCTATTGTGGGTTGAAATGGCAGTTATCTATTACAGCTAGGGAATCATTATGCGTTTATTCAGTGTGTTACTGTTAAGTTTGCTGGTCGCTGCGTGCCAACCAGCGACTGAAGAATCGAACCAACCAAATACTAAAGCATCACCAGCAGAAAAAATCATGCAGCCAGAAGCTACTGTTGCTGAACGTTTTGTTGAAGGTAAAGATTACCGGGTGTTGGAGCAGGTAATAGCTCCAGCAGCGTTTGAGCCGCAAGCTGGTGAAGCCGGCTATGTGATAGAGTTTCTCTGGCCTGGTTGCCCGCATTGCCAAGAATTCAATCCAACCATAGTGGCGTTTGCGCTTGAGCATCCCGAGGTGACCGTTATCAAGCGTGCTGCACCGGCCAATGAGCGTTGGGCAATGGATGCCCGAGTGTTTTTTGCGTTGCGTGAGATCTCCGAAACCAATCTCGATGACGAGCTATTGGCGTTTTATCAAGGTGTGCGCGTAAACCATGAGCGCTTACCAACGCAACCAGATTTGAACCGCTTTATGGCAGAACACGGGATCGCTGAAGACGCTTTTGCTGCGGCGTATGAAGATCCTGCGCTGACCGATAAGTTGCGGGTTGTTTTAGAAGACATGCGTGGCGCAAATATCAGCAGTGTACCGACCGTTGTGGTCAACGGTCGCTACGTGGTCGAAGCTCCGGCTCCACATAGCCAAGCTGAATCACAGCGCTATTTCGCCTTGATCAATCACCTGTTGACCTTATAAGTGCTGCTGTAGCCATTGTTCGAATTGCTGGGGTGGCAAAGCTCCGGCGATTCGAGCGACTTCTTGCCCGTGTTTCATCACCATTAACGTCGGAATACTGCGAACATTGAAATGTTGTGCCAAGTGCGGCTCTGTTTCAGTGCTGACTTTCACAAAACGTGCTTGTTCTGCAAATTTCGCTGCAGTTTGACTGAATATCGGCGCAAATTGTTGGCAAGGGCCACACCAGCTCGCCCAAAAATCGACCACGACAGGTAAATCGCTATCGCGATGATGGCGAAACTGATCCGCACTTACGGTGATCGCTTGGCCATTAAAGAGCTTTGCTCCACACGCACCGCACTTAGCTTCAGCGCGTGGCTTATTGGCAGGAAGGCGGTTCTTCTGATGACACTGCGGGCAGGCAACAATCGTTGAACTCATAAAGACTCTCTGTTTTAGCAATAACTAAATTAAATATAGGGGAGTTTACCCTGTTTTCAATAGTTACAACTGTCTTTTTAGCGATCCATCAACTATCTTTCGTCGTAGTAATTCAGCAACAGCTAAAAGGAGAACATCATGGGTAACGTAGGAACCATCGATCGTATTATTCGCATTATCATTGGGGTTGCGCTCATTGCCTGGAGTCTGTCGGCGGGTAATTTATGGTGGATCGCCGGCGCTATTATTGTCGCGACCGGGGTCTTTAAATTTTGTGGTTTGTACAAGGTGTTAGGCATTAATACCTGTGGTAAATCCAGCACTTCTTAACAGTTTTCAGGAGAAAGTTGTTCCATGCTTAATATGGATTTCTCGCAACGCGTCGTTATCGAAGCGGCCAAATCTGAATGGCAGCCGAGTCCTGCTGCGGGTATCGAACGCAAGTTATTAGAGCGTGAAGAAGCCGAGCGCGGCCGCGCCACAAGCATCGTGCGTTACGCTGCTGGCTCACGCTTCAACACACACGAACACCCGCTCGGCGAAGAAATTTTCGTACTCGATGGGGTGTTTTCTGATGAAACTGGCGATTATCCCGCCGGTACTTACCTGCGGAATCCGCCAGGTTCTGCCCATGCACCCTTTAGTGAGCAAGGCTGCACATTGTTCGTCAAGTTGCACCAATTTGCTCGAGCCGATCGCGCTACCGTGCGTATCAACACCAACACCCAACGTTGGTTACCGGGTCACGGTGGACTGCAAGTGATGCCGCTCCATAGTTTTGAAACTGAGCATGTCGCTTTAGTGAAGTGGCCAGCTGGGGAAGTTTTCCAGCCCCATCGGCATTATGCAGGCGAAGAAATTCTGGTGCTCAATGGTGAGTTTATTGATGAGCACGGGCGCTATCCCAAAGGCACGTGGATGCGCAGCCCCCACGCCAGCAAACATACACCACATGTCGAGCAAGAAACCATCATTTACGTCAAAACGGGACATTTGCCGGTGCTTTAATCGGCCCACTTGTGTTATTTTTGCGCTAGGCAAAAGTACATCAAAAAGGAAAACCCAATGACGCCAAATCAAGCGCGCCAGCTGGTTGCAATGCAAGTCGCATTCAACCAAGTGATTGACCCTGATTATCCAGCAGCTCCGAAAGTCAAACGCGATGACGTGAAGGCAATTTTGGTGGAATTAGGCGAATACTTCGAGCACAGCGCTTATAAATGGTGGAAAAAGCAAAGCGCCGATTGGTCACAAGCGAATATGGAGCTCATCGATATTTTACACTTCGCAATGTCGGATGCGATTGAGCACGCATGCCGCAGCTCCGCAGACACCGCAGCAGCAATCGAGCATGTCGCCCAACTGATCATCAAAAGCTTCGCGAAGCAACGCAACGTGGAAGACGGAAAAGAACTTGTCAGTGCGCTAGCGAAAGATGGCGATAGTGAACACTCACTTGTCTGTGGTGCCAACTTTTTCGATGTGTTGCTGTCAATGTTAGTTGAGGCATACGGCGATGCTGATACTGTGTACCTGACGTACATCGGTAAAAACGCCTTGAATAACTTGCGCCAACAGCGCGGATACAAACAGGGCACCTACATTAAGATGTGGCATGGCGAAGAAGACAACGAAGTGATGATGCGCCTGTTAGCTGAGCATCAAGACGCAATCATCAATGCCGAGCAGCCGCTGGTACATGCCCAGACGTTGCTGCTCGATCATTATGACCAGCAAGTGGTAAGCGCTTAGTTTTTGCCTAGTTGCGATACGCTGGCATCAAATAGATTTCGCGGACGCAGTTGCGTGGATGTGCCTCAAGTGCATACAACACTGCGTCGGCGACATCTTGCGGATCGAGCTTGTCCGGCTTTGGTTCATCAAAGAAGGGTGTGTTCACCATGCCTGGAGCAATAGTCGTGCAGCGACCGTCCCACTCTTTCATTTCTTCGGCGAGGTTCTGCGCAAACCCATGCACAAACCACTTAGTGGCACCGTACACGGAGCCCTTGATAGTGGTACGTCCTGCCGCCGAGCCGGTCATTAAAAAATGCCCAGTGGTTTTGCGTAAATGCGGTAAGGTTAATTGTGCGGTGTAGAGCAACCCGTTAATATTTACGCCAATCATCTGTTGCCATTGTTCCGGATCGCCGTTGGCGACGCCTGGGCTAGAAACGCCAGTACCTGCATTGGCAAAGACGGCATCTAACTGCCCAAACGTTTCGATGCCGCGTTCAACAGCGTGGCGTAAAGCGTCGTAATCACTGGCATCAGCAGCAACGCCAAGCGCTTGCTCGGCGCCAATTTCACTGACCAACTCGTCAAGCAATTGTTGTCGGCGTGCAGTTAAAATCAGACGATAGCCTGCTTTTGCTGCCGTAATAGCGGTGGTCTTGCCAATGCCACTTGAGGCACCGGTGATCATCAATACTTTAGCCATAGGTTACTCCTTTTCGGGTTCCCACATTTGGCGTGGGTAGTCGGGGAATCCTGCGGTTGCAGACTGATACTTTACCACATCCTCAAATACGCCATTGCGAAACGCGGCAAGTGCTTCCCATGCGGCACCGAATTCGCTGGACGCTTGATCATCGTCGCTCGTCATATAGGCCTTTAACATAGGGCCTACGGTCGCAAAACCGTCACGCACACGCTCGGCCTGCGCGGTTTCGAATGCCAAACTCTCTGCGGTCTGCTCTACTTGCGTAAATTGTTGTTCAATGAAGTAATCCTGATAGGTTTCGGGCGTCTGCGAGGAAGCATTGGTCCACTGCTGCCAGTCGGCTTTATTCAGGATACGTCCGGAATCAGGATCAACAATTATGACGGTAGGAGTGCCGTAGTATGTTGGTGCGCCAAAGGCGTTAGTGATAAAAAAGCCATATTCTAAATAGCCTACATCGATGGCTTGCATGACATAGCGTTTTTCAAGAGCGGCAGCAAATTCTGGCTGCTGAAACTGTGCCATTAAATCACGGCTGTCATGGCACCAGTCGGCACCCAGTACGAACATCAGTAGCTTGTCTTGCGCTCTTGCTTGTTGTTGCAATGCCGCAAGCTCAGTCGCTGAAGATTCTGCGGTGACAAAGTACTTAGTATCTGCAGCATTACTGTTAAAGCTTGCGACAAAAACAAGCAATAGAAGCCAGTATTTCATTTTAATTCCCCTAGACATGCGTTGAATGCCGACTGTGATGCGATTTATGCCAACGTCAAAGTGAAGAATTTGACGTAAGTTATGGTAGCTTAGTTAACAGAATTTTAAATCACCTAGATGTTTAAATAACGAAAAAGGTAACCAATATGATCAAGGGACTTAAGTTGAGTGCGCTGGCAATTGCCCTCGGCGCCAGTGCGGCATTCGTTGCGGCAGCGCCGAGTTATGCCAATGCAGTGAAAATCGATTATCAACAACCGACGCAAGAGATCATCGATATTGTCGATGCTGCGCCGTCACCAGGCGGTAGTTTAAGCCCTAGTGGCGACTTGTTGCTGGTCACCGGCTATCCGGCATTACCGGACATTGCGGATGTTGCTGCCGATGAATTAAAGCTTGCCGGACGTCGGATTAATCCAGCAAACCACACAGTGAGTCAAGCGCGTTATATCAGTTCGCTTGAGCTAATCAACGTTGAGACTGGTGAAGCTGAGCAAATTGCAGGTTTGCCGGCCGAACTAAAAGCACTTGGTACCAGCTGGTCACCCAACGGCAAGTACATCGCTTTTGCGCAAATGACGCCGAACAAAGTTGAGTTGTGGGTGGTCGACGTTGACGCGGCAGAGGCGAAACTCTGGTCAAGCGAGCAGCTAACAGCCGTATGGGGACCGGAATTAGAGTGGCGTCATGACAGCAAAGGGCTCTACAGCTACACCGTTGTGGCAGATCTTGAAGAACCTGCGCGTCGCACCGTGCCAACCGGACCGGTCATCACCGAGAGTATGGGCCGTACTGCGCCAGGTCGTACCTATCAAGATTTGCTGCAAAACAAGCAAGATGAATTGTTGTTTGATTACTACTTTACCAGTCAAATCACTTATTTCGACCTTAACGGCGACACCCAGCAAGTCGGTGAGCCAGCGATTTATAGCGGCGTTACCAGCTCACCAAATGATGCCTATTTATTGGTAAGCCATATTCAACGTCCTTATTCTTATGCAGTGCCTTGGTACCGCTTCCCGGAAACCACGCAGGTATGGAATAACGCCGGTGACAACGTCTATACCGTGGTGGAACAGCCGTTAGCCGACAACTTACCTATTGCTTTTGACGCTGTGGTACAAGGGCGCCGCTCCATTAGCTGGCGCAACGATGCAGATGCTACTTTAGTATGGGCTGAGGCTACCGACCAAGGTGACCCTGCTGTCGATACCGAAGTGCGTGACCAAGTCTTCCAGCAGGCAGCGCCTTTTGATCAAGCACCGCAAAAACTCCTCGACTTGAGCAAACGCTATGCGCGAATGCTCGCGGCAGATGCCGAGAACATTTTGGTATGGGAGCGTTGGTGGGCGGATCGCGATGAAAAACTCTGGTTAGTCGATGCAACGGGTCAACGTGATGCCAAGCTCGTGTGGGAACGTTCATGGGAAGACCGCTACAACGATCCAGGTCAGCCATTTACCGTGCAACAAGACGGTCGCAACTTGCTCCATCTTGCCGATGGCGAAATGTTGTTGAGCGGTACTGGGGCATCTGATGAAGGCGACCGCCCATTTATTGATACCTATGATTTGCATAGTGGCGAGAAAGAGCGTCTTTGGCGTAGCGAAGCACCTTACTACGAGCGCCCATGGGCCCTGATTGATGCGCAAGAAATGACCTTTTTGACGCAACGTGAAGGCGTTACGGATCCGGCCGATTTCTTTGTTCGCGATGTCGATGACAACCAATTGACCGCGCTTACAGAAACGCCACACCCGATGCCACATACCAAAGACATCACGCGCGAGTTAATTACATACACCCGGGAAGATGGCCTTGCCATGTCAGCTGAGCTCTATCTGCCGGCGGGCTACGATAAGGAACGTGATGGCCCGTTGCCAACTATGGTGTGGGCGTACCCGCGTGAGTACAAGAGCTCAGCTGCAGCAGCACAAATCTCGGGTTCGCCTTATGAGTTTGTCCGCATTAGCTACTGGGGACCGCAGTACTTAGCGACGCAAGGCTATGCAGTTATGGATGCTGCCACTATGCCGATCGTGGGTGAGGGCGACGCGCAACCGAACGACACCTTCATCGAGCAGTTGGTGATGAACGGTGAAGCGGCTATAGCTGCGGGGGTTGAGCGTGGTGTTACGGACCCAGAGCGTGTGGCGCTGGGAGGCCACTCGTATGGCGCCTTTATGACCGCCAATATGCTCGCCCATAGTGATTTGTTTGCGACGGGCATCGCGCGCAGTGGCGCCTACAACCGCAGCTTGACGCCGTTTGGTTTCCAGCGCGAGGAACGTACCGTTTGGGACGACCCAGACCTGTACATTCGCATGTCGCCGTTTTTCCATGCGCACAAAATCAACGAACCTTTGTTGATGATTCACGGTGCTAACGATAACAACTCCGGCACCTTCCCGATGCAGTCCGAGCGTCTCTACCAGGCCATTAAAGGCCTTGGGGGCACCTCGCGGTTAGTGATGTTGCCGCATGAATCGCATGGTTATCGGGCGCGGGAATCGATCTTGCACATGTTGTGGGAACAAACGCGTTGGCTCGACACCTACCTTAAGGATGAGGCCGCAGAATAGGTGTTCAGCCGTCTTGCGCTAGTAGTGGCTGCGCCGGTGTTGCTCTACCAAGGGCGGCGCGTGCGCAGCACTACGATACGTTTACCTGAGCCGCCCGGCGATCGCGCTGGGCACTCAGCAAACCCGCAACAGCGAAAGTTACGCTTACTGTTACTCGGTGATTCAGCGATTGCTGGCGTCGGCTCTGCATCTCAACAAGAAGCGGTCACGGGCCAGCTCACCAGTGTGTTGGCGGAGCATTATGACCTGCAGTGGCAACTCATTGCGCGTTCGAGTCTAACTTGTGCACAAGTGTTGCAGTTATTGCGTGAGAGCGAGCTGCAATTACCACAAGTTGATGCAGTATTGGTGTCGGTAGGGGTGAACGATGTCACGCGGCGCACCCCCTTGTCGCAGTGGCGTATGGATTTACGTGCGATGACAGAGTACCTGGTCGAACACTTGGGTGCGCAAAAGGTGCTCTATACAGCCTTGCCGCCGATGCACAAGTTTCCAGCGTTACCACAACCACTGCGCTGGTTTGTTGGACAACAGGCCAAGCAGCTCAATCATGCCCTGCAGCAACATTGTCAGCAACAGACACAAACTGAGCTCCTCAACTTCGATGTGCCCTATGAACCCAAATACATCGCTACCGATGGCTATCATCCGTCAGCAGTTGCGGCGCAGATCTGGGCAAAAGCGGCGGCACAGCGACTTGCACAGAAGCATTGAGATACACAGGTGTTGAGTGATTAAGAAAGTTTTACTTTATGCGTTTCTCGCTTTACTGGTCGTCACTGTTGTGGACTTGTGGCGTGGAAAGGACTTACCCGCTGGACCGCTTCCAGAACAACAATGGCAGAGTCTGCAATACCAAGCTGTCGATATCGTCGAACGTAGCTACCAAGAACCTGTCATCGTTTATTTTTGGGGGACTTGGTGCCCAGTGTGTTCAGTTATCACCCCCTCGGTCGATTGGTTGGCCGGCTATCTACCCGTCGTAAGTGTGGCGATGACATCGGGCACTGACGCCGAACTCAGACGCTATTTGGTTCAAAACGACTATCAGCTTGCGGTGATAAATGATCCGCAAGCTGCTATCTCAAAACAGTGGGGGGTGGCGGTCACGCCCGCCTTTGCAATTGTCAGCAATGGCGAAATGCAGTCCTTTACTGCTGGACCTACGACACCGCTTGGGCTTTACGCCCGCTGGTTGTGGGCGCATTGGTAATCAAGGCTGGTAGGCGATTTTCACTTCATTGCGCCGCAAAAACGGAAGCGTCCAAGGTGGATCGTAACGCGCCAGTTCAGGTTCACCTGATGGCCGAATGTTGTTGGCTTCCAGCCAATCGCGTAGGGCCGTAGTTTTCTCTGCAACCTTAGCTTCACCGGCGAATCCCGAAAAGCGAATCACAGCATAGTGCTGACTTGGCAGCTCGCGAATAGTGATGTTTGGATTATTTGGCTGCGGCAGGGTCTCCATGTTGTATTGGCTGGGCATCATAAAATGCATTCGCCAAGCGCCGTCGCTTGCTTGCATGGTCACTGGCGAGGTCATGGCAATCTTTTCCGCCTGCGCTGTCATGGTGACCGGGGTCGTCATAGCTATCTCAGTGTTGGTGCCTCCGGGCACGCGGTTATTGCCGAAAATATAATCGGCTAGCACGCGAAAAGCTTTGCCCGAGGCGTTATCCATGGAACCACGCACGGTCACTTCCGCGACCATCATCGGCGCGTACTGACGTAACTCAAAGTCACCATCTTGTTTCAGCACGTCATACTTAGGTTCTTCAGTCGCCATTACCGTCCCCATCAAGCCAAGTCCAAGCAAACCCAACCCTAAAGCTTTTACAAAAAATCGCATCACACGCTCCTCACAAAGTTATACCTAATACGTTGTTGACGCCAAGAAACGATCTAAATCCACAAAACTATCGTTCAAATAATCATCACCATTAACCTCCCCTAACGAATAACGAATAACGAACAACGAAGGAGCACCCCTCATGGGCGAAAAGAAATTAAGTTACTGGGACAGTCATGAAGAACTCGGCCCGCAACCCCCCTGCGCTGGAGCCGAACTAGATAACGAAACTGGACAACCAAACTATAGCTATTCGGTTTCGACAGAAGAAGACAAACAAACTAACCAAGACGAAACTATGTAAAGGATAAAAACCGCCGCAAAGCTGTCATATTAAGGTAGAATGACCGCGATATTGACCAGAAGGCGCTCGGTTTTTGATGACTTTTCTTCATAAAATTAGTTTGTTAGCTTTTGCTGTATTGCTATTGGGGTGCAGCGATACGACCTCGATAGAGGAGCCAAGAGATACCACCGAAACAACCGTGGAAGCTGAGCAAGACGTTCCCGTTAGTGAGCAACGTCAAGCCGTTTTGGTTGCAGATACCAATGAGGTATCACGCAAGTTAGCTGCAAGGCCCTCCGAGATCCGCCTTGCGCAACCGCAATTGCCCGTCGCTACAGCACTCGAGGGTGCTACCTATGCGGTGTTACGGCGTGGGCAAACGGTCACATCGTTATTAAGCAAATATGGTTTTAAAGCCCGTGAAGTTTATCTGTTGGCTGAGGCCCTCGATGGTATCCTCAACATTGACAAGCTTCAGGCAGGTTCAGCCATTGCCATCGAACGCACGCCGGCGCAACGACGTTTAAGTTTTGCTGGAGAATATGCAGAGCGTATTGATGCAACCCTGCAGGACGGGCAATGGCGGGTGCAGAAGCAGCGTGTACCAACCCGTCTTGAAGTCGCTGAGCATGCCGTGGTGATTGATCATAGTCTGTACGGTAATGCGGCGGCGGCGGAAATTCCTGGCGATGTGATTAATGCTGCGTTGTTAGCACTCTCACATTTCATTGATTTTCAGCGTGAAGTGTATACTGGAAATCGTTTTGAGGTGGTGTTTGAGCGCACGCTCGTCAGCCAAGACGAGGCACTCTTTAGTCACATGCAAACACCGTTGCAAGCGACCTATTTACGCTTTCAAAATAGTGAAAGTGACTATCGACTATTCCGCTTTGATGGTGCTTTTTATCTTGAAGATGGCCGGCTCGCTGAGAGTTTCCTGCTGAAGACACCGCTCAATGGTGCACGCTTGTCGTCCTACTATGGCCAGCGTAAGCATCCCATTCTTGGCTACACGCGTATGCACAAAGGTATCGACTTCGGTGCACCCTTGGGCACGCCGATCATGGCAGCCGGTAATGGCGTGATCAAACGTGCCGACTGGTACGGTGATTATGGCAATGCGGTGATTATTCAGCATGCCGATGGCTACGAAACTCTGTATGCGCACATGCATGGATTTGCTGATGGTATTACTGCTGGTGTAGAAGTAAAGCAGGGCGACATTATTGGCTTTCTTGGTAACACCGGACTTTCGCAAGCGCGTCATTTGCACTATGAAGTCTATAAAAACGGTATCAGTATTAACCCTCTCAATTTAAAAAAGCTTTCTTCAGTGCGTCTCAGCGGTACCCGTCTCAACGAGTTTAACGCTTACATTTCAAGTGTGGCAACGCGTACCGAACGTCTTGCACAACTGGAAAGTGGTGCCCGCCAAATTTATGCTGAACAAGTCACTAGCGGCGCGCAATAGACCTGTTTTAACAACCTAGATTAGACAAAAATGTGAATTTTATTTGACGAACGCGTCATAGAATATTATTCATAATAGGGTAAATAATAATCATAAATTATTTACAGCGGCGGAAAAAGCGGCTAGGGTATGGCCGCAAGATATCCATAAGTCGTTTCTAATCAGGGAACAAAATAATAATGAAAACAACTACTTTTAAGTATTCGCTAGTAGCTGCTGCTATCGGTGCCACGCTTACTCTCGGGGGTATGGTAAGCCCAGCACACGCACAAAGCTCAGATGGTAGCTTACGTGGTGAGGTGGTAACCGAATCTAACCAAGAGCTCGCTGGCGCAACCATTACCATTCGCAATCGCGAAACCGGTTACACGCGTAGTGTCACTGCCGATGCCGATGGTAGCTATCGTTTTGCCCGCTTGCCTGTCGGTAGCTATGAAGTGAGCGCGTCGTTTGACGGCTATCAGCGTAGTGTGATCGACAATGTTGAAGTGCGCATCGGTTCTGCTGCTGTGGTAGATCTGACGATGACCGCTGGTGATGTTGAACGCATTTCAGTAAGTGGTGCACGGCTCTCAACCATTGATACGCGCTCTTCTGAGTCTGGTTTGAATATCAGCGCTGGTCAACTTGAACGTATTCCAGTGCCACGCGATCTTGCCTCGGTTGCCAACTTGGCACCGGGTGTTATCTCCGGCTCACGCTTTGGCGGCATCTCGTTTGGCGGCTCGTCAGTCGGTGAAAATGCAATTTTCTTAAACGGCTTGAACATCAGTGACGTTGAAACTGGGGTTGGCTATTCTTCAGTACCTTTCGCTTTCTTTAAAGATTTCCAAGTCAAAACCGGTGGTTACTCGGTTGAGTACGGCCGTACCACCGGTGGTGTGGTAAGCGCAGTTACCAAGTCGGGTGGTAACGAATTTGAGTTTGGCGGCGATATGTATTGGCAGCCAGACGCGCTCCGCGGCGACGGTAAAGACTTCTACGACGGCCAAGGAATTCGTAACATTAACCGTTCAGACAGCGAAACCGACAGTCTTCGCGGCAACATTTGGGCTAGTGGTCCAATCATCAAAGACAAACTCTTCTTCTTTGCCTTGTATGAGCCACGCAGTATCGATTCGCAATACGGCAGTGCAAACGGCGATAACATTTATCAAGAAAAAGCAGATGACGGTTTCTGGGGCGGCAAAATTGACTGGATTATCAGTGGCGACCACACCGTTGAGCTAATGGGCTTCTCAGACGAACAGACCATTGTCACCGAACGCTACAACAGCGGTGACTATTCAGACACCTCATTCCTCGATCGCGGTGGTGTGAACTGGTCAGCGACTTACACCGGTTACTTAACTGATAACTTTATGGTGAAAGTGCTCTACGGTGAAAGCGAGCGCGACTATGACTCGACCAACTCTTCAGGCATTGAATGTAATCGCGTTTATGATGTGCGCATTGGTCAGCATTTAGGCTGTACCACAAGTACACGTTTTGACGCACGTTTAAACGAGCGAGAAGCATTGCGTATCGATGCCGAGTGGACCTTTGAAGACCACTTAATTCGTTTTGGTATGGATGATGAAACCCGTACCACGACCATGAACCGTCGTACTACAGGTCCGAATGGCACTTACTATAGCCTTTATGAGACCACTCCTGGTTCAGACGTGAACGGTGAAATCGTACCTGAAGGTGTTGATGCATACGTTTATGCTCGGTCAATTGAAACTATTGGTGCCTACCCAACGGATACCAAAGCGTTTTACCTTGAAGACGTATGGACGATGAACCCTGATATGACCTTAACCATGGGTCTACGTTGGGACGAATTCATTACTTATGCGGCGGACGGTACGCCGTTCCTTGAAGTTGACGATATGTTGGCTCCGCGCGTCGGTTTTGCTTGGGATGTGAATAGCGATGGTACCGCGAAATTCTTTGCGAACGCTGGTCGTTACTACTTCCCAATTGCCAACGGCATGGCTGCACGCAGTGCCGGTGGTGGTGTCTCTATCGATAACCTCAATTATTACGTGCTCGAAGGGCTCGAGACCAACACGACCGAAAATGGCAACACTAACGTAACGCCAATTCTTGGTGAGCAATTGGGCGACACCATTAGTTTCGGTGGTTCAGGCGCTGGTAACTTCCTTGATGAAGTCGATAATGATCTCGACCCCATCTATCAAGATGAGTTAATCGTTGGCTATGAAGCGCAAATCAACGATGACTGGAATTACGGTGTACGTGGTATTTACCGTGAATTCAACAATGCCATTGAAGACATGCGCATTAACGTGAATGTACCTGGTTGTGGCAACATTTCCGGTTGGGTTTTCGCTAACCCTGGTCGTGAGTTGACCTTGCAGCGCGAATGTCCAGACACCGGTAACGTGACCGATATTCTCATCGACCTTGGTGAAGTACAAGACTACGGCTTCGATTTAGATGGCGACGGCAATCCAGATCCAATCGGTGGTGACCAAGTTCAGCGTAAATATTACGCCTTGGAATTCGTTCTTGATCGCGTCTGGGATGACGTTTGGCAGGCACACTTCTCGTACACCTGGTCGCACAGCTACGGTAACTACGAGGGTAGCGTGAACTCTGACACTGGTAACGACATTCCTGGTTGGACCGAAGCCGGCGATAACGTTATCTACATCAATTCAGGTTGGGGTGACTTGCCGAATGATCGTCGTCACCAGTTCAAAGCGCGCGGTGCATACGCGTTGGCTGACGGTTTGACGCTCGGCGCGAACTTCTCGCTTATTTCGGGTAGTCCAATTAACGCCCGTGGGCAGGGTAACCCGCTCAATGACAACACGCGTTACTACCTGAACTATCTGTGTGTCGCAAACTGTACTGATGTGGCAGATAACTCTGAGCGTGAGTTCATGTACATTCCGAAGGGCTTCTACGGCAATACCGATTGGGTTGCTCAGCTTGACCTGAACTTGAACTACGATGTTGAGATCAACGATATCGACTTTAACTTTGGTATCGATGTATTCAACGTCTTTAACTCGCAAGTTACCACACGAGTCAACGAATACTTGACCACCGATGTGGCGACTCGCAATCCGAGCTTTATGTCGACGGTAGGTGCGCAATCACCACGTTACATTCAGTTGAGCGCAGGATTCCGTTTCTAATAGCGTCCTGGAGCTATTGTAAGTTGAGCCCCGCTTCATGCGGGGCTTTTTTTTGCGCGGCAGAAAATAAAACTTGCATACCTAGAACAGCTAGGTATAAATTTATACCTAGTTGTTCTAGGTATAAGGACTTTATGATGAATCTATCCAAAGATCTCATCGCTGCTTCATCGACACCGCTGGTGCTTGGCATCATTGCTGAGGGTGAAACGTACGGCTATGAGATAGTAAAGCGCGTTGAAGAATTGTCCGGTGGCGTAATGAACTGGACCGATGGCATGCTCTATCCGTTACTTCATCGACTCGAGCAGCAAGGGTTGCTGGTTTCTCGATGGGGTGCGGCCAAGGACACTGGGCGCAAGCGCAAATATTATAGTGTGACGCAGTTAGGGCAGCAGACGTTGAGTGAGCAACGCCAGCAATGGCAAGTCATTAATGCGGCTTTGAACCGTATTTGGCACGACATGGCACAAGGAGCCAACGATGACTACTTACCAGCCTAACGCCTTCAACGTCGAGCAAGCTCTTGCTGATTGGCGTGCGCATTTAACCCGGCACGCGGCGCTGACTGCGGCCGACATTGATGAACTGGAGTCGCACCTACTTGATCAAATGGATGCGTTGCGTGCGCAAGGGTTGCGCGCAGATGAAGCCTTTCTGATCGCCAGTCGTCGGGTGGGAAATCTCAACGAGGTCACGCGTGAGTACGCTGAAGTCTATTCGGGACGCCTCTGGCGACAATTTAATTTAGCTGAACAGGACACTCATTGGTTGGGTCGACAAATGGTGACTGCGTTTGTTTTGGCAATCTGTGCCGCGCTTGCGATTAAACTACCAAGTTGGCTCGGCATGAGCTTCGATGCGGTTAATGCCGACTGGTTTTACGCTACGCATTTGTCTTTGTTTTGTTTGCCATTTTTAGCTTGCTACTTTATTTGGCAACGGCAATTGGGTGCCAAGGGACTGTTCTTGGTCGCCGGTGTCAGTGGTGCGTTGTTGCTTTGGCTGCAAGGGGTGGTGCTAAATGCATCGGACGCAAGTAAACAACTGGTCATCATTCATTTACCTTTGGTGTTGTGGTTCCTGGTCGGGCTTACCTACACCGGTGATTGGTGGCGGTCGTTCGCGAAACGCATGGATTTTATTCGCTATTCCGGCGAGTACTTCATTTATTTTGTGCTAATAGCCCTTGGTGGTGGCGTTTTGAGCGCGCTGACGTTGGGTTTGTTTTACTTCATCGGGGTTGAAATCGAAACCATCGTGCAACAATGGGTGATCCCTTGCGGCGCTATGGGAGCTGTGGTCATTGCCGGCTGGTTGGTGGAAGCCAAACAAGCCGCAGTGGAGAATATGGCACCTGTTTTGGCACGGATTTTCACGCCGTTGTTGGCACTTATGTTGACTTTACTGGTGGTGACAATGATTGTCACTGGGCAAGGTTTTGCGATTGAACGCGACGTGTTAATTGCGCTCGATTTGCTGCTAGTGATCGTGCTGGCGTTGGTAATGTACAGCGTATCCGCGCGGGATTCGAGCAAGGCAGTCAGCCTCATGGATTATCTGACTTTGTACTTGATTGCGGTCGCTTTAATTGTGGATATGCTGGCGTTGAGCGCAATTAGCATGCGCATCGGTGACCTCGGCTTCACTGCCAACCGTACGGCTGCTTTGGGAGAGAACTTAGTGCTGTTAGTAAGTCTTGCGGGCTATGCATGGCATTACTTCAAGTTCGTCCGAGCGCGCAGTGGTTTCCATGCCGTTGAGCAATGGCAAACCCGCTACATCCCGATCTATGTACTATGGGCGGTAGTCGTAGTGATTGCCTTTCCGTTAGCTTGGTGAGTTCGAGCGCGAGCCACCTGCTAGGCCGGTGGCTTCTATGAGTCTAGAATAGACAGAAGTCAATAAAGCGATTACTCACCTTTTTTGACTTGATTGCGACCCTCATTTTTGGCTTGATAGAGTGCTTTATCAGCACGTTGTAACCAGCTTTCGATGGTATCATTTGAGTTGATCTGGCTGATGCCAAACGAAGCGGTCAGTTTGATATCAGCGTCGGAGAAAGTGCGTTGCGAAACTTCATGACGCAGATTTTCGGCAAGTTCTGCGGCACCATCGCGCGTGGTATTTGGCAAAATGATCAAGAATTCCTCGCCACCCCAACGCACAAGGTAATCGGTTTCGCGTAGACGCGCTTCGATAGCTTGGACGAATTCTTGCAGTACATCATCACCAACTAAATGGCCATTGGCGTCATTAATTTGTTTGAAGTGATCAATGTCGGCCAACACCAGTGAGATGGGTTGTTGTAATCGGTTGAAGCGTGCCAACTCTTTGTGCAAGATTTGGTCACCGAACCGGCGGTTATAAGCACCGGTGAGCTGGTCGTGGCTGGCAGCGGCTTTGAGCTCTTCTTCAAGCTGAATTTGTTCGGAAATATCACGGAAAATAAAGACGCCGCCAAACAAATCATCAACGCCCGGCATGAGCGGAGTTGCCGCCACTTCAACGGGGATGAGCTTACCTTGTTTGGTCCAAAAGTGATCGCGCCAAGGCTCGACCACAGTGCCATCTCGCATGATCTGAAAAATGGGACAATCTTTAAGCGGATAATCACTCCCATCCGGATGTGAGTGATGGATCAAGGTGTGACTATTTTGCCCAATCAACTCATCTTCATTTTCATAACCTAACGCCTTGAGTGCTGCTGGATTCACAAAAGTGCAATTGCCTTGGGTATCAATGCCAAACACACCTTCGCCAAGACTATCTAATAAGCGCTGGTTAAAGGTCTCTAACTGACTCTCATGAGTGATGTCGCGTTGTACTGAGACAAAATGCGTGATCTCGTCGGCCTCGTTGCGCATTGGGCTAATGCTCCAATGCACGATATAGGGTGTGCCGTCTTTGCGATAGTTGATGGTTGCACCCTCAAAACGCACCCCTTGTTCGAGATTCTGGCGTAGGCGTTTAAGCACCTTCCTGTCGGTTAAAGGACCTTGCAAAATACGCGGTGTTTGCCCCATCAGCTCTGCGCGAGAATATCCGGTACGCTCACAAAACGCGTTATTAGCATACACAATTTGTGGACCCGGCAAGTCAAGTTCAGCAGTGGTGATCAGCACTGAGTCAAAAGTTTGCTCAACGGCAAGCTCGAACAATCCTTGGTTGATTGGGTTATCCATTCAGTGTGCTCCCGTCGCCACTCTTCGTTCGGACCTGATTTTTTCCGCAGATAAGTATAGGAAAAGTGTTATAAATTGGTCACAATGATAACACCGTTAGTAGTGTAGCATTGAAACTATTCTCTGCTATTCAGCGAGTGAATATGCGATTGATTGTAGTAAAAATTTTGCTGGTCGTCCTTGGTTGCTTGCAGCTCTCGATCGGTCATGCAAAAACCGTTGAGTTTAACCAGTTTGAGCGACTTTCCGATCAACTAGGTGGTCGGCAGTCTTCGGTCTACGCTATCTATCGAAGCTCGCATGATTTTCTTTGGTTTGCAACCGATACTGATGGCGTACTGCGTTACGATGGCTACGACTACGAGCCGTGGTCGCAATACCTGTTTCCTTCTGGTCAGCGAGTCAGTTATTCCTCGTTATTACTGAGCTCTGATGAAAAACTGTGGGCGGCAACCTGGGGCAATGGGCTCGTCAGTTGGAACGCGAACACACAGGTTTCACGGCGTTACATGCACAGCACCGACAGTCCTGCATCGCTGCGTGATGATCGTGTCCAAACGCTGTTTCAAGACTCACGACAACGACTTTGGGTCGGCACCTTAAATGGCCTGAGTTACCTCGAGGACATTGCCGGCGGCGATTGGCAGATGCAAGGTTTGCCGGCCGAGCATCCGTTGCGCAGGCAACGTATTTGGTGGCTCGCTGAGAGTAACGATTCCTTGTGGGTGGCAACTTCACAAGGATTGTACCAATTGAGTCTAGACTTGGCTCAATGGCAACATTATCTGCTGAACGCGGCGGACGAAGGACCCAACCGACAAAATGAAATTCGCACGGTAGCCGTGTTCGATGAGGAAGTTTGGATCGGAACCGACTTCGGTGTGTTTTTCTTCAACCAAGAGCATCAACAATTCGAACCAGTGACTTTTCCGGCTGGGGCGGACAACCTTAGTCAGGTGCGTTCAAATGTCTTATTGAGCGATCCTTTTGCCGCCGATGATGGCACCTTTTGGTCGGGCGGTGCCGGTGGTCTGTATTTGATCGATCGGGAGCGCAAGCAATACATCGAATTGCAGGGGGGTTGGAGCAAGCTTGCCGAAGTTGATGTGCGCTCCATAGCCTTCGATAGCGTCGGCGATATGTGGGTGGGAGCCCGCGATCAAGGTATCTTTTTTGGCCGCCGCGATCGGCAGAATTTTACCACCACCATCGATAGCGATCAGTTGACCGCGCTTGGACTCCCTGATCAGCGCGCCACAAATGTGGTTTACTACGACGCAGATGATGATTTATGGCTTGGCTTCGCTGAGGGCGTGCTGCATCAAGACGCGCAAACGCAGGCTTGGCAGATGCTCTCCTTTCCACCAGAAGATTTCGTTAATCAGGTCGAAACGCTGTTTGTCGATACGGACGATACGCTTTGGGTCGCAACCAATACTAGGCTCTATCGAGCGGACGCCAACAACCCTAAAAAACTTGAACGTTTTACCCTACTGCATGAACAGTTAGCTCTTAGCGATCAAGCAGTGAATGAAATTTTTCCCATAAGTGATGATGAGTTACTACTGGCTTTTTGGGGCGAGGGTATCGCGAGATTTAATCTTACCACGCAGACCGCCACTTGGGAGTTCCAAGGGCTTGCAGGTTTACGTGGCAATCAAGTGTATGACATCGCGTACTTGGAGCAGTTCGGCTATTTTGCGGTAACTCGCTATTCCGGGGTATTCCAGCGCGCGAATGATAGCGAGCAATGGCAATCAATAGCGATCAAGCCCCCGGAGGCCTCAGGTGGCGATGACTTCTTGTGCGTTTACGCTGAACCTCCCGCAACGCTCTGGCTTTGTAGTATTGAGGGGGTATGGCAGGTAAACCTAGCGGATGGCACTCAACAACTATTGAGTATGAAACATGGCTTACCTTCTGATCGCGTTGTGGGTGTGCACGCGGACAACGAAGGGTTTATCTGGTTCCTCACTAGCCTAGGTTTGGCGCGTTACGACGCGACCACGAAGAGCATTATTAATTTCGGTCTGAGCGATGGTTTACCCGCAGAGGTAATGCTGCGCCAGTCGGTGGACATGAATTCTGCTGGAAGACTGACTGTTGGTTCAGTAAAGGGTGCAGTTAGCTTTGATCCTGCTGCGATTTCGTTGAATCCAGAAAGTCCGCAGGTAGCTCTCACGGAATTGGTGATCAGTGGTGAAAACCGAAGTCCCGAGTTAGGTTTCGCAGCCTCGCAACTTACTTTGGCGCCTGAAGAACGCAGTTTTGTGGTGCAATACAGCGTGCTAGATTTTCATGACGCAACTCGCAATAGCGGGCGCTATCGTTTGCTCGGTGCCGATGACGAGTGGAGTGATTGGAGTTTCAATCGTGAAATTTCTTTTGCTGGCCTGGCGGCAGGGGATTATGTCTTGCAAATTGAGGGGCGCAATAGTCAAGGTATTGTATCGTCACAGCCGACCGAGTTGGCAATTCGCGTCTTACGGCCTTGGTGGCAAACGACTTGGGCACTCGTGTTAGCAGTCGTGCTCTTGGGGCTTGCGGTTTATCTGCTGCTGAGGCTACGTTTCCGTGCCCTTGAAGCCGTGAATAAGAGGCTTGATGAAGAGGTGCAAATACGCACGCGAGAGCTCGAACAAGCGAATGCCCAGTTACTTCGCCAATCACAAACGGATCCGTTGACTGGACTCTTGAATCGTCGTGGTTTTAGTGAATGTTTCCTCCAGACGCAACAGCTTCTTGCCCAGCGCAACGAAGCTATTGCATTAGTGCTGCTGGATGTGGATTATTTTAAGCAAGTCAACGACCGTTATGGTCACGATGTCGGTGATGAAGTGCTGCGGCGCATTGCGAGCATTTTGCAGCAACGTTTACGCAAAGATGATTTTATTGGGCGCTGGGGCGGTGAGGAGTTTATTTTGTTGCTGCCTAATACTGACGCTGAGAGTGCGGTGCGTGTTTGTGAGGCATTACGAAAAGCTATTGCTGAGATGTTAATTGAAGTGCAGGGGCAGCAATTGGCGGTAACCGCTACCTTCGGTGTGACGGCACAAGCTGATGCAAAAGTAGGTCTAGAACAGCTGCTCAAACACGCGGATGATGCTTTATATCAAGGTAAATCGAGTGGACGCAATCAGGTGGTCATACGATAAATCGGGCGCTAGGCCTCTGTCCGAATACAGTTACGACCGCCTTTTTTCGCAGCATACAGAGCTTTATCTGCGGCAGCCAATAATTTCCCTGACGCATCGCCTTGGGTATTACAAGCAATACCGATACTTACCGTGACCGGCTCTTCAATCTTCAAATCACTATAGTCCTGTGCCGCAATCGCAAGTCGAATCCGTTCGCATACCTCTTTTGCTTCGGCAAGGTGGGTATTCGGTAACAACACGGTAAATTCTTCACCACCCCAACGTGCGGCAAAATCGCCTTGCCTAACGGTACGACTGATAAGCTGTGCCACTCGCTGCAAGATACGGTCGCCGGTCGCGTGCAAATATTTGTCATTGATACGTTTGAAGTGGTCGACATCGATAACCGCTAGACACAATGGCTGCTGTTGTTGCTGCGCTTGCGCGAATCGTCGGCGTAGTTGTTGATCAAATGCCCGGCGATTCGGCAGACGCGTTAAATCGTCTTGGTGCGCCAGTAATTGCAATTCTTTGGTTTGCTCTTTAACCAATTGCTTCAGCGTGTTTCTTGATTGTTGCAAGGCATAGAGCCGCCAGCGGAAGAGCCCAAACGTGGTCAGTGATCCCAACACGAGGATCAATAGCCAAAATCCTAGGGTCTCATAAAAGCGATTAGGTACTGTGAAACTATAGGTCACGGCTTCAGACCATTGTGAGCCTGGATAACGCACCTGCGCGGCAAACTCAAAGCTTCCTGCGGGTAGTGAAGTGTATTCAGCCTGCGTTTGTGTGCGCTGCTCCCATTGTTCATCGAAGCCGCGCAACTGCACGCGATACTCAAGTTGTTGCGCCATGCGAAAACCAAGTCCGGCATAGGCCAAGCGGATACGCTCAATGGCCCCGTCCCAGTCGTGTGTGCGGTCGACAGGTGTATCGTTAATAATTATTTGCTCCAGCACGATAGGAGGCGGTGATAAGTCTTGCTGTTGTAATGATGCAGGATCGACGACTACTGGGCCTCCCGCCGTTGAAAACCATAGTCGCCCGTCTTCAGCGAGCTTGGCTGAGGGACCGCCAACATTCGTTTGATGATTGTGAATACCATCAGCGCTATTAAAAAGTTGGACATTGAGTGTTGCTGTATCGCCATTCAACACCTGCACAAGGCTGCTATGGTCGATACGCACGATACCGCGGCTGCTGCCGAGCCAAAGGTGTCCATCACGATCAAATACGATAGAAAAATAGCTATGAAAGGGTAAGCCATGCTGGCGCGCAAGTTGCTGCCATTGATCAGTCTCAGGGTGATAAATGAGCAAGCCGCGATCAGTTGCAAACCACAGTCGTTGTTGTTGTTCGGTCATGGCGAACACGTTGCGCGCACTGCCAATGCCGGCTAAATCAATAGCTTCAACCTTTAGCTCACCGTTCTGTTGCGGTTTAAGGCGGGTCAGGCCGGCAATCGAGCTCGCCCAAATCGTTGTCCACTGATCTTGATAAAGACCGACCACAAAATCACTGGCAAGGCCGTCATCCCGATTGAGCCTAAACTGCTGTTGAAAGCCTTTGTCATCAAGCGTGAGCGCTAAAATACCGTTTGCAGTACCGAGCCATACGCGCTTGCCTTCTAGTGGTAGAATACTGCGGACTTCGCCAAGGCTGAGTCCTTGTTGAACACCAAATTGGTGTGTGACTTTGCCTTCTTGCAGTAAGAAGATACCGTCGGTATGAGACCCTACCAATAGCTGGTTGCCTGGCAAGGGTGCAAGACTGAGAATCGATAAGTTCTCTAGCTGTGGGGAGGTAGCAACACTTTGCGCGTATTGATCGAAGATGCGTGTGAGCCCCTCACTGCTACCAACCCATATCGCGCCATCGGTGGTCTGTTCAATGGCGCGAACGAATTCGCCATTTGCCCCATGCCGGCGCGTAAAACTGGTAAATAGGGCATTACGCATTTGCACCAAACCACCATGCGTGCCCAGCCATAAATTTTGTTCTTGATCGAGAAATAGGTCGAGTACATGTAGATTCGGCAGCCCTTGCTCGACGCCAAAATAATCAACGCCCGACGCCGTAATGCGGGCTACGCCATGGGCGAAAGTACCCACCCACAGCTCATTATCGACGCCTTCAAGTAAGCTGGAAACCCGACCTTCGGAGAAAGCTTGGTAAAGACCACAACGCGTCAGCTCTGGCGAGCAGAAATAGAGACCAGACGCCATGCCCACAGCAAGATGTCCGGACTGCATGCGTAGCACCGCTCGAACCAGTTCGGCGGGGAGCGCAGTAATGGCTTCGAAGCGGTCTGTTGTGGCGTCGTAGACCGCCAGCCCCTGCTCGGTGCCAACCCAAAGTTCATGGTGAAATGCGCGCGGTAGAGCCGCATCATTGCCGGTGGTAAAAATCCGTTGGCTGTAGGTATCAGGTAAGCCATCCTGTGCGGTGTAGTAGCGTCTCGCACCGCTCGCGTCAATGCGCAAGACACCCGCATTTGAAGCCGCTGCCCACAAAGTTCCATCCGCAAGCACAACCGTTTCGTGAACAAAGTCATCGGCACTCGCAAGCACCTGCCAAGTGCGCTCGCTGTGGCGCAACATTAAGCCGCGGCGGCCACTCGCAATAACGGTTTCACCGCTGCCATCGCTAGAGATATCAAACACGCCATTTTCGCTGGCGCCTAATGCGGATAGGTCGTCGTAAACCAAGAACTCACGACCATTAAAGCGAACCGGGCCTTCCCAAGTGGCAATCCAAAGATAGCCTTCATGGTCTTGGGTAATCCGGTTTACCGAGTTGTGCGGTAGACCATCGTTGGCATTCCAAGTGTTGAGCGTATAAAAGTCGAGCGGCTTTTCAATGACCGGGAGTGGCGGCACGGGCGTATCGCCCGACTTGGTAGAAAAAGTCGGTTGGGCCAACGTCAATAGTGGTAAAAGCGCAAAGACTAGCGCCCCGAGAAGTGCCGAAAGTTGTTTCATTCCATTGCTTATAATGATGTTTTCGGGGCTTACTATAGCAAGCGGTGGATAATTCACCAACAGCTTCGAGCGAGATAAAAATGCCCCATTCCCGAGGAGAGTTGGGAATGGGGCGGGGTGCCTAGGCTTCTAGGTCGAAGCGGTCGGCATTCATGACCTTGGTCCATGCTTTGACGAAGTCTTTCACAAATTTTTCTTGTGAATCGTCTTGCGCATAAAGCTCACAGTAAGAGCGTAGGATCGAATTGGAGCCGAATACCAAATCGACGCGTGAGGCAGTGTATTTGGTCTCACCGGACTTACGTTCAACGATATCGTAAGAGTTACGGCCAGTTGGTTTCCAGCTGTATTTCATGTCGGTCAAAGTGACAAAGAAGTCATTCGTCAAGCTGCCGACGCGGTCAGTGAAGACCCCATGCTTACTGCCACCGTAGTTGGTGCCAAGTACGCGCATACCGCCAAGCAATACGGTCATTTCTGGAGCGGTTAGACCGAGTAACTGGGCGCGGTCGAGTAGCAACTCCTCGGCAGTGACGCTGTAATGCTTCTTCATCCAGTTCCGGAAACCGTCATGCACGGGTTCCAGCCATTCGAAGCCGTCAACGTCAGTTTGTTCCAAAGTCGCATCGCCACGACCCGGTGCAAACGGTACTTCAATGTCGAAGCCAGCATTTTTAGCAGCCTGTTCGATGGCGTAGTTACCGCCAAGGACAATTACGTCAGCGATACTGGCGCCAGTTGCAGTGGCAATCGGCTCAAGTTGCGCGAGTACTTTTTGTAAGCGCTCCGGCTCGTTACCCTCCCAATCCTTTTGTGGTGCGAGACGAATCCGCGCCCCGTTGGCACCGCCACGCATGTCTGAACCGCGGAAGGTGCGTGCACTGTCCCAAGCGGTGGCAGCGAGTTCGCTAATCGACAAGTTCGTCTTTGCGATCTTCGCTTTAACTGCTGCAACATCGTAATCTTTGCTGCCCGCAGGGATCGGATCTTGCCAAATGAGCTCTTCTTGCGGCACATCAGGACCCAAATAACGGTCACGCGGACCCATATCGCGGTGGGTAAGTTTGTACCAAGCGCGCGCAAACACCTCTGAGAAGTACTCAGGATCGTTATAGAAACGCTCTGAAATCTTGCGATACTCAGGATCCATTTTCATCGCCATATCGGCGTCGGTCATAATTGGGTTATGGCGAATGGAAGGATCTTCTACATCAACAGGCTTATCTTCTTCTTTGATGTTCACCGGTTCCCACTGCCAAGCACCGGCTGGGCTCTTTTTCAGCTCCCAGTCGTAGTTCAAGAGTAAGTAGAAGTAGCCGTTATCCCACTTGGTAGGTTCTGTCGTCCAGGCACCTTCGATACCACTGGTGACAGTGTCGCGTCCGATACCACGGGTTTTGTGATTGTTCCAGCCAAGACCTTGCTCTTCAACGTCAGCTGCTTCTGGATCTGGACCGAGGTTTTCGGCACGGCCATTACCGTGACATTTACCGACAGTGTGGCCACCGGCCGTCAGCGCAACGGTTTCTTCATCGTTCATTGCCATACGGGCAAAGGTGACGCGGACATCGTGTGCTGTTTTGATTGGGTCAGGGTTGCCATCTACACCCTCTGGGTTGACGTAGATTAAGCCCATTTGTACAGCTGCTAGCGGGTTCTCAAGCGTTTCACTTGCTTCACCATCGTAACGTGTCTTGCCCAGCCATTCGGTTTCTGAACCCCAGTAAATATCTTTTTCTGGATGCCAGATATCGTTTCGACCAAAAGCGAATCCATAGGCCGGTAAGCCCATTGACTCATAGGCCATGGTGCCAGCAAGAATGATGAGGTCAGCCCAGCTGATTTTGTTGCCGTACTTTTTCTTGATAGGCCATAATAAACGACGTGCTTTATCTAGGTTGGCGTTGTCTGGCCACGAGTTCAGCGGCGCAAAGCGCTGGTTACCTGTACCGCCGCCACCGCGACCATCAGCCACGCGGTAGGAACCGGCAGCGTGCCAAGCCATACGAATCATCAAGCCACCGTAGTGACCCCAATCAGCTGGCCACCAATCTTGGCTGTCTGTCATCAATGCTTTGACATCGTTTTTCAAGGCTTCAACATCAAGTTCTTTGAGTGCCTCGCGGTAGTTGAAGTCAGGATCAAGAGGGTTTGTTTTGCGGTCGTGCTGGTGCAGAATGTCGAGGTTGAGCGCATTCGGCCACCAATCCATATTTGATTTACCGGTGGCAGTGTTACCACCATGCATTACAGGGCATGTTCCGGTCGATTTATTGGTCATGGAGAGCTCCTTTTAGCTTTCGCGGATTTCGTTACTGACTAACCATAGTCTTTTTCGATGATTTAGTAAAAGCTAATAAAGCGACCAGCCTAATAGTTTTTTTCGATGTAAGATCGAGTTTACGTTCTAATTCGTAATAACTTGGCTAAATCACTTTGCTGCATTGCATAGAAATGTATACTTAAGTTAATTCTAAAATACGGTGAGAAATTCAAATGTTGCGTCGTTATAGCTTGTTGGTGGGTGTCATGATTCTCTTGGTGGGTTGCAGCCAAGCAGAGCAAGCGCAAAATGCTAAATCTATCGAACTGCCGGTGCGCGTCATTGCACCGCAGGCTGCAGCTGGGCAGCAGACAACACTTTCTGGCATCGTGCGCGCACAAACGGAGATGCCATTGGCATTTGAAGTGGGAGGACGCATCGCGCAGCGCACGCAGAATGCCGGTGCACTTTTACAGCAGGGGCAGCCGATTATGCGTTTGCAAACTTACGAGTTTGAACAACGCCTACAAGCCGCCCAAGCTGAGCTAGCTGCAGCAGATGCTGCGGTCAGCAATGCGCGGGCGGAACTGCGCCGCGTGGAGGAATTGATTGCCGCCGAGTTGGCAAGTCAACAACAACGTGACCAACTTAGATTGCAGTTGACGCAGGCTGAACGTCAACGTGACGCTGCGCAAGCGAACGTTGCGCTAGCGCAAGAAGCGCTTGATGACACACAGTTAGTAGCGCCGGCAAACGGTGTGTTATTGGAATTTAGTGCAGAACAAGATCAAGTTGTGACTGCAGGTCAAGCCGTTGCAATGTTTGCTTATGCAGGAGCGACAGAAGTCGAAGTGTTATTACCCCCGACTGCATTAGCGGAGCCTGCGGCGTATCAAACGGCTGAGCTATTGCTCGAAGAGCAACGCCTACCCTTACGTTTGCGCGAAACCGCTGGCGCTTTGGCAGCATCAGGCAAAACTTTACGCGCCCGTTATCAGGCGTCGCAGTCACTGGCGTTGCCATTAGGTAGTATCGTGAAGGTTGCCCTAAAACAATCAGCGCAAGCAACATGGGTAGTGCCATTATCGGCCGTTGATATGCGCTGCTCATCGGCAGACCCCATTGTTTGCAGCGACAGCCAGGTATGGCGTTTTGTGCAGGGCAAAGCAACACCGGTTCCGGTTCGTGTTAATCGTGTCGATGGCGAATACGCCTATGTCACAGCAGCGCTCAACGCTGATGACGAAATCATTGCGGCAGGCACTCACCAACTGACCAATGGCGTTGCCGTGCGGAAGGCGCAGCGATGAGTTTTCCTAACCTTTCGGCGCTTGCCGTCAAACAACGCTCTGTTACCCTGTTTTTCTTACTGCTGTCGGTAATTGCTGGAATTTATGCTTTTACGTCGATGGGACGCGCGGAAGATCCAGCCTTTACCGTGCGCGCCATGACGGTCCAAGCGTACTGGCCTGGTGCAACGGCTGAACAGCTGCAGGATCAGGTAGTGGACCGATTGGAAAAACGTATCCAAGAGGTTGAATACATCTATCGGATTGACACTACGATTCGCCCGGGATTTGCCTCGATATTGGTCGAATTTCATGAGTATTCGCCAGCCGAACAGGTGAATGAGCTATTTTACGAAGTGCGCAAACGCATGCTGGATGAACGGCCCAATTTACCCGCCGGTGTGGTCGGCCCCATCGTTATCGATGACTTTAACGACGTCTACTTTAGTCTAATTGCGCTCACCGGTGAGAACGCCGAGGGCGCTGCGCTGCCGTTGCGCGAATTAACCCGCGAAGCAGAAGCGATTCGTGATCGCTTGCAGCGTGTTGCTGGCGTGCACAAGGCCTTATTGCTAGGTGAGCGTGCAGAGCGCGTTTACGTCGAATTTGATCCTGCTGGCTTGCTCAATCTCGGAATCGAGCCGACAGCCATCTTCAACGCGATTCAGCAGCATAATCAGCTGCTACCCGCCGGACGTATCGAAACTCAGGGTGCGCGTCTGCATATTCGCGTCGATAGTTTGATTGACGATCCACAGCAGCTAGCACAGTTACCCATCGCAACTGCCAATGGCATCGTAAGTCTTGGCGACATTGCCACAATTCGCCGCGGCTACGAAGAGCCCGCGCGTTACTTAATCCGCTCCCGCGGTGAGGACGCCTTGCTGCTTGGTGTCGTCATGCAAAAAGGTTACAACGGTCAGGAGCTTGGCGAAAATCTTGGCCATTTTATCGAAGCGGAGCAGCAGCAATTGCCGTTGGGTATCTCGCTGGAGGTTCTAACGGACCAAAGTGATGCCATCAATAAGGCTGTCGGCTTATTTCAGGTTAAGTTTTTAGTCGCAGTCGGGGTGGTCATGCTAGTGAGTATTCTAGCAATTGGCTTCCGCGCTGGCGTCATTGTGGGTTTGGCGGTACCGCTGACCTTAGGTATCACGTTTATGGTGATGCTGTTGCTGGGTATTAACCTCGATCGCATTACCTTAGGTGCGTTGATACTGGCGTTAGGACTTTTGGTCGACGACGCTATTATTGCAGTCGAAATGATGCTGGTTAAAATTCATCAGGGCTGGAATAGTACCCGAGCCGCTTCGCATGCATGGACGGTGACTGCCGCGCCAATGCTATTTGGTACCTTGGTCACAGTGGCTGGGTTTTTCCCGATTGGTTTTGCGAAGTCTGGCGTTGGTGAATACGCCGGGAATATTTTCTGGGTGACCGGTATCGCACTGATTGTTTCGTGGCTGGTGGCAGTTATTTTTGTGCCTTACTTAGGGGTGCGCTTGATTGGCGATAAGCCACCCTCACGCGGTGCGCATGGCGATGGCGAAGAGGCCTACAATTCGCAGCTGTATCAAAAGTTGCGTGCAGTGATCCAGCGTTGCGTCAAAAACCGCAAAACAGTAGTGGTTGCGACAATCGCTCTGTTGGTCTTGAGCATTGTCGGCATGGCAACCTTGGTACAAAAGCAATTCTTCCCGAATTCCGACCGTACCGAAGTGATTGTCAGTGTTTATATGCCGCAGGGAACCTCGATTCAGCAGACCGATGCTGTAGTGCAACGGTTGGAAGCGGTCATTAACCAACAAGATAATATTCGTTCAGTAGCAAGCTACGTTGGTGGGGGGCCGCCACGATTCTTCATTAGTGCGTCGCCAGAGCCGATGGACCCTGCGTTCGCTAAAATCGTTGCGGTGACGGCTGATGAGCAAAGCCGCAATGCGTTGATGGCACTGTTGCAAGATCAAATCGAACAGGGCGCCTATAGTGAGGCCCGCGTGAGAGTGTATCGCTTGCTGTATGGTCCACCCGTCAATTGGCCGATCACGTTTCGCGTGTTGGGCCCTGATCCAGACCAATTACGGGTCATCGGTCATCAGGTGCGAGAGGTAGTGGCGCAGCATCCGAATACTCATAATACGCACATGGAGTGGGATGAACGCATTCCGGTGTATCGACTGAATCTCGATGCTAACGCGCTGCAGTTGCATGGTTTAACGCCTACCCGCTTAGCCGAGCAGTTGCAGCTATTGGTTGAGGGTAAGCCTATTACCGAGCTCTATGAGGATATCCGCCAGGTCGCCGTGCATGTGCGTGGGCGGGAGGGCGGTGCGGCGATCGATCCCGAGCGTTTTGCCAGCTTAGAGGTGCTCAATGCGCAAGGTGATCGTATTCCGCTGCGCCAATTAGGTGCGCTTGAAGTGGCGCAGGAAGAACCTGTGATCCGGCGTTATAATCGCGAAAATTATATCAATGTGTTGGCCGATATTCGTGGAGCACAGCCGAACACTTTAACCAGCGAGCTATGGCAGCAACTTGAGTCGATACGCACGAACCTGCCGCTTGGTTATACGATGCAAATCGGCGGTTCAGTTGAACAGTCGAATAAAGGTGAAGGCTCGCTGCAAAAACTGCAGCCGATTATGGTGGCCTTCATGCTGATCTTTATCATGCTCCAAATGCGTTCGTTCAGCGGCACCTTTATGGTGTTTGCGACGGCACCGCTGGGCCTGATCGGGGCGGTGCTGGCGCTGTTGTTGTTTAATCAGCCGTTTGGCTTCGTCGCCTTGCTTGGCTTGACCGGCCTTGCCGGTATTTTGATGCGTAATACCTTAATTTTGACGCAGCAAGTGTCTGACAACTTGGCTGACGGCATGCAAACCTTTACTGCCATTGTGGAAGCTGCGGTGCAACGGGCGCGGCCAGTGGTGCTGACCGCCTTAGCAGCGATGTTAGCATTCGTGCCTTTGACCCAAGACAGTTTCTGGGGACCTTTGGCGTATGTCTTGATCGGTGGTGTTGGTGTTGGCACAGTGATCACGTTACTCTTTGTGCCAGCCTTATATGCGCTATGGTATCGCGTCGAAAATGAATGATTTAACCCAAGCTTATCAGCAAGCTGCGGCAGCAGCTCAGCATTCGTTGCTGCGTCATCCCACATTATCGATGGCAGCCATGTTGCGTGTGTGCGCAGAGCGGGCCGAGCGTTATGAGAGCCCTGATGTTTACGGGCAGGGTGCAATTATCGAACAGTTTGAGCAGCGGCTTGCCAAGCTACTTGGCAAGCCCGCGGCCCTATTTTTGCCAAGTGGCACGCTGGCGCAGCCCATGGCCCTGCGCATTCATGCTGAAGCATCGGGTCGCAATCGCGTACTGTTGCATCCCACTTCCCATTTGGTTCTGCACGAGCAAGATGGCTATCAAAAGTTGTGGGGCCTTAGCGGTGAGGTGGTCGGTGCTGCCGAACAAGTGTTGCAGCTGGCGGACTTGCAAGCCGTTGCGCAGCCAAAATCCTGCGCTGCATTGGTACTTGAGCTACCGATGCGCGAAATTGGCGGCCAATTGCCAAGTTGGGAAGCGCTGCAACAGCAAGTTGCATGGGCGCGTGAGCATGGCATTGCAGTGCATATCGATGGCGCGCGTTTGTGGCAATGTGAAAACTACTATGGCCGCAGTTTTGCTGATATTTGTGCGCTTGCTGATTCGGTTTACGTGAGCCTGTATAAAGATCTCGGCGGCATAGCCGGTGCTGTATTGGTTGGTGCGACAGAATTTGTCGCACAGGCGCGCGTCTGGTCACGTAGAGCCGGCGGTAATCTGATTTCGATGTATCCTTATATTTTGGCGGCTGAACAGGGGCTCGAGGATAATCTCGTCTTGTTGCCACAGGTTGCTGTGTATACGCGTGAATTAGCGCCCTTGCTCAACGAGCTGCCGGGTGTGCAGGTGAATCCTGAGGAGCCGCAGGCCACCATGTTTCATTTGCATATTAATGCCGAGCGTGAAGCGCTGATTCGTGCTGTCACCAACTATGCCGAAGAGCACGGGGTACTGGTATTGCCATTACCCCGTGCGGTGCAACAGGGGCGCTGTGTGTGTGAAATTCCACTCGGGCGCAATGCGCTGCAGCAACCGCCGACATTTTGGCAGCAGCATCTTCGTGCGTGCCTAGAGAGACTCGATCAATGACCATTTGGGTAGATGCGGACGCTTGTCCGACGGTAATCAAAGACATTCTGTATCGCGCTGCGGAGCGCACTAAAACAGCCTTGGTCCTCGTCGCGAATCAATCGCTACGCACGCCGCCATCGCCGTGGATCCGCAGCGTGCAAGTGCAGGCTGGCTTCGATGTTGCCGACAACGAGATAGTACGTTTGAGTGAAGCCGGAGACTTAGTCATCACCAGCGATATTCCGCTGGCCGCCGAAGTGATTGCCAAAGGAGCAACGGCACTCAGTCCGCGCGGTGAGTTACTGACCAAAGAGAACGTCGGCGCCCGTCTGAACGTGCGCGATTTTATGGATACCATGCGTGCGAGTGGTGTGCAAAGCGGCGGACCGCCGCCGCTTAATGCCCGCGATCGCATGCAATTTGCGAATCAGCTTGATCGTTACTTAGCGCAACAGAAAGCGCAAAAGCGCTAGCAAACCCGCTTAAGCCAACCGTGCCGGTCTTCGCTCTGTCCCCACTGCACCGCATTCAAGGCTGCGCGTAGCTGCTGGGTAACTGGACCAAACTCGCCGTTGCCCACTTGGTATTCTTGGCCATCGCGGATCAGTGTGCCAACTGGCGTCAACACTGCGGCGGTGCCGGACAGTGCCGCTTCGGCGTGCGGTTTAGTGGCGCGTTCAACCAGTTCATCAACACTGAGTTCGCGTTCGCTCACTTTCATGCCGGCATCGCGCGCCAAGGTCAAAATAGAGTCCCGAGTGATACCGTGTAAAAACGAGCTGTCGAGCGCTTTGGTGATGATTTCGTTGTCGTCAATGAGCATAAAGTTGGCGGCGCCCGTTTCTTGCACATCGCCATTCGGACAGAACAACACTTGGTCAGCTTTCACACTCGCCCGTGCCCGCATGATCGGTTGCAAGGCACTAGCGTAGTTGCCACCGCTTTTGACCATACCCATGTGGGCGGCACAGCGCGAACCGTTCTCTTCCAACAACAAGCGCAACGGCTTTAATCCACCGCTGAAGTAGTCGCCTACGGGAGACAGCAATACGTACAACATCGAGGTTGCGCTTGGTGCAGCCGCCTTACCAATGGTTTCTTCGGTGCCAATATGAGTGGGGCGAATATACATTGCTCCAGGCGGCTCCGGCACCTCGCTGCTGAAAGCTGCTAATGCTTGCAGAATCATTTGCTCGAGCATGTCCGCTTCGAATGCCGGGAGTGCCAACAGTTCGGTACTTTGCTGCAAACGCGCAATATTGGCGTCCATACGAAATACATGCACTGAGCCGTCGTCGTGCCGAAAGGCTTTGAGCCCCTCAAAGCAAGTACTGGCGTAGTGCAATACGTGCGCACCAGGGTGCAAACTGATGTGGTCAGAACTCACCATCGCTGGTGCGCTCCACTTGCGCCCATCAAATTGGCTTAACGCCATTTGCGGCATGAATTGGGTTCCAAAGGCGGCCATACTTCTCTGCTCGTTTTGGTGAAAAGATAACTTGAGTTTACCGATCCTCAACAGGTCGCGCAAAACTTTCGGACTGGCTGAACCCTGTAGCGTCGACTACAATGTATTACGCTGTAATTATTCGGAGGGTCTATGGGAATTACAACTGTTCGTTTACAAGATGACGTTGAACAAGAGCTCGATAGCATTGCGACTAAACTCAATCGTAGCAAAGGTTGGGTTATCAAAGAGGCCTTGGTCGAGTACCTTGCCAAACAACAACTTGAGCAGCAACGTTGGCAAGAGACCTTACAAGCGATGGAATCAGCTACGCAAGGTCGAGTGGTAGATGCAGATAGTGTGCATGAATGGCTTGCACAATGGGGAACCGAAGCTGAGCAGCAAGGACCGAAAAAGTGAGCAAAAAGCTGGTTTACACGGACGAAGCCATCGCTGATTTACAACGCCTTCGTGCATTCATTGCTGAGCATGATCCTCAGGCTGCCAAACGCATTGCTGCCAGCTTAATCGAGAGATTAAAGCTACTGCAACACTTTCCCGAACTCGGTATTGCTGTGCCTCAAGCACCTGATCCCAGAACCGTGCGCGACATGATCTTTGGGCGCTATTGTGTCCGCTATTCAATCCACGTTGAGGTGATCATCGTTTTGCGGATCTGGCACACCTTAGAACAGCGTTAGTTACTCGTTACTTTATTCGGGTGGGCTGAACTGCAAGCCGCTTTGTGCCAGCAGTTTTCCTATGTTGAACAGTCGGCCTTCATGATGGTGCGGCGCGCTTATGGAGATGCCAATCGGTAAACCATCGGAATCGCAACCCGTTGGCACGGTTAGCACGGGCTGTCCGCTAAGGTTAAACAACGCCACAAATGGGAAGCAGTAATCCATGTAAGGAATTTGCTCGCCATCGAGCGCAATGCGCCGATGCTTGTGATTATGTGTAAATGCTGGACCTAGCGCGGTTGGGCTGAGCACCGCATCACAATCGGCAAAGCAATGCTTGAGCTCGTCGATGACTTCACGGCGGTAATGTAAGGCGCGGCTAAAGTGCATAAAATCAAGACTCAAACCGCGCTGCAAAGCAGGAATTAAATCGAGCGAGCTGTCTTTCAGGGCGGGACGGAATTTAAAGTAAAAGATCTTACGAATCAGCCAGGGTAAATTCTGCGCAATCGAAAAACCAAAGAATTCGGCCCATAGTTCCATCACTCTTTTCGCCAGCTGCGCGTCAATGGTGATGGGTTTCAGCGTCGCACCTTGGGCTTCCAACAAGCGTTTGAGCTTGCCAAGACCTGACTGCACCGACTGTCCAGCCTCTAGGCCATGAAAGGTATCAAAGTAACCAAAGGTATAGCCGCTGAGCGGCTTACTTTCGAGTTGCAGTTGCTGCTCGGGATACAGAACGCGGAAGGCGAGTTCGAGATCTTCTGGGCTGCGCGCCAACGGGCCTGTGCAATTCATCACACTAAAGCCAAGCTCTTGCTCAGGCAGGGGCGGCACATGACCATCGTGGCTGTGGCCATTCTCGGTAGGTTTTAGACCAAAGAGACCACAATACGCTGATGGATTACGGATCGAGCCGCCAATATCACTACCAAGTTCTAGCGCGCATAAGTCTGCGGCGAGTGCCGCTGCACCACCACCGGTACTGCCGCCGGGCGTGCGACTCAAATCAAACGGATTGTTGGCAGTTGGGTAGAGCGGACCGAAGGTTTGGCTGTCCGCCAATAGTTGCGGCACATTGGTTTTGCCCAGAATCACCGCACCGGCGTCAATGAGGCGCTGCACCAACGGCGATGTTTGCTTGCCGACATAGTTCTTTAACGGCGGATAATTGAGTGTGGTCGGGGTGCCTTCGTACAAATAACATTCTTTAATCGACACCGGCACGCCATGCAACGGACCGCGGGCGCCGCTGTCGTGGTCACGTTGCTGCGCTTGTGCCATGGCTTGCTTGCGATAGACATCGACATACGCATTGAGCTGCGAGTTGTGTTGCTCGATGCGCTGTAAATAGTGCTCGGTGACAGCAGCAGAACTGAATTCATTTGCAGCAATCGCTCGCGCAATGTCGGTGGCGGTTAAATAGTTCATGGCTTACCCCTCTTTGGAACCCTATCGTTGTCCAAGCACTGCAGAATGTAAAGATATCAGACAAAACTTCCCTAGCAATTCCGCGCCAAAACGCGTAGATTACGCGCCTATTTTTTCATCGGGTATACTATCGTGATTTCTGCTGCAAATATCACCATGCAATTTGGTGCCAAGCCTCTATTTGAGAACATTTCCGTAAAATTTGGTGAAGGTAATCGTTACGGCCTGATTGGCGCCAACGGTTGCGGTAAATCGACCTTCATGAAAATTTTGAGTGGCGAGCAAGAGCCGTCAGCGGGAAATGTCTCGATTGAGCCGAATATGCGCGTCGGTAAATTACGCCAGGACCAGTTCGCGTACGAGCAGTACTCGGTGGTCGACACGGTTATTATGGGTCACGAAGAGCTCTGGCAAGTGAAAGCAGAGCGTGATCGCATTTACGCTTTGCCAGAAATGAGTGAAGACGACGGCATGCGCGTGGCCGACCTTGAAGTCGCCTTTGCCGAAATGGATGGTTACACCGCTGAGTCGCGAGCGGGCGAGTTGCTGCTTGGCGTGGGAATTCCATTAGAAGCACATTTTGGTTTGATGAGCGAGCTGGCGCCGGGTTTGAAGCTACGGGTGTTGCTTGCGCAAGTACTATTCTCTGAGCCAGACATCATGCTGCTCGACGAACCGACCAACAACTTGGACATCAACACCATTCGCTGGCTGGAGAATGTGTTGAACGAGCGCCAAGCGACCATGATCATCATCTCGCACGACCGTCACTTTTTAAACAGCGTCTGCACGCACATGGCCGATATCGATTACGGCGAGCTCCGCGTCTACCCTGGCAACTACGATCAGTATATGTTCGCAGCAACCCAAGCGCGCGAACAATTGCTTAGCGACAACGCCAAGAAAAAAGAGAAAATTGCTGAGTTGCAGCAGTTTGTCAGTCGCTTCTCAGCGAACGCTTCAAAAGCTAAGCAGGCGACGTCGCGCGCTAAGCAAATTGAGAAGATCCAGCTGGCCGAAGTCAAGGCCTCTAGCCGCATCAGTCCTTACATTCGTTTTGAGCAAGACAAAAAACTCTATCGTCTAGCGCTGGAAATGGAAGGTGTGCATAAAGCTTTTGACGACCTGCAAGTGCTGCGCAATATCAGCGCGATGATCGAAGTTGGCGAAAAAGTCGCGATTATTGGCGCTAACGGTATCGGTAAAACAACTTTGCTCAAGTGTTTGGTTGGCCAACAACAAGCGGACAGCGGCCTGATCAAGTGGTCAGAAAACGTCAACATCGGTTATTACGCGCAGGATCACGCCGACTGGTTCAAAGAAAAGCTGACCGTGTTTGATTGGATGAGCCAATGGAAGCAACCGCATCACGACGAACAAGCGATTCGTGGCGTATTGGGTCGCATGTTGTTCTCACAAGATGACATTAAGAAGCCGGTTACGATTTTGTCAGGTGGCGAGAAAGGTCGGATGATTTTCGGTAAGCTCATTCTGCAGCGCCCGAATATCTTGATCATGGATGAACCCACCAACCACTTGGATATGGAGTCCATCGAAGCCCTCAACTTAGCTCTTGAGCACTACGATGGCACCTTATTGTTTGTCAGCCACGATCGCGAATTTGTGTCGTCATTGGCATCGCGCATCATCGAACTGACCGAAACCGGCATGCGCGATTTTGCCGGTACTTACGACGAATATTTGGCGCAACTACCAAGCTAATCATGCTGTTATGAGCGCGGTTGCGTCGCACGTTCGAGTTGCAGTCGAACTGAAAATTCAGGGCTTGTTTGAGTGTCGTTGGCGATCTCGATCAAGCCCGATTTGCCATAGGCTATGCGCATACTTGGACTGGCAATGACTTGCGGCTCGGCCCCTCTGAGATCGACAATTTCCATGTCGACCGCGGCGCTATCATCGCGATCGGAGATGGTAAAATCGAAACGGTAATTCTCGCCAATCTGCACCCGCGCGCGCTTATTGAAATCAACCCAAACCGATAGTTCTGATCGTGAGACACTTGTGCCTGCCGTGTCATCGTATTCGGTTATTTCAATGTCAAACTCAATGAGAGCACCCTTGCTATCTGCCTTGGTGGATTCCACCATGGGCGTCAGTGCAGAGGCAAAACTAGTCCAAGTGACAGCGCTAAGTGATACACAGAAAACAAAGCTGTACATGAGCATTTTGGGTAGTGTCATACGGTTAGGTTCCTTGAGTAGCTGTAGACGTTCAATGTTATTTCGCTTTTTTGACAGCGCGGCGTTGGCAATGGGGTGCCGAGTGCGTTGTTGCCGAGTTAGTAGCAGAGATGCGAGTTGTTCGAGATAAAAAACGCGCCCCAAATGGTCGCCAGTTTGCGCGTCGCAAAGCGCTTCAATTAAAAATCGATTGCGCTGCACCAACCATCGCACCCACGGATTCCACCAGAACAGACACGCCATGTACGAAAGAAATAACAATCGCAGGTTGTCGTGGCGGCGTTGATGGGTACGTTCGTGCGCGACCACAATATCGATTTGCTGCGGATCTTGCAGATCAGCAGCGATGACGATTTTCGGCTTGCGTAAACCCAACAGCAGCCCGGTAGACACATGTGTTGAGCGGTAGATGGGGGTCTTGTAATGTTCGCTCAATTTGAAATCGTGATGAAAACATGGAGCATCCAAGATGCTGCGCGTCGCTCTAACATTTTGCAGTAGAGTCAAAATGAAGTAACCACCGCCGAGTGTCAGCAGGACAACGAGCACCGTGGTAGGCGCTTCAGCGCTGGTCACTGAGATCATGTTTGTCGTCGGTAGTAGCGTTCCAACTTGTTGCTGAACTTGCCTTAGAATGAGCGGATTGACGATGGTTTGATGCGCGGCCCACTGGGCGATCCAATGATAGGGAATAAGCCATGTCGCTAGTGCAAAAGTCGACAGATAATAGTTGCTGCGCGGACTGCCATGGCCAAAGCGGATGAGGGTAAGTGCAACAAATGCTATCGCGCTGTTGAGGACAAAATAGATGAGCATTATTGCAGCTCCTGTTTGCGCTCTTTCAGGAGCTTTTCAAGATACTCGATATCGTCGATTGAGAGCTCTTCTTCTTCAAGGATATGCGCGGCAAGTGGTTGACTTTTGCCAAGAAACACCTTGTTGATAAAGTCTTTAAGTAATGAACCGCGAACGTCCTTTTTAACCGTGAGTGGCGCGTAGAAAATAGTTCGGCCTTCGGTGCGACTACGCTGGAGAGCGGCCTTTTTCTCCAAGCGGTCGATGATTGTTTTGACCGTGGTGTATTTTACCGGTCGCCGTTGCGCAATTAACTTGTGAAGTTGCGGTGCAGTTGCTTCTTCAAGTTCCCAAAGCAGTTGCATGACCTCGAGTTCAAAATCCGAAAGTGACATGAAAGCCTCTTTATCTCTACAGTTGTAGTTGAAGCATATATCTACATTTGTAGTTATGCAAGTTTGTGTGTTGACGAATCGCACAAATAGATGGTCGACAGTGGTACAGTTGTTTTAAGCTGTAGCTACCTACTGATTCCAGGAGTATCACTCAATGAAAACTCGGAAACTCGCCTATGCCGCGCTACTTAGCGTGAGCAGCGTACTGACGCAAGCCGCCGTGGCAAGCGAAGATGCACATTCATTAACTGCCGTTGAAGCGGACAAATTGATCACCTTACCGCTGCATTGCGTTGAAACACCGTACCCATACAAAACTGGCATTGTGTTGGGCAGCGCTGATGATTTAAAAGAACCGGCGCAACATCACCCCATTTTTTACGGTTGCTTCGATTGGCACAGTGCCGCGCACGGCTATTGGTCGCTGGTGACTTTGCTGCGGCAGTTTCCGGAAATGGAGCATGCCGATGAGGCACGGGCGATTCTGGATCGCAATCTCACCGCTGAAAACGGTCAGCAAGAAGCAGCTTTCTTTAGCAAAGATATCAACAAGTCGTTTGAGCGTACCTATGGTTGGGCGTGGTTATTGAAGTTGTCAGATGAGCTTAAAGCATGGGATGACCCAAAAGCAGCGGAGTATGCCGCCAACTTGCAACCGTTGGTGGATGTCATCGTGCAGCGCTATATGGAATTCCTACCACAGTTGTTGTACCCGGTCCGAGTCGGGGAACACAGCAATACCGCATTTGGCTTAAGCTTTGCGCACGATTATGCGGTCAATCAAGGGCTCACCGAATTGCAACAGCTGATTGAAGCGCGTGCTCGAAACTATTTCAGCGCCGACGAGAACTGCCCCATTAGCTGGGAACCGAGTGGCTATGACTTTATTTCGCCATGCCTTGAAGAAATTGGCTTGATGCAACGGGTATTGCCTGCCGATAAGTTTTTACCATGGCTGCAAGCGTTTATGCCGCAGCTCGCCGACCCAGATTACAGTCTGGAAGTCGGTAAAGTCAGCGACCGCACCGATGGCAAACTCGTGCATTTAGATGGCCTCAATTTCAGCCGCGCGTGGAATTTATATACGCTGGCGACTGCCTACCCGCAGTACGCCCACTTACGCGCTGTTGCTGACCAACATATGGCCTATTCTTACCCAAATCTGATTGGTGATAGTTATGAAGGCGGGCATTGGTTGGGTAGTTTTGCGATTCAAGCGCTAAATCAAGCCGCATTACAACCGTGAGGCACAACAATGCCTCGCCGTTGTTCCCCTATTTGTTAATCATAAAAAATTATTAAAAGGGGTTTCTTTAGTTGAAAAGCTAATGTACATTTAGACGTCCAAGCATCTAAACGTCTAATAATGTTGTCGCTATTCACTAAAGAAGAGGTTTTCAATGTCTAAGAGTTTTACGTCCTACCTAGCTGTTTCTATTGTAGGCGTCGCTGCTGCAGCAGCATCTCCACTGTCTTTGGCAAATCAGAATGAAGCCAAAGTTGAGCGTATTCAGGTCACGGGTTCGCACATTCGCCGTACCCACAATGAGGACGCGACACCGTTGCAAGTGGTGTCGGCGGAAGATATCGCATTAAGCGGAAAAGTTACGTTAACGGATGTGTTACGCGATTTAACGGTCAATACTGGCAATAGCTACGACGAGCAATTTACCAGTAGCTTTTCGGCTGGCTCGGCGTCGATTGCCTTACGTGGGTTGAGCCCCAAAAACACCTTGTTATTGGTGAATGGTCAACGGGTGTCAAACTACGGCTTTGCGTTGGGTACGCAAGATACCTTTGTCGATTTGAACGCATTGCCGCTTAGCGCCGTAGCGCGTATTGAAGTGCTCAAAGACGGCGCCTCAGCCGCTTATGGTTCCGACGCGATAGCAGGCGTGGTCAACATTATTCTGCGGCGCGATTATCAGGGCACACAAGTTTCTGCTTCGGCAGGGACAGCCACAGAAGGCGGCTTGAATCAATACAGCGCGGGGATCGTGACGGGTTTCGGTTCGCTCAATGCTGATGGTTACAACATCACCCTGAGTCTGGATGCGTTGGAGCGTGACGAGCTGAATGCCAGTGAACGCGAGCTGACGCGTAGCGGCGATTTTCGTGATCAACCGGGTGGGCGTCTTGCGGGGTGGTCTACCCAAGGTGGCAACTATTTGGATGATCCGCAGCAACCACGGCCGTTTGCCGAGTGTCCTGGTGAATCAGAGCTACGCGACTGGAGTGATTTCACGCCTAATCGCGACGGTCAAGTTTGTGCGTTTAATGCGCAGCCTTACAATACCTTGCAACCCGAAGTGAGCCGTCGGCAACTGTCGGTGCAAAGTACGTATTTGGTCAACAGTGAGCTTGAATTGGTCGGTGAAGTTCTCTACAGCGATAACAAGTCCAGTCACACCTTTGGCGCGCCACTTAGCGTCGGTGCAGGTTTACGTGCCTACGACCGCGCAACGGGCACTTTAGTGAATATTCCGGTAGAGCTGCCAGTGGGTCACCCTGACAACCCCACCGACGCGCCATTGCCGTTTGAACATACCTTTTTTGATGTCGGTGCGCGATTGAAGTCCAATCATCAGATCTTTAACCGCTTTTTAGTTGGTGCTCGCTACTCTGGAAATGTTTGGGATGTTAATTTGAACGTCTTGCAGTCGCAGAGTCGTCAGCGTGAATACGTAAGTAATTTTGTCAATCGTTACACGTTCGAAGATTATTTAGCCAGTGGTGAGTACGATTTCTTTGGTGGTGAAAATAGTGCGGAGTCGATTGCTGCGCTGCGCATCGCAACTCGCCGTCCAGGGTTTTATCAACTGCAATCGGCTAACCTGACGGCCTCTCGCGTCTTGGCGTATTGGCCACATGGCGACGTAGGGTTTGCTACCGGAATTGATTGGCGGAACGAGCAAATGGATGCTGGCACATCTGAAGAGGTCTTGTCTGGTACCGAATTACGCCCGGCGATTAACTTGATAAATGGCGAACGCGAAGTGATTGCCGGTTATGTCGAACTTGATCTTCCTTTAGCTGCCGGACTGAATGTGAATACTGCCGTGCGCGCAGATTCCTACGATGATTTTGGTAGTGCGGTTTCGCCAAAAGTATCGGCCTACTACTTACTCAATGACGCATGGTTGTTCCGTGGTTCATGGTCACGCGGCTTCCGCGCTCCGGGATTGCCAGAAATCTCACAAAGTAACACCATTAGTTATGGTTCTGTCATTGACCCAAATGATCCGGTTGAACCGGGCGTGCGCCGCGGTTTTACGCAATTACGCAGCGGCAATGCTGATTTAGAGGCAGAGCGTTCAACCAACGTTAATTTTGGCGCCGTCTGGTCACCGACGCGCGCGTTCAGTGCCGCCATTGATTACTTCAAAATTGAACAAGACGACATTATTTCGCCAGACAATGCTCAGTACATTATCAACAATGAGGCAGCGTTTGCGGATCGTGTGCAACGCGATCAGGCAGGGCGCTTGCAGATCATTACCAACCAATATGCCAACCAAGGAACACGCACAGTATCTGGCATCGACGTGGATCTAAGCTATCGCTTTGCAGCCTTTGGTGGAGCAGCTGAAATTGTCTCGAATTGGTCGCATTTGCTAGATTACGAGCAAGCATTAGTGGTCGGTGTAACGCCGATTGATGGTGCTGGTAGTAACCAGTTCGGTGCACTGCCAAGTTGGCAAGGGCGTACCGTGGCCAAGTGGCAGCGGAACCATTGGACGCTCGCACTCAGTGCTGATTACACCCATAGCTACCAACAGCGCGTTGCGACTGCATCGAGTAATCCAGGGCTGCGGCCAGAAGTCAGTAGCTATACCGCATTGAATACCAAAGTCAGTTACGCGGGATGGCAGGACACAGTGGTCAGCGTCACCGTACAAAATCTAGCCGATCGTCAGCCGCCCTTTGACCCAGCAGCAGGCGCGTACTTTTACGATATCACTCAGTACAATGCGCGCGGCCGCTCGATTGATGTAGCTGTGAGCTATCAATTTTAAGCACAATTGACGAGCTAGATCTGAGTCGATTGAGTTGATAGATCTCTCTAAGCTTACGCGGTCAATTATTTAGTAAAAAAAAGCCCCTGCAGGTTGCAGGGGCTTAAAGACTTTCGTTTTCTTGTTATTCTGGACGGTCTTGCGCTCGGCGCTTCTTAAAGTCCGAGTCGGCTTTCCATGCTGGCCAGTCATCATTGTTAGCGAGCTCTACGGCAATAGCGGTCATCAGCTCGATGTCTTGTTTTACTCCAGCTAATGGCCAGTCAGGAGAGTAATCGTCACTGACTTTGTGGTAACGATGACTTATATACTCTGGGTCACTGTCTCCTAAATTCATAAACAAAATGCTTGGTACTCCCTGTTTGGCGAAAGACAAATGATCTGAACGGAAAAACAAACCATTTTCAGGGCGTGGATCCATTTTAATCACACGGCCTTGTGCAGCAGCTGCGGCCGCCAGATAGTCCTCCATTTCTGACATGTCTTTACCATATTGCAAAACGTAGTCGGTTGCTTCTAATACGTTCATACCATCAATATTGAGGAGTGCAACCATTTGCGCGGGATCGACGATACCGCCGCGAGCTAGATGTTCGGAACCAATGAGACCCGTTTCTTCAGCGGTAAAGTCAGCGAATAGAATGGAGCGCTTAAACGGTTTTTGTTGATGCATGGCCATGAGTAGACGTGCCATCTCTAATTTTGCCGCCACCCCAGCAGCGTTATCGATGGCGCCATTGTAAATTTCAAGACCCTCTGGAGTTTCACGACTGCCAAAGTGGTCCCAGTGTGCCCCAATAACAATATATTCATTGGGTTTTTCTGATCCTTTTATCTCAGCCACCACATTCTGCGATTGAGCAATATGGATACTATTGTTTAGGGTTAAATTCGCTTTACTTTTTAGGGCCACTGGAGTGAATTCAGGAGTCAAGGCACGGGCTTTTTCGGAATGATAGTCAAGGCCTGCTTGGGCGAAAATGGCTTCTGCTGAAGCTAGATCGAGCCAGCCCATGATCGGAACGCGTGATGCATTCTTTTCGTCATCTATGAGGGTATATTTGCTGCCGGTATTTGAACTCTCGACGACACTCCAAGGATAAGCTGCTGGCGCTGTTTCATGCACGATAAAAACTGCATCCGCTCCTTTACGAGCTCCTTCCTCATACTTGTAGGTCCAGCGTCCGTAATAAGTCATTGCGTTACCGGTAAAGAGGTCGTCATTTTGAGTGGCATAACCGGGGTCATTAACCAGCACAATGATGGTTTTACCGGTGACGTCAACATCTGCAAAATCATTCCAATTATACTCGGGAGCATCAATACCATAGCCAAGAAACACAACTTCAGAATTGTTAAGTTGTATCTGTTCTCGTAATTGCTCGGTGCGCGCGGTGAATTGCTCTCCAGCCGTCAACTGAATATCACCAATCGTTAAGGACATCGCTGGATCTGGTGTGATCTGCGCAATTTCAACAGGTTGAAAGTAGTCACCGTTGACGGCACCAGCTATCCCCATTTCCTGATAGCGCTTGGCGAGGTACTCAATCGTAAGCGTCTCCCCCTCAGTCAAAGGACCGCGGCCGAGAAACTCATCGGATGCCAAAGTTTTTACGTCTTGTTTGAAACTGGTGAGGTTGATCTGCGTCTGATCTTGGCTGGTTTCGGCTTCCGGCGCTGGCTCAGAACACGCGACGAGCGCTAAGCTCATAAGCGTTGCACAAAGAGTTCTATAGGTCATAGTAGGGCTCATTATTGGCAGGGGAGATAGATAGTCAGAATACTGCAAAGCGAGTTGCTGCTCAACGACTCCGTGGGCAAAAATCAATGCAGCAGTAAACCCAATGAAATCAGCAGTGGCAGGCTAATTGTTAGCACCACATTCAGTGCTAGCAACCGTGTGGGTAGAGGTTTGTCGAGGGTGACACTAGCGCGATAGAGCGGTAGCGCCACGACGAGACTGATAAAGCCTAATGCCGCTGGCGGTGGAAGCACTTCTACCACGAGGAATAGCGCCAAGAGCACATAAGTGAGGCCAAGGAAAATACGGAAGGTGATGCTGGCAACGCGCGGTCCATAGGCCGTGAGCAGATTTCGGCGACCGACTTCAATATCGGCTGCTGCATCGGGGAATTGATTCAACAGCAACAAGTTATTGACCAAGAAAAAGGGTATCAATGACACCCAAAATACCGAGGCGGTGTACTCGCCTGTGAGGACAAAATAGCTCCCCATGACCATCAACGGCCCGAAGCCCAGCCCTGGAGCGATCAAACAGAGCCACGGCCGATGGGTGATGATGGGGGTGTAAGAGATCACCAACAGCAAGCCAGCCAAGCCCAGCGGCAACAGCTGTAAACCTCGCAGATAAATAAAGAAACAACCTATCGCCGTAACCAGAATCAGCAAAACCTTTCCCATTAGAGCCGCTGCGTCGATCGCTGCTGGATGCGCTTGCAGCGCACCACTGCCGCCACTAAATGGAGTGCGATGCGTGAGCAAATCAAGACCTGAACGCGCATCATGCACCTCGTTCAGTACATTGACGCCGGCGTGTGCAGCTAGGGCGCCGAATAGTACAAGTGCGGCCAATTCAAGCGATAGCGGTTGACTGTGCTGAGTCGCCAGCGCCACCGCCAGCGCTACCACGGCAACTGTGAGTATCAAGAAATTAGGGCGTGTGGTTCTGATCAAGGTGAGTAGCATTTATTTTTTCGATGGCCTAAATAGATTTTCTTAACTTACTAAAACTCGTGGTAAAAGTTAATGTATTGCGCTAGTTCCGTATTCTAACCTTAAAGGTAGGCTTTGTATGTCAGCTCTATTTCAACCCTTTGAATTGAAAGATGTAACCTTACGGAATCGCATCGCGGTCCCGCCAATGTGTCAATACATGGCGGAAGAAGGGGTGCCCAATGACTGGCACTTGAGCCATTACGCAGGTCTAGCGCGAGGTGGCGCTGGTTTGGTGATTGTCGAAGCAACCGCAGTGTCGCCGGAGGGGCGCATTACGCCTAATTGTACTGGGCTTTGGAATGATGCACAGGCAGCAGCCTTTGCGCCGATCGTTGCGGCAATCGAGGCTGCTGGCGCGGTGCCGGGCATTCAGATCGGCCATGCTGGGCGCAAAGCCAGCGCAAATCGCCCTTGGGACGGTGATGACCACATTGCTGAAGATGACCCTAAGGGATGGCAAACCCTGTCGCCATCGGCCATTCCCTTTGGTGCAAACTTGCCACGCACGCCCAAGGCCATGACGATTGCAGATATTCAACGGGTGCAAGCCGATTTTGTCGCAGCTGCGACGCGCGCGCGTGACCTCGGTTTTCAGTGGCTTGAACTGCATTTTGCACACGGCTATTTAGGGCAGAGCTTCTTTTCGCCACATGCCAACCAACGTGACGACCAGTACGGTGGCACGTTCGAAAATCGCGCCCGTTTTCTGCTCGAAACGGTCCGCGCGGTAAAACAAGTGTGGCCGGATAACCTGCCGCTCACCGCACGTTTGGGTGTCATTGAATTTGACGGTAACGATGAGCAGCAACTTGAAGAAGCAATTGCACTGGCGGAGCTTTTAAAAGCCGAAGGGTTGGACTTTTTGAATGTTAGCATCAGTTTCTCGACGCCTACTGCTAATGTACCTTGGGGGCCGGGCTTTATGGCGCCGATCGCTGAACGCATTCGCACTGCGACAGCGCTGCCAGTGGCATCAGCTTGGGGCATTGACGCGCCACAAATAGCAGAGCACACCGTCGCTCAAGGCCAGCTCGACCTGGTGATGATCGGTCGTGCCCATCTAGCCAATCCGCACTGGCCCTATGAGGCTGCCAAAGCCCTGCGCGTCAAAGATCCCTCGTGGGTGTTGCCGGTGCCATACGCGCATTGGCTCGAGCGCTACTGATAACCGTGTGAACTCGAGTTTGATATTACGACCGTTCCGAGCTTGGCATCGCCAAGAAATAAAGTACTAAAAGCCCACCAATGGGCACCAGGTACAGCCATTGCCACCAGATACTCTGACCGGCATCTCTTAAACGGCGCGTAGAAACTGCTAGAAATGGCACCAGCAGAATAATTGCGACAATGCTCGCCAGCATGAGATGGAGAGTATCTGCTAACGCCAGCAGCAAAACGAAAAAGACGAAGAACCACCAGAATTCATAGCGTCCTGAGTGACTTTGAAAGTCATCGAAGTTTTTGAGCGTGCTGAGTACGCTAGCCGCTGCGCTTCGTGGCGTGTTCGCAACCGGCCGTTGCAGTGAGTCCACGCTGACGGCAAAGACTGCCGCCAATGCTTTGATTGTTTCTGGCGATGCGCTACCTCTTGTTTCGACGCGTTGAATGGTTCGCAGATTCAACCCACATATCTCACTTAATTGTTCTTGTGACCAGCCTCGTTCTGCACGCAATTGTTTTACTTTATCGTTATTGATATTCATGCGGTAGCCACTCCTTGTTGTGCCTAACTGATGGCTTAGAAAGTAGCACAATTGGTGAAAACTACTACGACATTTATGCGGCAGTTTGCCGACAGGAAGGCTACTTCTATCCTGTACTGGATACCGAATTGAAACTGATAGGCTGAACGAGTGTCTGAGATTGTGGCGCAGCGGGCGCCCTAGAAGTGCGTATTTTCGAAAAGGCGAAAGAGTGCTTAAACCCAAGATCGTGATTCCTCAGCAATTCATCCATGAGCATCCGATTGCTCATGGTGAGGCGTTTGGCGTGCTCTGTTGGAACACCCAGAAGCTGACCGAAACAGCCAAGTTTCAACACGCGCTGGCGCGCATTTTAGCTGACTATCCTTGCTTGTTTTTATTGCTGCAAGAGGCAAAACTGAGCGCCAGAGAAAGCTGGCTGTTGCCGCATTGGTCGTATGCGGTTGCGCCCAATATGCAAACGCGGCGCTTTACCTATGGTGTCATTACGGCAAGCCAGTATGCTTTTACCGAAGCGCAGGCGCGATTGAGCAGAAAGCGCGAAGGCCTGTTCGCTACCCATAAAAGTTATATGCTTTCGTATCACGCACTGGCAGAGGGCGGCGCCTTGTTGGTTGTCAATGTTCATGCCATCAACTTTGTGCGCACGCAGCAATTTTCGCAAGAAATAGCGCTCATCAAAGAAGAAATCCTAGGTCATCAAGGGCCGCTGATTGTCGCGGGTGACTTTAATGTTTGGAGCCGCCAACGCCGCTTGCGCTTGCTACAATTCTGCCGCAGCATCGGTCTGCGACAGGCGATCATGGTGGACCCACACCACATTAAAACCTACCGCCAACATCCCCTCGATTTCATCTTCTACCGCGACCTTTCGCTGCAGGAGACTTCGGCAATTGATACCAGTACCGTGTCTGACCACAACCCGCTTTATGCGCGGTTTACGTTATGACATAAAGAATGCTTGAGTCATGTCCGACGTCACTGGAGTGGAGTTGGAATTTTTACTTATAACTGCTCCGATTTTTCGGAGGGATTACAACATCATTAAGATTTGTTTATGATGTTCACTTCATTTTATTGACTTTATGTAATACACTTCATATTACTGTTTTATAAACTTAACCTCATCAATGAGGCTTACTCATGATTATTCAGCGTCCAATCGACTTATCGGCACTTATTAAATCGCAGAGAAAAGCGCAGGGTTACACGCAAAAGGAACTGGCTAAGCTAACTGGGCTTTCACAAAGAAGTGTGTCGTCCATTGAACGTACCGGAGAAATGCACACATCGACTTTGCTGCGAATCTTTGCAGCGCTCAGCATTCAGCTAAACGCGGACGCTGCTGAACAAAGCGCCGGGAATAGCAGCGAGGTTATTTGGTAATGGGCCGACGCAAACATGAGAAGACCCTCTATTGCCACATGAATGATCAGTTCGTTGGCACGTTGACATCGCGACTGAATAATTTGAGCTTTCGATATTCAGATAGCTGGCTACAATCCAAGTTTGCGCGGGCAATCTCCGTATCCATGCCATTAACTGAGCAAGAATATTCCGGCGAAGCCCTAAACGCTTACTTTGATAATCTGTTGCCCGATAGTTCAGATGTTCGTAAATACATTGTCGATAGACTTGGGGCTAAAAGCACAAAACCTTTTGACTTGCTCGAAACGGTCGGCAAAGACTGCATTGGCGCATTAACCTTTCTAGCCAGTCCGGAGCCTCAGCCGGTTCCAGACGTTGAAATAAACCCGTTGAATGAAGCGCAAATCGGTCAACTTATAGCCGATTCGCGAACCGGTAAAACCCTAGGTATGCAGCACAATGATGCATTTCGTTTTTCACTCGCCGGTGCTCAGGAGAAAACGGCGCTAACTTATTGGCAGGGACAATGGGGTATCCCTGTTGGCCGAACACCAACAACGCACATATTGAAACCGCGGATCATAACTCGCCCAGGTGAACCTGATTTATCCAGCAGCGTTGAGAATGAATGGTTTTGTATGCGTGTTGTTGAGGCACTTGGACTGCCGGTAGCGCATACAAAAATTGACAGCTTCAACGGTGAAGATGTTTTGATTATTGAGCGTTTTGACAGAAGAGTGATTGGGAACAAGGTTTATCGTCTACCGCAAGAAGATTTCTGCCAAGCGCTTGCTGTGGTAGGTGGTTCAAAGTATGAGGAGCATGGCGGCCCAGGCGCTAAAGAGATAATGAAAATTTTATCCACATCTACGGCCTCGGTTAGTGATCAGGATACATTTATGTCAGCGCAGTTACTGTATTGGCTTTTTGCCGCGATAGACGGGCATGCAAAGAACTTTAGTTTGGCACTGACTCCTAAAGGGTACCGACTGACACCGTTGTATGACATATTATCAGCGCATGGATTCGCGCAAGTAGGCAATCTACATCCGAAAAAAATAAAAATGGCGATGGCGGTGAATAGTAAGAATCGGCATTATCATTGGCATACAATTCTTCCTCGGCACTGGGGAACTCACGCAAAGAGTGTTGGCTATGATCCAGATCGCATGGATTCGACAATGGTGAACATCACATCCAAGTTAGAAGCGTGTCTCGATGTTGCATCAGAGGAAGCTGCCTCGATAAGTGTTCGCGCTGAGCAAAGCGCGGAAACTATCCGCAAAGGTACATTGAAGGCGCTTGAACGTTTTAAGGTATGAGCTTTCTATTCGTAAATCAGGACGGAGGTGCTTACGTCTAGCAAGCTGACTTAGCGCCTAAATTTCGCTGAAGCTAGCAACATCAGCGTTACGATTAGAAACAAGATAAACGCGCCTAGCATCATGCCGCCAAACATACGAGCGAGAAACCGCAGGTAAACGCGATCGGATAACGGTTTCGCTGGTGCCTTATGCCGCATCCTTGAGAATACGAGATAGCCCAAGAAAATAGCGAAGGACAACCAGAGTAAGAAGTCTTTGTCATTAAAAATCACAGGCGTATCCATACGAATTAATCAATTTGTTTATTAGCCAAAGGCCGCTTCATTACCACCACCCCCGAGCGACACACTGTTAGCAAAAAGAAATTGGTAGCCAACGATAATCTGCTAGTTATAAGCATGGCAGTCGTCATTGAGATAGTCTTGCACGTCAAATGAATATACGACCACCTCAAATGACGTTCGGGTTAAGATTGCCACTACAATACTCTCAGTGCGAAGGTGGTTATAATGACGAGCGAATGAGAAAAGCCATAACTATGACATCTCCCGGAGATTACTCTTTGTTCTTCGGGGACAATAACTGCCAAGACTATATAGACAGAGTGATCGATAACTACAATAAGCTGGGGGACTAACAATGAAAATCGCGATTTCTTTGATCCTAGTGGTTGTTGTATCCGTCATAGGGCTCCCATATATCTATCGAATACTTGATCTGTACACGGCAGATTACGACAAGTTTCTGCCAGTTGCTCAAGCGAGCGCCACTGAAAATTTATACAAACTTGATTTTGCACCACAGCGCTCAGGCTATTTTGAGGTTGGATTACTATCCAAGGATGGGGTTTCGGTCGAAACTTTGCAGACACTATCGATGACTGGTCATTTAAAAATAGAGCGTGGTCTAGACGTATTATGGGAGGGGGAAATAGATAAACCGCTTCATTTTCGGTCTCCAAATAATCCTGAAATAGTTAGCAAGGCAATTCTATTTCAGTTTCCCGTTAACACCCTGATCAATATTACACCGTTGAAGATAAGCTATCAGCCCGAAAGTGACGAACTTAACACAAAGTTCCCTATCATTTATGTTTCGATTAGCGCAGTGTACTAGGATACGAGGGCCGAACATCGGCTTGGTTTGGTAAGGCCTAAGACGCCATAAAAAGACAAAACGACAGGCCCAAGACAAACCAGCGAAAATGACAAAACTGTGGGACTTTTTGAGTTATCGGCACTATAAAGATACAAGGGTGCTCTACAGCCCAATAAATTGGCGCACCCGACAGGAGTCGAACCTGTGACCTCTGCCTCCGGAGGGCAGTCACGGGTTCGGTGGTAAATCGTGAAAGCTAGGTGTAGCAGAGGCTTAAGCGGTGTTGTGGTTTTCTGTTTTGCGTCGAAATCGACACTTTTGAGACCGTTTAATGACAAAATTGGTCACAGAAAACCGACTCCGAAATTTCAAATTTTGACCTTTGCCTCGCGACAAGAAATTCTAAATCTCCGAAAAATCCTGAGTTTTTAGGTGGAAAAAATTCCACCTTTTAACCGGACTTTAGGTGTGTAGATTAGCCTATAATTTAATAATGCCAACAAACGAGATCGCTTTATTCCAAATATCGAAATTAACACCGTCCGTTCAAAAAGCTATTAATTAGATCTTGCTGTTTGGCTAAACGCTCAATAATGTCAGCAAAGCTATCAGGGGCACTGAAGAACATTCCACCGCTTACGGACTGGTCGTAATCTCTTTTGATTTCTTTAAGCAAGCCGTCGGGCGGGATTAACACCAATTCACCGGAAAGAATGTCTTCAAAAGAAACACCTCGAGTCGCCCACCTGGCGGACTTCATCGCGACAACGTTCTCCAGTGCTTCGGCGCTTTGGTATGTGCCTTCCTCGAGGTTTCTCAAAATGCAGTCTACGTCGTACCAATGCCTGGACAACCGCACCGTATCAGGCGCGTTCTCTTGTGTGCAGAATTGATGAAGTGCGGTCAGCTTTTCCCAAATAATGTAATCCGGGTGGTAAGCCTCCACTGCGGCTTTCGGTAAGGTGTGTGCCTTTGAAACCTCATCTATTTCTGACAGGTAAGTCGTTACCGGTTTAGAAACCGTCGGCCGGCCCCGGTTTCGGCCGCCAAATTCGAGCAGTACATGCTCCAGTTGGTACGAGCCATCCTGAAATGCCACATGTGGGAAGTGAATGTCGATTTTCTCACCACCAGAGCCATCTTCTATTTCGGCGCTCAGGCCCTCAATGCCATAATCTGAAAGCCTGCCATTCAACCTTTGAATAAATTCGTTGGTCCAACCTTCTAAACGCTCTCTCTGCTCACGTCTAAACTTACGTTGCTGGCTGGGATTCCGTGTTGTCTGCTCCCATGCGACAACTTCATCACCTGATTCTGCTAAGTCAGCCCAATGAATCGATAAATCAATATCCTCAGAGAATCGCTCAATGGTGCTGTAACACTTACTAAGAGCCGTTCCACCTTTGAAAGCCACGTCATGGCCATCCAATAAATCTTCTTCGTAAAGCAACCGCAGAATTTCGGTCACCCAAATATCTTTCTCTAAGAAATTAGCGCCCAAACCTCTTACGGAGTTCTGCGCAGCATAGTCGAGGATTAATTTTAGCTCCGCTCGTTTCGCTTCCGTTCTATAGTAATCAAATATGTCCATCAC
>NZ_JPIN01000011.1 GCF_000753735.1 Pseudidiomarina atlantica | reverse complement strand
GTGGATCAATTTTACTCCGTTGGTAACACCGCTGATGTACTACCGCAACAATTTCAGTGGCACCGTGAGCCTGTGCGAAGTCATGAGCGAGTTCGGTGTGAAGCGCATCGTGTTCTCGTCATCGGCTACGGTGTATGGCGACCCAGCGAGTGTGCCCATCCGCGAAGACTTTCCTACGGGCAGCACCACCAACCCGTACGGCACCTCAAAGTATATGGTCGAGCGCCTACTTGCCGACCTCTGTATCGCCGACCCTGACTGGTCGGTCACTGTATTGCGTTACTTTAACCCGGTCGGTGCCCATGCGTCGGGCTTGATTGGCGAAAATCCGAATGGCATTCCTAACAATTTGGTGCCGTATATTGCGCAAGTGGCGGTCGGCAAACTCGAGGAGTTAAGCGTGTATGGCGATGATTACCCGACGCCCGATGGCACCGGTGTGCGCGACTACATTCATGTGGTCGACTTGGCGCGCGGGCACCTTGCTGCGCTAGAGCACATGCGTCCAGGCTTCGATGCGGTGAATTTGGGCACCGGTAGCGGTGTGTCCGTGCTGGAGATGATTCGCGCGTTCGAAGCCGCCTCAGGTCGTACCGTACCATTTCGCGTCGTTGCACGTCGCCCTGGCGACATCGCCCAATGTTACGCCGACCCAGCCTACGCCCTTGAGCGCCTCGGTTGGCGCGCCGAGCTCTCGCTCGACGCCATGCTGCGCGACACCTGGCGCTGGCAATCGCAAAACCCTGACGGCTACGATAAATCGTAGCCCGCAGTTCTACTGCGGGGCAGCGCATTCACCGCTAATCTCACCACCGCAGAAAGGGCTGCCCTTTTTTATAGCGGAAGCCGCAGCTGGCAAGGCGTGCGCGTTGTTAGAGTTTGGGGGTGGATTTAGCTCGTTTGGGCAGAGCTAGCGCTTTTTATCTGTGCACAATACTGCGCAAACCGCTCAAAATCTTTTCGGCTGTAAGCTCCGTCAGCGAGACTAAGTGGCTCGCCTTTCGCGTGCCGCTTGTGTTGAATGTAAGGCTCAAGCTTTGTCCATGCGTCGGTAAACATCGGGGCCCACATATTCGAAAAATGCTCTTTGCTGATAAGTTCAGCCTCAGCCAAATAGGATAACCGTTGCATGGTCACGCTTACTCGTTGAGCGGCAGCAAGTTCATCGTCCGACCATTTAACTTTGTGGTTTTTAGCTCCTAATTCACCAGATGCATAATCACCAGCGTTGGAAATCAAACGAATATCGGGTTTAATTTTCGTCATTTCTTCCATCGACCAAATGAGCAGGCTGCTGTCCCTGTTTTTAACCTCCTCTTTAATCGTTCGGTAGGCGAAAATGATTGAAATCAGCAAGAATAGGTTGATGAAAAGCATCAATATAGATGCGATAGCGGATACACCGTCCCAGTCTAATGGGTTTAGAACGACTTCAAGTGATTGCATTAGTTGTCATCCGTCAGTAAATACCGAGTGAGATTTGCGGCGCGTTGGATTGGCAGTGTGTCGTAAATGAGTTCGTAAAATTCGACGACCGCCTCACAATGCGCTTGATAACCTTCGAGAGTGGCTTCGGGAGGCGTGAGAGCATCCGCAGTACCCCCCATGGCGGCGATTATCATATCTAGGTCAGCTTGTCCTTGTGCTGCGTCGACGGCAACGTAATCGCGCTGAAATGCTTGCGTAAAAATCTCGTCCACCTCTGCGACCAGCTCATCCTCGTTCTGAAAGAGCATCACGTTCTCGTAGGTTGGATAACCATATTCCCAAGGATAAAGTGATTGCATGCATAGCTCGGGGCTCGATGTGTTCATCGCGCCATACATGCGTATTTCGCGCATGAGCGTTTTCATTACTAGTAAATCGTCGATACGAAGCAGGGCATCTGCGCGCAGTTGTGAGATGAAGTCTCGAGAGATTATCTCAACGTTCGTAAAATAGTCTTCGTTTTGAGGGATTGCATCAAGCAGTTCTATCAACTCTTCGTACTTAGCTGGCACCGTGCGCTTGATGATGCTCATGTAATCGGGCGAATTCGCGGCAGCTGCCTTCATCGCATTCCGCTTTGCCACCGACTCTTCCGAAATCACCTCATGCACCACATAGGTGTCGAGAAGCTCCTGTTTGTCGGGATACCACATGTCATCTGCGTCAGCTTGGAACATGACGCGAGTGAAGCGCTTGAGCACGCCTTGCTGCTCGAAGTAATCACTTACTTTGCTGTTCAGGCGAGCAATATTTTGCGTCGTAGATGAGTTTGCCGCGTACATCTGAAATTGATGAAAACCAAGCTTGGCGTCGACATGCAGCAGCCGCTTCGCCCCGCTCACGTAAATGATGGTGCAGGCTGAGGCACAGTGTTCGTGCACATAGGTGTTCAGCGGACGTCTGTTGGCCTGGTAAGTTTCGAGCGCATCGATGATCCTGAAGGTTTCATCCAGGTCGCCACCGTGGCTGTTAAGAATGACGGTTTTTAAATTGGGATGCTGCTCGAGAGTGCTGATGACCACGTCGGAAATCGTCACACCAATCTCACCGGAAATCGTCATGATCTCTTTGTTATCCGAGACTTTGACAACGAAGTTCTGCTCACTCGCATTTTCATGGCGCACGTTGAGTTCTTCAAGCGTCAGCATAATATTGCTAGACAGCGACAGCGCCCCAAACCCCATGAGCACTTTCACTAGCCCCGCGATAAAGCCCTTGCCACCGTTCTCACGATAACGCGTCGCGCTACTCCAGGTGCCCACAATTTGCCACGCACCAATGATGAGCCCCACAGCGATAGTGCCCACCAGCATTTTCTGAGTAGTTTGCCATGGCATCCCATCGAAGCTGCCTGCATACCAAAACAGGTTGATGACGAACGCTCCGACAAAATTCAGCAGCACCACATTCACCCAGAACGACACCGCCAGCGGCAACTCCCCGCGCCAATGCCGCACAAAATAATTCCCTTTCCCCGCCATATCCCTTCGCTCTCTTTTTGTTTTTATGTTGTCGTGCAAACCTCAAAGCCGAATATACCCTCCCGTAGCCCGTACTTCTAGTGCGGCGTAGCACGCATTCACCACCCCGCAGAAAGGGCTGCCCTTTTTTATAGCGGAAGCCGCAGCTGGAGCGGCGTGCGCGTTGTGGGAAGGTGGGGGTAGTTATGCTGAAGTAGCAAGCTTTTTGCGCTATACCAGAATCGATATAGAAGCGGAAAACGGCGATGCAATCTTGTTAGAACTTTGCCAAAATCTTCTCTTTTGCCCGTTGAAACTCTTCGTCTGACAGTGCGCCTTTCGCTTTTAAATTGGCTAGTCTTTCCAGAAGTTCAATCGGATCACTGGAAGTCACTCTGTTCTGCGGAACAGCCGCGCTCTGCTCGCGATAGCGTAACCATTTATTCGCCAAATCCGCCAGCGCCTCAATTTCTTTGCGCGTGCCAAAAGTATCGTGCACAACTCGATTGAGTGCGCTGATTGCGCGCCAATTGCGAGCCTCGGTCAGGCGTTGGTATTCGTCGAAGTTTTCCATGTTATCGCCGCCCCTCGATGCGAAAAGCTTTGAGACCCCATGTTTGTTTTTTGGGGTTGAAATTTACAACGGCGTAACCGCTCAACCGGTCGCCATCGTGAAGCTGGAACTTTTTGACGATATCGGGTGGCAGAAATACATCATCATCGACAAAACCAAAACCGTTGTCGGTAATCGTGCATTCGCCATCGAAATGTTGAATAGCTTTGCAGCTATCGATAGATGCGTTGCTTTTCTCAATCTGTGCGGCACGAAATGAGCTTCCTCGTTTTCCAATTGATTGAGCTAATTTAACGCTTACCAGATCGCCCAAGCGGAGTGGCTCGCGCAACTCATTTTCACGAACGGTAAAGTCAACACCTTTAGAGACTGTAATATGAACCAGCGATTTATGGCTGTTAACATGGTCAACAATACCTATTTCCTCATGAAAGATATCGAAAGCTTCGTCGCTTTGTCGCTTTTGTACTTTCAGTATTTTGAGTGTATTTTCTGCTGCGGTTTGCACTTTGATGGCTACTGAGTCACCGCATTTAAAACCTGTTAGTTCCGGTGATTGAGACGGTAAAGACAGACTAATTGGACGGGGTGCTCCAGCCAACAAAGTATAAATGGTGGTTCTTTTTTTGTGCGGCGTTTTAGGGAGGCTGAATGTTTCCCCAATACATGCGCTCTCCCATGGTAGATCCGCAAAAATGAAGTCTTCTGCTTGTGCCGACATCTCTTGATAGAATGCTGAATTATTGTTCTTAGTTACAGCCGATAGATAATCCGCAGATTGGGTCAGCAACTCAACGTCGTTACTAAGCTCTTTCCCGGATTCATTGAGAAATTTGCGTACTCGCTCAATCTCATATTTGGCCGCTGAATACTCTGATATCGAAAGCAACAGTTGAGCCAGCTTTATTCTCAGATTTGACGCATACATATCCTGAGGATTACAGCTCAGTGCTTTGCAATAACAAGATATAGCGAGCTCAATATCATCGTTTTTGTGAGTATCGCCGAGAAACTCCCAGACCCAATACTCGCTCGTTTTCGCCTTAATGACGGGGATTAAAGCTTGCTGAGCCTTGTTGAAGCGCTCGACAACTGCCAGCGCTTTCGCTTTCATCCAATATAACCACAACGGATCTGCTGAGTGTTCAATGGCTTTGTCAACGAGTGGTAGGCTGAGCTCTATAAATTGTCTATCTTGAGTTGAAATTGCATGTTTCAGCGCTAGCCTTGTCGTTTTTTCAACGAGGGGTTCATAAGTATTGCCGTTGTATTCGTTGGCTTCGAAGTCCTCTCCCTGGAAATTATCGAGGCCCCATAAATTCATAAACTTAGCTAAATTAAATTCTTGAGGGTTGTCGCTGGTTTTTGCTAATTTGTAGGCGAGGTCGAGTATCAAAGAGTGAAGTCGTGACGGCGTGGTTACGCCCAAGTGCAAATATTGTACTAACAGCGACTTTGTAGGTGACAAGCCTTGCTTGCCTTTGCCAAGCAAAAACTTAGCTTGACGATAAAAGTTCCAACCAAGTTGCTCTCGCAAATAAGAGTCGTCTGGATTTAACTTAACCGCTTCTTTTAGCAACCTGATGGCCTCCAGAAAATCCTCTCGGTCGCTAGCAGCTCTTGCCTGCAAAGCTAATTGTTTTGTGGGGTCTCTCAGTGAAGTTATACGTTGAAGATTTTCTTTGATGATGTCATCGTCTTCCGGAACTGGAATATCGGAAATCAGCTGAAGATATTCATCAAGAGAAGCTTGATTGTTCTGTTTTGCTGCAAGCTTACAGTAATCTATCAAGCACCATAGAATTGCGCGTTGAACCCAAGGATCACTGGGGGTTTTCGAATACAGCTCGCGAGCAAGATGATAAGCGTCATCAAGATCGCCGTTTCTTCTCAACTCAAACACTCGTTTGCTTGAAAAGTCGTTACTTCGTGAATTTACCGTACTCGGTTTACTAATGAACACCATTGATGCCACCATCGTCACCAAAGCCCTGTTCTATAGCATTCATGAGCTGATTTTTGAGTTCAGGATTTATACTGAAATTCGGCAGGGCATCAAACTTTGTAAATCTTCGCTTGCCGTTGTAATAGAATTTTAGTGTTATTGTGCCACCTTCATCATCGGCGAGCGTGTATCGTTGTTCAAAGCTCAACGATTTTAGATTTGTGATATGAACGGGTAAAGGGGTAACCAATTCACTCAGTCTGTCGTGGAAATCCCTAAGAAACGGCTGATCGAATTGGTAGGATTCGATGTCGTCTGCGCCCGCATTGATGTTTGCAAATTGCAAACCTTCTAATGCCTTAACGAGTGGAGCAAAAGTGTTCTCGCCGCGCAACAACCGGACGCGTGTCACTTCGCCATTTTTGTTGTAATAAAGGTCAATAGATCCCGTATGTCCTTCGTTTAATTGAATATGAAAACGTTCTAAAAACTGTAAATGTTGAACACTTTCAATGTTAGCACCAAACGATTTAATGATTGTTTCTGACTTGTGTTTTAGAGCTTCTAATTGGCTTTCCAGGTCAGTGATGTTGGCCCCGACTTTTTTAATTCCTGTTCCAACCTTGATGTGAGGCTCATCCAGCAGCAGAAGCTTTTCAGAGGTACGCGTAATTGCAGTGTATAGCCAGCGGAAATAGCCTTCCGTTAAACTACTGAATTGCGGTGCGGAACATTTTACGAACACATTCCGCCACTCGCTACCTTGAGCTTTGTGAGCTGTGATAGCGTACCCGAACTTGACGCGCAAGGCGTTGAAGTAGGGATCGCTGCGCAGGTGATTTTTAAATTCCAGACTCCCCTGCTTTAATTCCGGTCGTCGCATACAGAAGTCGACATAAAGCGCTTTGTTCTCGTCTGATGTTAGCGTGCCTTCTTTACTGAATAGCAAACTTTCGATGATTAACTTTTCAAACCGTAGGACTAGCCCAGCCTCATCTCGAAGTGCAAATTCGATTCGACGAAATTGCAGTGGTACTTGCGTAACCTCAACGGAACCGTCTGATTTTTTTCGTTTCAGCGGAATCGTGCGTGCTTCATGTTTGCTGCTGACGTTGGTGACATATATAAACTCACCGTTAGAAATAAACTGACCATCGATCTCAGTGTTCTGTACAACCAACAATTTCTCTTTTGGTTGCAGTTCTGTGCAATCAGGGAAGAGCTCTTCACGAATGCGTTGATTAAAATCTGCGACATCTGAATTAGAGCCACACACCACCATTGTATCGTCGCTGACAGCAGTACCATTCAACTCAAGATAACGCGTAATAAACTCACTGTATTCAATATGATCAACATTAGGGGCGGATGTATCAAAATCGAGTTTTGAGTAATCGTGCGCTTCAAGTTGTTGGCGAAGCATTGATGCATTGGCCAAGACACCGCTACCTTCTCTTTGCCGAACTATTTCTACGAGTTCGTAATCAGCGCAGGAGAGATTGAATTTTGTCCCCAAATAGTCCATGTCGAGAGCTGGCGAACGGTTCATACCTACCGGCGGTAACTGAGCATTATCACCGATGAAAATCATTTTCTTCTGATGGTCATTATGGTCGATATTCACAAATTTCATCAGATCAGAAAGAAGAAACCCGCTACCGAACCTAAAAAATTCAGACTCCTGATAACAGTCAGCGATCATTGAAGCTTCGTCGACTATAAAAATGGTATCGGCTGAGTATTCGTTAGGCGTCAGATCCGCATAGAATTTGTACGTTTCTGATCCATCAAGCTCTTCTTCTTTGTATTGTTTGATGTCGCGCATGGAGTAAATGGTGCGATGGATTGTGTAAGCATCAACATTTGCCTTTTTGTTGATTACTTTTGCAGCTTTCCCAGTCGGCGCTGCAACCACAAAGTTCCTGCCGATTAACCGTAAATACTCAGTTAACCCTTTAATGATGAATGTTTTACCTGTGCCAGCGTAACCACGAAGTAAGAAAGTATTGGTCGATTTACCGGCGATGAAATCCTCCAATGCACGGACAAGGTTAGTTTGGTCGGCTGTAAGAGAATACTCACTAAAATGATCGGTGAGTTTTAAATTGGCTCGCGTTGTTTGGTCTTCTAAAGACATTCGTCCAATTACAGCTTTGCTTCTGCTGGAAAACAAGTCTCTTTTTTGTCGCAGTTCATCACGAGTTTCGGACAACTCTTGCTGGGTTTTTTTATGTTGTTCTTCCAAAGCTTTTAATTCAGCTTTGGCTGCGCTTAATGCTCGTTCCGACGAATCATCGCTTGTGTTATCAGGCTGAGAGGGGGGAGGGAGCTGAAAATTAGGGAGTTCACTATCAACCAATTCCCGTGTCGTTAAGACATACCAGCTCGCAACAAGAAAGGCTTCTTTTAACAACCACTTTGAATCTGCTTCGTTTAACTCACTACCGTGTGCTGCTTTATTGCCTTTGACTCTTATGGCGTGCAGTTTTTTAATTATTGAATGTTCAACTACTTCTGAGAAATCGGAATTTGTGAGACGTTGATAAAAGTTATCCGTTTCCTCAACGTCGATGTGGAATTTTTTGAGGATATCTGCAACAAGCATTTCAGCAAAGCAACGTAACTTGATAATACATACCGTCGGTTCAGAATGAACAAACTTTTCAGCTTTGATCATGTGCTTATGGAGTTCTGGATGATTTCTCCGCAAAAACTCGAAATTGAGAGTAGTCTCACTCAATGTGCTCACCATATTGAAATATGCTTGTTGTTTTAATTTCTTACATTAACGCTTTTGAAACAACATGCCAACATTCAAGTTTAGATTGATTGTGTTGTGAGCATGTGTTCCGCGGTGTACGCATAATAGACCCGCAGTAGAACTACGACCCACATTACGGTAATTTATGCAGAATCAACGCGTAATGAGGCGACAGGCGTGACAGAACAAGAAAAACAGACTCCGAAACCTACGTTTATTGTCGACTTTTGGGAGACGGTCTTCCGTTGGCTCGGCAAAGTCTCGGTTTTTAATCTTATTCGCAAGGTTTTCAAAGGCGCACGTACCGGACGATTTGTCGATGCGTGGGCGTTGAGCCATGTGTTTCTGTCGGTGGCGGCGGTGCCGCTGGTGATTTATGTGCCGAGCGTGTGGGTCGGTGGAGTGATTGCTGGCTACGCATTTTTGCGGGTGTTTGAGGTGGTCGTTTATCAAATGAACGTGCTGCTGTTCGACGAATATCGCGCGAAAAAAGCAGGGCGTTCGTACGCTTTGCATGGCTACAGACGCATGATTTTGCTGTTAATGCAGAACTACTTCGAGATTATTTTCTGGTTCGCGGCACAATACGCGTTTTTCAGCCAGATTTTCGACTTTACTGTGCCTGGCTCCAACGAGAGCGTGTTCGGCGCGGTCTATACTAGCTTCGTGGTGATGACCAGCTTCGGCTTCTACAATGTGACGCCGCTAAGTGTGCTGGCCTACACTATCGTTATCGCCCAAGCCGTGATTGGCTTGTTTATGACGCTGCTGAGTTTGGCGCGCTTCATCGGCCTCATTCCTAATCCCGAGACCATGGACCAAACCGAAAAGTAGCCCGTACTTCTACTGCGGGGCAGCATGCATTTAAAGCACCTCCCACCTCCGTAGGAAGGGCTGCCCTTTTTAGGGGCTGCAGCCTTGACGAGCAAGGGCTGCGCGTTGTGGGGAGTGGGAGGTTGCTGCGTTAGTAATTAAGTGCAGATTTAGAAGTGATAAGCAGCACCAACGCCAAAGTAGCTGAGGTCGTCTTTGAAGCTTGCGTAGTTCGCACTTACACTGAATTTGTCGTTGATAAAGTAGCGACCTTCGATGCTGATTTCGCGATCGGTGGTGTCACTAATATCGATATGGCGCGCTTTCAAATCCACTTGGAACGCCGGAGTCAAAGCAGAGCGCACACCAACCGCTACGTTCCAGCCTGAATCGCTCTCATCGATGGTTTCAACACTGCCGTATGCAGCAACGGTTGCATCTAGTGCGATATTCGCAAAACCTGCTTCCACATACATGCTAGTTGTATCTGTTGTTGGAAAGCGGTAGCCCACGTTCGCAAATGATAGGCTTAGGTCAGCTTCGGCATCGACCATGATGCCATTTATACGGTCTGAGTATTCGTCAGACGCAGTTATGTAATCAAAGCTGGAAAACCAGTTATCGCCAAACGATTTCTCAAGTTCGAACATGAAGCCGTCGACTTTCTCACCGTCAAAGTCAACTTTGGTGTAACTCAGCTCAGCATAGTCAAAGTTGGGCTTCTGAGAGGCTTGATCTTGCGCCTGAGCGGTAAAAGGAATGGTAGAAAGTAAAGTTAGTGCAGGTAATGTCAGTTTTACTACAGAATTCATCAAACTATCCCTTATGTTTGAATTTTAAACACTTCATGTCAACACATTGTTGACGGCGCTAGTTTGCCATCGAGCTTGCGATTTGAGAAGTAGCAGATTGCAAAAAACTGTTTCAGCAGACTATGGCTAAATGTAGCTCGCAGCAGAACTACGGACTACCTATTTAGCGTTTTAACGCTACAATGCTATAACGTTCCGTTGAGAACCTTACCGAGGTCATTGTGAACGAATCTACCAAGCGCTCGACCATCTATTTTGATCCTCAGTTACACGCTGCATTGCGGCTGAAAGCTGCGCATACCGATCGCTCTGTGTCTGAGTTAGTAAACGATGCCGTGCGTGCTGCGTTAACTGAAGACCAGGAAGATCTTGCCGCATTTGATGAACGTATTGCCGAGCCAACGATGAGTTACGAAGCGCTACTGGCGGATAGCTCGTCACCGTTGTAAAGATTGCCCACCGCAAACACGTTTACCAACGTAAATCGTAGCCTGCCGCTGTGCGACAAGTCGGATTTCGTTGTAAGGCACTAGTAATTTGCTGACGATTGAGTAATCTAAAGTTTTTCAGTCATAGGACGACACTCATGCTTATTCTCTCACGCCGCGTTGGCGAAACTCTGATGATCGGCGACGACGTCAAAATCACAATTCTTAAAGTCTCCGGTAATCAAATTCGGATTGGCGTAGAAGCACCGAAAGATGTATCGGTGCATCGCGAAGAGGTGTATCAGCGGGTGTTGCAGGAGAAGCAAAGCGCCACAGATGCGCTAGAGACATAATGAAAAAGCTCAGTCTGAAATCACTCGAAGCCTTTCAAACAGTTATGCGCACCGGTTCGACAACGGCTGCCGCGGCACAGTTGGAGCTCACCCAACCTGCGGTCAGTCGTTTACTAGCCGGCTTTGAGGATTTCGTTGGGTTTTCACTGTTTTATCGTGAGCATGGGCGTTTGATACCAACCGAAGAAGCGCACGCTTTAAGTAATGAAGCTGAGGTCGCACTCGGCAGCATCGAACGCCTTGCGCAATTGGCGCACAACATCAAAAATACCAGCATTGGCTCGCTAAAAGTGGTGGCGCCAGTCAGCTTTGTCGCGGGTTTGCTTGCCGACGTCGTAGCTGAGTTTATGCGCCTGCATCCGAATGTGACCATTAATCTAGATTCGCGAAGTCCTGATTCAACGCGCGAATTGGTTGCTCATCGTGCGTTCGATTGCGGCTTTATTCAGTTGCCCGAGCGTCATCCTGGCTTGAATGCAACGCCGGTGTTTCAAAGTCAGATGATGTGCGCGTTGGCGCAGGATCATCCGCTCGCGCAACTCCCTCAGTTAACGCCAAGCGACCTGTCCAATGCGCAACTGATCCTGCTCGGTAAAGGCCGGACTTCTCGCGGTCAAATTGAGCAGGCATTTCGGGACCATAACCTGTCGCTACGGCCGAAAATCGATACGCACAATGTGGCTACAGCTTGTGCGTTCGCTAAACGTGGTTTGGGTATCGCGATTGTGAATGGTGCTCTGGCACAGCAGTACCTCGACCAAGACCTGGTATTACGTCCGTTTGCTCCTGAAATCCCGATTGAATACGGTTTTATTACCTCTAAACATGCGCCTATGTCACTCCTAACTCAGCGATTTATGGAATACTCCATTACAAAACTGCATACCCTAATCACAAAAACAGATAAGATTGCATAGTGTTTTCGCTCTTTGTTAGCTTGCCTGCGTCGTAACAAAAACAACGTATAACTAACTGCGGAGACGCATCATGAACAACCCTATTTTTATGAAGACGCTCGTAGCAAGTAGTATTGCGCTAGCACTCTCGGCCGCGTTAACCGCGCCAGTGCTGGCGCAAGAGCAAGCAACTGAACAAGCGGAACAGCCGCAAGCACAAGAAAAAATCACCGTTACCGGCTCGCGCATTGCGCGGCGTGAAGAGTCTGGCGCACCGATTCAGGTGGTCGATCAAGAAGATTTGCAAATCCGCGGTGCGTTAACCCTAGGCGAAATCTTACAAGAACTGCCATCGGTCGGTGCCAGTTTAAATGGCAACGGTACCGCAGGGACTTCTCACGGTTCGAGCACCATTAACTTACGTAACCTGGGCGAAAACCGCGCCTTAGTCTTGGTCAACGGCAACCGTTGGGTCAATGGCGCGGGTACGCGTGGTTTCCGTGACTTTGTTGATTTAAATACCATTCCTAGTGCAATTGTGCAGAGCGTCGAAGTGCTGCAAGACGGTGCGACCGCGATTTATGGCGCGGATGCCATTGCCGGTGTGGTCAACATTCAAACCTACAAAGACTATGTTGGCACCCAAGCCAAGGCCTATTATGGTCAAGCCAGCGAAGGCGACCGTGAATCAATGAATTTCGATTTGCTCCATGGCGTCGATATTGGCGCGAGCAATTTAATGGTAGCGCTAAGCTACGCTGACCAAGAGCCCATTTACAGTCAGGATCGCGCGCTAACTCGGGTACCTTTGAATGGTTTGGCGGCAGGTACTGCGCAAGGCATTTTCCGCGAGGCCGATCTGGCTTATTTGCCTTACTACGAAAGCGGTGGCATTACCCGTGACCCAAGTGTCGATGGCAGTAATCCAGACAATTGGCGAGCTGCCACTGGCGATGACCAGTACAATCGTTGGGACAATAACTACGTGGTGGGTCCGCTCGAACGGACAGCGGTTTATGCGCAATGGGTACAGCCGTTTCAAGACGTTACGATGCGTATTGAAGCCATGTACAACAATCGTAAATCGGACCAGCAATTTAGCCCAGCGCCGCCGGTGATTCAGGGGAGTCGAGGCTTTGTGATTGCCAACGATGCGCGCGTTAACCCGTTTGGCGTAGAGTTCTCTGGCAGTGACTTCCGCGTGCTGAATTTCTTTGATGAAGTCGGTCCGCGCGTCAACGCGCAAGACGTTGATACCATGCGCTTTGGGATTGGCTTCGACGGCTATGTTGGTGCTACCTGGACCTGGGATGCGTTTGCCAGCTATGCGCGCAATAAAGCCGAATTCGTCAGTAACAACCAGCTTGATCTCGACCGTTTGGCACTTGGTTTGCGTGCTTGTGACACCAGCGGCATTGCGGCTGATGTCAGCGATTTGGCCGCAGGTTGTACGCCAGTCAATCTATTTAATCCGCTCACGGCGGAGATGGCGGACTACATTCGTTTTCAAGGGCGTGATCAAAACGAATCGCGGCAAACCCATGCCCGCATTAACTTCAGTGGGCCGATTGCGCAACTGGATGCCGGTGAAATCCTCGTCGCAACGGGCTTGGAATATCGCAAAGAAGAAGGCATTGATACGCCAGATTCATACATCAACTCGGACCCACGGGTAAATAGCTATCGTGCCACCAGCTCGGCGCCACGCGACGGCACGAACGGCGAATACGACCTCTATGAGGCATACGCTGAGGCCACCGTACCCTTGTTAACCGATGCGGCGCTCGCGCAAGACTTAGAGCTGAATTTAGCGGCGCGTTTCAGTGATTATTCAACGTTTGGCAGCACGACGAACACCAAAGTTGGTGTGTTGTGGCGCGTGAATGATGATGTCATGTTCCGCAGCAATTGGGCGGAAGGTTTCCGGGCACCGAGTATTCTTGAATTGTTTGAAGGTCAACGCGCGACTTTTGCGCCGGTTAATGACCCGTGCTCAGGCAATACTGGGCTGCCGGGCTGCCAAGGTGTTCCGTCTGGATATGTGCAAGCCGATTCGCAAGAACCAGTGACGGTAGGCGGCAACCCAGATCTGCAACCAGAAACCTCTGACAACTTCAATATCGGTATGGTGTGGACACCGGAAGCTATTGAGGGCTTCAGTGTCAGTCTTGACTACTACGATATCGAAGTAACTGACACCATCAGTACCTTCGGCGCGCAGAATCTGGTGAACTTGTGTGCCAACACTGGCCGTAACTGTGGCGTGATCACCCGCAACAGCAGCGGTGAGTTGGTGAATATTGTCGATGGCCCGGTCAACCTGAACAGCACCACCACCAGTGGTCTCGATTTGCTGGCGAATTATCGGTTTGATAATCAGCACGGACGTTTTGACATGACCTTAAATGTGTCGTACCTCAACGAATTTGAAGAAGCCAGCACGCTCGCTGACGGCTCCGAACGTGTGGTTGATTTGGTTGGCATTGCGCGCTCGCGTGAGGCGTTCCCTGAATTACGTAGCAACTTCCAATTGCAGTGGTCGCAAGACGATTGGTCGGCAAGTTACAGCTGGCGCCATATTGGTGATACCACTGAAACGTTTGAAGGACAGGACTATCATATCGGCTCAGTGGTTTATCACTCGGCTTCGGCAGGATACGATTTTGGTAATGGCTTACGCGCCAAGTTTGGAGTGAACAACATTGGCGATAAGCAGCCGCCAACCAGTCGTACCAACTTGAATATCAACTTTGATATCAATACGTACAACGCGATTGGCCGCTTCTACTACACCCAGTTGACTTATAACTTCTAAGGAGCGCCGGGTGCTTAACGAAAAAGCTTTTACCATGAGATTGCCCCCCACGGGGCAATCACTGCCGTTGGTGTTCGATTCACCCCATAGTAGTTGTCGGTTTCCAGCGCACCCTTTGTTAGCAGTTAGCGATGCGCAACTGAAAACGGGCTGGGATGCGTTTGTTGACGAGCTTTGGCAACCCAGTGTGGGCAAAGGAGCAACTTTGTTGGCGGCGAATTTTTCGCGCATGTATATTGACCCTAACCGTGCTGCGACAGATATTGACGCAGCACTATTGGCCGCGCCTTGGCCCGGCGAGTTGAGCCCTACGCCATACAGTGGGCGCGGGATGGGACTTATTCGGCGCTTAGCTTTACCGGAAGTTCCTATGTATTCTGCGCCGCTAACCGTCGCTGACGTGCAACAACGGATTGCCGAGTACTATCAACCTTATCACGAGGCCTTGGCCGAACGACTGCAAGTTTTGCATGCCGAGTTCGGTAGTGTCTGGCACGTCGATTGCCACTCGATGAAGTCGACCGGCAATGCGATGAATATTGATGCCGGTGTTGCGCGCCCTGATGTGGTGGTCAGTGATGCATGTGGCACAACGGCATCGAGCGATTTCACGCAAATGGTCGCGACCGAGTTCGAACGCCTTGGCTTGCGTGTGGCGCTGAACCATCCGTATCAAGGCGGCTATATCGTGCGGCGCTATGGTGCTCCGGCTAACGGTGTACACAGCATTCAAATTGAATTGAATCGTGCGCTTTACATGCATGAGGCTGAATTTGAAAAATCAGCGAATTTTGCGCAACTGCAACAAGCGTTGGCGCAAGTAACGGAGGCAATTCTTGAGTACATCAAAGCAAACACGTAATCCGTTAGTGGTGCTGCTCGGCATCTTGCTGCTGGCCGGCTTGCTGACCTATTTGGTTGATTCGGGTAGCTATGCACGCGACGGCCGCTTGGTGGTGCCGGGCAGTTATACAGTGCTCGAAAAAGACGCCGGTGTCAGCAATATTTGGCGTGTTTCTGCGGTTGAGAATGGCGCTGCCCCAGTGAGCCTATCGGAGTTGTTTTTGGCCATTCCGGAAGGTCTCGAACGCGGTGCTGGCCTGATTTTTATGGTGTTGGTCATTGGCGGAATGTTCGGCATTTTAAAGCAAGCTGGCGCCGTTGATGCAGGGTTAGAGCGTTTGCTTAGCTCGGTCCGCGGCAATGTGTATGTGTTGGTGCCGGCGCTGATGCTGGTATTTGCCGCCGGTAGTACCTTTTTGGGGTTGGCTTCGGAATATCTATTGATTATTCCGTTGATGGTCGCGATGGCTGAGCGACTCGGTATGACCCGCTTGATTGGTCTTGGCATTGTGACAGTGGCGGTGAAAGCTGGCTATTTGAGTTCGGTCACCAATCCATTACCTTTAACGATAGCGCAGCCCTTGGTCGGCGTACCGATTTTTAGCGGTGCAGGGCTGCGCTTCGTGTTCTTTATGATTTTTACTTTGGTTGGCATTGCCTTCATGTTGTTGGTGATTCATCGCTACAGTAAAAAGCATGCGGTGCGCGAAAATCTGGTGGTAAGTTTTGACGCTAAACCTTTATGCTTACGCCACACCCTGATGTGGCTGGTGCTGTTAAGTGGCATTGGCTTTTTGGTGTATGCCTCGAATCAATGGCAGTGGAACAAAGAAGAGCTGACGGCCTTTTATTTGTTCTTGAGCGTGATTCTGGCGTTCATGAGCGGGTTGGGGCTCAGTGGGGCAGCCGACGCTTTTGTCGCTGGGATGAAGAAAATTCTACTGGCGAGTTTCTTGATTGGCGTGGCTTTTGCTATTGCCGTGACGCTCGAGCGTGGGCAGATTCTGGATAGCGTCATTTTCGGTTTGACCAGTATTGTTGGCGAGGACAATTCGTGGCTGGCAGCGCAGGGCATGTTGGTATCGCAGTTGGGATTGGATTTTCTAATTCCGTCAACCTCAGGTCAGGCGGCAGTGTCGATGCCGATTCTTGGGCCGCTCGGACAGTTGGCCGGGGTGGGTCCGCAAACGACAGTGCTGGCATTTTTGTTTGGTAACGGTATTACCAATATGATCACGCCGACGTCAGGGACTTTATTGGCTTATTTGGCAACCGCACAAGTGCCATGGACACAATGGGCAAAGTTTATTCTCCCGCTTTGCCTGGTGTTCATTGGCCTTGCCATGCTGATGCTGACCTATGCTGTTAGCTTGGGTGTTTGATCACAAATACCCATGCTCGCGCAGGTAGGCGATGACGCGTTCGGCGGCGTCATCGACGCTTAACGCGGTGGTGTCGAGCGTGAGCTCGGGGGCGGCGGGCGGCTCGTAGGGCGAGCTGATGCCGGTGAAGTTGGCGATGTCGCCTTTGCGGGCGGCGGCGTAGAGGCCTTTAACGTCGCGCTGCTCACACACGGCCAACGGCGTATCGACGAAGATCTCGACAAATTCGCCAGCGGCTAAGCGCGAGCGCACAAATTCGCGGTTGGCGCGCAGCGGCGAGATAAAGGCGGTGAGCACGATCAAGCCGGCGTCGACCATGAGTTTTGCGACCTCACCAATACGGCGAATATTTTCGATGCGGTCGGCTTCGCTAAAGGTTAATCCAGCGTTGAGACCGTGGCGTACGTTGTCGCCATCAAGCAAGTAAGTGTGTTTGTGCAATGCTAACAAGCGCTCTTCAACGGCATTAGCAATCGACGATTTGCCGGCGCCAGATAAGCCTGTGAACCACAATACCACTGGCTGTTGCTGTTTCAACGAAGCACGCTCAGCACGGGTGACCGAGGTCGACTGCCAAGTCACCGGGCCGACGCGCGCTGGCTCAACGGCCTCTTCCGCGTCGCTCAATGGCTGCGCCACCATGCCAGCGGCAACGGTGGCATTGCTCAGCTTATCAATCAAAATAAAGGAGCCAGTGGCCCGATTGTTTTGGTAGCGGTCGAACACTAGAGGTTGCAGTGCTTGCACGTCGATCATGCCGATTTCGTTCAAGCCTAGCTGGCTGTCGTCGACTTCTTTTAAGGTATTGATATCAACCCGATAGTGCACTTTTTCGCACCATGCTGTAGCACTTTGCGTTCCCATTTTCAGGACGTATTCGCGGCGCGGTTGCAGCGCTTCTTCATGCAGCCAGACAACTTTGGCGCGCACCCGACGCGACATGTGCGGTAACGCATCTTTGTCGGTGATCATGTCGCCACGACTGATATCAAGTTCGTCATTCAGCGTCAGCGTCACCGCTTGTGGCGCCACTGCTTGCGCGCATGCGCCATCGAAGGTTGCAATCGCTTTGACCGTGCTCACTTTGCCCGAAGGCAATACGCGAATGGTGTCGCCCGGTTTCACCGTGCCCGAGGCGATACTGCCAGCATAGCCGCGAAATGAAGCGTCGGGACGATTCACCCATTGCACGTTAAAGCGAAAATCATTGGCTTGTGCCTGTTGGATCTCCAGTGTTTCGAGGTACTGCATCAAGGTGCGGCCGCGGAACCAGGGTGTGTGTGCACTTTTATGCACTACGTTGTCACCCTGCAATGCACTGATCGGCACAAAATGGATGTCGGGAATATTCAACACCCCAGCCAGTTCAATGTACTGTTGCTGGATTTCTTTGTAGCGGGCTTGGCTGAAGGCTACCGCGTCCATTTTATTGACGGCGACAATCACATGTTTGATGCCGAGCAAGCTGACAATGAAGCTGTGGCGACGCGTCTGCGTTTGTACGCCTTTTTCGGCGTCGATGAGGATAATCGCGAGGTCGCAGGTGCTGGCGCCGGTTGCCATATTGCGCGTGTACTGCTCGTGGCCGGGGGTGTCGGCGATAATAAATTTGCGCTTGTCGGTGCTGAAATAGCGGTACGCCACATCAATAGTAATGCCTTGTTCGCGCTCCGCTTGCAGACCATCGACCAAGTCGGCGAGGTTGACGTCGGCATCGCTATGCGACTTTTTCAGCGCGGCGAGCTGATCTTCGTAAATGAGTTTGCTGTCGTGCAGCAGGCGGCCGATTAAGGTGCTCTTACCGTCGTCGACGCTGCCACAGGTGATGAACCTTAGCAATTGTTTGCGTTCATGCTGCTTTAGGTATTCTTCAATATTTTCAGCGATTAACGGTGACTGATGGCTCATGCGGCAACACGGTACTGTTAAAAGTACCCCTCCATTTTCTTTTTCTCCATTGAGCCACTGCTGTCGTGGTCAATCACCCGACCTTGGCGCTCCGAGGTGGTGGCGAGCAGCATTTCTTGAATGATTTCGGGCAGTGTCGTCGCCGTTGACTCAATCGCTCCGGTCAGCGGATAGCAGCCTAGTGTCCGAAAACGCACCATTTTGTGTTGCGGTTGTTCGCCCGGTTCCAGCGGCATGCGTTCATCGTCGACCATGATCAAGGTGCCGTTTCGCTCCACTACCGGACGCTTGGCGGCAAAATACAACTGCGGGATCTCGATACCTTCTTGATAGATGTACTGCCAAATATCCAGCTCGGTCCAGTTGCTCAGCGGAAACACCCGCAAGCTTTGCTTGGGCTTGATACGCGTGTTGTAAATATTCCACAGTTCGGGGCGCTGATTACGCGGGTCCCAGCGATGCTGCTCGTCACGAAAACTAAAAATGCGTTCTTTCGCGCGTGATTTTTCTTCATCGCGGCGGGCGCCGCCGAACACTGCATCGAATTGATGCTGATTCAACGCCTGCTTCAGCGCTTGGGTTTTCATAATGTCGGTGTGCACGGCGCTGCCATGCTCGAACGGATTAATGTTTTGTGCGAGGCCGTCGGGATTAGTGTGGGTCAGCAGCTTAAAGCCGTGCTTTTGCGCCATGGCGTCGCGAAAGGCGATCATCTCTTGGAATTTCCAAGTGGTATCGACATGCAGCAACGGAAACGGAATGCGCCCCGGCGCAAAGGCTTTGCGTGCCAAATGCAGCATCACCGAACTGTCTTTGCCGACCGAATACAGCATACCCGGATTCTGGCACTCGGCCACCACCTCGCGCATGATGTGAATCGCTTCGGCTTCCAGTTGCTGCAAATGAGTCAGTCGCATCGCTTTATCATTGTGGTTATCGATGCCCCGATTGTAGCCCGTCATCGCACCAAAAACCACGGGTTCAGCAGCGACTCTTTTTGGTTATAACGCAATGCTTCGCCATCGAGGGTCGTGACTTCGGCACCAGCGGCAAGCGCGACCGCATGTGCTGCCGCTGTATCCCATTCGCTGGTGGGTCCTAAACGCGGATACAAGTGCGCCTTGCTCTCGGCAACTAAGCACAACTTCAGCGAACTCCCCATCGGCACCAGTTCATACGGCTTACCTAGTTTATCCAAATAATCCTGCACATCTGGCGACGGATGCGAGCGCGATCCGACCACTTTAAGTGTCGGCGCTGCGCTATCTTGGCGCGCCGCGATTGGCGTACCGTCTTTGTAAGCGCCAATTTCGCGGGCGCCGCTGTAAATCGTCTGCAGCGCAGGCGCCGCAACGACTCCGAGTAGGGGCTGCCCTTTGTGGATAAGTGCGATGTTGACGGTGAACTCGCCGTTGCGTTTGATGAACTCTTTGGTGCCGTCGAGCGGATCGATAAGCCAATAGGTTTGCCAGTGCCGGCGCTCACGCCAAGGGATGTCTGCGGATTCTTCTGAGAGTTGCGGCAGCGCACTGAGCTGTGCGTCGCTCAGCCGCTGCAAACCCGCAGTGATAATGTGATGCGCTGCCAGATCAGCCTCGGTCAGCGGGCTATCATCGCCCTTGGTCTGCACTTGAATCCGCGCAGCAAAATCGGGCGCATGATAAATCTGCATGATCGCAGCGCCCGCAGCTTGGGCTAGCGCTTCTACTTCTGTTAGCGTTTCACGACTCACTCGCATCGGTGTACTCGGCAATGGATGTAGCCCGTAGTTCTACTACGGGTGCAACCATCATTCAAGTCGGACTGAATCGTATAAAAACTGTACAAATCGGAAACATGGTTTATACGTTTAAATTGCGCTGTGCAAAAAATAATCAATGACGAGACGGAAATCATGAAAACTCTATCTAAACTTATCACAGTGCCGTTGTGCGTGTTTGTAATGGCGATTTCTAGCCTATCGGCTCAAGACCTTGGCTATTATATTGAAGGTGAAGCGCTTGGCGTGAATATTTACCCTGAGCAATCGGAGCGCTTATCAGCATTGAGAAACGTGGCGTTCTACCGTGTTGAAGTTGAGTTCGATACATCGGTGGCGCCAACGGCATCGACGAATCCGCCGATGACCCTTTGGTCTATCCGAACCTATTACGAGAGTATCACAACTATCCGAGCTTACTTTTGGGATGCGCAGGGTGTGCCACTAAGTTCAGAGTTCTTTATACCCTTCGATGCTGCAACCGCCACTTTTTCACAAACCTACAATGAATCATTGCTGTTGATTTCAGGTGGAGACTTATTCGACAACGATAGATTTTATGCTTCAGCATCACAGGAAGTTGATGGGATCAACTCGCTAAACTTTATCAATTTTTATTCTCCCGACGTGCCCATACACGCAACTTTCGAGCCCTATCCGCAGCTTTTGAATACCAACGTTGTTGCTGGAGCGACGCTATCGCTCATGAACGGAACCGCCGAAGAATCATTTGAGTTAGTCGGTAATGTCAACTCCATCGGCACCTACTTCTTATCCAGCGATGCTGACGGCGACGGTATACTCGACGAGGTGGACTTATGCACTGCGAGCGTTGTCGCGGAAACCGTCAGCTTCAGTGGTTGGCTCGACTCGGGCGTGACCAACTACGTTGATGCCGATGGCTGCACCATTATGGACCACTACGCAGTATGTTTAAGCGAAGAGCAGGAGCAACCCGCCCCCCGGTTTAGTTCGATGCTGCCTCGATTAAGCGGGCCTTCGTATTGTGAAACGCAGGTGTCCTATAACTTGCTGAACACCGGCGTTATTGATTACACCGAAGCACGTATGCTGCGCGATGCCCTCTATATGTCTTATCGCAGCGGCGCTCGGTAACACAATAACAGCGCGATGGTGTGTAACAGCAACATCGCGCTGTGCGTTCTAAAACTGAGTGGCCCGTGGCGTTTGCCACAGGCCATTTGTTTACTAGAAGCTCAACGCCAAGCCCACGCTGAATGCCGTATTTTCAATGCTGTCGCCAGCATGACTTTCAGCTTCCATGCGCGATATTTCACCAGAAACCGTGAACATGCTCCACAGGGTGTGCCACACGCCAGCACTTAGCTTGCTTTGCTGCTCGACTTGTACCAAGGCATCAACGCCAGCCAAATCAATTTTAGACACACCATAGTTGATGCCAAACTTAGTGGCGCCGATAGTGTGCGTGGCTTGGGTAAACCAGCCAGAAGTATCGCGCGGCGTGCCGTTGATATCTGCACCATCGATAAGCAGGCCGTAATAGCCAAAGCCCTGACCGTCGAATGCAGAGGCTGCCAAACGCGTTGCGCCCAGTTGTAATGCCGCTGTTACGTCGATGCCACGCGCAGTGTAGTCACCGTTTGGGGTGGCAACATCTTGGCTGTAGAAAGTGCTCGAAATGTAGCCTTGTTCGTGATTGTAGCGTAAGCGGCCATGAATGCCGGGGCGCTCTGAACCTGAGTCGGCGACATAACCGTTACCGCCAAAGCTGACTGGATCGAGCGGTTGGAAGATACCGATATCCGCCTGTAAGTTAGCCCCCAATTGACGACTGTACGTGATTTGCGACAAGCGGTCGGCGAACACATAACCATAGCCGGCGGCACCTAGTGTGGTATTCAACGGGCTACGAATGGCCGCTGGGGCGCCGACGCCACCTAAAGCCATATCTTCAAGCACCACATCGATGCCGAACACGCCGTAATCACGACCGACTTTAATGGTACCCATGTCGGCGTTACCGACGGTAAAGAAAGCACGGTAGGCACGATTATCTCCGTTACCGTTAAACGCACTGTTGTCGGTAGTTCCCGGCTCAATAGCGAGTACGGCTTTAATGTCGAACCCTTCGCGCTGAGTGCTTGCAGAAAACTGGAAGCTTGCTGGGCTATAACCGTTTGACACTGAAGTTGCGTCTTCGCCAGTACAAAGCAAGGCGTTACCCGCAACTACGGCGCCTGAATCATCACAGTCTGCGAAAACTGCGTGAGCATTTACGTAACCATGAAAATCGAAGTCCCAAGCTGGAGCTGCTGTTTCTGCTTGTGCGGTCGTTGCTAACAGCGCTCCCACAAGCGCTGGTAAATAGAGCCGAGTTGTTTTGTGAGTCATAACCATTGCCTCTTGTAGTTGTTATTGTTGATGACAGATGTCAGCGATAGATGACGTCTGATGCATCTTCTTGGTGCAATGGCTGTGCCAACTTCATTAGCAATCGTAAACTTCTGTTTTTAATAGAGTTTAGTTTTTCACATCCGCTTAACAATGATGATAATATTCATCAAGTGTGGGTCTATGATGAAATAAATCATCAGCGGTTCTTCAGATTCAAGCATTCATTATTTAAAAGTCCATAAAAAACATAAAGTTAAATATTTGCTCAAAGTTGGTACGGTGTTTGCACCATAAACTGGCACCGAACGACGAGAACTAGAACAACAAAAGGAAGGCTATGCGTACTTCAACCGTTCAAACGTTTAAGACCGCGCGGCGTTTGCTTACCGGCGCACATGCGAGCCATGAATTGGCGCGTGAAATGCACCAGCTAGGCTGCAAATGTCCGTTGATTGTGACTGACCGAGGTGTGAGTCAAGCAGGTATTACCGACACTATTACTGCCCAACTGCAAGCATCAGGAGTGGAGCACTTTGCCGTATTTGACGCGATTTCCGCTGAACCAGAAATGGCTGTGGTTGAGGCTTGCCGTGCATTATTTGTCGAGCAAGGTTGCGATGGTATTGTCGCGGTCGGCGGCGGCAGCGCAATGGATACGGCAAAAGCAGTGGCGGTTTACGCCGGTGATGAGCGCCCACTCGCTGAACTATTTGGTGAAGATCAGGTTATGCCACGCCGCTTTCCATTAATTTGCTTACCCACGACAGCGGGCACTGGCTCTGAAGTCACGAATATTTCGATTCTCGCCGATAACGAAGCACAATTGAAAAAAGGTATCGTTAGTAACGAGCTCCTCCCTGATGTTGCCATTGTCGCTCCCGAACTGACCTTAAGTTGCCCGCCCAGTGTGACCGCCGCGAGCGGTGTTGATGCCTTAGTGCATGCGGTCGAAAGCTATCTCTCAAAATTTGCAACGGCCTTAACTGAACCCTATTCACTGGCAGCCGTGCAAAAGATAAAAGCGAGCTTAGTACGAGCGTATGAGCAGCCGAATGACATGAGTGCGCGCGAAGAAATGGCCACCGCCAGTTTGATGGCAGGCTTGGCTTTTGGTAATGCTGGAGTGGGTGCGGTACATGCGCTCGCTTACCCTTTGGGAGGGCGTTACCACTTGTCTCATGGCATGAGCAACGCAGTGATGTTTGTGCCAGTGATGCGATGGAATCAAGCTGCGTGTCCTGAGCGTTTTGTGGAATTGGCAAAGGCTTTTGGCGCTCCTGCAGACATAACTGCCGACGCCGCTGGTGAATTAGTAATCGACGAGATCAGTGCGCTGTGTTCCGCGGTTAAGATACCGGCGCAACTGCGTGCTTTCGATATTCCCGAATCAGCTTTACCAGAGCTTGCCGTTGCTGCCAGCGGCGTCACGCGTTTGCTGCGCAATAACCCGCGTGAGCTGTCGGTGCAGGACATCGAAGCTATTTATCGCGAAGCCTACTGAGGGACCGTTTATGTCGTTATGGAAACAACGCGTTACCGGCGCTGAAGCGCCGTATTTTGCGCTCGGTCCGTTCAAGGTTCGCTTACCTTTTGTGCATTATCGCTTCGAGTGGCCAGATTATTTTCAAGGGCTATTGATGTGTGCCGTCGATTTGGCGGCGATATCGCTGATGACTGAATTGTTAGGGATGCCGTTCGAGGCGGCGCTGGCGATTGTCGTACTGAATGGCTTGTTCTATTTACTCCACCATTTACTCGGTGACCCGGTAGTACCCGGCTGGATCACACCGGCGATTCCTTTATTAATGATGTACGTATCCATGTTCCCCGAAGGCGAAGCGCGGGTGCATGCGTTAATAGCCTTTCAAATGCTGCTTGGCTTGTTCGCGATCGTGCTCGGTGCTTCGGGTGCAGCGAAACGGGTGGTGCAGCTGATCCCGAGTGCGATTAAAGCTGGCATCATCATGGGCGCAGGTCTTGCGGCGGTTGCGGTGGTGTTTGATGATGGAGGACGCTTTGAAAGCTATCCGTTTACCATTTCGATAGCTGTTGGCATCGCGTTTTATCTTATCTTCTCGAAGCATTTCGCCGCCTTGCAGTCGCGCCATTGGGTATTTGGTTTACTCGGTAAGTTAGGTATTTTCCCGATTATTGCCCTCGCGATTGTACTGGCACCGCTGTTTTCTGAAGCGCCCTGGCCCGATATTGAGTGGGGATTCACTGCTCCTGATTTTGTCACCATGTTCACTCAGTACACCTTATTCGGGGTGGGATTCCCGCCGTGGAGCATGTATTTGAGTGCGATTCCGACGGTACTTGCCGCCTATATCGTGTTGTTTGGCGATGTGCTGCAAAGTAAAGCGATATTGGATGAAGCTGACGAGGTTCGGCAAGATGAGAAAATCGACTATGACCCGAATCGTGCCCATTTGATTTTCGGTGCGCGTAACCTTGGCATGAGTGTCATTGGTCCTGATGTGACCATGTGTGGTCCATTGTGGGCAGCGATGCATGTAGTGATTGTCGAGCGTTTTAAAAAGGGTCGGCAAGCGATGGATTCAATTTTTGGCGGCGCCGGTTCATTCCGCTGGGGCACCAATACAGGCCTACTCTTATTGCCAGTAGTGAGTTTAGTGCAGCCGATACTGGGTATCGCGCTGGCATTGACACTGCTGATCCAAGGCTATGTGAGTGTGCGCATCGGTATTCAAGAGGCGCAATCAGAACGTGATTTGGGAATTGCCGGGATCATCGCTGCAATTTTGGTCGTAAAAGGCGCGACATGGGCGTTTGCGGCTGGGCTGTTGTTATGTTTCCTCGTTTACGGCTGGCGCCTGCGGGAGCAACGCGTATGATGTCCGGCGACAATCTTCAGCGCGTGATCGATGCCATGAGTGATGGTGTGTACATCACCGACGGTAACGGTATCACGGTTACAGTTAACAAAGCTTACGAGCGCATCACTGGCATTCCACGCAGCGCTTTGGTGGGCTTGCATATGTCCGAAGTGGTGCAACGTGGCTACATTTCACGCTCCGTATCGCTTGAAGTACTCAAAGAAAAGGGGCCTGTCACCCTTACCCAAACCATTGGCGAAGACCATAAAATATTGGTTTCTGGCACACCGATGTTCGATAGTCGCGGTCGCATCGAATATATCGTTACGACAGTCCGCGACGTCACCGAATTACTGCAAGCGAAGCGAGCTGAGGAGCAACTCGAGCAGATATTGCACGTGCGTGACCATTATGGTGCTCGAGAGGCGCGCGAGGCGTTGATCATTAGCCGCGCCACCCAGCAGTGTTACGACTTAGCGAAACGGGTAGCGCCGACGGCCGCGAAAATATTGATACAAGGTGAAACGGGTACCGGTAAAACGCTACTCGCGCGTACCATCCATGAATACAGCGCGGTGGCTCAGGGGCCGTTCATTGAACTCAACTGTGCTGCCATGCCGGAAAGTTTGCTCGAGGCAGAACTGTTCGGCTATGTGCCAGGCGCTTTCACCGGCGCTGCGCAAAAAGGCAAAACGGGCCTGTTAGAGGCGGCGAACAATGGCACCTTATTTTTGGATGAAATAGGTGATTTGCCGCTCAGCTTACAAGCCAAACTGTTGAAGGTCATTGCCGAAAATCGCTTTATTCCAGTGGGTGGCACGCAGTTTAAGAAAACCAACTTTCGCCTTATTTCGGCGACTCATCATAATCTTCATGAACTGGTTGCTCAGCGTAAGTTCCGCGAAGACCTACTGTATCGCCTGAGCGTAGTGCCGCTTGAGTTGCCGCCCTTGCGTGAGCGTGCCGAAGAAGTCGAAGCGCTATTGAATCATTATTTGCACCACTTCAACTGTAAGTATGAATTTGACTGTCGCTGGCAACGTGAGGTGATCGAGCGACTGCGCCGCTATCAATGGCCGGGGAATATTCGTGAGTTAATTAATCTCACCGAGCGTTTGGTGGTGACGGCCGAGCAATCGTTAATCACTACTGCACAACTCCCCCGTGAGCTGCGTGTCGATAGCGCCATTGGGCGTGTTGGTGTGAGTTTAAAGGAACAGGTGGAAGCGCTCGAGCAGCAGCTGATTGAGCAGGCGTTGGAGCTGTATGGTACTACGCGACAGGCCGCTGCAGCGCTCGATATTGACCAGTCCACTTTGGTGAAAAAACAACAGCGCTGGCGTGCTCAGCAACAAGCAAAGGACGCCGGCAACGGCACTACTAGGGAGTCAACAGATGTTTGAAGGAGAGGTGATTGCATTGCGGGAGCAAGCATTCGTGAATGGCGAGTGGATAACCGCGTCAGATGATAGCGTGCAATCGGTACTTAACCCTGCCACTGGGGCTTATTTAGGGAGTGTTCCGCAATTGAGTGTGCGCCAGGTCGATGGCTGTATCCGCGCTGCGGAAACAGCGTTTTATCAATGGCGAGAAGTACCGGTTCGGGAGCGTTGTCGGTTACTCACTGCTTGGTACGAGTTGATCATGGCCGAGCGCGAGCGTTTGGCTCGGATTTTAACGCTAGAACAGGGCAAACCATTTGCTGAAGCACTAGGCGAAATTACTTATGCGGCTAGTTATATCCAATGGTTCTCGCAGCCGACGCTGCTTGATACCGGAGCCACATTACCATACGGCGAAACGCCGTTATCGATGCTGGTGCTTAGCGAGCCGGTGGGGGTTTGTGCGGCGATTACACCATGGAATTTTCCAGCTGCAATGATCACGCGCAAGGTTGCGCCGGCGCTTGCGGCGGGTTGCACCATGATCGTCAAACCCGCACCGGATACGCCATTTACCGCGTTGGCATTGGCGGAGCTAGCGCAGCAAGCGGGAATCCCTGTCGGAGTGCTGAACGTGATTACCGGCGATGCGCAAGTCATCGGTCAACGCTTGACGAGCTCACCGACGGTACGCAAGTTGAGTTTCACCGGGTCTACTGCAGTTGGTAGCACGCTGATGGCGAATTGCGCTCCCACGCTTAAGCGCTTATCGCTAGAGCTAGGCGGAAATGCCCCCTTTATTGTGTGCGATGACGCCGATATTGACGCAGCGGTAGAGGGAGCCATAGCGGCAAAGTTTCGCAATGCTGGGCAAACCTGCGTGTGCGCCAACGCTATTTATGTGGACGATAGCATCTATGACGTGTTCGCCGCGCGTCTTGTCGCACGAGTGCAACAACTAAAGCTAGGGCGCGGTGACGAGGCCGATGTGGTTATCGGTCCGTTGATTAATCGCGCGGCTGTGCACAAAGTCGAGCGTTTACTCGCCGATGCTGTCAGTAAAGGCGCGCGGGTACTGTGTGGCGGCCAGCGCTGGCGAGAAGATGCCAATTGGTTTGTTCCAACGGTTATTGCTAACGCCAACTTCGAGATGGCATGTGTAAAGGAAGAGATTTTTGGTCCCGTTGCGCCGTTGGTACGCTTCACCGATGAAACGTATTTACTACAGCAGCTGCGGCAGCAGCACGCGGGCTTGGCGGCCTACGTTTACAGTCAAGATTTGAAGCAAATTCAACGCTTTGCACGTGATCTAGAGGTTGGCATGGTGGGTTTTAACACCGGGCTTATCTCTGATGCAGCCGTGCCTTTCGGCGGTGTGAAAGCGTCGGGTATGGGTCGCGAAGGCGGCCGTCAGGGCATCGAGGAATACCTCGAGACGAAGTACATCAAATTGAGTAACTAAGTATAACTCCAATAACAAGAAGGACTTTAGCTATGAAAACAACGAAGAACGTTTTGTCTTTTACGGTAGCAGCAGCGCTGCTTGGTCTATCAGCGGGCGCCATCGCGCAAGAAACTGCTATTGAGAAACTACAGGCGGATATGCCGAAAAACTGGGGGAAGTGGGGTGACGATGACCAAATTGGTGCATTGAATTACCTTGACGATGCGCAGGCGCTACGCGGCGTACAAGCGGTGAAGCAGGGCGAAAAATTCACTTTGCAACTGCCGATGATTCACGGCGTCGGTCCGGTATTCCCGGGGCGCGTGCCGGCGATGCACTACATGACGCAAGACGAAAGCATGTACGATACCGGCAAGCTGGATGAACTTGCGGGTGGCGTGAAGTACTCTGATGACGCGGTGTTCATGTATCTTCAAGGTACGACGCACATGGATGCTCTGGGTCATGCTTGGTATGGCGATCAAGTTTATGGTGGTGTGAGTGCGGATAGTACCGTACATGGACATGATCATGTGGATATTGGCAGTCTTGCCAGTCACGGCATTGTTGGACGCGGCGTACTGCTGGATGTGGGTCTTCTCAAAGGTGGTGAGTCAGGTCGTATTGCACCAAGTAGCTGTGTAACCTTGCAGGACTTAAAAGATACCGCAAAAGCGCAGGGCGTGACTATTGAAAAGCGCGATATTCTGCTGATTCGTACAGGCTCGGTCGGTCGCTTCTACACCGATACGCCAGATGCAGAGTGGACAGCAACCACGGAGCCCGGCTTGTGCTATAGCAAAGAGTTGGTGAAATGGGTCGATGCTATGGAAATTCCAGTTATTGCTGCAGATAACCTAGCGGTAGAATTGGTTCCGCAAAAGATTGATGGCACCGACTACGTGATCCCTTTGCACGGTGCACTGATTCGAGACCTTGGCGTGGTTTTGAGTGAGTTGTATTGGTTAGATGACTTAGCTGCTGACAGTGCAGAGGACGGCCAATACACCTTCATGTTTACTGCGGCGCCATTGAAAATGGAACGTGGTTCAGGTTCACCGATCAATCCAATCGTCATTAAATAATAACCTTATGCAAGAAGCCCGTACCAGCGGTACGGGCTTAAGGAAGCTATTGATAACTTGCCTAGCTTATGCATTCGGTCTACACTAATAACATCTTTAAGTGTTGTTTAGGTTGACTAAGCAGAGCATGAAGCAACTCGACGCAATCAAAAAACTCACCGAATTCGATAAGAAAGGGCGCTGCGTATTTGCCCTTTCAGACTTGCGGAAGATCTTCCACGAAGACAGCGAAACGACACTTCGCGCTGGTCTCAATCGGCTTATCAAAGATGAAATCCTGGTGCGGGCCAGCAACGGTGTGTTTGTCTATCAGCAAGCGCGCTCGTTGGGTAGTCATACCCTTGAATTCATTGCTCGAACCCTACGCCGTGGCGAGTACAATTATGTGAGCCTTGAGTCAGCTTTGTCTGAGTACGGTGTCATTTCGCAAATCCCGATCGATCGATTGACGGTGATGACGACCGGGCGCTCTGGAGAGTTTAAAACACCCTTTGGAACCATTGAGTTTACCCATACCAAACGCAGTATCATCGATATTCTCGACAACACCGCAGACGCCGGGCGCCCGTTGCTGCTGGCGACACTGAATGCTGCACTACGCGACCTTAAGCAAGTGGGAAGAAACCTGCACCTGATTGACCAAGAGGTGGTAAATGAAATTGGATAAACAGAACTTCCTCGAGCTGGTCGAGCGAGCCATGGTGGATGGCGAGTTACGCAATATGCGCGCAGTTGTCGAAAAGGAGTTGTTGCACTACGACATCTTGTTTGCCTTGGAACAAGCTGGCTTACTCGACCATTTGGTGTTTCAGGGTGGTACCTCTTTACGGCTTTGTTACGGCGGGAATCGCTTTAGCGAGGATTTAGATTTTGCCGGAGGGGTGGATTTTAGTTCTGCCCAATTGTCCGCGATGAAAACCTGCATTGAAGACTACGTGGGCGCACGCTATGGTCTTGAGGTGACGGTAAAAGAGCCGAAAGATTTGCAAGATGAACCGACCTATTCGGAATTACGGATCAACAAATGGCAAATTGCAGTGGTGACAGCACCAGAGAATAGAAGTCTACCGCAACAGCGCATCAAGCTTGAGGTTGCTAATGTTCCAGCTTATACCAGACAGCCGCAGGCGTGCCAGAAGGCGGCGATGACGGGGTCTTGCAGGCGGCGCTCGAGGCAGCAAATGCTGACGTGGTAGGGCGGTACGTCGGTGGGGCGTTTAAATACTTCGATTTGTTCCCGTACTAAGCTTTGTTCGAGCACCACTTCTGGCACTAAACCTATGCCTAAACCGAGGCCGACCATAGCAACAATGGCTTCGTGGCCGGCCACTTCGGCGTACACGTGCGGCTGTTGTTGATGGCGCGCAAACCAAGCAAATAGCCGTTCTCGCGATAACCCCAGACGCGCCACAATCACTGGCACCGCTGACCAATCGAGCTTATTTGTAAGCGTCTGCGCGCGCACTGCGCAGTCGGCACGTGGGCGAATAAACACCAGTGGTGAGGTGTTGAGTTCGCGCATCAATAGGCCGTCAGGAACTTTGTCGGGGCGCGGGGCAATGGCGATATCGGTTTGTTGTTGTAGCACATGTTCGATCGACAAAGCCGCATCGCCGGTTTCCACCGTAAGTGCAACATTGGGGAACAGCGGGCGAAAGCGTTCGATAAATTGCCGCATCAGGGTTTGTGCAGCGGTAACTGAGCAGTACAAGCGTAATTGTCCGCGCAGTTGACTGTCGTCGCCAAGTTGCTGCTGCAATTGTTGCCAGCTAGTCACCAACGCCTGACAGGTGATAAGCGCTTGTTTACCTTGTTGGGTCAGTTCAACCGAGCGGTTGTCGCGCATAAACAAGCGCACACCGAGGGCTTCTTCTAAGCGTTGGATCTGCCGCGATAGCGCCGAGGGGCTGACGTGCATGGCTTCGCTGGTGCGGCCAAAATGCAAGCTTTCGGCAAGCGCGACAAATAACTCTAAGGTACGTAGGTCCATAAGATTCTCAAATATTGCGTATATAGCAATACTCTATTGCAAATGATTCACTATACGCAACATAAATCCTGGCGTAGGCTCAATGCAGACCACAGGAGAAAAGTCATGAGTGACAATTACTTTAATCAATTACCTTTTCGTCAGCAGTTAGCGCAACTGCAACAATGTCGTTTTATGCAAGCCGCGGAATTTAACGAGGGCTGCAAGGCACTGCTCGGGAAGAAGATAGTGATTGTCGGTTGTGGTGCGCAAGGTTTTAACCAGGGCCTCAATATGCGCGACTCCGGGCTTGATGTCAGTTATGCCTTGCGCCCCGAGGCGATAAAAGAGCAGCGCCCGTCATGGCAACAAGCAACTGGTGCAAACTTTACCGTTGGTACCTACGAGGAGTTGATACCCAGTGCCGATTTGGTCATCAACTTAACTCCAGATAAACAACACAGCGCCGTGGTTGAGGCGGTGATGCCGCTGATGCAGGCGGGCGCAACGCTCGGCTATTCGCATGGCTTTAATATTGTCGAAACAGGCCAGCGGATTCGCGCTGACATCACCGTCATCATGGTGGCACCCAAGTGCCCCGGTACCGAGGTACGCGAGGAATATTTACGCGGTTTTGGCGTCCCCACGCTGATTGCTGTGCATCCAGAGAATGACCCCAATGGCCATGGCTTGGCGTGGGCAAAGGCATGGGCGGTCGCCACCGGCGGGCATCGTGCCGGGGTGTTAGAAAGCTCATTCGTGGCCGAGGTGAAGTCCGATTTAATGGGCGAGCAAACGATTTTGTGTGGCATGCTGCAAGTCGGTTCGTTGCTATGTTACGACCACATGGTCCAGCATGGTATCGATAAAGCTGAAGCTGCGCACTTGGTACAGCACGGTTGGGAGGAAATCACTGAAGCGCTGAAGTTTGGTGGCATCAGCTTGATGATGAGTCACCTTGACAGTGCGGCACGGTTGCGCGCCAACGCGCTGAGTGAACAGGTCAAGCAAGTGCTGACGCCGCTGTTCGCCAAACATCAAGATGACATCTTAAGTGGTGCGTTCTCGGCGCAGATGATGGCCGACTGGGCCAACGACGATCACGATCTACATGCCTGGCGTGAACAAACCCGGCAAAGTGCCTTTGAGCAAGCACCTACTTACGCGGGAACCCTTAGCGCAAAAGACTACTTTGACCGCGGCATTGTCATGGTAGCGTTGGTGAAAGCGGGCGTTGAACTGGCATTTGAGACTATGGTCAGCGCCGGAATTCGGGCCGAGTCGGCGTACTATGAGTCATTGCATGAGTTGCCATTGATTGCGAATACCATTGCGCGCAAGCGCTTGTACGAGATGAACGTGGTGATTTCAGATACTGCTGAATACGGTAATTATTTGTTCGCCAACGCCGCGCATGAGCTGTTACAGCGTGAGCTGTTTGCGCACTTGAGTACTGAGGTTATCGGCACCGGGCTGCAACATGCAGAAACGGTCGACTACAGCGAATTAAATCGGGTCAACGAAGCCATTTATCAGCATCCGATCGAGCAAATCGGTCGTACCTTGCGCGCTTACATGAAAGAAATGAAGCCAATTGGAAAAAACCGTTGACATTCAAGCTGACAATGTTAGAAATAGATAAGACTTGAACAAAACTTGAACTGTTAAGAAGAAAACACACAATGCGTTTATTTGCTGTTGCAAACATCAACATTCTAGTGCTCCTCGTGGTGATTATTAATCGCTGCGCGGGCAGGTATTGGAATTTGTAAAGCAACAGCCAAACAAGCAAAACTCCAAAAACCCCCGCTTCACCAAGCGGGGGTTTTTGCGTTCTAGGGCCGAAGAAAAAGGGAAAATGGCAATGACCGGTGCTGAGTTCATCATCGATTTTTTACACCGACAACAGGTGCAACACGTATTTGGCTATCCCGGCGGCGCGATCATGCCGATTTACGATGCGCTCTACCAATCACCGGTACAGCATTTTCTCTGTCGCCACGAGCAAGGCGCTGCCTTCGCTGCGATCGGCTATGCGCGGGCCAGCGGTAAAACCGGTGTGTGTATGGCAACTTCGGGCCCAGGTGCGACCAATTTATTGACTGCACTGGCGGATGCCAAATTGGACTCGGTGCCGGTGGTCGCTATCACCGGGCAAGTGGACCAAGCGGTAATGGGCACCGATGCTTTTCAAGAAATCGATGTTTTGGGATTAAGCTTGGCGGTCACCAAGCACAGCATTTTAGTCAGCCACCCCAGTGAACTTGCCGATGCGTTGCAACAAGCCTTTCAAATTGCCGCTGAAGGCCGCCCCGGTCCAGTGCTTATCGATGTACCGAAGAACATCCAACTGGGCGACTGCCCAGCGCAGCCACCCACCGCGGTGACACGCAGCGTTGCACCGCCACCGCAATCGACCCACGGTATCGACAACGCCGCCGCCATCGCCTTGGCCCGCCATTTAATTGCGCAAGCAGAGCGCCCGGTGGCTTACATCGGCGGTGGGGTGGTGATGGCCGATGCCGTGCAGGAGTTACGTGCGTTTTTGGATGCTACCCAGATCCCAGCGGTGTCGACTTTGAAGGCCTTAGGCAGCGTTGCACCTGACTACCCACATGATTTGGGCATGTTGGGTATGCATGGTCGGCAATGCGCAAACATGGCGGTGCAAGAATGCGATGTGCTGATTAATCTAGGCGCGCGCTTCGATGATCGGGTGACTGGCAAATTGGCAGAATTCGCGCCCCACGCCAAAGTCATTCATATCGATATTGATGCCGCTGAGCTGCATAAACGCCGCCGCGCGCTGTGCGGCATTCATGGTAATGTGCGCGACATTTTGCCGACGCTGCAAGTGACCACTCACTGTGAGGCTTGGCGGCAGCGTTGTCGCGCACTCGATGCTGCTTGCCCGTGGCGCTATGACGCACCGCCACCGGGGGTTTATGCGCCCAAGTTGCTGCGCAGCATCAGTGAGCAGATGCCCGCCGATACGGTGGTGTGCCCCGATGTTGGACAACATCAAATGTGGGTGGCTCAGCATATGCGCTTTAGCCAACCCAACAATCATTTAAGTAGCGGTGGTCTTGGCACCATGGGCTTTAGTTTGCCGGCCGCAGTTGGTGCACAGATCGCCCGCCCTGAGGCGACGGTGTTTGCTATCTGCGGCGACGGCTCTTTTATGATGAACGTACAGGAGCTGGGCACCATCAAACGCTTTCAGTTACCGGTCAAAATCGTCATCATCGACAACCAACGCTTGGGTATGGTGCGGCAGTGGCAAGAGCTGTTTTTTGACGGCTGCTACAGTGAGACCGACTTAAGCGATAACCCTGACTTTTGCGCCTTAGCGCGCGCTTTTGGCATTCCTGCCTTGTACTTGGAACACGCTGCCGATATGCCGGCGGCGCTGGAACAACTCTTTGCCAGTGACGGCCCCTTCTTATTACACGTGCGGATTGACGCGGCTGAGAACGTTTGGCCCTTGGTACCGCCCGGCGCTGCTAACCACGACATGCTTACGGAGAAAAACTAATGCACACCACAGTTACTTTACTTGTTGATCATCATCCGGTTGCCATCGAGCGAGTGCTGCAAGTCGCGCGCTACCGTGGTTTTAACGTGGTCGGTATGAACCTGACCCGCGACAGCGAATTGGAGCAGCGGCTGGTGCTGGAAATCGCCAGTGAGCGCAATATCGAGCTGCTGGTAAAGCAACTTGCCAAGATCTACCACGTGCGTGAACTTAAAGTGGGCGCTGAGTTTCAATTGGCCGCTCGCCCCACGCCTGTGGCCGCAGCGCGATCGCTGGTTACGCCAGCCGCGCAAGCACAACGAGGTTAATGATGCCGAAATTACGTTCAGCAACAGTCACGCAAGGTCGTAATCGCGCAGGTGCACGAGCGTTGTGGCGTGCCACCGGCGTCAAAGACACCGATTTTGGCAAGCCGATAGTCGCGGTGGTCAACTCCTTCAGCGAATTTGTCCCGGGGCATGTACATTTGCGTGAAGTTGGACAAATTGTCGCGCAAAGCATCGTCGCAAACGGCGGCATTGCCAAGGAATTCAACAGTATCGCGGTCGATGATGGCATTGCCATGGGGCACGACGGCATGCTGTATAGCCTGCCCTCGCGCGACTTGATTGCCGACTCGGTGGAGTATGTGGTGAATGCCCATTGTGCCGATGCCATGGTGTGTATCTCGAACTGCGACAAAATCACGCCCGGTATGTTTATGGCGGCGATGCGACTGAACATTCCGGTGGTATTTGTCTCGGGTGGTCCGATGGAAGCGGGTAAGACCAAGTTGTCGGAGCAAATTATCAAGCTCGATTTGGTCGACGCTATGGTCGCCGGCGGCGATCCTAAGGTGTCCGACGCTGACAGCGAAGCGATTGAACAAAGTGCCTGTCCGACCTGCGGCTCTTGCTCGGGGATGTTCACCGCAAATTCGATGAACTGCTTGCTCGAGGCTTTGGGTTTGGCGCTACCGGGCAATGGTTCGTTGTTGGCAACCCATCAGCTGCGCCGCCAATTGTTCGTGGATGCCGGTAAAACCGTCATGGATTTATGTCGGCAGTATTATCAGCAGGACGATGCGAGCGCCTTGCCGCGCAGCATCGCCAATCGCCATGCCTTTGAGAACGCCATGATGCTGGATATTGCCATGGGCGGCTCGACCAATACTATTTTACATTTGTTGGCAGGGGCTTATGAAGGCGAAATTGATTTTGCCATGGCCGATATCGACGCGCTGTCGCGGCGGGTGCCAAATCTATGCAAAGTGGCTCCAGCGACGCCGCAGTACCACATGGAGGACGTGCACCGCGCCGGTGGGGTGGTGGCAATTTTAGGAGAGCTGGAGCGCATTGGCTTGTTGCACGAGGACGTTGGCCACATTGCTTTTGCTTCGCTGCACGATTGGCTAGCTACCTGGGACGTGCGCCGCACTTCATCGGCAGCCGTACAGCAGTTTTATCGAGCAGGACCCGCCGGCATTCGGACCACCCAAGCATTCTCGCAAGATTGTTACTACCCGAGTGTTGATGTGGATCGGGTGCAGGGCTGTATTCGTGCTGGTGAGCATGCTTATTCAACTGAAGGCGGCCTGGCCGTATTGCAGGGCAATTTGGCGGCAGATGGTTGCGTAGTAAAAACCGCCGCTGTGCGTGAAGAAATGCTGCAATTTAGCGGTCCAGCGCGGGTATTTGATAGTCAAGATGCGGCGGTCGAAGGGATTCTCGGTGGCGTGGTCAAAGCGGGCGATGTGGTGGTGATTCGCTATGAAGGCCCAGCCGGAGGGCCGGGCATGCAAGAAATGTTGTATCCGACCAGCTATTTGAAATCGATGGGGCTGGACAGCCAGTGTGCGCTCATTACCGACGGCCGTTTCTCTGGCGGTACTTCGGGCTTGTCGATTGGCCATGTCTCGCCGGAAGCGGCAGCAGGTGGTGTGATTGGCTTGGTCGAAGACGGCGATCGTATCGCGATTGATATTCGCCAACGCGCGTTGACGCTACAAGTGCCGGAGCAAGAACTCGCGGCCCGCCGCGCCGCCATGCGAGCGCGAGGCGCTGCTGGGTGGCAACCGCAACCGCGCGAGCGCGCGGTGAGTACTGCATTGCGCGCCTATGCGGCCTTTGCTAGCAGTGCTGACAAAGGTGCAGTACGGGTGTTGCCGGTGACACTGGCAGGTGGTGCACGATGAGTGAATTTACCTCGGTAGAGGCGATGAAAGCCCATTACTTGCGGCAAATTTTGCTGGCGCCGGTCTACCAAGCAGCGGTCGAGACGCCATTACAAGAAATGCCCAAGCTCAGCAAACGGTTACAGCACCAAGTGCTGTTGAAACGCGAAGATCAGCAGCCGATTTACTCATTTAAGCTACGTGGTGCCTTTAATAAGTTACACCAATTGCAGCAACAGGGCGTGCAGGGAGTGATTTGTGCCTCGGCAGGCAACCATGCCCAAGGCGTGGCGTACTCAGCCAAACAGCTTGGGCTCCATGCGGTGGTGGTGATGCCGGTCACCACTGCGGAAATCAAAGTGAGTGCGGTGCGCGATAGAGGCGCTGAGGTGATTTTGCACGGCGTTGATTTTGACAGCGCCAGTGATTTTGCCCACCAGTTGGCTGCTGAACGCAAGCTGAGCTATGTGCCGCCATTTGATGACGATGCAGTGATTGCTGGGCAGGGTACCGTGGCTAAAGAAATGCTGGCCCAGCAGCATTTTGATGCGGTGTTTGTGCCCGTCGGCGGCGGTGGCTTGTTGGCCGGTATGGCGGCTTATATCAAAAGCATTTGCCCAGAAATTAAAGTGATTGGGGTAGAGCCCGCCGATGCGGCCTCGTTGACTGCCGCTTTGGCGGCACGCTACCCGTTGAAACTCAAGCAAGTTGGCCTATTTGCCGACGGTACTGCGGTGAAGCAGGTCGGCACTTTGCCATTTAGCGTGGCTGCGGCACTCTGCGATGAAGTGATCACGGTGTCGTCTGACGAGATTTGTGCGGCGGTGAAAGATATTTTCGACGATGCCCGTGCCATCGCCGAGCCTGCGGGTGCACTGGCGTTGGCAGGTTTGAAAGTGTATGCCCGCCGTGCTGAAGTGAGGCCAGGTTTGCGCTTGGCGACGGTACTGAGTGGCGCTAATTTGAATTTTGATCGGCTGCGTTACATTGTCGAACGCAGTGAAATTGGCGAGTTGCGCGAAGCCTTGTTGGCGGTGACCATTGCCGAGCGCGTGGGCAGCTTTCGGCGCTTCTGCGAGGTGCTTAATGGCCGCGTGATCACCGAGTTTAACTACCGTTACGCCGATGATCAGCAAGCTCAGATCTTTGTCGGCGTGAAGCTTACCGATGGCTTGCATGAACTGAATGAAGTCAAGCAGCTGTTGGCACAGGCGGGCTATGCCTTTGTTGATTTGTCGCAAGATGAACTAGCGAAGCAGCATATTCGGCATATGGTCGGTGGGCGGCCACGGCAGCCGCTGCAGGAACGCCTGTTTCAGGTGACTTTTCCTGAACATCCGCAAGCACTTAGCGATTTTTTACAGGCGCTTGGCGATAGCGCCAATATCAGCTTGTTTCACTATCGTAATCATGGCGCCGCGTACGGTGATGTGTTGGTCGGTTTTGGTGGCATAGATGCTGCGGCGGCGAGTGCTAGCGAGCTGCAGCAGCTGTTACAGCAGCTTGGCTACCCGTTTGTGGATGTCACGACGCAGCCAAGCTACCAATTCTTTTTAGCGCATTCGGAAAAGACTCACACCGCAAACGCTCATACCGTAAAGGAAAGCGGCATAAACCAAGGCACTGTGGTCGCCCGATCGTTCTCGTAACGATCGATGGCGTCCAAGTGCTGCTCCGCTACCCCAATAAAGTCACAATCATCTAACAGTTGATCACGATCGCTGCTCGCGATGCTGAACGGAATCGCTTCACCGTTACTGAGCACCAATTGCTGCTGTTCTAAATCGACTTTGATCGCTTCGGCGCGTTGTTCACAAACAGCCGTCAGACGCTTGAGGTCGGTCGTGCTGACCTGTGCTGGTAACAACTTATTGTTAATGCAATTGCGGTAGAAAATATCGGCGAAGCTACTGGCAACCACCACTTTAAAGCCGAACTGCGCGAGCGCCCAAGGCGCGTGTTCACGGCTTGAACCGCAACCGAAATTATGCCCCGCAACGAGAATGCTGACGCCTTGGAACTGTGGTTGATTCAGCACGAAATCAGGGTTGGGCGCGCCATCGTCAAGGTAGCGCCAGTCGTAAAAGAGTGCCGCGCCAAAGCCGTCGCGCGAAATACCGGTTAAAAACTGCTTTGGAATGATTTGGTCCGTGTCGACGTTATCTATGGGCAACGCGCAGGCGCTGCCTTGGTGAAAGTACTGTTGTTGGCTCATATTAAGCCCTCCCCGCTGACTAATGGATTGGTCGATAAGTAGCCGTGAATGGCGGCGCTGGCGGCCACTGCAGGGCTAGCTAAATGGGTGCGCGCCAAGCGTCCTTGGCGGCCTTCGAAGTTGCGATTACTGGTAGAGACACAGCGTTTACCCGCTGGCACGATGTCGTCGTTCATCGCCAAGCACATCGAGCAGCCCGGCTCGCGCCATTCAAAACCGGCGGCACGGAAGACATCGGCTAAGCCTTCGGCTTCGGCTTCGCGTTTCACTTGTGCCGACCCGGGTACTACTAACGCACGTACGTGGGGGGCGACGCGACCCCCTTTGACCACGGCGGCGGCTTGGCGCAAATCAACTAAGCGGCTGTTGGTGCAAGAGCCGATAAACACCACATCGACTGGGTAGTCTTGCAACAAGCTACCGGGAGTTAAGCCCATGTATTCCAATGCTTTGGCGACGCTGCGTTGTTGCTCAGTAGCAGGGAAGTTGGCCGGATCAGGCACCCGTTCGGTGACTGCCATGACTTGCTCGGGTGAGGTGCCCCAAGTGATCTGTGGGCGAATGCTACTGGCGTCAATGTGCACGGTTTTATCAAACACCGCATCGGCATCAGATTTGAGCGTCTTCCAGCGTGCTAAGGCGCGCTGCCATTGGTCCCCACTAGGCGCGCGTGGACGCCCTTGTAAGTAGCTGAAGGTCACTTCATCAGGCGCGATAAGCCCCGCTTTGGCGCCCATTTCGATGGTCATATTGCACACCGTCATGCGTTCTTCCATGTCCATGGATTCAATGGCGCTGCCGCAATACTCGACCACGTAGCCACTGCCACCGGCGGTGCCAATACGACCAATCACCGCTAAGATCACGTCTTTGGCAGTGACCCCCATCGGCAGTTGTCCGTCAATTTGCACTTTCATGTTCTTCGCCCGTTGCTGCGGTAAGGTTTGCGTCGCCAACACGTGCTCCACTTCGCTAGTGCCGATACCAAAGGCCAAAGCACCAAAAGCACCATGGGTTGAGGTGTGCGAATCACCACACACAATGGTCATGCCGGGCTGGGTAATGCCTTGTTCGGGGCCAATCACGTGTACAATACCTTGGTCGCGGTGGGTGATATCAATCAACGGGATCTGAAATTCGCGGCAATGTTTTTGCAGTGCCGTCAATTGCTGTTGAGAAACCTCACCGGCGCCGTCAATGCGGCGATTCTGTGTCGAGATGTTATGGTCCATGGTCGCCAAGGTAGCGACTGGATTGCGTACCGTGCGTCCTGCTTGTTTCAGCCCAGCAAACGCCTGCGGTGAGGTGACTTCGTGAATAAAGTGAAAGTCGATGTAGAGCAGGTCGGTGCTGTCGTTCAACTGTGCCACTTGATGTTGGTCATAGATTTTTTCGTATAAGGTCATGCCCATGCTGCTACTTCCTCAGTGATAAATTGCGCGACGGCGTCGCCAACGCGCGCGGTGGATACGGGATTGGTTGAAGTTAAATCGGCGGTGACTTGCTGCTGCTTGAGCGCGTGTGTGACTCCGGTTTCGATGGCGCAGGCGGCCGCTTCATTGGCAAAGCTATAACGCAGCATTAAGGCGGCACTTAAGATTTGCGCGATCGGATTGGCACTGCCTTGCCCGGCAATGTCGGGGGCACTGCCGCCAGCTGGCTCATATAAACCAAAGCGACTGGCATTGATACTGGCTGATGGCAACAGTCCTAAGGAGCCGGCGATCGCGGCCAGTTCGTCGGATAGAATGTCACCGAATAAGTTGTCACATAGCAGCACGTCGAACTGGCTCGGGTCACGTATCAACTGCATCGCAGCGTTGTCGACGTACATGTGCTCTAGCTGGACTTGCGGAAACTGCTGGGCTACCTCGCTGACGACTTCGCGCCATAACACACCGGAAGCCATGACGTTGGCTTTGTCGATGCTGGTGACTTTGCCGCGGCGGTGCACCGCAGTTTGAAATGCCTTGATTGCGATGCGACGAATTTCGTCGCGCTGATAGGTTTGGGTATCGCTGGCGCTCTGCTCGCTACGCTCTTTGGCGCCAAAATAGATGCCACTGGTTAACTCGCGAAAGCAGACAATATCCATACCTTTGGCGGTGGTTTGTGGCTTTAACGGGCTTAAGTGTTCAAAGCCAGCGTACCAGCGCGCCGGACGGATGTTACAGAACAAGTCAAAGTGCTGGCGCAGTTTTAACAAGGCTGCGCGTTCAGGTTGTTGTGCTGCGGGTAAATGGGTCCACTTGGGGCCGCCGACCGAGCCGAATAAAATTGCATCGCTTTGTTCACAGGCTTGTAAGGTTGCCGCTGGTAAGGCTTCGCCATAGGCGTCAATGGCCGCACCGCCAACTTTGACTGCTTGGTATTGGGGTTGAAAATGAAAGCGTTGCGCACAAGCATCAAGCACTTTGATTGCCTCGGCCATCACCTCGGGACCGATGCCGTCGCCGGCTAAAACCGCAATTTTATAAATGCTCATGACGCTTGCTCCTGTAAATGTTGTTTCAGCGCGCGCACTTGCGCTGCGCGCGCGGCGGTATTCAATACGTGCACATAGGCTTTGGCCGAAGCTTTGACAATGTCGGTGGCCAAGCCGATGCCGTGGATCTGCTGCCCAGCGTAGCTCGCGGTGATGTCCACTTGACCTAAGGCATCGGCGCCGCTGCCTTTCGCGCTCAACTGGTAGCTGACGATTTCCAGCGGCTGTTCAATAATGCTTTGTAAGGCGTTGTAGCTGGCATCCACCGGACCATTGCCGGTGGCGGTGTAGCTGCGAGCTTGGCCGTGGCAGGTCAATTGCACCGTGGCACTGGCTTGACCGCTACTGTCGGTCTGCGTGGTCAGTTGGCTCAAGCTGTAGGGGTCGTCTTGCTCTTGCAACGACTGTTCGAACACCAACGCCTCCAAGTCGTAGTCGAACACTTGGCCTTTTTTGTCGGCCAGCTTGATGTAGCTAGCGTACAGTTGCTGCAGGTCGTAATCTTGGTCGCGATAACCCAATTCGGTTAAGCGGTGTTTGATCACATGCTTGCCGCTGCGCGAAGTTAGATTGAACTGATTGGCACGCATACCGATGCTCTCTGGGGTGATGATTTCGTAAGTATTTTGCGCCTTTAACACGCCGTCTTGGTGGATCCCCGAGGAATGGGCGAAGGCGTTGCTGCCGACGATCGCTTTGTTGGGTTGAATCGGCATATTGCAGATGTGGCTGACCAACTGCGAGGTGCGGTAGATTTCTTTGGCGTTGATCTGGGTGCGGTAGTTAAAGCTGTCGGCGCGGGTGGCCAAGATCATGGCGATTTCTTCTAAGGCGCAATTGCCGGCGCGTTCACCGATGCCGTTCACGGTGCCTTCGATTTGCCGCGCGCCTGCTGCGATGGCCGCCAAGCTATTGGCGACTGCTAAACCCAAATCGTTGTGGCAATGCACGCTGATGCGCGCTTGGTCGATATTAGGCACTTTGTTTTTCAACTGGCTGATGATGTGGGCAAATTCGGTGGGTACGGTGTAACCGACGGTGTCGGGAATATTGATGGTGGTGGCGCCGGCGCTGATGGCGTGTTCGACCATGTAACACAAGTCATCGATGGGGGTGCGGCCAGCGTCTTCACAGGAGAACTCGACATCGTCAGTATAGTTGCGCGCTAACTGGATGCTGGCAACGGCTTGTGCGGTGGCCTCGGCTAAGGTTTTGCGCAATTTGTACTGCAAGTGCAAGGGCGAACTGGCGATAAAAGTGTGGATACGTTTGCGTTCGGCGGCTTTTAACGCCTCGCCACACGCGTGAATGTCGCTTGCCACGGCGCGAGCCAAGCCGCACATGACTGGGCCTTTGATGCTGTTGGCAATCGCTTGCACCGCATCGAAATCGCCGGGGGATGAGGCTGGGAAGCCCAATTCCATGACGTCGACACCTAAGCGGCTGATGGCTTCGGCGAGTTGGATTTTCTGCTTTTTGCTTAAGCTAGCGCGCAGTGCTTGCTCGCCGTCGCGCAAAGTGGTGTCGAAAATCCAAATGCGATCGTCTGTTGCGGTGGTCATTGCTCTTCCTCGTTACGCCTTTAGCTGTTGTTGCGCTTTTGCGCTGTTGGCCGCCGAGGTCGGGCTAAAAAAAAAGCCCCGACCTGATGGCGGGGCTTTCTTTTTGCTTGGTTCGTTTCTTAGTTAACTTTCACAAATAGCAGCTCCCGCGCGTCTGATGAGAAGCACGAGGAGGAGGTTAATAATAATTACGAACGAATTTTTTAACATTTGTAAGTTTGCTACTTGCTGTTGGCTATTTGCTGTTGGTTCAATCAATCTGCTTTAAGGTTTATCACGGTGATATTTTTAGATCAACCTTTGTTTTGTGATTGTTTTAATAAATGCGCTTTCAGTTGCTGGTAATCGGCGTTCATACGCAGGTTGAGCTCTGGTTTTTCAAGCACTTGTTGTAAGGCGGCTGGTAGCTCGACGGGTGCTTTGATGAGGTGCTCGACGCGTTCGGCGAACTTAGCCGGATGAGCGGTGCCGATAATCAAGCCATGCTCTTCTGGTTGCTGGGTTTGCTGCAGCGCCGCCCATGCCACCGCAGCATGCGGCTCACTGAGGTAGCCTTGCTGGTGGAGCGCTTGGGTGGCTTTGATGGTATCGGCCTCGCTGATGGCAACCGCGCTGAACTTGTTTCTCAACTGCGGATTGTGATTGAGCAGCGCTTCGACGCGCGGCCAATTGTTCGGGGCACTGATGTCCATGGCATTCGACAGCGTGGCTTGCGTTGGTTGCGGTTGCCATTGCTGATTTTGCAGGTAACGCGGCACGGTGTCGTTGCTGTTGGTGGCGGCGATGACACGTTTGACTGGCAAACCGAGTTGCAGCGCGATTAACGCGGCGCAAACGTTGCCAAAGTTGCCGCTCGGCACACAAATGACGGTGTGTTCGCGTTGCGCTTGTGGTAGCTGTGCCCAGGCTTCGAAGTAGTAGCACACCTGGGCAAATAAGCGGCTGATATTAATCGAGTTTGCCGAATTAAGCTGCAGTTGTGTGGCGGCCTCTGGGTCGTTAAAGAGCTGCTTGACCAGCGCCTGGCATTGGTCGAAATCACCGTTGATGGCAATGCTCTGCACGTTGTCGTTCAAGGTGGTGAAGAGCTTGGCTTGCAAGGGGCTGACTTTGCCCTCGGGATAGAGCACCACGACATTGACGTTGGGCTGGCGGTAGAATGCCGCCGCCACGGCAGCACCGGTGTCGCCGGAAGTGGCGGTGACGATGGTGGTGGCTGGCGGGCTGGCTTGTTGGGCTGCGGTTCGTTGGGCTGCGGCCAGCGCGAGGGCCATAAAACGGGCGCCGAAGTCTTTAAATGCTAAAGTCGGACCGTGAAACAGCTCAAGGCAGCTGACGGTTGCGCTAATTGGCACTACCGGTGCTGGGAAATTAAACGCCTGCTCGGTCAATTCGCTCATACGTGTTGGGCTGATTTCGTTGTCGGTGAGTGCCGCCAAAATGTGTCCGCTTCGTTGGGCAAAGGGCATGGCCAGCAACTGATCGAGGTCGAGTTGCGGCCATGGCGCTGCTAGGTCGAAAAAGAACAGGCCTTGGTTGCGGCCCAGACCGAGTTGCACTGCCTCAAGAAAACTGACGCGTTGACTAGGGTCGAGAAGATTAACGAGCGACATGGGCGGACTCCTTTGCTGGTTCGGGTTGCGCTTGGGTGGCGAGTTGTCGGGCGCCGTTCGGATCAGGGCGGCAGTGCACGGTCATCGCATCTGTGTTCTGCTGATATTGAGTTTCGAGTAATTGTTTCATCTGTGCGGCTTGTGCGTCGTTGCGACACAAGGCGAACAGGGTCGGTCCGGCACCGGAAATACCCAGGTGGGCGATGCCGAGCTGTTGCGCTTGTTGCCGTAGGCTCGTGAGCTGCGGTAGCAGCTGTAGCCGATGGGGCTCAGCGAGACAATCCTCGAGTGCACTAAGTGCCAGCGCTTCGTCTTGACTGTGTAGGCCATGGACGAAGCTCGCGAGGTTTTGCGCGGCTTGGATGGCGGTTGTGAGCGGTAGCTGGGCTGGGATCACTTGCCGGGCTGTGGCGGTGTTGAGCACCGTGCCCGGATAGCTGACCACCACCGACCAATGCGCAAACCATGGCAATTGGCGACAGGGGTGTTGCGAGTCGGTCGCCATTAATTGCAGTCCACCAAAATAGGCTGGTGCAATATTGTCGAGGTGCATGGCGTTGCTGGTTTGGCCCTCGAGTCGCGCCATCAGTTGTAGTAGCTGCTGCTGCCTTAACGGGTGGTCGAAATAGTCGTTCAGGGCATACAGGGTGGCGACGATTGAGCAGGCGCTGGAGCCCAAGCCACTGCCGACTGGGAGTTCTTTGTGCAGGGTTAGCTTGAGCTCGGGGAGTGGCTCCTGTGGTTGTTTGGGTCCGGTGATTGCAGCGCGAAAATGTTGCCAGCATTTGTTGACTAGGTTTTGCTGCGGATCTGCTGGTAATTGGTGCGCGTAGCGACCGGTTATTTGGAGCTCGGTGACTGCTGTTGTGGTTTTGGTTGTTTTTGTTGCTGGCTCGATGCTGAGGCGGTCGCCAAATAGGCTGCCGTCGCACGGTTGCAGCGCTAGTCCAAGGGTATCGAAACCTACTGAAAAATTACCAATAGAAGCCGGAGCGTAATAGGTTTTTTGCATTAGGCGGCTCCTTGTTGTTGCCATGCGAGGGTGCGCATGATGTCACTGAAAATACCCGCAGCGGTCACTGTAGCACCCGCACCATAACCGCGCAGCACAAACGGGATGGGCTGATAATAGTCGCTTTGAATGACCAAAGCATTTTCGCCATTTTTGATGCTCGCGAGCGGATGGTCCGGTGCAAGTTCAGCAATTTTGACTTGGCACTGGTTGTGTTTGATTTGGGCGACATAGCGCAATACTTTGCCGTTTTTGGCCGCTTGTTGTTGGCGTTGTTGGTAGTGCTGGTCGAGTTCGGGCAAGCGCGCCATGAAGTCGTCAATGCTCTCGGCTCTGCTGGCGTCGTCGGCTTGGAAGCTGGCTGGCAGTAGCGGTTCGATGTCGATGTCATCGAGTTCCAGTTGCAGGCCAATTTCGCGTGCCATAATGAGTAGTTTGCGTGCGACATCGAGACCCGAAAGATCGTCGCGCGGATCGGGTTCAGTGTAGCCTTTTTCGCGTGCTTGCTGGATGGCTTTGGAAAAGGGCTGATTTTCTTCGAGTAAGCCGAATAAATAGCTCAGTGAACCCGACAAAATACCACCAAACTCGGTGAGTTTATCGCCGGCATTTTGTAAGCCTTGCACGGCATCAATAATCGGCAAGCCAGCGCCTACGGTGGTTTCATAGAGATAGCGCCGATGTTGGTTGCGGGCGGTATCTTTGAGCTTTTGGTAGTAGCTTTGCGCCATGGTGTTGGCCTTTTTGTTCGGCGTCACCACGTGAAAACCGCTGGTCAAATAGTCGAGATAGCTGCCGGCGATAGCGTTGGAGCTGGTGCAATCGACCAGCACCGGATTCACTAAGTGATGGCGCTTGACGAAGGCTTTCAGGGCGTCGCTGCTAAAGCTTTGTTTGGCTTTGCTGAGGTCTTGCTGCCATTGACTTAGATCAATGCCGTGGGCGTTGGTGAGGAGTTTTTGGCTGTTAGCGATGCCATAGACTTTGAGTTTGACGTTGCGTTTATGCAGAAAGCTTTGTTGGCGGTGGATTTGTTCGAGCAATTGCTTGCCAACCGTGCCGCAACCGACAACGAACACATCGATACTCGGCATATGAGTAAAGAAATTTTCGTGGCAAACCTTGAGCGCATCTTGCGCTTGTTGCTCGCTGATGACTGCCGAGACCGTGCGCTCGCTGCTATCTTGTGCCATTGCGCAAACGTTGACATGCGCTTGTGCCAGCGAGGCGAAAAAGCGCGCCGCCAAGCCAACTTGATGGCGCATTCCGTCACCGATCAGCGAGATGATGGCCATGTTTTTTTGAATATCGATGGGCTTGATTAGGTTGGCCTTGAGCTCCAAGTCGAACTCATTGCTAATCGCCTTTTTGGTGGGTGTTAGGGCATGTTGCTCGACGCAGAAGCTGATGCTGAACTCAGAGGATGACTGGGTGATGAGGTTGATCGAGATATTGCGTTGCGCAAGGCACGAAAACACCCGCGCAGAGATACCCGCTACCCCTTTGAGGCCGGGCCCGGAAACGGTGACCAGCGCCATTTGTGAGAGATTCGATAGGCCTTTTATCGGCAGACTTGGGTCGCCTTGGGCATCGATGAGAGTGCCTTGCTGTTGCGGCCTTTGGCTATTTTTAATTAGGCAGGGTACGTTGTGTTGCGCGAGCGGGGCGATGGTTTTCGGATGTAAAATGCGTGCGCCAAAGTGCGATAATTCCATCGCTTCTTCGTAGCTCAGGTGCTTGATTAATTGTGCGCTTTTGATGGTACGTGGGTCAGCAGTGTAGACGCCATCGACGTCGGTCCAGATCTCGCAGCATTCCGCTTTAAGCGCGGCAGCGAGCACCGCCGCCGAGTAATCGGAGCCGTTGCGACCGAGCACGCAGAGACCGTCGTCTTCGTGCGCGGCTTGGTAGCCGGGCACGAGGGTGATGGTGGTTTTGGCCGCTTGGGGGGCGGTTGCTGCTTCGGATTCAGCTTCGGTGAGCCAGCGCTGCAGGCTTTTGGCCGAAGCTGGGATATCTACTTGTGCGTTCAGGTAATCACCGCTCGCCTTTAAGCATTGGTGCGCGGGGAGGATTTCGGCGCTTGTGGCGTTGCCGGCGCTTGTGGTGTGCGTGGCGTTCGCTGCGCTGGTGGCGTCGTTGGCGTGCTCGGCATTAAGGAGTGCCTGCATGATTTGCACACTGATGAGTTCACCCATCGACATCAGCTTCGCTTTGATTTTGTTGGAGCATTCACCGAGCAGAGCAATTCCTTGCAGTTGCTGCTCGAGCAGTTGCGTTTGCTGCGCGATGAAACTTTCGAGTTGCGTTTGGGTGCTTTTGCTGAGCTTGATGCTGTTGATTTTGGTGTTGTTGTCGTTTTCGCTGTCGCGCGGCATTGCTGCCGAGGATTCATTGGCAATCAAGGCTAAGCAGCGGCTTCGCCACTCTTGCAGTTGCGACCTTTCTAGCGTGCCAAGCTGCGCCTGTTGCAGCATCGTTTCCAGCAGATTTGTCATTCCCTGAGGCGCGGATAGCACCACCATGAGCTGCTTGCCCTTGGCGCGGCGTAGCAACTGCGCCGCCACCGCGTCCATCTTTCGCCGCGATCCAAGCGACGATCCCCCAAATTTCAAAACCTGCATGTCGATACTCCGTTGTTATTGCTGCCGTTGTTAAAAGCGCAAAAAAAAACCCACAGCCTTTTGGGGCTGTGGGTTTTTTGCTTGCTTATCTTAAATTTAAGTCAACAAAGCCCGCCACACGCCCGAAAGGCTTGTGGTTGTAATAATGGTGAGGCTCAGTTGCTGTGTCATCATGCCCCTAGCATCGCCCGTCCGCCCGCGGATGTCAACGCCCCAACCCAAAGAAAGGGCAGCCCTCCCTCCGGTCGGGCCCACCTCGCAGGAAGGGCAGCCCTTTTTGGGGGTTAAATCCTTATGTGGTGGAGGCTAAGCGTTGTTGGAAAACGGTTTTTTAGCGCAGTTTAAGGTCGCCGCGCTTGATGTTACGAATGAGTAAAATCAGCCCGCTGAGCGCGAGCCAGAGGGTGATAAGACCGGCTGCGCGGATCAGCAAATTATTAAAATCTCGCCCGCCACTGTAATCCATAAAGTGCAGCTTAAAGGCCCAGTCGGCAATGACCCAAGGATCGTTTCGGTGATCAATGACCGTTGCTGACGCCGCGTCAACATAGATACGGGTATTGAGGTCATCGTTGATGGTGACGCGATAGCCACCTTGTTGCTGCGGCTGCCAATCGGCCAATTCGTCACTGTTCGTTATGTGAGTGATGGTTTCGATGCTTCCTGGACCGGTGTAACTCGCCATCGCCAACTGCCCAGCAAGGGCAGCCCCTGTTTGCCAAATTTCGCCGCTTTTCGCATCCAAAAAGGTCTGCCCTTTATCGTGTGTTACGACGTACTGCAAACGTTGTTGAACTTGCCGAACTTGCAACGAAGTGACGCCGCTGTAGCGCGCGTAAATACTGGAGATGTCGGCGTCACCAACCGCTAAAAAGGGCAGCCCTTCTTGGCTGGTTTTTGCGGTGTCGGAATAGTGTTGGTGCGCAGCGATTTCGGTATGGCCAACGATTGCAAAATACAGGCCGGTGATCAGCCAAATGAGCACCTGCAACAGGATGATAAGGCTGGTCCAGCGGTGTAGCCATTTAAGCCAGTAGGTCATGCTGGGCCTCCGCTAGTATCATGCAAAGTTGCGCGCCGGTTGCGGTTATTTCTGCGTCTGAGCTTGGGCTTGATGAGCGAAAAGTAAATGAGCACCAAACCGGTGATGAGAAAGAGCAGGTTCCCTACACTCGCAATTTTTATAAGGCGATTTTCGATATCGACGCGATTTTCATAGTCCATGATGTGCAGCATCCACATGATGTCGAAGCCGCGCCAAAAACTGTGGCGTTTCGTGACCAGTGCTCCAGTCGTGGCGTCGAAATACAGGGTGGTGTTGCCAAAATCCTCGAAATCAACGCGCCACACGGGCAACAAGGCTGGATTGAGCTCGCTCGGTGCGTTGTCTGTCACCAGTTGTACTCGAATTGGTGTAACGGTATCACCGAGCGCATAGGTTTTTTGGGCGATAGCGGCGATATCGGATTTGTTGAGTTGAATGGGTTCCAGCGTTTCTGCATTAAGCAACTCTTTGGTAGCGCTGCGCTGAATTTCTAGCACCGTTTGTGCGCGATTATTGAGCCATAGGCTTTTGAATTCAATGGAGTTTATTTTAGGATGCAATTCTTGAAGCGCAGGTAAATCAAACGACTTCATGGTTGCAGCATTGAGTGGGGGCGAGGTCGGTTTTACCAGATGGTTACCGTGAATAAAGCCAAGCTCAAATAGCACCATATACACGCCACTGGTGCTCCAGATAACCAGTTGCAGTCCTACCAAAAGAGCGAGCCAGCGGTGCCATTTACGCCATTTGGCCGGGGTTATTTTTGTTGTTATCGGCAACTGCGATGCTCTCCGTGTTTCGATGGCTATATCTGTTTAGATATAATCTAGTTATCAACAAATGTTAACACGCAAAGTAGTGTCCGCACAGCCTATTTTGCACAACGCGCAAGCCACGGCTGCCGCGGCATCAACTGCAAAAAAGGGCTGCCCTTTTTAGGGGGGGGGGGCGAAGGAAGACGTAAGAAGGGCAGCCCCTCCTCGTGGAGAGGGGCGTGCGGAGGGAGGGCTGCCCTTTTTAGGTGGGGTTAGCGGCTGCTGCTGCGATACGACATGTAGAGGGTGTCGCGGAGCATGCGGGCTTCGGTGTAGTCGATAATGCCTTCATCGACAAGCTGATACGAAACTTGGGTTTCGCAATACGAAGGGCCGCTCAAACGTGGCTGGAACGCGCCGAAACGAGATGATGTTTCTTCCACGGAGGCATTAGCAGTACAGGCTGCATAAGTATCCATGATGGTGCAACCGTTGTCGCGCACGTAATTGGTCACGCTCGAATCAAACCCGGAGAAACTCACCGTCTCATCGGTCAACGACATTGGGCAGCTATCGACATCGTCGGCTACGCCATCGCCATCAGCGTCAGCGATCTCTGGCGCGAGATAGCTAATGCGCTGGATGCGGAAGCTGAGGCTTTCAAAGGTTTGGTTGTGATCAATGACAACGTTTAAATAGTTCGATTCGGTCTCATAGGTATTCCAAACTGGGAACGCACTGTAGTCTGCAAATAACGGCAGTGGGAACAAATCGAGTGCTGGATACTCAGAGGCAATGACGCTCATGTAACCGACACTGGTCTCGCTTGAATAGAGAACCCGCGAAACAACGTTCATAAACTCTTCATCTTGGCCGTTGAATTCCTGGATAAAGCGGTAGGTGTAAAATTGATTTCCGGTCGTTGAATTATCTGCAACAACTTCCGTAGGGACACCAATATCCATTACTTCACCGGTGCCAAATTCATACAATTCGAAGCGCATGCTTTTAATTGCACCTTCGTAACGGAAGTTGTTTCCTTCTTTGAGTAACGGTGTGACGGAAGTATCGTAGGTTATCCAGACTGAACCGGACGTAGCATCGGACCAGTAATCAAGAAAATTAGTGCCACGGCCACCCGAAAAATCAGCATCAATGCGAACGGTGACCTCTTGAGCAACTAGCGCAGGAGATAAAACGAGAGTGGAGAAAAGCACGAGATTACGTAGTTTCATAACATTTCCTTGTCAATTGTGTTTGTGGTGCGGCCAAACCTAAAAACTAAAGGTTAAGAAATAACCGCACAACAAATAGGTAACAATAAAGGGTTTACAATGTCAAGAAAATGTTCAAATAATCATCAGCCCAAAGCTGATCATTTCGCGCGTAACTCTTCAAAAAACGCGCGACCACCGGCTGACAGTAAATACCGACCATCGCTCGGTTTGCGCAACACAATATTGCGATTCACCAGGTAATTCGTAAACGCGGTAGCAAAATTACTTTTGAAATTACCTTTTTCGAGCAACTCAACAGTGGTTTCAAGCTCATCAATAGCGACAATATCGTCATCGCTTAACCCACCGTTGGCATCCACCAATTTGCCCAAGACATAACCACGGTCGTTAATAAATTTGCCAATAATTAATAGCAGAATACTAATACGCATGGCGTTGTCGGCAGGCAATTCGTCATAACTCACATCGCCGTCACGTAAAAACACAAAGTCTTCGCGTTCCACCAATTCATAGCCACACATTTGATATTGCTGACGGTAGGTTTCGATATTGCTGAGCAACTCGGAATACAAAGGGTTTTCGGTTTCGCTACCGTTATTCTGCAATACATAGCGATTAATCAATTTGCCATTGGTAAGTGTTTTAAATATCTCGACGCTGAATTCACGATCAAACATGGGCTAATTCCTTTACCGCAGGGATTAAATAATCAAAATAGTAACGATTGTCGGTCAACCGATAGCGTGCACCCGTGTATACAATCTCACGGTCCTCGGTCAAAGCGAGAAAGGCATCGTAGCCATAGAGCGTATCGACCAGTGAATAGTCGTCAAACACCTCACGTAAAACGCTGTCCAAATAGCGAAATACATCATCCATCTGACTTGGCCATTGATGTGAAATCAACGCAGAGAAAATCTGCTTCTGCCGCAGCAAGTCAAGGTCTGGCGCAGCACTGACGGGCTGTAGCAAAGGTTCTTCAGCTTTCTCGCCCCCACTCGAACGTGAACGCAAAAACTCATGTACGCGCCCACTTTGTTGCTGATCCGGCCAATTGATGCGGGCAGCGCCACCGCGACGTAAATGGGCAATCCCGGTAAAGCTACGAAAACCCGCAAAAAACTCACTCGCAGCATCAAAGAAACGATAACGCCGTTTACCGTGACGTAGCGGCAACAATTCCTCTTGCAAGAGTTGAAATGCCGCTTCAATGGCCAAGTAATTATCGCGGTCACTGGAGAGGATTTGAAAGTAATGCTGCACTCGCTGTTTTACGCGTTGGATGTCTTTGTAATAACTCGAAATCGCGATGCGGCGATAGCGTAAATTTTGCGCGATGACGGTGGCGTCGTGCTGCGCGTGATAATCCATCAAAGCATCTAAGCATTGGGAATAGGTCAGCGTTTGCTGCATTTGCATGCTCGGGTTAATAAACTCCAAACAGGGCAAAACATAACGGTCGTAGAGTTTCGAAACTTGCGTATAAAGCACTGTCATCGATTCCGCCGAACCCGGCTCTTGCATGCGTTGATAGCGTACTGCGACATCGTCTGCCTGCGCCTCGAGTGCCGCCACATTCTGCCGAATCTTCGAATGGATTTCACTGAGCACCTGTAGCATGGACTGCATGGCTTCGTGATAATCCTCGCTCAAAAATCGGCTCGCTTGCACTTGCAAGGTCGCAGCGTAAAACTGCGAACGCATGGACTCAAAATCGGCGCGCGTCAGCTCACGCTGGCGCTTCACGTCAATAAAGCGAAACAGGTCTACGACCACGCGTTCAAAGCTCAGCATGCCGGTGGTGCGGTCGTTATGCACCACCACACCGTTAGCAACGAGCGTATCGAGCGCTAGATGGCTGGCTACATTCTCATCTGCGTCGCCACTAATGTGTTTTGCGTAGAGTTGTAAATAAAGCGTCTCGGGAACCTCGTAGCCGGTCTCATGCTGCTGCATGTAGTCGAGCAGTTGCAGAAACACCCGCTGGTGTTTCAGCATCGATTGCAGTAACACATCGCGGTTAAGCTTCATCGGCGACCGGTCCAAACACGTTAATGTGCTCAGGCAACACATGCATTTCGCACTGATGCACCTGCACTTGTCGCACTTTAACAATACCCAGCTCGAGCGAGCGACCCACCGTCAAATTAAGCACCGGCGAGTAATTCGGTGTCGCACAAAACAGCGTAAAGCCATGCTCAATAATTTGGCTCACCACAGCTTCGGTATTACGTCTATCAAGGGTGCCAATTTCGTCAACCACAATGGGCAGACGCATGGTGCAGCCGCGTTTGACGATTTGCTTCAACAATACCGACAACACAAATGCTGTTACGGTGCTGGTGGTGCCACCTGATTGGCCTTCCTTCACGCGCGCCGAGGCATTCGCATGCAAATAGCTGTAACTCACCTTCTCAATAATGTCTTTCAGCTTCAGTTGCCGCGAGCGCTTGTGAAAGTGTTTCGCGGTAAAATTGCGGATCTCTTGATAAAACGAACCATCAAGCAATGTTTCATCTTCAATCGAGTGTTGGTCGAGAGTGTTGAGCAGTTTCAAAAAAGTAGGGTGCAGCGTCAGCTCTAGCCTGATTTCCGATAAGTTTGAAATAGTCTTGCGATTGAGTTCCTGATTGAGCGTCGCGACCATGCTGTGAATTTGATCTTTGGCGTCATGCAACTCACGCAATTGGTTGTTCACATACTGGTTGTGCGCGCGAATATTTTTCAAATGTTGTTCGTAATCGTATTCGTAGGTCTCAAATTGATGCTGCAAGAGTCCGATAGGGCCTTGAAAGTCCTCGATGCGTGTACGTAAAACATGATTTTCAATTTCAGGCGGCTGTAAATCACGCAACAGCTGATCAAAGTGATGTTTAAACTCGGTCATGTTGGCGTGATAGCGCTGCTGTAAACGCTCTACTGCTACCAGCGCGGCCTCATTAAGCTCAAGGTCGGGAATATTCTCTTCGAGTAAGGCGAGTGGACACACCGCATCAAACATGCGCTTGAGGCGGTCACGGAATTGCGACAGTTGCTGGTCAAGCTTGTCCAGCTCTATTTTATGTTGGTGACAGCGGTTATACAGCTGTTCAAGCGGCTCCATTTCTGCGGTGATGTGCGCGATTTGCTCCTGCAACTGCTGCGTAACTTGCGCATCACTGGCGAGTTCATCCTGCGCCTCACGCAGCTGTTCGGTATAAGTCGCTAACCCGCGTACCAAGGCCAGTTCACGCTGGGTTTCATCGCGCTCTTTTTTAACTTTGGCTAACGATTCGCTGATGTTTTTTTGCTTCATCGCAGCGGCGATTTCACGCATCTCGGCTTCTTTATCTTGAATCCGCTCATCAAGCTGCTGCCTGCGCTGTTGCTGTTGCGCGCGGGTCTGTGCCGGGTCAAACGGCTGCACTATCAGTGTGCGTAGTTCGTATTGCTGCAACGAAAGCGCGTTGCCAGTCATTGTAAATAACGCGAGAAACTCGGCAAACGTGCGTTGCGTCGACGCGCTGAGGGCAATGCTCGCGCCCGCCAAGTCTCTGTTGATTGCCGCCAACTTGCTGGCTTCATCCGCTGTCACTTGCTCGGCAATCGATGGTGTCCGCTGCTCGATAGCCAGCGTTAAACTCTCGCGTTCGCTCTTAAAGTCTTTGATTTGACGTTGTAAATCAGCGAAACGCTGTTGCATCGACTCAACGCTCTGGTATTCCTGAACCTTTTTGTCGGCATCGGCGAGTAGCTCGGTGTATAACGCCACGACCTCGCTCTCGGTCATGCTCGCATAGCCACTCATCAACTGCTTGGCTTTGCTAATGTCGGCTTGCCATTTGTCGCATTGGGATTGCAGGCGTTTACGACCTCCCTCGCGACGCAATAGCTCCTGTTGCAGCTCTCTGCCTTGCTGTTTCAGGCTATTGAGTTGTTGCCGCACCTGCTCAAACTGCTCTTGTGCTTGTTGTTTATCTGAAACCATTGACGCCCGTTGTTTGCTCGCCAGCCGATCTAACGCATTGTGCTGTTTCGAGTAATTGACGTAATCGCTTTGCGCTTGCACAAAGGCTCGCATGCAGGTTTCCCACGCCGGCGTGCAATTTTTCAGCCGCTGCAGCCAATTGCCTTTTTCAACGAGCTGTTCATGCTCTTCGGCCATTTGCAGCAGATTGGCGTCGAGACGCTCTTCCGGACGGCTGCGTTGCATCTCGATAAGTGTCGCAATGGCCATCGGTAGCGTTTTGTCATGGCTCGCACTGGTGTCAAATGCCAATTGATAGATGCGGCGAAAGGCTTCAATCGATTCAGCAGTAGCCTCGCCGAGTAACGGGAACACGCTAAACTTGCGGATTTTCGGGTCGGCGCTGCTGTGGCCGGCGTACATCATCTGCGCGAGGTCGGCAGCATCGCTGACTTGCACATGGGGCAATTCTTTTACCCCTTTTTTGATCGCGCCATAGGACAAGTCTGCAGCGAAATCTTGCGCATCAACTTGCCAAAACAGATGACGAATACTGGCGAAATCGCAGGCGACGAAGAGGCGACCAAAGCCCCAATCTTGTCCGCGACTGCGATACAAAATCATGCAGTACACGCCCTCAGGATTCTCACCCTCGAGAATGATGTAGGAGTGGTCGGACGGGAAGAAGAAGCCGTACGACTTCACGGCAGAAAACTCAGAGCCATTGCTACTGCGAAACGCAAACTTGTTTGAACAGTCTTTGAAGTTGGTATCCGGAAACAGCAGCAACTTCATCATATTTAACGTGACGGTTTTGCCCTGGTTATTGCCGCCATACAGCACCATATGTTGGTCGAGTGGGATTTCGGAATAGCCATGTTTGGCGCTATTCACACAAATCAGCTTGTTGACGCTGTAATTGAGTTCCAGCAATTCGTTGGTGGCTGGCGCGTGTTCGGAATGTTGATTAAGCAAGGTAACTCTCCTGCTCTAGCGGGCGATTGAAGCGCGCCATGAGACGACCTGCAGCTTGTAAAAAAGGATGTTGATTGGCGATTTCAAGAATTTGATACAGCTGGTTGACTGGTTGCAGCTTGGAAATGCGTTCCAAACGTTGCTCGATATCGTCAGGCAACACAAAGTGCAGTTCAGTGTCGGGCACCAACTTGGCTAGATTCGCTGCTATCTTAAAACCACCGAAGTCAAAATCGACCCAAATGGCAATCCGCTCGTAGCGCGCCAAAAATGCCTGATGCAATTGATTACTGATTTGATTGCCGTTGGCGAAAATGTAGTCAGCAGCAGCTAGCTTAATGTCGCAACGCTGCTGCAAGAATTCTGCTGCCGCAGCGAATGCGAGAAAGTTTTCCAGATTCTCAACAATGACCGCTTGGCGCGACGGGGCAAAAGGGCACTGCGCAACTCTGTCATTAGCGAAAACCACCACCTGTGGATGCCCCGCAGCGGCAGGGCGCACGATCAGCATGGAGCCCGACACTGCCACATCGTGGCTACGATTGATAGTTGCTTTGCCGGTACGACTGGTCGCGTCCGTTTGCGCCAACTGTTGCAGCGTGCGCTCGAGTTCGGGCGGCATAAAGGTCACGCGATATAAGCGGCCCTGTTTGACCGCTTGTATCTCGCTCGCTAAATAGCCAACGTCAAGCGCCAAGGACGCGATAAATTCACGAAACTTGGCTAAATCAATCGGCTTGTTGGCCGCGATTTTCGCAAGGTAATTGTTGAGACGAGCGTCCATGTTCGTTGTCCCTTTGTTGAGCTGTCATTAATCAAACCAACCTTCAATTTCGGGCTGGTACACTGATTCCTTGTCACACAGTTCTTGGCTGATAAATTCAAGGCGCTCGCGTTGTTCGGTGAGCAAGTCACGGGCGCGGTTGCGGGCTTCGTCAAGCCAAAAACGCACGCGCTCCGAGGCAAGCTTGCGCTCTTCTGGCGAGGCCATATTGACGAAATGCTCGCCGTAACTGATAAAGCCGAATTCGCTATCGAGTCCGAGTGCGCAAATCGCGTAGGTTGCCAAGCGGGTGGCTTGTTGTAAGTCAGACGAAGCACCGCCGTTCATGCCTGCGCTGCCGTAAAGCATTTGCTCGGCTTCACGGCCGGCCATCAGTACCGCCAAGCGAGCTTTGATTTCATCAGCGGTTTGCGGCTGGCGACTTTCATCGGGCGAGGTACTGATAAAGCCCAGCGCACGGTTACGGGGCTCAATGGTCGCAATGGTTACATGCTCATGCGGTAGCAGCAGTTTTTGCACCAACAAATGGCCAGCCTCGTGAGTGGCGGTTTGTAATTTGGCTTCTTTGCTCAAGGTGATATTGGTTGGCGCGCCATAGCGAATGTAGGTAATCGCCTCGCGTACCGCGTCCGCATCGACCGGATGTTTATCATCAGCTGTATCTGGCAAGTTACTGACGGCGTTATACAAAGTCGTAATAAAGACCTGCTCCATGTCGGCGCCACTCATGCCGCTGGTCAGGGTTGCGAGCTCTTTGATTTCTTTGTCGGTAAAGCTCAAGTTGTACTTGTTCATGTAAAAACGAATGAACTGGCGACGATCTTCGCTATTCGGAATGTCACATAAAATCGGGTGGTCGAGTCGACCCGAGCGGGTAATGGCTGGGTCAAGCGAATCCGCACGGTTGGTTGCAGCAATCACGAAAATAGGTTCAGCACCTTTATGCAGACCGCCGAGTAGCGTGAGTAGGGTGTTTACGGCGGCATTGTGGCTGCGATCGCTGGCGTGGCCGTTTTCGCTACGTTTGCCAGCAAGAGCATCAATTTCATCAATGAACAGAACGCAGGGTGCAATGTCGCGGGCGGCTTCGAAGGCGTTTTGTAAGTTGGTGGCAGTACCGTTCACTAAACTGCTGAGCATTTCGCCAATATTCAACGAAATAAACGGCAAATCGACCTCACCGGCAACGGCGCGCGCTAATAACGTCTTGCCCGTTCCTGGCGGCCCCAATAACAGGACTCCCGTCGGCATTGGCAAGTTGTAGCGCTTAAGCTGACTTGGATCTTCGAGCCAGCTAATAACTCGCTGCAACTCTTGCTTGGCACGGTGCAGCCCAATCACGTCGTTCAAGCGCGTCGATGGGCGACGCGTCATCAGACCCGGAACGCCATCGCTGGCGCGTTGCGCGGAAATCTGTGGTGTGAGTTTAGCGTCGTTGGCAATGAATTTGGCCGTAGTCTTGGTCAGCTCGCTGAGCTCGATATCGTACTGAAAAGCCAGGTGCTTCTGCGCAGCCAACTGCAAGCTCTCGGCGATTCGAGCTAAGTTGGCAAGTTCTGCCGCCTTATGGGCGAGCTCACTGCTGGCAAAGTGCATCCAGCAGTGATCAACAATGTACTCATCACGCAATTGCTCGTTGCTCGGATTCAGAACGACCACACCAATTTGCATCGAGATATCGCGCAGGCGACGAATGAGTAATGCCAAATCATCTTGGTCGTACTCCGCACCATCAACACAAATCACTGCGTAAGAGGACAGAGTAATAGGATCTTTTAGTACAGCTGCAGGCGTAAAACTTGCAAATTGTTTAGGTTGCAGCTCGCTGCTTAAGGTTTCAGCATGCTCGCTGTTGTTGCCCACGTAGGCAAGCAATTGTCGGTCTTTGACCGCAGCAAACAGAGCTGGGTCCGCATCAATGGTAATGGTTTTAATGTCATCTAACTGTTGCGGCAGGTTGGTAAAGCGATCATAGAGTTGTTTCTGCGCGCGGGTGATGATGGCATCAAAGGTGTTCGCAATCGCGCGAGGCACAGGATTAGGCATGCCGGAAAATAGCGCGAGGGCGGCCATATTGGGACCAAATTGAAATTCAATCGAGCCACTCGCCGTCGCCGTGTAATGCTCTTGATGCAGCTGTGCGATTGACGTGAGCGCTTCGGCATGTAGCGGGAAAAATCGCACGGCAGTACCTGCGCGTAGGCGATTCACCAGTTCTGGCGTGAGCGCCACATTAGGGCTGTTATGCAATTTTGCATGTTCAAGCACATCGAAAATATTCAGCTCACCCATGCCTTGGCTACGTTGAAATTCGCGCTGCCCTAAATTGGTGGTAAAGATTACGATGGATTGCGAAAAGTCAGCGCGCTCTTGCGTGGTGCTATCGATGGCTTCGCCCGTATCGAGCAGTGTTAGCAGCGATTGAATAACGGTGTGATGCGCTTTCTCGATTTCATCGAACAGGTAGACGGTGCGTGGATAGGCTACAGCATGGCGGGTTATTTCACCCACCCCAGCGTCGGTGTATTGCGAGCCAGCGCCGAATAACGCTAATGCCGCTCGTTCTTCACTGTAACGCTCCATATTAAAAATACGAAACTCAAAACCTAAGTTCGAGCTTTCGCACAGCGTTTCTGCATAGGCCTTGGCCAGCTCTGTTTTGCCTACGCCACTAGGGCCAGCGAAAGTAAAAATATCACGTAACTTCTTGCTGGAGCGGCGGAATGACTTCATTTCGCTAGCGCTTAATGCGCGAATCGCCGCTGGCTGTCCTTTCACGCGCTGACGCAGAGCAGTCTCAAGCCCCTGGCAGTGCGCATGAATATCGCTATTGCCAAGGCGCATATTGAGTTGGAAAAACTCATCAAGTAGTCGCGCTAATTTGGCTTTGGATGCATGTTGGAATAGTTGATACAACGCATCCACAAATTCATCATCAGAGGGATTTGCACCAGGATAAAAACGACCGAAATCGGCAGCATGATTCTTGGCATAGAGATGCCAACCCGCCAGAACGTCACCTTGTCGCTTCATCGCCTCGCCGTACCAGTGCTTGGTACCCTCTTCTTCGAATGTGCGAAGGGGAATGACTTTATCGTAAGACTTGCGACTGCGGTAGATGGCTTGCGGAAAAACCATAGTCTCCGCGGTACGGTTGAATTTCCGAGCCAATGCACTGAGGAGCGCATACGAGCTTAGAAGTGCTGACAATAAGCACTTATCGTCGACGGAACTAGTGACAACCAAGCCGTTTTTCAGGGCATTGATACCCCGTTCAGCGCTATTCAACACAATATTTGCGTAAACCAAATTCTTGCTGAATTCGTGACCGAGTGCCGTACTGGGAATGCCGAATTCGCGCGGTTCAGAAGACGCATCATTTTCGTCGAAGAGATCCTGTTTGGCTCTATCTTCTTCCTCTTTTGCTTTACGGTCGGCTTCGTATTGAGCCTTCAGTATTTTGTCACCTTCTTCTGTTCTGCGAATCGGCATAACTACTTCCTACCTTGGAGTTTTCTTTTCGATGTTAGAGATGAAGGGGGATGATGGCAACATAAAAATCACAAAACGGTTGCATTATTGTGTAGATTGTCGTCAGGAAATAGAAACACACCGAGCTTGACGGACCTGCTGTGCTTCGACTTCTTCGAAGACAGGCTTAGCGCCGTCGAGCTGGTGGAATATTCTTTTATCTTTACTCATTTGTGGGCTTATTCGCGAGTGTTCATCAGCGATTCATTCCCTCCACCTTGTGGCTTTTTAATACCAGTAGGTTCAACTTCAGAATATCGACTACTGTAGCGTGAATCATCGAAATCTAGAATACAAAACAGCTTTTGCTCCTCGACATCTAAATTTTCATACTTAGTCTCAGAAAACAGGTTGGTTTGGAAGTCATGTGTTTTAGAAATGATTGAAATAAAATGCTCTGAAACCCTTGATACTTCAGCTGCTAGGTCTTTGATGGCGCTCCCCAGTACAGCCAACTGTCCGGCGTTATTCGCGCTAAGTTCATCGATTCTGGCTTTTTCCAATCCTTTACCAACTTTTTGGAACTCATTTTCTAAAGCTTCTTTAAAGTCGCTAACGAGCGGAAAATTCTTCAAAAGGTGCTCAAGAAGAAATAATCCAACATTGAGATGTTGGTCGTTTGAATTAGGGCTGTGTTTTTGTCTAGCCTGTTTCAAAACATTGGTGATGCCTATATTTTCAATGGCCTCGCGACTCTCTTGAGCTGGAGATAGGTAATAGCCCAAGATCAACGCGCGAGGGAATTCAGCGTAATCTTCCGGTTTATCTAGACTATTAATAATTCGGAAAATTTCTCTGGTGTAAGACTCTATTGCAGTCTTCTTACGGTTTGCTTTGGTTAGTGAGCCGTCATCATTTACATTAGAAAGTGTAGTGAAAAGGTTTACCCGAGCTCGGAAAGTTGCTGCAAGTCTAACCAAAGCTGTTGTGAACCGAGCTTTGGAATCGTACTCTTTATAGTCATTATTAGACTCTTGTAAATTGAACGCTGTGAAGAAACTTTTTTCTAATATAAACGCTGTATCGATTTTCTTTTCGTCATCAAATTCGAGCGCTAGGTTTCTATAAAACGTTTTTCCCCATGCGCTAGATAATACTGGGTCATTACTAATTCTGTGTAAGCGGGTCGATAAGTTGTTCAGCGTGGAAATTAAACTTTGATGAAAGAATTTAAATGTAAACTCTTGTTCGGCAGCCACACGATATCCGATAGACACAAATTCATCATAATTTTTAACTGAGCCAAATTTTTGTTTTTGTTCAGCCTCAGCAAGTTTGTCTACCTCATCCCAGAAGTTTGCGGTGTCGGCTTTTAAGTCCATTAAAACTTGTTCTAAGCCTATGATATTCTCTTTAGCAGTATCAACCAGCTTTTCAATGAATGTCTGGAGGCGCGCCGAATGTTGCTCTTTACTCGCTCTTAAGCCTTGTGTAGCAAGTGTGATTGCAACGAGTGCACCACCAAATGTTATAGCAGCACCAATTGTCGCGGCGATAACTTCTGAGCTAGACGCAAGAACTTTTGAAATCCTGGTCTTTACACTAGGATTTGACGAGATATTTAGTAAATCACCACTCTTGACGTCAGACAGCCAGAAAACAAGAAGCGCCAATACTACCGTAACGATTATAAGAACAACTAGCGTTTGACGCACAAAGTCGATGGTGACAAAAAGGCGCTTATCAAGATCATCTTCATGTTCGACTAAGAGACCGCCCGCGCCAATCAGCACAAGCGCACCTGAAAGTAGCCATAGTAACGAACTTTCGAAAGGACGAAGTTCACCCCAGTAAAAAATCAAAAACAGCGATAATAGTAAGCCCGCAGGTAGCATTACGAACTTTTGTAGCCTTATCCACAAGGTGGTAGTAATGTAAGTATTATTCATCAGCGTCTTCCTTGTCACTTAATTCGGTGCTAGCAGAATCCTTTATAATTCTTTTGAGAGTCGCTATGTAATTCGGTTTTGACAGACCGTCACGGATTACATCGATAGATACAAAATGCGTCATTTTCTCCAGGTCATCAGTATCTTCCGGGGCTTTGAAACCGCTTTTTCCTTGAAGGAATTTTGCAAGTTGCTCTCTTTGCTGCGAAGTGATGCTCGCAAGTAGAGTTTTAGTTAAAGCACTACGCTCCTCATCGCTAAATGATGAATTGTCGCTTTCTTCATTTTCAGATGATTGGGCGTGAGTAATTAGAGCGGAACCTTCTTTGTATAATTCGTCCATAGCCGCGCTAATAGCACCGAACAATCTCATTAAAGTTTCGGCAGATAAAGCCTGTATGTCTTCGCTACCACTATCATTACGGACTGGATATTGATACAGAAACATAATATCTTCATCTCTATCCAAGTGGAAACTAGCAAACTTAATCCGACTGTTGATTTGGTTAATAAGCTCTATTTTTTGATTTCTCGTTTTGGCGTTGTAAGAATTTACTGGTCCAGCAATGAATTCTAGAAGCTGGTACCTTGTCTCGACGTCTTGAAACAGTTTTTCTCGTAGATCTGATAAACTAACAACATCATTGTTTAGAGCATTTAATTCTGCAGAGATCCTCGACTTCGCAATCCTTTCTTCGTCAAGTTTTACCACGGGCTCTTCTAAATCTAGACGAAGAATAAAACCATTTTGTTTGAGTCCCTCATGTTGTTTATAATATTGAGTGGGTAATCCTAATGAAATTCTATTATTTGGTTTTGGATCAATTGTATATTCAAGATTTTTCGAGTCTAAAAGTTGTGTGAGATGTTTTTTGGTTATCGCCATGAAAGTCTTCCTTGTTCGTATTTGCGACTTTGAGTAATAGGTGTCTGACGTACTGTTCCGATTGAGATTTTTTGGGGCTTGAATAAAACCTAACTTCGTTGTGCACGAATTAGCTCCTTGATCAATAACATAATGATCTTTTTAGACAATCACAACATAAAAATCACAAAAATGTTGCTTATAGATATGATTTGAGTATTCTTGCAACATAAGTTGATGAGCAGCCAACCCAAAAGGCTCAATTTTGTTCAAGGACTGGAGTCCACCGACAACGGATGTTGTTATGCTCACAAACCGACATAAATTCTTTCTTTTTTTCGCGCTCGTTTTTTTTGCGTGGGCGACCCTAGTATTAGCTGCTGCAGGTGATCAGTTTAACGATAAGACAATGCACCTCGACGATTTGTGGGAGGTGAGGTCGCTGTCGGTGAGCGTTTTGGCGCTTGCCGGAACGTTGCTGATCATGTCGTTTACCCGGTTTAACGAGTGGCTGCTGGAGCTGATGCCGTTCGATGTTTCTGGTTGGTTCAAGTCGGGCGTGGTGTTGACTGTTGCGGCCGCAATGTGGTTCGTGGTGTTGCAGTTTTCATTGGTGTTTGTGGCGAGCAATGTTCATCGACTATTTTCTGATGCGACGGTGGTGCGCATGTATGACGCTCGTCTAGCCCGCGATGCAGGCCGCTACATTACAAAAATTGAACCCTTTCTGCCGGCCGAATACAAAGCCAAAGGGCGCGGTAATCAAGACGTTGACGACTATGCGGCGTTTCAAATGGTGTCGATTCCGCTATTTTTCGAGAGCGATAATTTGGTGAACTATACGGCGACGAATCGCGATGCCATTTTTGCGCATTTGAATGAAGTTGATCACACTTTGGCACGCAACTCAGGACACCTGTCGAGTCCGCAACGCGATGCGATTAAGCTTATTTTTGATCTATACAACGCAGCGCTTGCGCTCGAAGCTCAATACACCGAGACGATTCACTTAACCAAGATTATTCCGGCCATTATTCGCCACTTTATCGAGACAGAATATGCGCTCATTAATAAGTTAATGACGTCGCGTTCCAATCGCGATTCTGCTTACCGTACGGTTTTGCCTATTTACCGCCGATTGGAAAATGGCCAACGCATCAGTCGCGCAGAAGCGACCCGCGCGATGCGAGCGATTACCAGTGAAATCGGCGAGCGCACCACTTATGGATTATTTAAAAGGCGCCTGATTTACTATTGGCAATCTATCTACAAACGCACCGATTTGAGAGCGAATCACGGGCCCGCTGATGTTCCGAGTCGTTCGGGCAGTTACGAAACTATTAATGGACGCTATTTGACTCGCGTTTTGTTTATGGCGAGTAGTTGGAAAATGTATGAACGGCGTCTACAAGAGTCTTTCTCAGCTTTGCATCCAGGCTATCAAAAGCACATTCTGAGGACTGCCATTCATCGTGGCTCGGCGGGTTTCCTCGAGTTCATCGACTCCCCCGAGTTTGCGCAATACATGCAAGAAGCCAATGTTATTCGCGTGGCGCCAAGCGTCATTAGTGACGCGTTGCGGTACCGCACCCGAACCGATGCGCCGGACAAGCTCTACGGCTCACTAGTGAATGTGTTGGTCGATACCTATCCGCCGTTTCGCCAAGCGCTTGCCGCGACTGAGTTTGACTCGACAAACAGTGCGATTGTTGGTGAAGAACGGCAAATTTTACTGGAGTTACTGATTGTGCCGTGGCTGGTGTTCATGGTGGCACTCACCATGATTACTGTGCTGACCATCGTGCTCACGCTGATTGCGGTGCATACCAGTGAACGCTTTGAGCGCTGGGGGGCCGGCAAAGTCGGATCGGTGCTGTTTGTGCTGCTGTTTGTGTTGGCGGGCACTAATATCAACGCGCCTCTAGTTGATAACTTTCAAAACAGCGCATTTTCATTTTACGCAGACCCCGATGCGATTCCCGCAGCATTACTGAATTGGCTGTTGAGTTTTTTAGCAAAGTTTCCCTTGATGTAGGCGAAGGAGTAACTGCCTACACCTTTGAATAAGGATGTTTTTATGACGAAAAGCATGCATAAACCCATTTTCTCGATACTTGCCACGTTCACGCTCATAGCCTGTGGCGGTGGTGGTGACGCTTCGTCTCCTGCGGGGGGCGGTGGTGGTAGCCAGCCAACGTCGTATACGGTCAGCACTTCGGCTGGCACGGGCGGCTCGATTAGTCCGTCTAGCGCGCGCGTCACTAGCGGCAATACCACGAGCTTCACCGTAACGCCCGCCAGCAATTACGGTATTGACGCCGTAACTGGTTGTGGCGGCAGTTTGAATGGTTCGACCTACAGGACGGGCTCAATTACCGCAAACTGCACGGTAACCGCCAGTTTTGTTGAGTTGCCATCGTATCAAGTGACGGCAGCGGTGGATCGCTGGGGCTCGGTGAATCCGACGGCAACGACGGTCTACGAAGGCAATACCACCAGTTTCACCATTGCTCCAGATCCGAATATGCGCATCAAAAGCGTCGAAGGCTGTGGTGGCACGTTGAGTGATTTGGTTTATACAACCGGTCCGATTAACGCTGACTGTCATGTCAGTGTCAGCATCGAAGAAGACCTAGTGAGTGTAAATGTTGAAATCGTCGACGGACGCGAGGGTGGGGCGTTCCTTCCTGGCGAGGATGTAACGATTAAAAAATATCGCGGCGAAACCTTTCGGTTGGATTTTGGCCTCGTTGACGAGTTTTGGCAGGTGAGCACGGTTGAAGGCTGTCCTTTAGATGCAATCGTGCCGCGTGAAGGGGAACCGCCGCGGGTGGATGTCTTTGTCGGGCCGATCAACGAGGACTGTGTTGCTAAAGTCACTTTGACGCCGCCGGAAGACACCAACTTTAATGTTGCGGTACCTGTTGCTGCGCTCAATGGCACCCACAATGCTCCGGCTGAGGGCGTGAAATATGGCGCATCGGTGACCATCGATCTTGCCGCGATTGGGCCGCGTGATTTAACTGAATGGGCGGTGCGTCCGCTGAATTTGGTTGCCGCTTCGCGCTGCGAGAGTGCCGAATGGAATGGGAGCTCGGTGACCCTGCATGATGTCAACGGGCAGTGCGAGGTGTGGGCGAAGTTCACCGCTGCGGGGGAGTATTATTTTGCAGATCCTGTGTTGCAGCAGGAATTTCGCGATACCTGGGACTTATAACCCGAAGAATTACTGACGTTGGATTTGGTTGAGAGGGTCCAGGATCTTTATGTTTCGTCACAAGCTCGACCTGTGGTGACGGATTTAGAGGGAATTCAGGCTGCTACGGGACTTAAATCACTTTTTATCAATGCTCGTTTGACTACGCTTGAACCGCTTCGTGGCATGAATATTAATCCGCTCTGGATTGGCAGTCATATGAATTTTATGACGGTAGGCGCACCTGCGCGCAATCGGGTCGAGAGTTTTGCGCCGCTGGCGACGATGCCGCTAACGCAGTTGGAACTCGATGACATGGAGCCAAAGGACGGCAGCTATGCGTTTTTACAGCAACTGCCAAGGTTACGTACCCTAGCGCTCGGCAATACACGGGGAGTGAGCGATTTAAGCTTTTTACCGAGTATGCCTAACCTCAGCATTATGCGGCTCACTGGAACCCGCGTGATTGATTTGCGTCCGCTAGCGAACAGTAGTCTTGCGCGGGCCAGTAATTTTGTGCAGATTTTCGGTTGCGCATCCGAGGAACAACGCGTGACACAAGATTTGGTGCAACAGGCCGAACAACAAAGCTGGCTGTTGGTGGTGAGTAAGGGTAATACCAGTACCTATTGCCCAACGGCTGACGCGCTTTATGATGTAGAAGCGGTCGCAAGCTTGTCTGATGATGCCGTCCAACTTGAGTGGGATTTCACCAAAGGCAGCGTCGATGCTTATATGAATTGTGAAATTCATTACAACCGCAGCAACGAGCAGTTGAATAATCCAGATGTATTGGTGGAGTCATGCGGTGCGGCTGGCAGTCTTGAGTTACCCAAGTATTTCGATCGCTATGATGTGCAATTTGTGATTGATGACGGTGTGTATGACAGGTTTGTGGTGGACCAGTTTGAGCTTCGTGACGAAACGCTCGACACCAGCCAGTTGCGCTTGACTGATGTGGAATGGGGGCAATCAGTGATCACCAGTCGTCCCAGCTTGGTGCCAAACCGTTCCGTGTTGTTCCGCGCGCACATGATTGCCGATCAAGACGTGGCCGTACCTGACGCTACCTTGCTGCTTGAGCTGAATGGGGAAACCCATGAATTAGCGATGAACGGAATTGCTGGAGGAGTTCCAAGCGAACCTGAATACCATCTGCTCGAAGCGAGCTATCGTGTGGAGATTCCTGCCGAATGGGTGCAAGCAGGATTGCAAGTGAGTATGGTGCTCAATGATGAGGTCATCTACAGCGAGACGCCGGTGGTTGGCGCCGCACATAAGCTGTCCATTTCGTTGTTTCCGATGGTGGTGAATGGGGTGAGCGCTGAAGTTGAGCTTACCGCCGAGAAAGCGCGCGAAATGCTGTTGCATTATTTTCCACTGCAAGATGTGGAGTTGCGCATCGAGGAGCCCTTCGTCTATGACACGGATGGAGATTTCTCTCCTTCGACCTTGATAAATGCTTTGCGTGATAAGTATCGACTCGATGGTGCGCAGCATCACTATCACGGTATTTTCCCTGCTGGTGTGGTAACGAGTGGGCTGGGCATTGCAGGTATTGCGTCTCAAGGCGGAAATGTTGGACTGACTATTGATAGCGCTCAACAGGGGTCCACGTTTGCGCACGAAATTGGGCACAATTTAGGTCTCGGTCATGTCGATTGCGGTAATCCGGACTTCGTGATGCGCGATTATCCCTATCCGGCCGATACGATTGGTAGTAATGGCTACGATGCAGTGAAAACGCAGATCATCAACAAAGACATGGTGAAAGATGTAATGAGCTACTGTCGGCCAGTGTTCATTTCTGATTATTCGTTCAATTCGGTGCAACATTATTTAGATCGTAAGCCGCCGAAGGGTTTTGACGCTGTTGATGGTGCTGCTATGGCGCACGCGCGCGCCACTGGCGAGCCATTCTATAGCACCTTGATCACAGGTGAGATTGATCAGCGTGGTGGGCAAACGCGTTTGCGCTTGGTGAAAGATGTGAATCGCCCTGCGGGAATTGCAGAAATGGGGCCGTTCACCTTGGTCGCTGAGGATGTGAATGGCGAGTTGTTGACCCGTACCTTTGCGGTGGAGCCAACTGGCAATGATGCCTCGGAGCGCAATGGTTACTTCGCGTTGCAACTGCCGGTGCAGTCTTCGTCACTGGTCGCGGTGCGGATTTACTTTGAGGGAAGTGAGATATTTTCTCGTAAGCTTTGAGTTGATCTAGCAGAAAGGGCAGCCCTCCCTCGCGTTGCTGCGTGCGTGCAGGGAGGGCTGCCCTTTTTAGGGGCTAAAGCCGCGCGGGCTATGCGCTAAGCGTTGTTGGAAACTGGACTTCGCGAATGTGGGAAGACTGTTGTAGCCACATCGCCACGCGAGACTGGCCAATGCCTCCGCCTATGGTGGAGGGCAGCCCTCCTTGCAGGAGGGATTGGTGCCAAGGCTGTTGCAGGGTGCGTTGCGCTGCGCCGGTACTGCTGGCGCGCTGTGCGACCTGGCGTTTCAAAGCGGTGGCGTCGACGCGAATCCCCATAGAAGACAGCTCCAAAGCATCTTGTAAGCCATCGTGCCAAACCAGTAAATCACCGTTCAAGCCGCTATAGCCATCGTCGTTGAAGCTGCTCCAATCGTCATAGTCGGCGGCGCGGTCATCGTGGGCAACGCCATCTTTTAGCTCTTGGCCGATGCCGATAATGAACACTGCTTTATGCATTTTTGTGATCTCATGTTCACGTTCTTTGGGCGTCAAAGCAGGGTACATTTGGCGCAATTCTTCGCTGTGAACAAAAAATACCGATTCCGCTACCTGCGTGGGCTGCAGGCAAATAAGGGCTGCCCTTCTTAGCACTTGGTAGATGCTGGTGACGGTGGCGCGTAAAGTCGCTAAGTTGCGTTGTGATGGGCTGATGACTTGCTCCCAATCCCACTGATCTACTTGCACCGCATGGCGCTCACTGATGCGTTCTTCGTCGGGGCGTAAGGCGGTCATTTGCGCGAGGATACCGGCGCCAACCGGAACCTGGTGTGCAGCCAAGACGCTGCGCTTCCATTTTGCTAATGAGTGTACGACTTCGTAATGTTTCTGTTCCGCGCTGACGTGTACTTTCACCGCTCTCTCACGACCGCTTAAGGTGTCCTGTAAGCCGCTATTTGCCGGTACGAGCAAGGGCGCATGCACCTCGTAGAGGTTTAATGCTTCGCATAAATCATGCGTGATTTGCGCTTTTAAGCGGGCGACTTGGCGTTGGCGAGTGAGAATCGGTGACATGTTGAATTTCCTTCAAGTTATTTGCGTTGTTGTTGAAGGTAGATTCATCAATTTGGCTTTTATATTCAATACTATTTAATGAATATAGAGTTGCGCTATTAACAATCTATAATAAATGGGCTATAAATTGGAAATAATCTATTTTAATGGATAAAACAGGAAAGCAAATTAAATGTCAGCTAATTTCACTTTAGACGCGCTCGATAAATTTATCCTCAATGCGTTGCAAACGAACGCGCGAACTTCCTATGCCGAGCTGGCGCGGGCGCAGAATGTCAGTGCTGCGACTATTCACGTGCGCATTGAGAAGTTGCGGCAAGCGGGGGTGATCACTGGCACTCATGTACACGTTGATGCGCGCAAACTCGGCTATCAAGTATGCTGTTTTATTGGCATTAATCTGGCGCGCGCAGGGGACTACCCGCGCACGTTGGCACGGCTAGAGGCCTTGCCTGAAGTCGTTGAGGCGCATTATACGACAGGGCAGTACAGTATATTTATCAAGGTGTTAGTGCAGTCGATTGAGCAGTTGCAAGATTTATTGATCAACAAAATCCAGTCGATTGATGAAATACAAGCGACGGAGACGTTGATTAGTTTGCAGCAGCCAATTTTGCGCAACGCGCCGGTGGTGTAGTCAGCGCTCAAGCTCTGTCAGCGAGCTGCGTTAAGTACTGACAATGTGAGGCTCCAGCGCCTTCCTAACCGCAGGGGCAATAGCTCCGTAAAACTTAAGCGTGTCAACGCGTTGCACCGGAAGTCCTTGTTGTAAGACGTCGTCTGCTGAAGCGCACATCACTAGGGCGTCCAATGTCTGGTCGGTTAAGAACATGACAGCGACATGGTAGAAGTCGTTGCTAGCGTGAAAGATTTCGGTGTCATTGATAAAATTTTGACGCGTTGAGAGTATGTCTGCTGCTTTGAGAGCTGGTAAAGTTGGCAAACTGCAACCCACGTTTTCATATTGCTTACGCAGTTCAGCGGCGGTCTGTTGTGCGGCTTCGACCGCTTGAGCTGCCGCGCCGTCGGCATCGGCGGCATCGGCGGCATAAACCAGAATCACCACAGGAATCCGGCCCTGCTGCGGAACACGCGAGGCGAGTAATTCTGTGTATAAGTGGCGCGCAGTGGTCGAGCCGAGATCTGGCTGGCCATTGACTTCACAAATTGCTGCCCCCGTCTCGCGCCAAGAACGGCTGATATCCGGAATGATCAAGTCGACTCCAGCAAGGTCAAGGCGCAATGCAGCGGCAGCGCGCTCGGCTAACACGGCATTATCGGGATGCACCATGTCCGTCACCACATGCGGCGTGCCGCCAGTGGCGACGTTCGCAATGCTATGCAAGCGGACAAACTGGCCTTTCTTGGGAACATCCGAAGCTTTTAACTGCTGCTTCGCGAGCATTAACTCGGCATCTTTATTGAGCTGTAAGGGCTTTAGAGTTTGTTTGGCGCTACCGGGCATGCGAGCAGGGTTTTGATTCTCTTTTTCAATCAGTTGCTTGATGGAGCTACTGCCATCACCGGTGACTCCTGCCGGCCGTCGTTCAACCGCCCAAACAAGCTTGCCGTCGAACACCGTCAGACGATAATCGCGGCCTTCGACATGTTTCTCAATCAACACACTCTTATTGAACTTGGTGGCCTTTTCATACGCAAATGTCAGCTCCTTGGCATCGGTAATTGCCGCCGTGACACCACCACCGCCATCTTGATTATAAGGCTTCGCAACCACGGGGTAGCCAAGGTGTTTCGCCGCATCAAGTGCGTGATTTAAGGAGCTGACCAAATAGTGCTTGGTGGTGGGGAGGCCCGCGGTTCTGAGCCGCTGGATGCTTAATTTTTTATCACGCGCGAGACGCGCTGAAAGATTCGATGTTTGTTCGCTAAAAGTATGGTTAAACCATCGCGAATTACGACCGAGGCCATACTGTGCAGTAGCGTTGGCAATAATGAAAAGGGGCAAACCGAGCACGTTTGCGGCATTCGTCATGAGGGGGCTGGGGCTATTGCGTTTCATCGGCTCAAGCTTTTTGAGCGCGGCAGTGTCGAGTGATTTTTCACTGGTAAACAGCGCGAGGCGCCAACATTGATAGATGATATCGGTATTGCAGTGCAGAACTGGGATACTCAATACGCTCCAGTCCGAGCTGCTGTCGAGCGGTGTTGTATCTATGCTTATGCCATCGCTGTCGACTGAAAACCCCATAAACTCAATGTGTTGCTGAGTTCTTTTGACGAGGTTATTCAATAGCTGAGGCCAGTCATCGTAGGCATTTTCTGACTTTACCCGGACCTTCAACGTCGGAAAATTTCGGCCATGTAAGTAGCCTTGTTTATACTCGAACGGACCATTTTTTAAGATGAGTTTGGCTGTCATTTGGGCTTAGGACTCTCAGTTAGGTATTGCGCGGATGGTGGTGAGTGACCAACGCATGCCGACTTGGTTGTGGGCGATCGTCGCTACGCCAAGGTGGCGTTCGATGGCTTCTTGGGTATCCTTAGTAGTGGATAGCTCTAGGTCGAATAATTGATGACAGAACTCAGCCATCTCTTGTTTATTATTGAATTTCCAGAAGAAATGGTTGTGCTTGTGGGCTGTGATGGTGAAGTTGGCTTGGCGTAATTCCTGCTTGGTGCGCTCGTCGAGGTAGATCCCTTCATGCCCGGTACTATTGTTTGCACCCACGTAAGTGTCGAGAAATGTTGCGACATTTGAACCTGTGGCCACATCGGAAATGATAAGTTCGCCGTTGCTTTTTAGGACTCGGTGCAGCTCTTTGAATAGGGGCGTTTTGTCCTCTAAATGATGTAAGCCGGCGACACTGATGGCGACGTCGATGGCTTGGTCCTGCCAAGGTAGCGGAAGGAGTGGCCGATCGGTGATTTGGGTGTTTGTGGTTGATGGGCTGGGGCTTACGTGGCTGGTGCTCGCATGGTGCATGAAGCTTGCGCATGGTTCGTGGCCGAGCCAAATACAGTTAGGCGGCAGATAACGTTGCAGATAACCGCCACCAGCTGGGACATCAGCAACTCTGAGCTGCTGCTGTGGGTTGGTTAGGATGTTTGCTGAGGCGTTTAGTGCCTGTAGAAACTCTTCGTCACGGGCATGCGGATACGCCTGCATCGCTCGTTCGTAGGCGGTGCCCCTTTGTTCGAAATGCTCTTGGTAACTTTTTGTTGTTGTTTTAATCGGTTGAGTCTTCACGCTGCTTTCCCTAATTGCTTCAGCTCATAGTTATAGCAAACATTTCGTTATTGGCTATCGTACCGCCGCAACTTTTTTGCTACATTGCGTCAAACGTCGACTGGGTGCAGCCGCCAGCCTTTGCGTGGTGCGGCTCCCTCCGCTAAAAAGGGCAGCCCACTTGCGCGGGCCTCGTGCTTTTAGAAAGGGCAGCCCTTTTTAGGTGGAAGTCGACCGTCAATACTGGCGTTCAGGCATTTTCGCTAACGCTTTTTTACATTATCAGAGTGAGTATCCGTGAACGTGTTAACACCTATCAGTCTATTGCTCCTTGCCTCAGTTCAAGCTGCGGCTGTCGAAGATGAAGCCCAAGCAGAAGAAGAGTTTGTAACATCCTCGTATGAACGTGCTGTCGAGGTTGGTATGCAGCAGTGCTTGCAGACCACAAAAGAGTTATCCGAGTTTGTACTCGACGGTCATGCGCATGGCTCCCATGATATGTGGGGGACCGAAGCACCAAATGATCGTCCATTTGACTCGCTGATCGTGAAAGAGTACTCAGACGGCGATAGTCATATCTCAATGACGATCATGCCGCGCGAGGGAGCCTGTGACTGGAGCTATACGGAAACATACGTTGTTGAACAGTCGTGCTCCGTGATTCGTGAAGAATGGTTTGGCGACATGAAATATACTGGCGCTCTGCGCGATATATCGGTGGCTTTGCATAATGACGAGGGGCTTAATGTGTATTTAACGCCAGTCGTTGCGGGGGAAATGTGCCTAGTAACGAAACGCGAAGTTTACATCCAGTCTGAACAACCGTAACACCCCACCACGCTTGGCATTAATTGCGAAAAAGGGCAGCCCTTCCTGCGGTAACGGCCAACTTGGAGGTAGGGCTGCCCTTTCTATGTAGAGCGTAACAATTTAGAGCATCTGCAAAAACGCGAGCAGGGCGTCCTCTTCTTCGCGCGTTAGCGAGAAGGGCATAAGTTCGGCGGTAGTTTCTGGGTATGGCATCACCAGCGGTAAAGAGGCTGGGCGTCGTGGTCGCGGCCCGCCATGGCTGTACTGGCGAACGATGCCGCGTAGATCGTTGAATAAGCCATTGTGCATCCATGGTTGATGCTGCATCAGTCCTCGTAGCATAGGGGTGCGGAAAGCGGCCAAGTTTTCAATCCGTTGCTCATGCTCCCAGCGGCCTAAGTCCTCAAATCGGCGACCGTAATAATGAAAGCCCGTTACGTGGAACTCTTGGTCTGAGAGCAAGGCTCCGCTATGGCATCGAATGCAGCCCGCTTTGGTGCGGAACAAATGTAGCCCATGCAGCTCTTGGTCAGTCAGCAGCGAGGACGCCAAGGCGACATCACCATCGTCAACAGCCCACAAAAATTGGTCCAAGCGGTTATCAGGGTGTTCATGCAGGGTCAAGGTTCGCTGAAATGCACTCAATGCTCGAGCAATTTCCGACCAAGCAGATTCGCCATATTTATCCGACACATAATCAACGGCGTGCTGTCGCGTGGAGGCCATCTCTACGGGATCTTCCAACGGCATGTGTGCTTGCTCCTCCAAGTTTGCTGCTCGCCCGTCCCAAAACAATGTGTCCCACAAGTGCACGTCCAACAAGCTTTGTGCGTTGCGTTTACCCAGTAATCCATCGACACCTGGCGTCACCCGTTCAGTGTCTGCAAAGCCATGTGAACTTTTGTGACAACTTGCACAGCTGACTTTGCCGTCGCGCGAGAGCCCCGGATCGTGAAATAGCTGTGCGCCAAATCTGACTAATTCCGGGTCCTGAGTAGAAGGGGCAGGAAGGGGCTGCAAATCATCGGCTGCTCCTACCGCAAGCGGAGGCCATTGCTCTTGCGGGAGTACATAGCGTTGCCACAATGTCGCAGAAAAACTAGAACTCGTGTCAGCAGTGCCGTTGCTGGAAAAAAGGGCAGCCCCCACGAGCAATAAATGGAACAGCAGAGGCAGCGATATGATGGTCATCAACAGCAGTTTGAATCTAGCGCCACGCATAATTGACTCCGAACCAGAACGACCGACCGGTCTCAATTCCTGCTAGGCCTGGGCCGACACTGTAGGTGCGAGAATTGAGCAAATTTGACACTTCAAATGACAGACTCAGCTCATGCTCCTCATGCAGGGCAAACTCATATTGGAAAACTGCATTCAGTAACGTGCGAGCAGGGCGCTCGACCACCCGAAATACGGGGTAATTGAGGGCGTCTACTTCGCAATCTGAGCAGATTTGGTCGCCTCGTGATATTTCTCGCAACAAACCTGTATTTTCCGCACTTTCGTATTCGCCAACGTAGTTCACCATTAGGGTTGTACTGAATGCGTCTGACCAATCACTTCGCAGCGATAAATGGGCTGTTAGCGGACGTGAAAAGTCGTCTTGGCGACGAGATAAATCATCCAAGCTAAGCAACCGATAATCATCACCCGTTTGTAAGAAGACGATCTCATCTTCAGGAATGGCTTCAACAGTCGCATCGTAGGATTCTGCAGTTGTCTCATTTTCGGTGTGGCTTGCGTGCAGCCAGAGTCCATGACGACCAAAGGCACGCTGATAGGAAAGGGTTAGGCGTTGATGCGTGCCTTCACCTTCGTTGCCTTGGATGATTTCGGTGTAACCGTCGCGATCGATAGTATTTTCGCGCGTTAACAAGTCGCGACGCCAACGCTGTACTGCTTTGATGCTGAACACACCGCCGGCAATCCGCTGTTTCCAGGCCAAGGTCGCTTCATCGCTATAAGGCGTGCGCAAATCGTCAAAGCGATAGCGAAACCGTTGCGCGTCGGACGAGGTGCGCCAGTCCTGCACAACACCGTTCACCAGCGAGCGATATTGCGTGATATAGCCGCGTTGTTGCTCGCGAATTTTATAGGTGAGCACATTTGCGTTGTAGTAACGGTTGGCTCCTAAAATGAAACGCGCATCGCCAATATCTACGCCTGCTTGTAAACGTGGTGCAAAATTAAAATTACGCAAGAAGTCGTCATAATCTGCGCGTAAACCCAGCTTAAACTCCCAAGAATTCAGGTCGATAGAATGTTGTAGATAGCCAGCAGATTCCTGTAACGCAACATTAATGTACTCTAATGGATACACTCGGCGATACTGAAAAAATTGTCCCCTTGTCAATAGGTTAGCTTCATATGCTGCGAGGTGTTCCGGGTTACTGAAGTCAATCGTGCCGCCGAGCTCTTCCGCTAAAATTTCTAACGGAATTTGAAAACTTTGCTCAATACAATCAAGAGTTTGTCCCCGGCAGTCGATATTGGCATCGCGAAATGGACTGTTGTAGACCAAACCGGTTTCCGTGCGGCGTCTTGCTAACTCTAGGTAGCTGGTTTCAAAGCCCATTTCAAAGCGATGATCACTGGCGCCCAATTGCCAAGTATCGAAGTTGATTGAGCCTTGCCAAGTTAAGGATTCTTGCTCCTTTTCAATATCGCCATAACCGCCCTCAACACTGAAAGGAACTTCACCCGAGTCAATGCCCCAATCTTTGCCGGGAGCACGGTACCACGGCAAATAAATATTTGGCGCGGAGCGGCTATTTTCGGAGCTTGCGTAGGCTACGGAGGTAGCAAAAAGGGCAGCCCTCACTCGATGTTCCGCGGAAATTTGCAAGGTCTGCCCTCCACCTTCGATGGAGAACGCGGAATCCTTGACATCAGGCAGTAAATAACCGCCGTCGTAGGGTGAGTAAGTCGCTGAAATTCGAACCTCATCGAGACCCCAGGCATAGCTTGTGAATGCAAGTCTGCTACTGACGGATTCGCGTTCGGTTAGCTCGTTCTGCCGCAGCGAAAGTTCGGTCACGGTAGAAGTGGTGCGACTCAATGCAAAGTCGAGCGCGTAGTCATCACCTATAGGTGCGGTGCCGCTTAAACTCAGAGTACGTTTGCTGAACTCGGGTGTTGCGAAGGTTTCCGCATCATTATCGTCGGCGCCTTCTTGGCCGTTTAATTGACGCTCATCGATAACGCGATAGCGATTCCAACTTGATTCGCTGCCGCGATAACTGAGGTTGAGACTGGCGTCAGACGGCATATTACGCCTAGCCTGCACATCGACTACTCCGCCTGAGAAGCCGCCAAATTTGGCGGGTACGTTGCTGTCATAGACGGTTACATTGTCGACCAAGCTCTGGTTGATAAAGGTCGCTTGTGGGTGACCCTGCACGTCATTAACCTGCGCAGGCGAGGCATCGCTTGCAGCAGGGTCGAGACGCGAGTTGTTATTGACACCGTCGAAGAAGAAGCCGGTTTGCCAAGGTTGTGCCCCCGATATGGATAATAGCTGCGAACGAATTTCGCCTTGTGCTTCCGCACTTAGAGCACTTTCCGAGCCTTGCACTCCAGGCAACGTCAGCAATAAGTCTGTGATATTGCCGTTGCCCTGCGGAAGGCCATCCAAATAGTCGCGCGATAGGTTGTACTCACCGCTTAATGTGAGGCTTTCGGGTGCATAACGCTGACCCCTGACAATAATGCGCTCGAGCGGTTTGATTTCCGGCGCACGGCCTTGGTCTGCTTGGCTTTCAGCCGCAGAAAGGGCTGCCCTTTCTGATTTGGCCGGTGCGGAGGAGGAGGGCTGCCCTTTTTCGGTGGGCGGCGCCTCGCTAGCGCCCGCAGCATAAGCGTCGGGCGCAATAAAAACGTTGCAAGCAAGCAGAGGTGTTAGCGCCACCCACAGGCGTGAAAATCTAGCCGAGTGGCGTTGGGTCGTTGGCATCTTCAACTCCATCATTGTCGGCATCGTTATCGGTTGCAATATCGTTTGCTTCGAGTTGCTCAGGCGAAGCATTAACCGCTAAAAAGTTAGCTAGGCCATCGCTATCCGTATCCACTGAAGCTACGAGACTGGCAGGGAAGTCGTCTTGCAAAGCTTGGGTTTGTGCAATGATTGCGCCATAAGTGAGGCGCTCGGCTGCACCAAGCGGCAGTTCAGCCAATAGTTCACCTGCAAGTGAGTACTTACGCAGTGAGCTCATGGCGCGAACAAAATCTTCGGCTAAATCTAGTGCATCGGCCGCGGGCGTTGCGCGTAATGCGGTGGCTAAAGAGGAACTAACGACTTCATTTAATAGCTCAGCGCGCTGCATTATTGACGCGTAGTCGTCGTCGTTATATGCAACTCGGCGCATCCGCTCGAGTAGGGAGAAGCGGTCAAACAACACTGCATTGGTCGGTTCTAGACTCGACAACAGTTTAGCCACTACGATCAATTGCTTAGTACGGGCAAGGTTCGATAAGCTTTCATCACTCGCTAAATTTAACAAATGCTCTACTGCCTCAAAAGCAACGGTATAGGCACCGCTGTGAACACTCACTCGCGCGTAATCGACCCAGAATTCGAACTGTTCTTCAGAGTCTGTGGTTAATTCCACAAAACGCGACCGTAAAGCTTCCAACACGTTCAACGCGCGCTGATTCGAGTTGACGGCTTGCCAAGCGGTGACAGCGTCAATGTGAGCGTTCACTACGTCGGCAACAGAAACGTCGCCCTCTACTGCAGTGAAGTATGTTGTGGCCATAGATTCGCAAGCTTGTGCGGCATCGTTTGCATCGAGGCTGTCAACACTTTGATAAAGCTGAACAAATTTAAGGCATCCACGTGTTCCAGTGGTATACAAGGTGGCGCCACCGTTCTCTGCAATGTAAGCACTGGAGGTCAAAACTTCCAATCCGGCGGCAAATGCGACTGCCGCTTCAGCTTCGTATCCGAGTGCCAGCAATTGCGCACCTAAATAGGGGCTAGAAACTGTATTTTGTGTAAACTGGGTCTGCAGCTCACGTAAATCATTAGCAAAATCGTTACGCAGCTGAGCGATTGCATCTTGCACCGAGCCGCCATTCAAAATCCCCGCTAATGCTGACGCTCCGCTGATGGCGGTTTGCGCTCTTGCGAAAATAACACTGTCACTTGGGATTAAATTAAAGGGGACGTTCTCACTGCTTGGACGCTCGGGATAGAGGATTGCGAAAGCTGCAGCGGCGTCCACTAGCGGAAACGTGTAGTCTTGCAAACTATTTGCGGCGTACGGTTTTGCCTCACGAGCTAACTCAGAATCGTAATCCACCGCTGTATAATAGCTAATAGTTTCAGCGAGTTGTGTGCGGGCTGCCTCGAGCTCTCCAATACTAATGTAGTAGCCAACGGCAGTCGCACTATAGAGCGGTGCAAGTTTGTAGGCCCGCTCTCCTGCCAAGTCGCCGCGCGTTAACGTTTGAAAGCCCGTGCTGGCGACAATGCCGCTAAAACGATCGATTGCAGCTAGTGCTGTGTTACGTGACGTGTTATCCCGTTGCTGCTGATAGGCTTCGATTGCTGCCGAAACTTGATTTCGGTAGGCGGTTACCAATCGGCCGTAAGCTGTTGAATACTCTGTATTTGCACCGCCAATAGTTGACGTATAGAGGTTTAACTGTTGAATTGTTTGTTCGGCACCTGCGTTGTCGTTGGCATTGACCTGTTGATTTAGCAGGGTCAACAAAAAGCTTGCATCGGTTGCAGAGATATTGGCGAGGCCATTATCAGCGATGAATTGTGCGTAGGCGTTCAGCGCATCGCGACGTAGCCGATTGGCTGTTTCTTGGTCGTTGCCTTGTTCGTAAGCCTTAGCGAGATCTTGAAGAGCCCGCGCGGTCGCCTCTTGACCGCGAATATGGTCGTCAAAAATGCGGTCGACTTCGGTTTGTAACGCTGCTTTGGCATACCCCTGTGCGATGGCGCTGTAAGCAGGAGCGGCAAGAATATCGTCATTGATGGTTGCGGCTTTGGCTTCGGCATTTTTGAGATGGGATTTGTCAGACCGATAGTAATAAGCTGCTTTTTCTGCGTTTGTGGTATATGCCGGTTTGAGTTGGATCGTCGCTTTAGTCTCAGCGATTCCATCACTTACAGCAATCTTAAATGATTGATTTGGCAACGTTAAAGTATCTATTTCTAACGTAAATGCTCCATCGTTTGCGAGTGTTAACGAGCCTGTTTCTGGTGCTTCGATTAGCTCGAAAGTGAGTGTATCGCCGTCTATGTCTTCAGCATTAATCTGGCCGTCGATTCGGTTTTCTGCCGCAACTTCGATGAGCGATTGGGTGATGCGCGGCGCGTCATTGACTGGCGCAACATCAAAGCTGATCGAGTAGCGCGTGTTGCCGGCCTCAATGAGAACAGAGTCTGCGCCGTTGAAGTCTTGATTAGGAGTGTAGGTTACGAGTGCTGCACCGACACTGACTTCACCATGTTGTGGCGCAGTGATGACGATGGGTGTGCCGTTAAAGTTTACCGCCTGCTGCCAGGAGGTGTCTTCGTTGAGTTGCGCTTGGATGGATTCGAGCGCGGGTTCGTTATTGCTGTCAGAACCACCGCATGCGCCGAGCGTGCATAACGCCGCTAGTGTTATGCCTATTTTTGAGCGTTGTACCATTGGTTAATCTCCCAAGATTCAAATTTCCATCGATCCTAATGCGAATCATTCGCATTTGCAACAAGTGGGTTGGCTTTTGTTTTTGGGGCGAGGTCCAACTGCGCTATAGGCCTTGTTGGCGCTGCAATGCCATCGTAGAAAGGGCAGCCCCTCTGCGGCGGCGGGCATCGCAGCAGAGAGGGCAGCCCTTTCTCCGCAACTTATTGCTTTTTCGGACTCTTCGAGTAAACTCGCACAAAGACTCGGAGATAAATTACATGTTGGTAATACCGCGCCAAACCGCGCACGCAGTTCTAATCTTTCACGCCTAAGCCGGCCGCGCTTTACGCTGCGACCGGCTCATTTCGCATCTAACAAATTTAAATAGTTTTACAATTAGGGGAGGGGAGCTATGAGCATCCTGCCGGAAATAGTTATTTCAAAACATGATTTACAACGTTTGGAAACTTTGCTTGAAAAGCAAAAAGCGGGTGATGAATACGCAGCAAAATTGGAAGATGAGCTGGCGCGCGCGAGAATAGTAGCGCAGAGCGAGTTACCTGAAGGCGTGGTCACTATGAACTCCCGTGTTCGCTTCGAAATTATCGAGTCTGGAAAAGTTTTCGAAAAACGTTTGTGCTACCCAGAGGAACGCGTCAATGATCACGATGATATTTCTGTTCTTACCGCGGTTGGGAGTTCTCTTATCGGCTTGTCTGAGGGCGCAACCATTCCTTGGTCGCACAACGGCAAACCGTTAACGGTCAGAGTTACGGCAGTTTTTCCGCCTGCCGCTTAGTATCAGGCAGCGTCATTTCAACGCGCGGTGGGTAGTAGCAAATATCTAGCGCGCCGTTACCTTTGTAGATAAAAAACTCGTTGTTGCGTGCTCGAGCCTCCGTGAGACGCTTTGTATAAGCCACTCCTGTAGTTTTTTGAATGCGAATGCTCGGTCGTTCTTGGCTATCTATCATACTGAATAATTCAGCTTTTTTGATGCTTCCTCGCGGTTTATTCGATTGGATGACACCTCCAGCTTCAACGCTGCCGCGCGGCAATGCTTGCAGGTGTTCCATACCTTTAATCACACGCCCAAAGATGGTCATGTTGCGATCAAGATGCCGTGGAGCATGGCCGAGGACGACGTAAAAATGATTGGCTGCGCTATCGGGCTCGTTTGATCGCGCCATAGCGAGGGTTCCAGGACAATGCACCAACCACTCATTAGTCTCATCGCGCGCCGCAGCGAAGTGATTTAGATATCCTTCGCTTTTGGCCAACAGCGCTGGCTGCTGCACTAATAACCAATCTGTATTGTTATCTTGCGAACGTTCAAACTCCGCCGCCAATGGCGCTTCATCTGCGGCACCCTCAGGCCCAGCTTGAGCGACAAAGCCTTCGATCACTCGATAAAAATCGATTTGATCATAATTTCCGTGTTGAACTTGCTCACGAAAATGCTGCACATGATTCGGCGCAAAAAAAGGTGCGAGTTCAATGATCACGTTGCCAGTATCAAGCTCAAACAAGACAAGATTTTCAGCTTTTGGAATGTACCAATCCTGGTCCTCTTGCAGTGAATTATGAGGTTCATTTGCGAGAGCGCAACTCGTTGTCGCAACAACCAGCAGCGCAGTAAAAATGGCACGAATCTGCATAGAAAGGGCAGCCCTCTTTTGGATAATTTAATGTGCATCCGACCGCTAAAGAGGGCTGCCCTTCCTTGTCGTGCGGTGATGCGGGAGGGAGGGCTGCCCTTTCTGGTGGTAGAACGGTGTTTGTAAGCTAACAATGACACGAAAACATCATGTTGCACAACGTCGCTATACTGAAATTTAAGCGACCAACAAGGATAGTTGAGATGCCTAATCGTAAACGAAATGATGTGCCGGGAATTGCGTTACACATTACCCAACGAGGGAATAATCGCCAGCGAATCTTTAAAGATGAAAATGACTGCCAGCGGTTTGCGGGAATGCTCATTCGCTTTGCAAAGAAGTACGAAGTTGCAGTCCATGCTTGGGTTTTTATGCCAAATCATATTCATTTATTGGTAACACCGAATAGTCGCCACAAAGTTGGGCGTATGATGATGTGTCTTACGGGCTGTTATACGCGTTATTACAACGCCAAATATCACCGCACAGGAACGCTTTATGAAAAGCGCTTTTTTTCATCTTTAGTTGGCGATGACGAATATGCAATTACGGTGTATCGGTATATTGAATTGAATCCGGTAAAGGCGCGTTTGACGCGCCACCCAAGAAGTTGGCATTGGAGTTCGTATCGTCATAATGCGGAGGGGCTTTTTTCTAAGTTCTTACAGCCGCATAAGGCATTTTTGCAATTAGGAAGGAACCCAATCGAATGCCGGCAGAATTATCGAAAATTAATCAATACAACCAAAGTTCACAGCCGTGAATATCGCAAACTTCTCAATAGAATTCGCGCGACTCAGCTCGCGCAAGGTGCCTTTGGTTCTGATGATTTTGTCGAGGCCATGTCGGCGCGACTTGGGCGAAAGTTAAAGCTAAAGCTTGATGAAGATTGACCTTTTTACGGCTGCTAAAAAGACTTTGTAATTCAATCATCGTAGGTCGGCTCAATCGGCGCGCGATGCCCCTTACATAGGCTTATCAGCCAATCTGTTAATGCCTCGTGCGATGGATTTCGCGCATAAGCTTCGGGGTAGATAAAGTAAAAGCTATCGTCCGTTTTAATGCTGTTAAAAGGTAATTCAAATAGCTCGCTTTCTCGTTCTCTAGCGGTAGTCATGAATTCATTTAACAAAGCGATACCCTGTCCATACTTGGCAGCTTCGGATGCCAACAACAAATGACTAAAGTGATGAATTTTGGTGTGAGCCGGAATTTTCGAGCCAAATGTTTCAAACCACACTTGCCAATCTTTCCCGGGCTCTTGTGACGCAAATGTAGATGCCGCAGAGAGCAAAGGATAATTAGCGATTTGCGTTTGATCTTCGAGATCTCGCAACTCAGACCAAAGCGCGGGAGCGCAATAAGGACGTAGTGTTTCATCATATAAATGCCAGATAACGAAACCCGTTTTAGGTGGTTTGGTCGTAATAAAACAATCGGCTTTCGCTGTATCAAATTCACCATCTTGAGTGAGTATTTGAAGGGATAAATCGACGTTTGGAAAGCGCTGACGAAACTCGTCGATTGCGGGAATGAGCCACTTCACTGCTAATGATCCAAACAGAGCTAATCGCAAGCGTCCGTCGGTGCCACTTTTTATTCCGCGTGTTGCCAACTGAATCGTCTCAATTGGAGAGTTTATTTTATCGTAATAACTTCGTCCTACGGCGGATAAAAGTAATTGTCGGCCGCGCCGAACGAAAAGTTCATGGCCTAAATATTCTTCAAGAATTTTTACTTGATGACTGACTGCGCTTTGAGTGACAAACAGGCGTTCGGCGGCTTTTGAAAAACTGCCTAAGCGTGCAACTTCAGAAAAGTAGTGAATGGACCGAAAGGGAATTGTCATTATTAGTAAAACTCATATTAAGCAGAATATATGTCATTTTATATAATAAAGAATCACGCGTAAACTCCGGCTTATCAATCGATAGCGAATAAGGAGGCGTTATGGATCGTTCATTAATTCAAGCAGTGTTCATGTTGGTTCTCGGCAATAACGTCGCCATTTTATCTGATTCGCTCATCAAACTTCTGGATGGTTATGAAACGCCATTTCAGTTTGCGTTTATGCGACAAATAAGCGCGTTGTTGGTACTGGTACCGCTGCTAATGCTTATGAAAAAGTCACTTCGGCCACGCCAAATAAAATGGCATTTCGTGCGGGCACATGTTTGGTTTCTAAGCTCTTTATTCATGGTGCTTTCGCTGACGACTTTACCGCTTGCTACAGCAAATGCGATTTTCTATGCCGCACCGTTAATTACGGTATTTCTTGCGGTTTTATTTTTCGGTGAGCGAGCAAGTTGGTTTGCAATTCTTACTTCGATTTTAGGGTTAGTTGGTGTCATCGTTATTGTAAACCCAAGCGAAGTGAACGGCTTCGTATTGGCTGCACTAGGTGTGGCTTTAGCGCTGGCTGTAAATAACCTCCTTATTAAAAAGTTACCAGCCGAGCATGGCGTTATGGAAACACTTTATTTAACTACTATTCTGGGAGTTCCTGCTGGAATTATCGGTACTTTAATTGAGGGAGGAGCTTGGAATTGGAATATGGCGGCGCTTGCGTTTGGTTCGAGTATTTTTGTTTTGATTTATGCGGCGACCTGTGTATTCGCTTACCGAGCAGCCCAGAGTAACGTTGTTTCTAGTGCGGAATATACCGGTTTAGTGGGTGCTGTCGTGGTCGGAATGATTTTCTTTGCGGAGCAACCCGAGCTACGTTTCTATATTGGCGCCGCACTGATAGTGGTACCGCTTATCATCCTCACATCTATGCAGCGCCAACCTGCTGATTCAGCAGCATAAAACCTCCAAAGTGGGCAGCCCTTCCTCGGTCGGAGCGGTGCAGGCAGGGGGGGCTGCCCTTTCTCGAGATTTAGAGCTTACTCGGCGCGGGCTGCGCGTTGTTCGCGCTTGTTGGTGTACATTTCATGATCGGCTTCACGTAACAGATCTTCAATGCTTAGGGATTGGCCAATAAAGCGAGCAAAACCAATGCTTACCGATATAGGTATAACGTGATCACGCCAATGAAAAGGGCTGCCCTCCAAAATCTGCCGCAAAGCCACAACGCGTTTCTTAAGCTGTTCCAATTCAGTAACTCGGTCGAGAATAATCAAGAACTCATCACCTCCAGCCCGCACGGGCAAATCTGTACTGCGCACATTTTTACGAAGTAGATTGGCAAAATGAGATAAATAAGCGTCACCCACGCCGTGTCCATAGGTGTCATTGATGGCTTTAAAACCGTTTAAATCGAGGTTAATTAATGAAAAGTGACGACGAGGTTTATCAGTCATCATCTTATTGAGCCGCTCCATGAGCGCTCGTCGATTGGCTAGCCCGGTTAACTCGTCTTGACGAGCGTTCTTTCGTGCAAGTGTTGAGGCTCGGAGGAGGGCCGCTACAGTAACGTAAATCAGCACGATCAAGGCCCACAAGACAACCCGAATACCGAAGCTTAAAACCTGCTCCTTGGTGTTCATCTTGTTCGAGAATGTTGCCGCCATCTGCCAAGTACCATTCGGAATTTGTATGGGCAGTATCATGTCTGCTTCAGCAAAAGTAGAGATATCACCGAAGAAGACTGCGTTTGTCGTGCCGTCTTCAAGTTGTCGGCGCAATGCGAGCTCGGTGTCTGCAAGTCGTTCTAAATTAAGTAATGGACGGATCTTAGCAACATCCATAACCACGCTAACAGTGCCCCAGTAATCTTGATTTTTCGGAGCATCAAGAAAAATAGGGAAGCGTGCGATGATCCCGCGGCCGCCTTGAATCAGGTCTACGGGGTCGGTTACATAGACATCTTGGCTGATTCGTGCCTGCTGGACAGTTGCATATTGTTCTGGCGAAGTACGAAAGTCGAAACCAAGTGACGCTTGATTTCCCGCCAGTGGATGGACGTACTGAATAATATCATTCGGCGCAACCCCAACATTTCGAGCGATAACAGACTTTTGTAGTAATCTCTCTGCGACTGCCGGCCAAGTTGCGAGTGTACCTTCTGGGTCGAGCGACACGAGAGTTGCTAAGCTGTCGGCTATATAGGTTTCGCGATAAATCAATGATTGCAGATTAGAACGCAGTAATGAAACTCGACCTTCCATTTCGTCGCGTTGCTCAGACCGCACCTCCTGCAAGTACAATCGATGGACTTGTTCAATACCCCAGTAAGCACTCGCTAAATAAAGGGCACTTATGACTAGGATAAGCAATTTCCAGCGTTTGGACAGGCGCATCTGCATGGAGGATTCCGAGGTAATCTTTCAGATACTTTAGCTACATAAGAAACAGTCTGCAACCCGCTAATCTTCAATGAATGCCCAACGAATAGGGCAGAGGTCTGCTTCTAACAGCTCGGACCAGAGGGGGGCTGCCCTTTCTTCGGGAGAGAGGCAGCAAAGTGGGCTGCCCTTTCTAGGGGGTGGGGCAGCGGTAGCCGTGGGCTTGGAGTTGTTGGGCGAGGGCGGTGCGGGCGGTTAATTCGCCGTGGATGAGGCGGATTTCACCGATGCGCGATGCGCTGCGAACGAAGTCGATGAGTTCGGCTTGGTCGGCATGGGCGGAGTAGCCGCCTAAGGTATGAATTTGGGCGTTGATGTGGATGCGTTCGTCACCGAATTCGACATAGCCGCCAGTGGGGCCATATTGTTGAATGGCGCGCCCGGGGGTGCCATCGGCCTGATAGCCGACAAACACGACATCGGTGCGTGGGTCTGGTAATAGGGCGCGTAAGTAGTTCTGCATGCGACCGCCGGTGCACATGCCGCTGGCGGCGATGACGATACAGGGTTCGCCGCTGGTGCGCAGGAAGTTGACGATGTGTTCGTGTTCAACGTGGGTACGTACGACGTGCAAGCGGTCAAAATTCAGCGGATTGTGTCCGCTGCTTAAACGTGCGAGGGCGTCGGCGTCCCAAAGGTGTGTTAATTCGGCATAAAGTGCGGTGAATTCGCTTGCCATAGGCGAATCTAAAATGACGGTGATTTTGGGCCAAATGCCATCATTCGAGGTTATTAACTGTTCAATTTCATAGAGTAATTCTTGCGTACGACCAATACTAAAAGCTGGTATCAAAACTGCGCCGCCGTCGCTCACACAACGCTCCACCACCTTGCGCAAACGCTCAGCGCGGTCCACTCGCGATTCATGTAAACGGTCACCGTAGGTGCTTTCAAGAAAGAGCATATCGGCGTATTCCAGCGGTTCGGGGTCGGGTAAAAGTGGGGTGTTGCGGCAGCCGATGTCGCCGGAAAAAACGACACGATACTCGTCAGGCCAAGCAAATTCTACATAAGCTGAGCCAAGAATATGCCCGGCTTGGCGAAACCGCATGCGAACATCCCCCGCCGAACCCGCCGAACCCGCCGAACCCGCCAAGCCATCGCCAGTCACCCAGGCATCATAAGCCACGGGCCGCAGCATGCGGCGCAATGCGCCGAGAACTCCAGCAATCAATTCTGGATCGCGCGTGAGCCCGAGCTTGAGCGCATCCTCGATAACGATAGGAAGCAACAGTGCAGTAGCTTCGGTGCAGTAAATAGGGCCATGAAAACCGGCCATCAACAGATACGGAATGCGGCCGACATGATCAATATGGGCGTGGGTGACAATCAAGGCACGTACATGGGAAAGGTCAAATTCAATTTCACGACCAGTAGCTCCATCAGCTTCTGCCTCCGCCCCCTGAAACATGCCACAATCAATCAGCACAGAATCGTCTGGGCGCAAAAACAACTCATGGCAAGAACCAGTAACGCCTGCAAAAGCACCATGGTGAATCACCTGTGGCGGTCGTTGACCGAGCTGCCGAGCATCAACCGAGGTCTTCATTAAGCCCAACTCCGTGAAACTGGAGCCGGGTTTGCCGAGGTTTCAGCCGGCACCGTCGAAGCAGCCGCCACCGTCGAAGCAGTTGAAACTACTCGAACAGCCGATACCACCGCATCATTATCAACTGCATTCACAACAGCCTCAACAGCCTCAACAGCCTCAACAGTCACAACAGCCTCAACGCCCTCAACAGCCTCAACCGCACTTCGACTGCCTTGCTCAACCATACCCATACAAAGTAAAAGTGTTGCAAAAAAGATCAGCACAATTGGCGCGAACATATTCACTGAGCGCCCCATGATACTGATATCTGTCATAGTAACGATACCAATGTAAAAAGCACCGAAGCCACACATAATTAACAAAAGACTTGTGATTAATAGCGCGGTATCCAGATGTTTGCGGATCAGGCCAAAGCCAAGACTGGATGCGCAGGCGAGCCACGCGAAGGTCCATGCCGCATAGTTGTCACTCCAAGCAGCAATCAAAAAACCTAACAATACTCCGACGAACAGAGCGATGCGCATAGCTTCCTGTGTATTCGTAATTCCAACAAAAGTTATAAAAAGGTATCATCACCATGAATTGCAGACAAGCGCTTTAACGATAAAACCGCTCACAAACAAGCCCAATCGCGGCTTGTTTGCAGCATTCGTCAACGCTATACTGCCGTTATAAAAAATTGATAAGTATCCACTATAAGTCTGTTACTAGGATGTAAAGACTCGTGAAAATAATTACCACTCTGTTGCAGTTGCCGCGCGCTGCAAAGCGGGCAGTGAGTGTTGTCGCCGATATTGGCGCTATCACCGTCGCTCTTGTACTTGCCATGGTCCTCAGCCGTGATGTTTTGGTGCCCGAGTACCTAGCTCGTTGGTTTGGCGTGCTAGTGTGGCTGGTGATTGTGTCGATCGCAGTTTTTGTGAAGTTGGGTTTGTATCGCGCGGTGGTGCGCTACGTCTCGGTGCGAGCCTTCGGCATGGTGCTCACGGGGGCATTGCTCTCTACTGGCTTTTTGTGGGCGCTCACTGAAGCTTTCAACGTCAACCTCCCGGCCACTGGCATCGTCAACTATGGCTTGACCGCGCTCCTCATCATTGGCGGCAGCCGTTTTGCCATGCGTGAGCTCTACCATCGTCTCGTAAGTCGCAAGAAAACGCCAGTAATGATCTATGGTGCGGGCTCTGCCGGTCGACAGTTGGCACAGGCACTGAACAACGGTGAAGAGTTCGCTCCAGTGGTTTTTGTTGATGACGATCATACCTTGCAAAAAGCAATGTTGCTCGGCATTCCTGTCATCAATCCGGAGCAGGTTGCACAGTCGGTCAAAGAGCATAATATTGAGCGGATCTTGCTGGCGCTACCAAGTGCACCCCGCTCAGTGCGTAAAAAGATTCTAGAGAGCCTAGAAGTTCTTAATGTCAAAGTTCTTACTGTGCCGGGCATGGCTGATATGGTCAATGGTGATATGGCCATCGATCAATTACAAGACGTCAAAATTGAAGATTTGCTTGGACGCGATCCTGTCGAGCCAGATCCGGCACTGATGCAGCAGCACATTCGCAATAAAGTGGTGCTGGTAACGGGGGCTGGCGGTTCTATTGGCTCTGAGCTTTGTCGACAAATTGTGCTGCAGAAACCTAAAGCATTGGTGCTTTACGAAATTTCTGAGTTTGGATTGTACAGTATCGAACGTGAGCTGCATGAAATCATGCAACGGCACGGCATTAAGAAAGTTGAAATTCATCCTATTATCGGTACCGTGCAGCGGCGCAATCGTATCGCCGCGGTGATGCAAGCGTTTAACGTGCAAACCGTCTACCACGCCGCAGCTTATAAACACGTACCATTAGTTGAATACAATATGGTCGAGGGTGTACGTAATAATGTGTTTGGCACTTGGCACACAGCAGAAGCTGCGATCGAAAACAACGTTGAGTTGTTTGTACTGATCTCGACCGATAAGGCGGTGCGACCGACCAATGTTATGGGCACCACCAAGCGGCTTGCAGAATTGACACTTCAAGGCCTCGCCAAGCGTAACAGCTCAAACACGCGGTTTTGTATGGTGCGCTTTGGTAACGTGCTCGGGTCGTCTGGTTCAGTAGTACCATTGTTTAAGCAGCAAATTGAGCAGGGTGGACCGGTGACGGTGACAGACCCCGAAATTACCCGCTATTTCATGACCATTCCCGAAGCTGCGCAGTTGGTGATTCAAGCCGGTACTATGGGTAATTCCGGCGCTGTATTTGTGTTGGATATGGGCGAGCCGGTCAAAATTGTCGATATGGCGCGCAAAATGATCCACCTCAGCGGATTGGAAGTGAAAAGCGATAAACATCCACAAGGCGATATTGAGATTGTTTATACTGGACTGCGCCCAGGTGAGAAATTGTATGAAGAGCTGCTGATTGGCGATAATGTTGTCGAGTGCACTCATCCGCGTATATGCCAAGCTCATGAACTGGCAATGGAGTGGCCAGAGGTAGAGCAGCTATTAAGTCAGCTTAATGATGCGTGTCAAAACTTTCGCATCGACGAGCTACAGCAGCTACTGCTCAATGCGCCGACCGGCTATCAGCCATCTGACAATCAAATCAACGACCTGATCTGGTCGCGCCTACAGTCCTGAAGTAGCTCTTGGACACACAAGCGACTTAGTCAATGTCGTTGTTTTGCTCGGCTTGAATCCGATAATAAACCTCTTCACGATGCACTGCGACGTCACGCGGTGCTTCTATTTGCAGACGAATTTGCGAACCACGGACATCAGCAATTGTCACCGTTACCTCGTCTCCAATCTTCAATGATTCTCCGATCTTTCGACTTAGAATCAACATCTCGGTCTCCTTAATTATTCTTATTATTCCATCATTTTTGAAACTTTTAGTTTTCAATTGCCGAGTATAGCTAAAATGAACGCTATGTCTGCACTTAATTTAAAAAAATTAAGCAAAAATTCATTGAGTTAGCACAATAACGAGAAGAGAAGCCGGTTTCGGAGTCCATGCGGTTTCGATCAAACGGTGACTGGTATTGTCACTTTTACGCTTGTATCTGTCATTCATCATATTTAGCTATACGCACTCGCATGATAAAACCTCCTACAAGCCTCGTAATAAAAAGACACAAACTTGTATAGTCTTTGCAACATTTACAATGTAAAATATATGTAACCTCAAGCAAAGGGAAGTGACACGGGTCATTATGACAACCAAAAAGAAAACCCGAAAGGTAGCGCTTTATCGTGGTGAAGAAGCCATCTCCAGCTACTCTCAACATGCCGCCGAAGCGCCTCTCGCTCTGTTGCGCGCTATCCGCCGTGAATTTTCGCGTAATCCGACACTTACGCATGCAGTGTTACGTGACACCTCGGGACGCTGTTGGGAGGTGAACCGTCACATGAGTCGTTTGCGCGTTCTTTGGCTCTCGCTCATCGTACGTTAAGTCACACAAAACCGCTATTCAAGGCGGTTTTTTTGTGTTTAGATGAGCAAAAATAAGACACTCAATAGCTAACTAAAAGCTGGCCGATGAAAATAATAAATACAGATATTCAGGCTAGAGCCGTACTGCAATTGGTAACAGCAACTGCGCTGTTTATTGCGGGACTATTTATTTTTGCCTACCGCTTATTAGAGCCAACCCAACAATTGCTCTATCACTCCATTAGTTCGTCGTTTCAAGTATTCATGTGGGCGCTAGGCGCTTCGGTTCTGTTGCGTAGTTACCGGCGTGAGCATGCTGCTTATCAAATACTGGCATCGGGGCTGGCGGGAGTGGCCGGCATCGCCCTTATCGACGGTATCTTGGGCAGTTACTTTGATACCTTTAGCGCACAGATTCCAGCTTGGATTTATCTCGCCTTTCTGCCGTTGGTCATCAGTCAAATGGTGATTTTTGCCGAAGCACCGAAACGTAAAGCTTGGCAGCAAGAGTTTGTCCGTTTATGTGGCAGTTATGCTTTGGGGCTCTCGGCTTTATCTTTAGTGATGCTGCTCACCCATCTGTTCTTGAAAGCACCGATTTTGGCGAAACACCCCACGGGTAGTTTGGTGGTGGCTGTGGTTGGTATGCTTGCTGGGGTTGCCGTTTATGCAGCAAATTACCGCGGCCGTCGTCCGTTACCGAAACTCTCACGCACCTCGACGAACTTCGCCACCGTAGCCATTTTGGGTGTCATTATTTTTGGTCTGGGTATGTTCCACACGCAAATGTCAGACTTAAAGAAAGAAGGACAACGCAGTGTTGAGTTGCTGCGCGAGGGGCGTATCGCCATTGGTGAAATCATGGTAGAAACCTTCACGCGGTTGGGGCAGCGTTGGGAGGCATATCCGTATGAGCACCACAACGAGCTAATGGAAGTCGATGTGAACGCGTATCTGCAACAAATCGATTACTTAGAAGCCTTATTGTTGGTTTCACCTTCGCGTGGGGTGATATTTGAACGGGTTAAACCGTCGCGACCTTCTTATTTTACCGACATTGTCGCCGATCCAGTGGTAAAAGAAGCCCTGCAAAGTAACCGCGAAAATTACGAAATATTGGTACCCCTATTCGGACTTGAGAGCCTGAGTGCCAAAGTGGTGATGCGGGTACCAGTAAACTTCCAACCTAGTGGGCAGTCGCCGACAGCATCGACAGAGCAATTTAGTATGTTAGCGGTACTCGATGTGCGGGTCTTATTGGGTAGCGCGTTGTTGAATCGTTCAGATTCCGACATCGAGACCTTCACTGAAGTAAAAACTGATGCCTGGATGGACCGTAGCGGCTTTTGGTTGACTGAGGAAACCGAAAGTTACATAGCCGATACCGCGATTCTGTTGTACGAGTCAACGATGGACCTGTATTACGCCGATGGGGTACCGACCCAAGCTTACCTATTCCGGTTGGAAAAACTTCAAGAGACATCGAATCTGCAAATGCTCATTGTGGTGGGTGGCATTGGCTTGGTTTTGCTTGTGGTATTGGCGGTCGAGCGCAACGTCTCACTGGAGGTGCAAGGTAAGCAATTATTTTATCAGGCCCATCACGATGCGCTCACCGGCTTGTGGAACCGCACCAGTATTGAGAACTATATCGGTCGCCACTTTACCGAGAGTCGTGATATTACGGTTATGTTTATCGATCTAGATGGCTTTACCATGATCAACGACAGCCTCGGCTTGCATGTCGGCGATGAAATTCTCAACCAATTGGCGGAGCGTCTGCAGGCCAAACAGCCACGGCGCAGCGAACTGGCGCGCTTTGCCAGTGACGAGTTTATTTTAGTGATGCACGGCGCCACCATCTTGCCTGATCGCATATTGGCATTGGCAAGCGACATCATGTCTACAGTTGCACAGCCGTACAATGTTGAGAGCCACAAAGTTTATTTAACCGCGAGTATTGGCGTGGCGCATCAAACCCGCGATGTACGCACGCCATTAGAACTGATTCAACGAGCTGACATGGCGATGCATTTAGCGAAAAAGCAAGGCTATAACCATGTGCTAGAGTACGACGAAGGTATGGCGCTAAAAACTTTAGCCAACACATCGATGCGAAGTCAGTTGCAAGAAGCCATCGAGCAAAACCAATTGCAACTCTATTTTCAGCCGATTGTGCGTAGTAATGACCAACAAACCGTGCAAGTTGAAGCGCTTCTGCGCTGGCCGCAAGCCGATGGCAGTTTTATTCCTCCAGACCAATTTATTCCGTTGGCAGAGAGCACAGGACAGATAGTGCCGCTCAGCGAGTGGGTCTTGCGCAAAGCATGTGAGGCGGCGGTCAAGTTACAGCGTCACAATCCAGCGTTACGGATGTCGATCAATGTCTCGGCGCTGCATTTTAATCGCGCGAATTTTGTCGACTTCGTCATCCACACGCTTGCCGAAACCGGTTGTCGCGGTGCGTGGATAGAACTGGAGCTGACCGAGTCGATCTTGCTTGAGGGCACGTCTTACGCGATCGAGCGTTTGCAAGCCCTGCGCAAGCATGGCATCTCAATTGCGTTAGATGATTTCGGTACCGGATTCTCGAGTCTGAGTCACCTCAAACGCTTGCCGATTGACGTGGTCAAAATTGATCGCACCTTTATTGCTGGCATTCAGCAGCACCGCAGTGATCGGGTGTTGGTCGAGAGCGTGATTAAGATTGCGCAGAGTCTAAATTTTGCGGTGTTGGCGGAAGGTGTCGAAACTGCTGAGCAAGCGCAATTTGTGACGGATTTGGGATGTAATTTTATGCAAGGTTACTTCTTCGGCCGCCCCGCCCCATTCGAAACCCTTTAAAAAATCGTTAGCCGTTACTCGTTACTCGTGAGGGTGAGCTATCAACTTACTCTCCCTAACGAGTAACGAATAACGAAATACGGGTGTTAGAAGCTGTACATGGCCATGAAGTGGAGCCGTGTCATATCACCTTGAACACCCGCTTCTGTTTCACGCGTCGCTTGCGACAGCTCAGCACCAAAAGTCAGATTCGCTGCCGGTGAATACATGTAATTCACGCCTAAGCGCTGGGTGTATTCCGTCACCGCATTGCCGAGCAAGTTCACATCGTTGTCGGCCCAGCCGCGGCTGTATACGAAGTTCGAGCGTGCCTTTTCGTTCCACACGTGACGATAAGCGAAAGTCACACCCGATGAATCGATGGTTTCTAAATCGCCGTTGGCATCGATGACCGCGCCGTTATGGGTATTCAAGCCTAAGTAGCGGCCCAAACCGGTGCCGGTTTGAAACGATGCGCGCAGGTCATTTTTGCCTAACTGCCACTTCGCACCCACTGAAATACCGTAGCCAGAGGCGGTCTCATCGCTGCCATCACCGTTGGTGTCATAGGCGAGCTGGCGGACAATACCGGCGATGCTATACGACACATTACCGGTTTTACCGACGTACTTGGCGGTCAAATCGGGCACTACGCCATCGCTAGAGGTGATACGTGCACCGCCACCGAACGGCGTTACCGTGGTTTCCGGAGTTTCCGCCGAAACACTGAAGCCGCCTTGGGTGTAGCGCACTTGTGGTTGCCGCGCGAAGATAATGCCATCGGTGGCACCGATAAAGTCGACCGATTCGGGCAGGATGCTCAAGTTCTGGAAGTTTGACCAGGCCTGACCGACCAACCAATTTTTATAGGTGAAATAGGCTTGGCGTAGGCGCGGGGCATAGGAGTTAGTGATGCGCTCATCGCCAACCGGGACGGTCAAAAAATCAAGTTCAATGCGCGCTTTAATGCTTTCGCCGTTGTCGAGCTCTTGGCTGACGTCGAAGAAGAAGCGCGACTGCCGTGCATGGAAGTCCGTCACGGCATCGTCGCCATTACCGCCGACGGGGGTGAGGCTTGGAATGTAGAACTGGCGCCCGAGGTTGCCACTGGCAGGGGCGTTGCCATCTTGATAGTCTGACATGAAGGCATCAAGTTTAATGTAGCCGCTAAAGTCCCATTCTGGGTCTGCGGCGTGGGCTGGCGCCATGGCGAAAACGCCCAGTACGGCACTGGCAATCAGCGATTTAGTTAATTGTTGTTGCAGCATTGCGGTGCTCCTTAGTGTAAGAGATAGCTGTTAGCTATTCGCTGTTGGCTGTTTGAAAAACCAGTTCGAACAGCAAATAGCAAATAGCGGATAGCTTAGTTGCACGAAAAAGCATCGAATGGATGGGGCAAATAATCAATCTAGACTATGGTCTAATGGTCGCCCGCGCCCGAATAACTGAAGGTATACCCATTACAAAAAGCGTTGTTCGTGATTCGTACGCTTCGCTGTTCGTTCGTGCTTCGCACTATTCGAAAAACGAACAGAGAGCGAAGCGAACGTACGAAAACCGAATAGCGAAGCGTACGGATTCAGGAGGTTTTATGCAGCAGAATATATATAAAGTACCGGCCGAGGCAAAAAGCCGCGCGCTCATCGACAACGACCGTTATCTGGCCATGTACGAGCAAAGCATCAAAGATCCCGAGGAGTTTTGGCGCGAGCAAGGCCAGCGCATCAGTTGGTTCAGCCCTTACAGCAAAGTCAAAAATACCAGCTTTGCACCGGGTAATGTGGCGATTAAATGGTTTGAGGATGGCACCTTGAATGCTTGCTACAACTGCGTCGATCGTCATTTGGCGGAGCGTGGTGATAAAACGGCGATCATTTGGGAAGGTGATGACCCGTCGGTGAGCGAAGAAATCAGTTACAAGCAGTTGCACGCGGAGGTTTCGCGTTTTGCGAATGGTTTGAAGAAGCTCGGCGTCGAGAAGGGCGATCGAGTGGCGATTTATATGCCGATGGTACCTGAGGCTGCCTATGCAATGCTCGCCTGCGCGCGCATTGGTGCGGTGCATACGGTTATTTTTGGTGGCTTCTCGCCAAATGCCATCGCCGACCGAGTGAATGACTGCGATGTAAAAGTGGTGATTACAGCCGATGAGGGCCGTCGCGGCGGTAAAACAACCGCATTGAAAGCCAACGTTGATGAAGCACTGAAAGACAATCGTTGCCCCACGGTTGAGCATGTGGTCGTTGCGAAAGTGACCCATGGTGAAGTGGCGTTCGATGAAGCGCGCGATGTGTGGTGGGATCAGTTAGTTAAAGACGTTGCCACCGAATGTCAGCCGGAAGTGATGAACGCTGAAGACCCACTGTTTATTCTCTATACCTCGGGTTCAACTGGTAAACCTAAAGGCGTACTGCATACGACTGGCGGCTACATGGTATGGGCGTCGATGACGCACGAGTATGTCTTTGATTATCATGAAGATGATGTGTATTGGTGTGCAGCCGATGTGGGCTGGATCACCGGTCACAGCTACATCGTTTATGGTCCGCTTGCAAACGGTGCGACGACTTTAGTATTCGAAGGTTTGCCGACGTATCCGTCAGTTGGCCGTATCGGTGAGGTGGTCGACAAACATGGTGTGAATATTCTTTATACCGCACCTACGGCGATTCGCGCGCTGATGGCGAAAGGAACGGCAGCAGCTGATTCGAGCACCCGCAAGTCACTGCGCACGCTTGGCTCAGTCGGCGAGCCGATCAACCCAGAGGCGTGGGAATGGTACCACAAGGTCATGGGCGATAGCCGTTGTCCGATTGTGGATACTTGGTGGCAAACCGAGACTGGTGGCATCATGATCACACCATTGCCGGGTGCAACCGACTTAAAGCCAGGCTCAGCGACGCGACCCTTCTTTGGGGTGCAGCCTGCGCTGGTAGATGCTGATGGTAATGAACTTGAAGGTGCGGTTGATGGCAACTTGGTGATCAAAGATTCTTGGCCCGGCCAAGCGCGCACCCTTTGGGGTGACCACGAACGCTTTGAGCAGACCTATTTTTCAGCCTATAAAAACTTGTACTTCTCAGGTGACGGCGCGCGCCGTGACCAAGACAACTATTTCTGGATCACGGGTCGCGTCGACGATGTACTAAACGTATCTGGGCACCGCCTTGGTACCGCGGAAATTGAGAGCGTGTTGGTTGAGCATCCGGCGATTTCTGAAGCGGCGGTGGTCGGTTATCCGCACGATTTGAAAGGTCAAGGTATTTACGTATATCTGATCGCAATGTCGGGCACTGAAGTGACCGATGAGCTGACCAAAGAGGTACGTGATTGGGTGCGTAAAGAACTCAGCCCGATTGCAACGCCAGACTTCATCCATTGGGCGCCGGACTTACCGAAGACGCGTTCAGGCAAAATCATGCGCCGCATTCTGCGTAAGATTGCCGCCAATGAGTTTGAAAACCTTGGTGATACCTCTACGCTTGCCGATCCAACTGTGGTAGATTCGCTTATCGACAATCGCTTGAATCGCGATTAACCAATAACGATAAACGACCAACGCATTTGGGTTTTAATGGCTAAATTTTTGATTGCTGATGATCACCCACTGTTTCGCGAGGCGCTGCAAGGCGCCCTCGCGAATCATTATGCCGATCTCGAATTACGCGAAGCCGGTGATCTTGATGCCACTTTAGCCGCTCTCAACGAAGACGACGACCTCGATCTATTGCTGCTTGACCTGCACATGCCAGGTAGCGGCGATTTTTATGGGCTTATTCGGATTCGTGAGGACTATCCTTTGCTACCCATCGCCGTTATCTCTGGATCTGAAGATGCTGCAGTGGTCGCCAAATGTATCGGTTTTGGCGCCTTAGGCTTTATTCCGAAATCCTTGCCCTCAGCGCAAATTGCCGAAGCCATCGATGTCATTTTACAGGGCGACACTTGGGTTCCTGAAGCGTTGCGTGACCGCCTCGATGAAGTCAGCGCCGAAGACCAAGAGCTCGCCCGCAAAATTGCGGATTTAACACCACAACAATACCGTGTGCTGTATTTGTTACATGAAGGTTTGCTCAACAAGCAAATTGCTTATCAACTCAATATTACAGAAGCCACTGTTAAAGCTCATATCACGGCTATTTTTCGCAAGTTAGGTGTTTACAGCCGCACTCAAGCTGTGTTGCTTGCTGAGCGTTTACAACTCGAAGCACCAGTCAGTTAAATTCCGCCTTTTCTAACTTGTAAATTTTTGTAACATTCTTTGCACTTCTTCTGTACCTGATCTTTTCATCCCGTGGTAGAGTTTCTATACGTATAAAAAGCGTGATTCGTTAATCGTTAATCGTTAGGGGTGCATGTCGCATCCTCGCTCTAACGAATAACGAATAACGAATAACGAATAACGATAAGTAACAGGAAGGTAGATGATGAAAGATGTAACCCGAGTGATGCGGCCGGCGGCCCTTGCACTTGCCGTTGCCTCATCGCTGACAGTGTCAGCGGTAGTCGCACAGCAAGTCCAGCGAATTCCGTTGCCGCAAATGGAGCAAGTCCCGACACCAGCGCAGGTTGAAAAACGTGCGAAGTCTGAGTTGCAAATGGTACGCAAATTCGATGTCACACGTTTTATCGTGGAACTCGATGAACCAGCTGCGGCCGTTTACAAAGGCGGTATTGCTGAATTCGCAGCAACTGCAACAGCCGGTAAAGGCGATAAAATTGATTTAAGCTCGAAAGCGGTGCAATCGTATCAGCAATTTTTGCTCGGCGAGCAGAATGAAGTGCTGCGCGGTTTGCAAGCTCGGGTCAGCAACCTTTCTGTGAAACACCATATGACGCTTACCTTCAACGGTATGGTGGTTGAAGTCCCAGGTGAAGTGGAAAATCAAGACGAGTTGTTGGCAGCACTGTCACAGGTCGAGGGCGTGAAGCGCGTCTACCCTGACGAGGTGTACTATGCCAGCACGCCAACCTCGATGGATTTGATTAATGCCCCTGCGGTGTGGTCGCAACTTGGCGGTCAGGCACAAGCTGGGCGTAACATTCGCGTGGCGATTATCGATGGTGGTATTGATTTCGATCACCCAGCGTTCGCCGACAATGGGCACCCAGCGGTCGCCCGTCCAGCCAAGCCAGATTACTGCGACACGGTGCAACCGAGCTTCTGTAACGACAAATTGATTGTCGCACGTTGGTACGAACCAGCATCTGGTTTCGAAGCGCATCCTGATGAAACCATGGACCCGCGCGACCATAACGGTCACGGTACGCACGTAGCGGGTACCGCCGCAGGTAACCCAGTTACGGGTAACCTTAACGGCGCCGCAGTCAACGTCGTAGGTGTTGCGCCAGGCGCGCATGTAATGGTGTACAAAGCGCTCTTCAGTCGCCCTGACGGCCAAGGCAGTGGTAGTTCATCGCAGCTTATTCCAGCTTTGGAAGATGCGGTTGCCGATGGTGCTGACGTGATCAACAACTCGTGGGGTGGTGGTCCAGGTGGCCTGCCAACTCAGAGTCCTTATGCGACAGCATTTGCCAATGCGCGGGCGGCAGGTGTACTAACGGTCACCGCCGCAGGTAACGATGGTCCGGGTGATCGTACAGTCGGTTGCCCAGGCTGTATTGAAGACGGTTTGACGGTAGCAAGTAGTCAACACGGTCGCACTTTTTCAGCGAGCGCACAAATTTCGGGTGTCGGCACGGTCAGTTACACGCCGGGCGCAGGCAATTTCGCGATTACCAGCCCCATTAGTGGCAATTTAGCACTCGCTAGTACTGCGGGCGATGTAGAGGCTTGCTCGGCAATTCCAGCAGGTACTTTCACCAATCGAATTGTGCTTGTGTCACGCGGTAACTGTACCTTTGAAGAAAAAGCTGCCAACGTGCAAGCCGCTGGTGCGCGTGCCATGATCGTGTACAACAACGAGAGCGGCACCATCACCATGAGTATGCCGTCGGCGACCTTACCATCGGTGATGATTACGCAAACGGCTGGTCAAGCTGCAACCAGCAACTGGACAGCAAGTTCTACCGCGACCATCAGCCCGACCCAAATTTCAGTCGATACAGACGCTGAAGATGCGATGTCTGGTTTTAGTTCACGTGGCCCGAACGGCGACTCCACCTTCTTAAAGCCTGACATTGTGGCGCCAGGTAGTGCGATTTTCGCCGCCTTCCCAGATAACGCCTTAGGTACTCTGTCGGGAACCTCAATGGCGTCGCCACATGTAGCCGGTGCTGCAGCATTGTTGCTCGATGGCCGTGGCAACCTCAATGCCGATCAATTGAAGTCGATTTTGATGACCTCAACTGACAGCGGTGTACGTGATACCGATCAAGTGACGCCTGCATCACCTTTTGATCGCGGTGCCGGTCGTTTAAACGTCGAAAAAGCCGCGGACACTTTTGTGGTGGTTGATAAACCTTCATTCGCCAGCAACGCCTGTGCTATCAATTGTAGCTTCAGCCGTATTGTGACCAATACCGGCAACAGCTCGGTCAGCTTCACTGTCGCCTATAACTTCGACGATCCCAACATGCGGGCAGAGGCAGACGTTACGACCTTCACCTTAGCACCAGGTGCGTCACGCTCGATTGATTTTGAGTTTGATACACGTTTCACCAGCACCGGTTGGAACTTCGGCGAAGTGTTGTTCAACACCAGTGCCAGCAGCCATCCAACCATGCGCATGCCGGTCGCGTTACTGGTCGAGAATTCCGACGATGATGCGATTCTCAGTGTGGTGCAAGTGGGGAACGAGCCGATTCAAGCAGGCGTGCCTTTCAACGTGCAAACCTTGGTGCGTTTAGGTACCAATTCGAATCCATTAGACGTGAAAGTGACGGTGCCAGAAGCGGCAACACTAAACCGCAGTGCGCTGAGCTTCAACGAATTGCGCTCAACGGCGACGTCACGTGGTGCGCGTAACAACGATAAAGAGATTTACTGGACCGGTACGCAAGCCGACGAACCAAACACCACGACGATGACGACAGCTGCGTTCTCGTTTGCTGGGCAACGTCTGAGCGACTTGCTGGCTGAAGCGCCGGCAAGTGCTTGTGCGGATGGCTGTGACGATGATGTCTTTAACCTCGACATCTCTGCTGTCGGTAGTGTCACGCTTGCGGGGCAAACCTATGATAGCTTGGCGATATCCGCCAACGGTATTATCGGCGCCGGTAGCAACACTGCTGCTTTAACTACCAGTGCAACGAACCTTGATATTCCTAACGAAGCCGGTTCGAACGCCTTCTGGGCACCGTTCTGGAGTGACTTAGAAATGGGGCCAAATGTTGGTGGTGGGCAAATCAATTACGCCGCGCTTACGGTTGGTAGTACTGACTACCTGGTGGTTGAATACGACGACGTGCGTCTCTACAACAATGCGACCGGACCGAGTTTCACCTTCTCGGTGTGGTTCAAAATTGGTACAGATGAGGTGTACTTCAACTACATCGATATTCCAACCACCGCGATTTCGGACTTAACCATTGGTGCCGAAGCGATTAACGATGGTCGTCAGGTCATTGGTATTGAACGTTTTTATGACGGTTCGGGCACCTATCCATCGGTTGGCCAGTTGTTGCGCCCAATCCTTGCCTATGGCGAGCAGGCGGTACTGACCATTGATGCAGAAATGGAAGTTGAATTTATCGCACAAGCACCGGATCGCGTGGTGCAAACCAGTGATGACCAAGCGGTAACTATTACCCTTGCGGACGAGTTAGTCGCGGCGAATCAAGATCTGCTAACCGTGGCGAATGTTGCTGTAGGTTCTGAAACCTATACCGCGTTCTTACCACGTGAGGTCGTGGTTAACGGTGCGATTACCGTGCAGGTGGTCGATCAGCCAAGCAACGGTAGCGTTGACGTACTCGAAAATAACAATCTGGTGTACACCCCGAATGCTGGTTTTGACGGCGTCGATACCTTCACTTACGAAGGTGTAGACGAGGGTGGTCAGAAGACCTCATTGGGTACTG
>NZ_JPIN01000010.1 GCF_000753735.1 Pseudidiomarina atlantica | reverse complement strand
ACGCTGGACTGGAGCACTCGCAATGAAGCAAGAGCCAGTCAGAGTGACGCCATGACGGCTATGGCAGTGAGTATTTATCGCCAGTCGGCGACATCGCATGCTAAAACTCTGTTGAATGCCTATGTGCAATGGCTGGATGCAAAACAGCGTTACGCACTGGCCGAGCAACAAGAGAAAATCGTTAAACAGGCGATAAGCTTGGTTGCCGAACGACGTAAAGCCGGTGACTTAGGTGCCGTCGACGAACAACTGACGGTACTCGCACTAAGTCGGCAACTGCAACAAACGGCAGCGGCTTATCAACAGCTGCAATCCGCTGAAGCAGAGTTAAACGCTCTGCTAAC
>NZ_JPIN01000009.1 GCF_000753735.1 Pseudidiomarina atlantica | reverse complement strand
GTAGAAGTTACCGTAACTAGCAACAATGCTGCGCCATCAGCTGTCATTGCACCAGTATCAGGTGCCAAGGCTGAAGGGACTCAGGTAACGCTTGATGCCAGCGGTAGCTCTGATCCGGACGGCAATACGCTGAGCTATACGTGGACGCAGTTAACGGGGACTTCGGTAACCTTTAGCTCAACCAGCAGTGCGCAAACCAGCTTTACCGTGCCAAACATTAGCAGTGACGAAACGGCACGCTTCCAAGTCACTGTATCCGACGGCGCATTGTCAGATACTGCTACTGTTGACGTGCAATTCGAAGCTGCCAACACCGCACCAACGGTGACGGCATCGGCTTCGGCTAGTCAAGTGAACGCCAACACGGCGGTAACCTTAACTGCAAATGCCAGTGATGCCGACGGCGACACCCTCAGCTACAGCTGGGCGCAAACAGCGGGTCCAAACGTTAGTTTGAGTGGTGCCAACACCAGCAGTGCAAGTTTCACCGCACCAGAACTGACCAGCGATGCGCAGTTGAGCTTCCAAGTGTCGGTGAGTGACGGTACTGCCGCTGCGGTAACGGCCTCGGTCAACGTCACCGTATTAGCGGTTGCTCCGGTGAATGACGCACCAAGCGCAGTGGTGGCGCCAGTTACCGGTCCGCAACCGGTGGATTCAGTGGTAGAGTTAGACGCCAGTGAAAGTAGTGATCCAGATGGTGACACGCTCAGCTTTAGCTGGAGCCAAGTCAGTGGTCCTGCGGTAAGCTTGACCAACGCGAACCAAGCAGTGGCCAGCTTCGTTGTCCCAGCTATCGATGTAACTGCCGACGCGGTGTTTGCTGTCACTGTCAGCGATGGCGTGGCAACGGATACTGCTGAGGTAACTGTGACATTGCAGGGCGCTAACACGCCGCCGAACGCCGATGCTAACGCTTCGTTGAGTCGCGTTCCGGTTGGCCAAACGGTGACCTTGAGTGGCGCTACCAGCGGTGATCCAGATGGTGATACGCTGAGCTACACCTGGGAGCAAATGGGCGGACCAGAGGTCACCTTGTCAAGCACTTCAGGTGAAACGGTCAGCTTTACTGCACCATCGGTCAATATTCAGTCGACCTTGATCTTCCGTTTAACGGTGAGTGACGGCCAGTTGACCGACTTCGATGACGTCAGTGTCGTGGTGTATAACCCGGATGCTAGCGGTGGTGGTTCACCGGGTGGCGACGAATCTTCAGGTAGCTTCGGCGCTTGGTTAGGTTTGTTGGCATTACCTCTGATTTGGCTGCGTCGTCGTAAGGCGCAGCGTTAATTCGCAAGGAGCGGATATGAAATATGCGTTGTTAGCCTTTGGTTTGACGCTATTAACAGGTTGCGGTGGCTCCATTGAGGAGCCATCGCAGTCGGTATCAGCGGAACTCTCCACTGAGCAGCCGGAAATGGAACCGGCACGTGATAGTCAGGCTGAATTTGCCGAACTGGATCAACAAATACGTTCGATGATTGGTATGGCGTACGCTGATAATCTCGAGCAGTGTAAGCTCGCAGCTATCGGTCACCGCCCCTGTGGCGGTCCTGAGTATTATATGGCGTATTCGACCGCGGCTCTTGATGAGCAGGTGCTACTGAAGCTCATCGACGAGCACCGCGAGTTGCAGACTGCCTTTCAACAGGACAATGACATTGTCGGTACCTGTGAGATGATCTCGAAGCCTCTCGTCGTGCTCAACGGCGGTCGCTGTCTCGCGCAGCCAACAGCAGAACGTTAATTGACCTACCTCTAACGGCGGCTCATTAAGTGCTTCAACAGTGCTTTAAGGGCCGCCGGTTTTACTGGCTTCGCTAAGAAGTGTAAGCCCACCTCACGACTTTGCTTACGTACGTTGTCATCACGCATCGCAGTGACGAGCGCACCGGTGACGGCTGGCCCCCAATGCTCACGTAAGGCACTAATTAAGCTCAAGCCATGATGCTCATCGTCACCTAGCTGATAATCCAGCAGTACGCCGTCTGGAGCCTCATGCGTGGCTGCATACTGCAAGACAGTGGTACTGCTGGTGAAGGTTTCGACGGTACAGCCCCATTTTTCCAGTAGCGCGCGCAGCGCATTGAGGTTCTCACTGTCGTCATCGACGCACACTAGGGTGAGATGCGCACTGGGGCGTGCGTGTTCTTGTGGTGCAAGCTGACGGATCACTTGCGCTGCTGAACCACGTGGCACGGTTACGACAAAACAGCTACCGTGACCTTCTTTGCTGTGGAGTTTCAGTTCGCAACGCAGCTGTTCACTCATGCGCTTGGCGACACTTAAACCAAGTCCAACCCCCTCTACGCGGGTATTTAGCCCACGATAAAACGCATCGAACACACGTTGGCGTTGCTGCATGGTGATGCCCGGGCCCGTGTCCCATACGGCAATTTGCAGTTGCTCGCCACGCTTGCGAACGCTGAGCAAAACTTTGCCATGCTCCCGGTTGTACTTGACCGCATTCGATAAAAAGTTCTGAATAATTCGGCGCAAATAGGTCGGGTCGGTATAAATTACCGCATCTTGCCAGCGAGCGCGCAATTTGATACCGCGCTGTTGTGCTAGCACTGCATATTCGTGCAGTAGCGGTTGAATGATGGTGCTCAACTGCACATGGCGGAAATTCGGCTGCAATGCGCCTTGATCCATCTTGGCAATCTGCAGCAGAGTGCTGAGCAGGTGCTCGGTCGAAGCCAAGGCCGTATCGAGTTTGTGGGTGAGTTGCACGTTTTGCGGCGTTAACGTGGCTTCATCCATGGCCGACAAATACAAACGTGCGGCATTCAATGGCTGCAAAATATCGTGGCTGGCAAGTGCCAAAAAGCGTGTTTTCGAGGCATTGGCTTCTTCGGCTTCTTGTTTTGCCTGTTTCAGCTCAACTTCAACTTTGCGCCGGCGTTCTATTTCTTCGGTCAACTCGTTGTTGATTTCGCGGATCTTGCGTTGTCGCACACTGATTCGTTGCTCAAGGTCAATATTCGCTTCTTCTAGCGCTTGGGCGGTTTCAACGTGCTCGGTGATGTCGGTGAAACTGGTGACAAAGCCGCCGTTAGGTAGCGGGTTACCGACCATTTCGATCACACGGCCGTCGCCACGGCGGCGAATAAACCGATGCGGTGAACCCATTTGCATGTAGTTCAAGCGTTTGTTGACCAGCTCGTCAACCTCACCCGGCCCGCATTCGCCGCGCTCTGCATTGTAGCGAATCAGTGTGGCGATAGGCTGCCCCGGTTTGACCATGCCTTCGGGATACTCGAATAAATCAAGATAACGCTTGTTCCAAGCCACCAGACGCAGTTCGGCATCGACCACGCTGATGCCTTGGGCAAGGTTTTCCAACGAGCTAAACAGAATTGATTGCTGGGTTTGCAGTGCTTGCGTGGTGTCATCAAAAAAGTGCACCACCTCTTCGAGATGCAAACGCCGATCGCGCAGTGCCGCTTCGACTAGTGAGCGCGCAGTCGCTGCGCCCAGCACCCCGGTTAAGGCGCGTTCGACGTAATCGATAAACTCGCGACTGGCGACATCGTCTTTCTTCGCGTCATTAATATCAACTTGTTGCGCGTCATTGAAAAAGTCGAGCAACTGTTTGGCCCGCTGTTCGCCAATGAAAGTGCGCAGCAACAACACCATGTCGCCATTGGTGGCTTGATGATGGCGCCCAATGGTGTGTTCTTGTACCGCGACGCGCGGCTTAACGAAGGCGGTCGCCTGAATCCGGTCGACCAAACGCGCTTGTGCGACCAGTGAAAAGATTATGTAGGCAGCCGTATTTACGGCGAGGCTAATCACCGTGCCTTGGGTGATAATACTGGTGTCGCTCATGGTGTGCGGCAAATACATCGGCAACGCCACACTGAATAGCCAAGCGAGCAAACCAACACCTAAGCCGACATAAACCCCACGCGCATGGCCACGGCGCCAGTAGAGACCACCGATAATTGCCGGCAGTAACTGCAGCACCACGGAAAATGCCAGCAAGCCGATACTTACGAGGCCAGTATTTGCTGCCCATAAGTAATAACACAGGTAGGCCAACAGCATGATGACCGCAATCGCAACACGGCGAATGAATAACAAGCGACCTTGAAATGAGCGGACTTCAGTGGCTTGCAAAGCTGCCGGCATACCAAACGGAAAGCTGCGGCCGCGCTGCAAAATGAGTGGCATGATGACATCGTTGGTGATCATGGTACTGAGCGTGACAGAGGCGATAATCACCATTGCAGTTGCCGCTGAAAAACCACCGATAAAGATGACTACCGCTAACCAGGTCTGATCATGCAGCAAAGGGAGTTGTAACGCATAAGTCGAGCCGTCAACGTTGGTGCCGAGGAACATCGAACCAGTGAGGGCAATAGGCACTATCGCTGCTGCAACCACCAAGAGATACAGCGGGAAGCCCCAGCGTGCTGTGCGTAAGTGTGAGATATTGACATTATCGACAACGGTCACGTGAAACTGGCGCGGCAGACACAAAATAACACCTGCGGCCATAAAGGTTTGCACGATAAAGTCGAATTCAGTAAAAGCGGCCCAAGACCAGACGGCTTGTTCCGGTCGCGTAATACGCTCAAACATTGACACTGGCGATACATCAGTAAACAGATACCAAGCGAATACGGCAGCGGCGACCAAAGCAATGAGCTTCACCGCCGACTCAAATGCAATCGCCAAAATCATCCCGTTGCGATACTCGGTCACTTCAATATGGCGGGTACCAAACAACATGGCGAAGACCGCCATAATTGCAGCTGCCATTAACTCGTTGATAGAAAACTCGGTAAAAGCGGTAGTGTTGTCGGTCAGCACCACAAAGGTTAAGCCGACAGCTTTGAGTTGCAAGGCAATATAGGGAATGGTAGCGAGTGCGGCGATAAGCGTGACAAACAGCGCGAGACGCTGGCGCTTGCCGTAACGACTGGCAATAAAATCCGCTATCGAAGTAATGTTTTGTTGCTTGCTAACGGATACCAGTTTCTCAACGATGGGTAAGCCCACAATAAACAGCAAGAATGGTCCCAGCAAAATAGGCAAGTAGGCCCAGCCAAAGCTAGCAGCATTACCGACCGCACCATAATAAGTCCATGAGGTGCAATAGATAGCCAAAGACATGCTGTAAACCGTTGGCTTGTAACTCAGACGGTTGGCCCATGAACCAGACTTGTCACCGTAATGTGCTACTGCGAAGAGCAGCGCAATATAGGCAAGGGAGGCGACAATGAGCAATAGGGTCATGAAAGTCTCGGCAGCGGTCGTTAGATAATCGCTAACAGTAGCGTGAGCCTAGGTTCAGGGTCAAGATAGACGATGGTCGAGAAATCAGCTCAAGTAAAAGTTATACAACTCATATGGAAAAGCCACTGAGGTAGAATAGAAAAGCTAAGCTGATTGTAAATTTCAAGTTACATTTCGTTACATGATCAGCGTGAACTTTTCTGTTGGCGTAAAAACGTACAAAAACTGGCTATTATGCGCTCTGCTGCGCTTTGAGTATTATCTAATTTAGTAAACATAAAAATATGAGATCATCTTAAAATGCATATAAAACAATGACTTAATGATTTGGTTACAAGTTCTCCTTCAAGTCCACGAAAAAATCACAAGCATGGTTACTTTTTCGGCACACAAATCCCATTTACAACTTGTTGCAAAGCTATTGTAAAAACAATAAAACTGTGGTTGACTGAACCTCGGAAGCAAAAGTCGTTTTAAAGCGGCGTCTTCTGTGGAACCAGTCAGCTGTAGCCCAATAAGCACAGGTGATTGAACCAATAAACTTTTTAAAAAGTTCCATTGAACACAACTTACAATAAAAATATCAGGGAGACTCACATGGCTAAGCAGTCATTTTTGTCGAGTTCTATTCGTTCTATCATGATGGCAGGTTTTGGTACTGCTTTGTTAGCTGGTGCACCGGCTTACGCGCAAGACCAATCTGAAGATGAGCAGCAAAACGCTGAGAACGAAGAAGTAACAGAAAAAATTCAAGTCACAGGCTCACGTATTCGTACTGACGGCCTAGACAGCGCAACTCCAATCGAAATCATCACTGCCGAAATCGCAGAAGACCAAGGCTTGAACACTTTGGGTGAATTGTTGCGTACCTCTACTGTGGCAGCTGGCTCTGACCAGTTGATCTCAGCCTACTCAGTTGGTTTCGTAACCAACGGTGGTAGCGGTGCCGAATCAATTTCTATGCGTGGTTTGGGTGCAAACCGTACTTTGGTCCTCTTGAACGGCCGTCGCGCCGGTCCTGCTGGTACTCGTGGTGCAGTTTCTGCATTCGACATGAACGCATTACCGATCAGCGTTATCGAGCGTGTTGAAATCCTGAAAGACGGTGCATCATCACTCTACGGTTCTGACGCAGTTGCTGGTGTAATCAACATCATCACTAAAAAAGGTGAAGGCGGCGAAGTCAACGTATCAGGTTCTAAGCCATTCGAGAGCGGCGGTGAAACCGGTCGTATCAACGCAACTTACGGTGAAGCTTTTGACCGTGGTTCATGGCGTATCGTAGCTGACCACAACGTTAACACTGGTGTGCAGCGTAAAGACCGTGATTACTTCGACTGTTCAACTCGCTACTTGTTCGACTATGAAACAGGTGAGCGTGTTGATCCAATCGACCCACGTACTGGTGAGTACCACTGTACCGAAAGCGGCTTCGGCTTGTTCCACCCAGGTTCATTCGGTGGCGGTCGTTTCCAATATGACTACGAAGGTTATGGCTTCCCTAACGTAGCCACAGAAAATGACTTTGTAACTTCAGCACCTGAAGGCTGGTACTGGGCAGGTTACGATGCAACTTCTGACGGTTACTTAGATGGCGGTCGTCACCCAGCACGTCTTGAGTCAACTGTGATTCCAAAAACCACAGTATCGTCAGTCTATTTGCAGGCCGACTACGACTTAACCGACAGCACTTCTTGGTACGGCGAATTGTTACACAGCAGCCGTAACACTAAATCTGAGAACGTACGTCAGTTCTGGACGCGTGAGCTAGGCTACTTGCCAATCAGCATGGCACCTGGCTTCGAAGGTAGCACTTTCGTATTGCCTGTTCACTATACCGATCACTTCGGTAACGAAACCACTGTTGATTACACCCGTGCGGTAGTAGGCCTCGAAGGTTCAATCGGTTTCTGGAACTGGGATATGTCTTACCAGCGTTCACACAACAGCGGTAAGTACGAACAAGATATCATTTTCTTCGACTCAATGATCATGGCGCAAAACGTCCTTGCCGGCGCTCCGTGTGAAGGCGAAGTGACTGAAATCTCTGGTCGTGAATGTTATGCTTATGACTGGTTCGATCCGCAAAACATGTATGGGAACCAAAGCCAAGCAGCGCGTGACTTCTTGTTCGGTATCGACACTGGTAACACTACTTACAAACAAGACACTTTTGATGCTTACATCACTGGTGACTTATTAGATCTTCCTGCAGGCCCAGTGGGCGCAGCATTAGGTGTGTACTGGCAGAAAGACGAAATCAACGACGTACCTGGCGAGCAAACGCGTGAAGGTAACTCGTGGGGTCTTTCAGGCGCTGGTATCACTGCTGGTAAAGCGGTCACTCGTGCATACTATGCAGAGTTCAACATCCCTGTAGTTCGTGATCTGCCATTGGTTGAAAGCCTTGATTTGACCGCTTCTGGTCGTTGGACGCACGTAAACGTTTACGGTAGTGACACTACTTATAAACTGAGCGCAAACTGGACCGTTGGTTCTGGTTTCCGTGTTCGTGCATCACGTGGTACTTCATTCCGTGCTCCTGCGCTATATGAATTGTATCTTGAGAACCAAACTGGCTTCATCGGTCAAACTTCAGATCCATGTTTGAACTGGATTGAGTCAACTAACCCACGTATCCGTGAAAACTGTGCTGCTGATGGCATCCCAGAAACTTACACTGATACTGTAGGTAGCTCAGGTTCAATCTTGTCAATCTCTGGTGGTGGTGCTGGTCAGCTTGACGCAGAAACCTCAGTTTCTGAAGGTGTCGGTATCGTGTATACCAGCCCAGAAGGTCGTTTCGCAGCGTCTATCGATTACTACGACGTAGTCATCAATGACCAAATTTCAAACGTTTCTGGTGGTGCGGTACTGAGCCAGTGTTACACCTCAGAAGACTTCGAGAACGAACCATTCTGTGACCAGTTCGTGCGTAACGACGGTTCACAAGACGGTGACTGGAGTATCGAGTCTGTACGTGGTGGTTACTTGAATACTGCAGAACAGATCGTTCGTGGTGTTGACGTTGTCGTAACTTACCAAGATTCATTTGATTTTGGTGATCTTCGCGTCAAATGGGATCACACTAACCAGATCCAACGTTCATTCCAGCAGTTCGCAACCGACGAGCCATTGAACTACATCGGCTTGATGGGTAACCCACGTCACGTAGGTACTATTAACACTACCTTCAGCCGTGACGACTGGAGCTTCAACTGGAACTTGGCGTACTTCGACAAAACTGAAGACTATTCATACTACGGTTTTGACGACACCACTTATCGTGGTCAGAAAGTTCGCTTCGTAGCAGAAACTCCGACCTACATCTTGCACTCATTGTCAGCGAACACCACGTTCAACGACAATATTGATGTAACCTTCGGTATTGCTAACTTGTTTGACAAGCAGCCACCTAGCGTGAGCCCAGCTGCAGCAAACGTTCGTGGTAACGTACCACTGTTTGCATCACAGCTTGACTACTTAGGTCGTCGCGCGTTCTTCAACGTGTCATACCGCTTCTAATAGCCTAGTGCTATAGGAACGTATGAGAAAGTAAGACCAAAGCCCCACCTCTTGGTGGGGCTTTTTATTTCAAAAACGATAACTAGATAAGAACAACGAGGGCATTATGAAGTTAGCACTAATGTGGGGCGTAGTGGCCCTGATGCTGCCTACCGCGAGCTTCAGCTCTGAAGTGTCGGATGTGAACACCGAGCTGTTAGAGAATTACGCGAAACATGCACAGTATTTAGATGTGAAGATTTCGCCTGAAGGCGATTACTTGGCAGCAACATCACGTAATCCGGATGGCAATGTCCAGTTGACGGTCATCGATATTAACGAAAGTAAAATTTTGTCGGTCACCCAAGGGCAAGGCAATGAATCAGTGGGTTCATTCAACTGGGCGAATAATGACCGTTTGGTCATGACCATGGTGCGTGAAATTGGCTCGCTCGATGCACCGATCCCAACCGGTGAAATTTTCGCCATGGATGCCAATGGTAAACGGCAAGAAATCCTTACCGGACCGCGTTCGGATAGCGGTGAATATGTATTCGCACAAATTGTCGATTTTCTACCGGAAGATCCTGATGCAATCATGATTTATCAGCGTTCGTTCACTTCTGCTGAACCTTATCTTGATTTGTATACCATGAAAGTCACCTCGGGTCGCAAACGCGCCGAGGGCCGTATTCCGTTACGTGCCTATCGCAGTACCAACGTACAAGTGGTGCTTGACGACAAGAGCGTGTCGCGACTGGTGCTGGGTATTGACCCTGACGACCAAAACAAAATTCAGATCCTCGGTCGTGACGGTGCCGACCAAGAATGGTACGAGGTGATGAGCTATTACGAAAACGAGGGTGGCTTTACCCCGTTAGGTTGGCTGCCTGGCACCAACAAGGTGATCGGTTTGAGCGATTCTCAGTCCGACACCCGTGCTTTGAGTATCTTGGATATGGATACTAAAAAAGAGTCAGTCATGGCTGAGCATCCAGAAGTGGACTTGATGCCGATTACTGCGGTCAAAAATGGTCGTGCTACTGAAATCATTGGTGCGGCATTTGAATACGATGGTATCGGTACCTTTTTCTTTGATGGTGTGAGAGATGAAGCCTATGCTAAGTTAGTGCAGAGCTTAGTCGCGACTTTTCCAAATCAATCGGTGTCGATTAACTCAAGCACCCATGACAACCAAAAACTCGTGATTCGGGTTGAATCAGCGAATCAGCCAGCGACTTTCTACATGTTTGATCGTGAACTCGGTAAGTTGACGCTGATTGCCAACACGCGGCCTTGGATGCAAGATCATAAATTCCCGCAAACGCAGACCATCTTTTACAAGAGTCGTGACGGGCTAGACATCCACGCATTGCTAACCTTGCCAAAAGATAAAGAAGCGAAAGATTTGCCGCTGATTTTGTTGCCGCACGGTGGTCCGCACGGTCCGCGTGATACGGTCACCCGTGTGGATAGTGATGCAAAAGTACTTGCTGAACACGGGTATGCAGTATTGCAGCCAAACTTCCGTGGTTCTGGTGGTTTTGGTCGTGAGTTCCTTGAACTTGGCTACAAAAATTGGGGCACCACCATGATTGATGACATGACTGATGGCGTCATGCATTTGGTCGAAGAAGGTATTGCCGACCCTGATCGTGTGTGTGTGTACGGTGCGTCCTATGGTGGTTACGCAGCGGTGCAAAGCGGCATTCGTGAACCTGATTTATACAAATGCATCGTTGGCTTTGTCGGTGTGTATGACTTGAACTTGATGTATGAGCAAGGAGATATCCAACAGGCGCAGGCTGGACGAAACTACCTTGACCAAGTGTTGCCGTCGGCTGAAGAAGGGCGTGAAGCACAATCTCCGGTGCATAACGTCGATAAGCTCAAAGCGCCGGTATTTATTATTCAAGGCGGTGCTGACGTGCGCGTACCGAAAGAGCACGCCTATCGTTTACGCGATGCCTTGAAAGAGCGCGATCATCCGTACGAGTGGATGTTCAAAGAGGGCGAAGGCCATGGTTTTTACAAGCCTGAGAATAACGTCGAGCGTTGGCAGCAGATGCTGACCTTCTTTGATAAATATATTGGCGAGTAAGTCATTGGTTAAATTAAAAAAACACCGCTTCGGCGGTGTTTTTTTATGGCTGTTAGACCAATGTCGTATTTCTCGTTGACAGCAGGGCGACTAGATTCGTTAGTGCACAAAAACAAAATAACAATAGAACAACCTGGAGGGCGTTATGGCTTTCAAAAGCGAAGAACTCGCTAAAGCCTACTGGCGCGAGAATATCGGACTGGTACTTAAGCTGTTAGCAGTCTGGTTCCTTGTGTCATACGGTTTTGGCATCATCTTGGTGGACTGGCTCAATCAGTTTACTTTTTTCGGCTTTAAATTGGGCTTCTGGTTTGCTCAACAAGGGTCGATTATCACTTTCGTCATTCTGATTTTCATTTATATCAAACGAATGGCGGCGCTCGATAACAAATACGAAGTTCACGAAGACTAAGGGGCCCGAGCATGGATATTCAAACGCTTACGTTTATTATCGTCGGAGCCACCTTCGCGCTGTATATCGCTATTGCAGTGTGGGCTCGGGCAGGATCAACCAATGACTTTTATGTCGCCAGCGGTGGCGTTCATCCAGTGATGAATGGCATGGCAACGGCGGCCGACTGGATGTCTGCTGCGTCGTTCATTTCTATGGCGGGGATTATTTCATTCGCTGGTTATGACGGCAGTGTCTATTTGATGGGGTGGACCGGTGGCTACGTATTGTTAGCACTGTGTCTGGCACCGTACTTACGTAAATTCGGTAAATTCACCGTACCTGACTTCATTGGTGATCGTTACTACTCGCAACTCGCGCGTACTATTGCGGTTATCTGCGCCATCTTGATCAGCTTTACCTATATTGCTGGCCAGATGCGTGGGGTTGGCGTGGTGTTCTCACGCTTTCTGGAAGTCGAAATTGCGACCGGTGTCTTCATTGGTGCTGTTATCGTATTCTTCTACACCGTACTCGGTGGCATGAAAGGTATCACCTATACCCAGGTTGCACAGTACTGCGTGCTGGCATTTGCCTACTTGGTACCGGCTATCTTTATTTCGATTTACATGACGGGTCACTTCTTACCACAAACTGGCTTTGGCGCGACCATCGCTGAAGGCGTTGCAGGTGAGGGGAATTACTTGTTAGCGCGACTGGATGGACTATCCGAGGAGCTGGGACTTGCGGCCTATACCGAAGGTTTGCGGAGCAAAGTAGACGTATTCGCGATCACCTGCGCGTTGATGGTTGGCACCGCGGGCTTACCGCATGTCATCGTGCGTTTCTTCACCGTACCGAAAGTACGTGATGCACGTCGTTCAGCAGGTTGGGCATTGGTGTTCATTTCGGTGGTTTACCTGACCGCACCGTCAATCGCAGCCTTCGCTAAAGTGAACTTGATCAACACCATTAATGGTCCTGAGTTGACCGGTGTGGAGTATGAGCAAGCGCCTGAATGGGTGAAAAACTGGGAGAAAACCGGTTTGATCACTTGGGAAGACAAAAATGGCGATGGCGAAATGTTCTACTCAGGTGATGAGCGCAACGAGATGACCGTTGATCGCGACATCATGGTGTTGGCGAACCCAGAGATTGCTGACCTCCCAGCTTGGGTAGTGGCGCTGGTTGCCGCAGGTGGTGTTGCCGCCGCGTTGTCTACCTCAGCCGGTTTGCTGCTGGTTATTTCGACCTCGGTGTCGCATGACTTGCTCAAACGTACCTTTGCCCCGAACATCACCGATCGGCAAGAACTAATGTGGGCGCGCGTGGCCGCAGGTCTTGCGGTGGCGTTGTCGACGTGGTTTGGTATTAATCCGCCCGGCTTCGTGGCGCAGGTGGTGGCCTTTGCCTTCGGCTTAGCCGCGGCGAGCTTCTTCCCTGCGATCATTTTGGGTATCTTCTACAAGCGCATGAACAGCGCGGGCGCCATTGCCGGTATGTTGGTAGGTATCATTTTCACCTTGTCGTATATTATTTACTTCAAGTTTGTGAATCCTGCTGCCAATACGCCAGACAACTGGTGGTTCGGTATTTCGCCTGAAGGTATTGGTACCTTAGGTATGGTGTTCAACTTCATCGTGGCTTATGTTGTACATAAAGCAACGGGTGATGCACCAAAAGCAACGCAAGACTTGGTAGAGTCGATTCGTTATCCGAAAGGAGCGGGCGGCGCGACTGGTCATTAAGATACGAGCCCGGCATCGCCGGGCTTTTTTTTAATACCGTTACTCGTTAATCGTTATTCGTTAGAGGTGATCGCAACATACACCCCTAACGAGTAACGAATCACGAATCACGCTTTTTGGAGGAGCTATGCAGCCGGAGTTTGGGGACATTATTCGCTTTTTACTGGACTGTCCGCCATTTGATCAACTGGACGGCGAGCAGCGCCAGTGGATAGCCGGACAGATCAAAGCCGCTTATGTGAACGAACACAACGTCGAGCGATTTTTCAAGGACTACAGTCCTGCGCTCTATATTGTGCGCTCAGGCGGTTTTGATTTGTTCACGCCAGAAGGGCAATTGATTGAACGGCTTGAGTCACATGACCTGTTTGGTTTTCCGTCACTGCTGAGTGGGCGCGATGTGGTGAACCGACTCGAGGTGATTGAAGACGGCATTATTTATATCATTGCTGGTGCTGACTTTGATAAGTTGCGGCAGCAATCACGCGCATTTGAGCGCTACTTTATCCGCGCGCATGAACAACGTTTATTAACCGAAACCCAGCATCAGCGGCGTCCGGGTGGTGCAACGCCTACGACAACCAGCCCCAGTTATGCCGATTCGCTGCAGTTGCCCATTGCTGAGGTCGTCAAGCGTGCTGCTGTGTGTCTGCCGTCCACCGCCACCATTCAGCAAGCAGCGCAAACCATGCGCGAAGAAAAAATTTCATCGGTCATGATTGTCGATGAGGGGCGCCTGCTAGGCATTGTCACCGATAGGGATTTACGTAATCGCGTGGTCGCTCAAGGGCTCGACTACGGTATTCATGTGAATGCCATCATGACCCAAGCGCCGACCACGGTGGGAAGTCATCAGCGCTTGTTGGATGCATTGACGTTGATGACGCAAGAGAATGTGCATCATATTCCAGTGCTCGATGCTAATGACCAACCGCTCGGTATGCTCACCAACACCGACTTGATGCGGCAGCAAAAGAGCGAACCGGTAATGCTGATTAGTGCGCTGAATAAGGCGGCTGATTTAGCATCACTGGTGAGTGAGGCTTCGCACATTCCTGATTACATGCACAGTTTCGCGTTACGGGTGAATGATGCCGGTGCTGTTGGCCGGTTGTTAGCAAGTCTCACCGATACCATGACGCGCAAACTGATTGATTTTTATGAGCAAGAGCATGGTGTCGCACCGGCGTCTTATGTGTGGTTGGCATTCGGCTCGCAGGGGCGCGAAGATCAAACGCTAAGCTCTGATCAAGATAATGGTTTGTTGTTGGCCAATGACCTGAATGAACAACAACTGCAATGGTTCGCTGGGCTTGGTGACTATGTGTGCGAGGGCTTGGCGGCCTGCGGCGTGCCCAAATGTCCCGGCAACATTATGGCGTCGAATCCGGACTGTCGACACACGCGCGAAGGCTGGTTGGAGCGCTTTACTACCTGGACCGAATCACCGACGCCGAAAGCACTCATGTATTGCCAAATCTTTTTTGACAGCCGCAATGTGCGCGGCAACAAACGGTTGTACCAAAGCTATCGCGAAGCGGTCGCTAAGCTGGGGCGGTCGGAGTTCTTTTTAGGTAATTTGGCACGTTTGCAAAGCAATGTGCAGGTCCCTCTGGGGTTATTTAATCGCTTTCGCGGCACCGAGTCGGGCAAAGACAGTGACCTGATTGATATTAAGCGTTATGGCTTGGCGTTAGTGAACGACATCGTGCGTTTGTATAGCTTGCATGCCGGACTTACCGAGCCGCGTACGCTTACGCGACTCGCATTGTTGCAAGACAGCAAGTTGCTCAACCGCAAAGACAATCAGGCGCTCGGTGAAGCTTGGCAGTTTCTCACCCAATTACGTTTGCAACATCAATTGGCAGTATGGGGTACCGATCATCCGAAGAATGCCCTCGACCCTGACGAGCTGAGTACCTTGGTCAGACGCCAGCTGAAAACCGCTTTTAGTATCTTGAAGGATTGTCAGCAGGGTGTCGGCATGAAATTCGGGCGAATAGGTTAACCAGCTATGCTAGGACTGCGACGCTGGTGGCAGCGCAGACAATTGTTACAACGTGGCTGGCGCGGACAGCGCTACGTGGCATTGGATCTGGAAACCAGCGGACTTGACCCGAAAACCGATCAGGTGTTGGCGATCGGCTGGGTGGTGATTGAGCCACCGCTGTTGGACTATCAACAAGCGCAGTACTTTGTCGTGCAAAAGCGCCCAGATTTAAAACAGTCACCGGTGGTGCATGGTATGGTGACTCGCGATTTTGCTGCGGCAGAAGATCCTTTACAGGCGTTGCAGGCACTTACAGAAGTACTTCAAGGCGCTGTGTTAGTTGCTCATCACGTACAGTTTGATTGGCAATTTTTACTGCAGTTTGCCAAGCAGCATCAAGTCAAACTGCAACCGCTCGCTAAGTTCGATACACTGACTTTCGAGGCGCAACGCTTGAAACAGCAGCAGCATCACATTGCGCGTGGCAGTTTGACCTTAACTGCCTGTCGTCAGCGTTTTCAGTTGCCGGAGTACACCGCACACCATGCTTACAGCGACGCAGTCGCCTGTGGTGAGCTGTTCTTAGCGCAAGCCTATCAATACGCCGGCCGTACCAATGTGCCCTTAGCAGAGCTACTAGCGCGTTGTAAGTAAGCACCTCATAACACTCTGTTACGTTCTGTGACTATCCTTTTGCAATAAATCCCTCTATTGTTTGGTTAAAAAAACAACATGAGGAAATTCCTATGAAGTTGCAAGCAACAATGTTGGCTATTGCTTTGGCGACCACTTTGCCTATGACTGTGAGTGACGCCGCTGAGGTTGAAACACGGACCATGAACAATGGTCAACTGATTCTCGAAGACATTCCCGAAATTCCTGCGCGTATCGGCGAACAATTGAGTCGCTATCAGAATATTCGTTCGGCCGCCTTTCGCGCCTTTAGCGCTGCTGGTGATGCAATATACATTAGTACCCGTTTCGGCGATGTAAGTCAGCTGCATAAAGTCGCGCAAGCGGGCGGCTATCGTCAGCAGTTGACCTTTTTTGAAGAGCCAATTGGGAGCATTGCACGACAGCCAGGTTCCGATCGTATGATTTTCTCTATGGATGCAGGTGGTAACGAATTTAGCCAACTGTTCTTGTTAGACCCAAACACAGGTCATTACGAAATGATCAGCGATGGCGAGTCACGGAATGGAGCGGTGGTGTGGAGTCATGATGGCGAGCGGATTGCCTATCAAAGTACCCGCCGTGATGGTCGCGCCAATGACATTTGGGTGATGGATCCTGATCAGCCGGACCAAGCCGAGATTGCGGTTGAAGCGCCTGATGGCAGTTGGTGGGGCGCGGTGGACTGGTCGCCCGATAACCAGAAACTGTTGGTCGTGCAGTACCGCAGTATCACCGACGTGCGTGTGCACGAATTCGATATGAATGAGCGCGAGCTGCAGCTGCGCGAAGCCAGTGAAGTAGGGCAGAGCGCTAACTTTCCGCAAGGTTATCGCAAAGATGGTACAGGTTACTTTTTTACCACCGACCAGTTTTCTGATTTTACCCAACTGGCATTTCGTAATACCGAAACCGATGAAGTAACGGTGATTACCGAGAGCATTCCTTGGAACGTTGACAATTTTGCCATGAGCGATGACGGCAACAAAGCCGCTTTTACTGTCAATGAAGAGGGGATGAGTCAGCTGTATCGTCTCGATCCGCAAAGCTTCACTTACAGCAAAGTCGAAGGATTACCGGTTGGCGTAGTTGGCGGCTTGGTGTTTAGTCCCGATGGCGACAAGCTGGCGCTGAGTCTGAACACGCCGAAATCACCGACTGATGTGTTTATGTTGGACGCCAATGATCAATTGGCACGCTGGACTTATAGCGAGGTTGGTGGCTTAAATACCGATACTTTCGTTGAGCCGGAATTAGTGCGGTTTGCAAGTTTCGATGGCCTTGAAGTGCCTGCATTTGTCTATAAACCTGAAGCCGAAGGTCCAGTACCGGTGATTATCAGTATTCACGGTGGCCCTGAAGCGCAGTATCGTCCTTACTTTAGTGGGACCGTACAGTTGTGGGTGCAGCAATTAGGCGCCGCAGTGATTGCACCGAACGTACGAGGCTCGGCGGGTTACGGTAAAAACTACGTTAGCCTCGACAACGGCTTCAATCGCGAAGACTCAGTGAAGGATATCGGCGCATTGCTCGATTGGATTGCCACACAACCTGATTTGGATGCTTCTCGCGTTGCTGTGATAGGCGGTAGTTATGGCGGCTACATGGTGCTTGCCAGCTCAGTTCATTACAGCGACAAGTTAAAAGCTGCAGTCGATATCGTCGGTATTTCGAACTTTGTGACCTTCTTGGAAAACACCGAAAGTTATCGTCGCGATCTACGCCGTGCTGAGTATGGTGATGAGCGCGACCCTGCAATGCGCGAGCACTTAGAGGCCATTAGTCCGAACAATCATGTCGACAAAATTAATGTGCCAATGTTTGTGGTGCAGGGCGAGAACGACCCGCGAGTTCCGGTTACTGAAGCCGAGCAAATTGTTGCGGCGTTGCGGGCTGCCGATAAGAAAGTTTGGTACATGAACGCGCTTAACGAAGGGCATGGATATGCACGTAAAGAAAACGCAGATGTGTACCAAGAAGCAACGGTATTATTTTTTGAGCAGTACTTATTGCCCGAAAAAGACTAACTGCCGACAACCGAAAAAGGATGTAACTAAAGTTTAGGTCAAATGTTAACCACTAAAAACGCACGAAATTGTTTTAAATTCGTGCGTCATAGGTGCTTGCCCTATTCCTTCTTTTTGATTAGTATCAAGAGAACTTAATCGTAATTTGCCGCTTTTAACGCACAGATTGTCGAGTTAAGTACTTGCTGAATGTGGTGTTTTTTGCCGTGTTTGGTATGGCTAGAAATCACTAACCTAAAGTGATCCAGGGAGAAGATATAATGTATAAGAATAGCAACTTAGCTAAGTCTATCCGCTTAGCATTGATGTTCGGTGGTGCTTCTTTAGCACTGACGGGCACAGCCGCTGCGCAGGACCAGTCTGAAGAAGAACAGGCTGAAGAAGCGCAAGAGCGCATCACGGTTACAGGTTCACGTATTACTCGTACTGACTATGAATCTGCCAGCCCAGTTCAAATTACTTCATCAGAAGAAATCAAAGTTTCAGGCTTCACCAAAATTGAAGACTTGATGAACAGCTTGCCGCAAATCGAGGCAGCGCAAACTTCGTACATTTCTAACGGCGCGACCGGTACAGCTTCACTTGACCTTCGTGGTTTGGGTGCAGAGCGTACTTTGGTGCTCGTAAACGGTCGCCGTTTGCAATCAGGTGGTATCTACTCAGAATCACCAGACATTAACCAAATCCCAGCAGCACTTGTTGAGCGCGTAGAAGTTATGACCGGTGGTGGTTCTGCTACTTACGGTGCTGACGCGGTAGCTGGTGTTGTTAACTTCGTAATGAAAGACGACTTTGAAGGCGTTGAAATTGTTGCGGGTACCTCTGGTTTCCAACACAACAATGGTAACTCTTACATTCAAGGTCTGATGGACAACCGTAACTTCGATTACCCAACTGGAAGCAGTGGTATCGACGGTCGTCAACACAACATCGATTTGACTATCGGTGGTGAATTCGGTGGTGGCCGTGGCCACGCAACTGCTTACGCGACATGGCGTGAAGTAGAAGAGCTACGTCAAGGTGCACGTGACTACTCATCGTGTGCATTGAACGGTGCTGGTACTGCGTGCGGTGGTTCTGCGACTGCGCCATTGCCTAACGCTTACTTTGCGCCAATTGTTGACGGTGCTTACGACGGTTCACAAGAAGTATTGTGGAGCCTAGGCCAAGACGGTCTGTTCACTCCTTATGACGGCACTAACGTATACAACTATGCGCCAGTCAACCACTTCATGCGTCCTGATACGCGCTATACCTTAGGTGCGTTCGTCGAGTATCAAGTCACTGACGACTCTAAAGCGTACTTAGAAACCAGCTTCATGCACAACCGCACGGTTGCACAGATTGCTGAATCAGGTGTGTTCTTCCAAAGCTTCACGCTTGACATTAACAACCCACGTTTTAGCGACGCGCAACGTCAGCAGTTCTATGACACGTTCGGCCCAGACGTTGAGCAAATCGGTACTTATATCGGTAAGCGTAACGTTGAAGGCGGTCCACGTCAGAACCAGCTTGAGCACAACACGTTCCGTATCGTAGCGGGTGTTGAAGGTTACTTGAGCAACAACTGGATGTACGACGTGAACTTCCAGTTAGGTCAAGCTTCTTCAAGCACTGCGTACGTAAACGACTTCTACGTACCGCGTATTGGTCAAGCATTGGGCGACATCAACTCACCTGAGTGTGCTGACGGCTGTATTCCTTACAACGTATTCACTCCAGGCGGCGTAACTGCTGAAGCAGCTGACGCACTTGGCGGTACTGCGGTAATGACGGGTATCACTACCCAGCGTATCGTTTCTGGTTACTTGAGTGGTGACCTTGACGTGAGCTTGCCTGGTTCTGACTACCCAATCGCTGCGGTAATCGGTGCTGAGAGCCGTGAAGTTGACTTCGAACGTACTGCGGATGAAGTTTACAAACTTGGTCAGTTGTCTGGTCAAGGCGGTCCAACGCAAAGCATCGCTGGTGGCTTCAACGTTGGCGAAATCTTTGGTGAGTTGCGCGTTCCTATCGTTGACGGCATCGAAGGCGTTGAGAGCTTAGCACTTGAATTAGGTGCTCGTTACTCTGACTACAGCAGCTCAGGCGGCGAATCAACCTATAAAGTATTGGTTGACTATGATCCAACCGACAACCTGAAAATCCGTGCAAGCTTCAACCGTGCGGTGCGTGCACCAAACGTTGGTGACTTGTTCACAGGTACTTCATTAGGTCTGTGGGGCGGTGAAGATCCGTGTGCGGGTGCTTCTCCTGAATTCACTGCAGCACAGTGTGCGAACACTGGTGTAACGCCAGACCAGTACGGTAACATCGGTGCAAACCCTGCCGGTCAGTACAACGGTCTGTTCTCAGGTAACCTTGACCTGAACCCAGAAATCGCAAGCACTTGGACTGTTGGTGTGGTAGCTCAGCCTACTGACAACTTCAACTTCAGTGTTGACTACTACGACATCGAAATCGAAGACGTCATCACTACCTTGGCACCTTCTGTTATCTTGGAACAGTGTGCGCTGACTGGCGAATACTGTGAGAAGATCGTTCGTGCTCCATCTGGTAGCTTGTGGCGTGGTGAAGAAGGTTACTTGATTCTGCCTAACGAAAACTTAGGTGGTCGTGTCCTTCGCGGTGTTGACTTAAGCACTAACTACGTTGACGAAGATTTTGCGGGTGGTGTATTGACAGCGAAAGTTATCGGTACTTACAACCTTGAGAAAATCTTCCAGCCTAACACTGACTTCCCAGAGTTCGACTACGACTGTAGCGGCCTGATCAGCACTCAGTGTTTCGCGCAGCCAAAATGGCGTCACACCTTGTCACTTAACTATGCAAGTGACGGTGCGTGGAGCGCAACTGCGAAGTGGCGTTACTTCGGTCAAGTTGACTACGAAGGAAGCACTGACACCTTGTTGGCAGGTAAAGGTATCTCTGCACAGAGCTATATCGACTTGGTCGGTGCTTACGACGTAAGCGAAAACACCTCTGTAATGGTTGGTATCAACAACGTATTTGACAAAGAACCACCAATGATGGGTGTTACCTTGTCTAACAACGCTAACACTGTGGCTGGTTTCTACGACACACTTGGTCGTTACATCCACGCTAGCGTAACTGTTCGCTTCTAAGCGAATGGTGCAATAGCACGACAATTTAAAGCGGCGGCCTCGGTCGCCGCTTTTTGTTTGTCACTTTGAAACTGAAGTAGGTTAAAAATGCAGTTGAATACTCCGAAGGATCCTTTACCGCAAGTTGCTAACGCGGTTCAAACACTTGCTCGACAAGGTCAATTAGAAGAAGCGAAGCAGATGATCCGCGCGGCCGCGGGTGACGATGTGAGCGCCGTTCCAGTGTTACACCGTGCGTTCCAATTGGCGATGCAAATCGGCTATCCGCGTGAGGCGCTGGGTTATATCAACCGCGCTCTCAATGAATTGCCCGATCAACCGGTGTTTATTCTCGATAAATTAAATGCTTTAGTGGCTTCTCGCCAACGTGCAGCTGCCATTGAACTGCTCAAATACGCCGATAAGACTATCAATGTGGGACCCGGTTTTACCCATGAGTTAGCGCGTATTTATCAGCAGCTTGATATGCCCAAGCAGGCATTGACGTTGTTGAACCGTATTGTCAAAGCGCACCCTGAACATGTTGAAGCGCGCTTTGATCAAGCGCTGAATCAATTTTTCACCAACAAAATGAGTGCAGCAGAAAAAAATCTTGATTGGGTCATTGAAGCAACCCAAGGAAAGGCTGCCCGTGCGTACCATGTGCGCTCACAATTACGCAAGCAGACTGAAAAGAAGAACCATATTGCCGAGCTTGAAGAGCGGCTAAAACAAGCTGACAAGTTTGCTGCGCCTATTTGGTTCGCGCTGGCCAAAGAATATGAAGATTTAGGCCAGTATGAAGCAAGCTTCAAAGCGCTCGAAAAAGCCAATAAAGCGCAACGCGCGCTGATCAAGTATGAAGAGCAAAGTGAACTAGCAGCCATTGATAAACTGATTGCAAGTGCCTCAACATTTGACTTTAGCGGTGGCAAAGTCAAGCAACAGCATGCCATCACGCCAATATTTGTCGTCGGTATGCCACGTACGGGCACAACGCTGGTCGAACGTATGTTAGCGACTCACTCAGATGTTACCAGCTTGGGCGAATTTCAAGACTTTCCATGGTTGTTGAATTCCGCCATTAATGAGCTTGAACTGGCCGGTAAAGGCTCTGTGACTCGCGATCAAGCATTGGAGCAAGTCGATTTTGCGGCATTGGGTGAACGCTATTTGCAGCAAGCGAGCGAACTCGCGCAAGGGAAAGCTTTCGTGGTCGATAAACTGCCATTCAATTATCTGTATGTAGGCTTTATCAAGAAAGCGTTGCCGCATGCGAAAATTGTGCACTTATCACGTGAGCCACTCGATGCGTGTTATGCGATTTACAAGACCTTGTTCAATCAGGTCTACAGTTTTTCGTATGACCAAAAAGAGCTTGCCAATTACTTCAATAAATACCGTGAGGTAATGGCGCTGTGGGAACAAACCTGTGGCGATGCAATGCTAACCTTGCGTTATGAGACCTTGGTGACGGACACCGAGGCGCAAGCGCGGACGCTGCTGCAGCATTGTGGCTTAAAATGGCAAGACGAGGTGTTGAACTTCCACGCGCAAGACAATGCCTCAACAACTGCTAGTGCGTCACAAGTGCGGCAGCCGGTGAATGCCGCATCGGTGGGTAAGGCACAGCACTATGCTGAGCAATTGCGCACCATGCAGCGTATTTTGAGCACCAAGTAAAGCTAGCCAATAAGGTGCGGAGCAATATCGACCGGTAAGGTCATCCGCACCTCATCTCCTGCAAACGGCACGGTGCCGTGCCAAAAATAACTTGGAAAGAACACCACATAACCGGCTTGGGGACAGACCGCTTTGGCGATGTGTTCGCGTTCGCCGAGTTGCATCGAAGTTTCACCAAACTTTATCCAGCCTTGGCGCTGCGGATCGTCGGGTTGCACATTGCTCGGCACTTTTAAGTAGCTACAACACGATAACCAGCCCTTGGGATGAACGTGATTGGTGTGAAAGCCGCTTTCCTTGAGTTTGACCGACCATGCCCCGGTAAAGCGGAATTGTTGCTGTTTGCGTCGCAAGAACGGGTGTTTCGCATCCTTGGGTAGACTCTTTAAGTAGCGCTGAGTCGCCCGCTCCAACATCTGCTTGTACTGCTGTATGGCAGGGTGCTGCTGTTGAAACAGATAGCCGACAGTCTGGGTGCCATTACGGACACTTTGATCGAGCGGCTGTTGGGCGCTTTTATGCAATCCGTCGAGGGCCGCCACGACCGCATCAATAAATGTCTCGCGGCTCGGATACTCTGGCGGTACATCAATCGGCAACGCTTGCACAAAACCGTCGTAGTCATCGAGCCATTGCGAGCGCGGATCATTCAACAAGCGATAGCACAAGCCTTTGTAAGCCCACATTTCTTGGTTATCAGGCGCAAGCTGCTCGGCCTTGTCGAGATGCGTCAGCGCCCGCTGGTAATCACCTGCTTTGATAAGTAGATTCGCCACATCGAGCTGATAGCGGTCACTATTCGGTTGCAGGTCAAGCGCGCGCAGGTATTGCTGCATTGCTTGGTCGTTGGCACCTTCGCGGGCGAAGGTTGAACCAAGCAGGTGCACAAACTCAGCTGCAGACGGGAACAAGGTTAAGGCATGCTCGACCGCGGCACGGCAGTCGTCGTAGCGTTCGGCGATAAGAAAATGCACCGCATAACAATAATGCAATGCACGTGACTGCGGTAATTGCGTAAGCGCCGTGCGAATAGAATCCATAAATTTTTCTTGTGGACCCTGCTCCCAGTACAACTTGTTCAAGGTGGTATGGGCATCAATGTACTCAGGTTGAGCGGCCAGCAAGGCCAACAACACCTGTTCGGCATCGGCATAACGGTCAAGATCATGCAGCACACCAGCATACAAATAATCTAATAACGGCCAAGCCTGTGGTAATTGTTGGCGCAGGGGCTCGATAAGCTGTAGCGCTTGGCTAAAATGACCGAGATCACGTAGGGTTTGCGCCTGCAAAAAAACCGCTTCAGGGTCATTGCTGTGCTGCTTGACCAACTGTGTCGCAAGGGGCAATGCGTCTTCCTGTAAGCCTAAACGATTGTAGAGGCCAATTAACGACTTTTGCGCGCCTTTGTGATTAGCCTGCTGTTGCAGCACAAATTTAAACATGCGTGCTGCATCTTGTGGCTGTTGCAGTGCTTGCAGATTCAGCCCCAGTAGATGCAACACATCGGGGTGCTTTGGCTGCAGCTGCAGCAGTTGTTGGCAATGTTGCGCCGATTCCGCGTGATGTCCGGCACGAAAGGTTTGAATGGCTTGTTGGTAGCGTTGTTGCGGTTGCATCGTTGTCATACGTCTAGTTTTGCAGCAGATGATGATTACAGACTAACCAAGAACAACCCAACAGACAACGCTATCGTTGCACAACAGTGTTTTCTCAACGGATTAAACTTGCTAGGCTTGCGACATTCGCTCAATAGGATTTACTGCCGACTCATGACGTCTGAACCTCATTCATTGCCGCAATTTTCGCAGTTGGCGCAACTCGACCAAGCGGCACAGCAAGCCTGGCGGCAAGGGCACAGTCGTTATGCCGCTGATCTTTATCAAGCCAACTTACACCAGTTTAAGCAACATGCCGGCGCTTGGTACAACTGTGCCTTTTATCTGCGCCATGCCGGTGACTTTCAGCTCGCGATTGAACATTATCAGCACGCGCTGCAACTAGGTATCGATAGCCCAGAGGAAGTTTGGCTGAATATTGGCGTGATTTACAACGAGGGATTGCTCGACAATCAAGCTGCGTCTGCTGCCTTCAGTCAAGCGCTGGTGCTACGCCAAGATTACCTGCCAGCCTTGCTCAATTTAGGTAACTGTCACGAGCAACAAGGAGATCGCAGCGCGGCTGCAGCCTGTTTCCGCAAGGTTATCGAACTTGAGCCAAGCCACGGCTATGGTTTTGCGCGCCTTGCCGATATCACCAAGTTTAGTGTTACGAATGACCCACTGATCGAGGCCATGCAGCAGCTGCTAACGCAACCCGATGTAGCACAAGATGATCGCATCGATGTGCTGTTTGCGCTTGGCAAGGCGCACGATGATTGCGCCGACTATGCCGCCGCATTCAACTACTATCGGCAGGCAAATGCACTTAACGCGCAGCGAATGTCCCCATGGCAAGCTGCGCAACAACAGACATTTGCTCAGGCGCAGAAACAATGGCTCGAGGTAGAGTCGGCCGATAACTCGGTCGGAGCGCAGGGCATCCCAGTGTTTATTTGCGGCATGTTTCGCTCCGGTTCAACCTTGCTAGAGCAGATGCTCGGCGCTCACTCTGAGGTCAGTACTGGGGGAGAGCTCGATTTCTTTGCGCGCTTTGATCCTGTGCACCGAGGTCAAACCGCAACCAACACGCTGGCCCGGCAATTAGCCGCCGACTACCGGAACTTTGTCAGTGAACGGCTGCCAGCGCAGCGTTATTTCACCGATAAGCGACCAGATAATATATGGCGTTTAGGATTGATCAAGCGAGCGCTACCGCAGGCAAAGTTTATCGTCACTCAACGGCATCCGCTGGATAATGCATTGTCGGTTTATTTTACGCGGCTGGGCGCGGGCATGAATTACGCCAACAGTATCAGTGACACCCTTGCTTTCATTGAGCAACAGCAGCAGCTGCTGTCAGACTGGCAGTTAGAATTTGGTGCTGATATTTACGTGATTGATTATGAACAGGTAGTACAGCAGCCGGAACAACAGCTGCGCGCATTACTCGAGTGGCTCGATTTGCCATGGGAGGCCGCCTGTTTGGACTTTCACCAACGCCGCAACAGCGTGCGCACCGCCAGCGTCTGGCAAGTTCGCCAGCCACTTTACACACGCTCAATTCAGCGCTACAAAAACTACGCTGAATTTTTGCCGCAGTGGCCAGGTCCTGCGCAGTAGCTGGCGTCCCCGGCAGGAGTCGAACCTGCGACCTGCCCCTTAGGAGGGGGCTGCTCTATCCAGCTGAGCTACGGGGACAGACGTAAAAAAACCGGCCCATGAGCCGGTTTTTTCAATACATGCTTACGCCTTGGGCAATTACAGAGCGTTGATTTTCGCGCTCAAACGGCTCTTATGACGAGCTGCCTTGTTTTTGCCAATCAGACCTTTGGTCGCGTAGCGATCAAGAGTCGGTTGCAAGCTTGCGAACGCTTGTTGCGCAGCTGCTTTGTCGCCAGCTTCAATAGCAGCGATAGTTTTCTTCAACAAGGTACGCATCATTGAGCGACGGCTCGCGTTGTGGCGACGGTTCTTTTCCGCTTGGACCGCACGCTTTTTCGCAGACTTAATGTTAGCCAAGGTGAACTCCTAAAATTCGTTATCTGTGTGCAATGGTTTATTAGGGCGGGGAATATGCCTGTTTTCGAGTTTAAAGTCAAGTGCGATATTCGCGATTCGTTGTTCGTAATTCGTTATTCGTTATTCGTTAGGGGAGGGTGTATCTTAGTATGGTCACGAACAATAACATGGAGGTTGAAGTGGCTGAACGGTTGATTGCTATTGAAGTAGGGATTGAGTTGTGTGTCTATGTGTACGCGTTGACCAAAGATTTTCCACGTGATGAAAGATACGGCTTAACAAGTCAGATTCGGCGAAGTGCTGTCAGTATTCCCAGTAATATTGCTGAAGGTTCAAATCGTCATTCTCTCAAAGATTTTTTGCGATTTATGCACATAGCTAAAGGTTCCTTAGCAGAACTTGAGACACAGCTCATAATCGCTGTGAGACTTGGCTATATCGATGACTTTGCAAATGATTTAATATCCCGTGTGCTTAAGCTTATAAATGCTCTGATAAGATCACTAAACTATCGAATAACGAATAACGATTAACGAATAACGAATAACGAATAACGAATAACGAATAACGAATAACGAATAACGAATAACGGGGTACTCGTTGTCTAAATCACTTGCTAAATCTGGAATCATTGTCAGCGCCATGACGCTGATCTCGCGTGTACTCGGGCTCGTGCGCGACGTCGTGATCGCCAACCTGATGGGGGCTGGCGCGGCCGCCGACGTTTTCTTTTTTGCTAATAAAATTCCAAACTTTTTGCGTCGTCTCTTCGCAGAGGGCGCGTTTGCGCAGGCGTTTGTGCCAGTGCTCACTGAGTACAAGCAGGGTAAGCCGCTGGAAGATACGAGACTGCTGGTGGCGCGGGTGTCGGGCACACTTGGTACTTTGGTGACCATTGTCACCTTGATTGGCGTGATCGGTTCGCCGGTAGTGGCAGCGCTGTTTGGTATGGGTTGGTTCGTCGACTGGTACAACGACGGTCCGCAAGGCGCTAAGTTTGTGCTGGCATCGGATTTGCTGCGTATTACTTTTCCCTATTTATGGTTTATTACCTTTACTGCATTAGCTGGCGCGATTCTCAACACGTTGGGTAAATTCGCGGTAGCTGCGTTTACGCCAGTGTTTTTGAATGTCGCGATTATTGGCTTTGCGTTGTGGTTGGGGCCGCAACTTGAGCAGCCTGAGTATGCGCTAGCATGGGGCGTCTTTGCCGGTGGCTTGGTGCAGTTCTTGTTCCAGATTCCCTTTCTGAAACGCGCTGGGCTGTTGGTGCGGCCACGGTGGGGGTGGCGTGATCCTGGCGTAACAAAAATCCGCACCTTAATGATTCCGGCGTTGTTCGGGGTGTCGGTCAGTCAGATCAATTTGCTGCTCGATACCTTTATTGCGTCGTTTCTGATGAGTGGGTCGATTAGTTGGTTGTATTACTCCGATCGCTTACTTGAATTTCCACTGGGGTTATTTGGTATTGCCATTGCCACGGTAATTTTGCCGGCGCTGTCGTCGCGCCATGTGGATAAATCCGCGGAAGAGTTTAGTCGGACGCTGGATTGGGGCATTCGTAAGGTGGTGCTGTTGGGCTTGCCAGCGATGGCGGGTTTGATAGTGTTGGCAGAGCCGATGTTGATGGTGTTGTTCATGCGCGGTGAGTTTACCCCAGAGGATGCGCGTTTTGCCTCTTACAGCCTGTATGCCTATGGCTCGGGTTTACTGAGCTTTATGCTTGTCAAAGTGCTAGCGACCGGCTTCTATTCGCGACAGGACACCAAGCGTCCGGTTAAATACGGCATCATTGCGATGGTTAGCAACATGCTATTTAACGTCATTTTTGCGATTCCGTTTGGCTATGTCGGTTTGGCTATTGCGACCTCGATGTCGGCAGCACTCAATGCTGGCTTGCTAGGTTACAACTTGTGGCGTGATGGTGTACTCAAACGGTATCCAGGCACACTTACCTATCTCACTAAAGTGACGGCTGCGGTGCTGGCGATGATTGCGTTGATTATGTATTTTGCGCCATCGCGTGACTGGTGGCTCGCAGCAGACTTTATGGTGCGGGTCTGGCGTTTGAGTTTGTTGATTGGCGCCGGCGCGTTGAGTTATTTGGCGGTGCTGCTCCTACTCCGCGTAAAACTCCGCTAACTTCGTTACTCGTTATTCTTTACTCGTTAATGGAGCGCGCGACAACCTCACCCTAACGAATAACGAATAACGAATAACGGGTGCTGCGGCTGGTGAGCCTTTGCCCAGCCTGTTATAATCGCCGCTTTGTTAAGCAACTGACTCAACAGGCTCGCAAAGCTCTGATGCAACTCATTCGTGGTATTCATAATATTCGCGCGCAGCACCGTGGTTGTGTGCTGACCATCGGTAATTTTGATGGTGTCCATTTGGGGCATCAGGCGGTACTCGCACAAGTAAAAGCGCAAGCTTTGGCGCGCGGTGTGCCAGCAACGGTGATGACTTTTGAGCCGCAACCGCAAGAGCTGTTTCAGCCGAACAGCGCGCCGGCGCGACTGACTAATTTTCGTGAGAAACATTTAGCCTTGCGTGCGCAGGGCGTCGACCGTCACATCGTGATTGAATTCAATCGTAAATTTGCTAACTTGCCGGCACGAAAATTCATCGACGAAGTATTGGTGAAGCAGCTGGGCGTGCAGTTTTTGGTGGTCGGCGATGACTTCCGTTTCGGTCATGGTCGCGAAGGAGATTTTGCCATGTTGCAGCGTGCGGGAGCTGAGCTGGGCTTCGAAGTGGTTGATACCCATAGTTATCGACAACAGCAGCAACGCGTGAGCAGTACGGCGATTCGCGAGGCATTAGATGCGGGAGATTTTGCGCAAGCTGCGGCAATGCTTGGGCGTCCGTTTGGCTTTGAAGGACGGGTGGTGCACGGTGAGAAGAAAGGTCGCACCATTGGTTTTCCGACGGCTAATATCCAGTTAAAACGGCTGCGGTCGCCGCTGCAGGGTGTTTTTGCGGTGCAGGTGCAAAGCAATGATGGCAAAATGCACGCGGGTGTTGCTAATATTGGGCGCAGACCGACGTTAAATGGTGAGCGGGTGCAACTTGAGGTGCACTTGTTCGATTTCACTGGTGATCTTTACGGTCAGCAGCTGAAAGTTCTGCCGACGCATTTTATTCGTGCGGAACAAAAATTCGCAGATTTCGCAGCTCTTAAGCAGCAAATCGTCGCGGACGCGCAGAAAGCAAAGACGTTAGTCGTTAATCGTTAATCGTTAAGGGCGGTCGTTATCGCCTCCCCCTAACGAATAACCAATAACGAATCACGCTTTTAGATAGTTTGAATAGAGATAAGTAACCGAGTTTCCAATGAGCTCGAAAAAGGAACCCAGATAATGACCGACTACAAACACACGCTGAATTTACCGGAAACTGAGTTTCCGATGCGTGGCAACCTCGCACAGCGCGAGCCGCAAATGCTTGAACAGTGGTATGCCGACGACGTCTACGGCAAGATTCGCGTGGCAAAAGCGGGCAAGCCGGTTTTTATTTTGCACGATGGCCCTCCGTATGCGAATGGTCAGATTCACATTGGCCATGCGGTGAATAAAATTCTTAAGGACATTATCGTTAAAGCGAAAACGCTGAGCGATTTTGATGCGCCTTATGTGCCGGGTTGGGACTGTCACGGTTTGCCAATCGAGCTGCAAGTTGAAAAGAAATATGGCAAGCCAGGCAAGAAGCTCTCGGTTGCCGAGTTTCGTCAGCATTGTCGTGACTATGCACTCACGCAAGTTGAGCAGCAGCGCGAAGATTTTAAACGCTTGGGCGTGTTTGGTGACTGGGACAATCCCTATTTGACCATGAACCCTAAACAGGAAGCAGACAGTATTCGTGCGCTGGGTAAAATCATTGCTAATGGTCATATGCAACAGGGCTTTAAGCCCGTGCATTGGTGTACGGACTGTGGCTCGGCGCTCGCTGAAGCGGAAGTAGAATACCAAGACAAGCGTTCACCAGCGATTGATGTGAGCTTTGTGCCGGTTGACGAAGCTGCTGTGGTAGCGGCGTTTGATCATCCTGAAGGGCATCCTGGCAGCGGTGAAGTCGGCGTAGTGATCTGGACCACGACACCGTGGACCATCCCGGCGAACCGCGCGATCTCGCTGCATCCGGCGTTGGAATACGCTTTGGTGCAAGTCGAGGCAAAAGACGGTAAACCGGCGCAGCGTTTGATCATTGCCGACGAGCTGGTCAAGGCATCGATGGAGCGTTGGGGCATCGATGACTATCACAAGTTAGGTTTCGCTAAAGGTGCAGCGTTGGAAAATATGCGAGTGCGTCATCCGCTGTTTAGTGACATCGATGTACCACTTATTTTGGGCGAGCACGTCACCACTGAGTCGGGTACTGGTTGCGTACATACCGCGCCAGGCCATGGTGTCGATGACTTTTTAGTCGGGCAGCGTTACGGCATCGAGGTTTATAACCCAGTGGGCGACAACGGGGTCTACAAAGAAGACACCCCGATGTTTGCTGGCCAACACGTGATGAAAGCCAATGACAATATTGTTGAGGCGCTAAAAGAAGCTGGACGCTTGGTGCATCACGAAGCCTATCAGCATTCGTATCCGCACTGCTGGCGTCATAAAACGCCAATTATTTTCCGCGCGACCCCGCAATGGTTCATCAGCATGGACAAGCAAGGCTTGCGTGCCAATGCACTCGAGCAAATCAAGCAAGTACGCTGGGTGCCTGAGTGGGGGCAAAGCCGTATTGAAAGTATGGTTGATGGCCGTCCAGATTGGTGTATTTCACGGCAACGTACCTGGGGTAACCCGATTGCAGTGTTTGTTAATCGTGATACCGACGAACTGCATCCACGCACCTTGGAGCTATTGGAGCAGGTCGCGCAACGAGTTGAGCAGGATGGTATTCAAGCATGGTTTGATCTCGATGCTGAAGAGCTGCTCGGTGATGAAGCCAAAAATTACCGCAAAGTGACGGATACACTTGATGTTTGGTTTGATTCTGGGGTGACCCACGAAGCTGTGTTGAATAAAACACCAGGCCTACAATGGCCTGCCGACTTGTACCTTGAGGGTTCAGACCAACATCGCGGTTGGTTCCAATCGTCATTGTTAACGGGTGTTGCGATGTATCAGCAAGCTCCTTACAAGCAAGTGCTTACCCATGGCTTCACTGTTGATGGCCAGGGCCGCAAGATGTCGAAATCGATCGGCAATGTCGTGGCGCCGCAAGAAGTGATGAACAAACTCGGTGGTGACATTCTGCGTTTGTGGGTGGCGGCGACCGATTATTCGGCAGAGATGACGGTTTCTGACGAGATTTTGAAGCGTGCGGCGGACAGCTATCGTCGCTTGCGTAACACGGCGCGGTTTTTGTTAGCCAACATCAACGCCTTTGATCCAGCGCAGCACGCCGTACCGGCGGAGCAAATGGTGGCGATGGACCGCTGGATTGTGGCGCGTGCGGTGGCGCTGCAAGACGAATTGCTCGACGCCTACGACAACTATCAGTTCCACAACGTGGTGCAGCGCTTGATGCACTTCTGTTCAATCGAACTGGGTAGCTTCTATCTGGATGTGATTAAAGACCGTCAGTACACTGCGAAACGAGACAGTGTCGCACAGCGTTCGTGCCAAACTGCGCTGTATCACATTGCTGAAATGTTGGTGCGTTGGTTAGCACCGATTTGTAGCTTTACTGCACAAGAGGTGTGGACTGCATTGCCAGCCCAAGACACCAACGGCGCTGCACGCAGTGACTATGTATTTACTGAAGCTTGGTATCGCGGCGCTGATGGTATCGCAGTGAGTGACGAAGACAACGCGTTCTGGCAGCGTTTACTGGAAGTTCGTGACGAAGTGAATCGCGCACTTGAGCAAGCCCGTCGCGACGATTTGATCGGCGGTTCATTACAAGCAACTGTGACACTGTATGCACAAGCAGATTTGGCACAGCAGCTCGCTTCGTTAGGCGAGGAACTACGCTTTGTGTTGTTGACCTCAGCGGTCGACGTGAACAGCGTGGAAAAACCACCTGCTGATGCCCAAGCGACTGAAATTAGTGGCTTGTGGGTAAAAGTTGCGAAAACCAGCTTCAGTAAGTGTGAACGCTGTTGGCATCATCGCCCTGAGGTCGGTACCATTGCCGAACATCCAACTTTATGTCAGCGTTGTGTAACCAACGTTGAAGGTGCAGGTGAGGAACGTCATTTTGCCTAACGCAACAGCCGCAAGCCAAAAACGTACCAGCGGACTGCAGTTTCTGTGGTTGTCGCTGGTCCTGATCATTATCGATCAAGTCACCAAACAATGGGTCGTTGGTGCTTTTGAGCTTTACGAAAGTATCGCCATTATGCCGTACTTGAATTTCACCTACGTGCAGAATTTTGGGGCGGCGTTCAGTTTTTTAAGTGACCAAGGTGGTTGGCAACGATGGTTATTTACTCTGCTGGCTTTCGCGGTGTCGATTATATTGCTGGTGTGGTTGCGCCGTAATCCAGTGGGGTTATGGCGCCAGAATCTGGCCTTTTCACTGATCTTGGCGGGTGCCGTTGGTAATGTCATTGACCGTTTATGGCACGGTTATGTCATCGATTTTATCGACGTTTACGTAAACAACTGGCACTGGCCGGCGTTTAACGTTGCCGACATGGCAATTACCGTTGGCGCAGTACTTATGTTACTCGAAGCATTCTTTGAACAACGTCAGGAGCAACGCGCATGATCAGTCGTCTTCCTATCGAGCATGGTCGGGAAGTGATTCTGCATTTTACTATTAAGCTGACCGATGACTCGGTCGCCGACAGCACTAAAATGTCAGGCAAACCGGCAAAGTTTCGCGTCGGTGACGGTTCTTTAACGGAAAATTTTGAAGCTTGTCTCATTGGTCTCAAAGCTGGTGACAATCGGGAGTTTGAGTTGGCACCCGAAGATGCTTTTGGCATGCCGAACAAAGACAACTATTATCAAGTAGAGACGACCAAGTTCACTGAGGGGCGCCCCGAGGAAGGTCAAATTTTTACGTTCCCACAGCCAGATGGCACGGAATTACCGGGCATTGTGCGTTCGATCAATGAACAGTTTGTGACGATTGATTTTAATCATCCGTTAGCTGGGCAGCGGGTTCGCTTCGCCGTCGAAATCATCGAGGTAACCCCTTAAATGACGAAAAGCGTTAGTCGTTAATGGTTATTCGTTAGGGCTGCTCGGTTGTGGTTTTTTTACGAATAACGAATAACGAATAGCGAATAGCGAGTAACGGGGTTTTATTGGAGTTGGTATGAAAATTGTGTTGGCTAATCCACGAGGTTTTTGCGCCGGCGTTGACCGCGCCATTACCATAGTGGAACGTGCGTTAGATATTTTTGAACCACCGATTTATGTGCGCCATGAAGTCGTGCATAACAAATATGTGGTCGATTCCTTGCGCCAGGCCGGGGCCATGTTCGTTGATGAGCTCGAAGAAGTGCCAGACAATAGTATCGTGATTTTTTCTGCGCACGGCGTGTCGCAAGCGGTACGCCAAGAAGCTAAAGACCGTGGCTTGAAAGTGTTTGATGCCACTTGTCCGTTGGTGACTAAAGTGCATATGGAGGTCACCCGTGCCAGTCGTAAAGGGCAAGAGTGCATTCTGATCGGTCATGCGGGACACCCCGAAGTTGAAGGCACTATGGGGCAATATGCAAACACAGAGGGCGGTATCTACTTGGTCGAGTCGGTGGCGGATGTCGCTGAGCTCGAAGTCAAAGATCCCTCCCAATTGCATTACATGAGCCAAACTACGCTGTCAGTTGATGACACTGCCGATGTCATCGATGCGTTGCGCGCGAAGTTTCCTGACATTCAAGGTCCACGCAAAGACGATATTTGTTATGCCACGCAGAATCGCCAAGACGCAGTGCGTGAGTTGGCGGCAGAAGTCGATCTATTGCTAGTTGTAGGCGCTCGTAACAGTTCGAACTCCAATCGTTTGCGTGAGCTTGCAGAAAAAATGGGAACGCCTGCGCATCTGATCGATGACGCAAGTTGTATTCGACAGCAATGGCTTGAGGGTGTGGCAAGTGTTGGCGTGACTGCTGGCGCATCGGCACCAGAGGTGCTGGTCAAAGATGTCATCAAGCAATTGCAAGCGTGGGGCGGTGAAGCGGTAACTGAGCGTTCAGGGCGTGAAGAGAACGTAACCTTTTCTATCCCACCCGAGTTACGCGTAGTCGAAGTATCTTAATTGGCAAGCTGGTAGCCTAGCGCTGCCAGCACGCTGCAGGCGTTTTCTGGTCGTTTTGATTAATCGAGAGCGTGGTACAGCCGGTGTCATTGGCTTGGCCACCGGTTGCGGTTGCGGTAATGGTATAAGTTTCGGCGCCGACGTTACTCACGCTAAAGGTATAAAACTCGCTACTCGCGGTTACGCCTAAATCAGCATAGGCAGCGTAAGTCGTATTCTTCAACCGATACTCTTCTTGGGCCATTTGCAGTGTCAGCAATTGGCCCATGGCATCTGCCCGCCGAGACTCACGAACATAATCTACGTAATTCGGATAGGCGGCCGCAGCAATGATGCCAATAATCACAATTACGATCATCAGCTCGATCAGCGTCATACCTGATTGCTTTATTTTTGCTTGCATTTCTTGTCCTAGTCGTCAAAGATGATTTTTTGCACTACACTATAACGCATACATAACAACTAAAATAGATACGCTATTTTTACTGAGAACGCAATGCGCATAACATTTGTGAGATTTGGCAAAGGTCTGCAGCGTGGGTTTACCCTGCTTGAGCTGCTGGTCACTTTAGTGATCCTCAGTATCGTGCTCGGAGCCGGTGTGCCACTTATGCTTGATATGGCAAAGTCGATGCGGCTGCAAGGCGCGGCGCAAGATACCTATGCTTTGTTACAGTACGCTCGCTCAGATGCATTACGAACCTCGGAACCGCGCTTTGTGGTCTGGGATGAAAGTGGCAGCGACTGGTGCGCTGCGGTAGCGGTCGATGACGATTGCGATTGTTTGACTGAAGATTGCAGTATTAATGGTGTGTTGCGGCAAATTAATAGTGCGGATTACCCCGGCGTAAGCGTTGATGCAGCGTTTTTAAGCGGTGAACATACACGATTTGATGGTATGCGGGGTCTCGCAAAGGGCAACAACGGTACGGTGAGCTACCAACTGATGGACGGCGCCACAGTCGAGGGTGAAGTACGAGTGGTTGTGAGTCCTTTGGGACGCTTGCGTTATTGCACTGCGTCAGGTGATTTTGGGAATTATCCGGCATGTTAAAACGTCAACAGGGTTTATCCTTGGTCGAACTCATGATCACTATTACGCTCGGTCTACTCTTAATGGCCGCGTTGACAGCTGTGTTTTCAAATACGCTCGGGGTGAATTCTAGAAGTTTACAGTTGAGTCAAATGCAAGAAGAGGCGACAACTGTCATGGATTTAATTGTCGGCGATTTACGCCGCGCCGGTTATCGCGGCGATGCAGCTATGTTGGTTTACGATCCAACCAACGCTAGTGATGAATTTAATGATTCTGTGGCTATTTCCAGTTTTGCTGGTGAACAATCAGACAGTTGTATTGTGTTTCGCTACGACGAAAATGGTAACGGTAGTTTTGAGGCTGCCGATGAGTCATTTGGTTATCGCCTTCGCGACGGCGTAATTGAGCGACGGCAAGCTGCAGCAACATGCACTGAAGGCGGTTGGCAGGATGTTACGCAACAAGACATGCTGACGATAAATGATCTGCAGTTTGCCCTAACTGAGCAAATGTTTAATCTGGTCAATGAGCAACGCGTTACAGTCATCCTAGAGGTTGCTATGCCAGATGATAGTGAAATCACACGGACGTTGTCTACTGAGGTGGTGATTCGAAATGCATTTTAACCAACTTGAAAATTCACGCGGCTTCGCAACCGTCACGCTGACCGTAATGTTGTTGGCGATCATTATTTTGGTAACGCTGTATACCGCTAGATTTAAGGCTCAAGAGCAACGGATCATGCGCAACCACCTAGCGATGCTTGAGGCTCGAACTGTTGCCGATGCAGCACTTGAACAGACGATCATGGAGTTGGATAAAGATCGAAGTAACCTTGATCGAACGATTTCTGGAGATATCGGTGGTGCAGAATACACTGCTACCATTACTAGTGTGAATTACCCGAACACACCGCGCGGCAATGTTGATGTTGTCGAAGTTCAAGTTATAGCTGAATCTGCGGATGGCGCAGCGACGCAACGTGCAGCACAAAAGTTGGTAGTGATGTCGCTGGTGCGCGGTGGACCCAATGTGCCCCTTGCGATACGAGGCGGCATCAACGTCTCGGGTAGCTTCCAAGTGGTTGCGAACCCCAATGGCGGCGGTGATGGCGTACCGCTGTCGATTTGGACTGATGACACGGTCACTATGTCAGGCGCGGGAACGACCTGTGGCCAATGGGAATTCGACAATAACGTATGTGAGTCTCAGTCGTTTAGTTCACGCGGAGAAAAAGGCGTGGATATTCTCGATGATGACCCAAACTTCCCTGACGACCTGCTTGATTATCTGTTTGGTGTTCCTGAGGAAAACTGGGAAGATTTACGCGCGATGGCCACACAAGTTCTTACTGATTGTGGCGCATTAGGGCCCAACACCACTGGACTTATCTGGGTAGAACCTCCACAAAATTCAGCTAATGGCTCTTGTAACATGCCCAACGGAGATGTCGGACAACAGGACGCGCCAGCGATTATTATCGTACAAGATTCAGACTTTAAGATGAATGGGAATAATGAGTTGTTTGGTATGGTGTTTCAATTTAATACACCGGGCAATACGACTGATTATAAAATAAGTTTAAATGGCGGTGCTTTTGTAAATGGCTCAATCATGGCGAGTCAGAATCCCGATTTATCGAACGGTAACCTGACAGTGCGATATGATTCGAATGTACTGCAAGCGGTTGTCGTGAATGATGAGTTTCGTCGGCTATACCGCGTAGGAGGCAGCTGGCATGATTTTTAAACATAATAAGCAAGGCTTCACTTTTGTAGAAGTTCTTGTGGCGCTCGTGATTATTGCGATAGGTGTTGCAGGCTTGGTAAGTCTGCAACGTATGTATATACAGTCTTCAACTCGCGCGACTGAGCGCACGGCCGCAATGGAGATGGCGCAAGAGAAAATCGAAGAATTGCGCTTTACCAAATACGAAACTTTAGCTGCTGGCACTGACAGTGAGCAGCGTGCAGGTAAAACGTTCAACCTGAATTGGACTGTGGCAAGTCAATACTTGGTCGGTAGCGGTTGGGTGCCTGCCGGGAGTCCAAGTGAGCCTGATCCTTTGCCGCCGGAGCCAGATGCAAAAGCTGTGACCATTACGGTCGCTTGGACAGAGCGAGCCGGTGATGCTGAATCACTGACGATGGAAGCTTGGTTCAACAATGTGGAATCACGCGATGGTGGTATGGTCGTGACTCAGCCCGGGGCACGCGCGCAGCCGCGCGTTATCTATAATCCTGGGGCCGCTCCAGAGGTGATTGCGGTGAAGTTGACCGACAATGATGCGGCTGATGTTTACCAAGTAAAAGAAACAACAAAGCCTACACCTCAAGTACAAAGTATGGGTGACAAGTTACAAGTTACTTTCGATACTGTGACCTACGATGAAGCGTCAAAGACTCAGCGTATAGAAGACTTTGTAACGGTAAACTGCAGTTGTCAATTTGTCGGAGTTGGAAATTCTGGCGTAACGCCTGCGCGCTTGACCTTACAACAAGGAAAATTATTACTTGATCCGAACGGCTCACAACCAACTGAGAAAATGGTCGGTCGAGCCGCAAATGTTTCGCAGTCGGAACTTTGCTCGCTATGTTGTCGTGACCATCACGATAGTACGGAAATGGTGGCTGCAGGTAATGTCTATCGCGACGAACCCAACCCTCGTAATCGTCTACCGAGTGGCGATCATCGTCACTTCAAGAATGAGAATGGTGTACTAGTACAAGCAGAGCTTGGAGACACCTACGAAGAGTCCTGCCGGATGCGGCGAGTTGATGGTTACTATGTCACGTATCCCGACTGGGAATTGCAAAGTGTAACTATTATGAGTTCCGACTATTTGTTAAATGCAGCTACTGGTTCGGGTTATACCGACTACGTGCGAGATGTAGTGCGCGCGCTTATCTTGGGAAATGAACTACCAGAGCAACCAGATGGGCGCGATGCTGAATTTGTGCCTGGTGCCTATCAATTAATTGGTCGTGCCGTTTATCTTGATAAAATGCAGCCGATGCATTTGGAGACGGTGCAGCAGGCAATTGCAGATGGGCGCGAAGACTGGATTTCTATGGTGCCGTTTTACGAGGTTAACCTGACGTTGTTAGGTAATTGGAGCTCGCAGAACGAGAGTGTTGCGAGTGTCACTGACCAAGAAATCAGAACGATTGTAGACCCTGAAAACAATTATTATGGAACCTACAGTCGTGGGCGTTTGCAAGCCCTCAGCTCAGGTACCACTACTGTCGACTTCAATGTGAATGCTGGGAACGCAAGTGTGTTGGGTAACCAAGCGGTACACCTCAATGATACGGGGAAGATATTTGAAAGCGCAATGGATGTAACTGTTGTTGGACAAGATAATGATGATGTCGCACTTTACTCAATTACTGGTGATCTAAACTGTTTATTTTGGAAGAAAACCGGTAAAACAGGTGCTTGGGAAGCATGTAAATCTAACGATTTTAGAGGTGTAAGCGTTACAACTTCAGACTTAAATGTGCAATGCACCGTAGAGTCGATAGGTAACACCAACACCGTGACCTATTCTTGTTCAGGTATTCGCGCCGGCTCAAGCGTAACTGTCTACTTTGGTTCAGACGACGCTGATACTACTTTCGATCCCGCCGCATTTAGTGTAAGTGGCATTAGTGAAAACGTTGTGCGCAACATTGAAATGCGTATTGAGTGATCACTTTTGCTCATCTCTTATGGTACTATCGGAACAAATTTGAACGCTTGTTTCGGTAGTACCGCCTATATATCATGTCGACAGTCCTTGCCGTATCTCATCTCGCCTCGCAGCGTGCGGGCAGAACCTTATTTGCCGAGTTAACCTTTGATCTTGCACAGGGCGAAGTGCTGCATATTGAGGGCGTCAACGGTGCCGGTAAATCGACCTTACTGCGCTCGCTAGTCGGCTTGGTACAACTGCAAGCGGGACACATCACATTCTTCCCTGAACAGCCAGATTTACAACAAAATTGGCGTGCCCATACTCTATTCATGGGGCACAAGGCTGGGGTCAAATCGGAACTCACTGCACTAGAAAACGTCGCCTTACAAGCGCAACTCTGCGGTGTCGATAACATTGACGCGTGGCAACTTTTAGAAACCGTCGGTTTGTTAGGCTTAGAGGACTTGCCTGCGGGCCAGCTATCGGCTGGGCAGCAACGTCGTATTGCGCTGACCAAACTTTGGTACAGCAATGCACTGTTGTGGATTTTAGACGAGCCTTTTACTGCCTTGGACACTTTTGGAATTGAATTGCTGCAGCAAAAGTTTGCCGAGCACACGGCCAACGGCGGGGCGATCATTTTGACCTCACACCAGCAGCTGACGTGGCAAACGGAACGTCTCAAGCGCTTGCGGATTGCAGGAGGCGATGATGCAGGCTACTAGTTGGCAAGCGCTTCAAGCCGTGATGCGTCGCGATCTGATGGTGGTCATGCGGCGCCGCAGTGACGTTTTGAATCCATTATTGTTCGTGTTGATGGTGGTCACTTTGTTCCCTCTAGCTGTCGGACCTGGTCCAGACATTCTTGGGCGGATTGCCGCTGGCGTCATATGGGTTGCAGCACTCTTGTCGGCGCTATTAGGCTCGGAGCGACTCTTTCGTGAAGATTATCTCGATGGCACCCTCGAACAATTAACGCTTCAACCCCAACCACTGGCACTTTTAGCGTTCGGTAAAGTTGCCGTGCATTGGCTATTAAGTGGCTTGCCGTTAGTGATCCTCGCGCCGCTGTGTGCGTTATTACTAAAGCTACCCTTAGAAGGTTGGAGCGCACTGGTTGCAACCTTGTTGGTAGGGACCCCGATTCTTAGCGCAGTCACAGCCATTGGCGCAGCACTGACGGTGAGTCTAGGACGCGGCGGTGCTTTGTTGAGTCTATTATTACTACCGCTGTTCATTCCGCTACTGATTTTTGCTAGTGGCGCAGTTGAAGCGGCGTTAGTGGGTACAGAAGCATGGCCGCAGGTGTTATTATTGGCGGGCTTAAGTTTATTAACTTTGCTGTTGTCGCCGTTTGCGGTTGCTGCAGCGATTCGAGTGAGTGTGAATTGACATGTGGCGCTGGTTACATCCGTACGCAAAACCTGAAGTTGTATACCGCTTATTAGGTCGCTGGCTACCCTGGGTAAGCATAGGTGCCGCCGCAGTACTGGCAACGGGCCTTGTGTGGGGGCTAGCGTTTGCGCCCGCCGATTACCAGCAGGGCGATAGCTATCGTATCATTTTTGTGCATGTGCCGACCGCGATGTTCTCTATGAGTCTCTACATTGCCATGGCTGTGGCAGCGTTCGTCGGGCGCGTCTGGCAATTGAAGATGGCAGATTGGGCACTTGCTGCTATCGCTCCTATTGGTATTGTTTTTACGTTTATTTCGCTGTTTACCGGTGCCGTGTGGGGTAAACCTATGTGGGGCACGTGGTGGGAGTGGGATGCACGACTCACCTCGCAACTGATTCTGTTTTTCTTATATATAGGCGTGTTAGCGCTTTATCATGCGTTTAGCGATAATCGCACTGGCGCAAAAGCGGCAGGCATCTTGGCGATGGTGGGCGTGATTAACATTCCGATTATTCGTTACTCCGTCGATTGGTGGAATTCGCTACATCAGGGCGCAACCCTGACGGTATTTGAGCGCCCACCGATGGCGAATAGCATGCTGATTCCCCTTTTAACTTGCATGTTAGGCTTTGCTTTATTGGCCGGTGCGCTAGTGATGCAACGCATGCGTAACGAAATCTTGCGGCAGGAGCTGCGCCGACCTTGGGTCAAAATGGAACTTCAGCAAGGGGAGCAAGCCTAATGCAATTTGAAAGTTGGCAAGCATTTATTGAAATGGGCGGCTATGGATTTTACGTTTGGCTCGCCTTTGGCGTAAGTTTTCTTGCATTGGCGTTGGTAGTAGTGCAAGGGTTGCGCGCTCGCAGCAAGCTTGAGCAAGAGTTTGTTAAAGAGCAGCAACGGCAACTACGGCTAGCGCGTCGTAAACAAGAGGTATCCTAGTGGCTATGAATCCGCGACGTAAACAACGATTGACTTGGGCGCTCGGTTTGATCGGCGGGGTGGCCGTGGCGATGAGCATTATTCTGTATGCACTGTCGCAAAACATCGACTTGTTCTATACGCCAAGTGAAGTGATTGACGGCAAAGGCCGAGATATGACTAAGCCAGAGGTTGGCCAGCGTTTGCGCATTGGCGGAATGGTGGTTGAAGGCTCGGTGCGTCGCAATCCAGAAACCTTGGAAGTTGAATTTCGTGTGACGGATACCGGCCCAGAAGTGAAAATTCTTTACACCGGCATCTTGCCTGATTTGTTCCGCGAGGGGCAGGGGATTGTTGCACAAGGTGTGATGGTTGAACCTACAGTAATGGAAGCAACCGAAGTGCTTGCCAAGCACGATGAAGAATACATGCCACCGGAATTGGCGGAGCAAATGAAAGGGATCAAGCACGTTAACCCTAATCAACCCGACGCGTTCAAGGATAAGCAGTCATGACCGCAGAAATAGGGCAGTTTGCGCTGGCGCTAGCCCTCGCCTTTTCGTTAGTGCTTGCCGTATACCCGTTATGGGGCGCGCATAAATCCCACAGTGGTGCGATGCTGCTGGCACGTCCGCTTGCCTATGGGCAGTTCTTTTTCACTTTGGTGGCTTACATTGCCCTGACCTGGGGCTTTATTGCTAATGATTTTAGTATCGCCTACGTTGCCGCCAACTCTAATACACAGTTGCCGCTAGCTTATCGCATTACTGCGGTGTGGGGCTCGCACGAAGGTTCATTCCTGTTGTGGATGCTCATGCAAGCAGGCTGGATTGCCGCCGTTGCACTCTTTTCCCGGCGCATGCCGATTGCCATGATGGCCCGCGTGTTGGCCATTTTGGGTTTGATTAGCGTCGGCTTTTATCTATTTATGCTCACGGTTTCTAACCCGTTTGATCGGGTCTTACCGTGGATACCAGTGGATGGTCGCGACCTCAACCCATTACTGCAAGATCCTGGCATGATCATTCATCCACCGATGCTGTATATGGGCTATGTCGGTTTCTCGGTCGCGTTTGCCTTCGCCATTGCGGCATTATTGACGGGCAAATTAGACGCGGCATGGGCGCGCTGGTCGCGGCCATGGGCGACAGCGGCATGGGCGTTCTTGACGCTAGGTATCGCCATCGGGAGCTGGTGGGCCTACTACGAGCTCGGCTGGGGCGGTTGGTGGTTCTGGGACCCGGTTGAAAATGCCAGCTTTATGCCTTGGCTCGTGGGCACGGCCTTGATTCACTCGTTGGCGGTAACTGAAAAGCGCGGCGCGTTTAAATCTTGGACCGTTTTACTCGCGATTTCAGCTTTCAGTTTAGCCTTGCTCGGCACCTTCTTGGTGCGATCAGGTGTGATTGTATCGGTACACGCGTTTGCGACCGACCCGGCGCGCGGCCTGTTTATTCTCGGTTTGCTGGCCGTGGTAATTGGTGGCTCACTGTTGCTGTTCGCACTGCGTGGCGGTGTGGTCAATAGCCACACTAAGTACGAAACTGCATCGCGCGAGGTGATGCTGTTAGGTAACAATATTTTGTTAGTTGCTGCCACCCTAGTGGTGTTGCTCGGCACATTGTTACCGCTGGTCCATAAAGAACTCGGCTTAGGTTCGATTTCAATTGGCGTGCCGTTCTTCAATCAAATGTTCACCTACCTAATCATTCCTTTTGTGGTGTTCATGGGCTTAGGGCCGTTATTCCGTTGGCGCCGCCAAGAGTTAGCGCCGCTGCGGAACAGCTTAGCTCTGGCATTTATTCTAGCGCTGGCGTTGGGCTATGCACTGCCGGCAATCTTAGCTGAGCAAGTCAAAGCCATGGCGGTGCTCGGCATGATTATGAGTGTGTGGATCGTGCTGACCTTGGTGACTGAGCTGCACCTGCGTGTACAACAGCGTAAACAGGGGCTTGCTGGTCTTACTAAGCTTGGACGCAGCCATTGGGGGATGGTGCTTGGGCATTTAGGTTTCGCCGTAACGCTAATTGGAATTGCTGCAGTGACGCAGTATGAAACTGAGCGCGATGTGCGCATGGCACCGGGTGATAGCGTTATGGTTGAAGGCTATCGTTTCCAGTTTGATGTGCTTTCGCAACAAGAAGGCCCGAACTATTTGACGGATCACGCCGAATTCTCGGTGTATAGTAACGATCGTAAGATTTCCGATTTGGTCACCGAGAAACGCTTCTACACCGTCCAGCGCATGAGCATGACTGAAGTTGGTCTTGATGCCGGTTTCACCCGTGATCTTTATGTCGCACTCGGTGAGCCGCTGGAAAATTCTGATGCTTGGGCGGTGCGCATCTATGTGAAGCCGTTTATTCGTTGGATTTGGTTAGGGGCGTTACTGATGGCGCTTGGTGGTCTACTGGCAATGAGTGATAAGCGTTATCGGGCGTTCAAAGCGGGAGAGAAGGTATGAATGACGTGACCTCGAACCGTTGGCGCTGGGCCATCTTATTGCTACCACTGTTGGCGTTCTTATTGCTGGTTGGCTTCTTGCTGCGGGGTTTATTTTCGGATCCTACGGAACTTAGTTCGGCACTGGTCGGTAAGCCAGTGCCACAGTTCTCGGTGCCGAATCTGTATAACACTGATGAACGCTATGATGAGAGTATTTTGCGTGGCCAACCGCTACTATTGAATGTTTGGGCGACGTGGTGCCCGACCTGTCGTGCAGAACATGAGTACCTAAACGAATTGGCTGCCCAAGGCGTGCCGATTGTCGGGCTCAATTACAAAGACGACTCGCTGGCAAAAGCTGTGGATTGGTTGAACACTCTAGGTGACCCCTACATTGCCAATTTGTTCGATGCTGATGGTGCTGTCGCCTTAGAGTTTGGGGTGTATGGCGCGCCGGAAACCTTCCTAATTGATGCTGAAGGGAATATTCAGTATCGCCATGTGGGTGACGTCAACGAGCGCGTGTGGCGTGGCGAACTGGGACAGCGTTATCGTGCGCTTGCAGGAATAACCGAGGAGGCGACGCAATGAAGCAGATAATTCGTGCGACATTTTTTGTCGCGGCTATGCTGGTTGCGCCTTCGTTATGGCTGGCCTCGATGCCTGCGGTACAAGCGCAAAACCTGCAAGAGTATCAATTTGAAGACCCAGCTCAGGAGGCTCTATTTCGCGAGCTGATCGGCGAGTTGCGCTGCCCTAAGTGCCAAAATCAAAGCATTGCCGACTCTAATGCAGAGTTAGCTGTAGATTTGCGTGACCGCACCTACATGATGGTGCGAGACGGCGCGACAAAGCAACAAGTGATTGATTTTATGGTCGCGCGCTATGGCGATTTTGTGCATTACCAACCGCCGATGAATATCGCCACTAGCATCTTATGGTGGGGGCCGATCGCGGTTTTGGTCATTGGCGCCTTCGTCATTGTATTCCGCGTCAAGCAGCAGCGGCAGACCGAAGTCAGCTTAAGTGATGAAGAGCAAGCTCAATTAGCGACGCTGCGCGCCGAAAAGAAGGATACTGACGCATGAATTGGTTACTGATTCTGAGTATGGTGCTGCTCGCGTTACTGGCATTAGTGATGGTGCTGTGGTTCGGAGTACGGCAGCGTGCACAGCAATTGACCCGCTTGGACGTTAACCGCGAACTCTACGCACAGCGCCAAGAGGAACTGTCGCAAGAGTTTGCCGATGGTTTGCTTAGTGAAGAGGCTTACCAAGGCGCATTGACGGAACTCGATAAACGCTTTGTGAGTGAGAACTCGGAGTTAGAACAGCTGCAAGAGCGTGCTATTGGTCGTGGCATTTGGTTACCTGCGGTGCTTATTGTGGTGTTGGCGGCAGTCGGTTACACGCTGTTTGGCAGTTGGAACCAACAACAATATGCCGATGAAGCGCGTCGCGCTTTGCCAACCCTAGCGCAGCAAGTACTGTCCGATCAAAATGCTGCGCCATCGCCACAGCAACTCGAACTATTTGCGCTTGGCTTGCGGCAACGTTTACAACAAGACGATGGCGATGCGATGGCGTGGATGCTTTATGCTCGCGCGGCGACCGCGTTGCAGCAATTTGAACAAGCTTTAGCAGCTTATGAAAAAGCTTATGCAATGGACAACGAACGTCCTGCTATTCTGCTCGGTTACGCACAGTTGTTGATCAATGTCGGTGGTGCCGAGCAACTACAGCAAGCCGCACGCCTATTATCACAATTATTACGCATCGATCCGCGTAATATTGACGGCCTGTCGCTCACTGGCGCAGTGGCCTATCAGCGTGGCGACTATCAACAAGCGGTGCAAGCGTGGCAATTACTCGAACAAGTTCTGCCTGCAGATGACCCGCGTGCCGATGCTATTGCGCAAGCACTTGCCGATGCACAGCAGCAACTCGAAGGCAGCGCTAGAACCTTAACGGTGACCGTCCAGCTTAGTGAAGATCTACAAAGCCAGTTACCTACTGACGCCACTTTGTTCGTGTATGTAAAAGCAGTCGACGGCGCGCCAATGCCGGCGGCCGTGGTGCGCCAAGTGGTCACAGAGTTCCCGGTAAGGGTGCAGTTATCCGATGCCCAAGCCATGCTACCTGACTATAAAATGAGTCAATTGAACCGATGGCAGGTGGAAGCGCGTATCTCGACCGATGATCGCATTGAAATTAGCGCTGGTGATCTGGGTGCCGAGCCGAAAATTGTTGATGCTGATACCAGTGTCGAAGTCGAGTTAGTTATTGATCGAGCGCTGTAAACTAAGGAGTCTCGCTTGAAATTGTGGAAATTAGGAATTGCTCTTGTGGTGTTAGGCTTAGGTGGCTGTGCTACAGCGCCGGATGACACCTATGCGGACCCGCGCGACCCGTTTGAAGAGGTCAACCGTGAGGTTTGGGACTTAAACGAAACGCTTGATGATTATGTGATTTGGCCTGCCGCACGTACCTACGGCATGATCCCGAAGCCGGTGCGGACCGGTCTGCTCAATGCGACCGAGAACCTTGGCGAGCCATCGCACTTCGTCAACAACACCTTGCAGGGTAAATTTAAGGATGCTGGCGTTACTTTTTGGCGCTTCCTTATCAATAGTACCGTGGGCGTGTTGGGGGTGTTTGACGTTGCCACGCCGATGGGCTTGACGCAGCGTGAAGAAGGCTTTGGTGAAACGCTCGCAGTGTGGGGCGTGGGTGAAGGGCCGTATCTGATGCTACCAGGCCTTGGTCCGACCGTGGTCACCGACCGTGGTGGTGACATTGTCGACGGCATGTATTTTCCCATCGATGACCTCAGCACGCCATTAAGTGTTGCGCGAATTGCTATTAAAGCGCTTGATTTGCGACTACGCTTGCAAGAACAACAGAGTCTGATGCAGAACTCGCTCGACCCGTACAGTTTTGTGCGCGAGGCGTATTTCCAGAACTGGCGTGACAAAGTTTACGACGGTAACCCGCCGGTTGAAGAAGAAGACCCGAACGAGCTGGAAGACCTCGGTGACGATTTTTACGATCAATTTGAATAAGAAACTGGATTAAGACAAAACAAGGACTCGATGACATGGTAAAGAAAGTTGTCATTCCCGTTGCCGGACTAGGTACACGGATGTTACCCGCGACCAAAGCAATTCCAAAAGAAATGCTACCTTTGGTCGACCGCCCGCTGATTCAATTTATCGTTGAAGAATGCGCTGCCGCAGGTCTTACCGATATCATTTTGGTGACGCACTCGAGTAAAAACTCAATTGAAAACCATTTTGATACCAGTTTCGAACTCGAAACCACCCTTGAACAGCGGGTGAAACGTCAGCTACTTGCCGAAGTGCAAGCCATTACACCGCCCGGTGTGACCATCATGCATGTCCGTCAGGGCGTCGCCAAAGGCTTGGGGCATGCGGTACTGTGCGCGCGCCCGTTGATTGACGACCAACCCTTTGCGGTGGTGCTGCCAGATGTGCTGGTCGATGCCGCGAGTTGTGATTTAAAACGCGACAACCTCGCGGAAATGGTGCGCAACTACAATGACTCGGGTGTGGCGCAAGTCATGGTCGAGAAAGTGCCGCAAGCCTTGGTGAATCAGTATGGTATTGCCGACATTAACGGTGTCGATTTGTCACCTGGCGAACAAGCACCGATTAAAAAGCTGGTTGAAAAACCAGCTGTTGATAAAGCGCCTTCAGACCTTGCTGTGGTAGGTCGCTACGTTTTTCCACCGGAGTTGTGGAGTTTATTGAAACGCACCCCAGTTGGCGCCGGCAACGAGATTCAACTGACCGATGCGATGGACATGTTGCTCGCGCAGCAACCGGTCAATGCCTACTACATGAAAGGCCGCAGCAACGACTGTGGCAACAAGCTTGGTTATACTCAAGCCTTTATCGAACAAGCATTACGCCATCCGGAGCTTGCGCAAGATTTGCGCAACTGGCTCAAGTCAGTCGTGTAAGCTTATCCATTCAACGTTTTCTATTTCCTTTTAACGCCGAAATCTGTAGGGTAATACAGTTTTTCGGCGTTTTAATAATTACAACAACGAAGGTTAAATAGGTATGGAACCTAAAAACGTAACTCCTCAGGACAATAGCTTCTTCGGCCAACCGGCCGGATTACAAACTTTGTTCTTTACCGAAATGTGGGAACGCATGAGCTATTACGGCATGCGTGCGCTACTCGTACTCTTTATGACAGCGGCAGTGCAAGAGGGTGGCTTAGCTATCACTGTAGCAACCGCAACAGCCATCTACGGGCTTTACACTGGCGCAGTTTACTTTATGGGGTTGCCCGGCGGTTGGATTGCTGACCGCTTGATTGGTGGGCAACGCGCCACATGGTATGGCGGTATCATCATTATGTGCGGCCACATCGTTTTGGCGGTACCTTCTGAAACCACCTTTTTCTTAGGTTTGATCTTGGTGGTATTAGGTACCGGCATGCTTAAGCCAAACATCAGCGCCTTGGTTGGCCAGCTCTATGACGATGGCGATGACCGTCGTGACGCGGGTTATACCTTGTATTATATGGGTATCAATATTGGCTCGCTGATCGGCTATTTGGTCACCGGTTACCTGATGGAGAATGTCGGTTGGCATTGGGCCTTCGGTGCTGCTGCGGTAGGTATGTTATTCGGTCTTATCCAGTATCGTGTGACCTTGCCTAAATTGGGTGATGTCGGTGCTGAAGCGCCAAAACCACTCTCGGCTAGTGGCCGTCGCCTTAGCTGGGGTGTGATCATTGCTTTCCTCGCGGGGCTTGGTGTGGTTTTTGTGGGGGCTACCACCGGTGCCATCGTCATCGACCCAATCGCCATTGCGCAATACGTTGCTACTGCCGCGACTATCGTCTTCTTTGTGTATTATCTGAGTATTTTTATCTTCGGTAAGCTCACACGTAATGAAGCCAAACGTTTAGGCGCACTCTTTTTAGTGTGTATCGCATCGATTCTGTTCTGGGCTGGGTTTGAACAAGCAGGTTCGTCGCTGAACTTATTCGCGCGCGACTTGACCGATCGCATGGTGGGCTCGTTTGAAATCCCTACCACCTGGTTCCAGATGCTGAACTCAGGCTTCTTGATCGCCTTATCGCCATTCTTCGCGGCGCTTTGGGTAAATCTTACCAAGCGGATGATCAACCCATCTTACGGCTTTAAGAGCGCGGTTGGTTTGATCATTATGACGAGTGGTTTTATCGTGATGTTCTTCGCCTCACAGGTAGCTGCTTCAGGCATGAAGGTTTCGCCAAACTGGTTAGTTGCGGTGTACTTCTTGCACACTGTCGGTGAACTCTGTTTGAGCCCAGTAGCATTGAGTGCGGTAAGTAAATTGTCACCGCGCCGGATGGCTGGCCAGATGATGGGTATCTTCGTCTTGACCTACTCCATTGGTAGCTTGATGGCGGGTCTGATCGCAGGTCGACTCGACCCTGAGAATGTTTCAGCAATGCCTGATACTTTCATCAAAATGACGATGTTAGGAATGGGTGTTGGTGTGGTCATTTTCATCATTGCGCTGAAAACGCGTAAATGGGAAGCTTTGGCGGGACAACCCGATCCAGAGGCGGTGGCGATTAACGCCAACGAGCCGCCAAAATCTGAAAAGTTCTAAGCTGTGTGTGGTGGGCTTAACCGCCCACCAATTGCTGACGTAGTAAATCGTAAAGTAACCGGGCACATGGCCCGGTTTTTTCGTCTTTGGGTAAGACCAAATACATGCCACCGGCGCGATGCGAACTGCCCTCGAGCCGCAATTCTTTAAGCTGGTTGCTGTGCGCCGTAATAAATGGCGGCAACCAACAAAAGCCTAAGCCAGCCTCGACCAACTGTAATGCCTCATTAAAGTTATTCACGGTCCAGCGCTGCTCGGCGCGTAACCAGCCTTCGGCTTCAACCGGTTTACGAGCGGTATCACGAATCACAATTTGCAAATGCTGACTAAGTTGATCGGGCTGTAACGGTTGCGTCTCCGCTGCCAGTGGGTGGTCTTTGGCCACCACCAGTTGTAAGGCATAGTTGGCAATAGGTTCACCGACCACACCCTTGGGCAACTGATGCGAAATCACGATATCTGCGCGTTGTTCGGTAATTGCCTCAATCGAGCCGGTCAGTACCGTGTCTTCAATGACCAAACGGCTCCCCCGACTTTGCGTCTGAAATGTTTTTAGTACTGGTAACAACAAGCTGCGGTCAAACACCATCTCGATGGCGAGTTTGACTTCGGGCTCCCAACCTTGTTCTAAGTTCTTGGCTAGCTGTTCAAGCTCGGTGATATGCGCGGTCAACTGCCGTGATCGGCGCAACATGACCTCACCGATGGGGGTCAGTTCGGTTTTGCGCCCGCTCACTCGTAGCAATTCAACCCCCAGTACCTGTTGCAGTTTGGCGACCGCATGGTTGATAGAGCTCTGGCTTTTATTCAACGCGTCAGCGGCGCTGGCATAGCTACCATAGTCGACAACGGCCTGAAACATCCGCCATTGCTCAATGGTAGTACGAGGGCGGTAGGCAGTGTTCATGGCAGCTCCTAACTTTAGAGTGGGGCGATTAACGCTCGGCAATAATCACTGCGCGCCGTGGTGCAGGATAACCTTCAATAGTAAGTGATGGGTCCTGCGGGTCGAGAAAGTCAGCAAGCGATTGACCATCCATCCACTCAGTAGCGCGTTGCTCTGAGAGTGTTGTGACGTTCTCATCGACCACGCGGGCATTGCGAAAACCACAGCGGTCAAGCCAGTGCAGTAGTGCTTGAGTGCTCGGAATAAACCAGACATTACGCATTTTCGCGTAGGTTTGTCCCGGCACCAAAACCGTTTGTTCGCTACCCTCAACGACTAAAGTTTCCAACACCAACTGTCCGCCTTGGCGCAGTTGTGCTTTCAATTGCGTCAAGAAGTCGATTGGCGAGCGCCGGTGGTACAGCACTCCCATGCTGAACACGGTGTCAAAGGCGTTTAATTCAGGCAGGTCTTCGACGCCCAGCGGGAATAAGTGTGCGCGCGCTTGCAATTCGGCAGGCATAAAGCCACGCACCGCCAGAAATTGCGCCATAAAGAGCTGGCCAGGGTCGACCCCCCAAACCTGCGCCGCGCCATGTTCAAGCATGCGCCACAGGTGATAACCGCTACCACAACCAACGTCGAGTACGTGCTGACCGGTTAAATCGCCGATGTGCGGGGCTACACGCTGCCACTTCAGATCTGAGCGCCATTCGGTATCGACGTGCACACCGTGCAAGTTAAAAGGCCCTTTGCGCCACGGCATCAACTGTTGCAGCAAGCCCCGAATCCGCTGCTGCTGGCCATCACTCACTTGTGCGGCTTGCACGCTTACGGTGTCGGCTAAGTCGACCTGCTCTGCTTGCAACTTCGGCAATTGCGCAACACAACGCAGCCATTTTGGCAGTTCACCATGCTGCTGCTCGCGTTGCCACTTTGCCAGTTGCGCGGGCAGTTGTTCGAGCCAATGTGCGAGGGGCGATTGCGCTACGGCAATCAAGTCATCCCGAAATAAATCCATGTGTAGATCCTAAAAGCGTTATTCGTTATTCGTTATTCGTTATTCGTTATTCGCTAATCGTTAATCGTTAGGGCTGAGTCTTTTTCATCGTTAAGATTTTGTATTGTTTCTCATTCGACAGCACTGGACATACACACGGAGCGATAAAATCGGATACAACTAAATTATCCAGTAACGAATAACGAATAACGAATAACGAATAACGGTCGTTTCATTTCACTGCGAGCAGGGCGGCGAAGTTGTAACATTGAAACCAGACCTGCGAATGCGCAAAACCAATCTCGCGCAAACGTTCATGATGCGCCTCTAACGTATCAATGCGCATCACATTCTCAATCGCGGCGCGCTTTTGACTGATTTCTAGCTCACTGTAACCGTTGGCACGCTTGAACTCATGATGCAAGTCGACCAACACTGCATCCATCGTCGGGTCAGCACTACGGAATTTTTCCGCAAGCAGTAGCACTCCGCCCGGGTTGAGCGCGTCATAGATACGTTGCAGCACGTCCTGGCGTTGCTCCGGCGGCACAAATTGCAGCGTGAAGTTCATGGTGATGACCGACGCATTCGCCATCTCAATGGCGCGAATATCGGCGCATTCTACGTGCACCGGAATCTCACTGCGGTAGCCATCGAGGTGTAAGCGACAGCGCTCGACCATAGCCGCTGAGTTGTCGACCGCGACAATACTCACACCTGCTAAGTCTTTGGCCCCTTGGCGCATGGCAAGTGTTGCGGCGCCGAGCGAACAACCAAGGTCATACAAAACTGAATCAGCTTGCGCAAAGCGCTGGGTCAATTGGCCGATGCCTTGCAATATACTCTGATAGCCGGGCACTGAACGATTGATCATGTCGGGAAAAACTTCGACCACACGTTGGTCGAACACGAAATCACTCACCTTGCTCAATGGCTCGGCAAAAATGGCGTCAGGTTTGCTATCAAATTGGCCCACTTAGGTTCATCCTGCAAAAAATCTCAAATCACTGTGTAGTTTAGCGTAAACAGCAGCGCAAATTGAGGATTTTCTTTCCGCATCTGTTACTGACAATTTCTATGAGTCCGTTATAATGTGGCGCTTCAAAAATTTTAACTTGTGGTAGGGACAAACCCATGCGTAGCCATTATTGCGGAAAGCTTGAAACAAGCCTTGTCGACCAACAGGTAACTCTGTGTGGTTGGGTGAACAAACGTCGTGACCTCGGTGGTCTGATTTTTATCGATATGCGCGACCGTACAGGTTTGGTGCAAGTGGTATTCGATCCGGATCAAGCTGCACTCTTTGAAACTGCGAACAAGTTGCGTCAAGAATTCTGTATCCGTTTAACGGGTACTGTGCGTGCGCGTCCTGAGAGCCAAGTGAATGCGGGCATGGCGACGGGTGCCGTCGAAGTGATGGCGAGTGAGTTAGAGATCATCAGTCGCTCAGAGCCGCTGCCGATTGATTTCAACCAGCATGTTAGCGAAGAAGCGCGTTTGCGCTATCGCTACCTCGATTTGCGCCGCCCGAACATGAATCACAACCTGCAGTTCCGTGCGCGGGTGACCAGTGCGGTGCGTCGTTTCATGGATGACGCTGGCTTTTTAGATATCGAAACACCCATGCTGACCCGCGCTACCCCAGAAGGTGCGCGCGACTATTTGGTGCCGAGCCGTACCCACAAAGGCAAGTTCTTTGCCTTGCCGCAATCACCACAGCTGTTCAAACAGTTGTTGATGATGTCCGGTTTTGACCGCTATTACCAAATCGTCAAATGTTTCCGCGATGAAGACTTACGCGCTGACCGTCAGCCAGAATTCACGCAGATTGATATCGAAACCTCATTTATGAGCGCCGACGAAGTCATGGCGGTGACTGAAAAGATGGTCCGAAGCCTGTTTCAGCAAATGCTCGACGTTGATCTCGGTGATTTTCCGCGCATGACCTGGCATGAAGCCATGCGTCGTTTCGGTAGTGACAAACCTGACTTGCGTAACCCGCTGGAACTGGTTGACGTTGCAGACCTACTGAAAGATGTTGAATTCAAAGTGTTTGCGGGACCTGCAAATGATCCTAAGGGTCGTGTGGCAGCACTGAAGGTGCCAGGCAAAGCGGGCGATATCACTCGTAAACTGATTGACGAGTACACCGCTTTTGTCGGCATTTATGGCGCTAAAGGTTTGGCGTGGATGAAAGTGAATGACTTAAGTGCTGGCCGTGACGGTATTCAGTCACCGGTACTCAAATTTATTCCAGATGCTGCGTTGCAGGGTATTTTGGCGCGCACTGAAGCAGCTAATGGCGATATTCTGTTCTTCGGTGCCGATAATGCAACCGTAGTTGCTGAGGCGATGGGTGCATTACGTTTGAAAGTCGGTGAAGCACATGGCTTTGTCAGCGATGAATGGCGTCCGTTGTGGGTCGTTGACTTCCCTATGTTCGAAGAGCATGACGGTGAGTTGTATGCGATTCACCATCCGTTCACTGCGCCAGTAGGCGTTACGCCGGAAGAATTGAAAGCGAATCCGAGCGCGGCATTGTCAAATGCTTATGACATGGTTTTGAATGGCGTTGAAGTTGGCGGTGGTTCGGTGCGTATTCACGAAAACGCGATGCAGCAAACCGTGTTCGAAATCTTGGGCATCAGCAAAGACGAAGCACAAGAGAAGTTCGGCTTCTTGCTCGAAGCCTTGAAGTACGGCACTCCGCCGCATGCGGGCTTAGCTTTTGGTCTCGATCGCCTGGTGATGTTGATGGTGGGCGCGAGCTCAATTCGTGAAGTCATTGCCTTCCCGAAAACCACCACCGCAGCCTGCGTATTGACCGATGCCCCAGGCGTTGCCAACGAAGATGCCTTGCAGGAGCTTGGCGTAGCCGTTAAGTTAGCTGAGGAAGCAAAAGACTAACGAGGAGTAGGACGATGGCTGGACATTCCAAATGGGCCAACATCCGACATCGCAAAGCCGCGCAGGACGCTAAGCGCGGCAAAATCTTCACCCGTCTCATTCGGGAAATCGTGGTTGCCGCTCGCGAAGGCGGCGGTGACCCCGAAACCAATCCAAGACTCCGTGCAGCGATAGATAAAGCGCTCGCCAATAACATGAAAAAAGACACCATCGACACCGCGATTAAGCGCGGCAGCGGTGGTCTTGAAGGCGACAATGTCGAGGAACTTACCTATGAAGGCTATGGCCCCGGCGGCGTGGCGATTTTGCTCGAAACCATGACGGATAACCGCAATCGTACGGTGTCCGAAGTTCGCTTTGCGTTTAGCAAAAATGGTGGCAACTTAGGTACCGATGGCTCGGTCGCTTATTTGTTTCACAAGCGCGGTGTGTTGAGTTTTAGCCCTGAGCATGACGAAGACGCGCTAATGGCTGCCGCGCTTGAGGCTGGCGCCGAAGATTTTGTCAGCAATGATGATGGCAGCTTCGATGTTTACACCACCCCAGATAGCTTTGGACGGGTAAAAGATGCGCTACTGGCTGCTGATCTCACCCCTGATCATGCTGAAGTCGGCTTATTACCTGACACGCGTTCGCCACTAGCCGAAGAAGATGCCGAAAAATTCCTGAAGCTGATTGACGCACTCGAAGAACTTGATGACGTGCAAGAGGTCTATCACAACGCCGATATCGCCGACGATGTGTTGGAGCGGCTCAGCTCATGACCGTGATTCTGGGCATCGACCCAGGCTCACGTTTGACCGGCTATGGCGTGATTCGCCAGTCTGGCAATCAGCTCACTTATCTTGCTAGCGGTTGCATAAACGCGGCCGGCACAGCGGCAAAGCCGCTAGCACTTGCTGAAAAACTCAAGGTCATTCATGATGGCGTGAGTGAACTTATCGCGCAGTTTCAACCCGACGAATTCGCCATTGAGCAAGTGTTTATGGCACGTAACCCCGATTCGGCATTGAAGCTCGGACAAGCGCGTGGCGCCGCTATCGTTGCCGCAGCGCAAGCCGGATTGCCCGTCGCTGAATACGCGGCGCGCTTGGTCAAACAAGCAGTGGTCGGCACTGGCGCTGCCGATAAGAGTCAAATACAACATATGGTGGTGGCGATGCTGAAATTAAGTCATCGGCCACAAGCGGACGCAGCCGACGCCTTAGCGGTGGCGATGTGTCATGCGCACCATCGGCAACAGGCCATCTTAATGGCCGGAAGGAGATCCCGTTGATAGGACGTTTAAGTGGTACGCTGATCAGTAAACAGCCCCCCGAAGTCATGCTTGACGTGCACGGAGTGGGCTATGAAGTACAAATGCCAATGACCTGCATTTATGAACTGCCTGATATTGGTGAGCCGGTCAGTATTATTACTCATTTTGTTGTCCGTGAAGATGCGCAGTTGTTGTACGGCTTTAATACCTTTGCCGAGCGCAGCCTGTTCCGCCAGTTAATCAAAGCCCAAGGCGTAGGTCCTAAGTTAGCGCTCACCATAATGTCGGGTATGACCGCGCAACAATTTGTGCAGGCGGTGACCCACGACGATGTCTCCACTTTGGTAAAATTGCCGGGTGTCGGCAAGAAAACTGCCGAACGCTTGGTGGTTGAGATGCGCGATCGCTTGCAGCAGTGGAGCAGTGCAACACCTGCGACCGATGCAGCATCAATTGACTTTGGCGACATGCAAAGCACACTGGTCAGTAATTCGCCGCGTGATGACGCACTAAGTGCGTTACTAGCTCTGGGCTACAAGCCCGCGCAGGCGGAGAAAGCGGTGGCGCAGGCATTGAAAGCAGACGATGGCGCGAGCAGCGAGCAGCTGATCCGCACCGCCCTGAAGAATATGTAATAAGAACAGTTTCTCGTTATTCGTTATTCGTTAGGGGGAGCCTTAGTCGACTCAAGCTAAACGAATAACGAGTAACGAATAACGAATGACGAATTTGGGAATTTTAAATGATTGAACCGGATCGTATTAATCAGCCGCAGAAACAAGGCGAAGACGACGTCATTGACCGTGCAATTCGGCCGAAGATGCTGGCTGACTATACCGGTCAGACCCACGTTGTCGAGCAAATGGAAATCTTTATTCAAGCGGCTCGGCAACGTGAAGAAGCACTCGATCATCTGTTGATATTCGGCCCGCCGGGACTGGGTAAAACCACGCTCGCCAATATTGTTGCCAACGAATTGAAAGTGAATATTCGCCAAACTTCTGGCCCCGTATTAGAAAAAGCGGGGGATTTAGCGGCACTGTTGACCAACCTCGAAGCGCACGATGTGCTGTTTATTGATGAAATCCATCGTCTGAGTCCAGTGGTTGAAGAAATACTCTATCCAGCCATGGAAGATTATCAGCTGGACATTATGATCGGTGAAGGTCCCGCTGCGCGTTCTATCAAACTTGATTTGCCACCCTTTACCTTGATTGGCGCGACCACCCGTGCGGGCGCCTTGACGTCACCGTTACGTGATCGCTTCGGCATTGTGCAGCGCCTCGAGTTTTACAACGTGCCAGAGCTCACCACCATTATTCAGCGTTCCGCGAATTATTTGAATCTAGATTTGGATTTTGCCGGGGCTACCGAAATTGCACGGCGCTCGCGCGGTACTCCGCGCATCGCCAATCGCTTATTGCGTCGTGTGCGTGATTTTGCCGAAGTGCGCAACGATGGCAAGATCGACCAGCCGATTGCGTCGGCTGCATTGAAAATGGTGGATGTCGATGAAGCTGGCTTTGATTACATGGACCGTAAGCTGTTACTTGCCATTATGGAGAAGTTCTCCGGTGGTCCGGTCGGATTAGATAATCTAGCCGCTGCCATTGGCGAAGAAAAAGACACTATCGAAGACGTGCTTGAACCGTACTTGATCCAGCAGGGCTTTTTGCAGCGTACGCCGCGCGGCCGTATTGCAACACCGCATGCCTACGCCCACTTCGGCCTCGCGTTCAAAGATCGTGATTCGTGATTCGTGATTCGTGATTCGTGATTCGTTAATCGTTAATCGTTATTCGTTAGGGTTGAGAGACTCTGCTCCCAATTGTTAAGCGCCGAATACGAGCTTTCCAATATCGGAAGCAACTAAGAAACCATTCGCAGCAAGAAACGCGAACATAACTAGCGGCTCCACTAACGATTAACGAATAACGAATAACGATATTTTACAGGTAAAAAAAACCCGCCGGGGAGGCGGGTTAAAACTACAGAACAACAAGGAAGTTAAATCCAGGGAACAATAACAGATAGAATTGACAACCGGTCTCTTCGTAACTGATATGCAGCACATTATACGGAGGTCGGATAACTGTTCAAACGAGAAAAATTGTGGCATGCATTAGAAAATCTAATATTGAATAAATTATGCAGCGCAAAAAATAGCCTATATAAAATTGGTAAGACCAAAATAAATCAATAAAAACAAAAGAATGAATGTTTTTGGTAAATTTTGGCTAATAAAAAATTTTATGCATAATTATGAATTGTTAATCAATAACAACCGTTATTCGTTACTGGTTAATCGTTAGGGGGCTGACCTCTGCTTGTAAGTTTTTTGATATTGGATGCGAATAAAAATGCATTCGAAGCTCGGAACTCGGCTATAGCTAGAGGTTCCACTCACGAATAACGAATAACGAATAACGAATAACGAATAACGAATAACGAATAACGAATAACGAATCACGAAGAACGAAGAACGAAAAAATCATGCAAAGGTAACTGGATGAACGCGACAAATGCATTTTTATGGCCCATTCGTGTGTACTATGAAGACACAGATGCAGGCGGTATCGTATATTATGCCAATTATCTCAAATTCCTTGAGCGGGCGCGTACTGAATGGTTACGCTCGCTGGGGATTGAACAAGATACTTGGCTTGCGCACCGCATCGGTTTCGTTGTTCGCCAAGTGCAAATGGATTTATTGCGTCCGGCGCGCTTTAACGATGAACTGCGCGTGACGGTTGTGGTCGAACGTTTGAAGCGTGCATCGGTCGAATTTAGTCAACAGGTGCTTGATAACGAAAATAATGTGTTATGCCAAGCGCAGATCCGCGCGGCATGTGTCAATTTAGGGGAAGTGGGTAGCGCGGTGCGCGCGGTACCTATGCCAACGGAAATAATAGAGGTGCTGAAGCGTGCAAGCTGAGATGTCGATTACTGCGTTAATTCTAGAAGCTAGCTTTGTGGTGCAACTGGTGATGCTGATGTTGCTAGCTTTTTCGGTAGCCGGTTGGATGATGATTTTTCAGCGTCGCAAGGTTATTCAGAAAGCCAGCCAGGATGCGATTGCTTTCGAGGATCGGTTTTGGTCTGGTGTTGATTTGGCGCGTTTGTATCAAGAAATAAGCGCGCGGGCGCAAAATGCCAACGGTATGGAAAAGCTTTTCTATGCTGGCTTCAAAGAGTTTGCGCGGTTACGTAATAATACTGCACTGACACAGCCACAGGTTCTCGAGGCTTCTTATCGGGCGATGCGCGTGGTGCATTCACGTGAAGTCGACGGGTTAGAGAGTAACTTGAGTTTGCTTGCCACTATCGGTTCTATCAGTCCTTACGTCGGTTTGTTCGGTACCGTCTGGGGTATCATGAATGCCTTTATCGGTTTGGGGGCGGTGCAGCAAGCGACACTGGCGATGGTTGCGCCGGGCATTGCCGAGGCTTTGATTGCCACAGCTATGGGCTTGTTCGCAGCGATTCCAGCGGTCATCGCTTACAACCGTTTTGCGCATCGAGTTGAGAAAGTCGATAATCAATATTTGAATTTTATGGATGAACTGTTGGCGATTTTGCAGCGCCAAGGCAGTGCTCCAACGAAACCAGCGGCTGCTAAGGCGGGTGAAGCGTCATGATGATGACCACCATGCGCAAACGGCGCAAGCCGGTTTCGGAAATCAACGTGGTGCCATATATCGACGTCATGTTGGTATTGCTGATTATCTTTATGGTGACGGCACCGCTGATCACCCAAGGTGTGAAAGTTGATTTGCCGAATGCGAATGCTGAGCCTTTGAGTGAAGACAGCAAACCACCTGTTATTGTCACGGTTGATCGTGATGGTCAATTTTATATCAATTCATTGAATAATATTGGTAACCCAAACGATGCTTTGGACCTCGAAACCCTTGCGGCGCGGGTGCAGGCCGAGATGATTCGGGACCCACAAACGCGCTTTATGGTGAATGGCGACGGTGGTGTGTCCTATAACCAAGTGGTCCGTCTGATGGTGCTGCTACAGCAGGTCGGGGTTGAGTCGGTTGGCTTGATGACCGAAGACACCGAGAGTTAAGTGAGGCGCATGTGAAGATTGGTAAGTTTACATGGCCGGATGAGATGACAACGCCTCTGCTGCTGTCGATAGCATTGCATTTAGGGGTTGTCGTGGTGCTGTTTGCAGGCTCGTTGTTTTCACCGAGCGCGCCCAAAGTCATGGAGATTCAACTCGATGCTCCGCTGAGTGAAGAAGTGCTGCCCAACGAAGAGATCGTGCAGGCAGCGACGGTGGATAAAGCCAAGGTGGAGCAACAGTTAGCAGCGATTGAGGCGGCGGAACAGCAGCGTAAGGACGAGATTGCGGAGCTTGAGCGCCGTGCTGCTGAGGCGAAACGCCAACGTGAAGCTGAGCAGCAACGCCAACGCGAACTCGAGGCGCAGCAACGGGCCGAGCGTGAGCGCTTGGAACGAGAAAAAGATAGTGCTTTACGGCAACAGCGTGAGGCGGAACGCAAAGCAGCCGAAGCCGAGCAACGCCGTAAAGCTGAAGAAGAAGCGGCGCGTAAAGCTGAAGCAGAGCGCAAACGTCGCGAAGAAGAAGCGCGTCGTCTTGAAGAGGAACGCAAGCGCAAAGAAGCGGAGGAGCGTGCACGCGCGGAGCGCGAACGCCAATTGCAAGAGCAGCTTGCGCGTGAACGGGAACAACGTGCGGCAGCACGAGCGCGAGCGGTGCAGAGCGAAGTGGGCAAATACACCAGCTTGATCCAAGCAACGATTCAGCGCAACTTGATCACCCATCCGTCGATGCGTGGTAAAGAATGTCGCGTCAATATTCGTCTGGCATCAAGTGGCTTTGTTATTTCGGTCACTAACTTAGGTGGCGACCCTGCAGTGTGTAAAGCGACCGAAAATGCGGTATTTAAAGCTGGCAGCTTGCCGGTGTCAGATAATCCTGAGGTATTTAATCAATTGAAGGACATTAACCTTACGGTGGCGCCTGAATTTGATTAAGATAGGCTCTCATACAAGTTTTTTTAGGAAGTAACGGTAACCAATACTATGATGAAAAAATTGACATTGATTGCGCTGACTGCGCTGCTGACCCTAATAATGGTTCAGCGCCCAGCGAATGCTTCACTCGAAATCGTCATTACCGATGGTATCGACAGTGCGCGTCCGATTGCCGTAGTACCGTTTCGTTGGCTTGGTGAAGGGCCTGCTCCAGGTAATCTAACCGAAGTGATTGCCGCAGACCTTATGCGTAGTGGCAAATTTAATCCGATTCCGGTGAACGGTATGCCACAAATGCCCAGCAATGAAACGGAAATCGATTATCCCAGCTGGGCGAGCCTGGGTGTTGAAGCTGTGTTAGTGGGAACGGTTGAACCTTATGCGGTCGACCGCTACACCGTCTCATTCCAAATCATCGATATCTTGCGTGGTCAGATTACCAGTGGTTCGCGCCAGTTGCGCAATGGTCAGTTAGTGGACTCACAAGACCATATTCTTGATGCGCGTCGCAGTGTGATTGGTGGTGATCAATTCCGTCAATACGCACACCGCATTTCTGATGTGTTTTATGAAACTATGACCGGCGAGCCGGGCGCTTTCATGACCCGCATCGCATATGTAACTGTCAATCACGACAATGATAAGCCATACGAGTTAGTGGTTGCCGATTACGATGGTTACAACGAGAAAGTTTTGCTGCGTAGCCCAGAGCCGCTCATGTCACCTTCATGGTCACCAGATGGCAATAAGCTGGCCTACGTAAGTTTTGAGAACAAGCGTCCAGAAATTTTCATTCAGGACATCTACACTACACGTCGTGAGAAGATCACCTCATTCTCTGGTATTAATAGTAGTCCGACTTTCTCGCCAGATGGCAAAAAGTTGGCTATGGTGTTATCGAAAGATGGCAATCCAGAACTTTATGTCATGGAAATTGCAACGAAGCGTTTAGAGCGGGTGACTCAGCACTATTCAATTGATACGGAACCAAGTTGGGCACCGGACGGTAAATCGCTGATTTTTACGTCAGAAAGAGGTGGAAGACCGCAACTTTATAGCGTAAATTTAGATTCAGGTCAGGTTCGCCGAGTCACCTTCGAAGGTGAGCAAAACTTGGGGGGAACTTGGACTCCAGACGGTCAGCAAGTAGTCATGGTGAATCGTACGCAAGGTAATTATCATATTGCCAAGCAAGACTATCCATCAGGCGGCATGCAAGTATTGACCCAAACAATGTTGGATGAGTCACCAAGCCTAGCGCCAAATGGCAGCATGGTGATTTATAGTACAACACATAATAACCAACAAGTACTGGCGTTGGTTTCGGTGGACGGCCGCTTTAAAGCGCGTCTTCCAGCCCGTAAAGGTGAAGTTAAATCACCTGCGTGGTCGCCGTTTTTACGCTAGTGCATTAGCATGAATACCTACAATTTCAGTCATTTTTGAACATTTTGAACAAAGGAACGCGGACATGAACGCAAATCAGTTATTAAAAAGCCTGTTTATCGCTGTACCTATGCTGACCTTGGCAGCTTGTAGCTCAAGCCAAAGCGCTGACGATGCGGCAAATCAACAGACTAACCAGCAGCAGCAAGAACAAGATGGATCAGGTGTAGAGATTGACTCAGCTGATCGTGCGAAAACGCCTGAAGAAATTCGTGCTGAGCAAATGGAAACCTTGCGTCAAGAAAACATTGTTTACTTTGCTTTCGATGATTCGCGCATCAGTTCAGAGTACGGCTCAATGCTTTCTGAGCATGCTGAGTTCTTGGTACAAAATCCGAATGTAACTGTGACGATTGAAGGTCACTGTGACGAGCGCGGCACACCAGAATACAACATCGCGTTGGGTGAACGTCGTGCGAAAGCAGTTGCACAATACCTACAAAACTTAGGTGTTAGCTCAAACCAAATCGAAACTGTTTCTTACGGTGAAGAAAAGCCATTGGTAAATGCGTCTACGCAAGCTGCGTACGCGAAAAACCGTCGTGGCGTTTTGGTATACTAAGTCGCACTAACAAGCAATAAATGGTAAGCCAATGCAAAAATTAATTCTCGTGTTGGCCTTTTTGATTCCCGGTGTCGTGCTTGCGCAGGCACCGGTATCTAAATTAGGCAGTGGCAGCGTTGAAGAACGCTTAGAGCAACTTGAACGCGTCATGGATGCACGTAATGCTGCACAAATGGCGTTGTTAGACCAAATGGCATCGTTGCAGTCCGAAGTTGCGGAATTGCGCGGTCAAACGGAAGAGCACGCCTACCAACTTGAACAAATTTTGCAACGGCAGCGGGAGATTTATCAAGAGATTGACCGCCGGTTGAATGCAACTCCACCACCTGCTAGCAACGACACTGCGGTTTCGACAGAGATGCCGGCAGCCGGAAGTAGCAACAATGGTGGTAGCGACTATTCAAGTGACTTAAGCGAGAACGACGCTTACGACAAAGCCATTCGTATGGTGATGGAAGACCGTCGCTATGACGCGGCGATTCCCGAGTTTAGAAAGTTTATCGAAAACTTTCCTAATTCTACCTACGTTCCTAACGCGCATTATTGGCTAGGTCAGTTGTTGTACGCGGAAGGCAATTTTGCCGAGGCGAAAGCTGAGTTCACCGCTGTGGTTGAGCAGTTCGAAGACAGCAACAAGCGTGCAGACAGCATGTTGAAGCTTGGAATCGTTGCGCAACAACAGGGCGAAAAAGAGCTTGCGAAAAGTTACTTTGATAAAGTCATTGCGGAATATCCAAGCAGCACACCGGCTGATTTAGCGCGCCAACGTCTCGCTAATTTGTAACAACCTTGTAAGGATTTGCCGCGAATGCTCGCAAATTGAGCAAACGCACCATCTATCTGCAATTTACAGTTGCAACGAGCGGCTTTTTCAGTAAACTATGCCGCCGTTGCCGCTGATAAGCAGCAGCCGATGAGATTGGGTCGTTAGCTCAGTTGGTAGAGCAGTTGACTTTTAATCAATTGGTCGCAGGTTCGAATCCTGCACGACCCACCAATCTTCTCATCATCCCCATTCTGTTTTTTTAGTGGGTCGTTAGCTCAGTTGGTAGAGCAGTTGACTTTTAATCAATTGGTCGCAGGTTCGAATCCTGCACGACCCACCACTATTTTTTACCCCGTTCGCTTTTTTCGCTATAATCCCCGAACTTATTCCTTGTAGTGAAGTAGTCGTATGAGTATCACTGAAGAAATTCAAGCGCGTGTCATCGATAAGCTTGATTATGCGTTTCCAGCCAAGCCTAAGCCACTCAACGAGCGTGAGAAAGCTGACACCATTGCTCGCATCAAAAAGCTCTTAAAAGAGAAAAATGCGGTGCTAGTGGCGCATTACTATACCGATCCTGAAATCCAAGCACTGGCGGAAGAAACCGGTGGTTGCGTTTCAGATTCGTTGGAGATGGCTCGCTTTGGCGCAAACCATGCAGCTGAAACCCTGATTGTTGCAGGTGTTAAGTTTATGGGCGAGACCGCCAAAATACTAACGCCACATAAAACCGTGCTGATGCCGACTTTAGAAGCGACCTGCTCACTTGATATTGGTTGCCCCATTGAAGAGTTCTCAGCCTTCTGTGACGCGCATCCTGACCGTACTGTGGTGGTGTATGCCAACACTTCGGCAGCGGTGAAAGCGCGCGCGGATTGGGTCGTCACGTCAAGCATCGCTCTGGATATCGTTGATCATCTGGATGCCGAGGGTGAAAAGATTTTATGGGCGCCAGATCAACACTTGGGTAATTATATTCAGAAGCAAACTGGTGCCGATATGCTGATGTGGCAGGGTGCTTGTGTGGTGCATGATGAATTTAAAACGAAAGCGCTGGAAGACCTTAAAAAAGTTTACCCAGAAGCGGCGATTTTGGTGCACCCGGAGTCACCGGCAGCAGTGGTTGAACTCGCCGATGCCGTAGGTTCTACCTCGCAGTTGATCAAAGCGAGTCAAGAATTGCCAAATGACACCTTTATTGTCGCGACCGACCGCGGTATTTTTTACAAAATGCAGCAGTTGTCACCGCATAAGCATTTTATTGAAGCGCCAACGGCGGGCAACGGCGCTACCTGTCGTAGTTGTGCACACTGTCCATGGATGGCAATGAATGGCTTGGTCGCTATTGCTGATGCGCTCGAGCACGGCGGTAAGGCGCACGAGATTCATGTTGACCCAGCATTGGGTGAGCGGGCGATGCAGCCGCTCACACGCATGCTGAATTTCAAAAAAGGTTAACGCGGCTCGTAGGTTGGGTGAGTGAGTTGGTAACCGCTGGCATGTAGCAAGCGGTTACTGACACGCTTGCTGCCGCGGCGACCAATTTCTTCGCTGCGCGCAATCGTGCGCAAATCGATACCCAAACGTTTTGCTAAACGTCCGTAAGCATCCTCTTGTAGCAGCGGCTCATCGTCACTCACTAAAAATATCGGCTGTGACCGTTCAGGATTTTGGACTAAGTACGCGATAAATCCAGCGACATCGTCGGCATGAATACGATTGGTCCACGCTGGGGTTATCACACCTTCACCAGAAATCAATAATTCCGCTAAGCGCGTCCGTTCTGGACCATAAATACCAGAACAGCGCAGAATCGTGGTGTGGGGACTCGCACTGGCAATAATCTGTTCAGCTTGCAGTAAACTTTTACCGGCACCGTCACTGGGCTCTGCTGGAGTGCTTTCATCGATCCAGCTGCCATCGCGCTGGCCATACACGCCAGTACTTGAAACAAAGATAATACGCGGCTGCCAACCGTTGGTTTGCAGGTGATTTTGCAATATTCGAGCGGGCACAACATAACCATTGTGGTAGCTATCGTCACTCTGCCGGTTTGGCGTTAACGTCATGATGATGACTTCAGTTTCTGCCGTCACTACGCGTTCGATGTCAGCCGCGTTGGCGGCATCGCCAGCAATCAGCTCAACATGCGCTGGGTTATCTTTAAGTTCAGGATAGCGGCACAAGCCACGCATCTTAGTGTAGCTACTTAAAATCAACGCTGTGCTGGTGCGCGTTGCGATATCACCGTATCCAATAAAACTGACTGCTGTCATGCTGCTAACCACACGTCAAGGAATAACATAATTACGAGACCGACCATCAAGCCTGCGGTCGCGCGTTGATGGTGGCCGCGCCGATGCGTTTCTGGAATGATTTCGTGACTGATCACAAATAGCATAGCACCTGCGGCGAAAACTAGCCCCCACGGCAGTAGAACTTGCGACAAATTAACGAAAATACCGCCGACCAGACCGCCAATTGGCTCAATCAGACCAGTAAGTGCCGCTACCAAGAAGCTCTTCACGCGCGAATAGCCAACTGCCATTAAGCCAACAGCTACTGCAAGCCCCTCAGGCAAGTTTTGTAAGCCTATGCCGAGCGCTAACGAAAAGGCGGTATCTGTTTCGCCGCTACCGTAGCCAACGCCGACGGCCAGACCTTCGGGGAAGTTGTGAATGGCAATGGCAAAGACAAACAGCCACACGCCAGAAATCTTTTCACTGGCGATGCCTTCTGGACCCGAGATGAAATGCTCATGTGGTAATAGGCGATCCATCACGGCAATAGCACCGGCGCCGAGCAGAATGCCAAATACCGCAATTAGCGCAGGCGTAGGTCCGGCGCCATATAGCTCGGTCGAAATATCAATCGAGGGTACGATTAGTGAAAAAAACGATGCCGCCAGCATAACGCCGGCAGCAAAGCCAAGTAGCGTGTCATTGAAGCGCTCAGACGGCCGCTTACCGAATAATACTGGCAGCGCTCCTACGGCAGTGAGAGCACCGGTTACGGTACTCGCAAGTAAGGCCGTTAGTACTAAATCCATGCTGTTCTCATCGCCTTTTACCTACAATGGGAACAGCTTACCTTAGGCTAGATTAAAATGGCACTCAGTTTTTGCTATCGCTATCATCGAAAAATAAAGATTCGATGGGCGCATCGAACAAGCGCGAAAACTTAAATGCGAGCGATAAGCTGGGATCAAATTTGCCTTTCTCAATCGCGTTGATGGTCTGGCGCGACACATCAACTGCTGCAGCAAGATCGGCTTGGGTCCAGTTGCGCTCCGCGCGCAATACTTTTAAACGATTCTTCATGCGTACTTCCGTGCACCCGTGACCACGCTGATCAGATAGCTGATGCCCATGAGCATAATTAGGTAACCAATTTCAGCATCACCTTGAATTAGATTTCCTACATCCGCAAGGCTATAAGCGATACCGCCAATGAGCGTGACACCGAGACTAATGCCCATTGCTTGCAAGTGGATTTTCTGCTGCAGTTCGTCAAGTGCAAGGACATAGCGCCGATTCATTTCGATCATGATGATGCCAATCGCTAGATTAAGCGCTAAAAACCCAGCTTTCAAAGTTGTGTAATCCGTTTGATGTTGGGTACTGACGTAAGTCACTAACGCCGTCGATAACACCCAAAGTGCAGTCCAGATGGCGAGTAAAAGTGTACGTTTTCTTGTTTGTTGTTGAGACATAAAACACCTATAAGTAAAGTAAAGTTGACTTATAGTTGATCCATTCTTACTAAAAGTAAAGTCTTATTTACTTAATGTCTCATATCAGTGACTAATGCTCAGCGTTTCACCAATGGCCATTAGCTGTACCGTTGTGCTGTTCGCCCCGAGCTTTTGCTTGGCTGCATCTAGATCTGCGCGCGTCTGGTTGAGGCTCTCCGCGGCAAGTTGATAGGTGCCCCAGTGCATTGCATACGAGCGTTGTGCGCCAGCATCGCGATGCATGCGTAACGCTTCTTCGGGATTAATGTGTTGAGGTTGCATAAACCAACGCGGCAAATAAGCACCAATAGGCAAGAGCGCATCATCGATTTTCGGAAAACGTTGACCGATTTCTTTAAATTGTTTGTCGTTATAGCCAGTGTCGCCGGCGAACCATACTTGCCAGTCGCCAATGGCTAAATGCCAACTAGCCCAGAGCGTATCGTTTTTATCCCATAAACTGCGTGCCGACCAGTGTTGGCTTGGTGTCGCGGTAACGCGCAGCGTACCGAACGAGCGTTCGTCCCACCAATCGAACTCTCGAACCTTGGTCGCCGGAATGCCTAACTCAGTAAACCATGGGGTTAACCCCAGTGGCACTAAGTAAATGACATCAGAACCCAAAGCACGAATCGTGGCGGTATCTAGATGGTCGTAGTGATTATGGCTGATCACTACGTAATCAATGCTTGGTAGCTCGGCAATTTGAGTCGGTGGTGCCTGCAAACGCTCAGGTCCGGCGAAGCTCAGAGGTGATGCGCGGTCACTAAAAATCGGGTCGGTAAGGATATTCAGACCGCGATATTGGAGCAGAAAGGTGGCATGCCCCAACCAGGTGATTTGCGGTTGCGGACCCGGCGCCAATAGCGCACCGAGGTTCACAGTTTGTTGCGCCACCAGTTCCGGTTGGACCGCAAGTTCAGCGACTTGATCGGCCCAAACGTCATCGCCAAACCACCTCATCATAAAGAAATCAATCGCGTTGGTATCTTTAGGTTGTAAATAGGGGTTGCGGTCGGCAAAGCGCCCTGGTGAGCTACCCGATGAAACCGCAAAAATCACCACAGCGATAGCAAACAAACCAACCCACCAGCGCACGTCCTACCTCCAAGTTAAAATCCTGCCGCGTGGCCGTCTTTACGACTCTCCGAGGCACCATAATACACATCTTCTTCGTGGTTCTTCCAAATCGCTTGGTAACCACCGTACGGACCTACTGCCTCTTGCAGGGTGTGTCCCATTTTGATTAACTCGCGTCGCGTTGCCGCCGAGAAGCCGTTCTCTAGGCTCACCACACCACCGTCAGCCATGATTTCGCCAGTCGGCTGACTTGAACCCGTATGCAAAATGCGTGGCGCGTCACCCGCTTCTTGTAGATTCATGCCAAAATCGATCATATTGATCAGAATCTGCGCGTGCATTTGCGGTTGCGTTGCGCCACCCATCACGCCGTAGCTCATCAGTGGCTTACTATCTTTCGTCACAAATGCCGGAATAATGGTATGGAACGGCCGTTTACCGGGTTCGTAGACGTTCGCATGGCCTTCTTGTAAAGCAAACAACTCACCACGATTCTGAATAACGAAGCCTAAACCCGTTGGCGTGATGCCAGACCCCATGCCACGGTAATTACTTTGAATCAGTGACACCATGTTGCCTTGCTGATCCGCGGTCGTCAGATAAATCGTATCGCCTTCGGTCGGCGGATTACCTGGTTCATACGCTTTGCCGGCGCGATTTGGATCGATCAGTTTGGCACGTTCCTTGGCATAATCTTTGTCGAGCAGCCCAGTCACCGGTGCAGCACTAAACTCTGGGTCAGCGTAGTATTTGGCGCGGTCTTCGAAGGCCAGCTTTTTCGCTTCAACAAAATGATGAATGTACTCAGCGCTGTCAAAGCCCATCGCGGCTAGATCATAGTTCTCGAGTATGTTGAGAATTTGCTGTGCTGCGATACCTTGGGTGTTAGGTGGGAGTTCCCAAAGGTCATAACCGCGATAATTGGTCGATACCGGCTCGACCCAGGTCGAGGTGTGATTTGCTAGGTCATCGTAGCTTAAGAAACCGCCATGTTCTGCGACAAAAGCATCAATGGTGCGCGCAATCTCACCGCGATAGAAAACGTCGCGACCTTCGTTAGCTATCTTTTCTAAAGTGTTAGCCAAGTCAGGATTGCGGAAACGCTCACCTTTTTGCGGTGGCTGGCCGTCTTTTAGAAACACCTCGGCAAAACCAGGTTGCTCACCAATCACCGCGGCGTTGCGTTCGAAATAATAAGCTATCACTTCAGTGACTGGGAATCCTTGACGGGCATATTCAATGGCCGGAGCAAGCACTTGTGCCATCGGCAGTGCGCCAAATTTTTCATGCAGCTCAAACCAACCATCTACAGTTCCAGGTACCGAGAGGGGTAACACACCGCGCGCTGGGATCTTGTCGAGTCCGCGTTGCTTAAAGTAATCCAGTGTCAGGCTCTGTGGCGAGCGTCCTGATGCATTCAAACCATAAAGCTGTTCTGTTTCAGCGTCCCAAACAATGGCAAATAGATCGCCGCCAATACCATTGCCGGTTGGCTCGACCAAGCCGAGCACCGCGTTCGCAGCAATCGCTGCGTCAATGGCATTGCCGCCTTGTTGCATGATATCGAGCGCGACTTGGGTCGCCAGCGGTTGACTGGTAGCGGCCATCGCATTCGGTGCCATGGCTTCCGAACGGGTGGCAAAATGATGGCCAGTAATGCGATCTGCTGCCGCAGCCATAGTGCTTACACACAGCGTTGCAGCGCAGGTAAGAGATACTAGGAAAGGTTTCATGAAAATCTCCTCGTCACGTTAGATGTGCCCCACTATAACGAGGACGTGACGAGGAGGGTAGCATTCGCGTCCAACGTCAAGCGTTGAACGATAAACAGCCTTATTTCAGACTTAAGATCCACTCGGCGAGCAGGGTAATTTGCTCATCAGATAATTGTGGTTGCGCAGGCATTGGAATCTCGCCCCATTTACCTTTACCACCGTTCTTGATTGAGTCTTTTACTTTCGCAAGTGCGTCGGCGTCGTCAGCATATTTGGCCGCAACGTCTTTATAAGCAGGACCTACAATCTTGTTATCAATACCATGACACGCAGTACAAGCATTTTGCTGTGCCAGTTTTTCAGCTTCTTCATTCGCTTGCACATTACCTGCGAACAACAAGCCAACCAATACAATCGAACCACCTACTACTTTCTGTAACATAGCTACAACTCCTCGCTGAAAAATTCATCACTGGTATCTTAGCCAATTCTGAAGTTAGTACAATGTTTACGTAAAAATTGAATGGTTGGATTGATATAGGTCGGCGTAAAGAGTTCTCACCAAAGCCGCTCCCTCCGCCACATACAAAAAAACCGCCACAAGGGCGGTCTTTTTGTATCTGGCTTCGATCGAGGGATTCACTCGGGCCATCCATGGCCCTCGCCCTACGGGCAGCGCGTTGCGCTGTGCAAAACGGCTATCCTGCCGTTTTGTCGAACCCAAGAGTTCTCACCAAAGCCGCTCCCTCCACCACATACAAAAAAACCGCCACAAGGGCGGTCTTTTTGTATCTGGCGGAGAGAGAGGGATTCGAACCCTCGATACGGGGTTACCGTATACACACTTTCCAGGCGTGCTCCTTCAGCCACTCGGACACCTCTCCTAAAAGTGGGCGGAATGATAGGGCATCAGCCCGTCAAAAACAAGGCTATAAACACCAAAACCGTGATTCGTTAATCGTTAATCGTTAGGGGGAGGTTCCAACGTGCACCCCTAACGATTAACGATTAACGATTAACGAGTAACCGCTCTTGTACGACTCAAGTCGAATAGGAATTTGCGGTTGTTGCGCTAAAGTTAACAACATCGCAGTACGCCAAGGAAATTTCAGCATGAACACCTATCCACATGAGTACGAATCTTCGCTCCAACAACCGGCAAAATTCTGGCTCCAGCAAGCACAACGTCTGCATTGGTTTCAAGAGCCGCAACAAGGGTTTGAGCTGCGGAGTAATGGCACTGCGGCATGGTTTCCTGACGGCCAGTTGAATCTCGCATTCTGTGCGTTGGATTATCATGTTGATGATGGGCGTGGTGAGCAAACGGCGCTGATTTACGACTCGCCGGTGGCGGACTGCAAAGCAACCTACAGCTATCGAGAGTTGCGTGACGCTGTGGCGCAGTTTGCTGGTCTGCTGAAGAAACAGCATGTGAAAAAAGGTGATCGCGTGGTCATCTACATGCCAATGATTCCGCAAGCTGCGATTGCCATGCTGGCTTGTGCGCGATTGGGTGCCGTGCACTCGGTGGTATTTGGCGGTTTTGCACCGCACGAGCTTGCTGTGCGCATTGATGATGCGCAGCCGAAATTGCTCATTACCGCATCGTGCGGAATCGAGGTGAATCGGGTCATTCCTTACAAGCCCATGGTTGATGACGCGATTGCGCAAGCAGACCATAAACCTGGTAACGTGATTGTATGGCAACGCGAGCAATGCCAAGCCGAGTTGCAGGCACCACGTGATATCGATTGGCAAAGTGCAGTAAGCGAGGTGACACCCGCTGAATGCACGGTCATGCAAGCGACTGACCCGCTGTATATTTTGTATACATCTGGCACCACTGGGAAACCCAAAGGCGTGGTGCGTGATACTGGCGGCTATGCCGTGGCACTGCACTACTCGATGGACACGGTGTATGGCGTTGGTGCTGGAGACGTAATGCTGACAGCCTCAGACGTAGGATGGGTGGTCGGCCACTCGTATATCGTGTACGGTCCGTTGCTACGCGGCGCGACCACGATTTTGTACGAGGGCAAGCCGGTGCGCACGCCTGATGCAAGTGCGTTTTGGCGGATGTGCGATGATTATCGAGTTAAAGTGTTGTTTTCGGCACCGACTGCGTTTCGTGCGATTAAGAAAGAAGATCCCGAAGCCAAACTCTTGGAAAACTACCGGTTAACTTCGCTCGAGCGCATTTATATGGCCGGTGAACGACTCGACCCACCGACGCTTGAATGGACGCAGGAGGTCACTGGTAAGCCGGTGTTTGACCATTGGTGGCAAACCGAGTCAGGTTGGCCGATTTGTGCAAATCCGGTCGGTATCACCGAATACCCGGTGAAGCCAGGCTCGTCGACGTTACCGGTGCCCGGCTATGATATTCGTATTCTCGCGCCAGACGGCAGTGAGGTAGAGGCGAATGAGCAGGGTGCTGTCGCGATTAAGTTACCGTTACCGCCGGGCTGTCTAACTACTATTTGGGGCGATGAGCCACGTTTTATCAAGGGCTATCTGAGTGAGTTTACCGGTTATTACAGCAGCGGCGATGGCGGCTACAAGGATGACGACGGCTACGTGTTTATTATGGGCCGCACCGATGATGTGATTAACGTTGCCGGACACCGGCTGTCGACCGGTGAAATGGAAGAAATTCTGGCCATGGACCCAGCCGTGGCTGAATGTGCGGTGATTGGTGTTGCCGACGAACTAAAGGGCCAGATACCCTTGGGCCTTGTAATTGTCAAAGATGGTAGCAACGTCGACCCTGATGAATTGTCGCAGCGCTTGGTCCAGCGCGTGCGTGATTCGATTGGTGCGGTTGCTTGTTTACGTCAAGTGTATGTAGTGCCGCGCTTACCGAAAACGCGATCAGGCAAAATCTTACGGCGCTTGTTACGGCAACTTGCTGATGGTGAGCAGCAATTGGCGATTCCTTCGACGATCGATGATCCGAACTGTGTGGATGAATTGCGCGAGCAGCTGCAACGCTAGGCGTTACAGCTCTTCTGCGGCATCGTTTTTTGAAGGTGTCTCAGGTGCTGGGGCAGATTCTGGCTTGGCGGGCTTAGCGTGTGCCATCCGTACTGCTCCATTTTCACTCCAACTACGAATATGCAAATCGCGTTGTGGGAATGGAATCTCGATGTTGTATTCCAGCAGTGAACTGTGAATTTCCCATAAAAACGCAGCTTGCACGGCGCTAGGTCGGTTTACTGCTTCTGGTTTGAGCCACACGACTAATTCGAAGTTCAGCGAACTTTCGCCAAACTCTACCAGCCAGACCTGCGGTGGCCGCCGCGTGCCGTCCGTAAGCGTGTGCGGAACGCGCTCAGCGGCTTCCAGTACGGCCTTTTTCACCACTTCTTTGTCGGTACCGTAGGCAACGCCAAACGGCACCTTAATGCGACGATAGGTATCGCGCATGGTCCAATTCGTCACTCGACCGGCGACAAATTCTGAATTGGGCACGATGATGTCGATATTGTCGTTGGTGGTGATGATAGTGCTGCGAATATTAATTTCTTTAACTTCACCGGTGACGCCAGATTCAAGTTCGACGAAATCGCCGACTTTCAAGGTTTTTTCGAACAGCAACATAATGCCAGCGGTAAAGTTGCTGATTAGGTTTTGTAAGCCAAAACCCACACCAATACCAAGTGCACTGGCAAAAATCGCAAACTTGGTTAGATCAATGCCAATCGAGGCGACCGCAATCAATGCGCCGACCACGAGCACCACATAGTGGGTAATGCGTTTAAGCGCATAGACCGACGATGGCGCAAGGGTGTGGCGATAACTGGCGAAGCGCTGAATGACGCTTTGCAGTAAACGCGAGACGATCCATGCGACAAACAGGATCGCAATAAAGCGAAACACCGAGCCGTAAGTGATTGCAGTTTCACCAACCGCGAATAGCTCGGTATTCAACCATTCGAAAGCCTGCTTTAGAGAGGTTAAAAACTCGTTCACATTTGTGCCTGTAAATAAAGCTCCAGTCCTAAGCGGTCGATCAATTCAAGTTGCTGGCGCAACCAATACGCATGATCTTCTTCGGTATCTTTGAGGATGCCAACCAGCATGTCGCGGGTGACAAAATCGCCAGCTTCTTCGCAAAAGTTAATCACTTCACGCAACGTTTTTGCGTTATTTCGCTCTAGTTCAAGATCGTTACGCAGCATGGTCGGTACGTCGTCCGCGATAGAGTGTGCTTCGCGGTTATCCATTTGCGGACGCCCCCCGAGGAACAACATGCGGCGAATCAACAAGTCAGCGTGTCCGCGCTCGTCGTCAACTTCGTGGTTGATACGTTCATAAAGCTTTTCCAGCCCCATATCTTCGTAACGACGCGAATGGGCGGTGTATTGGTCGATTGAGGTAAGTTCAAAAGCCAAGAGGCGGTTGAGTTGTTCAACAACAGCGGCAGAATCGAGTGCCATGTTACGACTCCTTGTGTAATTTGGTTTGCAAGTAGGTGCTCAGACCTAAGTGACTGATCAGTTCGAGTTGTGTCTCTAGCCAGTCAAGATGCTCTTCTTGTTGCTCAAGAATCTCTTCAAGTTCATCGCGCGTTACGTAATCGCGATGCTTTTCGCATACGGCAATGGCTTCACGAATAGCGAGTACATCGGCATGTTGAACTTTGTGGTCGAGTTCTAGCATTTCACGTGGGTCTTCACCGATATAGAGTTTGCCCAAGTCTTGTAGATTTGGCAGGCCGCCCAAGAATAACAACCGCTCGATGATGTCATCGGCGTGCTTCATTTCTTCAATGGAGGCTTTATAAATGGTGTGGTTTAACGCTTCAAAACCCCAGTTTTTGTACATGCGCGCATGTAAAAAGTACTGGTTAATCGCGGTTAATTTGCGGGTGAGAATTCGATTTAGTTCTTGCAGAACTTTGGCTTCGCCTTGCATGCACTACTCCTAACCTAGGTATTGATAAACCTAGCTTAAGTGTAGCACACCGTGGTTGGCAACAAGGTTTCTTCTAAAAAGCGTTGATTACGTTCTTTGACTGCTTCGCTCAGTACTTCTTTCGCACAACTTTTGCAGCAGCCACACTGCGACGCGACGCCATATTGCTGGCGCAATTCACGCATGCTACTGATGCCTTCATCGTGCACCGCATTGCGAATGGTTTTGTCAGTAACGCCTTTGCAGAGACAAACGTACATAGGAACCTCATTAACGAATTCCTATGAATGGTAATACAAATGCGAACGATTCGCAACAGTCTTTGTGGGTAAGTGGAACTCACTACAACGAGATAATGATCAAAATGACGTGCAGCGCTACGACGGTAAAGGTTAAGCGACCGCGAAGTTCGAGGTACCAAGGGTGCGTCTGCAAGTGGCGTTTTTCGAAGTTGAGCCAGAACAGGTGTGTTAACGCTAGCACGCTGAGCATAGTGAGCGGCGTCACCCAGACGCCAGCGAAAAATAACACTACCGCGATAATGGTCGGCAACATGCTCCAACTGAGTTGGCGTGTCGGGGCGTCGTCACGTGTGATTGCGAGTCCCCAATGCACGCCACCCAAGAAGCTCACTATGAGCGCGCTGTAAATGACAAATAATCGTAATGCATGATCCGCATAAACGTCGAGCAGCGCCCCAATGGTGAATAACAAAAAGGGCAGTAAACCGGCATAACCAAGTTTTTGTGCGCGATCAATAGCGGCTTGTTGCATGCTTTAGAATCCTGTTTGCAATAGGTAAATGGTATAAGCTGCGTAACACAGTAATAGCACAATACCCTGAATTCGGTTCACTCGTGTGGGTCGATTCAAACGGAAGCTAAACACCGCGAGTAAGAACGTAAGTACCGTCATGGTTAGCCAGTCACGGCTGAGCACCAGCGGATCGAGGTCGATTGGATGAATCACGCCAGCGATACCGACCACCGCCAGGGTATTAAACATATTCGAACCGATGACATTGCCGACGGCCAAATCGTGTTCGTTTTTACGCACGGCGGCAATAGATGACGCCAATTCCGGCAACGAAGTACCTATGGCCACTACGGTTAAACCAATCACTAAGTCGCTGACACCGAGGGCTGTGGCAATATCAACTGCGCCCCAGACCAGAATGCGCGAGCTGATCACCAACAAAACTAAGCCAACGATAAGCCAGCTGATACCTTGTTTGAGTGACATCTTTTGCGCTTGAATCTCTTCATCATACTCAGCTGCAAGTGCGTCGTCTTTGCCGCGCATACCTTGATAGATGCTCCAGCCCATATAAGCCGAAAACATCGCTAATAGAATCCAGGCTTCAATTTCAGTGATGACCAAGTCATAGAGAGGCCAAGCCATGAGTAAGGTAAACGCCAGCAGCAGTGGCATTTCACGCTTCAACACTTGGCTACTTACCGCAATCGGTGCCAACACCGCGGTAAGGCCAAGTACCAAAGCGATATTGGTAATGTTTGAACCGAATGCGTTACCGAGCGCGAGGCCGGGGTTGCCTTGCATTGAGGCTAGCGCTGAGACCACCATTTCTGGTGCAGAGGTACCAAAACCGATGATCACCATACCTATGAGCAACGGCGGCATGCCTAAATGATTTGCCGTTGACGCGGCACCATCGACAAAGCGATCAGCGCTCCAAACTAGCAGTGCCAGCCCAAAAATGACTGCAAAAACAGCGAACAGCATAGAATCCCTTTTCTTCAGAGAGTTGCAGAGTCCGCTATTGTAACGTTAAATGAAATGAATTGGGAATTAAGCAAAAGGAAGATTTATGTCACAGCAACGCCCAGAATTTATTATCGATAGCTGGGACTTCAGTCAGCATCCAGCCTTGAGTATCAGCTCCGAGCTGCATGACCGGCAGCAATGCTGGTATCACATTCAGCGCGATCTACCGGGGATTGCTGATTGGCTCACTGCATCGGGTATTCCAGATCCACTCATTGACGCGGTACTCGAAGAGGATACAAGACCACGGTTTGAGCGCACCAACGAAGGATTTTTATTAATTTTGCGCGGTGTAAATTTGGCCGAGGGCGAGCGTCCTGAGGACATGCTGAGTTTGCGGGTGCTGTTTTACAAAGGCAACATTTATAGCTTTCGAAAGCGCCCGATTCGCTCAGTTGGAGTGATTCGTGAGCGCCTACAGAAGCAAGACGGGCCTGAGTCGCTGCAAGACTTCTTGGTGATGTTGATCGAAGAAATGAACAACCGTCTGGAGGAGCTGCTCGATCAAATCGAAGTGCAAATGGAGCAGCTTGAGGATGACGCTATCGGCACCACTTCAGAGCGGCAACGCAAGTTGACTGAGCTGCATCGCCGTATGCTGCGGTTGACGCGGTTTGTACGCCCACAGCTAACGGCTATCGAGCGCTTTGGTAGTGAAGCGCACAAATGGCTCGATGCGGAGAACGTACAATGGCTCGTTAATGAGCGCGATGCAATTCAGCGCGAGCTGGAATCCTTGGAAATGCTGCTTGAGCAGGTGTGGATGCTGCGTGAACACCTGCAACAAGAAGTCGCTGAGAAGATGAACCGTAACACCTACTGGTTGTCGGTGATTGCCGGGGTGTTCTTGCCGATCAGCTTTTTGACGGGCGTGTTTGGCATCAATATTGGCGGTATGCCGGGCGTGGAAAATGCTGACGCCTTCTGGATCTTCTGCGGTGCGTTAGCGATTATCGCTGTGGTTGAATTCTTGCTGCTACGCCGATTGCGCTTTTGGTAACACCGGGCGAAACGCAGGCGCGGTATTCTGAAAGCCTGGCAGTTCGCAGTGATCTGCGGCAAAAACTACCAAATGATCGAAATCAGGGCGCAGGCCGATTTCACTGCCCACTTCCATCTGTTCATGCGACGGACTCAAGGTCAAAATCTCAATGCCACTGCTGAGTTCCACGCTGTAGAGGTTGTGCGCGCCACGGAAGCCGCGCGCTTTAATGCGCCCACGCAAGCGCGAATCCGGGTCAGGAACCAAATCATCAGGGCGCACTAAGAAGCTCACCGGGGTGCCGCCCTCAACGTTGGTAAGACTGGGATGCTCAAGCATGCCTAGGGGTGACGCCATAGTGCCGCTCGCGGTCACCGTGCCCTGCAGCAATACGCCATGGCCAATGAAGTCAGCGACCATTTGATGGCGTGGCTGATGATACAGTTGGTAAGGAGTTTCCCATTGCAGCAACTCACCTTGGTACATGACTCCAGCTTTGTCAGCCATAGCGAACGCTTCTTGCTGATCATGCGTCACCAATAAGGCGGTGATTTGTTCTTGTTTCAACAATTCGCGAACTTCTACAGCTAAACGCTCACGCAATTCGGCGTCTAGGCTCGAAAAGGGCTCGTCAAGCAACAACAAGCGTGGCTTTGGCGCGAGTGCTCGGGCAAGTGCGATGCGTTGTTGCTGACCACCGGAGAGCTCATGCGGATAACGTTTTTGATACCCCGGCAGACCGATGCGATTAAGGAGTTCGTCGACGCGTTGTTGTTTTTCTTGGGTGCTTGCGTGGCGCATGCCAAAGCTAATATTTTCCGCAACTGTCAGGTGCGGAAACAAAGCAAAGTCTTGGAATACCATGCCAATACCACGGCGCTCGGGCGCTTGGGTAAAGGCAGGCGTTGAGACAGTTTGTCCCGCTAAGCTGATGCTGCCGGCGGCAACAGGTTGGAAGCCAGCTATGGCGCGCAATAAGGTGGTCTTGCCACAGCCGCTGGGGCCGAGTAGACAGCCGATCTCGCCTGCTTGCAAGGTGACCGTCACACCGCGCACAATAGCTTGCTGACCAATATTTACTTGCAAGTGATCAAGCTGTAACAGGGACAAAATCAGGCTCCTTCAAAGCATTTTGTTGCGATTTTAGCATAGCGCGAGACAGCAGAATAACCGGTAATAATCCCACTAGGACCATCATCAGCGCCGGTGGTCCAGCGTCGGCAAGTCGTTCATCGCCCGCCATTTCGTAAGCTCTTACCGCCAGCGTATTGAAATCAAACGGGCGTAACACCAGTGTTGCCGGGAGTTCTTTAAGTACATCAACGCCGACAAGAATAATGGCCGTGAGGACGCTGGGTCGCAACAGCGGTAAATGAATGTGTCGCAATACTTGGAACGGTCGATAGCCATGAATACGCGCTGCCTCGTCCATGCTCGGACGAATTTCGGCTAAGCCTGCTTGCAAAGTTTGAATAGCAACGCTCAGGAAGCGAACGGTGTATGCAAACAACAACGCGAAAAGGGTGCCGGATAATAGTAAGCCCGGATTCCAATCGAAAAGTTGCTTACTGGTGGCAATGACTGCGTGATCAACTGCGGTGAGCAACACTAGTAGACCTACGGCGATGACAAGGCCAGGGATCGCGTAACCTAAACCGGCAAAACCGACACTTATACGCACGGCGCGTACCGGCAATTGGCGGCGACCATAGGCAAGCCATAGGGCGATAATAACAACCAGCATGGCAGCGATGAGAGCTAGACTAAAGCTGTTCCAAGCAAGGCCCCAGAAATCAGCGTCAGTCCAAACCTGCCAACGCTCAACTGACCATACCGTAAGCTGTAACGCTGGCAGTAAAAAGCCAAATAGCAGCGGCAACCAGCAAGCAAGACTGGCTAACCATGCTTTGCCGCCACGCAGCTCGAATGCCGCAGCGGGGCGTGGATTACGTTGATCGTAACGCGCTTTATTGCGCGACCAACGCTCCAGTAAAATAAGCGCTATAACCGCACTTAATAGCAGCCCCGCAAGCTGCAACGCACCATTCAGGTCGCCTAAGCCGTACCAAGTGCGGAAAATACCTGTGGTAAATGTGGTAACGCCAAAGTATTGCACGGTGCCGTAATCGGCGAGTGTTTCCATTAGGGCGAGGGTAGTGCCGGTAACAATGGCTGGGCGCGCCAGCGGCAGGGCGATGCGCAAAAAGCATTGCCACGGCGATAAACCAAGACTGCGGCCCGCTTCTAAGGTGGTCGCCGATTGCTGTAAAAAGGTTGCCCGCGCAATAAGATAAACATAAGGATAAAGCACTAAACTTAAGACGGCGATGGCACCGCCAATACTGCGAATTTGTGGGAACCAATAATCGCCATAGCCCCAATCAAACCAATCGCGCAAAGTGCTTTGTACTGGGCCGCTGAAATCAAGCATGCCGGTATAAGTGTAGGCAGTAATATAAGCGGGCATAGCGAGCGGTAATAACAACGCCCAGCTCAACAGTTTTTGCCCGGGAAAGCGACAGCTCGTTGTCAGCCAAGCGGTGCTAACACCGAGCAAAATTACTCCTAAGGCAACCCCCACCATGAGCGTTAGGGAATGCTGGACATACTCAGGAATAACCGTTTGCCATAAGTGAGATAGGGTGCTGAAGTCACCGCCAAATGGTAGCTTCAGCAAAGCCAAGACAATCACCAACAAGGGTAGCCCCAACACGATGGCTGAGGCTATCAAGGACCACTGGCGCCAGCTTTGTGACATTCTTTGTGGAATCAACGCCAGCCCGCGCGGTTCATCAGTTTCACGGCATCGGCATTGTTTTCGCCAAGATAACGCATTTCGAGATCATCCATTTTAAACTCACCCCAAGCTTGCAAGGTTTCGCTCCATTCAACGTCGGTTACAGCGGGGTATTCGTTGTTGGTGGCAGCATACCAAGCTTGTGCTTCTGGCGACAATAAGAAGGCGATAAGTTGTTCAGCTTCGGCTTTGTTTTTCGCATGCTGGGTCAGGCCAATACCAGATACGTTCACGTGAGTGCCGAACTCATCTTGATTTGGCCAGAAAATGCTGACTTTCTCGGCGGCTGCACGTTCTTCAGCATCGCTGGAAGTTTGCATTAAGCCAAAGTAATACGTATTCGCGACTGCGACGTCACAAATACCAGCTGCAACTGCTTTAATTTGGTCGCGGTCACCGCCGACCGGTGGCCGAGCAAAGTTGCTGACTAGACCTTCCACCCAAGTTTCCGTTTTCGCTTCGCCCCAATGCTCAATGAGTGCTGCGGTCAGCGACTGATTGTAAATGTTGTCTGACGAACGAATACAGACTTTATTTTCCCAAGCTGCGTCGGCAAGGCTTTCATAACCTTTAAGGGTGGTTGGGTCGACACGATCTTTTGCATAAAAAATCGGCCGGGCGCGCAAACTTAAGCCAATCCACAAGTTATCGCTACCATGCAAATAGCTGGGCACTTGTTTGAGTACTTCATCGTTGGTAATGGGTTGGAAGATTCCTGCTTCGGCAGCACGATGCAAATTACCAGCATCGACAGTTAAAAACAGATCTGCAGGGCTGTTCTCACCTTCATTTTCGAGCCGCGCTAACAGCGCATTCCCGTTACCAGTGAGCAGGCGTACTTCGATGCCGGTTTGCTCGGTAAACTGTTCGAGTACTGGTTTAATCAAAGCTTCTTTACGTGCCGAGTAGACGTTAAGCGTAGCAGCCTGTGCTAAAGTAGCAGAACAGGCGAGCGCAACTGCGCTCAAAGAAAGAAGTTTTTGCATTTTCGGTAATCGCATAAATTGTTACCCTCGTAATGGTGCATGAAGCAAATCTGATACCGTTATTGTACGCAAATGCGAATGATTATCAACAAACCATTGTAGGTATTTCTTTCGAGAGTCATTTTTTGCAAGTAAACTTGGATTTACAACTTATTCATCGGTGACTCCATGCTAAGTCGTTGCCATGACAGGGAGAATTAAATTTTATGTCGAATATGTCTGCACTTGCGCTTATCGGCGTGCTGTCCATTTTCTGTCAATGGTCGGCTTGGCGATTAAAAATTCCAGCAATTTTGCCACTGCTATTGGTGGGGATGTTGGTCGGCCCAGGACTTGGCTGGCTCGACCCGGATGCGGTGTTTGGCGATGTGTTGTTTCCGTTAGTTTCGTTATCGGTTGCCATCATTCTTTTTGAGGGCAGTTTGACGCTCAAAATGGAAGAGATTCGCGGTCATGGTCGAATGGTCACGAATCTTGTCAGCATTGGCGTGCTGGTCACCTGGGTGAGTATCTCAATCGTGGCTTATCTGTTGCTGGACTTTGGTTGGGAGCTGGCGGCGTTGTTCGGTGCGCTCGTGGTGGTTACGGGACCCACGGTGATCATGCCGATGCTACGTTCAGTGCGGCCAAAAGCCAATATTGCCAATATTTTGCGCTGGGAAGGCATTATCATCGATCCCGTCGGTGCGTTGCTAGCCGTACTCGTCTATGAATTCATTATTGCGAGCCAAGGCGCCGGTATGGCGCATGCCATGCAAGCTTTTGCGATTACCATTGGCGTCGGCTTTGCCTTGGGGTATGCGGCGGGCAAAGTGTTAGGTATTGCGCTTACCAAAGGTTGGTTCCCCCACTATTTAAATAATGTCGCGACCTTGGCGTGTGTGCTTGGTGTGTTTGCGCTATCGAACGCGCTGCAACATGAGTCGGGACTGCTCACGGTTACGGTGATGGGCATGGTCATGGCCAACACCAAGAATTTGGATTTGGACGATATCCTCGAGTTCAAAGAAACCTTGAGTGTATTGCTGATCTCTGGACTCTTCATTATTTTGGCTGCCCGCCTCAATATCGAAACGTTTAGCCAACTTGGAATGCCTGCAGTGGTGCTGTTGGCGATTATTATCTTCGTGGTACGTCCGTTGAGCGTCTGGATTTCTGCCATCGGTACGCAGTTGAATTTTAAAGAAAAAGCCTTGCTGTCCTGGATAGCACCACGCGGGATAGTGGCGGCAGCGGTGTCAGCATTATTTGCGCTTAAGCTTCAGCAAAACGGTTGGGCCGAAGCAGAACTGCTAGTGCCGTTAGTGTTCCTCGTGATCATGAGTACCGTAGTATTGCAAAGCCTTACTGCGAAACCTTTTGCGCACTTATTAAAGCTGCGCGAACCACCCGCTCACGGCTTTCTGATTTTTGGTGCCAATGTGATGGCGCGGCGGGTAGCAAAAGCATTAAAAGACCATGATTTGCCAGTGCTATTGGCAGATACCAACTGGGAGAATGTGAAACAGGCACGGATGGAAAATTTACCCGTGTATTTTGGTAACCCGACGTCGGAACATGCCGAAAATAATATGGATTTGACCGGTATCGGCCGTGTCTTGATTATGTCGCCATACAAGCAGCTAAACCCCGTTGTCGCCCTGCATTTCATGGATTGGTTCAATAGTGAAAAAATCTTCGGTTTACCGAGCAACGAGCACGATGCGCCAGCGCGTAATCAATTATCGGAAAGTTACCGCGCGCGTTTGAAGTTATTCGGCAAGGGCGTGACGTTCTCAAAGTTAGCGAGTTTGGCGTTTCAAGGTGCGCAAATGAAAACCACCTCGTTGACCGAGAGCTTTACTTTTCGCGACTATCAAGAGCGTTATGGTAACCGCGCGACACCTATGTTTGCGCTCGATGATCGTGGTTTTTGTCATGTCTTTACTAGCGATCATAAATTTGAGCCGAAGGCTGGCTGGCATATCATTGCCCTAGTAACCGCAGAAGAAACTGCGGCAGAACAATCAGTTAACCAACACAAAGAAAAAGAATAAACGGACGTTTATAAAATGTTGTGATGAAGGTTGCAATTTGTAAACATGCTGTTTAAAATTGTTTTCAGGATTACGAAACGGAGTTAAGGAGCAACACCGTTTCACAGGGACACGGATGTTCCCACTTTCATCTTCCCCCAACTTCGGTATCATGCTGCACTATTCCTCTCAACGTTTACGAGGCTGCGCAGGTGGTTCGATCTTCACACTTTGTCATGACCCTTATCGCATGTGCGAGCTTAAGCGCTTGCACGCCACAACCAGCAGATGATGCCTCAGCTGCAGCGCTAATTGCTGAGATTGACCTGTTACAGTTGCCCAATCGCGACTGGCAAGTAAGCGCTGCAACCTTGCAACTTAGCTTTTGCCGCAATCGCGTTAATACCGCTCTGTTAGCTGAGCCTGGTGATTTAAATCGCTGGCGCCTGACCGGTGAAGTTTCGGCATTTCCGGACTACCGAGCAGAGGGATTGAATCAAGTGGCGAATTTGTATCACGAACATGGGGTACTGCTGTATCAAGAGTGGGGGACTCAGAGCTCACAGTTTTATCGCATCGCTTATCCCTATGGCGAGACTGAGCCCTCAGTATTTGATGCGCTTGCACGTTTGGGGCGTGATGACACAATTTGTTTTAGTGCTCTGGATAATACTTTGGCGGAGGATTGAGATGAGTACTCAGCAGCAATTGACAGAACTTCTAACAGCAGCCTTACAACCCGCGCATCTCGAGGTGATCAACGAAAGCCACATGCATGGCACACCGACCGACGACTCCCATTTCAAGTTAGTTATAGTCAGTGAAAGCTTCGCTGGACAACGATTGCTGCAGCGCCACCGTAGCGTAAATAAGGTGGTCGCCGAATTATTAGCAGGCCCCATTCATGCGCTCGCTTTGCACACCTACAGTCCAGAAGAGTGGCAGGAGCTTGGTAAGGTACCAGCATCACCTGCTTGTCGTGGCGGTAGCCAGCTAAACTAATCAGATGTGTTTTCCGACATGGGTCGGTTAAACTGCACGTAATTATCGAGAAAAACAGGGATCAGCAATGGTTATTCAACCCAAAATTCGTGGTTTCATTTGCACCAACGCACATCCAGTGGGCTGTGCTGCGCATGTGCGTGAGCAAATCGAGTACATTCAGCAACAGCCGAAAATAGACAATGCACCGAAGCGCGTTTTGGTGATTGGTTGCTCGACCGGTTATGGTCTTGCATCGCGCATCACTGCGGCGTTCGGCGCTGGCGCACAAACCATCGGCGTGTGTTTTGAGAAAGAGCCGACCGAAAAGCGAACCGCCACTGCCGGTTGGTACAATACCGCGGCGTTCCATGAAGAGGCGAACAAAGCGGGCTTGTATGCTCATAGTATCAATGGCGACGCGTTTTCTGACGAAATTAAAGCGCAGACGATTGCACAAATTAAAGCTGACTTAGGTCAGGTAGATTTGGTGATTTATAGTTTGGCATCGCCCAAGCGCAAGGACCCAGAAACGGGTGAAGTGTATAGCTCAACCTTGAAACCAGTAGGGCAGGCATATACCACGAAAACCTACGATACTGACAAAGATGAAGTCAAGGAAATCACCCTCGAACCAGCTAATGACGAAGAAATCGCCAATACGGTAAAAGTTATGGGTGGTGAAGACTGGGAACGTTGGCTATCAGCGCTCGATGCGGCCGGAGTGTTGGCACCAAATGCGAAAACGACGGCGTACACCTACATCGGTAAAGAACTCACTTGGCCGATTTATGGACATGCGACTATCGGTAAAGCGAAAGAAGACTTAGACCGTGCGGCGGCGGCGATTCGTCAAGACCACAGCGCACTTAATGTTGAAGCTTATGTGTCATCGTTGAAAGCCTTGGTCACTCAAGCCAGCTCGGCGATTCCAGTAATGCCACTCTACATCTCGCTGATTTACGGGGTAATGAAAGAAGAGGGCACGCACGAAGGATGTATCGAGCAAATCTATCGCCTGTTTACCGAAGGTCTTTATGCAGCTGAGCCGACGCTTGATGAAGATGGCCGCTTACGCATGGACGGTAAAGAGACCAATGATGCCACTCAAGCCAAAGTTAAAGCCTTATGGGATCAGGTTAATCAAGACAACTTCCATGAGTTGGCTGATTACAAAGAATATCACGCTGATTTCTTGAAGCTGTTTGGCTTTGGACTTGCCGGTGTCGACTATGAAGCTGATGTCGATCCGGTGGTAACTTGGTCGTAAAGTTTTACGGGCAAACTACCCCAAAAGAACTGTCATAAATCCACAATTTTTGTGCCGTCTAAGGTGGCAACCTGCGGCACAAAAGTGCTAAAATGCCCGCCCTAGGTGACTATGTATAAAATTTGGTCAGCGCAATAGCTGCTCGGCTTACGGGAATTATTGCGCTAACCCTTTGATTTATCAGGTTTCAGTTACAAGAAACACGTAGCTGGAGAAAGATTCATCTTCCCTAACGAGTAGTGCAAACGCGTATGATTACGATCAAGAAAGGGCTGGACATCCCAATCAAGGGTGCACCCCAGCAAACTATCGAAGATGGTCAATCCATCACCACCGTTGCCGTTTTGGGTGAAGAGTACGTCGGTATGCGTCCAACCATGCATGTCAAGGTTGAAGACCGCGTTAAAAAAGGCCAAGTACTTTTCGAAGACAAGAAAAACCCAGGCGTCAAATTTACCGCTCCTGCTGCTGGCGTCGTTAAAGACGTTTTACGTGGTGCGAAGCGTGTCTTGCAAGCTGTTGTTATAGAAATCGATGGCGATGAGCAAGAAACCTTCACCAAGTACGACAGCAAAGAGCTTGCCAACCTAGATCGCGAACAAGTTGTTGAACAGTTAAACAACTCAGGGCAATGGGTAGCCTTACGCACCCGTCCGTTCAGTCGCTCGCCAAAACTAGATGCAGAACCTGTAGCGATTTTCGTGAACGCGATGGATACCAATCCATTGGCAGCTGATCCGAGCGTCATCATCGCCGAGCAACAACAAGCGTTCGTCGATGGTTTGCAAGTACTCACCACCTTAACCAAAGGCAAGGTCTACGTAACTAAGGCGGCTGACGCTAAAGTTGAGACCGGTGATGCCAAAGTTCAACTGGAGAGCTTTAAAGGCCCACACCCAGCTGGCTTGGTCGGAACGCATATTCACTTCTTGCAGCCTGCGAGCATGAAAAAGCACGTTTGGCACATTAATTATCAAGACGTTATTGCCTACGGTAAATTGTTCACCACGGGTGAAGTCTACACCGGTCGTGTGGTTGCCCTAGGTGGTCCTAGCGTCAATAAACCGCGTTTGTTGCGTACCCAAATGGGCGCCAACTTGGTCGAGCTGACCAAAGGTGAACTTGCCGAAGGTAAGCAACGTATTATTTCAGGCTCGGTGTTGAATGGTCATAAAGTTGATGACGCACACCAGTGGCTAGGTCGCTTCCACATGCAAGTCAGCGTGTTGTTAGAAGGTGATCAAAAAGAACTCTTCGGCTGGATTAAACCGGGTACGGATCAGCACTCGATCACCCGCGCATTCGCTGGCCATTTGTCACCGAAGAAATTGTTCGCGATGACCACATCGACCAACGGTTCTGACCGTGCAATGGTGCCAATTGGTAACTATGAGCGCGTGATGCCGTTAGATATTCTGCCGACTATCTTGCTGCGTGACCTGCTTTCTGGTGACACCGACGAAGCACAGCAACTTGGCTGTCTCGAGTTGGACGAAGAAGATTTGGCGCTATGTACCTATGTTTGCCCGGGCAAATACGAGTACGGTCCAGTATTACGTAACGTGTTGACCACGATTGAGAAAGAGGGCTAATCATGAGCTTAAAAAACTACCTTGAGCGGATTGAGCCGAACTTTGAAAAAGGTGGCAAGTATGAAAAGTGGTATGCCCTGTATGAAGCGGTGGCGACCATTCTCTACACCCCTGGCAAAGTAACGAAGAAAACCACTCACGTTCGCGATAACGTCGATCTGAAACGCATCATGATCTTAGTTTGGATGATGACTTTCCCAGCCATGTTCTGGGGCATGTACAACGTGGGTAACCAAGCCTTCTTGGCACTGGGCAACGGCTATGAACTAGCGGACGTTTGGCAAGTAGGTTTGTTCCAGCTGTTTGGTGGCGATATGGCCAACGCCGGTTGGGGTACCAAAATGTGGTACGGTGCTTGCTTCTTCCTGCCTGTATACGCTACGACCTTTATCGTTGGCGGCTTCTGGGAAGTGTTATTTGCAACCGTACGTAAGCACGAAGTCAACGAAGGTTTCTTCGTCACCTCGGTACTGTTTGCGTTAACCTTGCCCGCGACTATCCCATTGTGGCAGGTCGCCTTAGGTATTACCTTCGGTGTCGTTATCGGTAAAGAAATCTTTGGCGGTACTGGGCGTAACTTCTTAAACCCAGCGCTGACCGGCCGTGCGTTCTTGTACTTCGCTTTTCCAGCGCAGATTTCAGGCGATAAAGTTTGGACCGCAGTAGATGGTTTCTCGGGCGCAACTTTGCTTGGTCAAGCTGCCATCGGTGAAAACTACTTTGCCGATATGGACCTGTGGTGGAACGCCTTCCTTGGCAATATCCAAGGTTCAATGGGTGAAGTTTCAACGCTGATGATTCTCATCGGTGGTTTGGCACTGATTTACTTCCGCATCGCATCTTGGCGCATTGTTGGCGGTGTATTCGCCGGCATGGTTGCTCTATCGTTATTATTCAATGCCATCGGCAGTGACACCAATACCATGTTTGCTATGCCATGGTACTGGCACCTTGTAGTAGGCGGTTTTGCTTTTGGTATGATGTTCATGGCGACTGACCCAGTCTCAGCATCATTTACTAACAAAGGTAAATTTGCTTACGGCTTCTTGATTGGTGCGATGACCGTATTGATTCGGGTGGTAAACCCAGCTTATCCAGAAGGCATCATGTTAGCTATCTTGTTTGCTAACGTGTTCGCGCCATTGTTTGACCATTTTGTAGTACAAGCGAACATCAAGCGGAGGTTAGCTCGTGGCTAAGAAAAATGAATCACTCGGCAAAACTTTATTTGTCGTTGTTGCACTCTGTTTGGTGTGCGCGATCGTCGTTTCCGGCTCGGCAGTTGGCTTGAAGCCGATTCAGCAGAAAAATGCAGCGCTTGATATGCAGCGTAACGTGTTGGATGCAGCAGGTTTATTGGAAGCAGATACCGACGTAGTTGCCGTTTTCAACGAGCGGGTTGAGACTAAACTGGTTAACTTGGACACCTTAGAAGTTGTTGACAGTGCCAACGGTCAAGATCCAGTTGCTTATGACCCGATTGCTGCGGCGAACAAGCCGGAGTGGAGCACTAAGCTGGAAAAATCTGCAGATATTGCCGGCATTGGTACGCGTGAGAACGTCACTAAGGTGTATCTGATCAAGGGTGCCGACGGTGAACTCGCAACAGCTGTTCTTTACGTTCGTGGTTATGGCTTGTGGGGCACCATGTATGGATTGCTCGCACTTGAGTCAGACATGAACACAGTGAAGGGCATCAACTTTTATGAACACAGCGAAACACCTGGACTCGGTGGTGAAATCCAGAATCCAAAATGGGTTGCACAGTGGCAGGGTAAAGAAATTTATGGTGACGAGCACGCTTCAATCGAGCTCGACATTATGAAGAACCCGTCACAAGAGAATCACGATATTGATGCACTTTCAGGTGCGACCTTAACCAGTAACGGGGTCGATAATCTCGTTGCCTACTGGTTCAGCGATAAGGCCTATGGTCCATTATTAGACAAAATTCGCAAGGGGGAGCTGAACAATGGCTAGCAGCGCAAAAGAAATGAAAGAAGTCCTGTTTGGACCGATTTTCGCGAATAACCCGATTGCCCTGCAAATCCTTGGTATTTGTTCGGCATTGGCAGTGACCTCGAAAATGGAAAACACCGTGGTAATGTGTATCGCACTTACCTTGGTAACCGCCTTTTCGAACCTGTTTATCTCTTTGATTCGGAATCACATTCCATCTAGCGTTCGGATCATCGTGCAGATGACCATCATCGCCAGTTTGGTAATCGTTGTAGACCAAGTTTTGCGTGCCTATGCGTACAGCATCGCGAAAGAACTCTCGGTGTTCGTTGGTTTGATTATTACCAACTGTATCGTGATGGGTCGTGCCGAAGCGTTTGCGATGAAGAGTCCTCCGGGCTTGTCGTTCCTTGACGGTATCGGTAACGGTTTAGGCTACTCAGTAGTGCTGTTGACCGTCGGTTTCATCCGGGAACTCTTTGGTTCAGGTAGCTTGTTTGGTTATCAGATCTTACAACTCGCTTCTGAAGGCGGTTGGTATCAACCGATCGGCTTGTTGGTTCTGCCACCAAGCGCATTCTTCATCATTGGCGGGTTTATCTGGGTACTGCGTACCTTCCGTCCTGAACAAGTAGAACCGAAGGATTAAGGGGCCGATCATGGAAGCATATATCAGTTTATTTATTAAATCGGTGTTCGTTGAGAACCTCGCCCTCTCGTTTTTCTTGGGGATGTGTACGTTCTTGGCAGTATCGAAAAAAGTGAGCACTGCTTTTGGTCTAGGTGTTGCGGTTATCGTGGTACTGGGCATCTCGGTACCAGTGAATAACTTGGTTTACCACAACATCTTGGCTCCGGGTGCGTTGGGTTGGGCTGGCTTTCCAGATGCCGACTTAAGCTTTTTGCGTTTCTTAACCTTTATCGGTGTTATTGCGGCTCTGGTTCAGATCCTCGAAATGGCGCTCGATAAATACGTGCCTGCGTTGTACAACGCATTGGGTATTTTCTTACCATTGATTACGGTGAACTGCGCAATTTTCGGTGGTGTATCCTTCATGGTTGAGCGTGACTACAACTTCACTGAGAGTATCGTTTACGGTATCGGTGGCGGTGTTGGTTGGGCGCTCGCAATTGTTGCTTTGGCAGCAGTGCGTGAAAAAATGAAATACTCAGATGTGCCGGATGGTTTGCGTGGTCTCGGTATCACCTTCATGGCCGTAGGTCTGATTGGTTTGGGCTTTATGTCATTCTCTGGCGTATCCCTATAATGACAACGCAACAAGTAACGCTAAATTAAGAGGTAAAAGTCGATGCAAGGGCAAGATTTGACGTTAATAGCGCTTGGCGTAGGCATGTTTACCGTGATTGTACTGATTTTGGTTGCGGTCATTATGTTCGCAAAATCAAAATTAGTCCCTCAGGGTGATGTCGAGATTTTGATCAACGACGATGAAGATAAAAAAATCACCACGCAACCTGGCGGTAAGCTGCTAGGCGCGCTGGCAAACGCTGGTATTTTCGTATCATCAGCATGTGGTGGTGGTGGTTCATGTGGTCAGTGTACCGTTAAGGTATTAGAAGGTGGCGGTGATATCCTGCCAACTGAAAAAGACCACATTAACAAGAAAGAAGCACGTGAAGGTGTGCGTTTGTCATGCCAGGTAAACGTGAAGCAAAACATGAAAATCGAATTGCCAGAAGAGGTATTCGGTATTCGTAAATGGGATTGTACTGTTAAGTCGAATGACAACGTTGCGACCTTTATCAAAGAGTTCGTAGTGCAGTTGCCTGAAGGCGAAGAAGTACCTTTCCGTGCCGGTGGTTATATTCAGATTGAAGCGCCACCGCACCATATCAAATACAAAGATTTTGATATTGCTGAGAAATTCCGTGGTGACTGGGAGCGTTTCGGCTTCTTAGATCTCGAGTCTAAAGTTGATGATGAAACGGTTCGCGCCTACTCAATGGCGAACTACCCAGATGAAAAAGGCATTATTATGTTGAACGTGCGTGCAGCAACACCGCCGCCAAACAACTTGAGCCTGCCACCAGGCAAAATGTCATCGTACATCTTTAGTTTGAAACCGGGTGATAAAGTCACCATTTCAGGCCCGTTCGGTGAATTCTTTGCCAAAGATACTGACGCGGAAATGGTGTTTATTGGTGGTGGTGCTGGTATGGCGCCAATGCGTTCACACATTTTCGATCAGTTGCGTCGCTTGCACTCGAAGCGCAAGATCAGCTTCTGGTACGGTGCACGTTCGAAGAAAGAAATGTTCTACGTTGAAGACTTCGATATGTTGCAACGTGAAAATGAGAACTTTGAATGGCACGTGGCATTGTCAGATCCGCAACCTGAAGACGATTGGGATGGCGATACTGGCTTTATTCACAACGTGCTTTATGAGCGCTATCTGAAAGACCATGAAGCGCCAGAAGATTGCGAATTCTACATGTGTGGTCCGCCGGTCATGAACGCCGCTGTGATCAACATGCTCAAAGACTTGGGCGTAGAAGACGAAAACATCATGTTGGACGACTTTGGTGGATAAGTAAGGTGACCTTCTCATCATTACGTTTTGTTTGGCTAGCCCTAGTGGGGCTAGCCTTTTTCGTTTCATGCACCCATGCGCCGCAGCAGCTATCTGTTCAGGGCGATACCATGGGGACGACCTATCATATTCGCTATGTAACTGCTGATCCTCGCCATGATAGCGAGCAACTGCAGGAGCGAGTGGATGGCTTGTTAGCGCAAATCAACAGTCAAATGTCTACTTATGATCCGCAATCGGAACTGTCTCGCTTTAACAGCAAATTGACAACCGAGCCTGTGGTGGTGTCGCGCTCGCTCGAGAACGTGGTAGCCCGTGCGTTGGCGATTGCCGAAGAAACCGATGGTTTACTTGATGTGACGGTAGGTCCACTAGTGAATTTGTGGAGCTTTGGTCCACAACAACGCCCAGAATCGGTGCCGACCGCAGTTGAGCTCGAAGCGGCTATGAAGATGACAGGCTATCGGCATTTAACCGTTGAAAATCACCAATTGCAAAAGAGCATTCCTGAGCTTTATGTTGATTTATCAACGATTGCTAAGGGCTATGCGGTGGACCGCGTGGCACGCTTGTTAGAGCAAATGGAAATTCAGAATTATCTGGTCGAAATTGGCGGCGAGATGCGAATCAAGGGCAGCAAACCAGGGAACCAACCTTGGCGGATTGCGATAGAAAAGCCTGATGCGACCCAGCGCGCTGCGCAACGTATCGTAGAGATAAACAATGCTGCAATTGCCACCTCTGGGGATTATCGCAATTACTTCGAAGAAGACGGGCAGCGTTATTCGCATATTATCGATCCGCGCACTGGCAAACCGATTCAACATAACTTGGTATCGGTGACAGTTATTACTGACAACTGTATGGATGCCGACGCTTATGCGACCGCATTGACGGTGATGGGGCCTGAGCAAGCGCTGACATTCGCGGAACAAAAAGGCCTTGCGGTGATGCTCATTACACGTGAAAACGACGCGTTTAAAGAGTACACTAGTACAGCGTTTCAACCTTATTTGCAGTAACTCAGGAGGTCCGCATGGGGTTATTTTTATTAGTATTTGCCATCTTTTTAGTGGTGGTGTTAGCCATGTCGGTTGGGTTTATCGTGCAAAAGAAATCGATTTCTGGCAGTTGTGGCGGTATTTCCGCGCTGGGCATGGATAAAGCCTGCGACTGCGATGAACCATGTGACGATAAAAAAGAGCGCATGGCAAAAGAACAAGAATGGCAAAAAAATCGAATTCATTAAGCAGGGATCATGGTAACTCCAATACATATTCGGCCAAAGTCCGATGAAATTTATCTAGATTGTAACGCCACAACACCAGTCTTACCGGAAATCGCACAAGCGGTTTCGCATACCATGGAGCGGGTGTTTGGTAATCCAAGTAGTAGTCATATTACCGGACTACAGGCACGGTACATTCTAGATAACACGCGCCGTTTAGGGCGTGAAGTCATCGGTGCTGGGCGCGGTCATTTGGTGTTTACTAGTGGCGCCACTGAGGGCATTCAAACTGCCGTACTGTCGGCTTTAAGTCATGCACGCAAGCAAGGCCATGCCACCGTAGGGAAAGTTTTGTTGTATGGTGCCACCGAGCATAAAGCAGTACCGCAGGCGCTGGCCCATTGGAATGAATTGCTGGGGATTGGCGCTGAGCTCAAAGCTATTCCGGTTGACGGTAATGGTTTGCTAGATCTGGATTTCATTACTGAATACCTTCCGCACGCTTTGATGATCTGCACTATGGCAGTGAATAACGAGACCGGTGTCCGACAAGATCTCGCCACCCTTGAGCGAGTGATTCGCCAGCACGGATCGCAGGTACCGTGGATGGTTGATTGCGTGCAAATGCTCGGTAAAGGGCAGCTGAACTTGGCTGCGACCACCATTGATTATGCGCCATTTAGCGGGCACAAACTTTATGGTCCTAAGGGCATCGGCTTTTTGTATGTACGCGAGCATGCGCCGTTTACACCCTTGATTATCGGTGGTGGGCAAGAGCAGGGGTTACGCTCAGGCACTGAGAATCTGCCCGGAATCGCCGCTTTGCACACTTTGTTTGAGCTATTGCTCGACACCGAACAGCAAGTGTTTAAACCGGTAGCGAAGTTAAATGGCTATCGCGAGCAGCTATTAGGTGCATTACGCACCGCATTTCCAACTTTGGAATTGAATCACGCGTTTGAATACTCGGTACCGACTACGCTTAACTTTTCCGTTCGCGGCGTGCCATCGCGCGATATTATGGATGTTTTTGACGCTGCCAATATTCGTGTTAGCTCAGGCTCAGCCTGTAGCTCAAAAGTTACCCGCAGTTTTGTATTGGATGCCATGGGACTAGCGGATTGGCGTTCGCAGTCGGCAATTCGTTTATCTTTTGGTCCAGCGACCGAGCAAGCCACCATCGATGCTGCCTGTCAGCGTATCAAAGAAGCGGCGCAAGCGTTGTGGCACTCTTGTTTGTTGCTCAGCGATACCAACGAAGATTTCGACAGTGAACTCGATGGCGTTGTGCAGTTACGTTTTGACGCACAGTGTTGCTATTTGATCATCGATCGCGCGGCACGAGAACTTGTGGTGATTGATCCCGTTGCGCAACTGTCAGAGCGGATTGAGAAGTTGGTAGAGTGCCAGCACTATCGCGTTAAAGCGGTGGTCACAACCGAACCGCAAAGCGCAAATAGCACCGCCGCGATGTTAGCACAACTAGTCTGCGCCAGTGGCTGTGATGCCGAGCGCGATAATGTGGGTTGGCCGCGTCATGCGCAGGCCGATTGCACTATTCCAGAAGATTGTAACTTGCCACCGGAAGGTTGCTTACTGGTCGGTAATCGTCGTCTTTATCGTGTAGGAACACGGCAGCCGATTTACTTGCTTAGTTCGCCGATCTCACCCAGTGCCCAGGCACATGTGGATTTTGCTTTTGTGGGTGAGCAAGAAGCGCCGACACTCCTCAATCAAGCCGTTGGCGAGCAGACCTTAATTTGCCGCAAATGGGACGAGAACTTTGCAATTGCAACGCAGTTACACGAATTGAATCAACAAGACTGTGGCTGTGCTTTGGTCGACATTGCGCCTGAACAACAGCAGCAGTGGTTGCGTCGCCCAGAAACCTTGGTGCTCGATGTGCGAGAGCAACAAGAACATCAAGTGACGCCGTTAGAGTTGCCAGCGCAAGTGGTCAACGTGCCACTTACACGGCTGGTGCAGTTTATTTATGACCACCGTGCTGAATATAAAGATCGCCCAATTGTGTGCTTATGTCGTTCAGGCAACCGCAGCGCAGTTGCGGCCCAAGTACTGAGCCGGTTCGGCTTTTGTAACGTCAGTCATTTGGCTGGCGGGATGGCGCTGTTGGCAAGCTAAGCTTGCCAACAAAGCCTTTTTTTCCGACTAAGTAGCAGTATTCTCCCGCGCAACTACTATTCCAAATATTCTCTTCGCTCAGTAGTTGCCAATCGGTGCTTTGAGTATTGGGTAACCACGCGGCGCCATTCGGGTTAGTGACAATCAAGCCACCGCTATCGGTAACACTTAGACTATATAATGCGCCGGCGATAGGCGGCGAAGCCAATTCGGTAAATTTACTATTACGCATTTCTACCAGACGTGGCTCGCGCTCTGGATTGTTGAGATCACCGCCGGCGAGCAGCACATGTTTTTCGCTAAAGGGCCAGACACTGGCGATACCTGCCATAGGACCCGCAGCGATAGGGGTATCGATAGCGCGAAAGCGGATACCGAACTCGCCTTTAATCAGCAAACGTGCGGTACTGGCATTGGCCGTGCCCATCGCCCATATACCGTTGTTGTAGCGCACACATGCACCACTCGCAGCAAGGCCGCCCTCGCCATCAAGAGGGGTACCGGTAATAGCGTTACGGGATGGTATCCAGTTGCGACCGTCGGCGCTGCGCATCGAATCCCAACTGCCATCGATGCTGTCGCCGTAGACCCATGCTTCGTTACTGCGTGGCGCTACCGCTAGGCAGTTAAGAAACTGATTCCCGGCAGCGCGCATGCGCATTTGCCAGCTGGCGCCGCCATTATTGGTGTAGTAGATTCGCGAATCGCCACCATTACCCACACTCAGTGCATAGGCGTGTTGGGCATCAAGTGCTTCGATGTCGCGGAATTCAAGCTCTGTTTTGGTGGGCGTGCTGTATTGCCACGTTTTGCCGCCATCGATACTACGAGCGATGGTTGCTTTAGTGCCACTGACCCAAATCACATCGGTATTGGGCGTGCTGACGCCGATCCAGTCGATGTCTGGACGAATCGCCAAAGGTTCAACCTGCAGCGCACTGGTATTTAACAGTGCACTTAGTACCACGCTCGTTAACACCATTTTCTTCTCACCGTTGTCGAATCTTTACCTACGATAAACCATTGTTTTGATACCGACAACGCTTATCGTTAACGCTTCGCGCGCTGCAACCGCAGGGCATTCAACACTACGGACACCGAACTTAGCGCCATGGCACCCCCAGCAAGCCAAGGTGCGAGGAGTCCAGAGGCTGCAATGGGGATTCCGAGGGTGTTGTATGCGAACGCCCAGAATAAGTTTTGTCGTATGTTTTTTACGGTAAGTTCGCTCATTTCGATCGCATCCACCAAACTGCCCAAATCGGCGCGCATAAGGGCGATATCAGCGGCTTCGATGGCAACGTCGGTGCCCGTTCCCATCGCTACCCCGATATCTGCGGTCGCCAAGGCCGGTGCATCGTTGACACCATCACCGACCATAGCAACTTTGCGACCTTGTTGCTGCAGTTGCTTGATTTGGTCAGCTTTGGCGGTGGGGAGTACATCAGCGATGACTTCGTCAATGCCGAGCTCATTGGCGATGCTGGCAGCGGTGCGCGCGTTATCGCCGGTAAGCATAACGAGCTTGAGTCCGCGTTGACGCAAACGCTCAAGCGCTGTTTTAGTGGTGCTACGCAGGGTATCGGCAACCGCGACTAAGGCCACGAGCTCACCACTTACTGCGATCAACATGACGGTTTTACCGGCGTGTTGCAGTTCTTCAGTGCGTGCAATGACATTTTCATTGATGGTAACGCCGAGTTGCTGCATCAAGGCTTGATTACCAAGGGCAACCGTTTGCTGCGTATCGTGCAGTTGTGCAGTTGCGACCACGCCTTTACCTTGTTCAGCATTGAAGTCGGTAATGCTTTGCGTGCTTTCGGTATGGGCACGCATGCCTTCGACCAGCGCTGCGGCGAGCGGATGCTCTGATTGTTGCTCGATACTTAAGACCAGTGCCGCAACTTCGGCTTGCTGATAGACCTGGCTCAGCAATTCGAATTCAGTGAGTTTGGGTTTACCCTCGGTAAGGGTGCCGGTTTTATCGAAAACGATGGTATCGACCTGTTGGGTGAGTTCGAGTACATCGCTGCGCTTGAAGAGCACGCCAAGCTGCGCAGCGCGACCGGAACCCGCCATAATGGAAGTAGGGGTCGCGAGACCCAACGCACAAGGACAAGCGATGACCAAAACGGCTACGGTGGCCTCAAAGGCTTGTCGCCAATCGGCAGGCGCTAGCCAAAAATACCAAGTAACTAAGGTGAGGGCAGCAATCACTAATACGACGGGCACAAAGATGCCCGCTACCCGGTCGGCTAGCCGCTGAATTGGCGCCTTGGAGGCTTGTGCTTGCTCGACCACGGCGACAATCTTCGCTAAAGCGGTGTCTTTACCGGTGTGTGCCACTTTAATGCGTAAAAAGCCAGTGCTATTCAGTGTGCCACCGATGACTTTGTCGCCACTTTGCTTACTTACCGGCATGCTCTCCCCGGTGAGCATGGATTCATCGACCGCTGACTGTCCACTGATGACTTCACCGTCGACAGGTATTTGCTGTCCCGGCTTCACTTGCACAATAGTGCCCACAGTGAGCTCGGCGACAGCTACGGTTTGGGTGGTGTCGTCGTCAAGTTCGACCAGTGCCTGTTGCGGTTGCAACTCCAACAATTGTCGAATCGCTGTCGAGGAACGTCCTTTAGCGCGCGCTTCAAACCACTTACCCAAGAGAATCAGCGTAATGAGCACCGCACTGGTCTCAAAATAGAGTCCTTCATGTGGGTGATAATCAGCGGCGAACCAAGCCAAATAGATACTGTAAAAATAAGCGGCCGAAGTGCCCAGTGCCACCAGTACATCCATATTGGCGGCACCGCCACGCAAGGCATGGTAGCTGCCACGGTAGAATTGCCAGCCAATAATGAATTGTACTGGCGTAGCTAAGAGCAATTGTAACCATGGCGCCATCAACACATCGGGTACCGGCACCGCGCGGGTCCAGCTAAAATGACCAAACATGGTATAGAGCAGTGGTAGCGACAGCACTGCCGCGGCAATAAATTTGTACAACTGCAGCTGCTGTGCCTGATCGCGTGGGTCATCGTTGGGTTCGTCATGATTGACCACACTAGCGTCGTAACCGGCTTGTTTGACCGCGTGAACCAGCTGAGCAGAGTCAAGCTTACTGCCCTCAACGGTAGCAATCTCCGAAGCAAAATTGACGTTAACCGAGGCCACACCGTCAACCGCGTTAAGGGCTTTTTCAATGCTGCGAGCGCACCCTGCGCAACTCATTCCGGCTAATTGTAACTGGATTGTTTTTTGCGTCATGGCGAGGGCTCCTTAGCAGTTACTGTGCGTCAAGTGACTGACCAGTGATAGCGATGCTGTCATCGCTCATCAAGTATAAATAGGTTGGCATCAGATCTGCCGGCGTCTTCAACTTCATCGGATCTTCGCCCGGATAGGCTTTGGAGCGCATGGTGGTGCGCGTTGCGCCTGGATTAATGACGTTCACACGAACATTTGAACCTTCGTATTCGTCAGCCATAACTTGTGCGAGACCTTCGGTGGCGAATTTACTGACGGCGTAAGGGCCCCAAAATGCTCGACCTTTACGGCCAACACCTGAAGAGGTGAAGACAATACTGGCATGGGGCGCTTTTTTAAGTGCCGGCATAAGGGCTTGGGTCATCATAAACTGCGCGGTGACATTCACTTGCATGATGTCGTTCCAACTGTCGTGGTCAATGTGCTCAAACGGCGATAAAACACCTAATAAACTGGCATTTTGCAACAAACCGTCAAGGCGTCCGAATTGTTCTTCAATGGTTGCACACAGACCTTGATAGTGGGTTTTCGTTGCACCTTTCATGTCGAGAGGGACAATAGCAGGTTCTGGACCACCGGCGGCAATGATTTCATCATAGGTGTGTTCTAACTTGCTGACGGTGCGTCCCAGCAAGATAACGGTGGCGCCAGCAGCGGCGAACGTCAGAGCTGCTTGCTTGCCAATGCCATCGCCGGCGCCTGTGACCAGTATTACCTTGCCACTTAAATCATAATTTTTTACGTCGTTATGCATCTGTTCCATTTTCGGCTTACACTAGCTAGTTAATAATGCCGCTAGTTTACTGGTTTTTGCTCAGATTCTCAGCTTGTGACGAGAATTTCTTGAAAAGTACTTTCAAACCGAGCCGCAGCGGTGTATAAAATTTTGTTAAGTGCGTGTCTTGTCCTACCAGTTAGAAAAGGCGATGATAGGCAAGAACAATATAAGCATCAGAAAGGTGCGCCAAACATAACAACACGAACAAGGATTGGGGAAGCCTCATGAAAAAACTTTTGCTCGTAACGGCGATTAGTAGCGCTCTTACCCTCGTCGGCTGTGGCAGCGGTGACGAAGCGCCACCAACAGCAACGCAAGATTATCAAGTGAATGCGACACGGGTCGTATTTGATCCAAGTGGCGGCGCAGTGCCTGTGCCTTCAAATATTCTGTTAAGTGGTAGTGTCGACGGTACCTTAAATATTCCGGTAGCCGATCCAACAGATAATGCTGACCCGCAGGTTGCATTAAACGGTCTTGATGGCTGGGGTACACACTCAACTTTAACTTTCAGCTTCTCGTTGCCTGTCGATGAGAATGGCAACCAGATTGGCGTGACTGCCGCTTCACTTGAAGCTGCCGGCAGTGTGCGCGTCTTCGAAACTATTATGGGTGGTACTGCGGTCAGCCCTGACTGTGCGGCAGCAAGCCCTGCAGCGACCTGTGCAGTTGTCGGTGAACTCACCCATGGCGTTGATTTTATCGTCCGTGCCACTGGTCCAAATGGTGTTGCTGTGATTCCATTACGACCGCTTAAAGCGAAAACGGGTTACGTTGCGGTGTTGACCAGCAACATTCAGGACGAGATGGGTCGTGATGTATTGCCTTCGCAAACTTATGGTTTGATGAAGCGTGACGCTGACACTGATCCGGTATCAGGCGATGCTTCAGGTGTTGGCTTGCAACGTTTGATCAACAGCCATGAAGACGCGTTAGTGGCTTATGGTCTTGATCGCGAAGACATCATTTACACTTCAAGCTTTACGACACAATCAGTGAACGACGCCTTTAATGCGATCAAAGCCTTGATGGCACAGCAGTTCTCGCAAGGCGGTGGTCCGGCATTAATGGCACAAGCAACTGGCATGACGGTTGGTGATGCTTTAGTCGCGGCAGGTCGGTTACAAGCTGACCCACAAAACACTGCGTATTTAGCCGCCGCATCGGCGTCGCTGTATCAAGGTCAGGTGACGTTACCTTACTTCTCACCAGTACCGACCGCAGAGAATCCAACGGCACCATTGAGCGGTCGCTGGCGCGCACAGTGCGACAGCCCGGCATCAATTTTGGGTGGCGTGCAAGCGGGTTTAATTCCAGTTGCAGCAATCGATCCATTGGGACTCGAAGACCCTTCACGCTTGTTGCCGCCGTATAATTGCTATGACTTCCCTGGTGTTGACGAAGAACGCCATGTCACCAAGTACAACCCAATTCCTGCGGTTGCTCAGCAAGCAACGATTCCTGCAGTGGTGACGGTGCCAAACGTACAAATGGCGAATATGGTGCGTGCTGCGCAAGGCTTAGCACCACTTGAAGAGCCTGCAAACGGTTGGCCAGTAGTGATTTTCCAGCACGGCATTACCGGTGACAAAACCAATGCCTTCGGTATTGCTGGGTCGTTAGCAGTGGCTGGTTTTGCCACCGTAGCTATTGACCACCCGTTGCACGGTGACCGTGGCTTTGGTGCAATCAATGCAACTACCGGTAGCGCGACGGCCTACATGAACCTCGGCAGCTTACTGACAGCACGTGATAACCTACGTCAGTCGATTTCTGACTTGCTAGGTTTACGCTTGAGCCTCAACGCGGCACAGGGTGCTAACTTGAACGGTCAAGACGTGTTCTTCGTTGGACACTCATTAGGTGCGATTGCCGGTACTGGTTTTACCGCGCTAGCAAACGAACCGATGAGCGGCCCATTAGCTCCGGCATCAGCATTGTTCAGCGTTAACGCAAGTACCTTGATGGCACCAGGCGCAAGTGTTGCGAACTTCTTGTTGGCATCGAATGCATTTGGTCCGGTTATCAAAGGTCAGTTGCTTTATGCCGCAAATGCTGACTTCGCAGCTGCAGTCAATGCTGCTGCACAGAACGCTGGTGTGTCACCGACATCGCCGCAGTTCCAAGGTTTATTGGTGCAAGTGTACACCCAGTTCTGGGCGAGCCTAAGTGCGGCTGAGCAAGCGCAAATTAACGGCGTGTTCGAACAGTTCGCATTTGCTGCACAGTCAGTGGTTGATTCAGCTGACCCGATTAACTTCGCGGCACAAGCAGTGAACAACGAAAGCCCAATTCACCTTATCGAAGTGGTAGGTAATGGTGCTGACGTTTTGCCTGACCAAGTGATTCCAAACACTGTACAAGGCAAACCTCTTGCCGGCACCGAAGCCTTGATCAGCGCTTTGCAATTACCTGCGATTACGCAGACGACTGCGAGCACTGATGGCACGCCGATTTCAGGTGCGGTGCGCTTTATAGCGGGCGACCATGGTTCAATTGTTGACCCATCGGCCTCAGCTGCAGCAACTATGGAAATGCAATTACAAGCAGCAGGTTGGTTTACCACCGATGCGACCGCAATTCCAATTAGCAACCCTGCAGTGATTCAGCAATAATCTGTATACTGTACTCAGATGAGTCTAAAAAGGGCCGCTCGTCGGCCCTTTTTTATGCCTACAGCAAAAGTGAGGAAACGATGACGTTTTTACTTGATATCGCCGACTTTTTAATCAAAGCGGCCATTATTGTTATGGCGTTCGGTTTGATGGTCGCGCTACTTGCTAACGCGGCGCAACGCCAGCGTAAACAGCAGGGAGAGTTGCAGGTTACCAACCTCAGCAAAGTTTTTCGCAACGCAGGGCGCGCGGTACGTGCAGAATTGCTGACGAAAAAGCAGCGCAAACAAGCCCAGAAACAAGAAAAGCAAGCAGCTAAAAAGGCTGAGCCGAGTGATAAGCGGATCTTTGTCATCGACTTTAAAGGCAGTGTCGACGCCCACGAGGTCGACCATTTAACTCGTGAAGTCAATGCCATTATCGGTGCGGCCGAAGCCGGAGATACGGTGCTGGTGCGTTTGGAGAGTCCGGGTGGGGTTGTGCATGGTTATGGTCTCGGTGCGGCCCAGTTGCAACGCTTACGCGACGCACAGTTAAAGCTCATTGTCAGCGTTGATAAAGTGGCCGCGAGTGGTGGCTACATGATGGCAGCCGTGGCGGAACATATTATTGCGGCACCCTACGCAATTATTGGTTCGATTGGTGTAGTGGCTCAGCTCCCCAACTTCTACCGTTTTCTGCAAAAGCATGACATAGATTTTGAACAAATCACCGCTGGTGAATATAAGCGTACGTTGAGTGTATTTGGTGAGAATACCGATGAAGGACGGCATAAATTTAAAGAAGACTTAGAGCAGATCCATCAGCAATTTAAACAACACGTAGCGAACTATCGACCGCAATTGGTACTCGAAAAAGTAGCTACCGGCGAATATTGGACCGCGCAACAAGCGCTCGATCTGCAACTCGTCGATGAAATCACGACCGGAGATGCGTGGTTGCAGCAACGCGCTGAGGACCATACGTTGTTGCGGGTACACTACAGTGAGAAACGTCCACTCGGCGAACGGATCGGAAAGAACGTTACGGCCGTATTAGAGAGTATTAAGACGTTCTTGAGCAAAGCCTAAACGATTAGAGCCTAAGTGAAGCAATAGCGGAGTCAGCATGAGCGATGATGTGAACGAGTTTCGCCAACAAATGGCGGATGTCAAACCGTTAGCACCAGACGATACAGTAGTTTTGCCAAAGAAGACCCATATTGGCAATGTTGAGGCGCGCCGCGCCGCTGCTGAAAAAGCGCTTGAAGATGACATCAATTATTTGTCGATGGAATTTGTCGACTTGGTGGAACCCGAGGAGAGTGTCGAGTACCGTCGTGATGGTGTGCAGCACGGCGTGTACAAGCGCTTGAAGCAGGGCCATTACGGTATCGAGGCGAGTCTTGATTTACACCATCACACCCTGCGCCAAGCGCGGCAGGCATTATTTGATTTTATTCAGCTATGCCATCGTCGCGGCGTGCGCAGTGCGATTGTGGTGCATGGCATGGGGCGCCACTCAAAACCGCACCCAGCGCTGTTAAAGAGTTATGTGGTGAAGTGGCTGAAGCAATTGGAGCCAGTGATGGCATTTCACAGTGCACAACGTCAGCATGGCGGGGCTGGTTCGGTGTATGTGATGTTGCGCAAGAACGCTGAGCAAAAGTTGGAAAATCGCGAACGTCACCAAAAGCGCTGAGAGCCTGCGCAAGGAGTTATTATGAAGCAATCTATTCTCGCCACGGCATTGACTGCACTTTTGCTGTCTGGCTGCGCTGAAGCCGTTCCAGAGCAAACCCTATCGGAACGTGTCGCCAGCGACTTGGTCGCACGAGCCGATAAGCAGTTGGGCGTCACTGTTAGTTACGACAGTTTCGAGCTGAATACCTTAACCGCCGAACTGAACGCTAGTGCACTAGGGGTAGCGACCCAAGTCGAGCAACTCGATGCCGGCTTGAACCAATTACTCTGGGCTGAACAAGTGCGCTTAGAAGGAGACTGGTTATCGCAGCAGCAAGATAACTTACAGCTCGCCAGCGCTGCAATTCGGAATGCGCAGCTGACCATTGCCTACTATGGTACCGGTCAATCGAACTTGCATACTGTGATTGAGCGTGTGCAGTCGCGTTTGCCAGTACAACGCGCCAAGCAAAATATTTTGTGGCAAGTCGATGAGGTGCTGCTTGAAGATGTAGTGGTGAACTTGTTTGACCGCGGGCGGCCGTTGTTAAGTGTGCGTTTAGCACGATTAGAATTGCCGCAGATCAAAGCTGGGCAGACTGCAGACGAATGGGTTACCAGTGTGTTGGGACCGTTACTCAACGAGCTTATTCAACAGACGATGCGTGGCAACACGGATGCCGTTACGGTCGATATGCAGGGTTTGACGCAATTTGTGTGGCGGGAAATGGGGGCGTTCTAACGCCCCCAACTGTTTATTACTGACTTTCTTTTTTGTGCATTTTCTCATCGATCTGTTCGCCGACATCACGTTCTTCGATATCAGCGTTTTCATCGTTATAGATCGCGTAATCAAGTTCACCCTCGCTTTTCGCGACGATGAGACTGACCATTGCGTCACCGGTGACATTCACCGCCGTACGCGTCATATCCAATAAGCGGTCAACACCGATAATCAAACCAATACCTTCAACGGGCAGCCCGACTTGGCCGAGCACCATAGCAAGCATGATCAAGCCAACGCCTGGCACACCTGCGGTACCTATACTGGCGAGCGTGGCGGTGAGCACTACCATAGCGTAATCAGCAATGGATAAATCGACCAAGTACACCTGGGCGATAAACACCGTCGCGACACCTTGCATGATGGCGGTGCCGTCCATGTTAATGGTGGCGCCAAGAGGTACGGTGAATGAGCCGATTTTGTTGCTTACACCTAAGCGTTTGGTGACGGTTTCAAGGGTCACCGGGATGGTGGCGTTACTGCTAGAAATGGTAAAGCCAAAAATTTGTACTTCACGCATTTTCTTCAAGAACATCCACGGGCTCAAACCCGTCATGCCTTTGAGGATGAGTGAGTAGGTAACCACACCATGCAAAATCAATACGACAAATACCAGCAGGAAGTATTTACCAAGGCTGAAAATGGTCTCGAATTCGGTTTCGCTGAACAGCTTTGCCATGAGCGCAAATACGCCGTAAGGAGCAAGGTTCATCAAAATCACGACTAACTTCATGATGACTTCGTTGAAGTCATCAAAGAACCCCTTCAAACGGTCGCCCGATTTGCCGATCAAGGCCATCGAAATACCAAACAACAGGGCAAACACGATGATTTGCAGCATGTTGCCATCCGCCATTGCTGAGAATGGATTTTTCGGGAACAGGTCGATAATGACTTGAGCTAGCGATGGTGCTTGTGACGGTTCAAATGTGGCATCCGATTGCATGGCGACGCCGGCACCCGGTTGAATGACAACCGCCGCAAAAATCGCAAAGGTAATGGCGATGGCAGTCGTGACCATATACAGACTGACCGCTTTGCCACCCAGACGGCCTAACTTACTCGGATCGCTAATCGAACACGTGCCGACCACCAGTGAAACGAAAACCAAGGGCACAACCAGCATTTGCAGCGAGCTGATAAAGATCTGACCCACGACATGGAACAAGCCTTTGGTAAGGTAGCCTTCGACCAAAACACTTTCAGGGAATAAAAGTTTTAGTAGAAAGCCAACGATGATCCCGGCGAACATGCCAATCACAATACGCGTTGTTAAGCTGAGCTTTTTGTTGTTGTCACGCATACGTTTTCCTGAAGTTATGAAACAAGAATGAGAATGAACCCGCAAAGACTACCATAAAAAAACGCCGACAGGGTCGGCGTTTTCGGTGAGCGGTTACTTTCGTTACATGTACTGCGGGCCAAATCCGTTGGTCCAGAGAATCGCACAGGTTACCATCAATACGACCATCATAATGAGTCCTGCGGTTACCACCGAACTAGCGTAAATAAAACCGCGCTCTTCCGGAATATGCATCAGAATCGGTACCCCGGAATAAAGCAAATAGACCGAGTAGGCAACACCAGCTAGGAACACGCAGGTGACAAACCAGAGTTCCGGATAGAGTGCACTGACACCCGACATGATCACCGGCGTCGCAGTGTAAGCGGCAAGCTCCATTGATTGCGTAAATGTGGGTTGTGCGCCAAAGGTTTTCGCCATCCAATGAATGAGGTAACCCAAGGCAAATGCGGCGCCGAGAATACCGATGTACATTGCCACCGCCAAAATCGTTGCGCTTGATTGCGTTAAAAAGGTTTCTTCACGCGCGCCGATGCTCCAACCTAAATGAGCTGATGCGTAATATGCTGCCGCACAGGGGATCAAAGCGACAATAAGAATATGACTTAAGGCAAAGGTCATGCTCTCGTGACGCTCGTCGATGGTTTTCCATTCTTCCCGCGGGTGTGCGTACAGTCCCCAAATATGATTCAAGATCATAATGAACCTCTACTTCTCGTTGTTTTGTAAAATATTATTATTGTTTTTGCTACGTCGATTTTTTATTCGACTTACATTCAATAATGGTCGGATTTTCGCCATAGTCAAGGCTTTTTCGGTGACAACTGAGGTTTTTCTTCCAACCTTGTTCTAAGTTAAAGGGATGCGTAAAATAGGCTTTTTACAAGCCACGCAAAATTTCCTATGCAGTCTGCTGAAATCGATCGATTACTTACTCCCATCCGCAACTTCTTACTGTGCGAAACGCCTGCCGAATGGGTCGCTATGGCGTGCCAACCGGAGCAGTTGCCGGTGTTGTTGCGCGACCACATGGTCTGCGAGCTGAAAGCCGCACAGAGCGCAATGTTGCTGTTACGTCGTTATGCAGTGGATACCGCCAGTGGTGAAGCATTGTTGCAATGGTTGGCGCCTTATGAAGACTACACCTATCGCTTGCAAGGGGATTGGCGCGCGCTGGCGCAACCCACGAGTTTGCGCAAAACCATGATGGGGCGTGCCGATAAGCCTTACAGTCAGGATTTGATCGACAAAATGGTGATGCTGATTAAAGAAGAGCTGCATCACTTCTATCAGGTCTTAGAGGTTGCTGATGAATTTGGCATTGCGTACGACAAGATCACTTCGAGTCGTTATGCGCGTGAGCTGCTGCGCGAGGTGCGTACCCATGAGCCGGCGACTTTGGTCGACAAATTAATTTGTGGTGCTTTTATTGAAGCGCGCTCGTGTGAGCGTTTTGCCAAGTTGGCCCCACACTTGCCTGCGCGTTTAAGTCAGTTCTATGTCTCTTTGTTGCGCTCAGAAGCACGCCATTATCAAGATTATCTGAGTTTGGCTGAAGCTATTGCAGGGCAGGACATCAGTGCGCGAGTGGCGCAATTTGCGGAGCTTGAAGCAGCGTTGATTTTAGCTCCTGACAGCGACTTTAAATTTCACTCGGGACGGCCGCTGGCAACGGACGTTGCATTAGCTGCTGCTGTTCATGGGTAACCTTGAGCATACTGCCTTGCGTGTACCAGTCACCGAGCACGATGCGCGTGAGGGACTGACCACTTTGGTCACTTAATTGATGCACTGCAGGGCGATGGGTATGTCCGTGAATCATGCGTTGCACGCCATATTGCGCGAAATAATCCTGCACCGTTTGCGGATTGGCATCCATGATGCGCAGCTCTTGTTCGCTTAACGGTTTTTGGGTTTTGCTCGATTGCCGTAACTTTTTGGCAATCCGCATACGCCAACTGAGCGGTAAGGCCAGCAAGCCGCGCAGCAACCAGGGCTTGCGGATCCAGCGCCGCAAACGCTGATAGCTGTGGTCGTCAGTGCAGAGCAAATCACCATGCAGAATCAGTGTCGGTGTACCGTAGAGCTCTATCACTGCAGGGTCTGGTAGGATTTCAATACCGGTTTGCTTAGCAAAGCGCTCGCCAATGGCAAAATCGCGATTACCCGCAATAAAGTACGTCGGAATACCATGCTCGGTGTAACGCTTTAGCTCGGCTTGAATTTGTTGGGCAAAACTACTGTTGTCGTCGTCGCCAATCCAAGCGTCAAACAAATCGCCGAGAATAAAGAGTTGGTCGGCGGCCCGAGCCTCATCGCGCAAAAAATCGCAAAATAACTGCACGATGTCGGGCCGCGCTGGCGACAGATGTAAATCTGCGATAAACCATGTCGCCATAACGTTTAATTACTCGCTGTCGATAGTGGCGCTTTCGATCACCACATCGTCTTTTGGCACGTCTTGATGGAAGCCAGCGTGTGTGGTGTAGACTTGCTCGATGTCGCTGACCACATCCATACCTTCAATCACTTTACCGAACACACAGTAGCCCCAGCCACCGACACTTTCGTTTTTGAAGTTCAAAAACTCGTTATCCGCAACGTTAATGAAGAACTGGCAGGTCGCTGAGTGTGGATCTTGCGTGCGCGCCATCGCCACTGTGCCTTTAAGATTCTTCAGGCCGTTATCTGCTTCGTTTTCGATGGCGTCGTGGGTAGGTGTTTTTTGTACCATTTCACTATTAAAACCACCACCTTGAATCATGAATCCTTTGATGACGCGATGAAATAACGTTTCATCGTAAAAACCTTCGCGCACATAGTTCAAAAAGTTTTCGACGGTTTTCGGCGCTTGTTCTGGAAAAAGTTCAAGGCGAATCTTGCCATGGTTGGTGTGCAACGTTACTTGCATAAGTCTGACTCCATCATAAAGGTTAACAATTCAATTAGCTGCGCACAGTTTAGCATTGTTTGTGACAAGGCGGCACCATGCGGTATCATTAGCCTCTAAATTTTGTAAAACGACCCACGTAACTGGAGCTTAATCTCGCATGTTGACCATTTATGATACTTTGCGTCGCAGTAAAGAAGCCTTTCAACCCATCACCCCCGGTGAGGTGAAGCTCTATGTCTGTGGCGTTACCATTTACGATTACTGTCATATTGGTCATGCGCGTACTTATGTCGCGTTTGATGTCGTGGTGCGCTATTTGCGGGCGAAAGGTTTTAAAGTGACCTATGTGCGCAATATTACTGACGTCGACGATAAAATCATTCGTCGTGCCCACGAAAATGGCGAGGCGATCGATGCGGTTACCGAACGTTATACCAAGGCCATGCATGATGATTTTGACGCCTTGAATTTGCTGCGCCCAGACATTGAGCCAACCGTAACTGGGCATATGGGCGATATCATCAGCATGATTGAAACCTTGATCGCGCGTGGGCATGCCTATGTTGCCGACGATGGTGATGTGTTGTTCGACGTCAGTAGCTTCGATAAATACGGTCAATTGAGCCGCCAGAATCTTGAACAATTGCTAGCCGGTGCGCGGGTTGACGTAGCGCAGAACAAAACCGACCCGCTCGATTTTGTGTTGTGGAAGCAAGCCAAAGCAGGTGAGCCGAGTTGGCCATCACCTTGGGGCGCAGGACGCCCAGGTTGGCACATTGAGTGCTCGGCCATGAACAAACGCCATTTAGGTGAAAATTTTGATATTCATGGCGGCGGATCAGATTTGATCTTCCCGCACCATGAAAACGAAGTTGCGCAAAGTTGCTGCGCCAACGATCACGACTATGTGAACTATTGGATGCACAGCGGCATGGTGCAGGTCGACGCAGTAAAAATGTCGAAGTCACTGGGCAACTTTTTCACCATTCGCGAAGTGCTTAAGCAATACGATGCTGAAACAGTGCGCTTCTTCCTGCTTTCGAGTCACTATCGTTCGCAGTTGAATTACTCGACCGAAAACCTAGAACAAGCGCGGGCAGGGCTGGAGCGTTTGTACACCGCACTGCGTGAGTGCCAGGCCGTCGACTTTGATGATAGCGTCGCAGCGCCTTATGTTGCGCGCTTTAACCAAGCGATGGACGATGACTTTAACGTGCCCGAAGCACTTCCGGTATTGTTTGATTTGGCACGTGAAATCAATCGCGCCGATAGCGCTGCGACATGCGATGCGCTAGGGGCCGTACTCAAACATTTGGCCGGCATCCTTGGGCTGTTGCAACAAACGCCAGAAGCTTTTTTACAAGGTGGTGCTAGCAATGATGATCTGGATACCGCGAAAATTGAAGAGTTGATTGAAGCGCGCCGCACTGCGCGCGCGAACAAAGACTGGGCGGCGGCAGATGCCGCGCGCGACGCTTTAACAGCGATGGGGATAGAACTCGAAGATACCCCACAAGGAACACGCTGGCGTCGATTGTAAGCGTTCCACCTGAATTTCACTTAAACCAACGAGGATAGCTATGGCATTTCCAACAGTTGAAGTAGTAGAAAGTTACAGCACTGCGCATGAGGATTACGACGCAGTGATTTTGGTGGGTGATTTTGCACAACAGTTACCTGCAGAATTTGCGGATTATGTCGAACGTGCGCAACAGCTTGATCAGCGCGTCGGCAAGCACCCTTTGTTATTGACCGCCGATGTCTTTGGCGGACGTTTAATCACGGCGCCAACGGGGCCATTGACGCGCGATTACGATGACGTGCGCAGTATCGCCGATGCCGCCGGGGTGGGCGCCCGTATCGCCCAACAAGCTGGCGCTAAAATGCCATTATTGGTGGTGTTTGGTACTGCCGATGATGCACGTTACGGACAAGCTGAAGCCGTTGCTTATTGGGGCGCCTGCCAAGAACTGTACGAGCCATTAGAAGCACGGGAAGCGCTCGGTGAAGAAGAACTTGAAACCATTCGTAGTATCGGTGTGGTCGGTACGCTCGATAACGAATGGTTAACCGCAGTTGAATCTGGCAAGCGCGTGGCACGCGACTTATGTGGCACCGAGCCCGAGCGCATGGCGCCGCCGAAGTTTGCCGAGTACTTGCAGCAAACCTTCGCGCACACGCCGGTGAAAGTCACCGTGATTGATGATATTCAGCAATTACAGCACGAGTATCCGTTGTTGATGTCGGTAGCGCGGGCATCGCTCAAAGTTGAGCGGCATTGGCCGGTGGTGGTGCGCTTGGAGTACAACGCACCAGCGGCAGAACAAACCCTGATGTTTGCCGGTAAAGGCATTGTTTACGATACCGGCGGTGCCGATGTGAAGACAGGCGGCCATATGGCGGGCATGAGCCGCGATAAAGGTGGCGCCGCAGGTGTAGCTGGCTTTATGAAGACGCTGGCAGAAATGCGTCCAGATACAGTCAGTGCGGTGGCCGAGCTAGGCCTCGTACGTAACAGCATTGGCAGTGATGCCTTTGTGGCTGACGAAATTATCACCGCCCACAGTGGTGTGCGCGTGCGGATCGGCAATACCGATGCCGAAGGTCGCTTACTGTTAGCTGATTTGCTCTCGCACTTGCGCGTGCAAGCAGGGAATTATCCGCGTCCGCAGTTGTTCAGTGTGGCAACGTTGACGGGGCACGCAGCATTAGCCAAGGGCCCGTATACGGCGTTAGTGCCGAATGGCGCAGCGGTGGCGCAAGGTTTGCATGACAAACTTTGGCAAGCGGGTGAGGTGTACGGCGATCCAACTGAGGTGAGCTGGTCACGTCGCGAAGACTTTAGTTTCGTCGCACCGCGCACCAAATCAGACGACGTGTTATCGAGCAACAACGGGCCGTCCGCTACAACCCGTCGCGGGCATCAGTTCCCAATGGCCTTTTTGGCGATAGCGTCTGGCTTGGATAAGCATGGAAATGACAGTGACCACCCATTGCCCTATGTGCATGTCGATATTGCTGGCAGTGGTGTTGAAAACGGCGATTGGCAGCATGGTAAGCCGACCGCTACGCCGGTTACCTGTTTTGCCGGTGCTTATTTACATAAATAAGCCCGAAATAAACGGAAACAGAGTCAAAAACGCCGGAATTATTCCGGCGTTTCTATTTTCAGCATGTCCAATTCCGCTTTGGTCTTATGATGCGGTTGTGGGGTGCGAGTCGCCGGGTCAATGTGCACAAAAACAATATCGTCAGCGACACAAATATTTTGTTTGGTTTGCTTGTTGCGCACCACACAGGTCACCGTAATAGACGTGCGGCCAACTTTTTGTACACCGAGGCCAAACTCAACGACATCGCCTTGATACGCTGAGGTTTCGAAGCTAATAGCGCCGATGTGTTTGGTCACTAGGCTTTTGGCATCCAGCTGACAGGCGGCAAAAATATAAGATTCTTCATCGATCCATTCGAGGATCCGCCCACCGAACAATGAGCCAGCAAAATTGAGATCGTTTGGCATGACCAAACGACGGGAAAGAAAGCGCATCACCTGAAAATCTCCTTGGCGTTAGGTTGATGCGCTCAGTATATCTTATTGCAAGTGCCGCGCAAAAAAGTCTGCAATCAGCTGGTAGCGATGAATAGAGGTTTCACGTCCGCGTAAACCATGTTGCTTGCCAGGGTAAGCCATTAACTCAAACGGTTTCATCGCCTGCTGCAGGGCATAGGATAACTTGGCGGTATGGGTATAGAGCACGTTGTCATCGGCCATGCCGTGGTAGATCAACAGCGGCTGTTGCAGTTGTTCGGCATAGGTCAACACATCAGCCGCACGGTAACCGTCAGGATTATCTTGCGGCGTACCCATATAGCGTTCGGTGTAATGGGTGTCGTAGAGACGCCAATCGGTGACCGGTGCACCGGCTACCGCGGCGGCAAACTGTTCGGGCGCGCGTAAAATTAAATGCAACGCCATGTAACCACCGTAGCTATGTCCAAATACGCCAATCCGCTTGTCATCGATATACGGCAGCGACTGCAAGAATTCAGCGCCCAACACTTGGTCAGCCACTTCGGCTTGCGCAAGCTGGCGATAGATCACGTTCTCAAAAGCTTTGCCGCGATGACCACTACCACGATTATCGAGTTTGAAAACCACATAGCCTTGCTGCGCCAAATACTGACTAAAATAGTCACCCCAACTATTGGTGACGCGCTGCGCACGTGGGCCGCCATAGACCATCACCACGGCCGGATAAGGCTGGTTATCGACCATATTGGCGGGTTTGTACAGTTGGTAGTACAAGGTTTGCTCATCGGCAGCAGCCAGTTGGCCAAATTCTGGGTAGACCCAGTCGCGGAGATAGTTCGCCAGTGGATGACTAGCATCAATCACATTTTCATGCAGCCAGGTAATGCGTTCGCCGGTCGGGCCGTGCAGACTCACCTGCGGCGGTTGGGTACTGCTGGAAAAGCTATCGAGGTAACTACGATAATTACTGGCGAAGGTAATCTCGTGCATACCTGCGCGTTGGCTTAAGCGGGTTGGTTGACTTGGCGTGGTGGTGTTCAAACTGACGCGATACAAATGTCGTTCGAGCGGGGTTTCCTTGCGCCCAGTAAAATACACGAAGCCGGTGGTGTCATCGACCGCGCTCACTGCATCGACTTGCCAATCACCACTGCTCAGTTGGCGGATCAGGCTGCCGTCAATACGGTAGAGGTATAAATGTTTGAACCCACTGCGCTCTGAGGCCCAGATAAAGTGCCGCGAGTCATTCAAAAATACCAAGTCGTCATGCAGATTGATCCACGTAGTGGCAGTTTCGCTCAACACAGCCGTCGCATCGGCTTGGTTACGTGGCTGTAAATACAGCGTCAACTGTTGCTGGTCACGAGTTTGCCACTGATAACTGAGCTGCGAACTGTTCGGTAGCCAGTTCACCCGCGCGAGGTAGCCGGCTTGATGTCGATTTTCGAGTCCTAACCAGCGCGTCAGGGTCGAGTCGAGCTCATAAATGCCTAAATCCACTTTAGCATTTGCCGTGCCGGTAAACGGATAGCGTTGCTCGACCAATTCGGTGCGATCAGCGTAAACGTCGGTGCGTGCGCTGACTTCGACCGGGCTAGTATCGACTCGGGTGAGGGCGATACTTGATTCATCTGGGCTCCACCAATAACCCGTCATGCGTTTCATCTCTTCTTGCGCGACGAATTCGGCAACGGCATAGCTGGTGGTGGCAGTGCTTGCTGGGGTGACTTGCACGCGTTTGTCATCAGCAAGATGGATTAACTGTAAGGCACCCTGCGCATCCAGATAGCTGACGTAGTTTCCGCGTGGCGAAAAGCGTGCATCGGTCACTGCGCTGTCAGCAGGGGTTAATTCTTTTACTGCCCCATCACTGACGTTGACCAGAAAAAGTTGTCCAGCGAGGGGGATCAACAACTGCTGGCCATCTGGTGACCAATGGTATTCAACGATGCCACCAGCGCGAATACGCAGCCGTTCACGGCGTGCTTGTTCGGTGGCTGACATGGCCGTTGGGTCTGCCACAAGTTGCGCGGCGGCTAGCAACTGGCGATGCTGTTGCTGGCGAATGTCGTACACCCACAGGTCATTGATGTTGGGCGTCTCGCTGGAGCCTTTGACGTAGCTCAGTAGGTTGCCATCGGGAGCAAATTGCAGTTGTTGAGGTGCTGGAGGCGTGAGCGCAGGTGCAGAAAAAATGCGCTCAATGGTGAGTTCTTGTTGGGCAAAGTTTTCCGCACTGGTAACCGCTTGTGCGGCACAAGGTGCAGTGATCATCAAACCCAAAATAAAACTCAGCGCGAACATTCGCATGCCTGTTTCCTTGTCGACGAGATGAAATCTTGTCTAAGTCTACCAAAGCAGAGCCAATGCTTGCGCTGAGTGCGATAAGTCGCGGCGACAATGCGCTAGAATTCGCCGCGAATACCGATACTAAAGTTACGACCCGCTAGCGGTGCTTGTTCTTTCAAGAAAGAGGTGTGCACATAGCCCAGTTTGTCAGTCAAGTTGTCTGCTTTTACGTAAATGCTTAAGTTGTTCGCCGCAAACGTTTGCGGGAAGTAGTTAAACTGTGCGTTAAGCAAACCAAAACTTGGTGTTGGTGTCTCGTTAATGGCCACCCGATTTTGCTCGGCGTGCCAAATATAACCCACCCGTGCTTCCCAAGTGCCTTGGTTATAGGTAATTTCACTACCCAAGCGTTGCTGTGGAATACGCGGCAAGTTACTGCGTGAATCTTCCGTGTAGGCGCGGGTGTAGTCGCTAAATGCGGTCAGTTTCCACTCATCGGTAAGCTGCCACAAACCACTGATTTCGTAACCAAACAACAGCGCATCAACTTGTTGGTAATGCACGACTGGTAAGCCTTCGCTATGGTCGTGTGCGTCTTCCTCGGCATGCTCTTCGTGCTCGCCTTCGTGCTCTCCCTCATGTTCATCTTCATGACCATGGTCTTGGATTAAATCGACGCTATTGACCGAGGTCACATTTTCGAAAATAAAGTTATCGATTTGGCTCACGAACAGAGTGATATCAAGGTGATTGTCGCCATACTCGATGTGTGTACCAAGGTCGAGCGTGTTTGACTTTTCGAGTGCTGGAGCACGGTCAGCTGCTTCAATGACGTAAGCGTGGTCGCCCTCTTCGTGTAACTCATAGTTTAAGCCCAGCTCGTAGGTACGCGTCGCCAAATGCTGACCGTTAGCAAACAATTCATTGGCTGAAGGAGCGCGCTCGGCATGGCTCAGGTTGGCATTAAAACGCACCAGCGGATGCCACTGATAGCTCACCCCAAATGAGGCTGAAAACGGCTTGAATTCATAATCACTCGCGCCGACTTCAAGACCGGGTGCGCTGATATCGACCAGCTCGTAGCGAATACCGGTCTGCCAGTTGAGGGCATCATCCCGCGTTTCGGCGAGCCAAAAGAAACCGTGACGCGTGGTATCGCTGGCTGGCGTATAGGCTTCCTCGCCAAAGGCCGCCTGCTGTTGGTCAAAACCGTGGTAACCAATGGCGCCGTACCAGTTGCCAGTCAGGTGATGATTCGCTGTGACGCGCAGTTCATGCTGTTCATTAGTGAAGGTTGTACCGGCGACGTCACCTTCAATTTCTTGGTGTTGATAATCGGTAAACGCATAGCGAATATCGAGTTTTTCGATGCCCGAGAAGGGCTGATCAAAGCCCGCATGTAACTGCACGCGATCTTGCACAAGGTCAGCGTAGGGCAGTACTTCACCCTCGTGGTCGTCATGTTCATCGGCGTGTTCTTCTTCGTGCCCGTGCTCATCTTCATGTTCTTCTTCATGATGCGCGTGACCAGGAATGCCATATTCTTGCTCGAGACGCGCGTAAGAAGCCCCAATAAAGCCGTTATCGAGAATATAGCTAACACCAACAGTACCGCCCATAGCGTCAACAAAAGAGTTCTCGACGCTGTCGACGGCTTCGCCTTCTTCATTGAGGAAGGTCGGGGTGCTGTAGTCGTCACTACTGCGGGTAAAACCGTCAAAATGCCAGACCGTATTGCCGACATCGCTGGTGATACCAAAAGTTGCATCACGCAAATCATCAACGGTCGCTAGATTGCCGCCAAAAAAGCCTCGCGTACCGCCGACAAAGTCCTGTGCAATACGTTCGTCGACCACGTTGACGACACCGCCAATGGCACCGCTACCATAAAGTAGGGTGGCTGGACCGCGTAAAATCTCGATTTGTTCAGCGACAGAAGTTTCGGTGGTGACCGCATGGTCTGGACTGCCGCGCGATACGTCACCAGTATCGAGGCCATTTTGAGTGATTTTCACGCGTGGGCCATCGAGGCCACGAATCACTGGACTTGAGGCCACACGAGCAAAGTGCGTCGCATTAATGCCGGGCTCTTGCGCTAAGGTCTCACCTAGGGTGTGTGCTTGCTTTTCGCGGAGTTCGTCGCCGCTAATCACTGAAATCGGTTGCGCTGAATTAAGCTCAGTGCGGGCCAGTGGCGATGCGGTGATGACGATTACCTCGGTGTTGTCATGCTCATGCTGCGCTTTGCTGGTTTCTTGAGTGTCTTGCGCAGCAACTGGCAAGGCCAAGACTTGAGCAACTAACAGGGCAACAGGACTGTACTTCAACATGTTAAGGTCCTCTAATGATGGTAGGTTTCGAAGCTGTGGTTCATCTGAGTGTAATTGATTGTAATGTTATACTATAACAATTCAAGTCTTTTTTAAGATTTGAAACAATCCATTACAAAGCCCTGCAACAAAAACTCGTTTCTCTTGGCGCATCTGGTTAGAATGCTGTTTTTACAAAAACAACGATGGGAAGAACTATGCGAATTCTAAGCCTTGTTGGCGCTACCGTATTGGCAGCAGGTCTCGCAGCCTGTGGTGGCGAGGCAACATCAGCAGCACCACAAGTGGTCTCGGCCGATGCGCAAACCTTGCGCGCTCACCTCGAATTTCTCGCCAGCGATGCACTTGAAGGGCGCGATACGGGCAGTCGTGGACATGAAATTGCCGCGCAATACATTGCCTCTGAATTTAAGAAGCTGGGACTTGAGCCTGCGGGCGACGATGACACCTACTATCAGCGTATTCGCTTTCGTCGCAGCAGCTTGGTCGAAGGTAGCGCGACCATGGTGGTGGATACCGGCGACAACCAAGTTGAACTTGAATACGGTAAAGAATTCTTAACTGGGCCAAGTGCCTACGCTGAACAAACCGAAGTCACCGCACCTGTGGTATTTGTCGGCTACGGCTTGGTTTCAGAAGAGTTCGGTTTGAATGATTACGCGAATGTCGACGTCGATGGCAAAATTGTCATGATGGTCAGCGGTCGTCCGGCTGATTTGCCGAGCGAAGAGGGCGCGCACCTCAACAGCAGCAAAACAAAATTTGCAGCAGAGCGCGGCGCAGTAGGCATTATTAACTTGCACACGCCAATGCGTGAAGAAGTACGGCCGTTCAAAGTCAGTGCTATGTATCAACGTGCACCGAGCGTTACCTGGGTGAATGCCGATGGTGAACCGAATTTGGCGTATAAGAACTTAACGGGTAGTGCTTATGTCGATTTTGCCGCAGCAGAGCCGTTGTTTGTGAACGCTGCGATTAGCATGGATGAAGTTTTTGCCCAGTTGGAAAAAGGCGAGCAGCCGAAGCCATTCGAATTAGGCGTATCGGTGACTTTAAAGCGGGCTTCTGAACACGAAGAAATTACCAGCCCTAACGTAGCAGCGATTTTGCCTGGCAGTGACCCAGAACTGCGCGACGAGTATGTGCTGTATACCGCCCACTCCGATCACATCGGCATGACCCAAGATTTAAGCCAAGACGACCACATTAATAATGGCGCGATGGATAATGCCAGTGGTGTCAGCGTGTTACTTGAAACCGCACGGATGTTTGTCGAAGCCGATACGCAGCCAAAACGCTCGATTTTATTCTTGTCAGTGACAGCCGAAGAACGTGGTTTGTTGGGTGCTGATTATTTCGCACACTACCCCACCGTGCCGTTGCAGCAAATTGTTGCGAACGTGAACCTTGATATGCCGGTGTTGCTGTATGATTTTGCCGATGTGATAGCCTTTGGCTCAACGCATTCGACGCTGGGTGAATCGGTTGCTGAAGCCGCTGGCCAGTACGGCATCGAGCTGAGTGAAGATCCAATGCCAGAACAAGCTATTTTCACCCGTTCAGACCATTATCCATTCGTGAAAAAAGGCGTACCGGCGGTATTCCTGATGACCGGCTTCACCGCCAAAGGTGAAGATGAGAATGGTGGTGAAATTTGGGGCCAGTTCTTTGCTGAGCACTACCATCGCCCAAGCGATCAACCCAGCTTACCAATCAATTACGAAGCCGGCGTTGTCTTTACCAACATCAACTACGAAATCGGCCAAACTATCGCCAACGATGCTGAGCGTCCACGCTGGTTGCCGGATTCATTCTTCGCAAACCTCGACTAACACACGTGCTTTGCGACCATGAAAAAAGCTGAGGCGGTAACGTCTCAGCTTTTTTATGTGCTTCATAACGATTATAAATGTAAAGCTTGTAAAATAAATTGACGCTCGCGCCACATCTTGTTATCAACCTATTAACAATAATATACGTTGATAGGAA
>NZ_JPIN01000008.1 GCF_000753735.1 Pseudidiomarina atlantica | reverse complement strand
GGGTGAGGTCGTGGTGCTTCCCTCTAACGGTTAACGAATAACGAATAACGGCTCTTCAGCTCTTCCGATCTACCTTAGACTAAAGTCAACTAACTGAAATTCTGATCTATTGCTATCCTTAACTGACTATAAGCTGTAATAGACAAGTCGAGGTAGCTATGAATAAGAATAAAGTTTTACTTGCAATGATAGGGCTAGGCACACTTCCGTTGAGCGCCACCGTAGCCCCGGCGTTCGCTCAAGATGAGAACTCAGAAGTCGAAGCAGAAGAGCGGATTCAGGTCATTGGTTCGCGTTTGGAAATGCGAACGGCGACGGATGGTACTGCTCCTGTTGATGTAATTTCTGGGGATGAACTGGCCGCCAGTGGCATTACCGAGACCGCGCGGGCACTGCAGTACGCAGTACCAAGTTTTAACTTCCCTACTTCATCGATCACGGATGGTTCTGACGCCGTGCGTCCGGCGTCATTGCGCGGTTTATCTCCTGATCACACGTTGGTATTGGTAAACGGTAAGCGTCGTCACATGAGCGCCTTGGTGCATTTAAACGGCACCACGGGTCGTGGTAGTTCGAACGTTGATTTAAACGCCATCCCTATTTCTGCTATCAAGCGTATTGAAGTGCTGCGTGATGGTGCTGCAGCCCTGTATGGTTCTGATGCGATCGCCGGTGTTATTAACATCGTACTAAAAGATCAACGTGAGGGCGGTTCAATTACCGCTAACACTGGACAAACCTATGAAGGTGACGGCGAACAGTACAAAGTACACGGCAATGTTGGCTTTGAATTTGGCACTGACGGTTTCTTCACCGTTGCAGCTGAATACCACCATAAGAACAAAACCAACCGTGCTGGTCTGGATCCACGCCAGCAATATCCTTTGGTAGATGGTGAATTAGATCCACGTGAAGCAACTTTTGATCGTCTTAGCCACCATGTCGGTGATGCCGAGTTTGAAAATAAGTCAGTGTTCTTTAACTCTGCAGTAACTGTTGGTGAAGGCGAACTCTATGCCTTTGGTGGTGTGAGCGATCGCACCTCACAATCAGGTGCATTCTACCGTCGTGCACTAGACAGCCGCAATATTCCAGAAATTTACCCAGATGGCTTCCTGCCACTGTTAAGCCCAGAGACACAAGATAGTTCATTTTATGCCGGCTATCGTTTTATGCTCGGTGAGTGGAGCGTCGATGCTAGTGCAGGTTACGGTGAAAGTGAGTTCCAATACCGCCTCGAAAATTCTCTTAACGCGTCTATTGGACCTAGCTCACAAACAGAATTTGACGCCGGTACTTTGAGTAACGATGAAGTCAATGCAACTGTGGATTTCTCCCGTTTTATCCCGTTTGTGAACAACTCTGACTTGGCGGTCGCCTTTGGTGTTAGCTATCGTGAAAACACCTATGCAATCGGTGCTGGTGAAGAAGCATCCTACATTGACGGCGGCTATGACGGTCGTGCTGCTGGTAGCCAAGGCTTCACTGGCTTCAAACCTGAGTCTGAAGTCGACCAATCGCGTGATAACACTGGTATCTATCTAGAAGTTGAGAATATGCTAACCCCTGATTTTCAATGGGGCGCAGCAGTGCGTTACGAAGATTACTCGGACTTCGGCAGCAATACCAGTTGGAAGGTGTCTGGGCGCTATGACTTCAATGATCAATGGGCGTTGCGGGCAACTGCGAACACCGGCTTCCGAGCTCCAAGCGTACAGCAGTTGTACTTCTCTAACATCTCGACCTTGTTTGTCGATCGCGGTGATGGCTTGCAGCCAGAGCAAAGCGGTACTTTCAACAATATCAGTACGGTTGCGCAAGAACTGGGTATTGAAGGTTTAGACCCAGAAGAATCGCAAAGCTTCAGTGCTGGTTTAGTTTACAATAGCTACGATGGCTTCACGTTGACCATCGATGCCTTCCAGATTGCCATTGATGATCGCATCATCCTATCGGGTGACGTGAGTCCCGATGACTCTCCTGCGGTCGCGGCAGCCCTGGCAGCGAGCGGCGCAGATAACGCGCGCTTCTTTGTCAATGCCGTCGATACCACGAGCCGCGGCGTAGATGTGGTTGCTGCGCAAACCTACCAGCTTGATGAGTGGGGTTCGCTGCGCGCACAATTAGCCTATGGTTACAACAAAACTGAGATTGACGACGTAAATCTACCGGCGCTACTGGACGGGCTTGAAGAGAATCTGTTCGACGGTGTTGAACGTACGCGTATGACACGCTCGGTGCCACGCAATAGCGGCAGTCTCTCGTTTACGCATGATCTTGGCGATCTTGAAACCCGCGTTGCCTTTAATTATTTCGGTGACTATGTGCTAGAGAACTCACAAGGAGTGCGTACTGAGTTTGGCGCTAAGTGGGTAGCGGATATTTCTGCGCGCTATCTATTAACTGACCAACTCTCAGTGAGTGCGGGTGTGCAGAACTTGTTTGATGAATACCCAGACAAGCAACGGCCAGAGAGCCAGTTCAACGGCATCTTCATGTATCCAAACACCAATGCTCCGTTTGGCTTCAATGGTGGTTACTACTACGCAGAAGTGACTTATCGCTTCTGATACAGCAAACTGTCACACTTAGTAAAAACCGCCACATTGTGGCGGTTTTTTTATGTCCTACTCCAATAAGTTGCCAATAAGCGACTGTTTTAACAGTATAAAAATTGTTGGCACGATATCTGCATCACTTCTATCAAACAACATTGTATAAGTTGATAGTGAGGACAAAGATGAAAAAGCAATCGACGTGGTTATGGGTTTTAGCAGGTATTATTGCGTTAGCTTTATTTGGTGACGAAGTGCTGGGGTTACTAGGTGCTGTTATCGGATTAGTCGTTAGCATCGGAATAACAGGTTTGGTCATGCTAGCTGTAGTGCTGGGTGCCTTTGCTCTAGTCGTAGCTGTGGGTGGCAGTGTTGCTGTTGCTATGGTCGTTGCAGCAGTAGCTCTAGTAGCAGTGCTATTTAGCTGGTTGTGGCCCTATCTACTGCTATTCGGAATTATTTATTTACTGGTGCGAAAACGTCCAAAAGCTGTGTAAACTAGGTAACGTAATTTATCCTAGAGCAAGGTACGGTAACCGATGAATAAATGGGGCATTTTTTTAGCAAGCGCACTGTTAATAATGGGCAGTGCGCACGCAGCTGACGTGACAGTATCAGACGCATGGGTGAAACCAACGATCCCCGGTACTGAAAATGGCGCAGGCTATGTGGTATTAACCAATGAAGGTGCAACAACCGTCACTCTTATTGGCGTTACAAGCGAGGCCTCGCGTGCCGCAGAAATTCACACTCATACCATGAATGACGAGGGCATGATGCGTATGCAACGCGTGCCTAGATTGGAAATTGCGGCTGGCGAAACGGTCACTTTTCAGCCGGGCAGTTATCACGTTATGTTCTTTGGTGTAAAAAATCCGTTTAGAGTCGGAGAGCAAGTGGCTTTTCAGCTACAATTTGAAGGCGCACCAGCACAAGATGTCGTTGCCGAAGTGCGTCCGATCAAATAATAGGGAAAGCCAATGAAGAAGTTATCGATGACTGCGCTGCTAAGTGCAGCAGCATTTATTGCTCCGGTAAGCGCGGATACCGTGTTTGGCGTCTACACCGGTGCACAAATCTGGCAAGCGGAAACCGAAGGCAGCTTCGGCTCCAATAGTGACAATCCAAACTTTGCGTTTAGCGATGAACAACAACAGAGTTATTACATCGCCTTGGAGCATCCGATCCCGTTGATTCCTAACGCTAAAGTTCGTTATAACCAGTTGCGCAACGATGGCAGCCAAGTGCTCACTGAAAGTTTTGAGTTTTTTGGTAATAGCTATGCGGCCAATACTTCACTGAACTATACCGCTGACTTTAGCCATACTGATTACACTTTGTATTACGAACTGTTTGATAATGACCTACTAACCTTCGATTTAGGTGCCACCGCCAAGCGTGTCGAAGGTGTTGTTGAACTGCGCAATCAAAATTCATTACAGGCTGCTGATACTGATGGTTGGATTCCGACCTTGTACAGTCAACTGAGAGTCGGGATTCCGGCGACACAGCTCACCGTTTTTGGCGTTGCCAACGCCATCAGCATTGATGATTCAAAAGTCGAAGATTACGAGTTTGGTATTGAGTATCGACCGGTCGAAAACCTTGCGGTTGATGTGAATTTGCAGCTTGGCTATCGTGTATTCAATATTGAATTGGATGATCTTGATGAGATTTATACTGACCTCGAGTATTCAGGTCCGTTTTTAGGTATTGAGTTCCACTTCTGAAAAACGCGCCCTCGGGCGCGTTTTTTTACATCCTACATGTATGGTGTCACTTCTACTGCATCCATCTGATAGGCGACCACAGCTAAGTCACCATCGGCGCGTTCAACCTTGATGGTGCCTTCAACCCAAACTGGATTAAAGGCTTGGCGGATCGGGTAGCCGTCGGCAAAGCGCACCAACACGACCTGATTAGGTGGCGGCGGCGGCACATGAATGCAGGCTCCCTCATAAGGGACTAATAAAAATTCGATCACTTTGCTGTCTTCTGCTTGGAGTTGCACAACGAAGCCAGGAATTCTTACTTTTTTGCCATCTAAGGCTTCAACGACGGGCGCATTAAGTTCGGGCTGGCCCATGGCTTCAGGGTTCATGTCGTAATAAGCTTGGCTACGCACTGGCGGTGGCGTATAGCCCTCAGGTACAAGATCTTTCCATTCTATCTCGGTAGCGTCTTGCGCAGGGATCGCTGCACTCAAAACCAAGCCCGTGATAGCAAACAAAATTATTCCTAACCACTTCATATTTTCACCGTTAGTCCGTCAGCAAGCGCATTGCGATAAGCGCGCCACGCTGGATATAAACTTAAAAGAATTGCCGCCGCGATAATTGCGCCCAACAAGGCCAATTCCCGTTTTGTTAGGAGGCTTGCGGTGACTTGAATACCCAAGGTTGATTGTAATAAGTCAGCACCGAATAACAGCACTGCGTAGAGACCGAGGGTGCCGAGCAAGGTGCCGCCAAGGGTAACCAGTAATGCCTCGAATACCAAGAGGCCAAGGATAGTAATCGGTCCTGCACCTATAGCTCTTAAGACCGCCATTTCGCGACGGCGTTCACGTAAGCTCGCTAGGAGCGTGGTCAACATACCCAGTAAGCCGGTCACTACAACTAGACCTGAAATGGTAACAAGTGCGCGTTCGAATAGGCTTAGAGTGCGCCAGAAGTTCTGCAAGGCTAAGCCTGGCATGATGGCGGAAAGGGCCTCAGCTTTATAGGTATTTACTGTGCGTTGTAGACGCAAGGCGAGTGCAGGGTTCTCAAGGCCAAGCAACACCGCGCTTAGGGTGTAAACCGGCGGTTCGTTATGAGCATGCCCGTGCTCATGTTCATGGCTGTCGTCATGCCCATGTACGTCTGCGGGTAAGTAATCCCCGTGCACCAATCCCTGACCGGCAAGCGGAATAAAGACGCCACGATCGATAGGCGTTCCAGTCGCAGCTAATACTCCAACGACTTTAAACGGATGAGCTTCATGGTTACTAAAGCTAATTTCACCTGTGCCATGCGCGATCACTAAATCATCGGCAACGCGCAGGCCAAGTTCGCTTGCCGCTTCAGCGCCGAGTACCGCAACGGTTACTTCGTTGGCCGCGGCAAAATTGTGCCCAGCGGCAAATTCAAGTGGTCGTTTATTGCCGTAGCGGAAATAGTCAAACAAGCTGTCGTTGGTTGCAATGACGGGTAAGCCTTGCACGCTGTCGCCCATGGCCATCGGAATGTGCCAAGCAACGCCGGGCAACTCTTGTAAATAGGAGTAGCTTTGCCAGCTCATGGTGTTGGATAAGTTACCGATATGAAACACGCTGCTGAGTAACAATTCGGTCGAGCCGGTGCGAGCACCCACGATCAAATCGGTGCCGGAAATGGTATTGGCGAAGTTATCTTGAGTCTGTACCCGAATGCGCTCAACACCAAGCAATAACAACGTACTCACTGCGATGGCAAGGACTGTTAACCAGACACTGCCACGACGATTCCATAAGCTTGCCCACGCCAACTTAAACATTTGTCACCGCCTGATTGATCTCATCAAGCTCGATAGCGCGGGGGAACAGTGGCACTAATGTTGCGTCGTGAGTGACAAACAACAAAGTCGTTTGTTGTGCATCGCAGGCCTCAAAAAGTAACTTGATGAACTCATCACGATGGCCTTGATCTAACGCTGAAGTCGGCTCGTCAGCAATAATAAGCGCAGGCGACCCCAATAATGCGCGGGCTGCTGCCACACGTTGTTGTTGGCCGACACTCAGTTGCTGCGCCGGTTGCTGCTGTTGGGCATAGGTGAGACCTAATCTGGTCAGCAGTTGCCGAGCGCTGGCTTCCCGATCTGCATCAGCTAGTCTCGCGCGTCTTGCTGGGGCAAATTGACAGGCCATGGTGACGTTGGCGACAGCAGATAAGTAAGGGAGTAAATTGAACTGCTGGAAAATATAACCGATTTCGTTAGCGCGCAAACGATCGCGCTGATGCTGGCTAAGTTGGGCAAGATCGTGTCCGAGCACTTGTACTTGTCTGGGGCCCGCGGTGTGGATTCCAGCGATTAAACTCAGCAGGGTCGATTTGCCGCTACCGCTGGCACCACGCAGAATAACGCGTTCACCACGCGCCAAAGTAAGTTCTGGGATGCTCAGCAGAGCGGACTGAGCACCCGGCCAGCGAAACTCAAGCTGCTTGAGTTCGACACAGGTGCTCATCGTCATTACTTCTTCTGTGCACGCTCAAACGAAGACATAATCTCTTGTTTAGCGTCGTTAATATCGCCCCAGCCTTCAACTTTGACCCATTTACCTTTCTCAAGCTCTTTGTAACGCTCAAAGAAGTGGGTGATTTGCGCGCGTAGCAGCTCTGGTACATCATTGATATCTTGGATGTGGTCATATTCTTTGCTGAGTTTACTCACTGGCACAGCGATGACTTTCGCATCTTCACCTGATTCGTCAGTCATCTTCAGCACGCCTACTGGGCGACATTTAATAACGCAGCCAGCTTGTAATGGATAAGGTGTAGGCACCAAAACATCTACCGGGTCACCGTCAAGTGACAAGGTGTCGTTCACAAAACCATAGTTGCACGGATAGAACATTGGGGTAGACATGAAACGGTCCACCCACAGTGTGCCGGTTTCTTTATCAACTTCATATTTGATCGGGTCTGCGTTGGCAGGGATTTCGATGATGACGTTGACTTCATCTGGCAAATTCTTGCCCGCGCTTACGTTATTAAAGCTCATGTTGGTTCCTATACGATAAATAACAAAATAGGTTTTAATTTAGACCGCTTATTATACGTCTGTCGTCGCTGATTGCGAGCCTTGCAGGTATTCAAGGCATGTATTTACTTCATTCGCAGAACCTAAGATAACGCCGATACGTTGATGAATGTCGGTTGGCTCAATATCAAGGATGCGCTGTTCGCCAGTATGGGCAACACCACCTGCCTGTTCGACCAGCCATGCCATTGGATTACCTTCGTACATGAGGCGTAACTTGTAGGGCTTGTTGGGCATCCGACAATCCCACGGATAAGTAAACAAGCCGCCACGACATAGCACACGATGGACATCTGCAACCATTGCGGCAATCCAACGCATGTTAAAGTTTTTACAGCGTGGTCCCGTATCACCAGCGAGCAGGTCATCAATATAAGCGCGCATCTGCGGTTGCCAGTGACGATAGTTCGACATGTTGATGGCAAATTCACAAGTATCTGCTGGAATCTCAAGATCTTCGTCAGTGAGTAAGAACTCGCCCACTTTTTGATCGAGCGTAAATACTCGTACACCGTTACCGGTGGTGAATACCAGCATGGTCGAAGGACCATATAATACGTAACCCGCCATCAGTTGATTGGTGCCTGGTTGGAGGAATAAGTCGACGCCTTGGCGATCATCTTTCGGCGCTGGTAATACGGAGAAAATGGTACCCACCATACTATTGATATCGATGTTCGAACTGCCATCAAGCGGATCAAAAGCGACTAGGTAGTCACCGGTGGTATGGCCATCGACAATGCCCTCTTCTTCTTCTGAAGCGACGGCCCGAATATGTGAATTCTCGAGCAAGATATCTTTAAGCAACTGATTCGCGAGCACATCGAGCTTTTTCTGCGTTTCACCTTGAATGTTTTCATCCAACGTGGAGCCAAGCACTCCCGCGAGTTCGCCTTGGTGCAAGCGAAAAGAAATTTCTTTAGCGCAAATTTGCAGAGTGTTGATAACAGAAATAAGACCTTCTTCGACGTGATCACGGCGTAAGGTTGGAATCAAGCGTTGCATAACGTCCCCAGTTCGAATGCGGCAGAAAACGCGGCTAAGTTTACCGTAATTCTGAGTAAAATGCCTGCAAGAATGTCCGTAATTCTGTCGTGCATGCTACACTAGCCGGAATTTTTCAGTCGGATTTTCGGAAGCTTCTATGCACATTCACATTCTTGGAATTTGCGGCACCTTTATGGGAGGCATCGCTGCTTTAGCCAAGGCCATGGGTCATCACGTTACTGGTAGCGACGCTGCAGTTTATCCACCTATGAGCGATCAACTTGCAGCTTTAGGCATTGAGGTCGTACAAGGATATGATCCGACGCAACTAGAGCCGGTGCCGGACTTAGTGATCATTGGCAATGTTTTAAGTCGTGGCAATCCTGCCGTGGAAGCGGTATTAAATCGCCGTATTCCCTATCGTTCAGGGGCACAATGGCTGCACGACGCGCTGTTGCAAGATAAATGGGTGTTGGCAGTGGCCGGCACTCACGGTAAGACTACCACTGCAAGTATGTTGACGTGGATTTTGCAGTACGCGGATTATCAGCCGGGCTTTTTGGTCGGTGGTGTGTTGAGTAACTTTGGTTACTCGGCACAGCTTGGCAATAGTGATTTCTTCGTGATTGAAGCCGACGAGTATGACACTGCTTTTTTTGATAAACGTTCTAAGTTTGTGCACTACCAACCCTCGACCCTGGTGCTGAATAACCTTGAATTTGATCACGCCGACATATTCGCCGACCTAGCGGCAATTCAAAAGCAGTTTCATCATCTATTACGCATTGTTCCGGGGAATGGACAAGTGATTTATCCTGCTCATGATAGCAACCTGCAAGAGGTGATAGCGCAGGGGTGTTGGAGTGAAATTCGTACCTTGGGAGAGCAAGGTGATTGGCAATATCAACTGACCACAGCTGATGCGAGCTCCTTTAGTGTGCAACATGACGGCTATGTTGCTGAAGTGACATGGGATTTGGTGGGTGAGCACAACGCCGCCAATGCCACCATGGCAATGGCCGCGGCTTATCATGTGGGAGTGCCACTGGCGGTTGCCGCGGAAGCTTTGCAGCAGTTTAAAAATACGAAGCGACGCCTAGAATTGTTAGGGACACCGCGTGGCATTTCTATTTACGATGATTTCGCTCATCATCCAACAGCGATTGCCACCACTCTTGCAGGGTTGCGTGCCAAGGTTGGCCCTGAACGTATTATTGCCGTACTGGAACCGCGCTCGAACACCATGAAGCGAGGTATACATGCAGATCAGCTTGAGGCCGCATTGGGTGCCGCTGACCGCGTCATGCTGCTACAACCTGAAGGGCTGCAGTGGCAGCTTGCTGATTTTGTGCCAAACGCCACCATCACTCATAGCGTAGATGAACTCTTGGCGGTGTTGCTGCGTAGTCTAGAACCCGGTGATCATGTCTTATTAATGAGCAACGGCGGCTTTGGTGGCTTGCATCAAAAACTGCTTGCCGCACTTGTTGAGGAGGCTTCATGAATCGTTCTCAAGCAATTACTTTAGCAATTACCGGAGCTTCGGGTGCACCTTACGCCGTGCGTTTGTTAGAATGCTTGCTGGCGCAGCAGCAGCAAGTCCATTTGTTAATGTCGAGTGCTGCGCGTGTCGTTTTTGCGACCGAGTTAGCTTGGCAATTACCGGCCGCCCCACAGGCGATGGCCGAGGCTTTGCAAGCGCATTTTAAGGTGAGCGCTGAGCAGCTCAAAGTGTATGGCAAGGAAGAATGGTTCTCGCCCGTTGCCTCTGGGTCAGCTGCACCGGCGCGTATGATCGTTTGTCCTTGCTCGACCGGCACTTTATCAGCCATCGCTATGGGTGCCAGTGACAATCTTATCGAGCGCGCTGCCGATGTGGTGATTAAAGAGCGTGGCCAACTCATTGTTGTGCCACGTGAAATGCCATTGTCAGCGATCCATTTGGAAAACATGCTCAAGCTGGCGCAGCTTGGGGTGACCATCATGCCGGCGGCTCCGGGCTTTTATCATGAGCCAAAAAGTATTGATGATTTAGTAGACTTTGTGGTCGCTCGGATTCTCGACCACTTACAACTAGAACAGAATTTGCAGCCACGCTGGGGCTACAAAAAGGAGTCGTAAAACGCGATGAAAGCATTATCGATTCAGAACTTACGCAAAACCTATAAAGGTGGCTTCGAAGCGCTAAAAGGCATTCATTTAGAAGTCGAAGAAGGCGATTTTTTTGCCCTGTTAGGGCCCAATGGCGCGGGGAAGTCAACCACCATTGGCATCATCTCATCGCTAGTGAATAAAACATCAGGGTCGGTTTCAGTTTTTGGGTATGACCTTGATACCCAGCTGGTCGACTTAAAACGTCAGATCGGTTTGGTACCGCAAGAATTCAATTTCAACCAGTTTGAGACCGTGCGTCAGATCGTGGTCAATCAGGCGGGCTATTATGGCGTACCGCGCCATGTTGCGCATGAGCGCGCCGAGCACTATCTCAAGCAATTGGGCCTTTGGGATAAACGTAATAATGCTGCGCGAATGCTTTCTGGTGGCATGAAGCGGCGACTCATGATCGCCCGCGCTCTACTGCATGAGCCAAAGCTTTTGATTCTTGATGAGCCGACCGCCGGTGTTGATATCGAATTGCGCCGCAGCATGTGGGATTACCTTGAAGAGATCAACAAACAAGGTATTACCATTATTTTGACCACTCACTATTTGGAAGAGGCTGAGTCTTTGTGTCGCAATATCGCCATTATTGACCACGGTGAAATTGTTGAGAACACCTCAATTAAACGTCTATTGGCAACCTTGAATCGCGAAACTTTCATTCTCGATTTGAGTGGTGAGGGTGAGCAGGCGGTCAAGCCAGAGCTCGAAGGTTTTACCATGCGGCAAATTGATGACCATACCATCGAGGTGGATGTGGTGAAATCACAAGGACTGAACAAAGTGTTTGACCAGTTGAGTGCGCAGCAAATTAAAGTGCTGTCGATGCGCAACAAAGCCAACCGTCTTGAAGAGCTATTTGTCGACTTGGTCGAACGTGGTCGTAGTAACAAATCTGCAGCAGGAGCTTAAGTAATGGCATCCTCTTTTAACTTGGTCGCGCTAAAGACCATCTGGATCAAAGAGTGCACGCGGTTTTTGCGGATATGGGTACAAACCTTAGTCCCTCCAGCAATCACTATGACGTTGTATTTTATTATTTTTGGTAGCATTGTTGGGGAACGTATTGGCGATATGAGTGGCCGCCCGTATATGGAATTTATCGTGCCGGGCCTCATTATGATGTCGATTATCACCAATTCCTACTCGAACGTCGCGTCGTCGTTCTTTAGCGCGAAGTTTCAACGTAATATCGAAGAAATGTTAGTAGCACCGGTTTCAACCTCGGTCATCATTGCTGGCTACGTTGGCGGCGGCTTGGCCCGTGCGCTCATCGTTGCGGTAATTGTAACAGTAGTATCGTTTTATTTTGTCGACAACGTCAGTATTAACCATTTAGGTATCTTAGTCCTTACGGTTATTTTAACGTCGACACTGTTTTCATTGGCCGGCTTAATTAATGCGGTGTATGCGAAAACTTTCGATGATATTTCAATAGTTCCAACCTTCGTATTGACACCTCTAACCTATTTAGGCGGGGTTTTCTTCAGTGTGACCCTGTTGCCGGGCGTTTGGGAAACCATTGCGCGCTTCAACCCCATTCTTTATATGGTGAATGCGTTCCGCTATGGCTTCTTGGGTGTCTCAGACGTTAACATCAGCGCCGCTTTGGCCGTCATAGTGGTGTTCAATGTAGCGTTTTTCATCACTGCGTACACTTTATTGCAACGTGGTGTGGGGATTCGTTCGTGACCGAGAAGTTATCACGACCGGTCACCACCAATCAGCACGGCAATCACGAAGATTTAACTGCGGTGGTGATGCGGCACTTGCGTGCTCCCTTTAAAAAGCCGATTCAAGAACACAATCGTGAAGCCTTTATGCAGGCACATCAGGCGGTTACCGAGTGGCAGGGGCCTATCATCCTCGATTCCTGTTGTGGGGTGGGTGAGAGTACTGCTTGGCTGGCGCAGCAGCACCCGGAAGCCTTGGTGATTGGAGTGGACAAGTCCGCGCACCGCCTGCAACGCCATGCGCACTATCAAACCTCCGCAGCAGGGCAGCGTTATCTGTTGGTACGGGCTGATTTGCAAGATTTCTGGCGCTTGGCAGTTGAGCACCATTGGCAACTGAGTCAACATTCGATTCTTTACCCCAATCCGTGGCCGAAAGCGGCACATCTGAGTCGACGTTGGCATGGGAGTCCAGTCTGGCCCTACGTCATCGGACTTGGTGGTGAACTGGTGATGCGTTCGAATTGGGTGACCTACCTAACCGAGGTCGCGAGTAGTCTAGCCTTGGTACATTGCCAAGCAACCTTGCAACCTTTGTTAGCTAAACACGAACCTATCACACCGTTTGAACGTAAATATCAGCGCAGTGGTCAGCAACTTTGGGAACTGACTGCTAAGCTACCCGAGGACGGTCGCTATTTTTCTGCGATCGAGGCAGAATAACGAGTCTAATTTTTTAGAAGGGACAGCGCTTGAGCGAACAGGTTTTTGCCGAGGTAAGTGAAGAGGCACTGCTTAAAATCTTTACTTTGCCTGAAGCACCAGACTCCACACTAGGTAAAATCGAAAAGGACTTATCCGAGAACCTGATGGGATTTCTTGGTGAGCACATCGTTGCGCGTGAAAAGCCTCTGCACGAAATTGAGCACAATTTTGCCGCTAGTGAAGTACCGGAACAACCGCGTTATGTGTCGGACCACACCGAATTCTTGCTCAACAACTTAGTAGCGCATTCAGTGCACACGTCGTCACCACGCTTTATTGGGCATATGACTTCGGCGCTCCCCTATTTTTTACTGCCGCTAGCGAAATTGATGGTGGGGCTGAATCAAAACCTTGTCAAAATAGAAACATCGAAAGCTTTCACCCCTCTTGAGCGCAATGTCTTGGGGATGCTGCATCATTTGGTGTATCAGCAAGACGCAAGCTTTTATCAACGTTGGATGCACAGTGCCCAGCACTCCCTAGGAGCAATGTGCTCTGGCGGTACCGTTGCCAATATTACGGCGCTTTGGGTCGCTCGAAACCTATTGCTCAAGCCAGCCCAAGGCTTCGCCGGTGTCGCGGCCGAAGGCTTAGCTGCTGGCTTGCAGCATTATGGTTATAAGCGCTTAACTATCATGGTGTCGGAGCGCGGTCACTATTCACTCTCCAAAGCTGCAGATGTATTAGGCATTGGCCGCCAGAACTTAGTTGGCGTGCCAACGGACGATCGTAACCGCATCCGTATCGATAAGCTACGCGAGGCGTGTGAGAAAGTCGCTGCAGACGGCGGCCGCGTGCTTGCCATTGTTGGCGTCGGTGGCACGACGGAAACTGGCCACATTGACCCCTTGAATGAGTTAGCTGACTATGCGGCCGAGATTGGCGCGCATTTTCACGTGGATGCCGCTTGGGGTGGGGCGACGCTGATGTCTGATAAATATCGGCACCTACTCGATGGTGTCGAGCGCGCCGACAGTGTGACCATTGACGCGCACAAACAGATGTATGTGCCGATGGGTGCTGGCATGGTGCTGTTTCGCGATCCGAGTATGGTGCGCGCGATTGAGCATCACGCCGAATACGTCATCCGCCATGGTTCCAAGGACTTAGGTGCGCACACCATGGAAGGCTCGCGGCCGGGCATGGCAATGCTAGTCTATTCAGCGCTGCACGTAATGGGGCGGCGTGGCTATGAACTACTCATCGATAAAAGTATTGATAAAGCGAAGCAGTTTGCGGAATTGATCGCTGCTCAAGACGACTTTGAACTAGTGACGGCGCCAGAACTTTGTTTGCTAACCTATCGTTTTGTACCGCAGCAAGTAAAAGTGGCGCTGGCGCAAGCGAATCCGGAGCAAGTCAAACGCTTAACCCCGCACTTGAATGCCATTACACGTTTTATTCAGAAGCGGCAACGGGAGACTGGGCGCTCATTTGTATCACGTACCAAGCTCAATCCTGCGCAGTATCATCGTGAGCCAACAGTCGTGTTTCGTGTGGTGTTGGCGAACCCCTTGACGACTACGGAAATGCTTCAAGAAGTACTTGAAGAGCAACGTGAAATTGCGGCTCAGGCAATGAGTCTGCGCGGGGCATTACACACCGAAATGCGTGAATTAGGCTTGCTGGCGCGCAGCTAACTAGCTGCGCGTAAACGTGAGGTTATCAATCAGTCGGGTACGGCCCAAGAACGCTGCGACCAGAATCACTAGGTCAGCATCATGCTCGGTCGCAGGTTGCAAATCCGCTTGCCGGCGTACCTCCAGATAGTCGATGCGAAATCCAGCTGCAGTTAAACGAGCTGCAGCGGCGGACACCGCTGTTGCCGTTACTTCACCTTGTTGCACCGCACTTTTCAACTGCTCTAGCGTGGCGTATAGTTCCGGTGCTTGAGCGCGTTCTGCCGCACTCAAATAACCGTTGCGTGAGCTCAGTGCTAACCCATCTTCAGCGCGTTCAGTGGGCATCCCAATCACTTCTACCGGTAGACTCAGATCGCGCGTCATCAATCGTATCACTTGCAACTGTTGATAGTCTTTTTGTCCGAATATTGCGACTTGGGGTTGGACCATATTGAATAGTTTGGCAACGATAGTGGCCACGCCACGGAAGTGGCCTGGGCGGCTGGCGCCGCAGAGAATGTCGGAAATTCCGGGTACTTCAATGTAGGTTTGTTCGGCTAAACCACGCGGATAAACGTCACTGACCTGTGGTGCGAACACCGCACTGGCACCGCGTTCGGCTAATAACGCGCAATCAGCATCAAGCGTACGCGGATAACTATCGAAATCCTCATTGGCACCGAACTGCATGGGATTGACAAAAATACTGACGACGACGTGTCGAGCGTGTTGTTGTGCCAGATCAACCAGCTTTAAGTGCCCCTCATGTAAATTGCCCATGGTTGGCACCAGGGCGACGGAAGCATCAACCTGTGCGCGCCAGGCACGCAGCTCCTCGAGACTTTTCAATACACGCATCGTAGTTCGTTACCCTTAACTGAATTAGCCTTTGAAACTGTGTTCTGGGCCGGGGAAGCTGCCTTCTTTGACCTGTTTCACATAAAGCGCGACGGCAGCTGCTAAATCACCGGTCTCGGCTAAAAAGTTTTTGACAAATTTCGGTAAATAATCACTGTTTAAGCCAAACATGTCGTGCATGACCAAAATTTGTCCGTCACAGTGAGGTCCGGCACCGATGCCAATTGTGGGTATGCTCAGGGCTTCGCTGATGCGTTTGCCGAGCGAAGTTGGAATACATTCGAGTACCAATAATTGCGCTCCGGCAGCCTCAAGCGCTTGTGCTTGACGCAAAGTATTATCGGCGGCGCTAGCCTCTTTGCCTTGCACTTTGTAGCCACCTAAAACATTCACGGATTGTGGCAGTAAACCTAGGTGCGCGCACACAGGAACACCGCGCTCAACCAACTGACGAATGGTATCTAACAACCAATCTCCGCCTTCAAGTTTGACCATATTGGCGCCGGCGCGCATCAATTTGGCGGCTTCTTGGCAAGCTTGTTCAGGCGTCGCGTACGACATAAATGGCATATCTGCCATGACAAATGCATCAGGTGCACCATTGCGCACCGCTTTGGTGTGATAGGCGATATCGTCAACGGTGACTGGAAGTGTGCTTGAGGCACCTTGTATGGTATTTCCTAAGGAATCACCAATCAGCATAAAATCGATGTTTTGTGCAGCAAATAGCTTGGCGAAGCTAGCATCGTAGGCGGTGAGCGAAGCGATCTTCTCACCGTTTTTTTTCATTTCGGTGAGTTTGGCAATAGTCATGGCAGCCATGATGAATCCTTTAAACAACGCTGAGTCGTGTGGCGATTGTATCAGGTAATTTTTATCAGGTCATGGCTGTCCACAGCCCTCAATAACTCGCTGACACGACGACCGTCGGGAAGACTCAGGTCTGGCGCAATTTCAGCCAGAGGTAGCAGCACAAAATCGCGCTCAGCAAGACCTGGGTGCGGGACAATTAAGCGTTCATGTTTAAGCAGTTGATTGCCGTATAGGAGGATATCAAGATCCAGTGTGCGAGCGCCCCAACGCCGATTACGCACGCGGCCAAAGCTATTCTCTAGCTGTTGCAAATAATCAAGTAGCGCTAACGGGGCGAGGTCGGTCTGTGCACTTAACACCGCGTTCACGTAGTCCGGTTGGTCTTGTGGTCCCATCGGCTTGCTGCGAAAGAAACTCGAGCACCTTATGGCTGTTAATTGTTGGTCTTGGTGCAACTGCTCAAGCAGCGACTGTAAAGTTGCTACGGGGTCACCGAGGTTGGCACCAAGTGCAATATAAACCGTACTCATAGCAGTTAATTCGACTCAGATTTGCTACTCGGCTTACGGCGCCGGCGGCCGCCACGGCGTCCACGTTTCTTCGGTGTACGATCGTCACTCGGCGTCACATGCGGTTGCTGGTGCTGCTGTTGGGTCCAGAATTTCGCCAGTTTCTCTAATTGTTCGCGCTCGCTCGCCGGCGCAGTTGCCGCGCGTAATAATAAAAAATCATACGCGGCGCGAAAGCGCGGGTGGCCTAGCAATTGTCCTACGCGGCGACCTTTGGCACGCTCTAACCGTTGTTGGAGTTGCCAGATTTCGCGCGCCGGAATCGTAAAGCGTTTGGGAATCGCAACCGTTTGAACTTGTCGGGCAAAAACATCTGCGGCAGCGATATTCATAGCATCAACAGGTGGTAAGCCACTTTCAAACATTAATTGTTCCATGCGTGCCTGCAGTGGCCACCAGAGCAGTGCTGCGAACAAATAAGCTGGGGTGATACTCAACTCTTTTTGAATGCGGCTGTCAGTATCAGCAAAAGTCTGACGTAACATTTGATACGGCGGTTCGTCGACATTTGTCAAATAGCTTTTCAACAGCGGGAACAGCTGTTGGAACAAATGGTACTCGGTCAAGAGTTCAAAATTCGCCACGCCCTTACCGGCCGTGAATAATTTCAAACACTCTTCAAATAGCCGTGCCGCCGGAATATTTTGCAGCAGGTGTGCATGTTCACGAATCGGTTTACGTACACTGTCATCCATCTGCATCGACAGTTTGGTGGCAAAGCGCACCGCACGCAGCATCCGCACCGGATCTTCGCGATAGCGCTCACTGGCGTCGCCAATCATGCGTAAGATACCGCGTTCAATATCTTGTGCGCCATTGGCATAATCATAAATAGCAAAGTCAGCAATATTGTAATACAAGGCATTAACGGTGAAATCGCGGCGTTGTGCGTCTTCATCAATGCTGCCATAAACGTTGTCACGTAACAGCATACCTTTAGCATCACGTTTTGCATGCTTGGCTTCTGGCTCTTCTTCATCGTGATGGCCACGGAAGGTAGCGACTTCGATAATTTCGCGGCCAAACATGATATGCGCGAGACGGAAGCGGCGACCCACTAAACGGCAATTGCGAAACAGTTTGTACACTTGATCGGGCAATGCGTTGGTGACGACGTCAAAATCTTTGGGCTTGATACCGAGCAATAGGTCGCGAACGCAACCGCCAACCAAATAGGCTTCGTACCCGGCATTGTGCAGGCGGTACAAGACTTTGAGGGCATGCTCAGAGATATCTTTACGTGAAATGTTGTGCTGATCACGCGAGATCACCACGGGTTGTGCAAGAATATTGGCTGGCAACTGAGTTGCGTCAGCGGGCTTGCTAAATGCACGTTTGGCCATTGCCTTGATGCGTTTGATAATAGCTTCTACTCCTTAGAAATTCCCAAACTTGGGAGAATGCGCGTATTGTAGCCGTTTGCAGCGGATCAGGAAAGATACTTTGCGTGCCAAGCGGCGGTTGCAGCGCTTAATAATTGCGCAGTATTTGCTGCTTTTGGCAGCTCCGTTAAGCCAAGAAACGCGCAAGCATCGCGCAATTGTTGGTGAACGTGCTCAGCGCTTAGCGCTGGAGCATGATTCTGTTTACTTAGTTTGTTGCCATTCTGATCAAGTGCCAAGGGAACATGGGCAAATCGCGGCTGGTAAGTTGCCAGTTCGCTCCACAGCGTTAATTGCCAACTAGTGGGTGTCAACAAATCGGCGCCGCGAACAATATCGGTAATGCCTTGCGCGATGTCATCAACGACCACCGCCAACTGGTAGGTGTAGAGTTGATCACGGCGGAACAGCACAAAATCTTCTGCGGCGAAATCGGAAGCGAGTTGCACTTTGCCTAATATACGGTCTTGGAACTCGGTGCACGGGTGCTCATTACGAAACCGCACAGCATTACCTTCCGCGCGACGTTTTTTGTCGCGGCAATAACCGGTGTAATATGGGCCACGTGCTTTGATTTGTTTGCGGGTACAACTGCAGTAATACGTGAGGCCGCGTTGTTGCAGGGTATGCAGCGCTGCAGCATAAGTCGTGTCACGTTGCGATTGATAGATAACTTCGCCATGCCACTGCAAGCCGTGGTCATGCAGCTGCTGCAGAATGGTTTGCGCAGCGCCGGGTAAGGCGCGGGGTTTGTCGACGTCTTCGATGCGTAGCAACCACTCACCGCCGTGAGCTCTGGCATCAAGATAGCTGGCAACAGCTGCTACCAGTGAACCAAAATGAAGAGGCCCCGACGGGGTCGGGGCAAAGCGTCCGCGATAAGCTGACGAAGCTGCCATATTAGGCGCCGGTCATTTGCTTCTCTTTGATTTCCGCTAAAGTTTTGCAGTCAACGCACAAGTCGGCAGTCGGTCGCGCTTCGAGGCGACGAATACCGATCTCGATGCCGCAAGAGTCACAGAAACCAAAGTCATCAGCCTCGATCTTTTGTAAAGTCTTTTCAATCTTCTTGATCAGTTTGCGCTCGCGATCCCGCGTCCGCAGTTCCAGGCTGAACTCTTCCTCTTGTGAAGCACGGTCTACCGGATCAGGGAAGTTAGCAGCTTCGTCCTTCATATGGTGAACGGTGCGATCAACCTCTTCACGCAACTGATTGCGCCAAACTTCTAAAATTTTACGAAAATGCGCACGTTGCTTTTCGTTCATATACTCTTCATTCGGCTGTTCTTGGTAAGGTTCCAAGCCAGCTTGTGCCAAAATGCCATGAGCTTTTTTAGGCGTTCCTTGAGGCATTGTGGATCTCCTGTATGAGAGGGTTTGTCAAAAAAGGTCGGTACATATACCAGAAACCCCAGAGCTGCGCAATTGAATTTGTGTGACTATTTTACTGGGAGCTCGCCTTTCGGATGAATTCCCTGTGGACTGATATCACATGCTAAAGCATAAAATTCAACGCCTTGCTGTTTGGCTTGAATAGCTGCTTCGGCGTATTTCGGATCACAATGGGCGGCTGCGCTGACCACTTGAACACCGCTATGTAGTACACAGTAAATGACAGCGGCGCGCTGCCCTTGCGCGACCATTCCTTGCAAACTGCGCAGATGATCGCGCGCACGTTGACTCACGGTGTCGGGGAAATAGCCTTGCGCCCCTTTGGCTAAGGTTACGCTTTTGACTTCGATATAGCACTGACGGCCGTCAGGTGCCGCTCCTTGCCAATCAATGCGGCGATTGTCATCACCGTAACGCCGTTCTGCACGCCATTCACTGATGTTACGAAAAGCTGGTAACAGTTGTTGCTGCAAAGCTTCACCCACGACTTGATTGGCGCGTTGGGTGTTGACGCAAATACTATCACCGGCGCTGGTTTCGGCAAGCTCCCAAGTGTAACGGTATTTACGTTTGCTATTTTGCGAATCACTCAACCACACTCTCATCCCAGGCTCAGCACAGCCGGTCATCGCGCCGGTATTGGGACAGTGCACGGTTAGGGGATGTTCACTATTACTGTATTGTGGCCAGCTAGGGTGATAGACGTCAGCTAAAAAACGCTTATACCGTCGCAACAAAAAAGCCTGCTCTAAGGGGTTGTCAAACTGCATTGTCAGCCTCATCTAGCTTTTATACGATATACTCTACTTTATTTTCGCAACCATTATGGGAGCTGTTCACCATGTCTACCGCACTTGCCGTATTTGTTGTTCAACAAGATTTTTCTGCTGCTGCTTGGAAACCAAGCGCGGCTGCCGTAATGGGCGAAAAAGGCGCAACCATCTATCTAGGCGCTGACGAAGCCGAAAACTTGCGGAAAATTCAAAAAGCGGGTCGCCAGCTTGATGGTTTTGGTGTACGCGCGGTTGAACTCCAGGGTGAGGGCTGGGATCTCGAGCGCCAATGGGCATTTAGCAATGGCTACACCGATACGCGCAGCAGCAATTCAATCACTTGGGCGAATGATGCCGACACCCTCAAACAAATGCGCGATACCGTAAATTGGACGCGTGAGCTGATTAATTTACCACCCGATACTATCTATCCTGAATCGCTCGCTCAACGCGTTGCAGAAAAGCTTGAAGGGTTGGCTGCGGACAAGGTTTCGACGCGTATTATCGCCGGCGATGAACTGCTCAAAGAAGGTTGGGTTGGCATTCATACTGTAGGTCGTGCGAGTAAGCATGCCCCTTGTATGTTGGTAGTAGATTACAATCCTAGCCAGCAAGAAGACGCGCCAGTCGATGCTTGCTTGGTGGGTAAAGGTATTACCTTTGACTCCGGCGGTTATAGCATCAAGTCCAGTGAAGGTATGCTAGCGATGAAATGCGACATGGGTGGTGCCGCAACGGTAGCAGGAGCCTTAGCTTTGGCAATTCAGCAAGGACTGAACAAGCGAGTACAACTGGTTCTCTGCTGTGCGGAAAACTTGATTGATGGCACCGCTTACAAACTGGGCGACATCATTAAGTACAAAAATGGCACCACCGTTGAAATCGTTAACACTGATGCCGAAGGGCGTTTGGTCTTGGCTGACGGCCTGCAATACGCCGGCGAAGTGGGTGCGAAACTCATTGTGGATGCGGCAACGCTTACCGGTGCTGCGCAAGTGGCCGTGGGGACCGAATACAACGCGCTGTTTAGCGTGGATGATGCGTTAGCCAATAAAGCCTTGGCTACGGCAGCGGAGCAACGCGAAAACCTCTGGCGTCTGCCGTTACAACAGTGGCACAAAGAAAATACTCCATCGGCATTTGCCGATTGCGCCAATAGTCGTCCGCAAAAAGGTGGTGGTTCTGGTGGGGCAAGTAACGCCGCCGGTTTCTTGTTGCGGTTCGCGCCGAACAACGGCAAAGGCTGGCTGCATTTTGACATTGCCGGTGCCTATCACGGCAGCGCCAACAGCTTATGGGCGACCGGAGCTACAGCGCTTGGCGTGCGCACTATTGCAGCACTGTTACAGCAAGAAAACTAAGCCTCCGTGGCGGCATCGTCGACCCTACCGGTAACAGAGCTATTTGCCGAGCTTGACGCTAATTTAGTCGGGCACACGGTGGTGTTGGAAGCGCCGCCTGGAGCCGGTAAGTCAACGGCGTTACCGTTACACCTGCTGCAACAGCCGCACTGGCAGCAGCAGCGCATTTTATTACTGCAACCGCGGCGGATAGCCGCGGTTTCTATTGCGCATTATCTCGCCAAGCAATTAGGTGAAAGAGTCGGCCAGCAGGTTGGCTATCAGGTAAGGGGGGAGCAGCGATTTAGTGCGGACACTCGCTTGTTAATTGTCACTGAAGGTATCTTTGTTCAGTATTTGCAGAACGATCCCGAGCTACAGGGGGTAGGCTGCGTTATTTTCGACGAATTTCATGAACGTAATCTGTCCAGTGACCTTGGTCTCGCCATGTTGCTCGAAGCGCGGGCTTTGCGCGATGATCTTAGCTTGCTCATCATGTCAGCTTCCTTACCCGCACAACACATCGCCGACTGGCTGGGTGACGCGCGCGTATTAACCAGTGCCGGACGGCAGCATCCAGTTACTATCGACTATCGGCCAGTGGGGCTAGCCAGTGATTGGTTAACACACTGTGCGCAAGCAGTAGCGGCAGCTGTGCACGAAGCAGAACAGGGTGTTTTGGTGTTTTTGCCGGGCTGGCGTGAAATTGAGCGGGTGCGTGAACTGCTGCCGGAGTTGCCGAATATAGATGTGCTGCCGTTGCATCGACAATTGTCTTTAGCGGAACAAGAAGCCGCCCTGAGTGAACGTCCTGCAGGACGAAAGAAGGTCGTGCTAGCGACCAATATTGCCGAAACCAGTTTGACGATTCCGGGCATTGATATGGTAGTGGATAGTGGTCGTGAACGTCGTGCGCAATTTTATCCCAAGCATGGCGTAACGCGTTTGACCACGGCTCGAATCAGCAAAGCGGCGGCGCTCCAGCGTTGCGGTCGTGCGGGGCGTCTAGGTCCGGGCAAATGCTGGCGCTTATGGAGCCAAGCCGATGAACATGGTATGCGCGACTACGACGCCCCGGCTATTGCCACTGACGATCTAAGTAGTGCGGTGCTGGAGAGCAAGCGTTGGGGCAGCGAGTTGCAGCAATTGCAATTTTTCACTCCGCCTAATGCAGCGCACATTGCCGTTGCTGAGCAGCTGTTACAAGCGCTTGGGGTACTCGATGGTGACAATAAACTAACGGCTATTGGTCAACAGGTAGCAGCCTTGGGCAATGATCCAAGGCTTGCCCGCATCGCCATTGCCGCGCAATCGTTATCAGCGTCCGCACGCAGTGCTGCGGCCCTGTTACTGGCGCAGCTTGAGGTGCCAATTCGGCAACCGCGATACTTTCCGCAAACGCTATCGCAGCTATCACGGGAAGCCAAGCAACGCTGGCGCTATTGGTTGCAGCAACTTAGCGCCAAGCAAGAAGTTGCCGAAGTCGAGCCGCAACTGGCTTTTCAACTAGCAGCATGGGGTTATCCGGATCGGGTCGCCCAACAGCGCGATGCCAGTAGTAGTTATCTGTTGGCGTATGGCGGCGGTGCGCGTTTTCATCAGCAAGATGCTCGCACCCGCGCGCCATTATTGCTGATTTTAACCATGACCTTTAGTGATGCCAGTCGTGATGCCTTTATCGATAATTATCTAGCGCTGAGTGAGACCGACCTCGAGCATCCAGCGTTGCCCTTGGCATGGCAAACAGAACTCGAATGGGTGGGGCCACAGCAACGGCTGCAAGCGATCGAGTCGCTTCGGTTGGGCGCCATTTGCCTAAGGCAACGCGTTGCCGCACAGCAACCCTCAGCAAGCGAGCGTGCTGAGTTATTAGTGACTTTGGTACAACAAAGCAAAACCGCGCTCATCGATTATACCAAAGCAGCTGTTTTTCTTGCGCGGGTGCGTTTTGCCCTGGCACACCTACCGTCTGTGGAGGCTGCAAGCTGGCCGGCATTTGATGAATCTAGCTTAACGGCACAGTTAGCCAGTTGGGCCGCGCCTTATTGGTCGTCGTTGACCAGTTTGCGTGACCTACATGCGTGGTCACCGTTGCCGGCCTTACAGGCGCGTCTCGATTATGCCCAACAACAACGTTTAGCGGCATTTTGTCCGACTGAGTGGCTAGCGCCGAGTGGTCACAAACATAAAATCGATTATCGTGAGCAGCCACCGAAGGTCGCCTTAAAACTACAGGAAGTCTTTGGCGAGCCAGTTTCGCCCACCATTGCTGATGGCAAAGTGAATTTGTTGTTAGAACTATTGTCTCCGGCTGGACGGCCGCTGCAACGCACGGCAGACTTAGCAAGTTTTTGGCAGAACTCTTATCAGCAAGTAAAAAAAGAGATGAAGGGGCGGTATCCAAAACATCCATGGCCTGATGACCCGTTGCAAGCAATAGCAACACGCAAAACCAAAAGTAAAATTTAACGAAAATTACCGACTCAGGGGTACATTTCGGCGTAAAGCCAAGTATCCTATGAGATCTTCAAATTAGTTAGATGGACGTTCATGCGCTTTCTATTTAAGACCCTCGCAAAACTGGCGCTCATCGTGTTAGTGGTGCTTGGTTTTTATACGATTTATCTTGATAGCATGCTGACCAAGCGCTTCGCCTCGGAACGCTATGAGGCGTCAGCCATTGTCTATGCACGACCGCTCACCCTTGAACCCATTAAGCCGTTGCGGCCAGCGCAGCTGATTGCCGAATTACAACAACTGCGCTACCGAGAAAGTGCCTCACTGAGTTCCAGTGGTACTTATCGGCAAGTCGGGCAGGCGGTGGAAATTCATCGTCGTCCCTTTGATTTCCCGAGTGGTCCAGCCATGGCGCAGCGCGCACGGGTGTATTTTGCCGATGGTTATGTCACCAACATCGAAAGCCTGCCTGACGGTCGGATGCTTGGTCGCTTTGAAATTGATCCCCTGGTGCTTGGCCAAATCACCGGGGCTAACGGCGAAGACCGCATGCTAGTGGGCTTGGAGCGATTGCCTAACCTATTAATTGAAACGTTACTGTTAGTCGAAGATCGTGACTTTTATCACCACGCGGGCGTCTCGCTGTCCTCTATTGGGCGTGCGGCAATGGCTAACCTAGTGGCTATGGACACGGTTCAAGGCGGCAGTACGCTGACCCAGCAACTGGTCAAAAACTTGTACTTAACCCGTGAGCAGACACTGTGGCGCAAAGCCAATGAAGCCTTGATGGCGCTGATTATCGACTTTCGTTTCAGCAAAAATGAAATCTTAGAAAGCTACTTTAATGAAATTTATTTCGGTCAAGATGGTGGTCGCGCCATTCATGGCATTGGTCTTGCCAGTCGCTATTATTTTGGCAAGCAAGTCGAAGAATTGACTGCTGCCGACATTGCGCTGCTAGTAGGGATCATTAAGGGGCCTTCCTATTATAATCCGCACCGCTATCCGGAGCGCGTCGCAGCGCGCCGCGATATGATTCTGCAGTTAATGTACGGGCAAGATTTAATTTCGCAAGCAACCTACCTCGCTGCGATAGAACAACAATTAGTCGAGCCCAAGAATGCACAAGCAGGGCGCACCTGGGCGCCACACTATTTAGAACGCGTGAAAACCGAGTTGGGACAATTACAAATTCCCAAAGATTGGTCAAAACACGGTTTGCGGGTCTTCACTTACTTGAACCCTATTGCTCAGCAAGCTGCGGAGCGCAGCATCAGTGAGCAACTCGCGCGATTGAGTAAAGATGAACAGCTACAAGCCGCAACGGTTATCGCCGATCATCAGCAAGCAAGCATTATTAGTATGGTCGGCGATCGCGATCGCAACCAAGTCGGCTTTAATCGAGCAACCACAGCCATGCGTCAGGTGGGCTCGCTGATCAAACCCACGATATATGCCATGGCTTTAGAACAGCCGGCGACCTATCGCCTTGGCACAGTACTGCAAGACGAACCGATCGAGTGGCAAGAAGCGGACGGTGATATTTGGCGACCGGAAAACTACGACAAGGAATTTGTCGGTCCGATCATGTTGTACGATGCGCTCGCCCAATCACGTAACTTACCCGCAGTGCGTTTAGGCATGGAGATTGGTCTGCCAGCCGTTGTCGAACGACTACGCAGTAGTGGCATCGACACGCCGATTCAAGCCGTTCCCGCACTTTCACTTGGCGCGGTGGAGCTATCACCGTTGCAAGTCACCGAAATGTTTGGCGTCATGGCCGAGCAAGGTCAATTTCGGCCTTTTGCCACCATTCAAGCGATTACTGATCATGAAGGTATAGAAATCTACCAACGCACTATCCCTGCGGGTCGGCAGGTTTTTGATCGCGGCACAAGTGGCTTGGTGAATTACGGTTTGCGCGGCGTGGTAAATGAGGGCACGGGTAAGCAACTGGCGCAATTGTTTGGGCAAAATGCGCTAGCTGGCAAAAGCGGTACCACCAATGACAACCGTGACAGTTGGTTTGTCGCTTATGATCAACGACGTATGGTGACGACTTGGATTGGTCGTGATGATAATCAACCCATTGGTTTGACGGGTGCCACCGGTGCTTTGCCTATTGTTGCGGCCATTTACAGTCAGATTGGGGTGCAACCCTTGCATACCAATTTACCACCGGGTCTTGAGGTAACAGCTTTTCATCCGCAAACCGGACAGCCCATTCCGTTAGATTGCCCACAGCAACGCCGTTTTCCTGCGTTCCCTGTAAAGCTTCCGGAAAATATGAATTGTGACGGTGAACAAGAAGAAGAATCGTGGTGGCAGAAGATCTTCTAGCCACCACGAGGAGCGTTGTGTGAGGTTAGGCTTTCAATTCAGCAAAAGCCCGCTCTGCTGCAGCCAGTGTTTCATCTAAATCAGCATCGCTATGTGCGGCTGACATGAAACCCGCCTCAAAGGCCGACGGAGCCATGTAAATGCCTTGCTTAAGCATGCTGTGATAGAACTTACGGAAATGTTCCATATTGCATTCGGTGGCTTGCTGGTAAGACGTAATGTGTTGGTCTTTGGAGAAGAAGAAACCAAACATCGATCCCGCTTTGTTGGTGGTAAACGGAATGCCTGCGGCATCGGCACGCTCTTGCAACCCTGAAGTCAGCTTGTCAACTTTCGCAAACAAGTTCGGATACAGTTCAGGGTCTTCAAGTTGGGTTAATGATGCCAGCCCGGCTGCCATCGCCACAGGGTTACCTGACAAGGTGCCCGCTTGATAGACCGGCCCCACTGGCGCGATGTAATCCATAATTGCCGCTTTACCGCCGAAGGCACCCACCGGCATACCACCGCCAATGACCTTGCCAAGGGTGGTTAAGTCAGGTACCACGTTATAATACTCTTGGGCACCGCCACGTGAGACACGAAAGCCTGTCATGACTTCGTCAAAAATCAGCACACTGCCGTAGTCGTCGCAAATACTACGCAAGCCTTCCAAGAAGCCGGGCACTGGCGGAATGCAGTTCATGTTACCAGCAACGGGTTCCACGATGATCGCGGCGATTTCGTCGCCAATTTCAGCAAAAATTTTGTGCACCGAGTCGATATCGTTGAAGGTCACGGTTAAGGTGTGCTTCGCGAAGTCTTCTGGAATACCCGGTGAATTAGGTACGCCTAGTGTCAGCAAACCTGAGCCAGCTTTGACCAACAATGAATCGGCATGGCCGTGATAATTACCCTCGAACTTGAGGATTTTATCGCGGCCGGTGTAACCGCGCGCCAAGCGAATCGCGGTCATGGTTGCTTCGGTGCCAGAATTGACCATGCGAACTTTCTCAATAGATGGCACCAACTGCTTAATTTTTTCCGCCATGGTGATTTCACCTGGCGTTGGCGTGCCAAAGCTCAGACCGCGGTCAACGGCTGCATGGGTTGCTTCGCGAATCACGGCATTGTTGTGGCCGAGGATCATCGGGCCCCATGAACCTACGTAGTCGATATAACGCTGGCCGTCCGCATCGAACATGTAGGCGCCTTCCGCGCGCTCGATGAAGATAGGTGAACCACCTACGCCGTTAAATGCACGGACTGGCGAGTTGACGCCACCGGGGATGGCAAGCTGTGCTTGCGCGAATAATTGCTCAGATCGAGACATCGTGATCCTCTTACGGTTAGTTAGACGTTGCGCTTGTCGCTGTACCAGTTGACATCGCACTCGTATTTTTTAACTTGATCGGCCACCCCAAGCGTCAGCGCAAACAGCGCCATTCGAATTAATACGCCATTATCCGCTTGGCGGAAAATAGCAAGGTTGGGGTTTTGATTTAAGTCGTTATCCAGTTCATTTGCCTCGGCGCGCGAGTCACGCGGCAGCGGATGCATAATGACGGTATTCGGTTTGTAATGCTTGGTATAAATTTCGCTGTTTAAACGAAACTTACCGCGATATTGATCAGCTTCTTGTGGCGAAGTGAATCGTTCTTGCTGGATGCGCGTTTGGTAAATGATGTCGGCATCGGAGCTGCCACTGACTTGATCGGTGACGGTCACTTGATGGCCGGCATTGGCAAGCGCATCCATAACACTGTCTGGCATCATCAACTCACGTGGTGAAATCAAGGTAAAGCGCACGTTTGGATACAAGGCCAGTAGGCGCGATAGCGAATGCACGGTACGACCGAACTTCAAATCACCCATCATGCAAATATGCATACCTTCAACCGCATGTCCGTGGTAAGCCAATTCCTTTTTTATCGTATATAGGTCGAGCAGGGCTTGAGTGGGGTGTTCGTTAGCTCCATCACCGCCATTGATGACCGGCACGCGACTCCCCTCCGCGAACTCGGCTACGGCCCCTGATTTAGGGTGACGCATGGCAATGACGTCGCTGTAGCTACTGAGCACACGAGCGGTATCGTAAAGTGATTCGCCTTTTGCTAGGGCAGAGCTCTCCATGCCGGTGGTTTCGCGTACTTCTCCGCCAAGCAGGTTAAACGCCGTACCGAAACTGACGCGAGTTCGGGTCGAGGGCTCGAAAAAGAGATTGCCGAGGATGGCACCATCGAGCACTTTCGTGCGCTTTTGTCGGCGTGCGTAGGGCAGCATAGCGTCCGCAACAGCAAAAATTTCATCAATGCTATCGCGATTAAATTGGTCAACGGAAAGTATGTTGGCACCAGTGAAGTTCATGGGTCGCGGCCTCAGTCAGTGGAGGAAAAGAGATCAAACACTGGACCGCGATGATAGCAGATTTTGCGTCTAAAACGAACGTTGTTGCATGAGTTACTGCGTCTGTTCGATGCAGAATTACTTAAAATGGCTTCACTACCGCCAAAATAATGATGGCAAACAGTGCGAGCACAGGGATCTCATTGAATATCCGATAAAACTTATGACTGCGACGATTGCGGTCATGTTTAAAGTCGGCCAGCAACTTAAAGCAATAGAGATGGTAGCCGTACAAAAAAGTTACCAAAACAAGCTTAATGTGCAACCAACCACTAGCTTTAAACCATGCGCCACCGTAGAGCGCAATCAACCAAAGTCCAAACACTAAGGTCAGCACCGCAAACGGTGTCACAAAGTATAATAAACGTCGTTCCATTATCTTGAGTTGTGCGTTGACATCAGCAGACTTGTTTTGCGCGTGATAAACAAACAGGCGCGGTAGATAAAAGATGCCAGCAAACCATGCCACCATAAAAATAAGATGCAGTGCTTTTAACCACAAAACTGTCATGTCGTTGCCTTTTGATTTTGCTATTGGCTTACTTGCGCGAGGGCCGGTTGCTGCGTAGCATGTCGAACACCCTTAATGCACGCTATTTGCTGCCATGATAAGAAGTGCTGCTATGAATGAGAAGCAAAAAATCGTTTTTCTTGCCGTTGCGGTAATGATCGGCCTGTTACTTGGCTATTTGCTTGGTGCTGCGGACAGCTGGCGCTTGCGCAGCAACCTTAACGACCTTGAGTCTCAAGTTGAGCAGCTATATGAGCAGGCTGAAACAGCCGATTATCAAAAACATATCGCGGAGGTTGAGCTAGGTATTGAGCAAGCAGCAAGTGCGCAACTTGAAGAAGACTTGGCGGCGAGTCGCGACGAAATAAGTACCTTACGGCGAGAGATAGCGTTTTATCAGAAAATTATGGCGCCGGAAATGATCGCCGATGGCATTGCTATTGATGACTTTAGTCTACGCGCACTTGAGCAAGAGGGACATTACCAATTTCGCTTTGCCATTGTGCAGACGGATCGGGTCCGCAATTTTGCGAAAGGAACCTTGGAAGTGTTACTGCAAGGTCGTGTGGACGGTGAGCGAGTGACTTTCGATCTTTATGACTTAGCCGACTTAAACGATGCTGAACGAAGTTTCAGCATGCGTTTTTTTAAAGCACAAAGTGGTAGTTTCGAACTACCGCCAAATTTTGCCGCTGAGGAAATCCTGGTGCGAGTCAGCGTTAATGAGCCAAAAGCTGCGCTCGTCGAGCGTACCTATTTGTGGAGTGATTTACGCAACTAGTTGGGTCGTTGCAGTGACAATACTTGACCCTTTTAGTCAGGTACGCGAAAATACGCGCCTGATAGTTGGAGGTAACAAACGAATGACCGAAGCAGCGCAAGCAGTACCGATTCAATTTACTGAAGCGGCAGCCAATAAAGTGAAAACCCTGATTGCAGAAGAGGAAAATGCTGCACTCAAACTACGCGTTTATGTCACGGGTGGTGGGTGTTCAGGCTTCCAGTACGGCTTTACCTTTGATGAAAAAGTGAATCCAGGCGATACCGAAATCGAAAAAAACGGGGTCACGCTCGTGGTTGACCCGATGAGCTTGCAATACCTAGTTGGCGGCACCGTCAACTACGAAGAAGGCCTGCAAGGTGCCCGTTTCTTCGTTGATAACCCCAACGCTTCGACCACCTGTGGTTGCGGCGCCAGCTTTTCTATCTAAATTCATAGCACCACTCGCCGTCGGTGCGAGTGGTCACCTAGGCGAGGTTCACCAATGAGTTCTTACGCAGCCCATATTGCAACGGTGCAAGCACGTTTTGATCAAGCTTTAGCAGCAACCCATTACGAAGCTGTTTTAGTCTATGCAGGACAACCGCGCGTCGCGTTTCTCGATGACAATCCTGCACCGTATAAAGTGAACCCGCTGTTTAAATATTGGATCCCAGTCACTGATAGTCCGAAAAGCGCTATCTATTACGAGCCGGGTCGTAAGCCTGTGGTGTTTTTGTTTCAAGCGCGAGACTTCTGGCATGCGCCGGTCTCGGTTCCTGCCGCTGAATGGCAAGAACACGTTGAGCTTGTGGTGATTGATGACCTGCAGAAGCTTACGAGTTACTTGGGCGACAAATTAGCCAAGGCCGCCTTCATCGGTGAAGATTTTGCCGAGCCCGTTGCTAGTTGGCAGGTTGCTGCACGCAATCCGCAAGCGCTGCTCGATCACTTGCATTATCATCGCGCCGCGAAGACCACTTGGGAAATCGAAAACTTGCGCGTGGCGAACTTGCGCGCAGCAACGGCACATTTAGCTGCTCGCGATGCTTTTTGGGCAGGTAAAAGTGAGTTAGAAATTCATGCTGCTTATCTTGCCGCCATCAATGCGCGCGAAACCGAACTTCCGTACAACAGTATTGTCGGGTTAAACGAGCATGGCGCAATTTTGCATTATGATGTTTATGAAACCGAGGCACCAGCGGCAAGCCGCTCGTTTTTGATTGATGCGGGCGCGACCTATCGCGGTTATTGTGCTGACATCACGCGTACTTATGCGCGTGAATCAGGACTGTTTGCCGATCTAGTCAGTGCCATGGACGCTGCCCAGCAGCAACTGCTCACCGAAATCAAGCCAGGGGTAAATTATTACGACCTGCATATTTCACAACATTTGAAAGTGGCAGGGCTATTAAGCGACTTCGATATCGTCCGTGGTAACCCAGAAGATATTTACGCACAAGGCTTTACTATTGCTTTCTTCCCGCATGGGCTTGGTCATTTTATTGGCTTGCAAGTGCATGATGTCGGCGGTTTTTTGCAGAATGACCGCGGTGAGCTTTATCCGCGCGATGAACGTCATCCGTTTTTGCGCTTGTTGCGCCCAATTGAGCCGCAGCAAGTGTTTACCATAGAGCCTGGGCTTTACATTATCGACCAGCTGCTAGAAGCCCATGTAGGCGAACAGGCTTTCAACTGGCAGCGTATTGATGAGCTACGCCCGTTTGGTGGTGTGCGTATTGAAGACAGTATTGTGGTGGGTACGGATAGCAACGAAAACCTCACCCGCGATGCTTTTGCTAAGCTAGAAGATTAAGGTAAGTAAAGGCCGCCCAGGACACTGGCGCGGCTGGCACCGGTGACCGACGGTAAATTGCCCGGTTGGCGCAACTGAAATTGACGCGCCAGCCAAGCAAATGCCATGGCTTCAAGGTGCTGCGGGTCTACTCCTAATTGCGCGACAGACTGCCACTCCGCGCTGGGATAATGCTTTTGTAAACGTTGCATGAGGTCACTGTTAAAGGCTCCGCCGCCAGCCACAAAGACCTGTGTTAAAGCTTTCGGTGCGGCTTCAGTTAAACCTTTTGCGACACTCGCTGCGGTAAACTCAGCCAAGGTCGCCTGAATATCAGCAGGCTGCCACGCGGATAGCCTTTCAAGTTGCCCCATCAGCCACTCATGATTAAAGTACTCGCGGCCAGTGCTCTTGGGTGCCGTTTGCTGAATATAATCATCGGTCATCATTTGCCGCAGTAGCTCGGCGTTGACGTTGCCGCTCGCGGCAAACTGGCCGTTTGGGTCGTAGTCGGTGGCAGCGTCTGGATGTTGTAACTGATACCAAAGGTCGAGCAAGGTATTGGCAGGTCCTGTATCGAACCCCAACACCTCATCACTAGCAGTGTCGATCACAGTAATATTGGCGATACCCCCCAAATTTAGCACCGCCGCACAACTTCCTTTGGCTAACTGGTCGCGAAACAGCGCGTTATGAAAAGCGGGTACCAAGGGCGCCCCTTGGCCACCAAGGGCAACGTCTTTACGGCGAAAGTCAGCCACCACCGCAATACCGGTAAGCGCCGCCAGCGTTGATGGATCGCCTAATTGTACTGTGTACGGGGTTGCCACATCGGGCATATGGCGAACGGTCTGGCCATGGCTACCAATAGCCTTAATTGCGCTTGGCGGATGCCCGCTGCGATGTAACAACTCGTGCACCGCTTGCGCAGCATATTCCGCGAACAGGCGATCGGTAGTGGCGAGACGATGGAGTTCATTTGGACCTGGCTGGCACAGACGCTTTAATTCTGCGCCAAGGTCGGTTGGCATGGCTAAGTGACAATGAGCAACAAGTTGCGGCTGTGCGCTGCTGAAGTCGACCAACACCGCATCGATGCCATCCATGCTGGTGCCGGACATCAGCCCGATGTAACGTTCCGCCGCAGGCATTAGTTCATGGCCAAGTAGGTACGGCGGTTGTTCTCGAGCATAGCGAGGCGCTGTTCAGCAATTTTCTTAAAGGCCGGTAGCTGTTGCGCGTTCAGTGATTCGGCCTCAGGCAGTTCAACGTTACGCGGATTCCGATGCACGCCATCGACTAAGAATTCATAGTGCAAATGCGCGCCAGTGACTCGACCGGTACTGCCTAAGCGACCGATAATATCACCCTGTTTGACTTTATCACCGCGCTTAACGAGGCGTTTGCTCAGGTGCAGATATTTGGTCACATAGCGCTCACCATGTTGAATAAAGACATAGTGACCGTTGAGATTATTGTAGGCACTGGCAATCACTTTACCGGCGCCGGACGACATAATAGGTGTGCCCACAGGCGCCACGTAGTCAGTTCCATTGTGTGGACGCACGACGCCGGTTACTGGGTGTAAACGGCGCGGATTGAAATTTGAACTAATGTAAGTGAACTTTACCGGCGAGCGTAAGAAGGATTTACGCATAGCGCTACCATCGAGCGCATAGTAATCGCCGTCTTCGTGCAAAATAGCTTGATAGCGCTCACCTTGGTTGACGAATTCCGCAGCTAGCACTTTGCCGTAGCCAACGAATTCACCATCTACATATTCTTTCTCAAAAATCACCGAGAATTCATCGCCTTTCCGTAAATCCAAGGCAAAGTCGATATCCCAGCCAAAAATGCTGGCGATACTCATGATCTGGTTTTCAGTGAGACCAGCATTGATACCGGCATTCCAAAAACTGCTTGAGATTTCAGCATAAGCAAAGGCTTCTTGAACCTGAACTTCTTTGGTGTCGATCTCGCTTTGATAGGAGCCGTCGATTTTTGACACGATGAGGGTATCAATAGGGGATATCTGATAGGCCAGTTGTACGAGTTCGTCGTTGGTATCTTTAGCGAAACGTAAGGTATCGCCAGGACGTAACTTGAGAAAATATTTATTGGCTTGTTGGTCTTGAGTGACTTTATAGAGCTCTTGCGGAGAGTAGCCCATGCGCTCGAAGATGCGCGCTAAGCTGTCACCACTTTTAACTTTGTAACCGCTCCATTGTACCGCAGGCTCGACCGGTTCTGATACGGCAACAGTCTCAGCCGCTGCGGTCGTATCAACGCTAGGTTGCAAAGCAGGCGTATGTTGCGCTTGGGCAGTCACTGCAGCCTTGGCCGCAACTGGAATTTCAAGGCGCTCGCCGAGGATCAATTGCTGCTCCGCGAGTTTCGGATCAGATGTATTACGTGACGCTGTCGCTTGCTCAGACGGCAGCAACAATACGATCAACGTGGCGGCTGCCACTGTAGACAATAATACCTGATGGCGTCGAGGGAGTTGTTGTACAAACCCCGCCATTCTTTTCGTAAATACCTTCATAAACGTCCTGAAGTTAGCGCACTTATTGACTAGTATCGCAACACTAGTTACTGCAGAATAATACGAAGCACAAGCTTTTTCCAGTTACTTTACCCAACTTTGCGCTTAAAACAAGGCGGCAAATCGCTTACAATGCAAGGTTTGTAGACCGATTTTGTCGCCAAGTGGTTCACTCAGGAGTAAAAAATAATGGCAAACCCAGCGTCCGATGCATTCGCGGAGATCGCCCGTGGCACCGAAGAGATTTTATTGGCGGATGAGCTGAAAGATAAGCTTGCCAGTGGTAAACCGCTGGTGATTAAGGCTGGATTTGACCCAACTGCGCCTGACTTACATTTAGGCCATACGGTGCTTATCAATAAGTTGCGAGTATTTCAGGACTTAGGTCACAAGGTTATCTTTTTGATTGGTGACTTCACCGGCATGATTGGTGACCCGACCGGTAAGAATGTCACGCGTAAGCCGCTGTCACCGGAAGATGTAATGGCGAACGCACAAACGTACAAAGAGCAGGTATTCAAAATCTTGGATCCAGCGAAAACTGAAGTGCGTTTCAATTCAGAGTGGATGAGTGAACTAGGTGCGGCGGGGATGATCAAACTTGCCGCGCGCCAAACCGTTGCGCGCATGCTCGAACGGGATGACTTTAAAAAGCGTTATAACACTGGTCAGCCGATTGCGATTCACGAGTTTCTCTATCCACTGGTGCAGGGCTGGGATTCGGTTGCACTCAAAGCCGACGTCGAAATGGGCGGTACCGACCAGCGTTTCAACTTGTTGATGGGTCGCGAGTTGCAAAAAGAAGAAGGACAGCGTCCGCAAACCGTGATCATGGTACCACTGCTCGAAGGTCTTGATGGCGTGCAAAAAATGTCGAAGTCGCTAGGCAACTATGTGGGTATTACCGAGCCAGCGAACGATATGTTCGGCAAAATCATGTCGATTTCAGATGAATTAATGTGGCGTTACTTTGAATTACTGAGTTTCCGTCCGCTAGAAGAAATCGCCAGCTTTAAAGCGGCGATTGCAAACGGTGCCAACCCTCGTGATTACAAAGTGTTATTGGCTAAAGAGATCATCGCACGTTTTCATGACGAAGCCGCTGCTGAAGCTGCAGAGCAAGATTTTGTGCAGCGTTTTAGCAAGAACGCTATTCCTGATGAGATGCCAGAACTGACGGTGACCAGTGACAATGGTGAACTGGGTATCTGTCATTTGTTGAAAGAAGCTGACTTAGTGAGTTCAACTTCGGATGCCATGCGGATGATCAAGCAAAGCGCGGTCAAAATAGATGGCGAAAAAGTAACGGATAATAAACTCGTTATTGCGGCAGGAACCACAGCCGTGTACCAAGTCGGTAAACGTAAATTTGCGCGAGTTACGGTAGCTTAACGCGCCGGATTTGCAGCTTGCCAGCGCTGGCCATCCGGCCAGCGCATGAGCGTCATGTATTCTCCCCAGACGCAGCCGGTATCTAAACCAATTACATCGGCTCGCGCCGTCTGTCCTTGCAGCGCGGCCCAGTGACCAAAGACCACGGTGTTTGCCGTTTGCGGCCATGCTTCAAACCATGGCGTTAGGCCTTGCTCGCGCAGCGCCGCCGAGGGTTGCTCTTTGACGTTCAAATTGAGGCAACCATTGGCGTTTAAAAAGCGCATGCGCGTAAACGCATTAATGAAAAAGCGAATGCGCGCTGCGCCAGTTAAAGTGTCCGACCAGCAGGCAGGTTCGTTACCGTACATTTCACGCAGCCAATCGGCTAACTCCTGGCGCGCATAAGCAGTGCGTAAGCTGGCACTTACTTCATCGGCATAACTTTGCGCCTCGGCAATGTTCCAGTACGGATAAATACCGGCGTGGCTCATCACGAGGTCATCGCTCGTGCGCATTAACGGCACATTGATGAGAAATTCAAGCCATTGCTGCTTATCTGCTTCGGGCAAAGCTAGTATCTCATCGAGGCGGTCTTTCGGATTGGCACGGCGCACGCCCAGCAGCACCGCCATTAAATTTAAATCATGATTGCCTAACACTGCTTTAAAAGCAGGGCCTAACGACCGGCACAGTTCCAGGCATTGCAGCGAGTCTGGGCCACGTGCCACCAAGTCGCCGACACACCAAAGCTCATCACGTGCGGGATTAAATTGCACGTGCTCAAGCAATTGTGCGAGTTGTTGAACGCAACCCTGTAAGTCGCCGACCAGATACCGAGCCATACGCAATTAATGCAGGATGTTGGGTACAGCGAGGCGAAATGACGGGATCTCGACAGTGAATTTAGTGCCGTTCACATCGACCATTCCGTAGTGACCTTCCATGCTGCCAATCGGTGTTGCCAGCACGGTACCACTGGTGTAACTATAGGATTCACCAGCTGCTATTTTCGGCTGCTCACCGACCACGCCGTCACCTGCGACGCGCGTTATTTTGTGATCGGCATCGGTGATTTTCCACGCGCGGTTCAGTAACTGAACTTCGGCATCGCCATCGTTGTGAATAGTAATGGTATACGCGAATACATATTGACCATTGTCAGGTGCTGATTGAGCTGCCAAATAATGGGTTTTGACTTCAATTCGAATCGTACTCATACCGTTCCTTGCTGTTCATAATACCAGTTGGCGAGACGACAATAGTCTGCAACTGTAAGGGTTTCAGGTCGTGCGCTCGGGTCGATACCCAAAGCTTCAAGCTGCTCGCTACTGATGATTTCTTTCAGGTTATTGCGAATGGTCTTGCGACGCTGATTAAAAGCCACTAAACAGAGCTTTTGTAAGGTTTTGCGGCACTGTACCGGATGTGGTGGTTGCTGGTACGGCGTTAATCTTACCACCGCAGACTCCACTTTTGGTGGTGGGGTAAATGCACCGGGCGGAACATTCAATACTGGCTCTACTGCACAGGCCTGCTGCACCGATACGGTCAAGCGACCATAGGTTTTCGTGCTCGGCTCTGCGGCAAGCCGATCCACCACCTCCTTTTGCAACATAAAGTGCATATCGCCAATCACATCTAAATGTTCGAGTAAGTGAAAAATAATAGGCGTCGAGATGTTGTACGGAAGGTTACCAAACACTCGCAAACGCTCGCCTTCAGGCGCAAACTGATGAAAATCAGTTTTTAACGCATCACCACGATAAACAGTCAGTTTTTGCTGTAAAAACGGATGCTGCTCGAGTCGTTCGGCAAGGTCGCGGTCGAGCTCGACCACAGTGAGGTGGCTCACTCGTTCACAGACGGGCTCAGTGAGTGCAGCGAGGCCTGGACCGATTTCGACCAAAGCTTCACCTTCTTGTGGGTTGATAGCGTCCACAATGCTCTCTATCACGAAGCTGTCGTGCAGGAAGTTCTGGCCAAAACGCTTACGCGCGCGATGGCCGAGATGGGTTTTACTCATGCGTGTTGGTTACCATAGTTAAAGCGGTTTGCAGCGCATAATTGGCGCTGCCGCTGTCAATCTTTCCAGTTCCCGCGCGATCAAGGGCAGTTCCGTGATCGACCGAAGTCCGAATAAAAGGCAAGCCCAAGGTGATATTCACCGCTTGCCCGAAACCACGATATTTTAGCACGGGTAGGCCTTGATCGTGATACATGGCAAGGACCGCGTCGGCCTGCTCCAAATAATGAGGTTGGAACAGGGTGTCAGCCGGCCATGGACCACTGACGTCCATCCCCTCTGCCTGTAACTCATCAATTGCAGGAATAATATGGTCAATTTCTTCGCGCCCCAAGTGACCATTTTCGCCAGCATGTGGGTTTAATCCGCAGATTAAAATCCGTGGCGCGACAATGCCAAACTTGTGGGATAAATCGTCAGCCAATATGTAACAGACGCTTTTGACCAATGCTTTGGTAATTGCCTTTGGCACCGCTAGCAAAGGTAGGTGGGTGGTCACTAACGCAACTCTAAGCCCTTCAGTGGCAAGCATCATGACAACTTGCTTGGTATGGCTTAATTCGGCAAAAAACTCAGTATGACCACTAAATGGAATGCCGGCGTCGTTGATTACACCTTTGTGTACTGGTCCAGTCATGACTGCGTCGAACTCACCGCTCAGACAACCATTGCCAGCATGCCGCAGCAAGTCGAGTACATAGGGGCTATTTGCTGCGTTCAGTTGTCCTGTCACACAGGGCTCTGCTAACGCATGTTCAGCGAGCACTAGGGTGCCGGCGGGCCATTGTTGCGGCGCACGCGTGGCATCGTAAGCTTGTATTGAAACAGCAAGACCGAGCTGTTGAGCTCGGTCTTGAATGAGTTGTCGATTGCCCAATACCACCAATTCGCATGGCCATGCTTGTTGTGCTAACAGCACCGCAAGATCGGGGCCAATGCCAGCCGGCTCGCCCGAACTATAGGCGATACGGGGTAGACTCATTGCACAACCTGTTCAATGTAGGCTTGATCGCGGATCTCTTGTTGCCAGTTTTCCAATTCTTCTTGGTACTTGCGGCGATAAAGCAATTGATAGGCACGATTCTGCTTACTACGCTCGGTTGCATCTTGAATGCGGCGATCGGTTACTTCGGCAATATGCCAACCAAATTGTGATTTGAATGGCTCGCTAATCGCACCCACTTCGCTATTATCAAGTACGCGTTTAAATGCTGGGTCATAGATGTTTGTTTCTGACCAGCCTAAATCACCGCCTTGGCTTGCTGAGCCGGGGTCATCAGAGAATTCCCGAGCCATATCTTCGAAACTCGCTTCGCCGTTGATAATCTGTTCACGGATTTCTGCCAGTTGCTCCTTAGCGCGGTTATCTGACAAGATGACCGAGGTTCGTAACAAAATGTGGCGCGCTTTCACTTCTTCAACTTCGACGGTCTCTAGTCCACGGGTATCAGCGATTTTCAAAATGTGGAAACCAACGCCGCTTTTAATCGGACCAATCAGGTCCCCTTTGCGTTTATCGCGCACTGCTTCGGCAAACAAAGTAGGCATGGCGTTCACGCTCATCCAGCCGAGGTCCCCCCCTTCAAGAGCACGTGAACCGGACGAGGCAGAAATCGCCATTTCGACGAAGTCAGCGCCATTGTTGAGGCGTTCGATAAGTTTCTCGGCACGCTCACGCGCATCTTGCACTTCATCACCACTACTACCGTCGCGAATACCGATCAGAATATGGCTCAAGCGATATTCCACCTCAGCATCACTCATTTGGTCGAGCATTTCTGAAAGGTTGCTAATTTCTTGCGGCGAAATATAAACCCGGTCGCGAACTGCAGCGCGTTGGATTTCCCCAATCGTCATCTCGCGGCGAATCGACTCGCGGTAATTTTGCCAAGTAAGTCCTGAGCGGGTAATTTCCTCACGTAACTCGTCAACGTTAATGCCTGCATCTTGCGCAATACCAACGAGGGTTTGCTCTAACTGTGCATCGGTAACTTCAACTCCTGCGCGGCGAGCTACCTGTAATTGCAATTCTTGCAACACTAAGCGGTCTATAGCTTGCACGCGCAATACATCATCGGCGGGCAAATTGATGTCTTGCTGCTGGGCGTTAACTTTAATTTGTTGCACCATAGCATCGACTTCACTCTGTAAAATAACCCCGTCGTTGACGACTACCGCGACACGATCGAGAACGTCATTACCCTGAGCGGCGACGGTTACGCTGGCAAATGCTAGCCAAGCGATGCTCACTAACTTCAACATCTGTTTCATGAAAACTACCTAGTTGCTTAAATAGAACGGGTGACGATAACCAAACAAACTTTGTTCGATCAGTTCGAACAAGTTGCCGTTATCAGAGCCCAGTCCTTTAATGATAAATTGTACGCTTACCCCATTGTCGAATTCTGGCTGCCCGAGCATGGGGTCAAATGCTTGGAACTCTAGATTACGGTTAATGCGACGATACGCACTGACCCGAATTGCCCAGCAACAATCGCTGTACTGTAACGCAAGAAGCGCGTCGTTGGTACGCTTCTGTTGTAAATCGTAATACCAGTTACTGGCAACCTGCCATTGCTGATTCACTTCATAGACCGCTTGCATGCCTAATTGTTCGATATCGTCATCAAGAATATTTGTCACTTGGCGATGACTGAATTGAATCAAGTTACGCTCATCAATGCGATACTCCACCGCGGTTTGGCTCTTACGGGTATTGTTTTGCTCCATATCGTATTGCAAGGCAGCATTCACAAACCAATTTTCATCGAAGCGAAAACGGCCTTCGAACGCCAAGTCAGAACGATCATCGGAGACTTGCGCTGAATCATCGAATAGACTCACACGACTGTCATCGAAGTAGTAAATCTGGCCTGCACTAAAACGCAATAATTCGCGCGCGCTGTCGTTGTAGATGCTAGTCGATGCGCCAATGGTGACTTGGTTAGCATCGGCTATCCGATCAAGGCCAGAGAAGCGGCGTGCGCGGAACAAGCCTTGGTAGTCATCTTGCATCAAAGTGGAATCGTAAATGCCGATGTCGGATTGGTCACGATAAGGCACGTACAGGTACTGGATTTGTGGTTGCAGAACTTGGCGATAATCGCTGTTTTGCCAAGCAAAGTTGCGTTCTAGATTGAGTCGTGCGCGAGTACGAAACTGCGGCAAACCGCGACTTGGGTTATCCGCTAACTCACTGAGCTGTGACGATTGGTCGTAATAGGTGTAGCTGTAACTTACTTCGGTCAGCCAGTCGTATGCGGGCTCCTCGATTTGCACCGTCATTTTCGGTTCTACGTAAAACCGCGTTGCATAATCATCGCTAATATCTTGATTACGAAAATGGGTGAGTTCAGTAGCAAGCGCGAAGTCCACCTCATGCATGGTTTGCCATTGTGCATAGCTGGTGATTTGCGGCATCGTGCGATAGGGCGAGCGAAAGTCACCTAATAACTCGAAGTCTTCGGCTCGCAACATCACCTGCCAGTCATCGGTCAGGTAGTCGACGCGGGCATGGCGATAGAGCTGCGCATCGGCGCGCCCAGCAAAATCACTGCCGAAGTCGTTCAAGTAGTCGTCATCACTGATATCAAGAATATTGACGTAGGAACGCCATTGTTGATTCCAATTTTGTTGATGTTCCAAGCGCCACAAGAAACGTGAGTCATCGGTTTCCCAACTATTATCGTTATCAAGATAAGCAATATTTGCCTGACCAAAACCGCCCTCGCTTAAGACGCGGTATTCACCTTTCAACTGCAGACCTCGCTCGGCCATGTAGCGCGGAGTAATGGTGGCATCCTGATTCGGGGCAATGTTGATGTAATAGGGGAGCTCGAATTCAAAGCCGTTTTTCGAAGAAGACCGCACTGTAGGAAATAAAAAGCCAGTTTTCCGCTCATCGGTGATGGGGAAGTTGATGTAAGGCACATACAAAACCGGTACCCCAAATAACTCAAACTTGGCATTCCAAGCTTCGCCCCAAGCTTCATTCTCGCTGATACTGATCTCGCTGGCACTCAATTGCCATGCGGGGTCTTCGGTTGGACAGGTGGTAAAGGTCGAGCCGGCGAGTAAAACTTGCTGTTCTGAAATCGACAAAATATCGGCACGGCCATGCGCACCGCTCTCAATCAGTTGATAGGAGGCACCGGCAAGGTAGGCGCGATTTTCAGCAGAATTGAGCCGAAAGTTTTCGCTTTTAACTTGCACATAACCATCAGTGAATTGGGTGGCTCCACTGGCATTGATATTTCCGCTGGCTTGGTTGACAGTTGCTTGGGCGGTCATCAAGAATTGTTCATTGAATTGCACTTGCACATCGCCAAGGAATGATGCGATTGACGTTTCTGAGTCAATATCGGCTTGATCAGCACGCACGCCAATAGCGCCGGCAGGTAAATTACCGATCGGTTGCAGATCTTGTACTTGAAATAAAGGCGCGCGCACAGGACACTGCGCTAAGTACTGGGCATTTTCAGTCGTTTGTGCCGAGGTCGACGGGCTTGCTAGATAAAATAGGGCGATGCCCCAGCAAACGCCTCGCGTCAAATGCTGCATGTGGGTGTTGACTCAACTTTGTCCTTATTCGTATGGCAGGTATGATAAAGCAAATTTACGTTGCCTGCCATTTGTGAGCGAGGAATAAGCGTGGAAAATAAACGAGAACTGCAATTACAAGCTTGGTGCGAGTCCGTCACGGGGCAAACGCAGCAGGATTTGCAGCCTGTTTTTGGTGATGCTCGACCTTGGCGTTACTACCGAGTGCACGACGGCTTGCGCAGCCTTATTGCGATTGACACCATGAATGATGCAACAACGATTGCCGACTATCTAGCGGTTGCTGATGCGTACGCAGAACAAGGTATTCCTGTACCTGAGCTAGTGGCGGTGAATCAAACTCGTGGATTCTTATTGATTTCAGATTTAGGCTCAAGTTTGTTTTTGAGCCAACTTAGTGAGGCAAACCTTACCGACTGGTATCCGCGCGTATTTCCAGACCTTGCCAAGTTGATGCAAGTGAATGCCACCGCGCAAGGACGTTTGCCACGCTTTGACGGCGAAGCGCTGCGTGCAGAATTGGCGCTAATGCATGACTGGCTGTTAGAAGCGCATCTTGGTGTGCAGTTGAGTACCACCGAAATCAAAGTCTGGCAAAAATTTTGCCAGACTTTAGTGGATAATGCCGAAGCTCAGCCGCAAGTGGGCTTACATCGCAAATTTCATGCGCGCAATATTCTGGTGCAAGGCGCTAATGAATTTGCCTATACGGGCTTTCATCATGCCGCAGTCGGCCCCATTACTTATGATGTGGTGAGTTTATTGCGCGATTGCTATGTGCGCTGGCCGCAAACCCAAGTCGATCAACTGGCGCGAGACTGCTTTGCATTTTTACGTGAGCAACGTAGCGATTTGCAGGTCGAAGCCGACACTTGGCGGCGCTGGTTCGATTTAATGGGATTACAACGGCACTGTTATGTCAGTGGCCTATTTGCGCGTCGTTGTGAGCGTGATGGTAATCCTGGATACTTGCAGGACATTCCGCGAAATTTAGGCTATCTCCACGATGTTGCTGCGATCTACCCGGAGTTCGACGATTTTAGAAGCTTGTTGGTTGAACGTATTCAACCGGCTTTAGCTGCTCAAAAAATGAAATAAAGGAGCCCTCATGATTTGGGGAAAAGTGCTTGGTGGCTTTTTTGGTTACCTGTTGTTGCGTCTACCCGGCGTATTTCTTGGGGTGCTGATCGGACATTGGTTTGACAAAGCCTTGGCGCAATCCATGCAAAGCGGTGGTGTGCTCAATCAGCAACTATTCACCGATACTTTATTTGCGGTGCTCGGTCACTTGGCGAAATCTAAAGGGCGTGTCACCGAGCAGGACATCAACTATGTCAGCGCGTTGATGCAGCATTTACGTCTTGATGAAAGCGCTAGAGAGCGCGCGCAAGCAGCCTTTCGCGAGGGTAAAGAAGCCGATTATCCACTAGTTGCTAAGGTCTCAGCGTTTCGGCGTCAGGTCGCTTGGCGTCGCGATATTCTGCAGTTTTTTGTGGAACAAGTGCTGGTGTTGGCGTTGCACGATGGCAAGCTGGAGCAGGCCGAGTATGACGTCCTGTTGCGCATTACCCAAGCGCTCGGATTTCGTCGTGAGCAACTCGATCTCTGGTTACAAATGGCGCAGGCCGGTCAACGCTTTCGCGGCGGTGGCAGTCGTGCAGGGCAACAAGCCAATGCTGCTAACCAACTGGACGACGCTTATGCGGTCTTGGGTGTGAGTCGCCAGGCGAGCGCCGCAGAAGTCAAAAAAGCGTATCGCAAATTGATGGCAAAACATCACCCAGACAAACTTGCTGCGCAAGGTTTGCCACCCGAAATGCGTGAATCAGCGCAACAGAAAGCGCAGGAAATTCAAGCAGCTTATGAGTTGATCAAAAGTCAGCAGGGCAATGGAAGTTAATCGGCTGTTGGGTCAGCGGATGTAAAAAGCCAATTTCTTCAGCATGCAGTAACAATCGCGGTGCCGCTGCATATGCGGCGGCATCGGCATAAAATTTATCGCCTAAAATGGGCGTGCCGAGCATTTGCATGTGCACCCGTAGCTGATGCGAACGTCCCGTCACCGGATACAGTAGTACCTCGCTGTTAGCCGCTGTTGTGTTCACCACTTCATAGCGCGTTTGCGCGGCGCGCCCAGCAATTAAATCTACCATTTGGCGTGGTCGGTTCGGCCAGTCGCAGCGCATCGCTAGTTCAATGCTGCCGCGCTGTGCTGGCAATTGTCCAGCAACTCGTGCGCGATAGTATTTGCGCACAATACGGTGTTCAAATTGGCGCTGTAAATGTGCTTGTGCAGTTTTACTGAGTGCCAACACAATCAGCCCCGAGGTAGCCATATCTAAACGATGCACAATCCGCGCTGTGGGTAGTACTCGGGTCACCCGCGCCCATACCGAATCGCGATGGGCGGGGTCTTTCCCCGGCACACTCAACAACCCCGAAGGCTTATCTACCACTACTAAAGCCTCGTCGCGATAGACGATGCGCAAGTAGGGCTCGGTGGGCGGGCGGTAGTCGCGTAAGGTCATTGCGGCATATTCACAATGATACGCGCACTATCAAGCTGCAGCTGCGGCTGTTCTAGTGCGCTTAGCAAGCGTTGTTGGCGTACTTGCAAAGCTTCAATTTCGCTTTCGCGCACTGCAGGATTGCGCTGCTTTAGCTCATGTAAGCGTTGCAACTGCTGACCCAATTCAGCACTGATCTTTGCTTGTGCTTGCGCCAGCAACTGCTGTTGTTGCTGTTGCGCTGGTTGCCACGCCTGCGTAATCAGTTGTTGAATTTGCGGTCGCAACTGCTGCAAAAGTGCTCGCGCTTGTTTTTTATCAATAAACTGTAACTGCTTGTCAAAAGCGCTGGCATTCACGCGTGCGGTGAGCTCACGCCCTTGGCTATCAAGCAGTACGCGCATGGCGTGGTGTGGATAGAACTCATGGGCAACCAAGTCACTGCTGGTCACCAGTTGGCTACTAAAGGTCAACTCGACAAACCAGGTGCCAGCGGCGAGCCCTTTGTTTTGCATTAAGGCCACGCTGGTACTACCGAAACTATCTTGACTCAATACTTCTAGCGCATGTTGCACTTGCGGGTGGTCCCACGATAAGAACTCGACCTGCTCGTGATCCAGTGCGTAGTCGCGCGAGAAGGTAACGGTAATGCCATCCTCAGCTAATCCGGGCAATTGAATACGCATTTGCTCGGTCGGGCGCAACCAACCGCTATGCGCGTTCAATTCGTCGTAGTCGACGCCAAAGCGCGCCCAAAACTCAAGCATAAAGTCTTGCAATTCGTCGGTTTGTGCAGCGCTCTGAATGGCAGTAATGACTGCTTGCGCCGCTTGCGGGCGAAAGGCGTTGAGCTCCTGTAAACGGTCGCGGCCCTGTTCGATTCGTGCACGTAATTGCTGCGCCCGTTCTTCGGTTGCTGCAACCAACTCAGCAAAGCCGAGCTCATCGTGATAATCACCGGTTAAAAAGGGCTGCAGCTGCTGATGAAATTCATCGTACAGCATGGCGCCGACAGGATTCGGAGCGGAAAACGCTTGCATCGCGCTATACCACTCAAAAAGATAGGCATCGCGGCTATCGATAGTGTAAGGCACATGGATTTGCACTGCGTGACGTTGACCAAGGCGATCTAAGCGTCCGATCCGTTGCTCGAGGAGTTCGGGGTGATCAGGCAAATCAAATAGCACTAACTGATGGGTAAACTGAAAGTTTCGCCCCTCGCTACCAATTTCTGAGCAGAGCAAAATCGGACAACCATCTTCGGGGCTAGCAAAATATTCGGCCGCGCGATCACGTTCGAGCAAGGTCATGCCCTCGTGAAACACAGCAGCATGAATACCATGTTGCACGCGTAAATAATCGTAGAGTTCTTGCACCGTCAGCGACGAGCGACAAATGAGCACGAATTTATCTTGTTTATGCTCACGCAGTAATTGCTGTAACCATTGCGCTTTTGCGGCGAAATCATCGCTGCTCTGGAGTTCAACTGGTAAACAAATTCGCTCTGGGAAGCCGCCAATGTGACTCCGACTGTTGCGAAACATCAACCGGCCAGTGCCATAATGATCGAGCAAGCGGTCGAGCAATTTGTGCGCACCTTCGCGGGCCAGCACTGTGGCAAGCTTGGTGAGCTGCTGGTAGTCCTGCTGCTCTTGCTGAAACTCAGCAAAGGAATGAAAGCGGTCAGGGTCGAGTAATTGCAGCCGGGCGAAATGGCCATCTAGGCCAGCTTGTTCTGGCGTGGCTGTCAGCAGCAATACGCTAGCGATGGCTTCGCATAATTGCTGGAGCTGCGAAAAGCGTTGCGTGGCCGGCGCAATGCGATGCGCCTCATCAACGATAAGCGTATCGAATTCCGCTACCAATAGTTGCGCAAACCAATTCGCCTCGTCTAACAAGCTTTGTGGGATCACCACCAGTTGCTCGGTTTCGAACACATTGTCACTATCGATTTGTGCCTCAGCGCAGCGCTCGCTGTCAAACAGACTAAAGGCGAGGGCAAAGCGGCGGCGGAGCTCGACCAACCATTGGTGGCATAGCGCGTCTGGCACGGCAATTAATACGCGTTGCGCGCGACCGGTTAACAGCCGGCGTTGCAAAATCAGGCCTGCTTCAATGGTTTTGCCCAAGCCGACCTCATCAGCCAGTAACACCCGCGGCTGAAAACGGTCAGCGACACTGTGAGCAATATAGAGCTGATGCGGTAATAATTGTGCGCGCGCCCCCAGTAAGCCTGCCACCGGCGACTGCTGCCAGCGTTTCAGGTGCACTTGCGCTCGTTGTCGCAAGCGATACATGTCGAGGCGGTCAGCTTTGCCGGCCATTAGTCGAGTTAAGGGATGATGAGTGGCAACCTGTGCCGCTAATTGCGCCTCTGGCACCACCACTGCATTGCCGTCGTCTTCGCGCTCACCGTGGTACACGTAGACACCGCCGCGAACTTCTACCTGTTGTACGGTAAATGCCCAGCCTTCAGCGTGCTGGCCTTGGTCATCGGGAAGCAGGCGATAACGTGCCAAGGGTGCTTGCGCAAGGGCATATTGGCGCAACTCATCGGTCGCTGGAAAAAATACACTCAGCAGTCGACCTTCGACTTGGGTGATTAAGCCTAGACCTTGCTCTAACTCGGTTTCACTAAGCCAACGTTGACCTACTGCAGGAATCTCGGTGGATTCAATTGTCATGCCATCATCCTCTACGACTGCGGACGTTTGATGCGTCTTCAAAAAAGGTCGCACATGGTAGCGAAATTTTTTTCAATGTTCACACCATTTTCATGAAAACTGCGCTAGTCTTAAAACTGTAGACCAAGCCAGAATTATTAAAATAAATTTTCACTACTGCTTGAGGTTACGCATGCCCGAAACTACGCCTAAATATTACCTGCTCGACACCAACATCTTACTTCACGAACCCCTTGCCTTTCTCAATTTTGAAGAACACAACGTTATCATTCCAATGGTCGTGCTCGAAGAGCTCGATAACATTAAAGATCGCCACAAAGATGTCAGTCGTGAAGCGCGCGTTGCGATTCGCTCACTCGAAGATGCGTTAAAAGATGCCAGTCCAGAAGAAATCATTGCTGGCGTGCCGTTGAGCCGCATGCAGGGAGCGCATCACGCGGAGGGCACCTTGGCGATTTTCCCCGATTACCAGCTCAAGCAAACGGATTCGGTGTTGAACTTATCAGAGAACGATCACCGTATTATTCAAGCTGCTATCGAACTACAGAAAAAGCATGCGCCAGCAAAAGTGGTGTTGGTCACCAAAGACATCAACATGCGCCTCAAAGCTAAAGGTGCCGGGGTGAAGTTTGTTGAAGACTACCGTACCGACCAATTGATTGATGATATTCGTTTTCTCTCTAAAGGCTTTGTCGAGCTAGAGGGCGATTTTTGGCAAACCGTAGGCGAAGTCACCAGCATGCAAGAGGGCCGAGAGACTTTCCATGAAGTGGAACGCAGTGTGTTGCCATCGGTGTTTCGTAATCAGTATTTGATTGACGACACCGAACATTTTGCTGCCAAAGTCGTCGGCTACGATGGAGCGCATGTGCGCCTCCATGACCTCGGATTTGAGCGCATGATGAGTTATCACGCGTGGGGTATACATCCTAAAAATATCTATCAAGCGATGGCGATGAATGCCTTGCTGGACCCGTCGATAGACTTAGTGATTCTGACTGGGCCAGCGGGTAGTGGTAAAACCTTGCTGGCATTGGCAAGTGCGCTAGAACTGGTCATCGAGCAGGGCATTTACGAAAAGATTATCGTGACCCGCAACACACCCGAAATTGCGGAATCTATAGGCTATTTACCCGGCACTGAAGAAGAAAAAATGGCACCTTGGTTGGCGGCAATTACGGACTCGCTCGAAGTGTTACACAAACACGATGAGAGCATGGATTCGAGCCTCAATTACATAATGAACAAGGCCAATATCCAGTTTAAATCGCTGAACTTTATGCGCGGGCGCTCGATTCAAAATGCCATTGTTTTGCTCGATGAGTCGCAAAACTTAACCGCATCACAGCTGAAAACCATCATCACCCGCTGTGGTACCGGCACTAAAATTATTTGTTCGGGTAACTTGGCACAAATTGACAGTTATTATTTGACTGCGGTGACCTCGGGACTCACTTATATAGTAGAAAGATTCAAAGATTATCCAGGCAGCGCCACTGTGAACTTAAATGGTGTGGTTCGTAGCTCATTAGCGCAATATGCTGAGGAAAATCTATAGCGAGTGGTGGGCGAGGTAGTCTTCAAGAATAAGCTGGGCTGCCGCGCTATCAATCTTGTCTTTGCTGAGCTCGCGGAAGCCACCGCGAGCAAACAGCTCTTCTTTTGCCGCCACTGTGGTCAGGCGTTCATCTTGCAACTCAACAGGTAAGCCAAAGCGGCCATGCAGGCGGTTGGCAAATTTGCGCGCTAAATCCGTCAGTGCTTGCTCCGAACCATCCATGTTCAACGGCAAGCCCACCACCAACAGTTTTGGCTGCCATTCCTTAATCAACTTTTCGACTACCAGCCAATCCGGTTGGCCGTCTTTTGCTTTTAACGCGGCGAGCGGTGAGGCGGTACCGGTAATCGACTGGCCGACCGCGACACCAATATTGTGCGTGCCAAAATCAAAGCCTAACACTTGGCTCATGCGTGACCGGCCTCAGGTCCGAGTTGCCACGAATGAAAACCAAGTTTTTCAGTGGCTTTTTGCCAGCGTTCATTGACAGGGGTATTAAATAAAATGTCAGGGTCAGCGGGAATGGTAAGCCAGCTATTCTCCGCCAACTCCTGTTCTAGCTGACCGGCTTCCCAGCCTGCGTAGCCAAGGGTGAGCAAAAATTTCTCAGGTGCGTCGCCACGGCCCATCGCTTCTAAAATATCTTTTGAGGTGGTGATCATCAGCTCTTCGCTTAACTTGGCAGAGCTGCGCCAATCACCAGCTGGCGCATGTAATACGAAACCACGGTCGCGCGCTAACGGGCCGCCAGCAAACACTTGCTGATTAAACATCGACGAATGTTCGGGCACGACAATCTCTAATTGCTGCAGTAGGCTGGCAACGTTCATTTCAACCGGCTGGTTGATCACCAAGCCCATAGCTCCGTCTTGGTTGTGCTCACAAATAAACGTAACCGAACGTTGAAAGAACGGATCGTCCAAGCTCGGCATGGCAATTAAAAAGTGGTTCTGTAAATTCGTTAATGCTTCCATAAACCTCTAGGCCTTAAGTCGCGCCGCGATCGCTTCAAATAATTTGGCGGCAATATTAATATCATATGCGGCCTCGATCTCGCGCATACAAGTGGGGCTCGTTACATTAATTTCAGTGATACGATCGCCAATGACATCCAGTCCCACCAGCAATAAGCCACGCTTTTTCAATTCAGGACCGACCCGCCGCGCTAGTTCCCAGTCGCTGTCAGACAGAGGTTGCGGGCGTCCGCTGCCACCGGCTGCAAGATTGCCTCTAGTTTCACCTGCTGAGGGTACGCGTGCGAGTGAATAGGGCATTGGCTCGCCATCGATGATCAGAATGCGTTTGTCACCGTCTTTGATTTCCGGTAAATAGCGCTGAATCATCGCGTAACGGGTACCGTGCGCGGTCAGCGTTTCGATAATGACACCAAGGTTATTGCCATCTTCGCGGACGCGGAAAATCGACGCGCCTCCCATGCCATCGAGTGGCTTTAAGATAATATCTTGGTGCTGTTGGTGAAAGGCACGGATCTGCTCGGCGCGGCGCGTGACAATGGTCGGCGGCGTTAAATCAGCAAACCAAGCAGTGAACAGTTTCTCATTACAATCGCGCAAGCTTTGCGGTTTGTTGACCACCAACGCACCGGCTTGTTCGGCTAACTCAAGCATGTAAGTGGCATACACGTACTCGGTGTCGAATGGCGGATCTTTGCGCATCATAATGACGTCAAACTCAGCTAGTGGCTGCTCAGCCACTTCGCCAAAAGTGTAAAAATCTTCTGCTTGGTCGCGCACGGTAACAGGTCGTGCGCGTGCCATGGGTTTACCTTGTTGCAATGATAAGTCCTGCATCTCAAGATAAAAGCATTCATACCCCTGAGCTTGGGCTTCGAGCAACAGGCGAAAGCTGGTGTCCTTATAGGTTTTAACCGTTGCCATAGGGTCCATAATCATTGCTAGTTTCATATGCTTACTCCTTGCCAGTCGCAGTGGCTAAATCGCCGAATTGGTATTGTACCGCAGTCAATGCACTAAGGGCTGCTGTTTCTGTGCGCAGCACGCGAGGGCCGAGTCGCACGGCTTGAAAGTTAGCTGTTGCTGCTGCTGTAATCTCGGCCTCGGTGAGGCCTCCCTCAGGACCTATGAGCAGCTGAATGTGCTCACTGCTGAGCTGTTGCTCGCGTAGCGGCACCTGCGCTTCGGGGTCTAGCGTCAAGCGAAGTGCAGCAGGAAGCTCGCCGAGCCACTGTTGTAACGGCACTGGAGTGTGCACTACTGGCACATAACTGCGGCCACTCTGCTCGCAAGCCCCAATGACAATTTTTTGCCATTGTTGTTGTTTTTTCAGTAACCGGTCACCGCTGAGTTTGACCCCACAGCGTTCGGTAAATAACGGCGTTATGGCGTGTACTCCGAGCTCGACCGATTTTTGCAACACGAAATCCATGCGATCGCCACGTGAAACGCCCTGACCTAGATGAATTTTGATTGGCGCCTCGCTGGTATTCAACGCTTGCGCAGTGATTTCCACCAGCACATTCTTTTTGCTGACCGCCACAATCTTCGCGGCGTAATCATGGCCGTCACCGTTAAACAGTGTCAGCGCTTGTCCAGCATTCATACGCAACACGCGGCCAACATGATTTGCTGCGTCATCGCTAAGTTCTAGTTGATGGCCGATGGGCCAGCCGGCGGACGCAGTTTTTTCGTCGAAAGGATGATAAATTCGCGGTACTCGCATAACATGTTCCGATAACAATTGATGTCAACATCTTATCAGAAGGAAAGCCGACATGGCGATAAAGCAACAGTTCTTACAGTGGGCCACCGCCGCCACTTTAGTTGCCAGTACTGCAACTCAGCATGCGTGGGCGGAAGATGCGCATAGCTACGCCAAATTAAATGAGGTATCGACGCCGCATTTAGAGCTCGATCTAACCATCGACTTCGACAATAAACAACTGGTTGGCACCGCCACCTATGATCTCTTGCGTCATGGCGATGCCGATACGTTGCATTTAGACACCCGCGATCTGACCATTGAAAAAACCGAACTCTGGGTTGATAACGCCTGGCAAGAAACGGCCTATCAGCTAGGCGATGCGCATGAAACTCTCGGTCAGGAGTTGACCATCAGTATTGGCGATAGCGCCGAGAAAGTGCGTATTCATTATGCCACCGCGCCGACTGCAAGTGGTTTGCAGTGGCTGACTCCAGAGCAAACTGCGGGTAAAAAACATCCCTTTATGTTTAGTCAGTCGCAACCCATTCACTCGCGCAGTTGGATTCCAATTCAAGATACACCGGCCCTGCGTTTGACTTACAATGCGATGCTTCATACTGAACCTGGCTTGTTGGCGGTGATGAGTGCCAACAACAGCCTGAGCGATGAGCGGAGCGGTGAGTATCATTTATCGATGCCACAGCCGATTTCACCTTATTTGATTGCGATTGCTGCGGGCGACCTTGAAGTGAAGTCGATTAGCGATAACGTTGCGGTATTTGCTGAGTCTTACATCATTGATGATGCGGTGTGGGAGTGGGCTGACACGCCAGCAATGATCACAGCGACTGAAAAAATGTACGGCCCCTATCGCTGGGACCGCTATGACCTATTAGTATTGCCGCCAAGTTTCCCCTATGGCGGAATGGAAAATCCGCGACTATCGTTTATTACGCCGACGGTGATTTCTGGTGATCGCACTCTGATTAACTTGATTGCGCACGAACTCGCGCATTCTTGGTCTGGCAACTTAGTGACCAACGCCAGCTGGCGCGATTTGTGGATCAATGAAGGATTTACCAGCTATGTTGAAAATCGCATCATGGAAGCCTTGTTCGGTGAACGTCGCGCACAAATGGAACTGGCACTTGGCTATCAAGACTTGCTGGCAGACATGGAGCGTTTAGCGCCGGCAGACACGGTATTGAATATTGAACTCGGTACCCGCCATCCAGATGATGTGTTCTCCAATGTGCCTTACGTGAAAGGCCAGTTGTTCTTGGTCTACTTGGAAGACAAATTTGGCCGTGAAACCTTTGATGCGTTTTTACGCCAGTATTTTGCTGATTTCGCGTTTCAGAGCATCTCTACTAAGCAATTTAAAGACTATCTTGCGCGCAACTTGCTCGCCAAGCACCCGAACGTGGTGAGCATGGATAAAATCAATGAATGGATTCACCAACCGGGCCTTCCTGCCGACGCACCGCAACCCGAATCGGATGCATTCGCGCAAGTTGAAAAACAAATGCAACGTTGGTTGAAAGGTGGACAATTACAAACAGCTGAATGGACTACGCACGAGTGGTTGCACTTCATCAATAATTTGCCGCTCGATATCTCTAGCGTGAATATGGAACGCTTAGACAAGGAGTACGGTCTTACTACCAGTCAAAACGCAGAAATTGCACATGCTTGGTTGCGTTTGGCGATTGTGAAAAATTATGAACCAGCGCGGGAGCGTTTGCGTAATTACTTGCTCACTATTGGACGCAACAAGCTCGTGAGTCCGTTGTATCGTGAATTAGCGAAAACACCGGACAACTTAAAATGGGCACGCGAAGTTTATCAACAAGCGAAGCCTGGGTATCACCCACTTACGCAAACGGTAAACGAAGCGTTGCTGTACCCAGCTAACGATTAACCCAAGGAGTAGGTTATGCCACAAGCGATTGGTTATGCAGCACAGGCTGCAGATAAAGAACTCGAATACTTTGAATTCGAACGCCGTGATCCAACGGCCGAAGATGTAGAAATAGAAATTGAGTACTGTGGCGTCTGCCACTCCGATTTGCACCAAGCGCGTAATGAATGGGGTGGCACCGTATTCCCCTGCGTACCTGGGCATGAGATTGTCGGTAAAGTCACTCGTGTTGGCAGTAAAGTCAGCAAGTTTAAAGTAGGTGACACGGTGGGCGTCGGCTGTATGGTCGACTCCTGTGGTCACTGCCATAGTTGTGATGAAGGCCATGAACAATACTGCGAAAACGGTTTTGTTGGTACTTACAATGGCGAAGACAAACATCTTGGCGGCGTTACCTTTGGCGGCTATTCAAACCGCATCACCGTGAAAGAAGGTTTTGTTTTAAAAGTCTCTGACAAACTCGATCTGGCCGGCGTTGCACCGCTGCTTTGTGCGGGTATCACCACCTACTCGCCCTTGCGTCACTGGGGTGTGACCAAAGGTCATAAAGTGGGTGTGGTCGGACTCGGCGGACTCGGTCACATGGCGGTTAAGATCGCCAGTGCCATGGGTGCTGAAGTCGTCTTATTTACCACCTCGCCAGGTAAAGTAGATGATGGCAAGCGCTTGGGTGCTGATCACGTAGTGATCTCCAAAGACGAAGAAGCGATGAAAGAGTGGACCAACTCGCTCGATTTCATTCTCAACACGGTTGCCGCACCTCACGATTTAGATGCGTACCTGTCGTTACTGCGCCTCGATGGCACCATGTGTTTGGTTGGCGTGCCAGCAGAGCATCATCCATCGCCAGCGGTATTTAACTTGATCGCCAAACGTCGCAGTTTGGCCGGTTCGTTGATTGGTGGTATCGCAGAAACGCAAGAAATGCTCGATTTCTGTGCCGAACATGGCATCACTTCGGATATCGAGATGATCGCCATGGATGAGATTAACGTAGCTTACGAGCGCATGCTCAAAAGCGACGTGAAATACCGCTTTGTGATTGATATGGCAACGCTTAAACAGAAATAAAGACTTTTAGACGTCTAAATCTAGAAAAATGGGCGTGGTTTCGTTAAACTACGCCCAATTTTTTTGTAAGAACCTTATTTTGAGACGACACACTATGGCGAAGCACCTTTTTACCTCGGAATCTGTTTCTGAGGGACATCCTGATAAAATTGCAGATCAAATTTCAGACGCAGTCCTTGATGCCATTCTGGCGCAAGATCCACGCGCTCGGGTCGCTTGCGAAACTTATGTTAAAACCGGCATGGTCTTGGTGGGGGGCGAAGTCACCACGAGTGCTTGGGTCGACATCGAAGACCTTGCGCGTAACACCGTGCGTGACATTGGTTACACCCATTCAGATATGGGCTTCGATGGCGCATCTTGTGCGGTTTTGAATGCCATCGGTAAGCAATCGCCAGATATCAATCAGGGCGTTGATCGTGAAGTGCTAGAAGAACAAGGTGCGGGTGACCAAGGCTTGATGTTCGGTTATGCATCGAACGAAACCGATGTGTTGATGCCGGCGCCCATCACCTATGCGCATCGGTTAATGGAGCGTCAAGCGCAAGTGCGTAAAGACGGTACCCTACCTTGGTTGCGTCCGGATGCGAAAAGTCAGCTGACCTTTGTTTACGAAGATGGCAAGCCAGTGGCTATTGATACCGTGGTGTTGTCGACTCAGCATGCCGAAGGTATCTCGCAAGCAGAACTGCGTGAAGCGGTAATTGAAACCATCATCAAGCCAGTACTGCCAGCTGAATGGTTCCCGAAACATCAGGAACGTTTGTTGATTAACCCAACCGGCAAATTTGTGATTGGTGGACCTATGGGCGATTGCGGCTTAACCGGTCGTAAGATCATCGTGGACACCTATGGCGGCATGGCTCGTCATGGTGGTGGCGCGTTCTCTGGTAAAGACCCGTCAAAAGTCGATCGTAGCGCTGCTTATGCTGCTCGCTATGTTGCGAAAAACTTAGTTGCTGCGGGCTTGGCTGAGCGTTGCGAAATTCAAGTGTCGTACGCGATTGGGGTGGCTGAGCCGACCTCGATCAGCATCGAAACTTTCGGCACCAGCCCGTATAGCGAAGAGCGATTGATTGCGTTGGTGCGTAAACATTTTGACCTACGTCCGTATGGCTTGATCAAGATGCTTGACTTGGAACGTCCGATTTATCGGGCAACAGCTGCTTACGGTCACTTCGGTCGTGATGCCTTCCCGTGGGAGAAAACTGACAAAGCGGAAGCCCTGCGCAGCGATATCTAATTTGCTTAGAAGCCCCGAATTGTGGACAATACGCGCTCAATCTGAACGTATTTCTAGCAGCAATTCGGGGTTTTTGACATGACAGCATCAGTTTCAGAACGTAAGCACCTAGCCAACGCCATTCGTGCGCTTAGCATGGATGCCGTGCAACAAGCTAACTCGGGTCATCCGGGTGCACCTATGGGCATGGCCGATATCGCCGAAGTACTATGGCGTGACTATCTGAAACACAACCCTGAAAATCCAGCATGGGCTGACCGCGACCGCTTTGTTCTTTCCAATGGTCATGGCTCGATGCTCATCTACTCATTGCTGCACCTTTCGGGCTACGATCTACCGCTCGACGAACTAAAAAACTTCCGTCAATTGCACTCAAAAACCCCAGGTCATCCAGAATATGGTTACACACCGGGCGTTGAAACCACGACTGGCCCGCTTGGCCAAGGCATCTCGAACGCAGTAGGTATGGCGTTAGCTGAGAAAATTCTTGCAGCGCAATTTAACCGTCCGCAACACGACATTATTGACCACTACACCTATACCTTCCTTGGCGACGGCTGCTTGATGGAAGGTATTTCGCATGAGGTCTGCTCGCTGGCAGGCACGCTTGGTCTTGGTAAACTGATTGCGTTCTACGATGACAACGGCATTTCGATTGATGGTGAAGTCGAGGGTTGGTTTACCGACGATACCGCAAAACGTTTTGAATCTTATGGTTGGCAGGTAATTGAAAAAGTCGACGGTCACGATGCGGCCGCTATTAAAGCCGCCATCGAAGAGGCTCGTGCCGAGACCAGCAAGCCAACTTTGATTATCTGTAAAACCATTATCGGTTTCGGTGCGCCGAACAAGCAGGGTACCGAGAGCTGCCACGGTGCGCCTCTAGGTGCCGACGAAATTGCCGCTGCACGTGAACAGCTAGGCTGGAACTATGGTGCATTTGAAGTGCCAGATGACGTTTATGCCGCTTGGTCAGCACGCGAACAAGGCGCCACAGCAGAAGCCGCTTGGAATGAGCGGTTTGCAGCCTACGCCGCTGCGCACCCAGAACTTGCGAGCGAATTGCAACGTCGTTTAGCTGGCGATTTACCAGCGGATTTTGCAGCGCACGCGCAAGCCTATATTGAAAAGCTGCAAGCCGAGCCGGCGGATATTGCTAGCCGTAAAGCATCGCAAAACGCGCTCAATGCCTATGGTCCAAAATTACCAGAATTGTTAGGTGGCTCGGCTGACCTTGCCGGTTCTAACTTGACCATTTGGCAGGGTAGCCAAGGCGTGAGCGCAGACGACGCGAGTGGTAACTACGTTTATTATGGTGTGCGCGAATTCGGCATGTCGGCCATTATGAACGGTATTGCTTTACACGGCGGTTTAGTGCCTTACGGAGCAACCTTCTTGATGTTCATGGAATATGCGCGCAATGCCGTGCGTATGGCGGCGCTGATGAAGCAGCGCAGTATTTTTGTTTACACGCATGACTCGATCGGTTTAGGTGAAGATGGTCCAACCCATCAGCCGGTTGAGCAAATGGCGAGCTTACGAACCACGCCTAATATGAGCACTTGGCGTCCATGTGACCAAGTGGAATCAGCGGTAGCTTGGAAAGCTGCCATCGAGCGCAAAGACGGCCCTACGGCATTGATCTTTAGCCGCCAAAATCTGGCGCAACAAAGCCGCGACAGCGAGCAATTAGCCAATATTGCGCGTGGTGGCTACGTGTTGCTCGACTGTGCCGAGACGCCTGAGTTAATTTTCATTGCTACCGGTTCCGAAGTTGCTCTTGCAGTTTCTGCAGCGAAGACCTTGCAGGCCAATGGTAAGCAGGTGCGCGTGGTGTCGATGCCAGCCACTGATGTATTCGATGCGCAAGATAAAGCCTATCGCGAACAGGTATTGCCAAGCAGCGTCACCAAACGTATTGCGGTCGAAGCCGGCATTGCGGATTACTGGTACAAGTATGTCGGTCTACATGGTCGCATCGTGGGTATGCACAGCTTTGGCGAATCAGCTCCCGCTAGCGACTTATTTAAGCACTTTGGCTTCACTACCGAGAACGTCGTTGCAGTTGCAGAGGAGTTACTGGGCGAATGAGTCAAACGCGCGCGCGGATTGCTTTAAACGGCTTTGGTCGGATTGGCCGCAGTGTGCTGCGCGCATTGTATGAGCGTGGTTATCGCGAGCAAGTTGAAATCGTTGCAATCAACGAGCTCGCCCCAGTTGCTTCAATGGCGCACCTGCTCAAGTACGATACCAGTCACGGGCGGTTTCAGCAGCCGGTGACCACTGCCGACGAGCATACCTTGCGAGTCGGAGATGATGTGATTCGCATCTCGGCACAGTCGCAAGTGACCGACTTACCGTGGCAGGATTTACAGCTCGATATGGTGCTTGATTGTACCGGTGTGCACGGTACACGCGAGGATGGCGAACATTATCAGGCGCTTGGCATACCGGGAGTATTGTTTTCGCACCCTGGCGCGCCCGATGTCGATTTCACCGCAATCTTTGGCGTCAACACCGAGCAACTGAGCTCGCAGCATCGTATCGTTTCGAACGGTTCGTGCACGACCAACTGCAGTGTGCCCGTATTGCAGGTGCTGGACCAAGCATTTGGTATCAAAAGTGGTGCGATCACTACCATTCATGCGGCGATGCATGATCAGCAGGTGATAGATGCTTATCACAAAGATCCGCGCTTGGCGCGTGCCGCAGGCCGCTCAATCATTCCGGTCGATACGCGGCTGGCGCGCGGGATAGAACGCATCATGCCGCATTTTGCTGGCAAATTTGAAGCTATCCAAGTGCGAGTACCGACGACTAATGTCACTGCTATGGATATCAGTGTGACCGTTAGTGCGGAAGTCTCCATTGCCCGCGTCAATGATGTTTTGGCACAAGCAGCACGGGGTAAAATGGCACAGATATTGGGCTATACCGATGAACCTTTGGTGTCGATCGATTTCAACCATGATCCGCGCTCAAGTATTGTCGATGGGACCCAGACCCGTGTTGCTGATAAGCATTTAATCAAAGTACTCTGTTGGTGTGATAATGAATGGGGCTTTGCGAACCGTATGTTAGATACGGCGCAAGTGATGATTCGTCACTACCAGAACAGTTAACCCGAAAATGAAGTGAGAGGAATAAGCATGGCTGACGTCATTACCATGGATGATCTTGATTTAAACGGTTTGCGTGTATTGATTCGTGAAGATCTCAACGTACCGATCAAAGACGGTAAAGTAAGCTCAGATGCGCGTCTAAAAGCCGCCATTCCGACCCTTAAAAAAGCACTTGATGCTGGCGCCAAAGTAATGGTCATGTCGCATCTCGGACGTCCAGAAGAAGGTGTTTACGCTGATGAATTCTCGCTGCAGCCGGTGGTCGATTATTTAAATGAAGCCTTGGATGTTCCAGTTCGTCTGGCGAGAGACTACCTCAATGGGGTGGATGTAGCGGCCAACGAAGTGGTCGTGTTTGAGAACGTCCGCTTTAACCCAGGTGAAAAGAAAAACGATGATGCGCTAGCGCAACAACTAGCGGCACTGTGTGATGTCTTTGTGATGGACGCCTTTGGTACGGCGCATCGCGCCCAGGCGTCGACTCACGGCGTGGCCAAGTATGCTGACGTTGCCTGTGCCGGGCCGTTACTCGCAGCTGAGCTCGAAGCTTTAGGTAAAGCTTTGGCGAATCCTGCTCGTCCATTGGTCGCTATTGTCGGTGGCTCGAAAGTGTCGACTAAACTTACCGTGCTAGAGTCTTTGTCTGGTGTTGTCGACCAACTTATTGTCGGTGGCGGAATTGCCAATACCTTCATCGCTGCAGCGGGCCACAATGTTGGCAAGTCACTTTACGAAGCCGACTTAACTGAAGAAGCGCAACGTCTGGTTGCCGCAGCGCAAGCCAAAGGCGGCGATATTCCTTTGCCGACGGATGTGGTAACCGGCAAGGAGTTTAGCCCCGCAGCGCAAGCTGAGACCAAGCAGGTGAGTGCGGTCGCCAGTGATGATATGATTTTTGACATCGGTCCGGACACCGCTGAAGCTTTTGCAAAAATTCTGCAAAGTGCAGGCACTATTGTATGGAATGGTCCGGTAGGCGTGTTTGAATTTGATCAGTTTGGCCACGGCACAGAAGTGTTAGCCAAAGCCATTGCCGCTAGCTCTGCATTCTCGATTGCCGGTGGTGGCGATACTTTAGCGGCGATTGACAAGTACGGCATTGCTGACCAAATCAGTTATATTTCTACCGGTGGCGGTGCCTTTTTAGAGTTTTTAGAGGGTAAGCAATTACCAGCTGTCGCGATTCTGGAAGAACGCGCAGAGAATGGCTAAACGTAGCCAGACAAAATAAACATCAGGAGATCAACCATGGCTTTAATTTCATTGCGCCAACTACTCGACCATGCTGCTGAGCAAGGTTACGGTGTACCCGCTTTTAACGTGAACAACCTCGAGCAAATGCGCGCCATCATGGAAGCAGCGGATGCTTGCGACAGCCCTGTAATCGTGCAAGCCTCAGCAGGTGCACGAACTTACGCAGGCGCACCGTTTTTGCGTCATCTTATTTTGGCAGCGATCGAAGAGTGGCCACACATTCCAGTCGTTATGCACCAAGACCATGGGACTTCACCGGCGGTCTGTCAGCGCTCAATTCAGCTGGGCTTTAGCTCAGTGATGATGGATGGCTCGCTTAAAGAAGATGGCAAAACCCCCGCCGACTACGATTACAACGTGCAGGTGACGCAAACAGCTGTGGCGATGGCACATGCTTGTGGCGTATCGGTCGAAGGTGAGTTAGGTGTGCTGGGTTCGCTCGAAACCGGTGAAGCCGGTGAAGAGGACGGCGTTGGTGCCGAGGGTAAATTAACCCACGACCAACTGTTGACGGACCCAGAAGAAGCCGCGCAGTTTGTCAAAGCAACCAACGTTGACGCATTAGCAATTGCTTGTGGTACTTCGCACGGCGCTTACAAGTTCAGCCGCCCGCCAACTGGCGATATTTTAGCGATTGATCGTATTAAAGAAATCCACAAACGGATTCCAACCACCCACTTAGTCATGCACGGTTCGTCTTCAGTGCCGCAAGAATGGTTGAAAGTCATCAACGAGTTCGGTGGTGAGATTCCAGAAACTTATGGTGTGCCAGTGGAACAAATTGCTGAAGGCATCAAACACGGCGTACGTAAGGTCAACATCGACACCGACCTACGTTTAGCCTCTACCGGTGCAGTGCGTCGTCATTTAGCGCAAAACCCAAGCAACTTTGATCCGCGGAAGTTTTTGAAAGCGTCAACAGATGCGATGTACGACATCTGTAAAGCACGTTACGAAGCCTTTGGATGTGCAGGACAAGCCCATAAAATCAAAGCACTTTCGCTCGAAGAAATGTTCAAACGCTACGAAGCGGGCGAATTAGACGCTAAAGTGAACTAATCGGGGTTCTTTTTGCCTGCTATCCCACGTTATACTGAAACGTAATGTGGGATAGCGGAAAAGACGAGGTAATTGTGGACTTCAAAAAGACTTTGTCAGCGTTAGCAGTGGTAGCATGTTTTGGAATGCACAGTGCGCATGCACAAGCATCTATTTTCATGTACGACGATGCTAATGATTTAGACACGGAACAAAAGAGAGATTGGGATGCATCGGCAGAGCTCGGCCTCCTCTTCACCTCGGGTAACACCGAAACAGAAACCTTCAAAACCAAATTGAGTGCCGCGCGTGACTACGAGAATTGGCGTCACAAGGGCATCGTTGACTACTACCGTTCAGAGCAAGAAGACCAAGAGACCGGTGAGAGTTTCACTACGGGTGATCGCTTGTTCATGTCGGCGCAGTCAAACTACAAATTTAGCCCTGACAGCCGCTCGTCACTATTCGTCTTCGGTTCTTACGAAGAAGATAAGTTCAGTGGTTATGACTACCAAGGAACCGTAGCTGTGGGTTATGGTGCGCGTTATCGCTACAGCCCGACGCTGTTTGCAGACTACGAAATCGGTCCTGGTTACTCAGTCAACAAGCCGATCGTCAACGGTGTGGTACAAGAGCAAGAGAGCAGCGGAATTTTACGTGTGGCAGGTAACTTGGTTTGGGAAATCACTGAAACGTCCAAATTTAATGCGTTAGCGTCAAGCGAAGTGGGCCAAGATAATACCAAATCACGTGCGGAATTATCGATTTCTGCCAACGTGAATAGCTCGCTGGCACTGAAATTTTCAGTGGCTGCTAACCACAACTCGTTTCTTGAAGATCCGACCAAAGAAAAGCTCGATACTGAAACTGCGGTGACCTTAGTTTACAGCTTCTAATTATCGAGCTATCGGTAGGTTGCCTAAATAAGGCGGATTGAAGATTACTCTTCTTCAATCCGCTTTTTCAATTGTACGGGCTCGTTGCGTTTGCGAATTTTGATGTTCAGCAGTTCAACGATAAGTGAAAACGCCATCGCGAAGTAAACATAGCCTTTCGGCACGTGGAAGCCAAGCCCTTCGCCCATCAAAGTGAAACCAATCAAAATCAAAAAGCTAAGTGCCAACATCTTGATAGTTGGGTGGCGGTCAACAAAATCGCCGATGGCTTTGGCCGCGAGCATCATGACCACCACTGCAGCGACCACAGCAATAATCATTACGGCGACATAATCCACTAAGCCTACAGCTGTAATCACCGAGTCTAGCGAGAAGACGATATCGATGACCGCTATTTGCGTGATAATGGCACCGAAAGTCGCGGCTTTACCCGCACTCTTTTGTTCATGGGTACCTTCAAGACTATGGTGTATCTCGAGGGTACTCTTACCGAGCAAAAATAAACCACCGAAGAACAAGATCAAGTCCCGTCCGGAGAATTCATAGCCGATAACAGAAAACAGTGGTTCTGTGAGGCCCATCACCCAAACAATACTAAGCAGTAGCGCTATGCGCATACCCATTGCCAAGAGTAAGCCTATTTGCCGCGCTTTTTGCCGTTGGTGCTCCGGTAGGCGGCCTACAAGTATCGAAATAAAGATAATATTATCAATACCTAACACTATTTCTAAGGCAGTTAGAGTGGCGAGTGCTATCCAAGCTTCAGGTAAAAATATCCATTCAAACATAAATGAGTCACTTACAATGTGGAGTTAATGATTTAAAATAAACAGGATTTTCCGCAATAACAATGCGGAATTATTTTTTTTGCGCATCGCGATGCTTTTAGCTAGTATGCGCGCAACCGATTCATTCGGGCAAGATTGACTCTTAACGCAGCAACAAAGGCGAACTTTTATGTCTGCAAACTCATTTCTTGGAATGTTTGCGAAGTCTCCGATCAAACCGATGATCGAGCATATCGAACAAGTGCACGACTGTGCTATGACCTTAAAACCTTTCTTTCAAGCCGTATACGCCACTAATTGGGATGAAGCCGAAGAGCATCGTCGCACCATCGTGAGCAAAGAGCGCGCAGCTGATGAATTGAAGCGCGACATTCGGTTAAACCTGCCAGGTGGTTTGTTTATGCCAGTTGAGCGTACCGACCTACTTGAGTTGGTGTCGCAGCAAGATCGCATCGCCAACAAGGCGAAGGATATCTCGGGTCTGATCACCGGTCGCGAGTTACAAATCCCAGCGGCAATGGTCGAAGGTTTTGATGCCTATTTACAGCGTTGTTTGGACGCTACCGACAAAGCTAAAGAAACCATTGGTGAGTTTGATGACCTGCTCGAAGTAGGCTTCAAAGGCCGTGAGCGTAAAATTGTCGATAGTCTCATTTCTGAACTGGATAGCATTGAGCAAGACACCGACGCGTTACAAGTGAAACTGCGTCGCCAATTGCGTCAAATCGAAGGGGATTTGAATCCCTTAGACGCGATGTTCTTGTATCAAATTTTAGATTGGGTCGGTGATCTCGCGGACCTAGCCGAGCGCGTAGGCGCACGGTTTGAACTCATGCTTGCACGAGTCTAAGGCGGAGATTCATCATGGATATTATTTCTACGTATAACATGACCCTGATCGTGTTGGCTGCGGCCTTCGCGTTTTTTATGGCTTGGGGTATCGGTGCGAACGACGTTGCCAATGCAATGGGCACCTCGGTCGGTTCGAAAGCGCTAACTATCAAACAAGCCATCATTGTCGCGATGATCTTCGAGTTTGCCGGCGCTTACTTAGCAGGTGGCGAAGTTACCTCAACAATTCGTAAAGGAATTATTGATTCAGCATTCTTCGTTGACACGCCGGAGTTGCTTGTTTTCGGTATGATTGGCTCTTTGCTGGCAGCGGGTTTTTGGTTGCTGATTGCTTCTTACTTGGGGTGGCCGGTATCGACGACCCACTCAATCATTGGTGCAATCGTCGGTTTTGCCGCTGTGGGTGTGAGTCCAGAAGCCGTTGAATGGTCAAAGGTGTTAGGTATTGTCGGGAGTTGGGTTATTACTCCGATGATTGCGGGTCTACTGGCGTATTTTGTTTTTATTAGTGCGCAAAAGTTGATTTTTGACTCCGAAAACCCGTTAGCGAGCGCCAAGCGTTATGTCCCTTTTTATATGGCATTGACTGGTTTCGTTATTGCACTTGTTACCATCAAGAAGGGTTTGAAACACGTTGGCATCCAATTCAGTACCATTGAGGGCTTTGCATTGGCTTTTGCCGTCGCTGCAGTGGTGGGTGTTCTCGGTAAAATCATGATCAGTCGCTTGAAGTTCGACCCGTCAGCTGACAAAGACATGCATTACACCAACGTTGAGAAAGTCTTCGCAATTTTGATGGTAGTCACAGCTTGTGCTATGGCATTTGCGCATGGCTCAAACGACGTTGCTAACGCAATTGGACCGCTTGCGGCAGTGGTAAGTGTGGTCAACAGCGGCGGTGAAATTGCCAGCAAAGCGCAACTTGCTTGGTGGGTACTTCCAGTCGGTGCATTCGGTATCGTGCTGGGGCTAGCGATGCTCGGTAAGCGCGTGATCGCGACCATTGGTAAAGGCATTACCCACTTGACCCCAAGCCGCGGTTTCGCGGCAGAATTGGCGGCAGCCTCAACCGTAGTTATCGCGTCTGGTACTGGCCTGCCGATTTCAACCACACAAACGCTTGTTGGTGCGGTATTAGGTGTTGGTATGGCACGTGGTATTGCTGCATTAAACTTGGGTGTAGTGCGCAATATTGTAGTGTCGTGGGTAGTGACTTTACCTGCTGGTGCCGTCATGTCGATTATTTTCTTCTTTATTATCAAGGCCGCATTTGGCGTCTAAAGAAGATTGCGGCACAATTGTGACAGAGTAAAAAGGCGACTTCGGTCGCCTTTTTTTGTGCTTGAATGAAACTATTTTAGTTGTTGGTAAACTTTTTTGTGCCCGCGAACGCCTACAGTGACAAAGAACAAAGGAACTCAATTGTGTTTGCACCTTCGGACGAGCGGCTCGTGCAACGAGCCTTAGAAAACAACAAGCAAGCCTGGCTGCAATTGGTCAAGCGTTACGAGGGCTTAGTGTTTAACTATGCCTTGCGCATGAGTGGCAGCCGTGACGATGCCTTGGACTTAATGCAAGACGTGTTTTTGTCGCTATTTCGTAACTTGGCTGCATGGCGCGGCGAAAGCTCATTTAAAAACTGGATGATGACCATCGCTCATCATCGCTGCATTGAGCACTTCCGGCGTCGCCGCGAGTTTGCCGATGAGTATGACTTTGAGCAGCAAGCGAGCCAGCAAGATTGGCATGATCCGGAAGCTGTGTATCACGGCCAACAGCGCACCCAGCAATTAGTGAAGGCGATGCAGCAGTTGCCCGTTGAACAACGTTTAGTAGTGGAGTTGAAGTTTTTTCAACACCTCAAGTTACAAGAGATTAGTCAACAGCTTGATGTACCTTTGAATACCGTGAAATCAAGATTGTACAAAGCGGTTGAAAGTTTACAGCAGTTGGTGGAGGCAGTATGAGCAAACAACATCATTTCGAACAGTGGTTGCATGACACCGCAGCAGCGACGCAAGCAGAAGCGGTCCCCGAATGGCCGCGTGAGTTGACCTATCGCGGTCGTGAGCATACGCAGTTGCGTTGGTGGCAACGTCCGCTGCTGCCGCTTGCTTCGTTTGCATGCTCGCTGTTAGCAGTACTGGCAGTCGTCAGCCAACTGCAGATACAGGTCACCGAACAAGGCTTTAACCTGTACTTTGGTGGCGGCTTGAGCGAACAACAATTGCAAGCTGCGGTCACCGAACAAATGAGTAAGTTGCAAGCGGAACAGCAACTACAAATGGCAAATTATGCCGCTAATTTGCGCGAAGACTTTCGTGACGACGTAGCGGCCGCGAATCAGCAGCTAGTGAACTATGTGCTGACCACTAATCGCAGCGAGCGCGAACAAGACATGGAAGATCTGATCCGCTATGTCAATGCCCAACGTGAAGATGACCAGGTGTATTTCGCGTATCAATTAGCGCAAGTCACTGAACAATTTATCGAACCCAATACCGTAGATAGCAGCCAAGACTACCAAACTCAGGAGTAACATCATGCGTACATTAATGACTTTTACCGCCATTGCGGTAGCGCTAGCAGCAAGTACTGCGGCGCATGCCGACCAACAACAACGCGATGAGTTGCGTAAACAACTCGAAATTATGAATAGTATTTTTACCACTGCACTGGAGCAGGAAAGTAACGATGATCGTCGTCGTCACGGATTTCGTGAACGCTTGCACTTTGATTACCTAGCCGGTCAGGGCGTGGTGTATCGAAGCCATCTTGGCGGCCACCAGATGATTTTCTTGAGCTCTGATTTTCCAGCGCCACCGGCTCCGCCAATGGTCGACATTGAGGGCATCGATAGTGTGGAAATCGAACTGGCGATTGCCGACGGGCTCGCTGCAGCACAGAATGCGCTCGATGATATCGAGATTATTACCGAAGACGTAGAAGGCGATGGCAAGGGCAATATCCGCGTAATTCGCACAGTTACCGCCGATGTCCGCGAAAATGCCGGTGAAATGCGCGAACTGCGCCGTCGCATCCGTGATCTTGAGCTTGCGCAGCGCAGTGCCGAAGGGGATGAAGCCGAGGTGATTACCAAGGAATTACAGCAAGCCCGTGAAGAGCTCGAAATGACGCAAAAGGCACTCGCGGAGGCGCGTGCTGAAATTGCGACGGCACGACGCGAAATTGAGGAAAAATCAGAGCAACGCAAAGCCAAGCGTGCCGAGCAATTACAGCAGCGTTTGGCGCGTTTCGAGCAAACTATGGCCGCGACGCTCTGTGACTACGGCCGCACGCTACGCGCATTGCCAAAGGATGAGCATGTTAGCTTCGTGATTGAAGGGGCTGGCGATAGTGCGCAAGGTGGCAACGATAAGATTTATGTGTTCACCAAACAGCAACTCGAAAAATGCAGTGATGCCAGTGATCTGTTAAGCAAAGCCACGACGTATAGCTTTTAACTGATCATAATTGGTCGGTTGTCATCTCTGTTTAGCACGCCTTCTGGCGTGCTTTTTTTTGCCTCACAAAACAGGTAAAGTACGCGCTCAAAATAGCAGCGGTAAAGGCGTATGAACCTAAAAGACTTTTCTTTCGAACTTCCTGATGAGCTGATTGCGCGTTATCCGCAAGCGGATCGTAGTGCCAGTCGCATGTTACGCCTCGATGGCGCCACCGGTGCAGTCACTCATTCGCAGTTTAAAGCGATTGTTGATGAACTAAATGCTGGCGACTTACTGGTATTTAACGATACCCGAGTGATTCCCGCGCGCCTGTTGGGTGAAAAATTGTCAGGCGGTAAAGTTGAAGTACTGGTGGAGCGCTTGTTAGATGATCAGCGTGTGCTCGCCCATGTGCGCAGTAATCGCACGCCGAAAGCCGGTGCAAGATTTTTGCTAGAAGATGCGGTCGAAGTAGAAATGCTCGGTCGTCAAGATGCCCTATTTGAACTCAAGTTTTTGACTGAGGCACCTGTATTGGAAGTGCTAGAAAGTTATGGACACATGCCACTGCCGCCATACATTGACCGGCCCGATGAAGCCAGTGATCGCGAACGCTATCAAACGGTCTACAACAAAAAGCCAGGTGCTGTTGCCGCTCCCACGGCAGGTCTGCACTTTGATGACGCGATTCTGAGTGCATTAAAAGCTAAAGGTGTGCAGTTCGCGTACGTCACCTTGCACGTTGGCGCCGGCACCTTCCAACCGGTTCGTGTGGACAATATTGAAGAACACCACATGCACAGCGAGTATGCCGAAGTGCCGGAAGAAACTGTCGCTGCAATATTGGCAACGCAAGCCGCTGGTCATCGTGTTGTGGCCGTTGGCACCACTTCAGTCCGTTCTTTAGAATCGGCAGCACAAGCAGCGAAGCAAAAGGGCGAAGCTTTAGCACCGTTTTTTTCCGACACCGATATCTTTATTTATCCTGGGTACGAATTTCAGGTGATCGACGCCATGATCACTAATTTCCATTTGCCAGAGTCTACGCTCATTATGTTGATTTCGGCATTTGCCGGCCGAGAAAATGTACTCAATGCTTATCAGCAAGCAATTGACGAAGGCTACCGCTTTTTCAGCTACGGCGATGCGATGTTTGTGACCCGCCAACCGAGCTAAGGTATAATGGCGGTCTCGGACTGTTTTTCCGTGATGAACCGAACGGTGATGTAATGAAATTTGAATTATTGAATACCTGCGGCAAAGCACGCCGCGGGCGTATGATTTTTGATCGTGGTGTGGTTGAAACGCCAGCCTTTATGCCAGTGGGCACTGCCGGCACGGTAAAGGGCCTAACACCAGAAGAAGTGAAAGCGACCGGTGCGCATATTTGTCTTGGTAACACCTTCCATTTGATGCTGCGTCCGGGTACGCAAATCATTAAACAACATGGCGACTTGCATGACTTTATGAACTGGGACAAGCCAATTCTCACGGATTCCGGCGGTTTTCAGGTGTTCAGTCTTGGCGAGCTACGCAAGATAACTGAAGAAGGTGTCACTTTCCGGTCGCCGATTAATGGCGAAAAAATCTTGCTCACGCCAGAAAAATCAATGGAAGTGCAGCGTGATCTTGGTTCAGACATTGTCATGATCTTTGATGAATGTACGCCGTATCCAGCGACACAAGCCGAAGCGCGCAGCTCAATGGAGTTGTCGTTACGTTGGGCGGAACGCTCAAAGCAAGCGCACGGTGACAATCCGTCAGCCTTGTTCGGGATTATCCAAGGCGGGATGTATGAAGAATTGCGGACCATCTCATTAGAAGGTCTTGAGCAAATTGGTTTCGATGGTTATGCCATCGGCGGTTTGTCAGTGGGTGAACCGAAAGACGACATGATGCGCATCCTTGACCATATTGCCCCGCAAATGCCGGTCGATAAACCGCGTTATTTGATGGGGGTTGGTAAACCAGAAGACTTGGTAGAAGCGGTGCGTCGCGGTGTTGATATGTTCGACTGCGTGATGCCGACGCGTAACGCGCGCAACGGACACTTATTTATTAGTACCGGCGTGGTGAAAATTCGTAACGCGGTGCATCGTACCGACACCGGACCGCTGGACCCTGAATGTGATTGCTACACCTGTCAGAATTACTCACGCGCCTATTTACATCACTTGGATCGCTCCAATGAAATGCTGGGTGGGCGTTTGAATACCATCCATAACCTGCATTTTTATCAGAAAGTTATGCAAGACTTACGGGCAGCGATTGAGGCGGACCGTCTCGAGGAGCATGTGGCAGAGTTTTACGCTAAGCGTGGCCTTGAGGTTCCAGCACTGAAATAAAACGGCCCGTGCCATCCGTGCTAAGCAGCAGGGATGGCTCGGGCGATATCGATAATGTAAGGCTTGATGCCGGCGAAGAAGAACTCAACGGCGATCAGCATCACGATAAGCCCCATCAAACGCATCAGGATCTTACTGCCACTCCGGCCCAATTTAGCCAGCATTTGGCGGCCACTGGCTAACACCACCGCAGTTAATAAGCACACGACAAAAATGGCTACGAACAGACTCATAGTGGCCATAGTTGGAGTCGCCGTCGCTTTGCCTTCTTGAATCATCAAAATAACCATGGTGATGGCACCGGGACCGGCAATCATTGGAATGCCGATAGGTGTAACCGCAACGTCCGAGCCGAAATCGCCGTCGGTTTCGCCATCGACCCGTTTCGGCACTGTGCGGCCGCGCAACATTTCGAACCCCATGACAAAGAATAAGATACCACCGGCAACCCGCAGGCCATTGACCGAGATGCTGAAGAAGCTAAAAATTGCTTCGCCGAGCAGGGCAAATACACTGAGCGCAATAAACGCCGTCACTGATGCGCGCATCGCCACCCAACGCGCCGCTTTTGGAGTCATGGCTTCGGTCAGCGCAATATAAATCGGAATAGCGGCCACGGGATTAATCATGGTGAACAAAGAAGTGAGCTGGAAAACAAAAATATCGACCATGGAAGCCTCAAAAAACTTTGTGACAGAGTAAGTTAGCGAATATTGCACTAGTTTAGCAGAGAAATACTTTACTGCGACACGGTTTGGCGCATTATTATGCAATCATTCGTACACAAAAATAAAACATCAACTATCCTAATCTTTAGCTTTGCCAGACCTCTTCGAATCGGGAGCGGTGAGTCACCAACATAGTCCTCTAGCCGACCAGCCTGATACTATGTTTCACCGCTTCCACTCTCGATTAACACTTCTTGGTCGACTCAAATAAAAGTGATCGCAGGCTTTACATCAGGATCTGAACTAGCTACAATTCAGCACCATTTTTAATTGTATTGGTCAATTAATGGCCAGTGTTGATAACCCAACAACAGAATTTTCATTGAGGTGAGATTTTAATGCCAGTTGTTAAAGTAAAAGAAAACGAGCCGTTTGACGTTGCACTGCGCCGTTTCAAACGTTCTTGCGAAAAAGCAGGCGTTCTGTCTGAAGTACGTCGTCGTGAATTCTACGAGAAGCCAACTTCAGAGCGTAAGCGCAAGAAAGCAGCAGCTGTGAAACGTCACGCGAAAAAATTGTCGCGCGAGAATGCGCGCCGCACGCGTCTGTACTAAGCCTAAGTCTTAGTCAGCGAGAGGCTCAGCTTTTACGCTGCTAAAGAGGCCGGAATACGGAAACGTATTCCGGCTTTTTCATTTGTACTTTTACGGTTACAATCGCTGCACGCTAACCGAATCTCGCACTTAATCGGAACTTAATCTCACGCTATGGCTGGCCTTATTCCTAAAAGCTTTATCCATGATCTGCTGGATCGCGCCGACATTGTCGAAGTGGTCGACAGCCGGGTGCCACTGAAAAAAGCTGGGCGGAATTATCAAGCATGTTGTCCCTTCCACAATGAGAAGTCCCCAAGCTTTACCGTTGCCCCCGACAAGCAGTTTTATCACTGCTTTGGTTGTGGTGAGCACGGTAACGCGATTGATTTTTTGATGCAGTATGATGGCCTCGAATTTCCCGACGCGATTGAAGAGCTAGCCTCGATGTTGGGGCTGGAGGTACCGCGTGAAACCACGGCTAATCCGCAAGCCGAGGCTCGCAAACGCCAGCAAGCAGCGGATGACTATCAGCAAATGGAGCATGCCGCGAAGTTTTTCGCCCATCAATTGCGCCATCACAGCAACTCCGACAAGGTGGTCAGCTACCTAAAAGGCCGTGGTCTCAGCGGCGAAGTCGTGAAAGCTTTTCAAATTGGCTATGCCCCCGATGGTTGGGATGATCTGCTGAAAGCCTTGGGTAAAGATCAAGGATCACGCCAGCAACTGGTCGATCTGAAATTATGCAATCGCAATGATTCAGGCCGTTATTATGACTTTTTCCGCGATCGGGTGATGTTCCCTATTCGTGATCGACGCGGTCGCGTCGTGGGTTTTGGTGGGCGCATTCTGGAAGGCGATGGACCCAAGTATCTTAACTCTCCGGAAACACGAATTTTTCACAAGGGACGGGAGCTTTACGGCTTTTACGAGGCGAAACAAGCACATCGGCAGCTTGAGCAGGTGGTGATTGTTGAAGGCTATATGGACGTTGTTGCGCTGGCACAGCACGGTATCGACTTTGCCGTCGCATCACTTGGCACCGCAACGACTACCGAACAATTGCAAATGCTGTTTCGTACGACGCAAAAAGTGGTGTGTTGTTACGACGGCGACCGAGCTGGCCGTGACGCTGCCTGGCGGGCGCTGGAAAATGCGCTGCCGTTGCTGACTGACGGCCTCGAGCTTAGCTTTCTATTCTTACCCGATGGCGAAGATCCTGATACCTTGGTGCGTAAAGAAGGCCCTGAAGCGTTCAAGCAGCGCTTGTCAGAGGCGCAGAGCTTTACCCATTACTTTTTCGCACACCTTACCGAGAGTCTCGATTTAAGCAAAGATAGTGGTCGCGCCAAATTACTCAAAGAAGCCAAACCGCTCATTGAGAAGTTAGCGAGCGATTACTATCGTGATGCCTTGCTCGAGCAACTCGCGCGTCTGCTGCGACGTGAAGTATCCCAGATCGCAGATCAAGTGCAGCGTCCGCAAGCTGTGCGCAACCAGCGTGAGCCGGTGAAAATCACGCCGATTCGCCGCGCAATCGGACTGCTGATTCAATACCCGCAACTCGGTAAAGAAGTGCCACCCCATGAAGAGCTCAAAGGACTGAATTTACCAGGCATGGAGTTACTGTTAGAGCTGCATCGGCAGACCCATGAACAGAATCTCACCTCGGCGCAATTACTCGAACTGTGGCGCGGGCGACCGGAAGAAAAGCCCTTACGACAATTAGCGACTTGGGACCATCATCTCGATCAAGACCATATCGTACAAGAATTTTGCGATATCTTTTTGTTCTTCATCGACCAGTTCATCGAACAGCGTGCTAACGAACTACTCGCCAAAGAACGTGAAGCACCGCTTAGTAAGGCCGAGAAGCAAGAGTATATGCTATTAATGCAATATCGCGCGGGTCAACGTAAAACCGACGCGAAAAGTTAGCCAATTTGGCTAATCTGCTTGATTCAACTTTGCAGCAAGTTATTACACGAAAGTCATAAAGTATTGATTTTAAAGTTTAAAATAATAACTTACAAAGTTGGCATCAACTTTGCTTCTTATTCATCGTGAATCCTTTCATAATTTCATTTAGCAACATTTACGCAAAAAAGTAATCAAGTATAAGAACAGGAGAAGAACGATGACCTTAGGTAAATTAAGCGCTGGCGCAATAGTTTTAGCTGCATGTTTAAGCTTGCAAGGCTGTATTATTGTGGCCGATGGCGACGGCGACTATGACTATTCGAGTAGTGATTATCGCAAGCAAGAAGAGCAAAATCGTCAGTGGATTGCTGCGTTAGACGATAATGCCACTACAACTCATGTCCGTGAAAAAATGGGCACGCCAAACTTTGCCGACCGCGTTACCGTAGATGGCGTTCGTTATGACGTATTTTACTATCGTACCCACCGCGTAGAAGCCGATGGTGATACGACCAAAGATGAATGTACTCCAGTTGTCTTTAAAGACGGCGTTTTAATGGGCTCTGGCGAGATTGCACTACAGCAGGTCCCACAAGTTTACTGATTAATTTCTGGCTCAAAACTGCATATTCTGCTACAATTTCCGGTCTTGAATTCGATTCCCCAATTTAAGACCGGTTATTGTTTATCCATTTGAAATCACAGGTGGTAGATCTGTATGCAGCAGAGTCGTCAATCACAACTCAGAATTCTTATTGCCAAAGGAAAAGAGCAGGGTTACCTGACTTTTTCTGAAGTCAACGACCATTTACCTTCTGAGATTGTAGATTCCGATCAAATCGAAGATATCATTGCCATGATCAATGACATGGGCATCAAAGTGTTCGAAAACGCACCTGATGCCGATGAATTGATGATGAGCGAAGACACAGCTGACGAGGATGCAGCGGAAGCAGCAGCGGCGGCACTCGCAAGCGTTGACGGTGAAATTGGCCGTACCACTGACCCGGTGCGTATGTATATGCGTGAAATGGGTACGGTAGAGCTACTCACCCGTGAAGGCGAAATCGACATCGCGAAGCGCATTGAAGAGGGTATTAACCAAGTTCAATGTTCTGTCGCTGAATATCCTGAAGCTATCGCGTTCCTATTAGATCAATGGGATCAATGCGAAGCCGAAGAGATGCGTCTGACGGACATCATTTCTGGTTTTATCGATCCGAACGAAGTTGACGAAGCACCTGTTGCGGCAACGCACGTTGGTTCTGAACTGCCGCAAGAAGAGCTCGATGACGAAGACGACGATGACGATGACGACGATGACGACGATGACAGCTCAGATAACGGCATCGATCCAGAATTCGCGCGCCAGAAATTTGGTGAGTTGCGCGACCAGTATGAGAAAACTCGTGCTGCGATCAGTAAGTATGGTCGTGACGGTGCCAAAGCGCGCACCGAAATTGAGGCTTTAAGCGATTTATTCAAACAGTTCCGTCTGGTACCTAAGCAGTTCGACCGCTTGGTAAAAGACATGCGTGACATGATGCATCGTGTGCGTGTGCAAGAGCGTTTGATTATGAAAATGAGCGTTGAACAGGCAAACATGCCGAAGCGTGCTTTCATGAAAGCCTTTGCCGGTAACGAAAATAGCACTGCATGGTTGGATGCCGCTATCGATAGCGGCGATGCTTATGCAGATGCACTGGCCGCGTTGCGTGGTGAAATCGAGCGTTGTATCTCCAAGCTTGCTGAAGTTGAGCAAGAGACCGGCTTAACTATTGCTAAAGTAAAAGATATCAACCGTCGCATGTCGATTGGTGAAGCCAAAGCTCGCCGTGCGAAAAAAGAGATGGTGGAAGCCAACTTACGTTTGGTTATCTCGATTGCGAAAAAATACACCAACCGTGGCTTACAGTTCTTGGACTTGATCCAAGAAGGTAACATCGGTTTGATGAAGGCGGTCGACAAATTCGAATACCGTCGTGGTTATAAGTTCTCAACTTATGCAACTTGGTGGATTCGCCAAGCGATCACTCGTTCAATCGCTGACCAAGCACGGACGATTCGTATTCCGGTACACATGATTGAAACCATCAACAAGCTTAACCGTATTTCACGGCAGATGCTGCAAGAGATGGGCCGTGAGCCGACGCCAGAAGAGCTGGCAGAGCGCATGGTGATGCCGGAAGATAAGATCCGTAAGGTGCTGAAAATTGCCAAAGAACCGATTTCGATGGAAACACCGATCGGTGACGATGAAGATTCGCATCTTGGTGACTTTATCGAGGATACCACCCTCGATTTGCCAGTCGACTCGGCAACCTCAGAAAGCTTACGCAATGCGGTACGCGAAGTACTCGGTGGTTTGACCCAGCGTGAAGCGAAAGTACTGCGCATGCGTTTTGGTATCGACATGAATACGGATCATACCTTAGAAGAGGTAGGCAAGCAGTTTGACGTTACGCGCGAGCGGATCCGTCAGATCGAAGCCAAAGCCTTACGCAAATTGCGTCATCCAAGTCGCTCGGAGCAACTGAAGTCGTTCCTCGACGAATAAACAGGGTTACCGCTCGACACCGGGCCCGGTAAGTTGTCACGAAAGCCCCGCACAGCAATGCTTGCGGGGCTTTTTTATAATTCACCTGTGGTGACTATAAATGTCGCTGATGTGAAATAAGCCGCCAAATTTGTTAAGGTGGTCTTAATTTCGCTGAAAAGGATACTTTATGACTCATTCGGTTGAGAAAACGTCAGAAAAGTTACAACCTCGTCGGATTATCGATGCGCATTTGCACATCTATAACGATGCGTTCCCGTTGATCGAAAACCAAGGCTTTTTACCGCCACCGTTTTCGGTCGAGGATTATCAGCATCGTACTCGTGATTTACCCATCGTGGGTGGCGTGGTGGTGTCTGGCTCTTCTCAAGGGTTCGACCAAAAATACCTCAAGCCTGCGTTGGAACAACTAGGTGACCAGTTTGTGGCGATCACAAACTTACCGAGCACGGTGTCCGACGAACGCATCTTGTCGTTGCGCGACATGGGCGTACGTGGCATCCGCGTTAACTTAAAGCGTGGTGTCGTGAGCGGCTTGGATAACCTGGTTGATTTTGGTACACGTATTTGGGACTTGGCTGGTTGGCACCTCGAAATGTATGTCGATAGCCGCGAACTTGATGAGATCGTGCCGAAGCTGGTGAAGCTACCGAAAGCGTCAGTCGACCATCTGGGCATGGCACGCTCTGGCTTGTCGCAAGTACGCAAACTCGCTGAAGCGGGCGTGCATATCAAAGCCAGCGGTTTCGGTCGCACCGAAGTCAATGTCAGCGAAGCCGTCAAAGCGTTATACCAAACCAATCCTGACTGCTTGATGTTTGGCACCGACTTGCCTTCAAATCGCGCTGAGCGTCCGTTCAATGTCACCGACATCGACACCGTCTGCGAAGCACTCGATGACGCCGACGCCATCGACAAAGTGTTTGCGCGCAACGCCGCCAAGTTCTACAACATTAAACTGTAATTTCTACCCTTCGGGGTCATGACAAGCGGGCCGAAATTTCATATACTTGCGCCCGCTTCGTTAATCCCATGGGATTAACGCCTACCTTGTATGGCCCCTTAGCTCAGTGGTTAGAGCAGCCGACTCATAATCGGTTGGTCCCCAGTTCAAATCTGGGAGGGGCCACCAATATCGCCTCCGCGTAGTTTTGTTTTTCCAATTTGTGGTAACCTGTCCAGATTGACCTTGCAAGAAAACCCAAAGGAACAACGACCGTGAAATCATGCAATTTCTCATTGGCAATGGTGGCGCTTGCAGCGTTGCTGAGTCTGCCGATTAGCGTGTTAGCGCAAGCTGAAGCAAACGAACCACAAGCAACTGCTGAGCAGCCAGTACCGGCGCCGACGCGCTTTCGTAGTGAGCACAAAGGTACCTTTAACGGTGAGCGTTTAACTTACACCGTTGATGCGGGTGAAACTTATATTCGCAATGGTGAAGGTGAGCCAACGGCGGCGATTTTCTCATTTGATTATGTGGTCGAGAGTGATAACAATCGTCCGGTGACTTTCGTCTGGAATGGTGGTCCGGGTTCGTCTTCAACCTGGTTGCATATGGGCGGTTATGGTCCGAAGCGTATCGTGGTGCCAAGTGATGCCGAGCATCCTGGCGTTGCGCCCTACACGTTAAAAGATGCACCAGAAACCATTCTCGATACCACCGATATGGTGTTTGTGGATCCTGTGGGTACGGGATTCTCACGTGCCATTGGCAAAGGCAAGAAAGAAGACTTTTGGGGGCTGACCGAAGACGCCCATTCGATGGCGGCATTTATTGCCGAGTGGCTGACCGCCAACAATCGTTGGAATTCGCCGGTGATCCTCTTGGGTGAGAGCTTTGGTACCACGCGTGCAGCGGCGGTGGCGAAGGTCTTGCTCGATGATTATGTGATTAACGTCAATGGCATAGTGTTTGTCTCGCAAGCGCTGGATTATCAAGGCTCAACGCCTTATGTCGACGACAATATTATCTCGTACATTACCTACGTACCGACCATGGCGGCAACGGCGTGGTATCACGGTAAGGTCGATAACTCAGGTGATTTTGAAGCTTTTATTCAAGACAGCCGCGACTTCGCAACCAATGAGCTATTACCAGCCTTGTTCCAAGGCAATTTGTTGAGTGCTGAAAAACGTGCTGAACTTGTCAGTCAACTGCAAGGTTTCACTGGTCTGAGCAAGGAATATATTGAGCGCGTTGACCTACGTATCAATGCGTTCCGTTTTGCCAAGGAGCTGCGCCGTGATGAAGGCATCGCGGTAGGCCTGCTGGATAGTCGTTACACCCTTGATGAGCGTGATGATGTCGCAGCGCGGCCTGCAGGTGATGCAGCGCGGGTGATTTCGCCAGCTTACAAAGCGGCGCTAATGCATTACATGCGTAACGATTTAGGCATCGACTGGAATCGTGCTTATTTGAACCCTGCTGATCCAGAGTTATCGGGCAAATGGCGTTGGAGTCCGTTACCAGAGGGGCGTTCGTGGGAGCCGCATTACGTGAATACGGCGCCAGATTTGGCTGACGTACTGCGCAGTAATCCGGTGTTGAAAGTGATGGTGGGTTCAGGTTATTACGACTTGGTCACGCCATTCTTTGATGCCGAATACACCCTGAATCGTCATGGCATCGCGCAAGAAGACATCGTGTATCACTATTACCATGGGGGGCATATGATGTATGTGCATGAGCCGGCACGCATTGCCTTGCTCAAAGACACCCGTGCGTTTATTCGAGCACAAACCGCACCGACACGCTCTGACCGTTAGCATTAGTAACGCTCACCGAGCAGAAGTGATTCTGCTCGGTGTTAGCCTTTGGCAATTCGAGCGCGTGCCGCGTGCAATTTACGGTAGCTTTCGAGTAGACGTTGATGGCGGTCGAGGCCGGTTAAATTCATATCTGTGGGCGTTAAACCAGCAAAGCGTACCGTCCCTTGCACCGAGCCAAGCACCGCGTCCATGGTGTCTTCACCGTACATGCGACGTAAATTAAGCTCAAAGTCAGCCAGCTCCAGCTCATCGTCTAACTCAATCTCTAGCGCCGCCTGCATCGCACGATAAAACAACTGCCGCGCCACGGTGTTGTCATTGTATTGCAAGAACATCTCAACGCAGTCGAGTGCGTCTTCGTGGCGTCCGAGTGCGAGATAGATCAGTAGTTTCAATTCCAGAATCGTAAGCTGACCCCACACGGTATTTTCATCAAACTCAACGCCGATCAAGGTGATGATATCGATGTAATTATCGAGTTGGCTATCTTCTAAGCGTTCGACTAGATCAGTGAGCGCAGCCTCATCAAGGCGGTGAAGGTTGAGAATGTCTTCGCGGTAGGCGAGTGCTTTATTAGTGTTGTCCCAAATCAGGTCTTCAATTGGGTAAACCTCGGAATAATCCGGCACTAACATGCGCACCACCGGTGCGCCGAGGTCGGTGTGTACCATTTGATACACCTCTTTACCCATGTCAGCCAAAATGGCAAATAAGGTTTCGGCTTCTTGTTGGTTGCTGTCGTGGTGATCGCCACTGAAATCCCAATCGACAAAGTCATAGTCGTGCTTGGCACTGAAAAAGCGCCAAGAGATGACCCCAGATGAATCGATAAAATGCTCGACAAAGTTGTTGGGTTCGCTGACTTCCATGCTATTGAACGTTGGTGGCGGTAGATCATTCAAACCTTCAAAACTGCGTCCTTGTAGCAGCTCAGTGAGGCCGCGTTCGATGGCAACGGCCATGCTTGGGTGCGCGCCAAACGAGGCGAAGACACCGCCGGTGCGGGGGTTCATTAAGGTCACGCAAGCAACAGGGAACTGACCACCTAACGAGGCGTCTTTGACTAACACCGGGTAGCCCTGCGCTTCGAGTGCTTGCACGCCTTCGACCAAGTGTGGATAACGGGCAAGAACGGCGGCAGGCACGTCAGGCAGCACAATTTCTTGCTCAATAATTTGCTTTTTCACGGCGCGTTCGAAAATCTCTGATAAGCACTGGACTTGGGCTTCGGCAAGGGTGTTACCGGCGCTCATACCATTACTCAAATACAGGTTTTCGATCAAATTCGATGGAAAGTATACCGTCTCGCCATCGCTGTGGCGCACAAAGGGTAAAGCGCAGATGCCGCGCTCAACATTACCTGAATTGGTATCGACCAGATGCGAGCCCTGTAATTCGCCGTCAGGATTATAAATAGCTAAGGTGTAGTCATCGAGCAATCCATCTGGCAGGGCATCGTCATCACACAAGGCAAACCATTTTTCATTGGGATAATGCACGAAATCTGCAGCAGCTAGCTCGGCACCGAAAAACTGGTCGTTATAAAAGAAGTTACAGCTCAAGCGCTCGATAAATTCACCCAAGGCTGAGGCTAGCGCTGCTTCTTTGCTAGCGCCTTTGCCGTTGGTGAAACACATCGGTGAGGCAGCATCACGAATATGCAGCGACCACACATGCGGGACGATATTACGCCACGAGGCTATTTCGATTTTCATGCCCAATGATTCAAGCATCGCGGTCATGTTGGCGATGGTATCTTCGAGCGGCAAATCTTTCCCTTCGATATAGGTCTTCTCACCATCCGCTGGCGCACCAAGTAACAATGCTTGGGCGTCTTCATCGAGGCTTTCGACGACTTCAATTTGAAATTCAGGACCGGTTTGGACGACCTTTTTGACCGTACAACGGTCAATGGAGCGCAGAATACCTTGGCGGTCTTTTTCGGAAATATCGTCGGGCAACTCAACTTGGATCTTAAAGATCTGGTTGTAGCGATTCTCCGGATCAACAATGTTGTTTTGTGCTAAGCGAATGTTTTCAGTCGGAATATTCCGCGACACACAATAGACTTTGACAAAGTAGGCTGCGCACATCGCCGATGAGGCAAGAAAATAGTCGAACGGGCTAGGTGCTGAACCATCGCCTTTATAACGAATCGGTTGATCCGTAATCACGGTGAAGTCATCGAATTTCGCTTCGAGCCGAAGATTGTCGAGAAAGTTAACTTTGATTTCCATAACGCTGCGCTGCTTAAGTGTTGATGGGCGCATTATCCCACATTTTAACCAGTCGCGTCTGCGTGGATTAATTTGTGTTTATGTATTACGCTTGTCAGACAATAATAATTAATCAAACCGCAAAGACTTTTCTACATGACTCAACTGCTTCGCCAGCTTAGCTGGTTCGTGATCGGCTGTGCAAGCTTATGGATGTTGGCGTATAGTGCCTCAGCGCAGGCGGATGTGCCGGTAAGCACTCTCACGTCAGCACCCATCAAACTGGAAAACTTTCCGCTTGAGTATACCATTGCGCCGCGCGCAGATATGTCGCTGAGTGAGGTCAAGTCGCTCACGTTTACACCCTACCAGAGCAGGCTCGCGCTCGGTACCGAAGCTAAATCGGTGTGGGTGCGCTTTGCGTTACACAACAATAGTGATCAGAGTCGTCGTGTCTTCATTCATTTTCCCGAGGCGTATCACAATCGTGCTGTGAGTTTTTACGAGCTCAATGACGGTGCCTTGGTCAATCGTGTTGCAATCGAGCTGAACGACATCGACCAACATCCTAACATGGTGCGTGAGCAGGCGGTTTACGACACCGAATTGGCGGCTGGCACAACGGCAACCTTTTATGTGCATAGCTGGTCCTACTCGCATCAATGGTTTGCCATCAATGTCTATGACGAGAACAACTCGCGCGATGCGCTCGCTGGGACGATGCTGGATATTGCGTTAATGGTTGGCATCCTGCTGGCGCTGATTATTTTTAACTTTCTGCTGTACTTCTCATCGCGCTCAATTGATAACGTTTACTATGCGTTATATTTGATCTCTGGCGCGGTTTGGATTGCGCTCTCCTATGGTTTACTTGGGAATTTGTTTGGCTTGTTTGGCGATGTCGCTTTGCAATTTCACTTGGCATTAATGGGAATGGGGGCCTTCCTGGTGTTATTCATGACCGCCATTTTTGACAGCAAAAGAAGCTTTCCCACCGAGCATAAAGTGCTACTTGTGCTACTCGCTATTCTGGTAGCTGACTTTATCTACGGCATCTTTGATATCGTTGCCGCGCTAAGTTATGCCAGCACTATTGCCGCTATTATGATCGTCATTACGCTTTCCGTTGGGGTGTCCATTTGGCGTAAAGGCCACCCACTCGCGATTTATTTTCTTTTCGGCCATAGTTTCTTTTTCATTTTTAACGCACTCGCCGTGCTGTACTACAAATCGATACTCGACTTTAGCTACATCACCAAGCATGGCGTGGGTATCGGCATTATGCTCGAAGCCCTAATGTTGGCGTTTATCGTGGCCTACCGCATCAAGATGCTGGAGCAAGTCAAGGCGAGCCAAGAGCAATTGCGTATCGAGGCACAAACCGACCCACTGACCGGCTTGTACAATCGCCGCTACTTTTACCGTCGTGCTAACGAACTGCTGGAAAAAGCCAAAAACCAAGATATTCCGATGGCGATGTTAGCGATTGACCTTGATGATTTCAAGCAGGTAAATGATACCTATGGGCATCAGCTCGGTGACAAGGTATTGGTCGAAATTGCACAACTACTGCGAGACTCCTGCCGTTCGCAAGACGTCGTTGCTCGCTTCGGTGGCGAGGAGTTTGTGGTATTACTTTACCGGACTTCGGTCACCAGTGCCGAGGCGATCGCCGAGACCATTCGTCAGCAAGTGCATGCGATCAAGGTTGCAGCGAACGCCACTGAAAATCTGAGCGTAACTGTGAGTATTGGGGTGACCGACGTCGACTTAAATGTTTCGTCAATTGAGCTTGCGTTGCACGATGCCGACACTGCGCTTTACCAAGCCAAAGGTGCTGGACGCGACCGGGTCTGCGTTTTTGATGATCTCGCCGACATCAGTTTGGCACGCGACCCTATTTAATTAGCGAGTGCCGGGTCATTGTCGGCGTAGCCGCTACCGATCGCACTGAACGGCAACTCTAATCCTAGCTCAGGAAACTGTAGAGCAATCCACGCCGGAAAGGTGTTGCTGTTCGGCCCGGGGACTGCTTGATACTCGTGGGCCCACGGATAGCGTTGACTGGCCTCGGCGATTTGTGGAATCAGACGAGCAGCCTCTGCACCTTGTACCGATAGTAGTTTCTCCGGCTTCGCCCCATACCAATAGCGGTCAGGTGTTTTGGTCTGGTAGATACGAAGTGCTGGCTGACCGCTGTTTACTCGCCAACCAACGACTTCGTATACGGTGTAGGTATCCGCATTCTCTGGTTTCACCGCAAGCCACGTGTGCACAGCGAACCAACCGCGCCAGCCAAATGCATCCGCGGCATAGGCCTCAATCACTGCCGCTCGCTCAACCGCCGGATCGACTGCAAGCCCCGCAGGATCTCTCGAAGCATTGCGCCAATCACTACTTGAACACGCACCTAATGAAGCTATGAGAAGAATGATAAAAACAACACGCCACATTTGAATTCTCCTGTTTACCAGCATCAGTATCGTTTTGACTTACGAAAAAGATCAACTGGTAAATGTGAACCTTTCCGGCAAAATAGAGCGTAATCACGCAAAAACAGCGGAGTTCTCAAGTGTATCGAACCAAGCTCTATTTATTTGGCGCCATTGTGGTCGTCGTGGTCTTGATGGCGTTGGCGATGGCCGCCATTTCTGCCACCCTGACTAAAGCCAATTTACGCCAAAGTTTTATTGCGCAAAGCTTGTTGGTGGAGCATCAGCAGTTGTCGAGCATTTCTTATCGGCTATTTAAGCAACTGACTGACGAGTTAATTTTCGGCGAGAATGCTAATCAGGCGGAGGTGCGCAATAAACAGGATTTGATCAATCAATCGCTGGCACGAATACGGACATTAGAGCAAGAACAACGCGAATCACTTGGCGAATCAGCGACCGAGGGCAGTATTGAAGATACCGACGCACTAGAGGCTCTGTTGTTCAGTATTGTCGAAGAGTTTCGCACCATTGCACGAACCGAAAGTGAAACTCCGTTGGCGCAGCGAGCGCGTTTGCAAATCCTTCTCGAGGCCACTATTGATAACCAGTTTCGTGAAGCTATTAACACCGCCACTGAACGGCAAAGTCGTGTGGTATCGGCGCTGAACTCAAGTATTGAAACGCTGAACTCAGCGCTTATTTGGTCCAGTGTAGCCTTCGCCGCTGTGTTTTTGCCTTTTGTCATTTGGGGCTGTGCGTGGCTATTTCGCCAACTCTACCAACCGCTAGAGCATATCAAACAAGCCGCAGACACCTTGGTTGCTGGGCGCTACGACATTCGCGTGGCAACTGATTTAGACCGCGAATTCAAGGCGGTGATGACAACTTTCAATTTACTTGGCGAGCGCTTGGCGGAACATGAACAGCTTGCCGCCGAGTCCCAGCAGCGCTTGGCACGAGAAGTCGAACAGCGCACTCAGGAATTGGTCGCGGCAAACCATCAATTACGGGCGTTGGATAATCAACGTCGCCAATTTTTAGCGGATGTCAGCCATGAGTTACGCACACCATTGACGATTATTCGCGGCGAGGCACAGGTGTTACTGCGACAGTCAGAGGTCAATACTGAGACCTATCGTGAGGCTTTGCAATCGATGCTACAGCAGGCGTTGCAGTTAAGCCAGCTGGTCGATGATCTGTTACTGTTGGCGCGCACCGACAGCGGGGCAATGCTGCTCGAACGTGAACCGCAACAGCTTAAATCTTGGTTGCGTAAGCAACTCGAACATTGGCAACGGATTGAGCCCGAACGCGACTGGCAGATTGCGCTGGAGCTCGGTGATCAGCTGTTACATTTTGACGCCGAGCGAATGAGTCAAGCGCTGGGTATTCTGTTAGATAACGCGATTAAGTATTCGCCCAGTGGGAGTCCGTTGCAGATAGCAGCACAGGTGAGCGATGCGCACCTGAGCATTGCCGTGAGCGATCAGGGTGAGGGTATCGCGCCGCATGATACGCAGCGAATTTTCGAGCGTTTTGTTCGCATCCGGCGCTCGAGCAAAGGAACTGGCTTAGGTCTGGCGATTGCTAAAACCATTGTTGAAGCGCATGGTGGTGAAATCACCGTCGTTTCAAAATTAGGTCAAGGGAGTACCTTTACCATACTCTTACCTGCAATGAAGGAGGTGGACGCTTAATGTTGGTATTGTTAGCAGATGATGAACGCCCGGTGCTGAGTTTTCTCGAGCGTGGACTGCGCGCGGAAGGTTTCAATTGCGCGACGACCGCAGCGTTACATGAGGTGGTACCCTTGGCTCAGCAACTGCAACCCGATGTGATTGTGCTCGATCGGATGTTTGCCGACGAGGACAGTACGGCGTTACTGGCATTACTTAAACAGCGAGCGCCAAACAGTGCGGTGCTGTTGTTGTCCGCCTTGAGTGAAGTGGAAGAGCGGGTCAAAGGTTTGCGCTTGGGGGCGGATGATTATCTTGCCAAGCCGTTTGATTTTGAAGAGCTGCTGGCGCGGATTGAAGTCCTTGCGCGACGTGCGCAGGCCCAACCGCAAGCGGATGATGCCCAACAATGGTGTGATGTGACCCTAGATAAAAGCCAGCGCCAAGCGCGCGTCAACGACATGCCGCTGCGCTTGACCAAACTTGAGTTTGAATTGTTGAGTTATCTGCTGAGTGTGGCGGGCAAGGTGGTAAGTCGTGAGCAGATCTTGTCGCGGGTATGGAACACCCACAAAGATCCGCTCACCAACATTGTCGATGTTTACATTAGTCGCCTCCGCAGTAAGCTCACTGCCGCGCAAAGTCAGGTACAAATTGTGACTTTGCGCGGCAGTGGATACCGCTTGTGCGCTGTTGATTAATCGATATCAGAAATCAGTTCTGGATGGGTGACAAGGTTACGTACACCGTGTGCCGCAGTCTCGTTAAAGACGTTACCTTCACACCACTTGCCGACGCTGTGGATATCCACGTAGGCGACCTGTGAGCGCACGCTCCAGCTGACTTTTAATGGCGAGCCCTTCTCGTTGTAGGCAGGGCCTGTGGTTGAGCCAGCGTACTGAATCGGGTCACCAGTGTCGGTTGGAATGTTCAGCGGTTGCACATAGCCATCGACGGTAGCGAATGCTGCCAACTCGTTAAAATCAAGCGCATCACTGTCGTTGACTAGCACATAGACTTGCCCTTCAACCCGCAATTGCGGATTCATGGTGCTTTCACTTAGGCAAGCGCCCAAAGTTGGTCCCGGATTTACCTGCGCACTGGTGAAGACATAGTGAGCCTCGATGGTATCACCAGCTTGCAGACTGCCACCTGGACCCGCGCAAATGTTGTGTTCGACCGCGGTTAAGTGTTCGTCACTCAGCTCGCCGTTATAGACATAACCGGTGTTGAAGCCAGTGCCATCGCCGTAGCCTGCAAAAGTGGTGAACTCGCCACCTTTATGCTCCGCATTTTTGTGAAAATGGATGTTACATAAGTTCATTTCGTCATGATCTGGCGCTGCACTGAAGGCGCGAGAATTCGCACCGTCAAGTTGCTCGAGATCGCGCGGTGACTGTGGGCCAAATCCTTTGCCGGTGGTTTGTTCAAGCAGTTTGGCATTGGCTGCGGCCAGTGCTTCGGCGTCTTTCGCAGCGGCATTTGCCGCAGCGAGAACAGTTAAACTCAGGGTAATCATACTCAGTGAAAATGTTTTCATAATCGAACTCCACTCGTTGATGGTGTCGGCATAGCTTACGAATGGCAGCTGAATAGTTCTTGTGCAGAGGATGAACAGAACATTAAAAAAAGCGAAATCGTTACACTTTAGTCCTCGAATAATAAAGCTCGATACGCTAGCATAACCTTTTTACAACAAGCTACGGAACGAAACAAAATGAGCAAAAAAGGAATCGCCATTGGCGCAGTAGTGGTTATCGGTGGACTGTTTGCCAGCCCCTACTTTATTGGCTCGCAAGCCGAATCGAATGTGCGTGAATACGTGCAGCTGTTTGATCAAGAGCAACCGGGCTACAGCGCTGAAGTTGTCAGTTTTGAGCGTGGTTGGTTTAGTTCAAATGCAGTCATCCGCGTGGGTCTCGACCTGGCGACGCTACTTGCTGATCCGACGGCAGAGTCAGTAGCGACAGACATTGACTTATCGATTCAGCATGGTCCTGTGCTTACCGATAATGGTTTCAGCGCTGGGCTTGCCGCTTGGCAGGCAAAGGTTTCCGGTGCTGGGTTAGAGGCTTACGTTGAGTGGGATCAGCAACAGCCACTCTATTTGCAGCAAGGCACTGTTTCATTAGGTGGTACCGCCACGTATCAAGATTATATCCCGCGTTTGGCGAGTACCGAAGCAATCCCTGAGTTAAACTTTGCACTGAGCGAATACCGCGGTGACGGTAGTTACCAATCGGAGACGCTCGCGTATCAGGGAAATTACGAACAATTGACCATGAATATTGCCGATGCCTATGCGGTCGAACTCAATGCGATGGTCATTGAAGCTGTCGGTAACGCCGATTTACGGACCATGATTGCCGGCGATTTTTATCCATTGGATATGACCTTTACCATTGGTCAAACACAAGTTTCGGCGGCTGAAGAATCACTCTTTACCATGAGCCAGCTGACCAGTGATATTGCCTTGCAAGTTAGTGAAGACGGTAGCTTGGCGCACGTCCACATGGGCTACGGCGCGGAGCAAGTGGTCGCCGGTGGCATTGAAGTAACGGCGATACGTTCGCACACCGAAATCAATAATATCAGTAAGCCATTTATCGATGCTTACCTCGACGTGATTAAAGACACTGTGGGTGAGGAAGATCCTGAAGTTCTGGTGCAGGCGATGACGAATTTGGTTGAAACCCACAAAGAAGCATTGCTCATGGCGCAGCCGGAATTTGCTATCAGTGATATGGGCTTCACGATGGAGCAAGGCACCATGAATGCATCGATGCGCATGGGGCTGGCTGAACTTGAACAAGTTCCTGCGCAGTTAAATGAGCAATTTGTCATGGAAAATATGCAAGCAACGGCGCATATGGATATTGCTAAACCACTTGCCGTGTGGCTGGCGAAAACCTATGTCATCACCATGCTTGAAGCCAATGGACAAGCTGCGCAGATGGATGCTGAGCAGCTCGAACAAATGGCCACCCAACAGGCAGCAATGATGCTCAACTCATTCGCCACCCAAGGTTTATTGAAGAGTGAAGGTGATGCCTACGTACTTGACGTTGAACTGGCGAAAGGCTTGTTGAACTTGAATGGACAAAGCATGCCGCTCGGACAAATGATGTAACATCATTTACAAATGGTTACCACGCTATCCTGTTGAGATATTGACCCATATGTTAAATTCTTGCGTAGTGATAGCGTCGGAAATCTAAAGGAGTCCGCTTAATGGTTCGTTCATCTCTTACATTTATTGCAGCAGCGTTGGTCGCCGGTCTGTATCTTAGCCCAATGTCTGCACAAGCAGACGTAACCGAAGGGGTGAACATTTGCCAAGGCGGCGACTGTGAACGCGAATTGATCGAGCTCGAACGCTACGCTCGCAAAGGTAGCGGCGATGCCGCAGCTGTCGTTGCCATTGCTTATGCCAGCGGTGATGGGGTAGAGCAAGACTTAGAAAAGGCCAAAAAATTTATCGAGCAAGGTACCCGTCGTCGTAATCCATTAGCGATGTTCGTGATCGCCGATTGGCATAGTCGTGGCTTTGTGGTCGAGCAAAGTGCTGAGCAAGCGCAACTATGGCTCGACCGTGCGGCAGACAAAGGCTATGCACCGGCGCAGTATGAAAAAGCGACGCAGTTACTCGCGAGCACTGACGCTAGCGACCAGCAAGCCGCGATTCCTCTTTTAGAAGAAGCCGCCGAGGCGAATCTTTTGAGTGCCATGTATGCACTGGCACGGTTAAAGCAAACCGGCACCGTAGTTGAGCAAGATTTACCAGCGGCGGGCGCGTTGTTTGCGCGATTGGCGCGAACTGGACATGCCGACGCAGGCAAACAGTTGAAAGCTATCAATCGGCAACTTGCCATCACTGAATTCGGTCAATCTGAGCAAGGTGAGCGCTTACAAGCTGCAGAGCAAGCAATGGAACGCATTACCGTAACCGCTGATGCGAGCCTCTATCGTACCCAATTGGGCCGTTTGATCGATCAAATCGATGCCTCAGGTAGTTTTGACAATCGTTCCATTGGTTCACGGATTCAAGGTGTCGGCTGTGCCGATACCGGTAGCCCGTGTGCGGTCTTGCAGCCGCAGTCAGGACAGAGTAGTCTAGCTGATGTTCTAAGTGGAAGCCGCGGAAACTAAGCGATTGAGTGAATCCCAACATATTGTAGTAGTAGGTGGCGGAGCGGGTGGTCTCGAATTGGCCTCTCGCCTCGCTAAGCGTTATCGGCGCAACACCGATGTGCAAATAACTCTGGTCGATAAAAATCTCACCCATATCTGGAAGCCCTTACTGCACGAGGTAGCCGCTGGCGCGCTCGATGCCGATGTCGATGGTGTCGATTATCGTGTCCAGGCCGCAGCCGCTGGTTTTCGTTTTCAACCCGGTAATTTGATTGGCGTAGAGCCGGCACAACAGTGCATCCGATTACAAGCAATAGCTGACGAGCAGGGCAATGAGCTTGTAGCTGAACGAGTGATTCATTATGACACCTTAGTGCTTGCGATTGGCTCGGTGACCAACGATTTTGGTACCTTGGGTGCGGCACAACATTGTTATTTTCTTGACAGTGTGCATCAGGCACGACGTTTTCATCACACCTTGATGAACACTTTTCTGGCGCTGCAATCCAAACGTTATCCTGAGCCGTTGCACGTAGCGATTGTCGGTGGTGGTGCGACGGGAGTCGAGTTAGCGGCTGAGCTGCATAAGTCGGCGGAACTGATTCGTGCTTATGGGTTTGATGATTTTTCCCTGCAACAATTGCAAATTACCCTGATTGAGGCTGGTGAGCGGATATTACCGGCCTTACCAGAGCGAATCGCCAGCTCTGCGGCCAACGAACTGGAAAAGTTGGGGGTAAGAATTTTAACCCAAACCGCGGTGACCGAAATTGATGCTAAAGCCCTGCATACGAAATCTGGAGAAGCGATTCATGCGCCAATCAAGGTATGGGCAGCAGGTGTAAAGGCGCCCCCGTTTCTGGCGGAGTTAACCGGGTTCGAAAACAATCGCAATAATCAAATTATCGCCCGCGAAACCCTACAAACATCAACGTATGACAATGTATTTGTGCTCGGCGACTGCGCTGCGGTTACGCAAGCCGATGGTTCGCGTGTTCCGCCGCGAGCGCAAGCTGCACACCAAATGGCGTCACACATTTATCGAGCGATAGAGCAACAACGCAAGGGCAAGCCAATCGCTGCTTTTGTTTACCGCGATCACGGTTCGTTGGTTTCGTTATCAAGTTACTCGGCCGTGGGTAGCCTCATGGGGAGTCTCAGTAAAGGCTCAATGAAAGTAGAGGGATTTCTAGCGCGTGTGATGTACAAGTCGCTTTATCGAATGCATCAGGTGGCGGTGCATGGTTATTTTAAAACGCTGCTGTATATTCTGGCGCAGGTGATCAATCGCCGCTTACGTCCGCGTTTGAAACTTCATTAGTAGCTAAGTTGCCGACCTCGGCGCATTTCTGTATGATGCGCGCCTTATGAAAGAACTTACGCCACCCTAGACGTACAATCCCACCTATTCTTGCTGCCTCTTCAAGAGTCGGCACGCTTGACTGATCTCGTTCAGAGATAAACGTTTAACTCTAAAAAGTGAATTAAAACATGATGAATACCATTCGTAGTCAGTGGCTAGCGAATATCCGCGGCGATGTGCTCGCAGGTATCGTAGTGGCGCTGGCGCTTATTCCTGAAGCGATTGCATTTTCGATTATCGCCGGTGTTGACCCGAAAGTCGGTTTGTACGCTTCTTTCTGTATTGCGGTCATCATCGCCTTTGTCGGTGGTCGTCCTGGCATGATCTCAGCAGCAACTGGCGCAATGGCGCTGTTGATGGTGACGCTGGTCAAAGAGCATGGGCTTGAGTACTTACTCGCCGCCACGCTGCTCACCGGTGTCCTGCAAATTATTATGGGTGTACTTAAGCTCGGTGATTTGATGCGCTTTGTGTCGCGTTCGGTCGTCACCGGTTTCGTCAACGCACTCGCGATCTTGATTTTTATGGCACAGTTACCTGAGCTCACCAATGTGACGTGGCATGTGTATGCCATGACTGCTGTCGGTTTAGGGATCATTTATCTGTTCCCCTATGTTCCGAAAATTGGCAAGTTGTTGCCGTCACCATTGGTCTGCATTATCGGTCTGACCGCAGTCGCCATTACCTTCAATATTGATATCCGCACCGTCGGCGATATGGGCGACTTACCTGATACCCTACCGATATTCTTGTGGCCAGAGGTACCCTTGAATCTCGATACGCTGATGATTATTTTCCCCTACTCGATGGGGCTTGCGGTCGTTGGCTTGCTGGAATCCATGATGACCGCCACTATCGTTGACGATCTCACCGACACTACCAGTGATAAAAACCGCGAATGTCGCGGCCAAGGTATTGCCAATATCGGTGCTGGCTTGTTTGGCGGTATGGCGGGTTGTGCCATGATTGGTCAGTCGGTGATCAACGTAAAGTCTGGCGGTCGGGGACGTTTGTCGACGCTCGTTGCAGGCGTGTTCTTAATGGTAATGATCGTGTTACTTGACGAGTGGCTCAAGCAAATCCCAATGGCGGCGCTGGTAGCGGTTATGATCATGGTGTCGATTGGTACTTTTAGTTGGGATTCGTTGCGACAAATGCGTAAACATCCGCTGTCGACCAACATTGTGATGGTCACTACTGTGGTGGTCGTGGTAGCAACGCACAACCTCGCCATTGGCGTAGGGGTAGGGGTGCTGCTTGCAGCTATGTTCTTCGCCAACAAAATTGGCCACTTTATGCATGTTGGCTCGACTATTAATGACGCCGGTACGGAGCGTCACTATCAAGTGATTGGCCAAGTTTTCTTTAGTTCAGCTGACAAGTTTGTCGCTTCTTTTGACTTTAAAGAAGCTCTCGATAAAGTGGTGATTGACTTAACTAAAGCGCACTTCTGGGATATCACTGCCGTCGGAGCACTCGACAAAGTGGTTTTAAAATTCCGTCGCGACGGTGCCGAAGTTGAAGTCATTGGCTTAAACGAAGCAAGTGCCACTATCGTTGATCGTTTTGGTGTGCACGACAAACCTGGTGCTGCCGATCAAATTATGGGCGGCCACTAGGCCTTAGCTGAGGAGAAACACATGTCATACGTGATTGGATGTATCGAGGCTGCCACCGCAAACACAGCGGTATGCGACTATTCAGCTTGGGCCGCGAAGCAACTTAGCGCGCCGTTAATGTTGCTGCACGTGCTTGAGGACAACTCATTGGCAGCAAGCACCGATGTCACTGGCAATATCGGCTTAGGCACGCGTGAGCATTTGCTCGAACAGCTTGCCGAGCTTGATGAGCAACGCGCGAAAATTGCACTTAAACACGGCCACATGGTGCTCGAGCAAGCGGCCGAGAAGATTCAGCAACTGGGCGTGGAAACTGTGCATCAGCGTCAGCGCCATGGTGAGTTAGCGACCACGCTGCTCGACATGGAAGAAGATGTGCGGCTGGCGGTGCTAGGTTTGCATGGTGAAGATTCAGTGAATCAACTGCACAAAGTAGGAAGTCACTTGGAAACTGTTATCCGCACAGTGCATCGGCCGTTATTGTTGACGCCGGATAGCTTCAGTGAACCGAAAAGTGCAATGCTGGCTTTCGATGGCAGCACTACGACCAAAAAAGGCATTGAACTCTTGGCACAGAGCCCGATGTTTAAGGGCATGCCGCTGCATGTGGTGATGGTCGATGCCGATACCGCTGATAATCGTGAGCGCCTCGATTGGGCGGCACGTCAGCTGCAGCAAGGCGGCCACGAAGTAACAACGGCTTTACTTTCCGGCGACGTTGAACAAGCGCTGCATCGTTATCAAACCGAGCAGGGCATTGACATTATGGTGATGGGCGCCTTTGGTCACTCACGCATTCGCCAGTTCTTAGTCGGTAGCACCACCATGCGCATGTTACAAGAGAGCTCGACGCCAGTATTGGTGTTGCGTTAAGTCACCGCATGGCGTTTTTGATACTGCGGTTGCAAGTATGTTTGCTCACGCATGATGTGGGTTAGCTGCTCGACCGCCACACCGATATCACGGAAGCTCGTGTACAGCGGCGTGAATCCTACCCGTAAATAATGCGGGGCGCGAAAGTCGGCAACGACTTTCGCGTCAATCAGTGCTTGGCATATCGCGTAAGCTTGCGGATGAGCAAAGCTTAATTGACTCCCGCGTTCTGCTGCCGCAGGCGAAATGCATTCGAATTCGGTGGCAAGGCCACTTGCTGCCAATTGCTGCAAAAACGCCTCGGCAAGCGCGAGCGACTTTTCCCGAACCACAGCCAAGTCGACCCCTGCAAAGGCGTCTAGCGCGCTATCTACTGCTGCCATTGCCAGTACTGATGGCGTGCCACTGAGCATGATTTCGATGCCTGGCGCAGGCTCATAGCGTGGCTCAAAGGCAAACGGCTGGGCATGACCAAACCAACCGGCAAGCGGCTGCACAAACTGACCGAGATGCCGTTGCGCAACATAAACAAACGCCGGCGCACCGGGTCCACCATTCAAATACTTGTAGGTGCAGCCCACCGCAAAATCGGCTTGCCATTCGTCGAGTCGTACCGGCATAGCCCCCGCACTGTGCGCTAAATCGACGATGACCAACACGCCTGCGGCATGGGCTTTACGGATAAGCTCCGCGACTGGCAACCGCCGACCGCTACGAAAATTCACTTCGGTCACTAACAAGATGGCGGTTTCAGCATCAAACAGATCCTCCGCAGCGGTTAGTAAGTCAGCTTCTTCGACCATTTGCAAATGGCAGTGTTGCGCGCCGAGTAGCTGTTCCAGTCCTTGCACCATGTACAAGTCGGTGGGGAAGTTATCGCGCGTCGAGATGACTTTAGTACGCTGCTGTTCGCCACGCTGGCGTTGCAGGTGCAACGCCGCGCTAAGGGCTTTGAACAGATTCACTGAAATCGAGTCACAACAGATCACCTGACCTGTTGCTGCACCAATAATGGGCGCCAGTTTATCGCCAACGAGGCGCGGTAAGTGGACCCATTGGTGTTTATTCCAACTACTGATGGCATCTTGACCCCATTGCTGGCGCGTCACTTCAGCCACGCGTTGTTGGGTCGCATGGGTTAACAGTCCTAACGAGTTTCCGTCTAAATAAACAGTATCTTCAGGAATGACGAAAAGTTGGCGTTTGTCAGCCAAAGGGTCGCGCTGGTCTAATGCATCCAGCGCGCTAAAATCAATGGTACTCATAACGTTAACTGCTCAAGAGTTTGGAGAAGACGTTGCCAAGCGTGTGAATGTGGATGCACCCAATCGAAATGTCCGGCGTCCTGCACGGTAACGATCTCGGCTTGGTCAGCCAAGGCTTCAGCTTGTCGTAGCGGTACAATGCTATCGGCAGTGCCTTGTAACAAGGTGATAGCTACGGAAAACTCTTGCTGTGCGGGGTCGGCTTGTTGCCAATCTGCGGCTTCAGCGTTTGCCATAAAGCTCGCCGCCGCCTGCTCACAACCCGATTCACCGGCTGCATAAGAGGTCAAGTCAGTAATGGCTGCAAGCCCAACAACGTGGTCAACCTCTTTTGCGAGGGCCTGTCCAGCAAGAATGGCTAAATGTCCACCAGCGCTGTGCCCCATTACCACCACTTCACGTTCGCTCGCTTGCAACGTTGGTCGCGTCAAGGTCACCAGCAGTGCTTGGAAAATATCTTTAAAGGTACCCGGCCAACCGCCGCCTTCGTCACCGGTACGCCGGTACTCGATGCTCGCAACTTCATAGCCTGCTTGGGCGAGTGCCTGCGCTGCTGGTCGCGTATGGGCGATGTCGTAGGCGTTGAGCCAGCAACCGCCATGAATGAAAACGACTAAAGGCGCCATTGCATCGGCATTGACGGCTGGCCAATGCTCGACGAACTGTAACGGGTCATCACCGTAAGTGAAGGTAGTGTAGTGCTCCGAGACCGACAATTCGGTGACGCTGTTATAGCTCACATTGGGACTGACGAGTTCGTTAGCAACAGTTGGGGCGGTGAGCAGAGCTGCCGCAATTAAACTAGTGAAATTGAACTTCATTGTTGAAATCGCGCCTCGATGGCTTGGTGTAAATCACGTTTTAGGCCGAGCATAAAGACAACTTCCGCAACCACGAACAAAGGTCCAACGGCAAGTCCCATAATGTCGTCGACAAACGCAGGCTTTTTGCCCTCGTAATAATGCCCGATGAATTGAAATACCCAACCTACGACAAATAGACCGATGCCCCAGCTCAGCCAAACAGCGGTCGAAAGAGCGGCTACTTGATTGCCAAGCAATACGGTTAAGGCTAATAAAATCGCCATTAAAAGACCGAGTGGACGGTCCAATGCCAGATAAAACACTGCTGCTAAAATGGCGACCACTAGTGCTGGCGTGATAAACCATGCACCCATTTCCCACAACGGGCGAGAGAGTAGAATTTGTAGTGCGATGACAATCATCGGAATACCCACCAAATGGGTGGCAATATTACGGCGGTCGCGATGGTAAGCGGCATAACCCGCTAAATGGTCAGTTATTGTTTTCATAGTGTTGTTCCGTGTTGTGCTTACTGTCACTATACTGTTTTGCTGTCTACTATAAATAGAAAAATAACCAAAAGGAAAACTCATGCGCGATAAATTGGAGCAGCGCTCGTTTTTAATCTTATTGATACTGGTCAGCATCGCATTTGGTTTCATCTTAGAGCCGTTCTGGGGCGCTATCTTTTGGGCTTGTGCGGTGACCGTTATTTTTGCGCCTATGCATCGCTGGGTGCTTGGGAAGATCGGCGAAAAACCTAATACTGCAGCAGCTATCACGCTGCTTACCTGTATGGCGATTGTGGTGATTCCCGTTATTTTCTTGAGTATGGCGTTTGTCAGCGAGGGCGTGCAGTTCTACCAACGCGTTGAAGCCGGTGAAATTGACCCTCGGCAGATACTGCAACAGTTGCGCGAAGCTTTTCCATGGCTTGACCAGCTGTTAGTCGAATTTGGCATTGACACTAATAATTTAAAGGAACGCATCTCGCAAAGTCTGGTAGCTGCAACGCAGTTTCTAGCAAAAGAGACTTTTTCCATTGGCCAGAACACCTTTAGCTTCCTGATTAGTCTCGCGCTCATGATGTATCTTACGTTCTTCTTACTGCGCGACGGCAGCCATTTGATTCAACTGATTGTTAAAGCTCTACCATTAGGTGATGAACGTGAGCATGCCTTGTTCCAGAAATTCGCTGAAGTAACCCGGGCAACGGTCAAAGGCAATCTTGTGGTTGCTATTGTGCAGGGTACGTTGGGGGGCATTATTTTCTGGATATTAGATATTCCTGGGCCGTTGTTGTGGGGGGTGGTGATGGCCTTCTTATCACTGATTCCTGCTGTAGGCGCTGCGATTATTTGGTTCCCTGTCTGTATCTATTTGTACGCGACAGGTTCGTGGATAAGTGCAACCGTACTGCTCGGCTATGGCGCCATCGTCATTGGCTTGGCCGATAACGTGCTGCGCCCAATTTTGGTGGGCCGTGATACCAAACTGCCGGACTATGTGGTGCTGTTCTCAACTATTGGTGGTATCTCGTTATTTGGCATCAATGGATTCGTTATTGGGCCATTGGTGGCCGCGTTATTTATGGCCACCTGGCAAATTTTTATGAAAGATTTTAATGGCGAACTTTAGTGATGCGCTAGGGTGGGGCGGTGGTAACCGCCGCTCAACCCTGGCTTGCTAAAGACCCACTGCCACAGTTGCAAGTCACGGGCCCGAAAAGCACCGGCACAGGACAGCAAATAGTAACGCCACATCCGATAAAAAGTTTCGTCATAACTGGTTTTAAGTTGTGGCCAATTGCGCTCAAAGTTCTGCCACCACGCCAGTAAAGTCGTATCATAATCAGCACCAAAATTATGCACATCTTCAGCACAGAATAAATCACGAGACGCACGGTCGATGTGTGCTAAGCAGGGTAGCTCGCCATTTGGGAAGATGTATTTGTTGATCCATGGGTCGGTGCCGCGGACATCTCGATTACGGCCAATGGTGTGTAATAAAAACAAGCCATCACGTTGCAAACAGCGTTCCACCACTCGCATGAAGGTGCGGTAATTCTTCTGCCCAACATGTTCGAACATGCCGATACTGACAACTGCATCGAAGGGCTCATTGAGCGCACGATAATCTTGTAAACGGAATTCAACGGGAAGACCTTCGCACAGACGCTTACCGAGTTCGACTTGTGCCTCGGAGACCGTTACGCCAACGCAGCGCACACCGTAATTCTCCGCTGCATATTTCATAAAGCTGCCCCAGCCGCAGCCGATATCAAGTACACGCATACCCGGTTGCAACTGTAATTTGCGGCAAATCAGCTCGAGTTTATCGCGTTGGGCATCCGCCAGATTATCAGCCTGCTGCCAATAGCCGCAGGTGTAGACCATGCGCTCATCGAGCATGGCTTGATACAGGTCATTGCCCTTGTCGTAGTGATGCTGGCCAACTTGCCAAGCGCGTTTGCCTGCTTGCAAGTTCAGCAGTCGTGCTTTCAGGTGATGCCAGAAAAATCGCGCGGGTTGAATGTGCGCACCGAGATTAGCGCGGAGCACGCGGTGGAAGAATTCATCCAGCTGTTCACAATCCCACCAGCCACGCATGTAGGCTTCGCCCAAACCTAGATTACCGCGCGCCAGAGTCTGCGCGTAGAGTTGCGCATCATGTACTTGAATATCCCACGGCCGTGCACCATTGATGATAACATCGGCTTCACTCAGTAAATTCTCAACATAGGCTTGTGATCGCATACATCGGCTCCTTTTTTCTCATAAGTGTAGCTAAACTAGAGAATTTCGCCGACTGCCGCAGGGTACTACTAGCTTAGTTCGATTCGTTCTAAACTTTAGCTTGCGATACACGTCAGCTTTTCTGACACTCAGGTATGAGGCAACAGATGAATAAATTGAAGACAAGCATACTCTCAGCGCTGTTTGGATGCACTGCTCTGCTCAGCGGTTGTACAAGTGTTCCCGCGGGCTTCAGTGCCGAACAACTAGCGCAAGCTGATCAAGTTCGCTTCGTAAAACCGTATGAACTGACGCGAACCGATGTGCGCTATAACGCGGTTGGTGAAGTGGTTGGGGAGTCGTGCAGCAGCCAATTAAGCGGTGGTCCGGCGTCACATAATGCCGCATTACTGCAGCTCAAACTTGCTGCCGCCGAACGCCAAGCCGACACTGTGGTGTTGCAAGGTTGCGAGCAAACCGCTGGCGCTGGGTGCGATGAACGATGGTTGTGCACGGGCGCAGCTTATCAGCAGGTCAATGACAACTAAGTAAGGAGTACAGCATGCGAGTAGCGCAGCGTTCCACAGATTTGATTGGGCAAACGGATATGATCCGCGTGCGCTCATTATCAGAGCTTACCGGCTGTGATATCTGGCTGAAGTTAGAGTCACAAAACCCCGGTGGTTCAATTAAAGATCGCGCGGCCTATCAAATGATCCAAGACGCCTTAGCGAGCGGCGAGTTACAGCCTGGAATGACGGTGGTCGAGGGCACTGCAGGAAATACCGGAATTGGCCTGGCGGTGGTTGCGCGGGCACTGGGCCTGAAGATGCTGGCGGTGATGCCAAACGATCAAACTCCGGAAAAAGAGCGCATGATTCGATTGCACGGTGCGGAGCTGAAAACCGTCGACCCGGTGCCGTTTAAAAATGACAATCACTTTTACCACACGGCGCGGCGTATTGCCGAGCAACGCGATGACTGCTGGTGGGCGAACCAATTCGAGAACACCAGCAATGCACGTGCGCACTACCTTGGCACCGGCCCTGAGATTTGGCAGCAAACCGAGGGTGCCATCGATATCTTAGTATCCGTTGCGGGTACTGGCGGCACTATCGCAGGTAACTCCATGTACCTCAAAGAGCGCAATGAAAACGTCCAAGTCTGGTTGGCCGATCCAGATGGGTCAGGTATCTACAGCTACCTCAAGCAGGGTGAGTACGTGAGTAAAGGCAGTTCATTTACCGAAGGCATCGGTATCATGCGTTTGGTTGAGAACTTTAAACAAGCGAAAATTGATGCGGCAGTTAATCTACCTGATCAAGATCTCGTCAGCTTGTCGCGGTTTGTGCGTGATCAAGAGGGCATCGTGCTGGGCAGTAGCTCAAGCTTGAATCTTGCCGGTGCGTTACAAGCGGCGCTACTGCATGGACCGGGTAAAACCATCGTGACCTTCGCTTGTGATCTGGGTGAGCGCTCGGCGAGCAAGCTCTATAGCGAGACTTACTTGCGTGAGCGCGGAATCAACGTTGAACCCGAACCGATTCAAGAATTGCTGGCGCGTTATCGAGATCAGGGTGACCGGGTTTGGTATGCAGCTAGCGCAAGCTGAGCCGCATCCGATAGCCATCGATACCGTCTGGATAGTACTCTGGCAACACATCAACCACTTCAAAGTCATAGCGGCGATAAAGCTCGATCGCCGCTTTATTATCGGTTTTGACTTCTAGCGATAGGGCTCTTGCCTGCTGTTCGGTGGCCTGTTGAATGGCGTGTTCAAGTAGTAGCTTACCGACGCCTTTACCACGCGCAGCAGCAGCAACTGCAATCGAGTACAACCGCCAAATCTTACTATTGCTGCGTGTTAACAACAGACTGTAGCCAAGCAGTTGCCCTTGCTCTCTACAGACGAACACATGGGCGCTATGGGCTTTCAACAAGCGTTGAAAGCTGCGGCGCCCCATCTGGCTGTAATCGAACGTTGCAGCCTCAAGTGCGACCAGTTCATTGAGATCGTGTTCAGTCGCACGCTGCACTTTCAGTGCCATTATTTTTCGTCCAGTCGGCGGGCAAAGTCGCGCATGATGATGTGATAAAGCTCATCGCCCAGCAGCAAATCTTCAACGCCCGAGTCAATCGACGGGTTGTCATTGATTTCAATGATCACCGGGCCTTTGTGCGTTACCTTCATGTCGACACCATAAAGACCGTCGCCGATTAACCGTGTCGCTTGCAAAGCGGTTTTCACTACTTCTTTTGGCACCTGATGTACGCCGACGGTCTCAAAACCACCTGACTTGCCGCGACTACTAGCGCTAGCGTGGTTATAGATCTGCCAATGGTTACGTGCCATCAAATATTTACAGGCGTAAATCGGCCGGTTATTCAGCACGCCAATACGCCAATCAAAATCGGTACGGACAAATTCCTGCGCTAATAAAATCGTCGATTTTTTGAAAAGTTCGGCGGCGATCGCCTGAAGTTCGTCGATAGTCTCCGCTTTTTCGACGCCGATAGAAAACGACCCGTCAGGAATCTTCAACACTACTGGGTAGCCCATGCGCTCGCCAATTGCTTCAAAATCAATGTCCTGTTGGCTCAACAGGAGTTCCGTGCGCGGCGTCGGTATCTTGTGCTTATCGAGCAACTCTTTCAAAAACACCTTGTTGGCACATTGTAAAATCGAGTGTGGCGCATCAATCACTACCATGCCATTGGCTTCGGCTTTTTTCGCGAAGTGATAGGTGTAATGGTTGATCCGTGTTGTCTCACGAATGAACAATGCATCGTATTCCAACAAGCGATTGTAGTCGTCTGCGGTAATGAGTTCGGCGTCGATATCGGCGTCGCGAGCAGCTTTAATAAACCGTTGCAGCGCTTTTTTATCGCTGGTTGGAATCGGCTCGTTAGGATCATGCAAAATCGCCAAGTCATAGCGGTACTCTTTCGGTGACCGCGCCTTGCGCCACACACGCTTACTGAAGCTATCGAGGGCTTCGCCAAACAGTGTTTGCTGAGCGTCATTCAGTTCCGTTAACTGCCCAGCGTAAAGCCGTTGAATAAACCAGCGGCCTTGATAGCTAAACTCGACCCATAAAATAGGGCATGGATAACGATCAAAAATCTGTCGTGCAAAGCCGCTTAGTTGCGGATGTTCGCTTTGGCCGAAACAAATCAATACGCGATGAGGTTCTTGTTGACCTTGTTGACCAAGGTATTTATTGATTTGTTTGTCGGTATTCGCCGGCAATAACAACTGGTAGTGCGAGAAATTCGCTAAGTCGTTAATGGTGGTGACCGATGGCATCACTCGTTGACCACGTGCCTCGGCGAGCAAACTGACATAGTAGCCGGTAGATAGATAGCTGAGGTCGCCACACAGATTAAGAATTTGTGCGCGGGTATTACTGTTTTGCTGCAGTAAGTATTCACTAGCAGTGACAGTGGCTTGGCTTGGGTAATAGGGTTGCCAATCCGTGATGTCATCAAGGATGACGAGAGCAGCGTTTTGCATGAGAACTCCAAAAGAAATTTGCGCGCATATTTACGGCTAAATTTACGAAAACACAAGCAAAATTTTCGTTTAGCTTTACCAAAAAAGGGTAGCAGATCTAGCGCATTACGCTATGCTTTTAACAAAACATAGGGCAAGGAGAATGAGGATGCTCACGTTGTTGGCTCGTTTGCTGCGAGCGTTGAATTCGGAATCAGGTGCTTGGGCGCTCGCTATCGCCTTTGTGTTAGGTATGATCATGGGTTTTACGCCGCTCTGGCGTGTGCATAACCTGCTGATTTTGCTCATCGCATTATTGTTCCGCGTGAACTTGTCGGGCTTTATGTTGAGCTTTGTCATCTGTTCAGGAATTGCTTACTTACTGGACCCAGTATTCCACAGCGTTGGTTTTGCCATTTTGTCTGCCGAAAGCTGGCAGCCGGTGTGGCAAAGCATGTACGAATCGGCATTTTGGCGCGTGGTGCAGTTCCATCACACGATCACGCTCGGCAGTTTGGTGTTGAGTATCGCTTTCGCTCCCGTTTTAGCGTTGGTGAGTTTCTGGATCGTCAGTCAGTATCGCAAACGCATCCAAGCTTGGTTCAATCGCCTACGCATCGTACAAGCAATGAAGGCTAATCGCTTTTGGGCAATTTATACGGAATTAAGAGGTTCATAATATGGAACAGCATACTGTCCGTCGTAGTGCTTTTCGTTGGCCTGGGCTGGTTGCGTTCATCGTAATCGTCGCGCTTATTGCTGCGTTTTCTTGGTTGTTACTCGATACGATCTTGAAATGGTCGTTGGAGCGCAGCTTAGGAACATTAAATGGTGCCGAGGTAAATATTGGCTCAGTTGAGCACGAATGGGTGCCACTCACCGTTAAAATTACCGATATTCAAGTAACGGACCCTGCGCAACCTGAATACAACCGTGTGGCTGTCGGCGAAGCAACGGGCGTGGTCAATTGGGAACAGCTCATCCTTGGGCGTCTGCACTTTGAAGATGTGGTCAGTACTGGCATTCGTGTGCATACCCAGCGCGACAGCGCCGGTGAAGTCTATCAAGTCCCTGACAAGTCACAGTTAGAAGGCTATTTTGGTGCGGGTATGGAGCAGCTACAACTCGCAATGCCTTCGTTAGACGAGGTCATGGAGCGTGTCGACCTACGCACTCCTGCTGCAATTGCATCTGCTCGTGAGAGTTTTACCACGCAAAAGCAACGGGTCGAGGATGTGTTGTCCAAGCTGCCATCTAAAGAGGCACTTGCCGAGTATGAGCAACAAATAAAAGCGTTGGGCGAAGGTGATGTCAGTACCCCGCAACAGTTAGCCGAGCGGCGCGAGCAATTTGAACGTTTGAAAGAACAGTTTCGCGCTGACCAAGAGGCTCTAGAAGAGTTCAAACAAGTGGTGGGTACCGCGGTTGACGATTTGAAAGTACAAATGGAAAACGTCAAAACTGCGCCGCAACAAGATTTGGATCGTGTTGGCGAACTGATGCAGCTGAACAGCCAAGGCTTGAGCGAAATCACTTCGGTGCTGTTTGGTGAGCAAGCGCAACGCTGGGCGGATTATATGCTACTCGCTTACAATCAGCTGGCGCCAATGTTGCAGCGTTCGGCTGATGAAACTGTCGTCAAACCGCCACGTGGTGAAGGTATTTGGTTCTCCTTTACCGATGCCGATGCACCACCTGACTTCTTGATCAAACAAGCTCGCACTGAATTTGCCATCGGGCCAACTGTGCTGGATGTGAACTGGGAAAACATCACCCATCAACATGAACAGCTAGGCCAACCGACTACGTTTCGTGCGCGTGGTGAAAATAACGAATTATGGAACGTATTGCAGTTGAATGGTGAGTTAGCGCTTACTGCATCGGGCATCGATGCGCGCCAGCAATGGCTAGTGCAAGGCGTGAATCTGGCACAAACCGCGCTGAGTGAACGTAGCGAACTAGCGGCGACATTGGTATCTGCGTTACTCGATAGTGAAGGCAATGTGGCATTACGAGATAGCCAGTTCGACGGCACCGCGATTTTACGCTTAGCAGATATGGCGATCGAAGCGAACGCCGAGAATCAATGGGCGCAGGTGATCGCAGAAGCGCTGGAAACGCTGCAACGACTCGATATTAATGCCGATATTAAAGGCGCATTGTTTGAGCCCGACTTTTCGCTGCGTTCCGATTTAGACCGACAACTTGGGCGAGCTCTGAAAAACGCGGCGCTTGATGCTGCTGAAGGTGAGCTGGGCGAATTACGGCAGCGCTTGAGCTCGCAATCAGACGGATTCGTCAACGAGTACCAAGATGAATTGGGTGAATTAACCAGCTTGCTTGGTGATGCCGAGAATCGTCAAGTGCGGCTACAAAAGCTATTAGAAGCGCAGTTACAAGACCAGTTGGAAGATAAAGTGAAAGACCGGCTGAAAGGCATTTTGGGCAGTAATTAAATAAAAAACCGAGGCTTTCGCCTCGGTTTTCTTTACTTCACAGGCTATTCAGATTCAATAAAGGTTTTCAGTGTTTCAGCTTTGCTGCCGATACTAAACAACCCATCTAAGTGCCCCCAAACGCCCTCGATCTCTTCGTATTGCGGCTCTTGTCCTTGTTCCTGCAAAGCTGCTACTGCTTGTTGTGCAAGGTAGGGTTGCAACAACAAGTCGTTACTTGCAGGCAAAAACAGCGTTTTTGCTTGTACTTTGGCCATGCCGTTTGCGAGGCTTTCTTCATGACCGGCCACAAACAGCTGGTTGGCGCGAACTAAGTACAGCAAGTGATTAGCATCAGCGAGTGGTGCGCGCACTGCGGAATTGGCGAACAAATAGTCAAGTACCGGTGAACTGTTGGTGACGCTCTCTAACATCGCTGCTGGCATGACCTCAGGTTTTGGCGCGCGCATATTCATGATGATCGGATGCATCGCCTGTTGGGTGATCATCGCTAAGGTGCTAGTCACGCCCGTTAGCGGGGCATCGTCGTCGTAATAATCACCATTGTTCCAGTTCGGGTCGTTGCGGATCGGCCGCGCCCAATGTTCCAATGCCATGATAGTCCAGGCATCCATGGCACCGGCACCAATCACTGACACCATGCGCTCAACCTTATCTGGATAAGCAACGGCCCATTCCAGTGCTTGTAGCGAACCCATTGAAGCGCCTACCACGGCATGCAGTTGCTGAATACCTAAGCTCGCCAACAAGCGCTCTTGCACGTTGACGAAATCACGAATGGTTACCACTGGGAAATCCAAACCATAAGGCTTGCCAGTCACTGGATTGATGCTGGCAGGTCCAGTCGTGATCACATTCGGATCGTGAGGAAAGGCGTTGACCAGTGTATCGGAGCTGATGACAAAGTACTTGTTGGTGTCGATGGCTTTGCCCGGACCGATGATGCTATCCCAATACCCTGGTAATGGATCGTCGGCGCTATACTTGCCGGCCGCATGACTGTTGCCGGAAAAGAAGTGGGTGATCAGAATCACATTATCTTTTGCTTCATTCAGTTCGCCATAGCTCTCCCAGCCCACGGTGACCTCAGGAATTGTTTGACCGCTCACAGTGGTGTAATTCTCAAACGTGAACGATTGTTTTTCGACCAACAATGGCGCAGGTTCTGCGGTTTGCCAGGCACTGCAAGCACTACTGAAGCCGGTGCCAAGCAGCAAGAGGATAAACACGAGATAACGTTGCATAACTAACTCCATTTATGCGTCTTTTGACGCCTCAATTAAATAGTTCTGATAGTGCTTGCGCAGCTCATTTTTGACTAGTTTGCCGGTGCCGGTGTGCGGCAGTTCGCTAACAAATATAATATCGTCGGGCATCCACCACTTGGCTATCTTACCTTCAAGAAAGTCGTAAATATCGGCTTTCTCGACTGTAGTGCCTTTGTTGCGAACAATCAGCAACAGTGGGCGTTCATCCCATTTCGGATGCTTTACGCCAATCACACAGCTCTCATTCACTGCGGGGTGCTGGCTACTGATATTCTCGATATCAAGTGAGCTAATCCATTCACCGCCGCTTTTAATCACGTCTTTTTTACGGTCAACCACTTTCATGTAGCCGTTCGGATCTATCACAGCGATGTCGCCGGTCGCCAACCAACCATCGGCAAAGGTGTCAGGGTCGTCGCGTTGGAAGTAGCTACTGGCAATCCACGGGCCGCGAACACGCAATTCCCCGCTGGTGTTACCATCATGCGGTAGTGGGTTGCCACTAGCATCGACGATTTGCATGGCAACGCCAAAGCAGGCGCGCCCAGCGGTGGTTTGTATGGCATAACGTTGCTCCTTAGGTAGTGCCATCAAACTCGGTTCCGGTGGCGCTGAGCAAGCTAGGGGGCCCGTCTCGGTCATGCCCCAAATGGGCTGCCAATACACGTCATAATGCTCATCGAAAATCTTCACTAAGCCCAGCGGCGAGGCGGCACCGCCGACGCAAACTCGCTCCAGAGTTGGCACCTGTCGTGCGGCTTCGTGTAAATAATTGTGCAAAGTCAACCAGATAGTGGGTACACCAAGACCAACGGTCACGTGCTCGCTATCGATAAGTTCATACATCGCCGGCCCTGACATGCCGCTACCCGGCAACACCAGTTTGCAGCCGGCGAGTGGTGCAGCATAAGGCGCACCCCAAGCGCCAGCATGATACATGGCAACCATTGGCATGAGCACGGTATCAGCGCGCAAATCGAGTAATTCAGCACTTGCCGTCGCCTGCGCGTGCAGCACCATGGCGCGATGCGAGCTGAGTACGCCTTTAGGGTGTCCGGTGGTGCCCGATGTATAGCAGAGTAGAGCGGCACTATCCTCGTGCAGGGCTGGCCAATCATAGGCTGTCGGCTGCGCATACAAAAGTTGCTCGTAAGCATAAAGTTTGGGCTGGCACTTAGCGAGCACTTCAGCTTTGTTATCGGCAAGCACAATCACGCCACGCAATTGTGGCACTTGATCGACCACACTGGCCGCCAACTCGGCAAAACAAGCGTCGACAAACAACCATTGCGCCTGCGCATCATTCAAGATCCATTCGATCTGTTCGGCAAATAAGCGTGGGTTGACCGTATGCAGCACCGCACCGATACCGCTTACGGCGTAATAGAGTTCCATGTGCCGGTAAGTATTCCATGCCAGCGTTGCCACGCGGTCACCTGGCTGCACGCCAAGTTTGTCGAGGCTGTGAGCAAGTTGACAGCTGCGCTGATAACACTCGGCGTAGCTGTAGCGGTGTATATCGCCTTCAATCCGGCGACTGACAATTTGTTGTTGCGGATGCCGGCGCACCGCGTGCTTGAGCAAATCAATAATGAGCAGTTGGCTCGCCTGCATAGCGCCGGCGAGCTTAGGTTGGTTTTCTTCGGTGGTCGCAAACATCGTTACAGCCCTAACGTCTCTTAAAATAAATTAAACAAGGCAATAGCCACACTCAAACCAATGAAAGGCACGACCACGGTGACCGCGGCTACTGGCCAGTAGGCGGCTTGGTGTGTCTCGTTACAGATAGCGCGGATGGTAGTCACCACATAGCCATTGTGCGGCAATGAATCCAGTGCACCGGACGAAATCGCGACAATGCGGTGCAACTGGTCAGGATTGACGCCTTGGTCCAGATAATGCGGTCCTATCTCGGGTAGGGCAATCGCTTGGCCGCCTGAAGCTGACCCCGTCAGCCCCGCAATGACACTGACCGCAACTGCCGCACCAATCAGTTCGTTGCCAGGTAAACTGGTCATCGCCGTGACTGCTTCCGCGAAGGCTGGCGTGACTTTCGCAATACTGCCGAAACCAACCACCGCAGAAGTATTACCGATGGCAATCAGTGCTCCGGTAGAGGCCTCGCTAATGGCTTTGGACATATTTTGAAAGTGCCGAAAATTAATAATGGCGATAGCAATAACACCACCACTTAAGGCAATTATCAGGGCGTTCTGTTTTAACTCTTGGTGGAATAAAAAGCTTAGGGTCAATACCACCAGCAACGGAATTAAGCCACTGAAAGGCGAGGGCAGGTCACGTTCCACCAGTTGCGGGTCACCAGCGCGATTATCGAATTTTTCGCCGCGGTCGACGGCTTTTTTGATCATTTTGGTGAGCCACCAGTAACCGATAATAAACATCAGTACGGCGACGACTAATGAAACTTCCCAAGCCGCGTAGGGTGAGGTGCCTAAATATTGGATCGGGATCCAATTTTGAATTTCGGGAGAACCCGCTGAGGTCATAGTGAAGGTCACCGAGCCAAATGCTAAAGCAGCAGGGATAAAGCGCCGTGGCAAGTTTGCATCTTTAAAGAGCGACAACGCCATCGGATACACCGAAAATGCGACAACGAATACGCTTACACCGCCATAGGTCAGAATCGCACATGCCAAAACAACCGCGAGTACCGCTTGCTTCTTACCGAGTTTCGAGATAATCCAATCGGCAACGCTATCAGCTGCGCCGGTATCCTCCATAAACTTACCGAACAATGAGCCGAGTAAGAACATAAAGAACCAGGCTGCGACAAAGCTGGCGAAGCCATCCATGTAGGCACTGACAAAATTAACCTCGCCTTGAAACAGTGGCACGCCACTAGTGAGGGCAACAACGACAGCACATAAAGGCGCGCTGATGAATAAGTTCATGCCACGGAGTGTGAGCACAATCAGCAGCACCAAGCCGCCAATAAGTCCGATCATGCTTAACATGGATTACCTCTTTTTATTATTTTGGCTTTAAGCGATGGCAACATCATGCGTGAGTCACGCTAGAAATTACATAGTACTAACGTACAGAATACAAATGCGCGACTTTAGGCTAGGGTAACGATGCTACAAATCTAACAATAACAGTAACCGGGAGAATGACACCATGAGTCAACCCAAGTTTCGCCATTCATTACTCGCATTAGCTATTGCCTCAGTAGTGAGCTTGCCTGCTTACGCGCAGGACCAACAGAATAACGAAGAAAACGAGATGGAAGGCCTCGAGCGTATCGAGGTAACCGCTCGTCGTAAAACTGAAAGTCTGCAAGAAGTACCTGTATCGGTCTCTTCGTTTGGAGCAGGCGATCTCGACAGCATCGGTGCTGAAGATATTACCGAATTACAGCAACGAATTCCGAACGCGACCATTCAAGTCAGCCGTGGCACCAACTCAACACTTACAGCTTATATCCGTGGCGTTGGCCAACAGGACCCGCTGTGGGGTTTTGAGCCGGGCGTTGGTGTTTATATCGATGATGTTTATGTTGCTCGTCCGCAAGGTGCAGTGCTGGAAGTCTTTGATATTGAACGCATTGAGGTCCTTCGTGGCCCACAAGGAACACTGTATGGCAAAAACACCATCGGTGGTGCGTTGAAATACGTTACGAAAGAATTAACTGGGTATGACGAACTCGCGATTCAGGGGACTGTTGGTAGCTTTAATCAGCGTGACCTGAAAATCTCTGGTCAAACTGCGTTAAGTGATAACTTCTTCGTGGGTGCCGCCGTTGCAACCTTACAACGCGATGGCTTTGGCGAATACCGCAATACCGGTGAAGAAAACTATAACAAAGACCTTATGACCTATCGTCTATCGGCAAAATGGCTGATCAATGACGATATGGATCTGAAGTTCTCGTACGACAATACCGAAGACGAATCCAATTCCAAAGGCGGACATCGTTTGTTAGCTTCAGCGGTCACGGGGCAAGAACCGTACGACAATGTTTATGATTCCAATACGGCCATGCCGGTTGCCAACATTGTTGAAACTGAAGGTATGTCTCTGACTTTCAATTGGGATATTGATGCCAACTGGGGTTTTAAATCGATTACCGCGCAGCGTGAAGGTTACACCGACACCAACATCGACTTTAACTCAACCGGCGAGCCGATTTTCATGGTGCCGGCGATTTATGAAGATGAGCAATTCACGCAAGAGTTTCAATTAAGCTACACCAACAATGATAATTTTGACTTCGTTGGTGGCGTTTATTACTACGACGGTGAAGCTTGTGGTGTGTTTGGTACGGTATTACCGCTCTACCTTGCTGCCTTTGGTGGCGTAACCGTTGATAACGGTGGCTGCGTGCAGACCGACAGCTTAGCGGTGTATGGCCAAGGTAACTATGAACTCAACGATGACTGGACCTTGACACTTGGCGGGCGCTACACCAAGGACGAAAAAGAAGCGGACGTGTTCCGTTACACCTACTTAGGTGTGCACTACATCAATCGTGCCGGGCTTGCAACGCCTTATGATCCTGCCCAAGTGCGTGCAGAGTTTGGCACACCATTTGCGGTCAACTCTGAGTTTACTAGTGGCGGTGACTGGTCACGCTTCTCGCCGCATGTGGCATTGAATTATCAGGTTAACGACGACCTGATGTTCTATGGTAGCTACAGCAATGGCTTTAAATCTGGTGGTGTAGACATGCGCGCCGACAAGTCGTTGAACCCAACGATTGATGAGCCGTACGATCCAGAAGTAGTCGACACCTTTGAGTTCGGCATGAAATCAGAGCTGCTCGATGGTCGCATGCGTTTAAATAGTGCGGTGTTCTTCTCTGACTACACCGACATGCAGGTTACCGTGCAGCGCGTTGTGGAAGCTGGTATTTCATCACAGGTTCTAAACGCGGGTGAATCAACCGTAAAAGGCTTCGAAGTAGAGACTGTATTTGCGGCAACGGATAGCTTGAATTTTACCGCGATGCTGGGTTACATCGATGCTGAATTTGATGCGGTTGTTTATACCGAGCCAGCGACTGGTGAAACTACCGATGTTACCGATGCTTGGTCATTCCAGAACACACCTGAATTGACTTACAACATTGGTTTTAACCAAACCTTTGACCTTGCTAATGGCCAATTGGTGTGGAGTGGTAACTATGCGTTCCGCGATGATACGCAAATGTTTGAAGCACCATCACCGCTGGACCAAGATAGCTACGGTTTGTTGAATACCAGCCTAATGTGGTATTCAAACAGTGGTCAATGGAGCGTAGGTTTACACGGTAAAAACCTTACCGACGAAGAGTACCGCGTAGGTGGTTATAACTTCGGTCCAACCTTCGGCGATGACGCAGTGGTGGCCTACTATGGCGACCCACGTACTGTCTCCCTGACTGTGGGGTATAAGTTCTAACTCCTCACATCCTCAGCGATTGCGTGTGAACTGCGCGCAATCGCTGACTTTTTACTCTGGACGCGCTAGCATGGTTGCACCTATTTCAACAACACAGATCCCTATGGCTCGCGCAGTAATTGCAGATGATCATCCCCTTTTTCGTGCCGCGCTCAAACAAGCGTTAGCCGAAACGCTCTCCACTGATATTGAAGAAGCGGCAAGTTTCGAACAACTGCTACAGGTGCTCGACCAGCAACCGCAGCTTGAGTTAGTTCTACTTGATTTATCGATGCCAGGTAATAAAGGCCTAACCGCACTGACGTCGTTGCGCAGTCGCTATCCGGACGTGTTAGTGGTAGTGGTGTCAGCCAACGAACAACTGGCGGTGATTCGGCAGGCTATGGCCTTCGGCGCTAGTGCTTACATTCCAAAGTCGATGCCGTTAGCGGAACTGCAGCAGGCAATCCACACCGTGCTTGCTGGCGATACTTGGTTGCCCGCCCATTTGACCGATGCCGTGCGCGCGGAAACGCCATCTGGCGCACATGATTTCGCGGCGCGTTTGGAGTTATTGACACCGCAACAATATCGCGTGTTGGAATGCCTAGCTGATGGCTTGTTGAATAAGCAGATTGCCTATGAACTTAACGTGCAAGAAACCACCATCAAACAGCATGTATCGGCGATTTTGCGCAAATTAGAAGTCACCAATAGAACCCAAGCAGGAATTATCTTTAAGCAAATGCTTAGTGTGCCGGACGACGGTGAGCACAGCTAATTTAAGTAGCGTTTTAACAGTCGCCGTAAAGCAGCCGGTTTGAGTGGTTTCGGCGTGAAGCCAGCAGCCGCTGCAATCGCTTGCTCGCGTAATTCTTCATCTGGGTCAGCCGAAATGATAATAGCAGCTAGCTGCGGCGCAGTGAGTTGGTCACGTAACCAATGCAGCACTGCAATACCGGTATCTTGCGCATCTAAGTGGTAATCCAGAATCAATAGATCAGGTTGTGCTGTGGTTAAATATTGTTGAAAGTCACTGCGCTCACTTGCCGTTACCACCTCAGCACCCCAGCCGCTGAGCAGTTGTTGTACTGCGCTGAGCATACCGGGATCGTTATCGATGAGCCAAATCCGTTTGCCCTGCAGAAAATGATCATTGGCTTTGGTGTTGCTAAGCGACAGCTGCTCGCGCTTGGCTTGCCAATGACGCACCGGTAAGCGCAAGCTAAAACGCGTGCCGCGACCAACTTGTGAAGTGACATTGAGTGGAATCTCGAGTAGCTTGCTTAACCGATCGACAATGGCAAGACCCAGCCCGATGCCAGGGTTATCGCCTTGCGGACTCACTTGATGGAACTCTTCGAAGATGGCCTGTAACTGATCACTCGGAATGCCCTTGCCGGTATCGATAACAAAGAGTTCAACTTGTTGTCCGCGACGGCGGCAGCCGACCAAAATTTTGCCGCGCTGGGTATAGCGCACAGCATTAGATAAGAGATTCTGCAACATTCGACTGAGCAATTTACGATCGGTATATACCTGCGCTGAGCATGGCACAAAATCGATCTGTAACCCTTTATCGGCAGCAATGACCTGCTGCGCTTCTACCACTGGTCGCAACACGTCATTCAGTGCCACGACTTGTTTATTGACCGGTAAGTTACCAGCTTCAAGACGGGTCATATCGAGCAACATGGTCAGCAGTTCTTCGGCGTTTTGCAGTGATTGTTGGATTTGTCGAGCGAGCAGCCCTTGCTCACCTTCAAGCCGCTGTTTGAGCATGTCACAAAATAAAGTGGCGGCATTGAACGGCTGCATTAAATCGTGACTGACCGCGGCGAAAAATCGTGATTTACTCTGGTGTGCGCGTTCTTCGGCTTGTTTGGCGGCAAGCAGCTGTTGTGTACGATCGGCAACACGTTGTTCGAGTTCACGATTGATTTCTTCGAGTTGCTGTTGTGCCTGTACCAGTTCGGTAATGTCGGTGTACGTAGTGACGAAGCCACCGCCAGGCATCGGTGCTCCTTGTAGTTCGATATGAAGTTCGCCCTGTTGGCGCTGATAGCGGTAGGCACTGCCGGAGCGCAGATAATTTAAGCGTTTGGTGATTTCGGCCTCATAATCTGCCGGTTGTCCATCCCCAATCAGTCCTCGCTGAGCGTTATAGCGCAACAAGTCCGCGACCGGCATACCTGCTTGTAAAAAACCTTGCGGGTAATGAAAAATAGCCTCGTACCTTTGGTTCCATGCTACCAGCCGCAGATCTTGGTCGACCACACTAATCCCCTGCGGAATGTTCTCCACCGATGCTTGTAGCAGTTCGCGATTGAATTGATACAACTGTGAGGCTTGGGTTGCCCAGTTAACCACTTGGGCAATAGGCAGGTCGGGTTGCGAGGTGATGGCATCGAGCAGAATTCGACTGGCGGAACTACCAATCACGGCGGCAAGTTCCCGTTCAACGCGCAAGACAATGTGGGTGGGGACCCAGTCATCGTTGGCGGCGCTCATTAAATCGAGTTGCGAGCGCTGTTGCAGTCGCTCAATTTCGACACTATCAAAAAACCGTGCCAGTACTTGGCGCAGCCGCCCCCAACTAATAGGTTGCTGCACCGCATTGTTGGTCTCGAGTGAATTGAGCCAACGGCCATGATTTTCAATAGCGCGATTGGGCAACCACCAAGAACCTAAGATATAGAGCACCAAATTTGCCCCAAGACTCAGCAACACACCGCTGGCGAGGTCGACGTCGAGCAATTGTTGATGTTTGGCAATGGAGGGCCAAAATAACAACCAAACCCACATCACAGTACCGATACCCAAGCCCATCACTGCACCGGCAAAATTACCGCGGCGCCACACCAAACCGCCCAGCAATGCCGGCGCCAACTGTGCCAATAGTGCCAACGATAGCAGGCCAGCGTTGACTAAGGGCAAGTTCGCTTCGGTGAGTTTGTGGAAGCCAAAGGCGAGAGCAATAATAGTGGCAATTGTCGTGCGTCGAATGGTTAAAATTTTACTGGGGGTAAAACTGAGCTTACGCAGGCGGCGACGCGTTAATTGCAGCCACATGGGCATGATGACATCGTTCGACATCATAATACTCAACGCCAATGTTGCGATAATCACCATGCTGGTTGCAGAAGCGAGACCGCCAATAAAGGCCACCGCGGTAATGGCTGGTTGCTCGGCCAACAGCAGCAGCTGCAGCATAAAAGTATCTTGGCTCGCCGCAGCGGGAACCAAAAGTAGGCCAGCCAGCGCGATAGGCAAAATAAACAAGTTGATGGCGAATAAATACAGGGGGAATGCCCAGCGTGCCGTGCGTAGCTCTTCTGGGTCCGTATTTTCGATGTAACTAACATGGAATTGGCGCGGCAAGCAGAACATCGAAATCGCGCCCAGCAGAATGTGGGTGATATACACGAAATAGCCACTGGGCTGACCTTGCAATACTGCGGCGATGCGTGGCTCATTACTCGCCTGTACGACTAAGTCACCCATACCATCGAACATACCGTAAGTGACAAACACCCCGACCAACATGAAGGCACCGAGTTTTACCACCGATTCAAAAGCAACGGCGTCCATTAAGCCTGAGTGTTGCTCAGCCAAACTCAAGCGGCGGGTCCCGAACAAAATAGCAAAACCGGTCATGGCGAGCGCGACCAACGCAGCAACATCGCCGAACCATGGCAAAGGGCGATCGGCTAGCCCGGTCACCACCGCGAAACTGCCTGTAACCGCGCGCAGTTGTAGCGCGATATAGGGCACAATGCCGATCAGCGCAAGCACTGCGACGGCAATCGAGAGCCCCTGTGATTTGCCATAGCGATGACTGATAACATCAGCAATTGAGGTTAAGTTTTGCTGTTTGCAGGCATTGAGCAGGCGCATTTGCACGCGATGGGCAAACAGAAAAACGATGATGGCACCGACATAGGTTGGGGCCATCGACCAACCATAATAAGCGGACTGGGTGATGGTGCCGTAAAAAGCCCAAGTGGTGCAGTGAATGCCTTGGGCCAGAGCATAGCGATAGGGTTTGATTTGATGCGCTGGTTTACGCTCGCCGCGGTAAGCGATGCTGTAAAGCAACGCAATATAGAGAACGGCTAGGGCGACGGTGAGCGTAGTCGGTAACATGGCAAGTTAGCGCGAGTCGCCGTGTTCGTGAAACACTGGGAGATGCCATTGCCAACGAATCGCACCTAAACGTAATAACAAGGTGACGAAGCCGCCCACCAACAAGGCCAACAAAGCGTTGTAGGGGGCGATAAAAACATAGACGCTGGCGCCAACAAGACAAGTTGTCGCATAAAGCTCGCCTTTGAGGACCATTGGCACATCCCGAGCCAAGACATCACGCAGCATACCGCCAAAGCAAGCGGTAATGGTACCCATCACCACACATATCAAGGGTGGAAAACCTGCTTCTAAAGCCTTCTGAGCGCCCATCACGGTAAAGAAAGCAAGCCCGATAGCATCGGCAATGGCGAGCGTTTTTTGGTGAATATAGTCGCGAAAACGTAACCAGATAATAGTGCCGACGGCTGCAACCGCGATAGTGTAAAGGTAGGTTGGGTCATGCGCCCAGAATACTGGGAGATCAAGAATGAGATCGCGAGTGGTACCACCGCCGATGGCGGTCACCGAGGCGAGCACGATGACACCAAAACCATCCATGTTTTTGCGGAACGCCAGAAGGGTTCCGGAAATTGCAAAGACGGCAACACCGAGATGATCAAACCAATAAAAAAACAATTCCATGTGCAAGTCGCGTGAATGACCGTAAAAAGTCAGTTTGGCATGGATTGTTACAGATGCCTAGTGATCGAATGACAAGATCACTCCCCATTAGCGGTTAAATTCGTTAGAATGCGGGACAATTTTTCTAAAAATAACGTGGGAGGGCTTGTGAACTTGAGTTATAACCCCATCTCACTCCTATTCTAACTAACATAAATTTAGAGGGTACTATGGACTTTTTAATCGGCACAGCATACGCACAAGACGGCGCAGCGCAACAAGGCGGCGGTATGGAATTGATTTTCATGCTGGTCATGTTCGGTTTGATTTTTTACTTCATGATTTACCGTCCACAAGCCAAACGTGTGAAGCAACATAAAGAATTGATTGCTGGTATCAGTAAAGGTGATGAAGTGCTGATGAACGGTGGCATGGTAGGCCGTATCACTAAAATCAGTGAAGACAAAGACTTCATGGCGATTGCGCTGGCTGAAGGCGTTGAAGTAACAGTACAGAAAGCGGCGGTAACAGCGGTGCTGCCAAAAGGTACCATGAAATCTCTGTAAGTGAGATTAAGGATTTAACGTGTTAAACAAATATCCGCTCTGGAAAAACCTGATGGTGGTCGTCATTTTGGCGGTCGCCGCACTGTATGCTCTACCAAATATTTACGGTGAAGATTTTGCAGTTCAGGTTTCAGCAACGCGCACGACAACGGTTGATACCCAAGTCATGGGGCGTGTTGAAGATACATTGAGTGAATTGCAAATCACCCCGAAAGCGTTAACGCTGGAAGAGGGCCAGCTGTTGGTGCGGTTGTCGTCAGATGCTGAACAGTTGCGTGCGCGTGAAGCGATATTGCGCGAGTTAGGCAGCGACTATGTGGTCGCGCTGAACTTAGCGCCGGCTACACCTGAGTGGCTTGATGCACTCGGCGCTACACCAATGAAGCTCGGTCTCGATTTGCGTGGTGGCGTGCATTTCTTAATGGAAGTCGACATGAACGAGGCCATGCGCAAAATTCTCGGTCAAATGCGCGATACCATTCGCACCGATTTGCGCGAAGAGCGGATTCGTTATACCCGGGTTGAGCGTGATGGTAATGGTGTGTCGGTTACCTTGCGTTCAGCCGAAGATTTTCAGGCTGCGTTGCGCTATTTGGACGGCAAATACGAAGGTTACACGCTGAGCGATAATGACACGACGCAAGAAATCACGTTGCGAATGACTGAAACTAAGCTTGCCGAAACGCAAGATTACGCCATCTCGCAAAACGTCACTATCTTGCGTAACCGTGTGAACGAACTAGGTGTTGCGGAGCCGTTGGTGCAACGTCAAGGGGCTGACCGTATCGTCGTGCAGTTACCTGGCGTGCAAGACACGGCGCGTGCTAAAGAGATTCTTGGCGCAACCGCGACGCTGGAATTCCGCATGGTTGACGATGAGAACAGTGTCCGTGATGCGGAAATGGGTCGTGTGCCTTTTGGTTCAGAGTTATATCCGAATCGCTCGGGCGGCAATGTGTTGCTTAAAGAAGACGTAATCTTGACCGGTGACCACATTGTCAATGCGAGTTCTGGTTTCGATGAAAATCAACGACCTCAGGTAAACATTTCACTGGACGGTGTTGGCGGTGACAAAATGTCATTGGCGACGCGCGATAACGTGGGTAAGCCGATGGCCACCTTGTTTATCGAGTTTAAAGCGACCGGCGATCGTGACCAAGAAGGTAATATCGTTTTCGAACGTCAGGAAGAAGTCATTAACGTTGCTAACATTCAAACGCGATTAGGTAGCAACTTCCGCATCACCGGTCTAGATTCGGTGCAAGAAGCACAAAACCTAGCGTTGTTATTACGCGCTGGTGCTTTGATTGCGCCGATTCAAATAGTTGAAGAACGTACTGTCGGTCCAAGCCTAGGCCAAGAAAACATCAACATGGGTATGCAAGCCATCATTTGGGGCTTTGTGCTGGTGTTGGCGTTTATGGTGATGTACTACAAAAAGTTTGGTTTGGTCGCTAACCTCGCTCTAGCCTCAAACTTAGTGCTTATCGTTGGTGTTATGTCAATGATTCCGGGCGCTACACTGACTTTACCAGGTATGGCCGGTATCGTTCTAACCGTTGGTATGGCGGTTGACGCCAACGTACTCATATTTGAGCGGATCCGCGAAGAAATCAAAGCGAAACGCAGTCCGCAGCAGGCAATCCATCATGGTTATGATAGTGCTTTGTCAACGATTGCCGATGCCAACATCACGACTTTAATTGTGGCAATTATTTTGTTCGCAGTCGGTACCGGTCCAGTCAAAGGCTTCGCCGTTACGCTTGCGATTGGTATTGTGACCTCAATGTTTACTGCAATTGTCGGCACCCGCGCTGTGATCAATGCGATCTGGGGTGGTAAACGCATTGAGAAGTTGTCGGTTTAGGAGGCCACATGCACGAGTTAATAAAAACGGATAAAACCATTCCATTTATGCGCTTCCGATTGGGAGCGTGGATTATCAGTGGTCTATTGATTATCGCATCGATTGTTTCGTTGGCGGTGAATCAGTTGAACTGGGGTCTCGACTTTACCGGCGGTACAGTCATCGAAGTCGGCTATGAGCGAGAAGCTGACTTAAGCTCAATCCGTGAGACGCTGGATAGTAACGGTTTTGGTGGTGCTGTAGTGCAGAATTTCGGTACCCAGCAAGACGTCCTTATTCGTCTTGAAGCGCAAGAAGGTGAAAAAGCGCAACAAGTGGGTGATAATATTCTTGCGCTGTTACAAGCCGAAACCGAAGAATCAGTGGTCATGCGTCGTATCGAGTTCGTCGGTCCGAACGTAGGTGATCAGTTGACAGAACAGGGCGGCCTTGCAATTTTAACCGCGCTTATCTGTATCCTCGTTTATATCTCGTTCCGCTTCGAATGGCGCTTAGCCCTGGGCGCGGTGGGTGCCCTAGCGCACGATGTCATCATTACCCTCGGTCTATTCTCGTTCCTTGGCCTCGAGTTTGACCTGACGGTTTTGGCAGCCCTATTAGCGGTGATAGGTTACTCGATAAACGATACCGTGGTGGTCTGCGATCGGATTCGCGAAAACTTCCGTAAGTACCGCAATAGCACGTCGGAAGAGACCATTAATGGCGCGGTTACCGATACCATGAGCCGCACGGTTATCACCTCATTAACCACAGTGTTAGTGTTGTTGGCATTATTCTTCCTTGGTGGCGCATTGATTCATGGTTTTGCGACTGCGTTACTGTTTGGTGTGCTCATTGGTACCTATTCATCGATTTACATTGCTAGCTCATTAGCATTGGCACTGGGCGTGAGTCGTGAAGACTTGATGCCACCGGAAATCGAGAAAGAAGGTGAAGATCTGGAGCCGATGCCATAGGGCATCGGCGGTAACCCATCCGCTGTAAGGCGAACAACGGAGACAGGATGATGCTTGTTGTACTATCACCAGCGAAGAACTTGGACTACGAAAGCACCTTACCGACCGACCAGTATTCACAGCCGCGGTTGCTTGAATATGCACAAGAACTGGTCGATCGTTGCCAGTCATTAACGCCTCAAGACCTGAGTTCGTTGATGAAGATCAGCGACAAGTTGGCGGGTTTGAATGCCGCTCGTTTTGCTGAATGGCATCAGCCATTTTCTCCAGAAAACGCCCGCCCGGCAGTGTTTGCCTTTGATGGCGATGTCTATAGCGGTTTACAGGCAGAAAAAATGTCTGCTGAAACAATTGCGTTTGCGCAGGAACATTTGCGCATCTTATCGGGTCTATATGGAGTATTACGGCCCTTAGATTTGATGCAGCCCTATCGTTTAGAGATGGGAACCAAGCTGGATACCGCACGCGGCAAGAATCTTTATGAGTTCTGGGGTAACGTCATTACCGACCAACTGAATGAAGATTTAGCTGCAATTGACAGTGATGTCTTGGTCAATTTGGCTTCTAACGAGTACTTCTCAAGCGTAGAGCCGCGAGATTTGAAAGCTCAGGTGATTACCCCAGTTTTTAAAGATGAGAAGAACGGCGAATACAAAGTCATTAGTTTCTGGGCTAAGAAAGCACGTGGCGCAATGGCGCGCTACATTATGAATGAGCGGGTGCAAGATGTTGCTGGTTTAAAACAGTTCAACAGTAATGGCTACCGTTTTAGTCCAGAACAATCGTCAGCACACGAACTCGTGTTTTTGCGCGCAGAGCGCGACCAGTAAGCGTGTTTTTGTTGAAGGAGAACCAAATGAGTTTACTTAACACCCAACAACCGTCTGTGCCACAGCAACGCGGCAATGTACTCATTCCGCTGTTGTTGGTCATTCTGTTGGCTGGCGTACTTATTTGGTTTGTGACGCGCGACGATAGCCCTGAGCAGCCGCAACCTGTGCAAGAAATTGCTGCTCCTGCAACTGCGACTGATGATGAAGAAGACAACGGTTTAGTTGAAGAGCCAGCTGAAACAGTCGAGTTAGGTGAGCCTGAAATACCTGAAACGCCTACCGTAGCTGAACCTGAAGTGGCTGAAGTTGAACCAGAAATTGAGTTACCAAGCTTAAACGAGAGCAGCGAAGAAATTCTTTCGCGCATTGAAGCCGAAGAGCAATCGATTGAGCCGTTACGCAGCGAACAACTGATTCGCGATGCGGTGGTCTTTGTTGATAATCTGCGTAACGGTGTAGTGGTGCGCGATGCTGCTTTAATCGAAGGTCCACAAACGAAATTTCGCGCCTTAGAGCAAGATGGCAAAATTTATATCGACCCGCGCTCTTATGACCGCTACAACAGTATAGTGGATTGGTTTGTCAGCTTTGACACTGAGGTAATGCTGACCCTAATGAATGATTACGAACCTTTGGTGCGCGAGGCGCTAGCTGAAATAGGCTATCCTGATACCGATCCAAAAACCGTGATTCTTGATGCTATCGAAGTGCTCAATGCAACACCGTCAGTAGGTACCGTGATTGAGTTGAGTGATGAAACCGTTATGTATCGCTATGCGGACCCAGCGTTAGAAGCCTTACCAGATGCGCAAAAACAAATGCTGCGCATGGGCCCGGATAACATTCGTCGGGTAAAGCTGAAGCTTGAGCAATTACGCGAAGCATTGACAGCTGCATCTTAATATTAACGAGATAACGCCTGTGACCAAGCAGCCATCGGTTATCCCAGAGCACCTGCGTGCACCATTACCGACTCGAGGTAATCGTTTCAGTCGGTGGGTAGGTCGCGTCGGCATGCGTTTACTGGGCGGTTGGAAAGTTGAAGGTCAGTTGCCGGATACGCGGCAAGCCATTATTCCAGTCGCACCCCATACTTCGAATTGGGACTTTTTTGTCGGAGTGTTTGTGATGCTAGCACTTGGCTTAAAGCTCTCTTATTTAGGTAAACACACCATTTTTCGTTTTCCTGTCAATCAGTTGTTGCGCTGGCTTGGCGGTATTCCGGTTGATCGGCGCGCGGCGCAAGGTGTGGTCGGACAGATGGTGGAACAGTTTCAACAGCGCCATGAACTCATTCTTGCGCTGGCGCCGGAAGGTACGCGTACTCGCGTGACGGAATGGAAGAAAGGCTTCTTGCATATGGCCAAAGCTGCGCAAATCCCAGTCGTACCGGTGGCAATGGACTTTTCCCGCAAAGTGATCGATATCTGCCCTGCGATGATGATCACCGGCGATATTGATGCTGAGTTGCAGCGTGTCAAGCAGGCAGTTGCGCACGCGGTCGGTAAAAATCCGCAGCATGCTTGATTGCAAAATTTGTGCTATTATCGCGCCGATTTCTTGATAAGGATACAACCATGAACCTAATTGAAGCTGGCATTGCTGCTCCTGGCAAAAAGTTTGCCATTGTCGTTTCGCGGTTTAACCACTTTGTGGTGGATAGCTTGTTGGACGGCGCGGTTAATGCGCTAAAACATTACGGTCAAGTCAGTGCTGACGACATTACCGTTGTACGTGTGCCTGGGGCTTATGAAATGCCGTTGGCAGTGCGTAAATTAGCCAAATCTGGCGACTTTGATGCCATTATCGCGGTAGGCGCAGTGATTCGTGGCGGTACGCCACATTTTGACTTTGTCGCAGGTGAATGCAACAGCGGTTTGAGCCGTGTGATGCACGAATTTGAAGTGCCAGTCGCCAACGGTGTACTGACCACCGACACTATTGAACAAGCAATTGAGCGCAGTGGTACCAAAGCTGGCAATAAAGGTGCAGAAGCAGCTTTAAGCGCTTTGGAAATGGTCAATGTACTTGAGCAGCTTTAAGAGGAAGTAAACGTAATGAAACCAGCTGCACGCCGAAAAGCGCGGAAGTTAGCAGTTCAAGCCATCTACTCGTGGCAACTGAGCGAAAACAGCATGAGCGATATCGAAGCTCAGTTTTTGACCGACAATGACACCAGCAAATTTGATGCCGAGTATTTCATGGCGCTTGTGCGCGGCGTTGCTGGGCAAGCTAAAAATCTTGATGACGCATTGTCGCCGTTTGTCGATCGTCCGATGGCCGAACTCGACCAAGTCGAACGTGCGGTGTTACGCTTGGCGGCCTACGAATTACGCGATCGTCTCGACGTACCTTATAAAGTAGCAATTAATGAAGCGATTGAGTTAGCCAAGTCGTTCGGTGCCGATGAAAGCCACCGATTTGTTAATGGTGTGCTCGATAAAGCTATTGATAGCTTACGTCCAGCCCGAGCTTAAAAACTTCTATGAGTGATAGCGGCGAATTTGATCTGATTGCCAATTATTTCACCCATCGTTGGCCAAGCCGCGATGACGTGGTGCTGGGCATCGGAGATGACGCTGCTATTCTCACGCCCGCAGAAAACTCACAACTAGTGATAGCGACCGATACCATGGTCGCTGATGTGCACTTTGACCAGCAAACACCAGCCCGCGCAATTGGTCATAAAATTGCCGCAGTCAATTTAAGTGATCTTGCCGCAATGGGGGCAGAGCCTGCATGGCTGTCGCTCGCACTGACGCTGCCCAAGGTCGACGAAGAATGGCTGAATGGCTTTAGCCACGGCCTACGTGAAATTTGCGAGTATTATGACTGTCAGTTGATTGGCGGTGATACGACTAAAGGGCCCTTAAGTGTAACCGTAACAGCGCATGGCTTTGTTCCTGCTGATCACGCGTTACGCCGTGATCAAGCAAAACCAGGTGATTGGATTTACGTGACTGGAACTCTTGGCGATGCCGGTCTGGCACTGGCTGCTCAACAGCAGCGGGTACAAATAAGCGATGCGCATTATCGCCGCGTGCTAGAGCGGTTGTATTTTCCGACGCCGCGGGTCGCGATAGGCCAAAGCTTACGAGATATTGCCTCGAGCGCTATTGACGTGTCTGATGGTTTACTGGCCGATTTACGCCATATCTTAAAGGCATCGAATGTTGGGGCTCGTCTTGCAGTCGATGAATTACCACTCAGCATGGCATTGACCGAGTCGGTGAACGAAGAGCAGGCCATTCAGTTCGCCCTCACCAGTGGCGACGATTATGAACTTTGTTTTACCGTGCCAGAAAGTAAACGTGGCGTTTTTGATACTTTAATGTCACGTCATCCCGCGAAACCGACCTGTATCGGTCGACTGACCAATGAGCCACACAAAATACGACTCGAGCACGATGGTGAACGGTGGCAGGGGCAACTCGAGCAACACGGCTATGAACACTTCCGCACCGCCTAAAGTCAGCCCCACGCTACTGAAAAATCCAATTCACTTATTGTCGCTGGGTTTTGGCAGTGGTCTTGCACCAAAAGCACCAGGTACTTTCGGCACCCTTGTTGCCGTGCCTTTATGCTTATTGCTACAACTACTGGGTGCGCACGTTTATGTGCTGGTGGCACTCGCGGCTGGTTTAGTAGGTATTTGGTTGTGTCAAATGACCGCCGATCGGCTGGGCGTACACGATCATCCTGCGATTGTTTGGGACGAGATTGCCGGCTATTTGCTGGCAATGGCATGGTTACCGCCGACTTGGTTTAATCTAATCGCTGCGTTCGTGCTGTTTCGCTACTTCGACATTATGAAGCCAAGTATTATTGGCTGGTGTGATAAAAACTTGCATGGTGGTCTGGGGATAATGGCTGACGACCTACTTGCCGGGGTCGCCAGCGCACTGGTATTACATGCGGGCCATGCGCTCGCGAATGCGTTCCTCTAAGCCTGCCGCATCAAGCTTCAGCTCGCTGCGGATCTCTTCTTGACTGCCATGCTTGATAAAGCTGTCCGGTAGTCCTAAGCAAAGCACAGGTACTAATAGTTGCTGCTCTTGCAATTGTTCCAACACCGCACTGCCGGCACCACCACCGACCACGTTATCTTCAACGGTTACCAAGAGTTCATGATCACGCGCCAATGCAGCGATGAGGTCGGTATCCAATGGTTTTACAAAACGCATGTCGGCAACTGTGGCATCGAGGGCTTCAGCACATGGCATCACATCGTGTAACGCGGTGCCAAAACTTAGAATCGCGACCTTGCGGCTACCGTCGCGCATCACTCGGCCTTTACCGATTTCCAACTGTTGTAATTGCGCATCAATAGCAACACCTACGCCATTGCCACGCGGATAGCGCACAGCTGCAGGTTGTGACAACAAGTGACCGGTATAGAGCATATTCCGACACTCGTTTTCATCACTTGGCGCCATCACCACGAGGTTCGGAATACAACGTAAGTAAGATAAATCAAACGCACCTTGATGCGTTGGGCCGTCGGCCCCGACAATACCAGCGCGGTCAATAGCGAATAATACTGGCAGATTCTGTAACGCTACGTCATGAATGAGTTGATCGTAGCCGCGCTGAAGGAAAGTCGAGTAAATCGCCACCACCGGATGATAGCCACCGATGGCAAGACCCGCACCAAAAGTAACCGCATGTTGCTCGGCAATGGCAACATCAAAGTACTGCTGTGGGTAGCGCTGGGAAAACTCTACCATGCCAGAGCCTTCACGCATCGCTGGCGTGACCGCCATTAATTTGGGGTCTCGCTCAGCCATTTCACATAGCCAATCACCAAACACCTTCGAGTAAGACGGTGTTTTTGGCTTTTTACTCGGCAACGAAGTGATCGCAGGGTCGAATTTAGGAACCCCGTGATAGCCAATAGGGTCGTTTTCGGCGGGGGCGTAGCCTTTTCCTTTGCGGGTCACTACATGTAAGAATTGTGGTCCTTTCATAGTGCGCATATTACGCAAAGTGCTCACCAGCAGGTTGACGTCGTGGCCGTCAATAGGACCAATATAGTTAAACCCAAGTTCTTCGAAAATAGTACCAGGGGCGACCATGCCTTTCATGTGTTCTTCGGCACGACTGGCGAGGTGTTGGATGCCCGGCATGCCTTGCAAAAGCTTCTTGCCACCTTCGCGAATCGAGGTATAAAAGCGGCCCGAGAGTACGCGTGCCAAATGGTTGTTCAAAGCACCGACGTTCTCGGAAATCGACATGTCGTTATCGTTTAAGATCACCAACATGTTGGGTTTGATGTCACCCGCGTGGTTCATCGCCTCAAACGCCATACCGGCAGTCAATGCGCCATCACCAATGATAGCCACAACTTTTTGCTCAGTGCGCTCGCGCTCAGCTGCAATCGCCATGCCTAAAGCGGCACTAATCGACGTGCTCGAGTGGCCGACACTTAGGGTGTCATATTCGCTTTCTGGGCGCCATGGAAACGGATGCAAACCATCCTTCTGGCGAATCGTATGTAGTTGTTGTTTGCGACCGGTAAGAATTTTATGTGGGTATGCTTGGTGACCAACATCCCAAACCAGTTGGTCATGGGGAGTAGCATAAACGTAATGCAGCGCTACGGTCAGCTCAACCGTGCCCAAACCAGAGGCCAAATGCCCACTACTTTGGCTCACTGAATTCAATAGGAATTCGCGCACCTCGGCGCACAACTGCGGTAGTTGGCGCTCGTTTAAGATGCGAAGGTCGGCCGGATTGTCGATGGTGTCTAGCAACGGATACTGCCCGTGCGTTGAACCAGAAGGTGATGTCATGCGCTTAATGATCCCGTTTCAACAACTGTTCTGCAAATTGCTCTAGTATCGTTGTATTGTAGGGGATTCTCTGCAACGCTTGAAGCGCTTTCTGATGCAATTGCTGAAGCTTTACTTGCGCAGCCTCCAGACCTAACAAGGTAACGTAGGTACTTTTGTTGGCGGCCTCATCCTTACCGTTTGTTTTTCCGAGTGTTTCTGTCGAACTCACGACATCTAAAATATCGTCTTGAACTTGAAAGGCGAGCCCAAGCAAGGTGGCGAAAGCGGTGAAATCAGCGTAGTAAGCTTGTGCTTCTTCACTGCCAGCGAGCACGCCCAGCTGCACTGCTGCGGTAATCAAGGCACCGGTTTTTAGGTTATGAACCTGTTCTAGCTGCGGTTCGCTCAACTGCTGATTGGTCGCGGCCAAATCGAGCGCCTGGCCACCACACATGCCACGGCTGCCACTGGCCCGACTGAGTACCGCCAGCATTTTTAATTGGCGTTCACTAGGCACCGCAAGTGATTGTTCGCTGAGCAACTCAAAGGCGAGGGTTTGCAACGCATCGCCAGCCAAAATCGCGGTTGCTTCGTCAAACGCGCGATGGCAAGTAGGTTGCCCTCGGCGTAAGTCGTCATCATCCATCGCGGGTAAATCGTCATGGATCAGCGAATAAGCGTGAATGCATTCAACCGCAGCTGCTGCGACATCTAATGTCGCACGGTCGGCGCCACATATTTCACCGACGCTGTGCGACAAAAAAGGTCGCACGCGTTTGCCGCCTAGCACCAACGCATAGCGCATAGCGGCCTGCAGCTGAACAGCAGCACTGACACGTTGCTCAAGCTGTTGCTCGAGCACTTGATTGATGTCCTGCCGATAACTCTCAAGCAACTGCTTTAGGCTCACGCGTCGCTCGCTTGGTTGTTGTCAGCTTCAGCAGCAAATGGCGCTAGGGTCTCGCCGTCTTGTTGTTGTAACAACTGGCTTACCTTCTGTTCAGCTTGTTGCAGTTTTTGTTGACTAACACGGGATAATTTGACTGCGGTTTCGAATTTTTCCAGCGCTTGCTCAAGCGGCAAATCACCTTGTTCTAATTCGACCACAATACGCTCTAAATCTTGAATGGCTTGTTCGAGAGATACGTCGCTCATAAGGCTACCTGTTTATCATGGACGGGCACAAGTTACCTTGATTCCGCAACACCGTCAAATCGGTTATACTAGCGCGTTTTTACGCGTTAAAAAGTAAGTTACTACATGAAATTTGTGATTCGATTACACGCTGAGATCACCATCAAAAGTAAAGGGGTGCGCAAGCGTTACGGTAAGGTTCTGGTAAATAACCTGAAAAAAGTACTGCAACGGGTAGACGTAGGGGACGCCAGTTCGCTAAAAGTACAATGGTGTTGGGACCGAATTGAAGTCAGCACTGATGCGACTGACGCCGGAGTTGCTGAGCAAATCAGCACTGAATTACAAAGAATTCCGGGGATCGCTTGGTTCAGTCGCTCCCATGAATTGTTACTCAACGATTGCCAGCAAGCTGATTTCGCCCCCATTTTAAACAGGGTGCTTGAGCTATGGGCGCAGCGTTTACGAGGGCAAAGTTTTGCGGTTCGGGTCAAACGCAAAGGGCAACATGGCTTTCGTTCGCAAGATCTCGAACGCTTTATTGGTGGTGGTATTTTGCAGCAGGTTGGTACGAGCCGCGTACAGCTGAAACAGCCCGATGTAGAGGTGCGAATTGAAGTCGATAACGATATCGTGCGCATCTATGGCGACAAACAAGCAGGGCTAGGTGGCTTTCCATTACCTACCCAGGAAACCGTGGTCAGTTTGTTATCTGGTGGTTTCGATTCGAGTGTCGCCAGCTTTCAATTGTTGCGTCGTGGCGCACGGACTCATTTCTGTTTCTTCAATTTAGGTGGCGATCGGCATGAAACAGGGGTACGACAAACGGCCTATTATTTGTGGGAAACCTTTGCTAGTTCACACCCGTTAAAGTTTGTCAGTATTGATTTTGCGCCGGTTGTCGAAGAAATTCTCACCCATGTCGACAATGGCTTGATGGGTGTTGTGCTTAAACGTCAGATGTTACGTGCTGCGCAGATTGTGGCCGAGCGACTAAATGTTGAGGCGTTGGTAACGGGTGAGGCGCTAGGCCAAGTCTCCAGTCAGACCTTGAGCAACTTACGTCTCATTGATGAGGCAACCGAAGCATTGGTGCTGCGTCCGTTGATTACCATGGATAAGCAAGAAATTATTAATCTTGCGCAACAAATTGGGACTGCCGATATCGCTCGCAGTATGCCAGAATACTGCGGCGTAATTTCGGTGAAGCCGAATGTAAAAGCACCGCGCGATGAAGTGTTAGCGGCAGAAGCCAAGCTTGACCCCGAGTTACCAATGCGAGTGGTATTGGCGGCAAATGTCGAAGAGGTGGCAGCCATTGGTGCAGCCACTGACCAACAAGTGCATCCAGTGAGTACTGTCGATGCCGCGCAAGAAGACGAAATTTTAATTGATATTCGCAGTAGTGAAGAGCAAGAGGCAAAGCCGTTACGCTTAGCCACAGGGCATACTGTGCTACATATTCCGTTTTTCAAATTGGCGCGTCAATTTACGGAACTTGATCAAGACAAGCACTATCTACTTTACTGCGATAAGGGCGTCATGAGTAAATTACAGGCGCTGTATTTACACGAGCAAGGGCACAGCAACGTTGGCGTTTATCAACCGGTAAAAAAGGTTGATGCAGTAACGAGTAAGGATTCAGCATGACGTCGAAGAATTGGGCAAGGTTATTCTTTTTAGTCTTACTTGCCGCTATAACAACGATTTTTCTCATCCAGGTGTCGAGCGGCGAGCTGCCACGTTTTCAACACCTTGATAAAGTGATTCACTTTGGCGCCTTTTTTGTCTTGGCGTGGGCCTTCTATCATGCCTTTCCAGTGCCTATTTGGCTGGCTTTGATGCTGTTGACAGGTTATGGCTTGCTCATCGAGTATGTGCAGCAAATGTTACCTTACCGCAGTTCGAGTTGGGGTGATTTAGCCGCTGATGCTGCCGGCGCAGCCAGTTTTTATGCAATTGCTTGGTGGCGCCACCGTCGCCAGCTGCGACGCCACCAGAACTAACATCTACTTCTTCTTGGTCTTGCTTTTACTTTTCTTTTTCTTGGTGCGTTTGCGCGCATCAGGAAACTTAAATTGCGGTTTTAGCTCAGCATAAACGCGGCGTTCAATTTTGCTACCCTGTTTTGCCGCTTGGTAGCGCTCGATGCGCCCGAGCAACTCGACATCGTGGGCTTCGACCAAAGATGCGGCAACACCGGTTTTACCGGCGCGGGCCGTACGCCCGATACGATGCTGGTAGACATCAGCTTGGCGCGGTAAGTCGTAATTGACGACCAACTCAATATCTTCAATATCAATACCACGAGCAGCCACGTCCGTCGCAATGAGCGTGGCGTCAGCATAGCGCTCCATGCGCTCGATCATTTTTTGGCGCTCGTCTTGTGGCATATCGCCACGCAGGGTGATGGTTTTAATTTCTTGCTGGCGCAGCAAACCCGCTAACTCATCAACCTTTTCGCGTTTGCGCACAAACACGATACGGCGACCGGTAAATTCGGTCAGTAATCGGCATAGCAGTTTAAATTTGTGCTCGGCATTGTCAGCTTGATACCAGCGTTGGACGATCTTGCCTTTTTCACGTTTCGGTGGCTGGATCTCTAATTGCTCTGGCTCGCGTTGAATAGCTGCGGAAAATTTCTTCACACCACTGCTTTCCAAGGTCGCTGAGAACAAAAGACTTTGTTTCAGATGCATCGCTGAACCAGCTATCAATTTCACACTTTCGGCAAAGCCCATATCAAGCATACGATCGGCTTCATCAATGATCAGCCACTCGATTTGCTCGAGCTCGTATTGCTGTGCGTTGAGTAAATCGATGAGACGCCCCGGAGTTGCCACTAAAATATCGTGAGGCTGTTCCAGTAACGCATGTTGGCTGCCATAATTGACACCGCCGGTAACCAAAATGGTGCGCAGTCCGGAAGTTTCTTCGAACGCATCGGCTTGCTCGGCAATCTGTTGCGCTAATTCGCGCGTTGGCGCCAGAATAAGTACACGGGCGGGGCCAGGTTGATGGCGCGGAAAATCAAGCAGATGTTGCAGTGCCGGAAGCAAAAATGCCAGTGTTTTACCCGTTCCTGTTGGCGAATTGACTAGTAAATCTTTACCGGCTAACGCTAACGGAATGACCGCCTGCTGCACTTTGGCGGGCTTGTTGAGTTCTGCCGCGAGCAGTACATCAATGAGTTCGTCGTCAAGTTCGAGTTGATCCCAATCTGGGGTCATGTTGGAGTCCTTACTTACAAGTTGGTGCCAGAGTCGGGGTCGCTATGGGCTTTCAATGCCGTCAATTTTATATCAAAGATGACCAATGTGCGATGAAAGTCAGCACCGACAGCCTTATTTTGGGGAGTTATGTGCCGGTTACAGGGGTTTCGCATGTGCTCGATTTGGGTACTGGCAGTGGATTATTGGCGTTAATGTTAGCTCAGCGCGCGCCGGCGACACAGGTGACGGCACTTGAACTCGAGCCAGCGGCGGTGCTGCAAGCGCAACAGAATGTCGCGGCAAGCCCATGGCCCCACCGAATTCAAGTGCGTCAAGCGGATGTGCAAGATTGGCGTGAAGCTACGCAGTTTGAGCTAGTGGTATGCAATCCACCTTATTTTAATCAGCAGTTGCCAAGCGCCTCAGCCACACGTGAGTTGGCTCGCCAAGGTACCACTGAGTTACTGGAATGGGCGCATTGCGCGGCGGCACATCTAAGCGCTGGTGGGCGCTTTTATTGGATTTTGCCGCTAAGCGTCAGCCAACGTATAGCAACGCAAATGGCGGCCAATGGCTGGTATTTGGTGGATAGCCTGGCGATTAAAACGACCGCTCGTAAACCGGTTAAGTTGATGGTGCAAGGGTGGCAGCGTGAACCCGCACAACAGGTGAACACTGAGCAATTGACCGTGCACGAGGGCGCTGGATATAGCACCGCGTTTCGGCGCTTAACCGGCGAGTTTTACCTCGCCGGTCAAAGTACCTGACTTACAAACCAAGCACATCCTTGCCTTGGTTAAAAGTGATATCGACTGGAATCGCTGCGTCAGAAAGGCGGTCGAGATCAGCTTGCAAAGTTGGGCTGACATTGCCCATGGTTTCAAATAGCTCGCCCACACCAGCATAATCACCATCGCCTTGAAGCGTCAGAATTTTCTCTGACAAACTTGCCATAGCGCTACGCATGGCGGCCATGTCGACTGCATACTGGCCATTTTCATTGCGAGTAAAGGCACCCGCATCGGCGAAGTAGTTGAAGCGAATCATGTTGGCTTTGCCGTGCGCACTGGAGGCGCCAAACCGCACCGAACGGAAGATACCTGCCAAAAAGGTGGTGTAATAATCTTCCAATACGCCCTCGGTGATCACGCCTTTCTCTAATAACTGGGTGACCATATACAGGCCTAAAATGTCCGCTTTGCCTTCTTCTAGCGGTGACGCGTGCTCTTTTAAGGCTTCGCGCACGGTACCGCTGCCATCGATGGTGTTTTTGATACCTAAACCATGCGCAACTTCGTGGAACATGGTGTTAGCAAAGAAGGCATCAAAGGTAATATGCTCGCGTTGCTCAGGCACAATCAGCTCATCGGCAATCGGTAGCAAGATCTCATCGAATTTCGCGCGCATTGCATTCTTCAATTGCAGACGGCGTGTGCCTTTTTCGAGTTGTACTTGCTCATCGTTCGGTAGGTTAATCGCAATGGTTTTACTACCGGCATTGGAATGCCCTGCGTAATACACCACATCGTAAGCATTTAGCTGTGCTCCAGAGCCTGGCATTTCGGTTTTGTACTCGGTGGCAACCGGTAGCTCACGTTGTAATTCAGGCAAGTATTCGGCGTATTTTTCGAGCCGCTGACTCCAGGCTAAATCTTTGATCAACACATAAGATTCGAAACCGGCACGATAGCCATACAACTGGTCCTCGTAAGTTTCGATAGGGCCCATAACGATATCGACCGCGTTGTCGGTCATATCCATCCAAGCGAAATCCGAAGCTTGATACTCGTTGCTCTCGAACGCATCGGCACGCAGTCGCAAATAATTGGCAAAGCTTTCGCTTTCAGCGAAATCTGCCGCTTTACGCAGCAGTTCCGCAGCTGCGGTAAGTTGCTCTGCGTAAGCTTCATTGTAGGGGACTGCGTAGAGTTCCCCTGCGTCGTTGCGGCGTACCAAAGTATATAAATCGATCTTACCGGCGAACTCCGCTTGCTCAAATTCAGCTTTGCTCATATCTGCTGGGTAATAGTTAGCACCAGCAGGTTTCTCGCCAAAGCCGGTCAGGAAAGCTTGGTTGTTGTTTAAGCGGTCCCATGGACCATAATTAATTTCGATGAACTGCCTTACTTGTGGGTCATCGACGCTGTTCAATAGAGCTTCGCGGTCACCAGCATAGGCTTGCTGCCAAAATAAATCATCCATAATAGTGGACGCGTCAATCAGCAAACGAATCATTTGTAACTGATCTTCCGAGAGCTGGCTCAAATCAGCGGTCAGGTCTACGCTCTGATAAATATCTAAGCGCCCTTGCGCGGATTCAAGTAATTGGTGCGCGGGCGCCGTTGTTTCCGTTGTGGGGAGCGATTCAGCTTGGTTTTGCGCTGGTTGCCCGCAGGCGGTCAGGGTGAGTACCGCTAGTGCGGCACTACCGAGATAAAAAGTTTTCATAGCTGCCTCCAAATAGAATGTGCGCTTGATCTGCGGCTACTCTACGTTTAATTCTGCATCAAATAAATTCACGAGCTGCGGAAACAACGCACTGATTTCACCTGCTAACAATGCAAAGTCGGCGTCGATTTTTTGTTCTGGCGTAGCGTCAACCAGTTTGTCTTGTTCGTCAAGCAATACATCCGTCGGTTTGAAGCGCTTAATCGCCATATCTTCTTCAATCATCATAGTGATGCGCTCTTGCCATTCAAGGGCAAGTTTGGTGACCTGCTTACCATGATCGAGGTGCGCTAGAATTTCTGGGCTGGTCAGCTCGTGACGTTTACAACGAATCACGCCACCATCTTCATCTGTGCCGCGCAATTCTGCTTCATCCCCAAAGGCAAAATCACCGGGAATGGAACCTTGTTTGAGCCAAGCGGTGAAGTACAGTTCAGTAGGTTGCTCGCTAAACCAAGGTTTAACCGGCAAAGAACCCAAACTGCTGCGCAGCAAACCAAGAAAATCCTCGGCTTGACCAGTCGCTGAAGCGTCGACAACAACGATACCAAGCTGCAAATCGAGCATTCCCCAAGTCATTTTGAAACGGGTAAATGCCTGAGGAAGTAGTTGATGAATCAAGTCTTCTTTCATGGTTTGTTTCTCTTTACCAACCACTTTGCGACCTTGTTCCGCTTCGAGTGCTTCAATTTGTTCTTCTAGTTGCGCATTCACGACACTCGCCGGCAACACTTTTTCTTCTTTACGCGCACAGAACAGGTATTGTTTACCGTTTTGGTGGTAGCGGACTTCGCTGCGTGCGCCAAACGGCGAATACCAGCCAAAGCTCGCTAATTCACTGCGACCACAAGGACGAAAAGCATGCTCTTCGAGTGCTGTTGCTAAATCGGCGTTAAGAGTAAAGTCATCAGCGAGAGTGTAAATACGCAAATTGCGAAACCACATAAAAAACAATCCTTGATTTTAGTTTTGCCAGTGACCTTAACGGTCACTGAATTGGACGGGAAGTTCAATCGTATAAGAAAGCCCAGCACCGGGGGCTGATTTCACGGAAATTTTACCACCAAAGGTTTGCACCACAAGGTTACGCACAATGTGGGTACCTAAACCACTGCCGCCGCGTTCACGGCGGGTGGTGTAAAAAGGTTCAAATAGGTGTTCGAGTTGCTCTTCATTCAAACCTTTGCCGTTGTCGCTGCAGCGCAAGATGAGTCGATCGCCAGCACGCTCGGCACGAATTTTTATTAAGCCTTGTTGCGTATCGTCAAATGCATGGAGGAGCGAATTTAACACAATATTTGAAATGATTTGCGCTAATGCTCCGGCGTTGCAGCGCACGGTGAGCGGCTCAACAATATCGAGTTCTACCTTATGTGGGGTTGCCTTAAACTTCGGTCGTAAGGTAGTGAGTAAACTGCTTAAATAGCTTTGTAATTCAATCTCACGAACCGCGTCGGAGGTCTGGTCGACGGCCACCTGCTTGAAGCCCCCTAGTAACTCAGATGCGCGGTCGAGATTACTTTCAGCTAAGTGCACGCTTTCTAAGCTCGCCGTCAATAATTCCTCTAATTGAGCTGAAGTCAGTTCGCGATTTGCCAGTGCTTGTTGAATCGACTCGAGTTTCTCGCGCGCAACGCTGGTTGCCGTAATACCGATACCAATCGGCGTGCTAACGTCATGGGTAATGCCCGGCACTAAGCGGCCGAGTGACGCGAGGCGCTCGGATTCAATGAGTTGATCTTGCACGCGCTCAAAGGCAGTGACAGAGTTTTGTAATTCCTCGTTGGTTTCGCGCAGGTCTTCTTCGATGAGTTTGCGCTGCCGGATCTCTTTAACTAATTTGTCTTGGCGTCGCTCTAACTCGTTCTTTTGTCCTTCAAGGTCAGTTAGTACTTGGCTAAGACTAGATGTTTTGCGGGCTACCTCTTGTTCGAGCATGGCATTTTGCTCGTCTAATTGCCGATTCGCTTGCAACAACTGTTGTTCAGTGCGCTTCAAATCGATTTGATAATCTTCAATGTTATCTAGCAACTGATTGTACGCTTGCTCTAGCATGGTGAATTCAGCGTGGCGGTTATCCTTGAGGTTAATCCGCGAATGGGTTAAATCATCAAGGCGGAAATTACGTATTTGTTGGGTCAGCATACTCATCGGCCGGTTCAACATGCGGTTGAAAGCCAAAGTGAACAATACGATCAGAAAAGTACTTTTGACGATGGCGTTGCCGAAGATAAAGTACAAGCTGAACTTTATGCGATCTAGGGCGATGTCACGAGTGGAATAGAGGGTTACATCGCCAACGCGATTCGATTCACCAGCAAATTCAAAAATAATCGATGCATAATAACCAAATAAGCCGTTGTATTCTTCGATGACGAGGTCTTCAACGTCTCGGGTGATATTCAGCGAGTTGAGACTCTCGGTTAGGCCAAGTTTAACCACAATTTCGCCGTTTTCATCGCGAATAATGATACCAGCGATGGCTGGAATGTTGATCAGACCCTCGGCAATCAGCTCAATTTGCTCATCGTTATATTCCCACAATGAACGCGCTAACGAGTTGCTAAAGGTACTCTGCTGATTCTGCAATTCTTCGACCAGTTGGCTCTTCGTATCAAAGTACTCACCCATTAATTGCACACAAGTAACCATCAGTGTAAGGACAAAATACACTGACAAAACGTTGGTCAATAGTGACTTGGAAATACTGGTGGTACCGGCCATCTAGCTTCTCATTTTTATCTTGTGGTCAGTGTATCCCATTTAATATTGAGCGCAATAGCTAGCTCTGAATGCTGTCATGAAGGGTTCATATTGGTGTCACCGCGCTGTCACATAGCGACTTTAAAGTGCCCCTCGAAAATTAAATTTCATCGTCATCCTACGGAGACTCTCATGAATCGCACTAAAGCTTTTGCCTTGTCTGCTCTTACCGCATCTATGTTCTTAGCTGGTTGTGGTGGCGACATCAACTTGACCCCAACTTCAATCGATAACTCAAATACTACCAACAACGGTGGCGGTACCACTGACACCAACAACTGTGCTTCGTACGAAGTGTCAGGTACCCAAGTTCGTGGTGAGAAAATTGGCGCAGATTGCGTGTACCCACGCAGCTTCTCAACTCCAGAAAGCCCAGTGACTACTGATATCCGTTTGGTTGAATTGCCAGGCGGCGCGCACATTTTCCCGAACGGTTTGTACATTGGTGAAAACGTTGAAGCAACAGCAAGTGTGAATCGTGATGGCCCAACCTTAACTATCGATGCGGGCGCTACTGTCGCATTTGAAGACGGCGATGCCTTTGTTCGTATCGCTCGTGGTGCCGACATCGTGGCTGACGGTAACCGCAACGCGCCGATCACCTTCACTTCAGTGCAAGAGCTTGATGGCTTGGTAACTAACCCTAACGCTCGTGGCTTGTGGGGCGGTGTGGTGATCAACGGTTTCGGTATCTCGAACAAATGTGACCAAAACGACTTGGCCAACTGCGTACTGCAAGGTGAAGGCGGCGCTGGCTTCTACGGCGGAGACGACAACGCAGACAACTCTGGTGTAATGCGTTACGTACTGGTTAAGTATGCTGGTTACGAAGTCTCATTGGATAACGAGCTGAACGGTATTACCTTCAACGCGGTAGGTTCTGGTACTACACTTGAATACATCCAAGTACACAATAACTTGGACGACGGTATCGAGTTCTTCGGTGGCGCAGCTAACGTGAAAAACGTGGTGTTGACCGGTAACGACGATGACTCGTTGGACTGGGCTGATGGCTGGCAAGGTAAAATCCAGTATATCTTGGTCAAACACGCAGACGACCGTGCTAACCGTGCTATCGAAGCCGATGGTAACAGCGGTAACAACGATGCAACGCCATACTCAAACCCAATTATTGCAAACTTCACTTCAATCGGTTCTTTGACTGCGACTGACGGTTCAGATGAGTCTGAAGGTGTGTTGGTACGTGAAGGTACCCACGGTGCAATGTACAACTTCTTGATCACTGAAGCGCGTGGCGAGTGTCTTGAAATCGACAACTCAGCTACCGTTGCAGCAGCGCAAGCAGGTGACTTGACCATCGAAAACTCAGTGATTGCATGTAGCGAAAACTTCGCTGACACCACTACCCAAGACTGGTTCCAAGGCGTAGCTTCTAACGTGACCCTTGATGAAACTGCAGGGGTACTGACTTCTGGTTACGTAACCGCCAGCGAAATCACTGACGGTTCTGGCGCGCCAGTAACTGTAACTCCGAAAACTGACCTGAGCAGCATCGACCCATTCTTTGATGACGTAGACTTCATCGGTGCGGTGAGCGAAGACGACGATTGGACCAACGGCTGGACCGTAGGCCTGCGCGACTAAGCAAGGATTAGGGGCACATGGATGTGCAACTTTCCCCGTAATTCTCATGTCACGCACTCGGAGTTTCCTATGAAAAAGCAGGCTGTATTAAATCAAAGTAAGCTAGGCCTTGCGATTGCGCTCGCGTTGTCTAGTTCAGTTGCTTATGCTCAGCAAGACGAGCAGACCAGCAGCGACACCGCTATCGAAGAAGTGGTTACCACAGGAACACGGTTGCAAGGTTCTGCGGCGGCAGTCGTAGAAGAACGTAAAGCACAAGCTTTCGTTGCTGATATTCTTGGTGCCGAGCAAATCTCGCGCACCGGTGATAGCGATGCGGCAGCGGCGTTGCGTCGTGTTACTGGCTTGACCCTTGTCGATGGTAAATTTATTTATGTGCGCGGTCTTGGTGAGCGTTATTCAAGCACTCAATTAAATGGTGCTTCAGTACCTTCGCCGGACCCGACGCGTAACGTTATTCCACTCGACATGTTCCCAGCGAGCATCATCGAGAGCATGTCGGTGCAAAAGTCTTACTCACCTGACATGCCAGCCAATTTTGGCGGTGGTAACGTTGATATCCGCACCGTTTCAATCCCTTCTGAAGAAGTGTTCGATGTGTCGATAGGCACTGGCTACAACACCAATTTTTCAGATGACGGCTTGAGTTACTCTGGTGGTGGCGATGACTGGATGGGTGAAGACGATGGCACGCGTGCCTTGTCAGCAGAAATGCTGGAAGCCTTGGCCCGTTACCAGGAGTCTATCAACACCGCTAACATTGCTACTTATGAAGGTATTTCATTTGCCGATGCGGCAGTGATTAACCGTAACTTAGCGGCATCACTGAATACCCAAAACGAAGTTTACAGCAAGTCTATGAGTCCAGATATCAAAGGCTCACTGACCTACGGTAACAACTACGACTTGGGTAGCGACATCACTTTCGGCTTCTTGGCGGGTATCGATTACGACACCAGCTGGTCAAATACTGAAGAAACTGAAGAAGTACTGGGTATCGCTAATGGCGAAGCGGTGGTGAATCAACGCAGTGAAACGCGCGTAACCCAACAAGATGTCGAAGTCAGCGGCTTGTTGAACTTTGGTATTCAAGTGGGTGACTATCACAAGGTTGAAACCTCGACCATCTTCTTGCGTAACACCGCTGATCGCGTTGAGCAAGGCGGTATTGAGACACCCAACTCAATCGACGAAGACAACCTAAGCTACTACGATACGGATATTCGCTACGAACAACGCGAATTATTGACCAATCAGATCCGTGGTTCGCATTACTTCCCGCAGTTTTGGGGCTTTGCGTTAGATTGGCAATACGCTGATTCGCGCGCGAACCGAGATGCACCAGGTGAAGTCTTTTATCGTCGCATCAACAATCGTGATTTGGGTGAAGGTATTGGCGATTTAGCGTTCCAACAGACGCGTACAGCGACCACTTTGCAATATCAAACGTTGCAAGATGATGCGCAAGATTGGCGTGTAGATGGTGAGTTACCACTTTATTTGGCCGATATGGAGATTTTGGTCAAAGGTGGTGGTCAAGTATCGAAAAAAGCACGCTCATCTTTTTCACGTCGGTTCGCTATCAGTGCTGAACAAGTTGCTAACGAAGACCTCGTCAACGTCGGCTATAACGATCTGTTCAGTGATGCCAACCTGACCAATGGCGAGTTTGGCTTAGCCCTATTTGGTGCGCCTACGGCGACCGACCCAAACTACTTAGCCGCACAGCAAATTGAAGCTGGCTATGGTTTGCTCGACGTCCAGGTGAATCAAGATTGGCGTGTGAGTGGTGGTTTGCGTTGGGAACAGTACACGCAAGTGGCGGCTCAACTTGATATCCGCGACATGACCATGATTGGTGACCCAGCTGAAGCCGGTCGTATGGAAGATGACATCTATGGTTCATTGGCGCTGACTTATCAGCTCAACGACGAAATGCAGTTGCGCTTTGGTTACGGCAGCACAGTGGTGCGTCCAGACTTGCGTGAACTTACCGAAGTTATCTTCGTTGACCCAATCACCAACTTCAAGGTACGCGGTAACAGCGAACTGCAAACGACCGATATCGATAACTTCGACGTGCGTTGGGAATGGTACCTACCGTCTGGTGAAAACTACTCGGTCGCAGCATTCTACAAAGATTTGGCAAACCCAATCGAAGCAGTAGAAGCAAAAGGTACCGACTCCGACCGAGTGATTACCTTCCTGAATGGTCAAGCCGGTGAAGTTTACGGGATCGAATTTGAGTTCCTGAAAGACCTAACCAGCATCACCGACGGTTTATTCTTAACTGGTAACGTGACCTTGTCGGATTCAGAGATTAGCATCGCCAACACCGGTAACGTCGAGTTGACCAACAACACCCGCCGCATGACGGGTCACTCTGAGTATGTCGCTAACTTGCAGTTAGGTTACGACTCACTCAATGGTGAACACAGTGCATCGTTGATTTACAACGTAGCAGGTGAGCGCATCGCTTTCGCTGGGGTAAAGCAGGGTGAAGTCGGTATCGATGATGCCTTCGAACAACCGTTCCACAGCCTTGACGCGGTTTACACTTACTATCCAGACTTCAATTCAAAGCTGAAGTTTAAAGTGCAAAACTTGCTTGGCGATGACGTTGAAATCGAGCAAAACGGTCGTACCATCCAAAGCCGTAATGTCGGCACTGCGATTAGTTTGGAATACAGCTACTCGTTCTGATGGCACGGTTGATTTCATCTACAAAGGGAGCTTCGGCTCCCTTTTTTCGTTACTCGTTGTTCGTTATTCGTTAGGGTGAGGAAAATACGAGTGACTTAAAGATAGGTAAATTTGGCTAATAATCGTATAGAAAAGACGATCCCCATGGTTTACTCTTTAACGAATCACGAATCACGAATCACGAATCACGAATAACGAATAACGGATCTTATGCAGCAGGAACTGAAAGACAAACTTGATACCGCTGAAAAGTGGCTGATTGAACATCCCGACATGGACACCTTGACCAAGCTTGGCCTATTACTGGTCGGGGCTTGGGTGGCCAACTTCGTAGTGAAGAAGATTCTGCTGCGTGGCTTGTTACGGATTTTAACCTATACCCCAGCCGGTAAAGACCGCCAGGCCATTGAGCGGAATATTGTGGCACGACTTGCCAACGTGGTGCCGGCGCTGGTGATTGCCTTTGGTATTAGCTCAGTGCCGAATCTGGTCGAAGAAATCACCATTGTTGTGACTAATGTTTGCTACGCCTTTATCGTTATCACCATTGCCCGTGCGATCAGTGGCACTTTAACTATCGTTAATATGCTTTATGAGCGTCAGCCCGACGCGCACGAGCGGCCCATTAAGGGTTATATCCAAGTCACCAAAATCGTGATTTACGCGGTGGCCACCATTTTGATGATCGCCGTTTTGATTGATAAATCGCCGGTCATTTTGCTCTCGGGTTTGGGTGCCATGGCCGCGGTGCTGATGTTGGTATTCCAAGATACGTTGCTGAGTTTAGTGGCGAGCGTGCAAATCACCTCGAATGATATTATTCGCGTTGGGGATTGGGTCGAAATGCCCAACTTGAATGCCGACGGTGACGTTATCGATATCGCCCTGCACCAAGTGAAAGTGCAGAACTGGGATAAGACCATCACATTTATCCCAACGCGGCGGTTTATTTCAGACCCGTTTAAAAACTGGCGTGGTATGCAAGAGTCCGGGGGACGACGGATTAAGCGCAGCGTGTTGCTCGATCAGCAGAGTTTGCATTTCCTCACCGAAGACGAACTGAGTTCGCTGAAGCGTTTTCGTTTATTGCGCGATTATCTTAAGACGAAGCAGCAAGAAATCGATGACTGGAATCAACAGCTCAAGGATGAAGGTAAAGAGCCCGTCAATACGCGACGCATTACCAACATTGGTACTTTCCGAGCCTACGTGCTGCAGTATTTAAAGAACCACCCGAATGTCCACCAAGAAATGACACTCATGGTACGGCAGTTGAATCCTACTGCCGACGGCTTGCCCCTTGAGGTGTATTGTTTTACCAACACCACGGCGTGGACTGAGTACGAGGGGATACAGTCAGATATTTTTGACCATCTACTTTCGATTTTACCTGAGTTCGGTTTGCGCGTGTTCCAGCATCCTAGCGGTATTGATATGCGTGAAATGACACGAAACTTCAATGAAAGTAACAAAAAAAGTTCATCTTGAAATATAACTGACATAAAGCAGTCACTAAGCTGTCACAGAAGTGACGTATCTTGCACACCATCATTCATTACGTGTGCAAGGTACTTCCATGAAAGCATGTTTTGCCCGCACCATGGTACTTGCTGCATTGTTAGCAAGCACCAGTGCTCTCGCCCAAGAGCAGGCACTTGAGCCTGTTGTCGACGCGGCAACAGAAATCAACCAAGCGGCCCGCTCATCACAACTTACCGTCGACAAAATTGCTGACACCACGCAAGAACGGATGCAGCAATACAAGCAAATCAACCGTCAAATTTCTGGCCTTGAAGTCTATGTGCAGCAATTGCAGCGACAGATCGACTTTCAAGAGCAAGAGCAGCTTGATTTGAATGCGTCGATTGACGAAGTGAGTGTGGTGGAACGCCAAATCACTCCTTTGATGCTACGCATGATTGAGAGTCTTGAGACCTTTGTTGAGCTAGATGTTCCGTTCTTAGCCGATGAGCGCGCTAATCGTATTGCCGGATTACAAGACTTGATGGATCGCGCTGACGTTGATGTGTCTGAGAAGTTTCGTCGGGTAATGGAAGCCTACCAAATTGAAGCTGATTATGGTCGCACCATCGAAGCCTACAACGGTGAAATGGACGTCAACGGTCAAGCGCAAGAAGTCGAATTCCTGCGTGTTGGGCGCACGGTATTTATCTACAAAACACGTAATGGTGAACACCTCGCGGTATGGAACCAACAAGCGCGTGAATGGCAAGAGCTCGACGCAAGTTACGCAAGTGACGTGCAAGAAGCATTGCGCATCGCACGCAAACAGCTGGCACCAGATTTGTTGATGTTGCCAATTTTCACTGACGGCGCGCAGGCAGGAGAATAATCATGTTGAAACTCAAGCATCTTATTGCAGCTGTGGGTCTCGTTTTTGCAATGCCGCTAGCGGCGCAAGAACCAGTGAACTTGGATGAGTTACTACAGCAATTGAAAGACGGCAAATTTGCCCAAACCCAAGATAACCAAGCCCGTGAAGCACGCTTTCAAGCGCAAGCAGCCGAGCAAGCGCAAATCTTACGCGAGGCTATCGCCCAGCGCGATCGCCTTGAGCAACTGAGTGCTGAGCTAGAGAGTCAGTTTGAAACCAATGAACGTGACTTAGCCGCGCTTGAAGATGCGCTAACGCAGCGTATGGGCTCATTAAAAGAGTTATTCGGTGTGTTACAGCAGGTGGCTGGTGATACAGCAAGTACCTTGCAGAACTCTTATGTGTCGGTGGAGTTTCCAGGACGCAGCGATGCGTTAAGTGACTTAGCACAGAAAATGGGCTCGAGCTCGAAGCTTGCCAGCATCGAAGAAATCGAGTCAGTGTGGTTCGCGTTACAGCAAGAAATGACTGAGTCGGGCAAGGTCAGCAACTTTGAAACCGAAGTAACGCTAGCCAATGGTGAAAAAGTCACCAAGCCGGTCGTGCGTGTGGGTACCTTTAATATGGTCGCCGACGGTCAATATCTGGAATTGGTACCAGGGACCGATGCAGTCGCTGAATTGATTCGTCAGCCAAGTGGTCGCTTTACGGCAACTGCAGAAGCCCTCGAGCAGGGTGATGAGCAACCGGTCAAATTTGGTCTTGATCCAACCGGTGGTTCGATTCTTGGCTTGTTGGTCCAAGCACCAAATCTGAAAGAGCGTATCGACCAAGGTGACACCGTAGGTTACATCATTATCGCCCTTGGCATCATTGGTTTGCTCATTGCGCTTGAGCGTTTCGTTACCCTTACCCTGATGGGTGGCAAAGTGAAGCGCCAGTTGAAACAGAGCGAAGCGAAGCAGGATAACCCTCTGGGTCGGGTGATGGCGGTACAGGATAAATATCCGCAAGTTGACACCGAAACCCTTGAGTTGAAATTAAGTGAGGCGATTTTACGCGAGGTGCCGAAAATCACCCGCAACCTCACCTTCATCAAGATCATTTCTGTGGTCGCGCCATTGCTCGGTCTACTCGGTACCGTAACGGGTATGATCAATACCTTCCAGGCCATTACCTTGTTCGGTACGGGCGACCCGAAACTGATGGCGGGTGGTATTTCGCAAGCGTTGGTGACAACTGTGCTGGGTCTGGTCGTGGCAATTCCGATGACACTATTGTTCGCAACCTTGAACACGCGCAGTAAGAACATCGTCCACGTGTTGCAAGAGCAGGCATCGGGCATTATTGCGGAGCGCTCTGAGCGGGGGCACTAAGCCATGCTGTTCATCATCGATTTTTTAAATGCAATTCGAGATTTTGTCGAAACCGGTGGCCAAGTTCTGCTGGCCATCGGGATCCTCATCTTCGTTATGTGGTTGATGATTCTAGAACGCATTTTTTACTACAGCCGCGGCCATCAGCAAGTAAAGAAGGCCGCGCTGGCCGACTGGCAAGCTCGCGCAGATAAATCATCTTGGCGCGCAGAGCAAATTCGCCAGGCCATGATCTCGCGCGTGTCGATTGCGCTCGGTGGCAGGTTACCGATTCTACAAGCAATGGTGGCTTTGTGTCCGTTGCTAGGTTTGATGGGCACCGTAACCGGGATGATTGAAGTTTTCGATGTAATGGCCATTTCGGGTACCGGTAATGCACGCTCGATGGCAGCCGGCGTCTCGAAAGCGACTATTCCAACCATGGCCGGCATGGTCGGCGCGCTCAGTGGCGTATTTGCCACTACTTGGTTGCAACGCACGGCAAAACGCGAACGCATGAAGCTCGAAGACCGCATGCTACTTGAGCACTAATTGAGGGTTGTCTGGTATGAAACAACATTTTGCAAATTTGATTGACGAAGAAGAAGCGCAAATCGACATGACACCCATGCTCGACGTGGTTTTTATCATGCTGATCTTCTTTATTGTGACAGCTACCTTCGTCAAAGAAGCTGGGATTGATGTGAACCGTCCTGATGCTGCGACTGCGGTACAAAAAGACCGAGTCAGTATTTTGGTGGCGATCAGTGATACCGGCGAAATCTGGATCAACAAGCGTCAAGTTGACGTGCGTGCGGTGCAAGCCAACATCGAACGTTTGTACGCCGAGAACCCACAAGGTTCAGTGGTGATTCAAGCCGATAAGCTCGCTACCACCGAAGTTTTGATCAAAGTTATGGATGCAGCACGAGCTGCCGGCGTCTATGACGTTTCCATAGCCGCGCAGGAAGAGTAAACACTATGCGTTTTATTGCAGCATTAGTCGTTGCAGCACTGGTAACCCTAGGTCTGTTTTTTCTAATGCAGTCCTTCATTACCAGTGGCGACGGCGCGATGAGCGAACCGCCCAAGGGTAGCGTGTTGGATTTCGTGCGAGTGAAACCCGAAGAAGTAGTGCAGGAAAAGGAACGCAAACCTGCACGGCCACCGGAACCTCAGGAGCCGCCACCGGATTTACCGCAGCCACAAATGACTAGTAGCGATGCTGAACCTAATGCAGGTGGTTATGATTTTTCTGCACAGGTGCAAGCGGATACGGCATTAGGCGGCGGCTTAAATCTGGATGCGAGTGACGGCGAGTACTTGCCCATTGTAAAAGTGCAGGCTGCTTATCCACGACGAGCACTGCAGCGCGGTATTGAAGGTTACGTGGTAGTGGAATTTACCGTTACCAAGCAAGGTACGGTTCGTAATCCGCGTGTTGTCGAAGCGCAACCAGAGCAGATTTTTGATCAGGCGGCCATGGATGCAGTACTGAAATTTAAGTACAAACCGCGGGTCGTCAATGGCGAGGCGGTTGAAGTCGAAGGGGTGCAGAACCGCATCACTTTCGAAATCGATGGTTAGGAGCAATATGATGCGTAAATTACTTGCTGTTATGAGCATTGCCGTGGTGGCACAAGTGTTTGCTACCCAAGCTTTAGCACAAGAAACGAAACGAGTTCCTGCACTGCGCGAACAGGTCTACAGTCAACTGGCTCGTGCGCAAGAACTCGCCGACAACGGTGACGTCAGTGGTGGCATTGCCGCGCTGAAAACTGTTGAGTCAAAGATCAGTAGCATGAACAGCTATGAACGCGCGATGTTGTGGAACTTCTATGGCTATATGCACTATGGCGAAGACCGCATCGACCAAGCCATCAGCTATTTCGCTAAAGTCGTGCAAGAAGATCCAATTCCAGAAGCATTGAAGCAGAATACCTTGTTTAGCTTGGCGCAATTGTCGCTGGGCCAAGGCGATTATGCGCAAACACTCAGCTACCTTGACCAGTGGCAACAGCTCATGGGCGACGAGCAAGCGACTAAAGCAGATGTGTTGCGTGCCCAAGCCTTGTATCAAAAAGGGGACTTTGCTGCAGCATTAGCACCTATTCAGCGCGCAATTGGCAAAGCTGAAGCAGCGGGTGGCGCGGGCGAAGAAAATTGGTATGTGTTGCAACGAGCGATTCATTTTGAGTTAGAGCAAACCGTGGAAGTGGCAAAAGTGCTTGAAAAAATGATCAAGCATTTCAATAAGCCTGAGTACTGGATTCAGTTGGCCGGGGTTTATGGACAACTCGAGCGCGACCAAGAGCAATTAGCGATGCTGGAAGCTGCTTATCAACAAGGCTTTTTAACCAAAGGCCAAGATTTGCAGACGTTGGTGCAGAGCTATTTCTTTGCCGGTATCCCTTACAAAGCCGGTCAGGTGATGGAGTACGCGTTAAAAGAAGAGAAGCTGCCTGCCGATTTGCGCAACTTAAAAATGCTCGCACAAAGCTGGATCGCCGCACGCGAAACTGAAAAAGCGGTCGATGCCTTAGAGCGCGCAGCCAAGCTGAGTGACGACGGCGAACTCGATGCGCAACGCGCACAGGTGTTGTTGAACGCTGAGCAATATGAAGCAGCTATTATTGCTGCTCAATTAGCTCTCGACAAAGGCAAGCTCGAAAAGCCGGGTACCATGTATCTTGTCATAGGTATGGCTGAACTTGAGCAAGAGAATTATAATCCTGCGTTACAAGCATTTGCTAAAGCGAAAGCTTTTGATGATGCGCGTAAGGCAGCGATGCAGTGGGAGCGCTATGCGACCGCTGAACAACAGCAAGCAGAACGGATTAAACAACTACAGTCGTCATAAAAGCGACATGTAAAAGTCATCTAACTGCAAAAAAAATGACATTTAGTCATTAAACTGTCATAAAGTTGCCATATTATACGCGGCGTCTCATGCACAGCTGTGCATTCCGTGTACGATTTGGCAACTTTAGGTGGCAGCAATGACTAAATTCCTTCTGACTGTATTAGCAACCGGTGTGGCCTTCACCAGCACTGGTGCATTCGCGCAAGACGAAATCACCTTCGACTTTTATGGCCGTGCCGATGTTTCTCTGCAAAGCAGCGATGACGGCGAGGGCAGTGACAGTGAACTGGTCAGCAACGGTTCACGGATCGGGGTCAAAGGTGGAACCCAAATCACCGACGATTTAGAGGTTATCTACCAGCTTGAGTGGGCGGTCGATATCACTGACTTTGACGCCGACAACAACTTCAATGCCCGTGACCAATACGTAGGCTTGCGTGGTAGTTTCGGTGAAATTCGTGTTGGCCGTCATGACACCGTCCTCAAAGATATGTATGCCGACCTCGACCGCTTCAATAACTATGAAGGCGATGTCAAAGTCGTGTTTGAGGGTGAAAACCGTGTCAACAACACGATCATGTACCTCTCTCCAACATTCCATAATTTTAGCTTCGCCGGTAACATCATCCTCAGTGAAGGCGATACCCAAGACGATGGTTACTCGATGGCACTGTATTATGGTGATGACGGTCTTGATGATACCAACTACTACCTCAGTGCCGCGATGGATCGTGACGTCGATGGTTATGATGTAGAGCGTCTTGCCGGTTATGCCAAAGTCAGCGATGCGACCACCGTGGGCCTGATGTGGCATCAACAGGAAGCGGTTGACGGCAGCGCCGAAGCAGACGGTTTCTTGACCAGCGCTAGCCATAAAATCGGTAACTTCGAACTCAAAGCGCAGTATCAAATGATTGATTTTGATACCGGCGAAGACAACGCATGGTCGTTTGGTGTCGATTACCGCTTGGCCAAAAGTACCAAAGTCTATGCGTGGTATACGGGTCGTGATCTAGATACTTTGGCGAACGAGCAACGTTATTTAGGGGTTGGTATCCATCACCGCTTCTAAAGTCTAATTGTCGTAATCACTTTAGACCGAGTAGACTATCGCCATCATTCTCAAATCTTACTGAACGATGGCGAATTTTCTCTATATTGCTGGCTATGTACTGATTGGCTTGTTACTGCGTCGTAGCCCGCAATTTCCGCAAAATACTGGGCAAATCCTCAACGCTTACGTGATTTACGTGGCCTTACCGGCGTTGGTATTGCAGAAGATTCCGTTACTTACGTTCGGCGCTGAATTACTCTATCCAGCGCTGATTCCCTGGATCTTATTGGTGCTCACCGTGCCGTTAGTGCTGAAAATTGCCAAGTGGCGACAGTGGCCGCGGGCGACCACCGGTGCCATGTTAATTGTGATCCCTCTGGGGAACACATCCTTTGTCGGGTTTCCGATGATCGAAGCATTTTTCGGGCCTGAGGGCATTCCTTATGCGCTGCTTTATGACCAGTTGGGCTCGTTTTTCATTTTGTCGATTTACGCCACTATCATTGCCGCGGTGTACAGTCATGAGCCGGGCCAAGCAACGCAGCGTCCTTCGGCCAAAACCATTGCGTGGAAAATTGTTAAGTTTCCGCCGTTTGTGGCACTGGTCGCAGCACTGTTGTTGAAAGGGGTTGAGTATCCGACGGTCGCACAACACTTTATTGATTCGTTAGCGATTACGCTGGTGCCCGTTATCATGGTTGCGGTGGGCTTTCAGCTGAAATTCCGCTTACCGCAACAAGACCGCGGGCCGTTGGTCTGGGCGCTGGCGCTGAAGTTAGGACTTACCCCGCTGATTGCCTTGCTGATCTTGATGTGGTTTGGTCTTGACCAATTGGCGGTACAAGTAACCATTATGGAAGCAGCCATGCCCGCCATGATTTCAGCAGGGGCACTTGCCATCATGGCCGGTCTAGCGCCAACGTTGGCTGCGGCTGTCGTCGGCTATGGTGTGTTGTTGTGTTTTGTCACCTTGCCGTTGTGGTATTACTTATTGCAGTACCTGCAATCGCTTTAGCTATTGTTCTTCGTTGCAGTAAACTCGCCATCAGCGACGCGTACCGAAAAGCGCTCGCCGTCGGCCAGTTGTTGCGGACTACGGATGAGTTCGCCATCGTGCTTGCGCAACACCGCATAGCCACGTGCAATGGTCTGCAAGGGGCTAACGATGTGGAGTTGTTGCACCGCGCCGAGCTGACGCTGCTGCCAGTGTTTGAGCAATTGTTTAATCGCCAATTGCGCACGCCCCTCCAATTGCGACAACCGTTGTTGCAGCGGCTGGATTTGCCGCTGCGGATGCAACGCAACTAAGCGTTGCTGGGTGTAGTCAAAACGCTGTTGTGCCTGCCGTTGGCGTTGCTTTAGTCCGTGGGCGGCACGCGCCATTAACTCATCGAGTCGCTGACTATGTTGTTGTAAGCGGCGTTGCGGATGCTGTTGCTGTAACCGCAATTGCCAATGCTGCAAACTCTGCTGCAGGAAGGCGCGCTGGCGTTGCCAAAATTGCAGCAAGCGATGATCAAGCTGGCGCAACCTTTGCAGCGTTTCGCGTTGGTCACGGCTGACCAATTCAGCGGCTGCTGACGGCGTTGGCGCACGGACATCGGCAACATAATCGGCAATGGTAAAGTCGACTTCGTGGCCAACCGCACTGATTAACGGCAGTGGACAACTGTGCAGGGCATAAGCCAATTGCTCGTCGTTAAAGCACCACAAGTCCTCCAACGAGCCGCCTCCACGAGCAACGATCAGTACGTCGACCTCGTTGCGCGCGCAGGCCCGTTGCAGTGCAAAGAGTAAGTCTTGCACCGCTGCTTGGCCTTGCACAGCACTTGGGTAAATAATCACTTCGAGTTGCGGATCGCGGCGCTTGAGCACGGCCAGAATATCGCGAATCGCGGCGCCAGTGGGCGAGGTGATGACACCCACGCGCCGAATGATCGACGGTAAGCTTTGTTTGTGCTCAGCAGCGAACAAGCCTTCACTTTGCAGCTTGCGCTTGAGCTGTTCGTAGCGCTGTTGCAATAAGCCGGCACCAGCATCTTCCATGTGCTCGACAATAAGCTGGTAATCACCACGCGGTTCGTAGACGGTCAACTTGGCTCGAACCAACACTTGCATGCCACTTTGCGGGCGTAATTTGACCCGTTGATTGGCATTGCGAAACATCGCCGCTTTTATCTGAGCACGCTCATCTTTCAGGGTAAAATACCAATGTCCTGAGCTTGGCGCGGCGAAGTTGGAAATTTCACCAAGTAGCCAAATGGAACCAAAGCCTTGCTCAAGTACTTGACGTACTTCCGCATTTAGTTGGGCAACGGTAAAAATAACGGGTTGATTCATGCTTGCAATCCAGTTGCGCGAGAAAAAATCAGTTTACTGAAAAGCCGTTTACGAGTAAAATCTGCCCGCAACATTAACTCAGCCATTGGGATGTTGCCATGCTAAGAATCGCTCAAGAAGCTCTTACCTTTGATGACGTTTTACTCGTCCCCGGTCATTCGACTGTTTTACCTCACACTGCTGACCTGCGCACGCGCCTGACACGCGGCATCGAACTTAATATTCCGATGGTCTCAGCAGCTATGGATACCGTCACCGAAGCATCCCTCGCCATTGCCTTAGCGCAAGAAGGTGGGCTTGGTTTCGTCCACAAAAACATGACCATTGAAGAACAAGCCGCGCACGTTCGTAAGGTTAAAAAATACGAAAGTGGCATGGTTTCTGATCCTGTTACCGTAACCCCTGATACCTCTCTTGGCGAAATTCGTGCGTTGAGCGTCGAGCATGGCTTTCATGGTTTTCCGGTGGTCGAGCCTAGCGGCGAATTGGTTGGCATCATCACCGGTCGTGATACGCGTGCCGAAAGTGACAACAGCAAACTCGTGCAAAGCATCATGACCCCGAAAGATCGCTTGGTAACGGTCAAAGAAAGTGCCAGCAGCGATGAAATTCTCGAACTGATGCACCAACATCGCATTGAGAAGATCTTGGTAGTTGATGACGCGTTTCATTTGCGCGGCATGATCACCTTAAAAGATTTCACCAAAGCAGAAAACAAGCCGAACGCATGTAAAGACGAACTCGGTCGCTTGCGCGTAGGCGCCGCAGTAGGTGTCGGTCCTGGTACAGAAGATCGCATCGCAGCACTGGTTGAAGCCGGTGTCGACGTGCTGCTCATCGATACCTCACACGGCCATTCGCAAGGCGTGATTGACCGCGTTACAGCAACCCGTAAACAGTATCCAGATTTGCAAATCATTGCTGGCAACGTTGCCACTGGCGCTGGCGCTAAGGCTCTTGCCGATGCAGGCGTTGACGCTGTAAAAGTCGGTATTGGCCCAGGTTCTATTTGTACCACTCGTATCGTTACCGGGTGCGGTGTGCCGCAAATTACCGCGATTAGCGATGCCGTCGATGCCCTCAAAGGCACAGGTATTCCAGTGATTGCCGACGGTGGCATTCGTTTTTCTGGCGACATCGCCAAAGCCATCGCCGCTGGCGCCGACTGCGTGATGGTCGGCAGCATGTTAGCAGGTACCGAAGAAGCGCCGGGTGAAGTTGAGCTCTATCAAGGTCGCTACTACAAATCTTATCGTGGCATGGGTAGCCTAGGCGCGATGAATCAGCGCCATGGGTCCTCCGATCGTTATTTCCAAGCCAGCAACGAGGCCGAAAAATTGGTGCCAGAAGGTATCGAGGGTCGCGTTGCCTATAAAGGACCCATCTCGAACATTATCCATCAGCAGATGGGCGGATTGCGTTCGTCTATGGGATTAACCGGTTGTGCGACCATTAAAGAGATGCGTACCAAACCACAATTTGTCCGCGTGACTTCCGCCGGTATGGGCGAGTCGCACGTGCACGACGTGCAAATCACCAAAGAAGCACCTAACTACCGAATGGGTTAAGCCGACATGCAAGATATTCATGCTCATCGCATTTTGATTTTAGATTTTGGTTCGCAATACACTCAGTTGATTGCGCGACGCATTCGCGAGATTGGCGTTTACTGTGAACTGTGGGCTTGGGATGTCGCTGCCGAGGACATCAAAAATTTTAATCCGAACGGTATTATCTTGTCGGGTGGCCCAGAGTCAGTAACCGAAGACGGTTCACCGCGTGCGCCTGAGTACGTATTTGAAGCTGGAGTGCCGGTTCTTGGTGTGTGCTACGGCATGCAAACCATGGCCGTGCAACTGGGTGGTAAAGTTCAAGGTTCATTGGAGCGTGAGTTCGGTTATGCGCAAGTTGAGCGCACAGAACCTTGCCCACTGTTCCACCACATCGAGGACGCAGTTCACGAGAACGGCAATCCATTGCTTGATGTGTGGATGAGCCACGGTGACAAAGTGATTGAAGCACCGGAAGGCTTCCATATTGTCGCGCAAACGCCAACCTGTCCAATTGCGGCAATGGCCGATGATACGCGTGACTTTTACGGTGTGCAGTTCCATCCAGAAGTGACGCATACGCGCCAAGGGATGCGTATGCTTGAGCACTTCGTGGTCGAAATCTGCGAGTGTGAAACCAATTGGACTGCCGCTCACATTATTAATGACGCGGTTGCACGTATTCGCGAGCAAGTTGGCAACGGCAAAGTTGTGTTAGGTCTGTCGGGTGGCGTAGATAGCTCGGTCACAGCGATGTTGTTGCACCGCGCGATTGGCGATCAATTGACCTGTGTGTTTGTCGACAACGGTTTGTTACGTTGGCAAGAAGCCGAGCAAGTCATGGAAATGTTTGGCGATCACTACGGTCTGAACATTGTTCACGTCGATGCTGAAAATCGCTTTCTCGACGCCTTAGCGGGCGAAAAAGACCCAGAAGCGAAGCGTAAAATTATCGGCCGCGTGTTTATCGAAATTTTCGACGAGCAAGCCACTAGCATCAAAGATGTTTCTTTTTTGGCGCAGGGCACCATTTATCCAGACGTGATCGAGTCTGCTGGCTCGAAAACTGGTAAAGCCCACGTGATCAAGTCACACCACAATGTGGGGGGCCTGCCAAAAGATATGAAGCTGCAGTTGGTTGAGCCGTTGCGCGAATTGTTTAAAGACGAAGTACGCAAAATCGGTTTAGAACTCGGCTTGCCATACGACATGCTCTACCGCCACCCGTTCCCAGGACCGGGCTTAGGCGTGCGCGTTCTGGCCGAAGTGAAAAAAGAGTACTGCGACTTACTACGTCGCGCGGACCACATTTTCATTAGTGAACTGCGCAAAGCAGGGATCTATCACGACGTCAGCCAAGCCTTTGCGGTATTTCTGCCGGTGCGTTCGGTCGGTGTGATGGGCGATGCGCGCAAGTACGACTGGGTCATCGCGTTACGTGCCGTTGAAACTATTGACTTTATGACCGCACGTTGGGCACATTTACCCTATGAATTGCTGGAAAAGGTTTCGAACCGGATCATCAATGAAATTGACGGTATCTCGCGTGTCGTTTACGACATCTCAGGTAAGCCTCCTGCTACGATCGAGTGGGAATAGCTAGTATGGCGCGCTGGTTCGGCTTGCTAGCACTGTTGCTACTGGCTGGCTGCGCGCCACAACCGCAGCCCGACCATCTTTACGAAATCCAACAGCGCGGGGTATTGCGCGTGGGTACTTTGCTTGGCCCCTCCACTTACTATCACGATGCTGAAAGTGAGAGTGGTCTTGAATATGCACTTGCCGCAACTTTCGCCGAACAACTCGATGTCGAGTTGCAAATTGTCTCGCGTTACAACGTCAATGACTTGTTCACCTTGCTCGATAACCAACAAGTTGATTTGGTCGCGGCTGGCCTCGATCGTACACCGTCGCGCGACAAAAATTATCGCTTCGGACCGCCGTATCAAGAAATTTCACAACGCTTAGTGTATCGCCAAGGCGCGCGCGAGCGTCCGCGCGATTGGGACGATGTCGATGCCGAAGTGGTCGTGGTAGCGGGCAGTTCGCACCACGATTGGTTGCAACGCAATGCTAAGAATTACCCGGAATTGAAGTGGCGCGCTACCAGTGAGCATGATGCCACTGAGCTGCTGCGCTCAGTCATAGAAGGCGACATCGCTTTCACTATTACTGACAGTAATATCCTCGATGTGCAGCGTCGTTACTTTCCCAATATCAGCGTGGCTTTCACCATTCGCGATAACATTGATATCAGTTGGATGTTGGCACCCGGGCGCGATGGTTCTTTGTATGCTGAGGTGATTCGTTTTTTTGGTGAATTACGTCAGTCAGGTGAGCTGGCGCGGCTGGTGGACCAACATTTTGGCCACGTATCGCAATTCAACTACGTCGATACCAGCTTCTTCATTGATGCGGTACAAACGACACTACCGAAGTATCGCGACTTTTTTGTAGAGCATTCAGGCGCACTCGACTGGCGTTTATTAGCCGCTATTTCTTACCAAGAAAGTCATTGGAATCCGCGCGCGACGTCACCGACTGGGGTGCGTGGACTGATGATGCTGACCTTGCCAACAGCGGAAGCGATGGGCGTTACCAGTCGCTTGAATCCTGAAGAGAGCATCCGTGGTGGCGCGCGTTATTTCGAGCGTATGCTGCAAACTATCCCCGCACGGATTCCAGAGCCCGACCGTACCTGGTTTGCATTAGCCGCCTACAACATCGGCTACGGACACTTAGAAGATGCGCGCGTCCTTACCGAGCGCCAAGGTGGTGATCCCGATCGCTGGATCGATGTGCGAAAGCGTCTACCCTTATTACGACAGAAAAAATATTATCGTCAAACCCGCTTTGGCTTTGCGCGTGGTGACGAACCGGTGCGATACGTAGGGAACATACGTCGCTACTATGACACTTTGGTGTGGCTGGACGAGCGCGGACGCATTCCAGCACAACCCCTACAAATAACCCTGCCAATGGGCAGTGGCGATGAGGCTCGTTAATGCGGCAAAGCAAAAGATTAAGTCAACATTCACGCCGTCGTGCATGGCTGCGCAAACAAAGACACTTACAAAACGAACGCCGCCAAAAATGGTTTAGGCTGTGCGAAAAGTCTGCCGACGAGTAGCTCGTAGCGGTAGTGAAGTGATCGAAAAATGACTATAATACGCGGCTTCAAATGGTCGATGAAACGCCATCCTATTTGCCAACCTGGAGAATGATCTGTGGAGATATTACGCGGCGCCCCAGCCCTGTCTGAGTTCCGAACGGAAAAATTGTTGCAACGTCTGCAGCAAGCTGATGTTCCGGTGCAAGGTATTTACGCCGAGTTTATGCACTTTGTGGATGCTCAGAGCGAGTTAAGCGAAGCCGATCGGAATGTACTTAAGCAATTGTTAACTTACGGTCCAGCCCGCGCCCAGCATCTTCCGCAAGGGCAACTCTTGGTGGTTACACCGCGCCAAGGCACTATTTCTCCATGGTCATCAAAAGCCACAGATATCGCTCACAATTGCGGCCTGCAGAACGTGCGCCGAATCGAACGTGGCATTGCTTACTATCTGGCCGGCGATTTATCTGCCGAGCAATTGGCCGCTGCACAAGCTGCGTTGCACGATCGCATGACCGAAACTGTATTAACCGAACTTGAACAAGCATCGGTATTATTTGGCGCCGCTGAACCTGCGCCATTGCAGTCGGTTGATATTCTGGCTGGTGGTCGCGAAGCATTGCGTAATGCCAACATTGAGATGGGGCTGGCGCTGGCTGATGATGAAATCGATTATCTGTACGAGAACTTTACCAAGTTGGGGCGCAATCCGAACGATATCGAACTTTACATGTTTGCTCAGGCAAACTCTGAGCATTGCCGCCACAAGATATTCAACGCTGATTGGACGATTGACGGCAAGGAGCAGGTCAAATCCTTGTTCAAAATGATCAAGAACACCTTCGAGGTCACGCCAGAGCACGTTCTTTCGGCCTACAAAGATAACGCTGCGGTCATGACAGGGTCAGAGGCTGGGCGTTTCTATCCTTATCCAGCTGGCAGCCAAGCGGCTGGTGAATACAGCTATTTCCATGAGCCGATTCACATTTTGATGAAGGTCGAAACTCACAACCATCCTACCGCAATTTCACCATTCCCCGGCGCCGCAACCGGCTCAGGCGGCGAAATTCGTGACGAGGGTGCTACCGGTCGCGGTGCCAAACCGAAGGCCGGCTTGGTCGGTTTTAGCGTATCCAACTTGCGTATTCCTGGCTTCGAGCAGCCGTGGGAAGAAGACTTTGGCAAGCCTGATCGGATTGTCACCGCCCTTGATATCATGCTTGAAGGTCCACTAGGTGGTGCGGCCTTTAACAATGAATTTGGCCGTCCGGCTTTGACTGGTTATTTCCGCACCTATGAAGAGCGGGTCGATAGCCATAACGGGATTGAAGTTCGCGGTTATCACAAACCGATCATGATTGCCGGTGGTATGGGCAATATTCGCGAACAGCATGTCGAAAAAGGTGAGATCCCAGTTGCTGCGAAACTCGTGGTATTGGGTGGCCCAGCAATGAATATCGGCCTTGGTGGCGGCGCTGCGTCATCCATGACCTCAGGCACCTCAAGTGCCGATTTGGATTTCGCTTCAGTACAGCGTGACAACCCAGAAATGGAGCGTCGTTGCCAAGAAGTCATTGATCGCTGTTGGCAGCTTGGTGACAAAAACCCGATTGCTTTTATTCACGATGTCGGTGCCGGTGGTCTTTCCAATGCCATGCCTGAACTGGTCAGCGATGGTGGTCGTGGTGGCCGTTTTGAATTGCGTCAGGTGCCTAATGATGAGCCTGGCATGTCGCCACTGGCGATTTGGTGTAACGAATCACAAGAACGCTATGTGATGGCGATTGCGCCGGAGCGCATGGCGGTATTTGAAGAAATCTGTCTGCGTGAGCGCGCGCCATTTGCCGTTATCGGTGAAGCGACGGAAGAAGAACACCTCACGCTGACCGATGCGCATTTTGACAACACTCCAATTGATTTGCCGCTGAATGTGCTACTTGGCAAGCCGCCGAAGATGCATCGCGAGGTGCAAACTAAGCGCGCTGAAGGCAAAGCCTTGCGCAGCGATGGCATCGAGCTGGACGAAGCGGCGGAGCGGTTATTACGCTTGCCAACGATTGCCGAAAAGACCTTTTTGATCACCATTGGCGATCGTAGCGTTACCGGGCTGGTGGCGCGCGACCAAATGGTTGGCCCATGGCAAATCCCAGTAGCTGACGTGGCGGTCACTGCCGCAAGTTACGATACTTATGCTGGTGAAGCCATGGCGATGGGTGAACGCACACCTTTAGCACTCCTCAACTTTGCTGCGTCAGCGCGCATTGCCGTTGGCGAAGCGCTGACCAATATCGCTGCCGCTGATATTGGCGAGTTAAAGCACATTAAATTGTCCGCCAACTGGATGGCCGCCGCTGGGCACCCAGGTGAAGATGCCGGTCTATATGAAGCGGTCAAAGCTGTTGGCGAAGAATTGTGTCCGGCGCTGGGGCTCACGATTCCAGTTGGCAAAGACTCGATGTCGATGAAAACCCAATGGCAACAGGACGGCGAGAACAAAGCGGTTACTGCGCCACTGAGCCTTGTGATTACGGCATTTGGCCGGGTTCGTGACGTACGTCGTACAGTAACGCCACAGCTGCGCGTTGACCAAGGTCCGAGCAAGCTCATATTGCTCGACTTGGGTGCCGGAAAAGCGCGTTTGGGCGGTTCTGCGCTGGCACAAGTGTATCGTCAACTGGGCGATGTAACACCAGATGTTGATGATGCACAATTGCTGAAGGGCTTCTTCACTGCTACTCAGCAGCTGATTCACGAGAAGAAACTCCTCGCCTATCACGACCGCTCTGACGGTGGTTTGTTTGTCACGGTCGCCGAGATGGCTTTTGCCGGTCATTGTGGCGCCCATGTCGCACTCGACTCGCTGGTAGCGGATGATTTAGCTGCACTGTTCAATGAAGAGTTAGGTGCCGTGATTCAGGTACGTGAAGCCGATTTAGAAAAGGTGCAAAACGCTTACACTGAAGCAGGCTTGGCTGAACATTTCCATGTGCTAGGTGAAGTTACTGACAACGACCAATTGTTATTCACCCGCAATGGTCAGGCAGTGCTGCAACAAGCGCGCAGTCACTATCGTAAGGTGTGGGCGGAAACCACCCATCAAATGCAGCGCCTACGTGACAACCCAGCTTGTGCGGACGAAGAGTTTGCAGCGAAGCAAGATGCAACAGATACCGGATTGTTCGCTGATTTAACCTTTGATGTGAGTGAAGATGTAGCGGCACCGTATATCAATACGGGACGTGATCCAGTGGTCGCGATTCTGCGCGAGCAGGGCGTGAACTCACACGTCGAAATGGCCGCAGCTTTTGATCGAGCTGGCTTTGCCGCAGTCGACGTGCATATGAGCGATATCTTAGCGGGCCGCGTCAGCTTAGAGAAGTTCAATGGTCTGGTCGCTTGTGGCGGTTTCTCTTACGGTGACGTGTTAGGTGCCGGTGAGGGTTGGGCCAAGTCAGTGTTATTCAACAGTCGTGCCCGCGATGAATTTGCGGCGTTCTTCGAGCGTGATAAAACCTTCGCTTTAGGCGTGTGTAACGGCTGTCAAATGATGTCGAATTTGCGTGAGTTGATTCCAGGCGCGGAACACTGGCCACACTTTGTGACCAACCGTTCAGAGCGCTTCGAAGCACGTTTTAGCATGGTTGAGATCCAGCAGAGCCCGTCGCTGTTCTTGCAAGATATGGCTGGCTCAAAAATGCCAATCGCTGTTTCACATGGCGAAGGCCGTGCTGAATTCAAAGGCAACGCCTTGGCGCAACTGAAAGAGCAGGGCTTGGTGGCAATGCGTTACATCAACAACAAAGGTGCGGTGGCAACCCAGTATCCAGCCAACCCGAATGGTTCACCCGAAGGCATTACCGGTTTGACCACGCCTGATGGTCGGGTCACCATTATGATGCCGCATCCTGAGCGGGTGTTCCGCACCGTGGCAAATAGCTGGCATCCGGATTCTTGGGGTGAAGACAGCCCGTGGATGCGGATGTTCCGCAACGCACGCGTTTACTTAGGTTAACCGCGGTTAACCAACATCAGCAAATAAAAAACCCGGCTCATTGATGAGCCGGGTTTTTTGTAGCTACGAAGCTAAGTCAGACTTAGAAATCGTATTGGAAGCCCAAGCGGATGCTCCACAATGAAGGTGAACCTGCACGGCCTTGAACTGAGTTCAAGCGCGGAGTGAATGAATCGAATACCCACTGGTCTTGGTCGTTGATGCTAACGTTAGCCAACGATACTGAACGTGGGAAGCTTGTTTCATATAACACGCCCCAGTCATCGTTCAATAAGTTGGTGAAGTTATCGACCACAAAGTAAACGCGTGACTTATGGTTTTTCATGAAGCCAGGCAATTCTTGTTCGACTTTCAGGTCAACTTTATGCCACCAGTCGCTGTAGAACTCGTTACGTGGAGCGATACCGCCCGCGTATTGGTCGAGGCCAGATTCAGCGATAAAGTCGAAGAACTCTTGGATTTGACCGTCAGTTAAGCTGTCACCCCAAGCAACGTTCGGATCGTCGATACCAGTTGGTACGTACAGCAACGAACGGCCACCAGTGATATCACCAACAGGAGCGTTCATAGTGAAGCTGTAAGGACGACCTTTGTTAGCCGATGCGAACACGCTGAACGTAGTATCGTAGCCAGCTAACCACTCAGCAGTATAAGTACCACGGAACGTGAAGCGGTGCGGGATCTCGTAGTTAGAGGTCGCGATACCTGGGTTTTCACGATCAGCAGTTGCTAGGTTGGTGTAGTTTGAGTACGCCACAGAGCTGGTCATTGGGTTCACGTCTTCTGCTTTGTTCCACGCATAAGCAAGTGACCAATCGAAACCAAAGTCATGCTCTTTAGAGATGGCGAAGCTGATACTGGTTTGCTCGCCAGAGTCACCGTCAACGTTGGTTAGCAAGAACGCATCGTTACCTGAGCTAGCGTAGATTGGACGACCGTCTGGAGCTGTACCCGTTTGCGTAGCACGCAAGTCGCTGATGATGGCAGCATCTTGCTTACGCGTGTGTAAGAAGTCAGCAATCAACACGTAATCATTTTCAGTTACGTAAGTTGCCCCAGCCGCAAATTTCCACTCGCTTGGTAATTCGAAGTTCGGGTCAAGCGCGTTGACTGGACCACGACCTGCTGCGTTCGCAACTTCGTCGAACAATTCGCGTGGAATGTCGATGATTGGCGAACCAGTACCGTAGTCAAGGTCGAACAAGTTGACGTTACGTAGGCTTGCTTCGTACAGGCTCACACCGTTGTTTGAGTAGTTGTTTGACAACCAAACGTTCGGGTTACCACCTGAGTAAAGACCGAAACCACCACGTACTTCTAACTGGTCATTCACAACCCAGTTCAAACCGACACGTGGTTGCAATAAACCTTCGCCGTCAAGTGTTGCGTTGTTGCCGAAACCATAGGTGTCAGCAAAGCTCTGGTTGAAGCGTGGTTCATCACTGGTGGTGTACCAGTCGTAACGTAAACCAACAGTCAACGTCAGGTCTTGGTCGATGAAGTAATACTCATCTTGGCCGTACAGGGTGTTGACCGCGTACTTGAACTGGCCAGCGCCATCGTCAGGGTTGTTGGTACCAGCAGCATTTTCATAAATGATGCGGTTTACGAAACCATTTTCGAAATCATCGATTGAGCTGAAGCGGTGCTCACCTTGTGATTCTTGGATGAACAAGTTGAACACGTCATAGCTTTCGTATTCATAACCGAAAGTGAACGTGTGATCGTTATACAAATAAGTACCCGACAATTTGTAGAACGCAGTGTCATACGCCAACTTGTTTGAGTGACGTGAGTCATCAGCACCCAAGTAGATGGTGTTGTCGTTTAGGCTGATTTGTACTTCACCGATTTCGGTGCCGCCTAATGGCTCAACAGCGTTCTCAAGTTCAGAGTAACCGGCACGGATTTCGGTTGAGAAGTTGTAAGTCCAGTCAGAGTACAACTGCGCTACGTATGAATTGAACTCAGCACCACGCGAATAGAAGTGGTTCGAGAATTCGAGTTCGTTGTCATCACCGTCAGACTCAGCGATTGAATAACCATCGTTGTAGTTGTAAGTGAAAGACGCACGGTGGTCAGCATTGATGTACCAGTCGATTTTCGCGAGGAATTTCTCGTCTTCTACTGGAATGCTTGCTGGGAAACCGCCTGGCTCGAAGCCGTAAACATCACGTGCGATAGCAGCGATACGGTCAAGGTCAGCTTGGGTAACACCAGCTACTGGAGTTGCAACGTTAGCGTCTTCTGGACCACGGTCAAAGGTGTCAGAACCTTCAAGTTTTTCGTAGGCTACGAAAGCGAACAATTTGTCTTTGATCAGTGCGCCACCAACGTTTACACCGTAACGACGCTCGTTGAATGCACCGATAGTCACTGGCTCACCTTCAAGTTCGTCGCCAGTTAATGAATCATTGGTATAGTCGAAGAACACGCTACCGAACAATTCGTTTTCACCTGATTTAGTAACAGCGTTGATGTTACACGCGGTGAAACCACCGTATTGCACATCAAACGGTGCCAATTCTACAGCGACCTGCTCGATAGCGTCGTAAGAGAAAGGCATACGTTCAGTTGGGTAACCACTAGAGTTCAAGCCGAAGTTGTCGTTCGTGCGCACACCGTCGACGGTCAAGCTGTTGAAACGTGGGTTAGCACCACCACATTGAATGTCACGCGCGTTGGTTTCGTTAATGTACACGCGTGGGTCGATTTGCATCACGTCTTTCAGGTCACGGTTAGGTGCTGGTTGGTTTTGCAAATCGCTCAGATTGAAGTTGGCAGCTGGGCCAGTTGAGCCTGAAGTCATCGTTAAACGTTGACCGGTAACTTCTAGACGCTCAACGCTACGCTGTGCAACTTGAACGCTCAGGTTCTCAGTTTCACCAAGAGTTAAGTAGACGTCAGAAACCACTTCGGTGTTACCCGCAGCGTCCGTAACAGTCAAAGTGTAAGGACCACCAACCGGTAGACCGCGTGCCGAGAACAAGCCGTTATCGTTAGCAGTTAAAGTTGTTGTGGTACCTGTACGCTCATCACGTAAGGTAACAGTAGCATTAGCAATGACGTTACCAGTACTTTCGCTGGTAACAACACCGCGGATGCTCGATGAAGTTTCTTGCGCGGTTGCAGTAGCAGACAAGCCAATGGCTAGGGCGACTGCAGCGGCAATGCGACTAGGTTTATTTTTCAACATGATGTTGCTTTCCTGGGTTGTGGTTAGAACAAATTGTCATTATTTGGGTGACAAAGTTTAGGTGACTTCTATGACAGTTTGATGAAATAGTAGTCAAAAATTAACCAATTCACACTATTTTTTACGTTTCTACGTTAGCGTTATTTTTCCGCCGTTTGCGGAAGAATTCTTGCAAGATAGCGGCACAATCGGTGCTTAACACGCCACCAACCACCTCGACTTTGTGGTTCATGCTGGCATGGTTAAGCACTTCAATAGCGGTGCCGGTAGCGCCAGTGCGCGGGTCGCTGGCGCCAAATACTAAAGTTTTTACACGCGCATGTGTAATAAGCCCCGCGCACATGGCGCAGGGCTCTAAAGAAACATACAAGGTGGTATTAACCAGACGATAATTGTTGAGCAGCTGGCCAGCTGCACGGATTGCTTGGGCTTCGGCATGCGCGGAGGGGTCGTTGAGGCTGATGACTTGATTAAAGCCTTCGCCTAGGATTTGACCATTATGGACGACAACGGCGCCCACTGGCACTTCGCCCTGGGATTCGGCTTGTTGTGCAAGTTCTAGAGCGCGGCGCATGAAGCGTTCGTGTTCCATTAGCAATCTCTTAAGAAAGAAAGCAGATGGCGCGCATTCTAAAAAAAAGCCCCCGCAATTGCGAGGGCTTTTTGTACTTTTATGTACTTTTTTTTACACGATACGCTTAGAAGCGGTAACGGATACCGATCTTCGCTTGCCAAGAAGAACGCTCTGGCAAGTAACGCGTTGGTGCAGTAGTGACAACATCAAACGCACGGCTGTTGTAAGGCACGCCGTAGACGTACTGACCGTCGTCATTGATGGTGGCACTGACCAATTCACGTACGTTATCACCAAATGGTAAGACGTGTTTTTGACCTGCGTCTTTGTCGAATACTGCTAACAAGTTACGTACGTTGATGTACAACTCACCTTTATGACCTTCAACAAATCCAGGCAACTCTTGCGTGAATTTAAAGTCAAGGTTGGTGGTCCACGGCGCACGCTCGGTGTTACGTGGTAAGTATTGACCAGCATAGCCTGATAAGCCGGCACGCTCTAAATACTCAGCAAACTGCTCGTAACTGAAGCCTTCTTCATAGGCGACGGCTGGATCATCAGCACCGGTCGGAATGTACGGTAGGTAGACAGACGAGTTACCTAAAGTACCGAACGGCTGGTTACCGAAGCTGGTGTCACCATAGCTGTCATAAACGTAGCCCCAAGGACGACCAGAGTAACGTTCCCAGAACAAGCCGAAGGTTGAGGTGTAACCGTTAAACAATTCAGTTCTGTAGGTTACGTCAGCCATGAAACGATGCTCAACCTGATAAGACGCAGTACCAGGACGTACGTTCTGACGGTCAATCGCTACTGGGTAACGGTAGTTAGAAATTGCCGTACTTGAACTACCGGCAACCGCTTCTTGGATGTCTTGGTTAGTATAGCTCGTACGGAAGCTCAGACCGTTTTCCCATGCTTTACCAAGGGTTGCGGTAAAGATTTGGCTCTTACCACCGTCACCGTTGGTCAGCAACAAGTCGTAACGTTCAACACCACCGTGGTCGCCCACGCCTTGTGGAATGTGATCGTCAAGTGGATCGTCTACCACATAAAGAATACGACCGCCGTCTACAGTAGTACGTGGGTTGCCGTTTTCATCTAACAAAGCAACGCGCGTTAAGTCTTTCCACTGCACGTCGTCTTTACGACGGGTGTAGATGTATTCAACGCTTGCGAACCACTCGTCACCTAGGGCAGGGATGGCGAAGCTGTTAAAATCAACACCTAAGCTGCCGCGCCAATCTGATGGCAAATCAAATTCAGGGTCGATAGCGTTCACGTAACCGTCAGCAATCAGTGAGTCTTGAATTGCCTGAGGTACAACGCGCGGGTCAACGTTTTCAAAGATCACGCTGCGTGGTACGTCGGCCAAGAAACGGCTGAATTGTGAGAAGGTTTGACCGTTGTTGGTGTAAGAGTTCGATACCCAAACATTAGGACGGCCGCCGGCATAACGACCGAAACCACCGCGTAGGCGAACGTCGTCAGTAAGCTGGTACTTGAAGCCTACACGCGGTAAGAACAAGTCTTTACCGTCAAGGTTTTCAGTGTTCGCAAAACCGTAACGTGCAGCGAAGTTCGGGTTATAAATCGGCTTGTCTTCAGCGAACATACGCTCATAACGGACACCGAAAGTCAACTCGAGATCCCAAGTTGGCTGCCATGTATCTTGGATGTACAGCGCTTGAGTACCTTGCGTGAAGTTAGCGGCCGCATCATTGATGTCGCCAGTTAAGCTGCCTGCGTAGTAGAAGTTACCTGCTTCACGGTTTTCGAAGTCTTCGATGCTATCGAATTCCCATGAACCCAGCGCGTTCTGTACGAACAGGTTATAGATGTCAGTTTCTGAGAATGCGTAACCGAAACCAATCGCATGATCACCGATGAGGTATTCACCGTTCGCTTGGAATTCAAGCGTGCTGTTTTCACCTTCGTTGGCGTGACGTGAATAGTCAGGGCCGAATTCGATAGCATTACGGCCACCAACTTCTACCGTCACCATACCGATTGAACGGCCGTTCAATGGGTCTTGAATCGCTTCAACGTTCTTGTACGACAATTTAACATCGCTGGAGAAGTTAGAGCTCCAGTTTGAGTAGACTTGGAACGCGTAAGCATCAAGGATTTGTTCGTTGTTGTACCAGCTTGATGACAAGGTCAAGGTACCGTCACCACCGAAGTTGTTACGGATCGAATTGCCGTCTGTGCGCTGATAAGTGAAGGCTGCACGGTGTTCGTTGTTGATGTTCCAGTCAAGCTTCACGAGAAGTTTGTTGTCTTCTTCTACAGCTGGAATGTTCCAATCACCGATTTGGCTATCGTCTAAACCGTAAACTTCACGCGCGATACGCAATACTTCGTTCAGCTCGTCAGTGGTGATGTTAGCAATGTTCGCTGCATCAGAACCGACCGGACCACGGTAAGGTGCGTTGGTCTCTTCAAGCGTTTCGTAGTTGACGTAGAAGAACAATTTGTCTTCGATGATCGGGCCACCGACACCAAAACCAATGGTTTTTTCTTCATAATCTACGTTTGGTGGCAACGCGTTTTCGTCATAGATAGAAGCTTCAGGATCGCCGGCGAAGCTGTCGCTGGTGTACTGATAGAACACCGAGCCTTCGAGTTCGTTGGTACCTGATTTGGTAACTGCGTTTACTTTAGCACCGGTAAAGTTAGTGTCTTTCGCATTAAACGGGGCAACATCCACAGTGATTTGTGAAATCGCGTCGATTGAAATCGGTGAACCCTGAGTAGGGTAACCGTTGTTGTTCAGACCAAAATCATCGTTTTGGTTGATACCATCAACAGTGATTGAGTTGTATTTCGGGTTGTTACCCGCGACTACCAACTGATCGCCGTCACCCAACTGGGTAGCGAGCGGGTTCAAACGAACGATTTCTTTCAAGTCACGGCTGTAAGTAGGCAGAGACTCAATTTGTTCTTCGCCGAATGAGCTGCTTGAACCGTTGTTCAACTGCGCATAGTTGATAGCTTGGCCAGTTACTGAAATACGCTCAACGTTGCCAGCTTCAAGCTGGGCGTTCAAACGGAAGGTTTCACCAAGCTTAAGAAATACTTCTGAGTATTGCGCGTCTTGGTAAACGTCTGAATCTAGGGTAATGCGGTATGGACCGCCAACACGCAAACCGCTAGCAATGAAGTTACCGCTGGCGTCAGTGGTTACTTCGGTACGTGAGCCAGATGGCATGTGTTCAATAACAACGCGGGTATCCGCGGCGCCATTGCCTTGAGGACCAACGATTTCACCGCGAAGTGAAGCCGAGGTATCTTGCGCCATTGCAGATGCCGAGGCCAAGCCTAGGGCAACTGCGATGGCACTTGCGGTGCGCGAAAATCGCAGAGATGTACTCATTTTTCTAAATTTCCTGAGTTGTGGTTGTAAAAAAAATTGAGAAAGGCATTACCGCTTGAATCAAGCCTTGCAGTTATTGTTGTATTTTGTAACACAGTCACATGTCAAAAATGTGACAGTATTTTAATCAATTTGGTAACGATTTGCACCGACAATCTTGAACCAATTTCATGCTAAGCTGTCTGCGCAGCTCAAAACTTGGGGAGTCAATTCGTGATAAAGCCAGTCTTCGCTTGTGGTGTAGCCTTGTTGCTCGTTTTCGTAACTGGATGTGACAGAGTGGAAGAACCGATGAAAAAACCTGTAACCCTGCGTGTTGCATCTTTTAACGTCAGTATGGATGCCTCGAATTATCTTGCCGCTGAAAAGTGGCAAACAGAGGGCGCTCAAGCACTGCCACAGGCATTGGCTGACCAGCACCCGCAAATTCGCGCCATCGCAGAAATTATTCAACACGTGCGCCCCGATATTATTGTATTGAATGAATTTGATTACCTACCCGATGCACAAGTACTTGAAACCTTTCAGCAGGCATTTCTAAGCGTCAGTCAAAATGGCGAAGCGCCCATCGACTACCCGTACCATTTCATCGCACCGGTCAATACCGGTCGCGCGAGTCCTTACGATCTGAATCGTGACGGCAAAGCGCAGGGCGTTGGCGATGATGCTTGGGGGTATGGGAATTACGAAGGACAATACGGTATGGCCGTGTTATCGCGTTATCCCATCGATAAGCAAGCCACGCGTACCTTCCAACACTTTCGCTGGCAAGATCTCCCAGGGGCTTTACGACCGTTGGTTCCGGGTACTCATGAGTTTTGGTATAACGATGACATTTGGAATGAAATGCCGTTGAGTTCGAAGTCCCATTGGGATGTCGTCGTAAAGGTGGAAGACTATGATTTGCATGTACTTGTGAGTCATCCAACGCCGCCGGTATTTGACGGCGAAGAAAATCGCAATGGCCGCCGTAACTTCGATGAAATTCGCTTCTGGCGCGAATATATTGGCTCGCAACCCAATGATTTTATTTACGATGACCAAGGGCGCAAAGGCGGTCTAGCGGAGCAGTCGCGATTTGTGATTGCCGGCGATTTAAACGCATCCATTGAGAGCGACGATAACGTTCCCGGTGCTATCAGTCAGTTGCTAGAACATCCAGCAGTGCAGGGCGAATACGTACCGACCAGTGCTGGCGGCGCCGCACATAGTCCGGATAATCCGCTGGCGGCAGAACATACCGCCAGTTGGCGTAAGCGCGCCGATTACGTGCTGCCATCGAGCTTTGGCATCGATATTATCGATGGTGGTGTGTTCTGGCCGTTACCGGAGCAGCCGAAGGCAGACTTAGTGAGCTCGCGTGGGAGCTCTTCTGACCATCGTTTAGTATGGATTGACATCCAATTGCAGTAAATTTCACAAAAATGTCGTAGATTCATAAATCTGTCACATTATGTCGTAATAATGACAGCGCTAAAAAACGACTAGGTGAAGCACGATGTCACGAAAAATTTTAATTGTTGAAGACGAAGCTCCGATCCGTGAAATGTTGAGCTTTGTCATGGAACAACACGGCTACCAAGCAGTGGAAGCCAACGACTATCAAGTCGCACTAGAAAAAATTGTTGAGCCATTCCCAGACATGATCTTATTGGATTGGATGTTACCGGGCGGCTCAGGTATTCAATTGGCGAAAAAGTTAAAGAGTGACGATTTCACGCGTAATATTCCGATTATTATGCTGACCGCACGCGGTGAAGAAGAAGACAAAGTGCGTGGGTTAGAAGTCGGTGCTGACGACTACATTACTAAACCATTCTCGCCGAAAGAACTGATGGCACGGATGCGCGCCGTGTTCCGCCGCGTGTCACCAACGGCACTGGATGAGCCGTTGGAAATCGAAGGCTTGAAGCTGGATCCGATTTCCCATCGTGTGACTGCCTATAACGATCGCGTAGATATGGGCCCCACTGAATTTAAATTACTGCACTTCTTTATGACACACCCAGAACGCGTGTATAGTCGTGAGCAGTTACTTGATAACGTCTGGGGCACGAACGTTTATGTCGAAGACCGTACGGTTGATGTTCATATTCGTCGCTTACGTAAAGCCATTGAAATGCACGGCCATGATCGCTTGGTGCAAACCGTGCGCGGCGTGGGCTATCGCTTCTCTAGTCGCTAACAGCGAGCGGCGAAGCAATGGATAGACGGTTTTCGCTGGTATTTCTGCTGCGCGGATTTCTTTGGTACATCCTACCGTTAGGCATTGTGGGCTGGCTGTTTGATGTGTTCTGGCCAGTCCTCAGCCTAGGCTTGCTCGCGATTCTCGCGTGGCATTACTTCTATCAGTACAAATTGGTCGACTGGTTGTGGCATCGCCGCACCATGTTACCGCCCAGCGCTCCTGGCAGCTGGAGCTACATCTATGACGGTATCTATCGTACCCAACGCCGTAGTCAGCAACGACGCCGCGCGTTGGCACGCTTATTACGTCGCTTTCGTGAGGCATCCGAAGCCATTCCTGATGCTGCTATCGTGTTTCGCAAAGACGGTGGCTTGCTCTGGTGTAATAAACTCGGACAGTTTTACTTTGGCCTCAAATGGCCGGCCGATACCGGCATTCGCTTATCTAACTTGATTCGCCATCCTGAATTCATCAACTACTTGCGCAAGGGCGACTTTAGCAAAGAGATCTATTTGCCCTCGCCAGTACGCGAAGACATTGAACTTGAAGTCCGCATTATGCCTTACAGCGATGACCAGTTTTTGTTGATGGCACGTGACGTCACGCAACTGCGTCGGCTTGAGCAAATGCGCAAAGACTTCGTCGCCAACGTATCGCACGAACTGAAAACACCGCTCACTGTGATTCAGGGCTATCTTGAAATGCTCGGTGATGGTGTGCAGAGCATGCCGCCGGCGATGCTCGATAAAGCGCTGCAAGATATGCACGGACAAAGTACGCGCATGCGCAACTTGGTCGACCAATTACTGTCACTCTCGCGCATTGACTCTGCGCGCGGCGACATTTTTGAGCGTGTAGTCAACGTGCCGGAACTGTTACGTCGGATTCAGACCGACGCGGAGCAGTTAAATGCTGATAAGCAACATCAATTGAGCTTTGAAATCGCTGAGCAATCGATGCACGGTATTGAAGACGAATTGCGCAGTGTGTTTGTGAACCTGGTGAGCAACGCGATTCATTACACTCAGCCAAACGGTAAAATCGTCGTGCGCTGGCGCTCAGTGGGTAAGCAAATGGAGTTTAGCGTTACCGACAACGGCCCTGGGATTCCGGCCGAACACATTCCGCGCTTAACCGAGCGCTTCTACCGCATTGATAAAGATCGTAACAGTGCCAAAGGTGGCTCAGGCCTAGGCCTTGCTATCGTCAAGCAAGCGGTCGAGCATCATCACTGTAAGCTTAATATCGACTCGGTAGTAGGGCGCGGCACCACCTTTTCGGTGCGTGTTCCAGAAGAGCTGGTGGTTACTAAGAATAAAAAATGACAGTTAATTGGCAGAAATGTGACAGAAAAACAAAAGCTGTCATTAAATTGTCACATTGACATTCTAAACTGCGCCACGTTCATTGATAAAAAGCTGCATCGCAGCATTGACGATTGGAGTCATTATGAAACTTAAGTCAGCCTTAATTGCTATGAGCGTTGCCGGTTTAGTTGCTACTTCGGCAGCGGCGCAAAAGCCAACCGACAACTTGCCAGAATATGAAAAAGTAAGTGGTCTGTCTGGCAACTTATCATCTGTTGGTTCAGACACCTTGGCCAACATGATGACCTTCTGGTCAGAAGAATTTAAGCGTTTGTATCCGAACGTCAACATGCAGATTCAAGCTGCAGGTTCTTCAACTGCGCCACCAGCGCTGACTGAAGGCACGTCAAACTTCGGCCCTATGAGCCGCGGTATGAAGTCAAAAGAAATTGAAGCTTTTGAAAAGCGTCACGGTTACAAACCAACTGCAGTGCGCGTTGCTATCGATGCGTTGGCAGTATTTGTGCACAAAGACAACCCTATCGAAGGCATGACCATCGAGCAAGTTGACGCGGTATTTAGTAACACCCGTTTGTGTGGTGCAACGCAAGAAGTCCGTCGTTGGGGTGACTTAGGCTTGACCGGTAGCTGGGAAAACCGCGATCTACAATTGTATGGTCGCAACTCAGTGTCAGGCACCTACGGTTACTTCAAAGAAGTTGCATTGTGTGATGGCGACTTCCGTCCAAACGTGAACGAGCAGCCTGGTTCTGCATCAGTGGTACAGTCGGTATCGACCTCATTGAATGCCATTGGCTACTCAGGTATCGGTTACTTGACTTCTGGTGTCAAAACGGTGCCAATAGCGATTGCCGAAGGCGAAGAATACGTTGATGCAACGACTGAAAGTGCACTTGCTGGTAAGTACCCACTCGCGCGCTTCCTATATGTTTACGTGAACAAGCACCCGAACAAACCATTAGATCCAGCAACTGCTGAATTCTTAAAAATGGTACTGTCAAAAACCGGTCAAGAGATTGTAGACAAAGACGGCTACATTCCATTACCAAAAATGGTAGTTGAACAAGAGCTAGAAAAACTCGGCCTCAACTAAAAAAAACAAGCCCGGCTCCCGCCGGGCTTTTTCGTTAGTCGTTAGTCGTTACTCGTTAGTGGAGGTAGTTAAAGGCTCACCCTAACGACTAACGACTAACGACTAACGAATAACGGTTTTCGTGAAAATGTCACTTTTATGACGGTAGTGTAACAATACTGTCATACTTCCCAGCTATACTCTTCATCGTTCATAAATCTACCATCTGAGGTGAGAATGTCGGCAGCGAAACCCACATTGGGAGCTAGCAATTATCGACTGTTAAAAGACCGCATCGCACGTTGGGGCGTGAGCTTCGGCGGCATCATGGTCCTGGTCGCTTTGCTGCTTATCTTCTTTTATCTGCTTTATGTCATCGAACCCATTTTCCGTGGTGTGGAAATTAACCATACCCGTTCCATTGATAGCCCGAGCGAGCAAGTTGTGGCTATGGGCGTCGAGGAGCAGTCGGAAATCGGTTATCAGTTTACCGGTCAAGGTGAGCTCATTTACTTTGCGTTAAAAGCTAAGCAAGGCACCGATTGGACGCCGGGGAAAGTGCTTCTTACGCATCAAGTGACGGAGAGTCAACCGACCGCTTTCGCGCAAACGCAGCCGCAGAACAATCGCTACGCGTACGCCATCGAAGGTGGCCAAGTGGTGATGATTGAGCCGAAATTCAGCAGTAGCTTCCGCAATGGCGAACTTTACATTGAGCCGCGCGTCAGCATGGTTAACGATGGCGAGCCGGTACAGGTCGATCCACAAGCTGGCAGAATCACTAAGTTGGCTTTTGAATACGACGGCGAATCGATGCTATTTGCCGGTGAAACCGCCGATGAGCGTGTGATTGTTAACTTTGTGCAGGCCGCGCGTAACTTCTTAAGCGGTGAAGTTGAGCTCACCTCTAAGTTTCACGAATTACCGATTACTGGCGGCATCGATCAAATCAAAGTGACGCCTGATCTACGCCAGGTTTTGGTACGCCAAGCGAATCGCTTTTGGATTTTTGATGTAACTCGCACGGGACAATTGAAAGAGCGTCAACTGCTGACAGTTGACCCACGTCGTCACGGTAACATCACCGACATGGCGCTGTTAGCAGGTGCCAGTTCGATTCTATTTGGGCACGACAACGGTAAAGTCACGCAATGGTTTGAAGTGGCCGGCGACGATGGCCGTCGCTACCAGTTCATTCGCGATTTTCAGGCTGCTGAGTCCGCAATCAGTGAAATCGTGGTGGAGTATTACCGCCGTACGTTCTACACCATCGCGCAAGATGGTGACGTGGGTGTGTTCCATACCACGTCGCAAGCAGATTTGTTCCGCGGTAAGCCAGATGGCTATAGCATCACGCAAATGGTCATTGACCCACGTGCCAATACGTTGCTGACGCTGGATCAAGGTCAGTTGAACATTTTTGACTTGGTCAATGAACACCCAGAAGTAACTTGGAGTGGGATCTGGCAAGAAGTCTGGTACGAAGGTTACCCAGAGCCCGACTATGTTTGGCAGTCAACTTCAGGCTCTGATGACTTTGAACCTAAGTTTAGCTTAGTGCCGATTTCATTCGGTACCATCAAAGCTGCTGCCTATGCGATGTTGTTCGCGGTGCCTATTGGTTTGGCTGCAGCAGTTTATACCGCCTATTTTATGTCGCCTGGGGTACGCAAGGTCGTTAAACCTACGGTTGAAATCATGGAAGCCTTACCAACGGTAATCCTAGGTTTCTTGGCCGGGTTATGGCTCGCGCCGCTGGTGGAGCAATACCTGCCCGGAATTGTCGCGGTGATTATTCTGGTGCCGCTAGCGGTGGTGGCGTTTGCAGCAGTGTCATCGTTATTGCCGCAAGCCTTACGCAACAGACTCACAGATGGCCGCGCTGCGCTTATTCTGATTCCAGTGGTTGCCTTTGTCGGTTGGTTCTCGTTTGCGATGTCACCGGTGGTTGAGGCTTGGCTGTTCGGTGGTAACGTGCGTCAGTACCTAACCAACGAATTAGGGATTACTTTTGACCAACGTAACTCCTTGGTGGTGGGCATCGCTATGGGCTTTGCGGTCATTCCGACTATCTTCTCTATTGCTGAAGATGCGGTCTTCAGCGTACCTAAACATCTGTCGAATGGTTCTTTGGCGCTCGGTGCAACCACCTGGCAAACCCTCACCAAAGTAGTGCTACTCACTGCGAGCCCGGGGATTTTCTCGGCGGTGATGATGGGCCTAGGACGTGCGGTAGGCGAAACCATGATTGTATTAATGGCAACCGGTAACACGCCGATCATGGATTGGAACATATTTGAGGGGATGCGTACTTTGTCTGCGAACATTGCGGTCGAAATGCCGGAATCTGAAGTCGGCAGCTCGCATTACCGTATCTTGTTCTTAGCCGCATTCGTATTGTTCGTTTTCACTTTCGCGTTTAACACCGTGGCAGAGCTTGTGCGCCAACGGTTACGTGAAAAATACAGCTCGATGTAACGAAGAGGATTTCCATGAAAGGTTGGTTTAAATCAGGAAAACCGTGGATTTGGCTCACTGCAGGTTCAGTGAGCATCAGTCTAATTGCGGTCATCGGGCTACTCATTTTGATCGGTTGGCGCGGCTTGTCGTTCTTCTGGCCAGCGCAAATCCACGAAATGGACGTGCGTGCCACAGATGGCTCTATTTCAACCATTATTGGTGAAGTCTACGATAGCGAAACGATTCCATTATCGCGTTTGCAAGAGTCAGGTGTTGAACTTGATAATTACAACGAAGAAATGCTCGATCGTTGGCTCATTAAAGTAGGTAACCGCGAATACGTGCCACTCGATTTTACGTGGGTGCTAGAGCCACAAATCGTTCGTGATGAGACCCCCAAAGACTTAGCCAAGCTGGAGCGTGCCAAAGACGGTAACTTCTATGGTTACGTGGTTGATGTGCTTGAGAATGGTGAGTCGGTTGCGACCAGCGATAACGTTCGTGCGGTGTTGCGTGAACGTATCGAGCGCGTAGTGGAACTCAACGAGCAAGCCAGCGATCTACAAGACAGCGATATTGGTGCGATCAACTATGAGCTAAATGATCTGCGGCTGCAGCGCCGTGCACTGGAACTCGAGGGTAAATTAACCGAAGCTGAAGAAGCACGTATCGCCGCCGAAGAAGCGCAGTTACGCGCTGACTACGAAGTGCTTGAAGCTGAGTTGTTTGAATTGCGCGAGCAGGCCAATCGTGACGCCGTAGTGATGCGTGACATGCGTGGCGTAGAAGTCACCTTACCGATGTATCGTATGCTCGATGTCAGCTTCCCGAACGACATGGGGCTGCTGGCTAAAGTAGGGCACTTCTTTGTCGAAATTGGTAAGTTTATCAGCGCCGATCCGCGTGAAGCGAATACTGAAGGCGGGGTATTTCCGGCGATTTTCGGTACCGTGTTTATGGTGCTATTGATGTCGATAATCGTCACGCCATTTGGGGTGGTTGCGGCCATTTACCTGCACGAATACGCTGGTAAAAACGCCATCACGCGCTTGATTCGTATTGCCGTAATTAACCTCGCTGGCGTACCCTCTATCGTTTATGGGGTGTTTGGTCTAGGCTTCTTCGTGTATATGGTGGGTGGTTCACTGGACCAAATCTTCTACCCAGAAGCCTTGCCGAGCCCGACCTTTGGTACGCCAGGGGTGATGTGGGCGGCGATTACCTTGGCTATTTTGACCTTGCCGGTGGTGATTGTCTCGACCGAAGAAGGTCTGTCACGGATTCCAAGTACCTTGCGTGAAGGCAGCTTAGCGCTCGGCGCGACCAAGGCAGAAACACTATGGCGCATCATCATTCCGATGGCGTCGCCAGCGATTATGACCGGTCTTATTTTGGCCGTCGCTCGCGCTGCGGGTGAAGTTGCGCCGCTGATGTTGGTAGGCGTGGTGAAGTCAGCTCCGATGCTGCCAGTGGATGGGAACTTCCCGTACTTCCACTTAGATCGCAAGTTTATGCACTTGGGCTTCCATATTTACGACGTCGGCTTCCAAAGCCCTAACGTTGAAGCGGCGCGCCCGTTGGTCTATGCGACCTCATTCTTACTCGTCACCGTGATTGTTGGTTTGAATTTAACCGCTATCGGGGTACGTAACCATTTACGTGAAAAGTATCGCTCGTTAGAACACTAACAGCGCTCAGCAGCGAAAAGGTCTATTTATGATTTCGGTAACTCCGACTACGCAAGAAGCGACACAATTAGATTTAGAAAACTTGAGTGCTGACCAAACGGCACTTACTATCAATAACTTGAACCTACACTACGGTGAGGCACAGGCACTTTACGATATTTCGATGGCGATTCCGAAAAACCGCGTCACCGCGTTTATCGGTCCGTCGGGTTGTGGTAAGTCCACGCTATTGCGGTGCATCAACCGCATGAACGACCTGGTCGAGATTTGTAAGGTGAGCGGCGAGATCCGGTTGCATGATAAGAACATTTACGACAAAGATGTCGACGTTGCTGCCTTGCGCCGCAACATTGGTATGGTGTTTCAGCGCCCCAATCCGTTCCCCAAATCGATTTACGAGAACGTGGTTTACGGTATGCGCTTGCAGGGTGTCAACGACCGCCGTACGCTAGACGAAGTGGTTGAGCGTTCACTCAAAGGGGCTGCCTTGTGGGACGAAGTGAAAGATCGCCTCAGCGCTAGCGCGTTTAGCTTGTCAGGTGGTCAGCAGCAGCGTTTGGTCATTGCCCGCGCGATCGCGATTGAACCTGAAGTGTTACTGCTCGACGAACCGACGTCGGCACTTGACCCGATCTCAACGTTGACGATCGAAGAGTTGATTACCGAGCTGAAAGAAAAGTACACCGTGGTTATCGTAACGCACAACATGCAACAGGCGGCTCGAGTGTCTGATCAGACCGCGTTCTTGTACATGGGCAAGTTGATTGAGTACGCTGATACCAACACCTTATTTACTACGCCGTCGAACAAACAGACGGAAGACTACATTACCGGTCGTTACGGTTAAGGAGAACGGCATGGATAAAATTAATACGAGTCGACACATCTCCGGCAAATTCAACGATGAGTTGGATGCGGTTCGCACGCAGGTGATGAACATGGGCGGTTTGGTGGAGCAGCAGCTGCGTGACTCACTGTTGGCGATTGAAAACTCAGACCATGACTTGGCAGAGCAAATTCTCCAGCGCGATTACAAAATCAACGCACTCGAAGTGCAAATCGATGAAGCGTGCGTGCAGATTATTGCCAAACGCCAACCCGCAGCCAGTGACTTGCGCCTTATCATTGCTATTTTCAAGACCATCGCCGACCTTGAGCGTATGGGTGACGAAGCCGAGCGTATCGCCCGCGTTGCACTTGAGAGCTTCAACAATGATCAGCAACAGTTCTTGGTGAGCCTTGAAAACCTTGGTCAGCAAGTATTGGCAATGCTGCGCGGCGTGCTTGATGCCTTCGCCCGCATGGATTTGGATGCGGCCTATGAGGTGCATCAAATGGATGCCCAAGCCGATCGTCAATACGAAGGCCTGACACGTCAATTGATGACCTACATGATGGAAGATCCACGCGGCATTCCAAAAGTCATGAACGTCCTTTGGTCAGCGCGCTCACTTGAGCGTATCGGCGACCGTTGCCAAAACATCGCCGAATACATCATCTTCTTCGTCAAAGGCAAAGACGTCCGTCACGTGTCGCCAGAATCTATGGCACGCACCGTCGGCCGCTCTGCTCCCGAAGCCGACCCAAAAGACTAATACAGCACTCGCGCGCGAATGGTGCCCTCAATTGTTCGCATTTGCTCCAACAGTTCGTCGGCGATGGTGCTTTCCTGCGGCGTGTCGACGTCGATGACGACATAACCCACATCGGCGTCGGTCTGTAAGTACTGACCAGAGACGTTGATGTTTTGCTCGGCGAGCAGTTGGTTAATGCGGGTCAGCATGCCCGGCCGGTTTTCGTGAATATGCAACAAGCGGCGCGAGCCGTGGTGCGTGGGTAACGATACTTCTGGGAAATTCACCGCAGACAAGGTCGAGCCATTGTCGGAGTAGTGCGCCAATTTTCCGGCTACTTCAACGCCGATGTTTTCTTGTGCTTCTTGGGTGGAGCCACCGACATGCGGCGTAAGAATACAGTTGTCGAGGCCGCGCAACGGCGATTCGAAAATAGCGTTATTGCTGCTCGGTTCGACGGGGAACACGTCAATGGCGGCACCCGCTAAATGGCCACTGCGCAGCGCGTTAGCGAGCGCGTCGATTTGCACCACTGTACCGCGGGAAGCATTGATCAGCAGCGACCCGGGTTTCATTTTTGCCAATTGCGGCGCATCAATCATCCACTGCGTTTGCGCGGTTTCTGGCACATGCAAGGTCACCACATCGGCTTGCGCCAACAGCGCATCAAGCGACGCAACGGCACTGGCATTGCCCAGCGGCAGCTTGCTTTCGATATCATAAAAACGCACTTGCATACCGAGCTGCTCAGCCAAAATACTAAGCTGGCTGCCAATGTGACCGTAGCCGATAATGCCCAATACTTTGCCGCGAGCTTCGTAACTACCGTTAGCCGATTTATCCCAGCCACCGCGGTGGGCTGCGGCATTTTTTTCGGGAATGCGGCGCAACAGCATAATGATTTCAGCCAAAACCAGCTCTGCAACGCTGCGGGTATTGGAAAATGGCGCATTAAATACCACTACGCCATGCCTACGGGCAGCGGCTAAATCCACTTGGTTGGTGCCGATACAGAAACAGCCGACGCCAATCAGCTTGTCGGCAGCAGCGAACACACGCTCGGTGAGCTGCGTGCGCGAACGGATACCGACAAAGTGGGCATCGCGAATTTTCTCACAAAGCTCGGCTTCATCGAGTGCGGTTTTCACGTACTCAATGTTGCTATAGCCGCGTTGTTTGAGGATTTCGACAGCGCTTTGATGCACGCCTTCTAGTAATAAAAACTTGATACGGTCTTTTGCTAAAGAAACTTGGCTCATAGGTTACTTCACTGTCTCTACGCCGTTGGCACTGGCAACAATAGCAAGGTCTGCGCCGCGTTGGGCAAATAAACCATTGGTGACCACACCAACAATATTATTCAGTTGTTGTTCTAAATGAATCGGATCGAGGATATCAAAATTGTGCACATCGAGGATCCAGTTACCGTTATCCGTCACCACGCCTTCACGCCACACGGGGTCGCCGCCCAGCTTGACGATTTCGCGGGCCACATATGAACGCGCCATTGGGATCACTTCAACGGGTATCGGGAAGCGCCCTAAACGACCGACTTGCTTAGAAGTGTCGACAATACAAACAAAGGTTTGTGCGACGGCGGCGATGATCTTCTCGCGTGTCAACGCTGCACCACCGCCTTTAACCATGCGCAGGTGAGCGTCAATTTCGTCAGCGCCATCGACATAAATCGGCACTTCAGTCACGGTATTGAGGTCAACGACACGAATACCCTGTGCTTTTAAGCGCTCAGTTGAGGCTTCTGAGCTTGAAACGGCAGCTTCAATGTCATGCTTGAGTTCGGCCAAGGCGTCGATAAAGAAATTAACCGTCGAACCGGTACCAACACCGATCACTGAGCCGGGCTTGAAATGGGTTTTTACGTAGTCAAATGCGGCTTGTGCAGCCTGTTGTTTGAGTTGATCTTGTGCGGACGCCATGCCTGCTTCCAAAGTGAGTGGGCTATGGCGTTTCAGTATACAGTTTTAGCCCCGAAAGTCCCACACTTTTGCGGGGGTAATCACCCGTGGTAGCGGCACATCCCAAGGCGCATGGGGCAAGGCTTCAACGTACTGGCAATCAAACGCTAACCCGATGGGCTGAAGGTCAGGTAACAAGCCCTGATGCCACGCGGCGAGGGTGCGATCGTAAAAGCCACCGCCCATGCCGAGTCGGTTCCCGTGCGCATCAAATCCTACCAGCGGCACTAGCAATACTCGTAACGCACTTAACGGCACTATGTCGGGGCAGCGCAACTGTGGCTCAGGAATGTTGTAGGTGTTGGCTTGCCAGCGGGTTTGCGGGTGCACTTTCAAAAACAACAAATGTTGCAAGCTGATGGGGTGCAATACCGGCAGTGCAAGGCGATGTTGCAGTTGCAGCTGCTGATTCAGCGTTTGGGTGGGGAGTTCGGCACGCACGCTGTAATAGCTGCCAACCGTCGTACTTTGTTGCAGCTCGGGCAATGCCAGCAAGTGGTCACTGACCTGTTGCGCTGCCGCCTCACGCTCTGCGGTACTTAGCGCTTGACGCGCGGCAAGGAGCTGTTTTCTGAATTGCTGTCGTGGCATGGCGCTGCTATTCTGACTCTCTTATCAACCTCTTCTAAAGGTGAGTTATAGCATGATTAAACAGCTACTGACCATGTTGGTCTTAAGTGTTGCCTTAACCAGTCAAGCCATCGCGGCGCCACCAAAGGCTCCAGCCCGTGGCGACCAAGGTGAGGGCCCTTATGAGCGCTTAATTTTGCGCGGCGTCAACTTGATCAACGGTGAAGGCGCGCCGATGCAGGGTCCGGTCGACATTGTCATTGAAAATGATCGCATTACCAATGTGGTGAGTGTCGGCAATCCCGGTGTGCCGATTGTTGGTAAGCGGCCGGAAGCGCGCCCTGGCGACAAAGAGATGGACTTAACCGGTCACTACGTGCTGCCGGGTTTTGTCGATATGCACGGTCACATTGGCGGTTCAGCTGAGGGTATTCCGGCCGAATATGTGCTGAAACTGTGGCTGGCGCATGGCATTACCACAGTGCGCGAGCCGGGGAGCTTTAACGGCCTGGAGTGGACTAAATGGCACCAACAACAGTCAGCTGAAAACACCATTGTCGCGCCGCGGATTATTCCTTATGCCGGCTTTGGCATGGGTAGTTCGGAGCCGATTTTTACCGCCGAGCAGGCGCGCGAATGGGTGCGTGACATCAAGCGCCAAGGTGCCGCTGGCATCAAATTCTTCGGTGCCCGTCCGCAAATTATCGCCGCAGCACTTGATGAAGCGAAGCAGCAAGAGCTTGGCACTATGATGCACCATGCACAGCTTAATGTGGTACGCACCGATGTGGTCGATTCGGCGCGCATGGGTTTAGGCAGTATGGAGCACTGGTATGGTTTACCTGAGGCGTTATTTACGGACCGCACCATTCAGGATTACCCAGCGGATTACAACTACAACAACGAACAAGACCGCTTTGCCGCCGCTGGCGAATTATGGAAGCAGGCCGCAGAGCCAGGTTCAAAGCGTTGGCAGCAAGTACGTGACGAGCTGATTGAACTCGATTTCACCATCAACCCAACCTTAACCATTTACGAAGCCAGTCGTGACTTGATGCGTGAGCGCCAAGCGATTTGGCACGACGAATACACGCTGCCGCAATTGTGGGAATTCTTTGAACCCAGTCGTTATGCGCATGGGTCCTACTGGTTTGATTGGACGACCGATGAAGAGATTGCTTGGCGCAAAAACTATCAAAAGTGGATGGCGTTTTTGCAAGACTTTAAAAACCATGGCGGCCGCATCACCACAGGTTCAGACGCAGGTTATATCTACAAAATTTATGGCTTTGGCTTGATTCGTGAGTTCGAATTGTTGCGTGAGGCTGGCTTCAACGCCTTAGAAGTGGTGCAAGCTGCAACTTTGAATGGCGCTGAAGCACTTGGGATGGAAGCCGATATTGGTAGCGTCGTGCCGGGTAAAAAAGCTGACTTGGTGATTGTCGCAGAGAATCCGTTGGCGAACTTCAAAGTGCTCTACGGAACTGGTCACTTTAAGCTGGATGAGAACAATCAACCGATGCGCACCAAAGGCGTTCGTTACACCATCAAAGACGGTATTGTTTACGATGCGCAGGAATTATTGGCTGATGTTCGCCGTCTCGTCGAGCAGGCGAAAGCTGCCGACGAATAGGATTCAATAAAAGGGGTGATCACCCGAGATGCCGCTGCGTGCCTTGGCCCTTGAACCCACTGGTTCAAGGCGGGGCGCAAATTCACGGCCGTAGGCTTCTCGATACAGGTCGAGCTTGCACAATAGCCGGTCAGTGAGCCCCTTTACTGATGACATCGGCTCAGGGACATTAGCGTGCTGGCGCACATCCCAGGCGATCCTAACTGTCAAATTTTAGCGTCGCCCTGGACGTTGTTCGGTGGTGACTTGTTCCAGGGTTTCTTGCAGCAGTTTAATCTTTTCTTCTAACTCACGAATGCGCGCTTGCTGTTGCTGCTCGAGCAAGGCGCTTTCATGGCTCAGGTTCAACGCCGCCATCACCGCAATTTGTTCTGGATGGCTGAGTTTCGTTGCTTGTTTAATTTGTTCTAAGCGTTGATTGAGCTTATCCGCAGCTTGTTGCAAAGCCACCTCTTGCCCTTGGGGGCAATTCACCTTGTAGTGACGGTCCATCAATTTGATGTCCATGGTGCGTTGGCTCATATCGATCAGTTCCCTTTGCATTGCTTGGTGCCTATTATGACATGCCTAGAGGGGCGTTGTCAGCTAGCCTGTCGACATTGGTAGTGGTAGGATGTGAACCTATTTAAGTAAGAATACATATGACGATAGACCAAGAGACTAGATTATGACCAGCAGCTCACAACGCTATGATCGCCTAAGTGAATTTTTTGAACGTCAGGGTTTGCTCTCGAGCGCCGCTGAAGTGCACGGCTTACTGACCGGCATGGTCGCTGGCGGAGCTAGCGTGACTGGCGATGAATGGCTGTTATTGCTGAGCGATTTGATTCATGAAGGGCAGCCCTTTTCTAGCGAAGTTAAAGATCAGGTAAAAGAGCTCGCTGGTGAAGCCTGTGCTAGTTTACGTGACCCCGATTTAGGCTTCCAACTGCTGTTGCCGGGCGACCATGAGCCGCTATATGAACGTCTGCAAGCGCTTACTGCTTGGGTGCAGTCGTTTTTGGTTGGTTTTGGCGTGAATCAGACGAATCTTGCTGGGCTGTCTGCCGACTTGCGCGAAGCCATCGACGATATGGTTGAAATTGCCAAGCTAGAAATCGAAGTCGAAGATGATGAAGACGCCGAGCGCGCCTACTTTGAAATCATGGAATATTTACGCATTAGCTCGATGCTGTGTTTCAACGAATTGGGACAAGATGGCAACGGCGAGTGCAAGACCAACAAAACTCTGCATTAATACCCAATAAAGAGGTAGCGATGGAAGCCTTTGTACAGCGTCGCCAACGGCTGTTAGCAATGTTGGCCGAACAGGATGCCGCTTGCCTTGCGATTATTCCAAGTGCCAGCCTCGTCACCCGCAGTAACGATACCGAATACCCGTTTCGCCAAAACAGCGACTTCTTCTATTTGACCGGTTTTAACGAGCCCGATGCGGTGTTGGTACTGGCACCCGATGCAGAATTGCCGGTGCAGCTGTTTTGCCAGCCGAACGACCCACATGCGGAAGTTTGGCATGGTCGCCGCTTAGGCACCGCGCGCGCTGTGGCCGAATTACAAGTCGACGTTGCGCACAGCATTGATGACCTTGATGAGCAGCTACAGTTCTTAATGAACGGCTGTAAAACCGTGTTTTGCGACCTTGGTAACAGCGAATGGTTGCAGCATTGGCAAGCGTTGGCAGCGGAGTTAGCCAGTCAGCGCAAGCAGGGCAATCAAGCGCCGCGCCAGTGGCATGATTTAGCGCCGTGGTTGCACCGCGAGCGTATGGTGAAATCCGCGGCGGAGCTTGAATTGATGCGTAAGGCTGCGGCGATTAGCGTGGATGCTCACAAACGCGCGATGCGCTTTGTGCAGCCGGGGCGTATGGAATATCAAGTGGCCGCCGAAATTCACCATGAATTTGCCATGCAAGGCGCTAGTGCGCCGGCGTACGGCACTATTTGCGGCGGTGGGGCTAACGCGTGCATTTTGCATTACACCGAGAACAGTGCCGAATTGCGTGACGGCGATTTACTGCTAATCGATGCAGGCGCAGAATACCAAGGCTATGCGGGTGATATTACGCGCACCTTCCCAGTGAATGGGCGCTTTAGCGAGACGCAAAAGCAATTATATGAAGCAGTATTGCGTGCGCAACAGGCGGCATTTGCGGTCATTAAGCCCGGTGCGACCTTACAGCAAGCCCATGAAGCGGCGGCGCGCTCGATTACTGAAAGCTTAGTGGCGCTGGGTATTCTCAGCGGCGACGTTGAAGAGCATTGGCAAGCGCAAAGCTACCGCAGCTATTTTATTCATGGGCTGGGCCATTGGCTTGGTCTTGACGTACACGACGTAGCAGATGAGCTGCAAAATTATAAGGCGATTCCGTTTGCGCCAGGCATGGTCATCACTGTTGAACCGGGCATTTATATTCCCGCCGACGACCTTGAGGTGGCCGAACAGTGGCGCGGTATGGGCATTCGCATAGAAGATGACGTCATCATCACCGCTGATGGCTTTGAAAACATGACCGCAGCGGCACCGAAAACTGTAGAAGAGATCGAAGCGTGGATGCAACAGCAGTAACTCAGACCATTGTGATTGCTGGGGGTGGCCTGGTAGGCTCGCTGACGGCGTTATTGGTGGCTCGGCAACGTCCTGATTTACAGCTGATGGTGGTGGAACCGACACCAGCCGGTCCAGTGCCGGACAAGCGCACTATTGCTTTAGCGGCAGCCACCGTCGAATTGCTCGAGCGCGAAGGCTTGTGGTCGGCAGTGGCTGAAGCTGCCGAAGGCATTCAACACATTCATGTGAGTGACAAAGGCTATTGTGGTGTCACCCGCTTACACGCCGAACAAGAAGGGGTGCCGGCGCTTGGCCAAGTGGTACCAGCAGCGCAACTGAATCGGGCGTTGTTCGATGCGCTGGCGCAAATGCCGAACGTAGAATGGCGCGCAGAACATCAAGTCAGCGATTTTAGTTACAGCGCTGACCATGTCACTGTTGAGCTGCAAGGGCCGCAACACACCGAGTCGGTGAGCGCTTGCTTACTTATCGGTGCCGATGGCCAGCGCTCGCTTGTGCGCGAACGTGCAGGCATTGCGCAACAAACCACCGACTATGGCCAAAGCGGCATTATCGCCACCCTAGAGCTCGCCGAAGATCTCAACGGTTGGGCTTATGAACGTTTCACTGACACCGGCCCTGTTGCCTTGTTGCCGTTACCAAACCGCACTGCCTCGTTGGTATGGAGTGTCGAAACTGAACACGCTGACGCGATCATGGCCCTGCCAGAAGCCGAGTTTGTGCGCCGCGTGCAACAGGTGTTTGGCTATCGCGCCGGACGTTTTACTGGGGTTAGTGGCCGCATCGCCTATCCGTTACAGTTGCATTTAGCGGAGCGCAGCGTCGCCCATCGCACGGTGATTATCGGCAATGCGTCTCATACGTTGCACCCGATTGCGGGGCAGGGCTTTAACCTAGGCGTGCGCGATGCCATATGCTTAAGCCAGCAACTAGCACAGAGCACAGATCCCGGCAGTTACACCACGCTCGCTGACTATTGGCAGCTGCGTGCGGCGGACTATCAACAAATTATCGGATTGACCGATGGCCTGGTGCGCGGCTTCTCAAATCACTATTGGCCACTGACTAAATTCCGCAACTTAGCTTTGCTAGGTCTTGATGCTTTGCCGCCACTGCGCCATGCGTTTGCCGCGCGCACCATGGGCTTGGCGATGACTCGCAACTGGCAAGGAGGCAACTAATGCAGCATTTTATTGTGGTTGGCGGCGGTATGATCGGATTGACAGCGGCGCTTGGGTTACGTCAGCAAGGCCATCGCGTGACCCTGCTTGAGCAGGGCGCAGCACCGACCTACACCGACACTCTTGAGCTGCGCGTTAGCGCCATTGCGCATTCGAGCCGCCGCTTGTTGCAGCAGCTCGGGGTCTGGCAAACGCTACCGAGCCATCGTTTGGGGCCGTATCAGGCGATGGAAGTATGGGACCATGATAGTTTCGGTCGTATCGCCTTTCATGCCAGCGAAGCCAACGCCACCGACCTAGGGGCGATTGTCGAGAATCGCGTGTTGGAACAACATTTATGGCAGCGTGCGGCAGCCGCAGGCGTTGAGTTGCATGAAAACGCCAGCGTCAGTGCGCAGCAAGTAACCGCCGAGCGGGTTTGGGTCGAAGCCAACGGCCAACGCTTTGATGGCGATTATCTGCTGGCCGCCGACGGCGGTCGTTCGCCGTTGCGCCAAGCTGCTGGCTTACCGCTGACCTTTTGGGATTATCAACAACGCGGTTGTGTGGCGGTCATTGAGTGTAGCGAACCCCATGGCGGCTGTGCCCGTCAGGTGTTTCTACCCAGTGGGCCAGTGGCCTGGTTGCCGCTCGCAGATCCGCATCAGGTTTCGTTGGTGTGGTCGGCCGATACCGCCGTCGCCGCAGAACTTGAAGCCCTTGACGACAGCGCTTTCGCCAAGCAACTGCAACGCGTCAGCGACCAGTGCCTCGGGCAGCTAAAAGTGGTGTCCAAACGTGCATCTTTCCCGCTGCGCATGCAATACACCCAGCGTTGGCTGCAACACCGCTTGTTAGTGCTCGGCGACGCCGCCCACACCATTCATCCGCTGGCTGGGCAGGGCGCAAACTTGGGCTTTGGCGATGTCAGCGACTTGCTTAAAGTGACCGCCGAAGACTTTACCCAGCGCGAGCTCCGCGAGTGGGAACGCACGCGCAAATTGGCGGCGGTCGAAATGATTAGTGCCATGGAAGCCTTCAAACGCGGTTTTGGCACTGCACACCCATTGGCAAAACTCGTTCGCGGCATTGGCCTGAAATTCGCCAATAGCTTCGGCCCACTGAAACGCCAGCTGATTAAATCCGCTCTTGGATAAACTGCGCCAGTTGCTGGGCTGCTGAATTATCGGTGGCCCGCATCGCCAGCATTACGCCCACTTCGCCGAGTTCTGGTAGCGACACATTGTTAGGTCCGCGTTGTAAGCGCTCCAAATGATTCGGCACTGTGCTTTGCGCCAGTACCGTCAGACCCAAGCTACTCTCAATTGCTGCGGTTAAACCGCTAAAGTCGCTATTGGTGTAGGTAATGCGCGATGCAATGCCCGCATCACGCAACGCACGCAAGGCGCGGCGTCGATAAATGCAGCCGTCAGGTGCAACCACCAAAGGCAAGGGCTCAGGCAGTAAGTAACTCTCCTGATTGCCGACCCACACCAAAGGCTCTTGGCGCAGCTCTAACCATTGCTCGGCGGGCATGCGGGCGGCGTTCGCGGCCTCGGTCAAGGCAATAATAACGTCGAAGGCATCCGCTTGCTGAATCAGTTGCTTACTCAGCCCCGAGGTAACCTCGAGCGCGACATTGGGATAACTTTGCGCGAACTGCCCAAGTACTTGCGGCAGCAATTTACTGGCAAACTCACTGGTGATACCCAAGCGCACGCGACCACTGAGAGTTGGTTCGGTCAGCCTCGCAATAATTTGGTCGTTGAGACTAAGCATGGCGCGGGCGGTGTCGAGTAACTCGGTGCCTGCGGTCGTGAGCTGAATGCGGCCACCACTGCGGGCGTATAAACTGACGCCAAGCTGCTCTTCGAGGCGCTGCAGTTGCAGGCTGATCGCCGGTTGTGAACGACCTAGTTGTTGCCCTGCTGCAGTAAAGCTCTGCAGCTCGTAGACACTAACAAACGCCCGTAAGGCATCCAGAGGGAGCTGTTGCACCGGAATTCCTCGCAAAATTATTTGAATTTACAATAGCGCACGAAACTTTATTAACAATGCAAATAATAGCATAAGGAATATTAATTTGTTGCTAGCGCGTCGGGGCTTTATAATTGCGGGCACTTTTTACTCCGCAACAGGACGATGAAGCTATGGCAAATCGCACTCCTCTGTACGACGCGCACGTGAAAGCTGGCGCAAAAATGGTCGACTTTCATGGTTGGGACATGCCGCTCAACTACGGTTCGCAAATCGAAGAACACAACGCAGTACGCAATGACTCTGGCGTGTTCGACGTATCGCACATGACAATCGTTGATGTTGCGGGTCTTGATGCGAAAGCTTTCTTACGTAAGTTACTCGCCAATGACGTTGCGAAACTCAGCATTCCTGGCAAAGCACAATACAGCAGCATGTTGAACGAAAAGGGCGGCGTTATCGACGACCTGATCGTGTATTTCTTCAGCGACACATCGTATCGCTTAGTCGTTAACTCAGCGACGCGTGAACGTGACGTTGAATGGATCCAAAGCGTTGCACGTAACTTCCAAGTAGATATCACCGAGCAACCGACGCTTGCCATGGTTGCCCTGCAAGGTCCAAAAGCCGCAGCTAAGCTGAAACTTATTTTAGGCGACGACTTTGCCGCAGTAGATGGCATGAAGCCATTTATGTCAGCACAAGTCGGCGACTTATTTATCGCGACCACCGGTTACACCGGCGAAGCAGGTTACGAGATCGTATTGCCGGCTGCCAACGTAGAAAAACTTTGGGACGACCTCCTCAACGTGGGCGTCCAACCATGTGGCTTAGGCGCCCGTGATACCTTGCGCTTAGAAGCAGGTATGAACCTTTACGGACAAGACATGGACGAAGGCATTACGCCACTCGAAGCCAACATGGGCTGGAGTGTCGCGTTCGAACCCGAAGACCGTGCCTTTATTGGCCGTGAAGCACTCGAGAAGCAAAAAGCCGAAGGCCACGACAAGCTCGTCGGCTTAGTGATGCGCGAAAAAGGCGTCTTACGCCATGGACAAAAAGTCGTGGTTGAAGGCGGCGAAGGCGTCATCACTTCTGGTACTTTTTCGCCGACCCTTGGCTTCTCGATTGCTATGGCACGCGTGCCGTCGACCGTAGGCGAAACCGCCGAAGTGGAAATGCGCAAGAAATTCGTTACAGTTAGCGTGGTGAAGCCAAGCTTCGTCCGCAATGGCAAAGCACTCGTTTAATTACAGAACAACCTAGTTGAGGAACGCAAAATGAGCACTATTCCAAAGGAATTAAAGTACGCATCAACCCACGAGTGGGTGCGCAACGACGGTGACGGCGTATTTACCGTAGGTATTACTGAGCACGCGCAAGATTTGTTAGGCGACATGGTGTTCGTGGAATTGCCAGAAGTTGGCGATACCGTTGCTGCTGGCGACGACGTGGCGGTGTGTGAATCGGTAAAAGCAGCATCTGACATCTACGCGCCAATCGCTGGTGAAGTTTTGGAAGTCAACGAAGACCTCGAAGACGCTCCTGAAACGGTTAACAACGACCCGTACGGTGATGGTTGGTTGTTCAAAATTAAAGCTGAAGACCCAAGCGAAGTAGAAAGCCTACTCGACGCAGAAGGTTATCAAGCAGTTATCGACGAAGATTAATTTGGCCACCCGGATAAAGGGACACGAAGTAAATGACCACAGCTACGCTTAAGCAGTTAGAGAATCATGGTGAGTTCATCAGTCGTCACATCGGTCCAAGTGCCGATGAGCAAGCAGAAATGCTGGCGGAACTAGGTGTTGATTCACTAGAAGCATTGACCAAGGACACGGTACCGGGCGCGATCCGTCGCGACCCATTTTTGCAAGTTGGTGAACCGTTGTCAGAAGTCGAGGCGCTAGCCAAGCTGAAGACCATCGCCAGCAAGAACAAAGTACTGACCTCGTTCATTGGCATGGGCTACTACGACACGCTCGTACCGAACGTGATTTTACGCAACGTGCTCGAAAATCCGGGTTGGTATACGGCCTACACGCCGTATCAGCCAGAAATCGCCCAAGGTCGTTTGGAAGCCATTTTGAACTTCCAACAAATGACCATGGACTTAACGGGCCTCGATTTAGCCAGCGCTTCGTTACTCGACGAAGCCACCGCTGCAGCTGAAGCGATGGCGATGGCGAAGCGCGTCTCGAAGAGCAAATCGAACGCTTACTTCGTTGCCGATAACGTCTATCCGCAAACCTTAGACGTATTGCAAACCCGCGCCGAAATGTTTGGCTTTGAAGTGATCGTGGGCCCTGCGCACGAAGCCACCAACCACGACGTGTTCGGTGCCTTGCTGCAATACCCTGACCGTTACGGTCAATTGCACAACCTTGAGCAACTGATTGCTGACTTGCAAGCCGAGAAAGCAGTGGTTGCAGTGGCCGCTGACATCATGAGCTTAGTGCTGTTGAAAGCACCAGGCGAAATGGGTGCCGACATGGTGCTAGGTTCAGCGCAGCGCTTCGGCGTACCTATGGGTTACGGCGGTCCACACGCAGCATTTTTCGCTACCCGCGACAAATACAAGCGCTCACTGCCAGGTCGTATCATCGGTGTTTCCAAAGACAGCCGCGGCAACATGGCGTTGCGCATGGCCATGCAAACCCGCGAGCAGCATATCCGTCGTGAGAAAGCCAACTCGAACATCTGTACCGCACAGGTGTTGTTGGCCAACATGGCATCGTTCTACGCGGTGTACCACGGTCCACAGGGCTTGCGCACCATCGCTGAGCGCATCCACCGTTTGACCGACATCGTCGCTCTAGGCCTGCGCGACAAAGGCGTTGAAATCACCAATTCACAGTGGTTCGATACCTTAACCTTCAAACTCGACGGCAACGCAGAAAGCATTCTGGCCAGCGCAGTCGAGCAGGGCATGAACCTGCGTTACGACGGCGACAACCAGTTCGGCGTCAGTCTTGACGAAGCCAAAACCCGCGCGGACGTTGAGCGCCTGTTTGTGGCTTTGTTCGGTGCCGACCACGGGCTCGACGTTGACGCACTCGATGCGCGCGTCAATGGCGGCGAAGTGACCTCAATTCCAGCAGAATTGCAGCGTCAAAGCGCTATTTTGACCCACGAAGTGTTCAACACGCATCACTCAGAAACCGAGATGCTGCGTTACATCAAAAAGCTGGAGAACAAAGACCTCAGCTTGAACCACAGCATGATCTCGCTCGGCTCTTGTACCATGAAGCTGAACGCCACCGCAGAAATGATTCCGGTGACCTGGCCAGAGTTTGGTCAGCTGCACCCGTTCTGCCCGCAAGATCAAGCAGCCGGTTACTACGAACTGCTCAGCACCTTGTCAACTTGGTTGATTGACATCACTGGCTACGATGCCATGTCGATGCAGCCAAACTCAGGTGCACAAGGCGAATACGCAGGCTTGTTGGCGATTCAGAAGTATCACCACAGCCGTGGCGACACGCACCGTGATATCTGCTTGATCCCTAGCTCAGCGCACGGCACCAACCCAGCGTCAGCGCAAATGATGGGCATGAAAGTGGTGGTGGTCGACTGCGACAAAAACGGTAACGTCGACCTCGAAGACCTCAAAGCCAAAGCTGCAGAAGCAGGCGACAACTTGTCGTGCATCATGGTCACCTACCCGTCGACCCACGGCGTGTACGAAGAAGGCATCCGCACTATTTGTGACGTGGTGCACGAGCACGGCGGTCAGGTCTACCTTGACGGTGCCAACATGAACGCGCAGGTCGGCGTGACCTCACCAGGTTACGTAGGCGCAGACGTATCGCACTTGAACCTGCACAAAACCTTCTGCATTCCACACGGTGGTGGCGGTCCTGGTATGGGCCCAATCGGCGTGAAGAAACACTTGGCGCCATTCTTGCCAAACCACAAAGTCGTACCGATTCAGGGCACTGGCCTTGAGAACGGTGCGGTTTCAGCGGCACCTTTCGGTAGCGCAAGCATTTTGCCAATCTCGTGGATGTACATCGTGATGATGGGCTCACGTGGCCTCCGCGAAGCGACTGAAGTAGCGATTTTGAACGCCAACTACATCGCTAAGAAATTGAGCGGGCACTACCCGATCTTGTACAAAGGCCGCAACGACCGCGTCGCGCACGAGTGCATCATCGATTTGCGCCAGTTGAAAGACGCCGCTGACGTGGCCGAAATCGACATCGCCAAGCGCCTACAAGACTACGGCTTCCACTCACCGACCATGAGCTTCCCAGTTGCGGGCACCTTAATGGTCGAGCCAACCGAGTCAGAGTCGAAAGTCGAACTAGACCGCTTTATCGAAGCCATGATCTCGATTCGCGACGAAGTGAAGAAAGTCGAGCAGGGCGAATGGCCGCAAGACAACAACCCGTTGCACAACGCGCCACACACCTTGGCTGACATCACGGACGCTTCTTGGGATCGTCCATACGACCGCATGACCGCCGTCTACCCAGTGCCAGCCGTAGCCGCCAACAAGTTCTGGCCATCGGTCAACCGCATCGACGACGTGTACGGCGACCGTAACCTAATGTGCAGCTGCCCAGCGGTGGAAGATTATCGCTAACGGCTGCTGCTAGTTAGTTTCGTATGATGCCGAATGCCCTCCGCTTGGAGGGCATTTTTGTTTGTGGCAATAAAAAAGCCCCGAACTTTGAAAGGTTGGGGCTTTTTCGACAAATAGTTTACGAAGGATAGTGGCTAGCTGTTCGCCGCCTTTTTCTGACGCTCAACAACGGCATTTTGCTCTGCAATAGCACGGTCAATCACGCGTGCGTAAACGCGTTTTTTCTCACGCGATTTAGCGTTGTGCACGAAGTTCGATAGGTTCGAACTTTCTGTCGCTTTCTTTTTGAATAGTCCAAGCATTGTTGGTTACCTTACTATTTCTATGCTCTAACCCATCTTTGTACAGGTCTACTGTACCGTCAAGGGAGCGTTATTCTATCAGCTCTAAAAGCTGTTGGCGAGTGTACCGCTCTGTAATGTAGCGTTCTATCTCGTCAACGTTGTCATGGTAGAAGCGGGTGTGCCCCTTATTGTTTTTTACCAATAAATCTACCTGTATTCGACTGCCAAACTCACCTTTTAGTTCATTTACGACTGTTTGCGCACCTAAAAATTGGTCAACGAACACAGAAGGTTCAATTCTGCGACCTTCTTCTTTTTCACGTGCTTGAACAAACTCCCAAGCAAATTCAGGTTTCTGATAAACAAACATTATCAGGACATGCCTGCTTTTTTGCAACGAACGCTCGATGTTTCGATGCGCAATATCATAATTAGACAAGGTTCCATCTAGCAAAAACGACTGACCGTTTCTAAACGCGAAATCCAAGGTCCGTTCAACAATTAAAGAAACCGCCGACTGAAACAAATATGAATTACTACCTTGATACGCATCGAAATAGTGTCTGAGATCGTCAGGATCTAATCGTATGACGTTGCTCGCACCAATCTCTTCTAAAAATAGTTTGGACGCTTCGGTTTTTCCTGCTCCAGGAGAACCTGCCATAAAAACCGAAACAGGCTTTTTCTCAGCCGGAAACCGAAGCTTATCAGTGAGAGTTCGAGCAATTTGCGTTCGGTTCGTTTTCGCGAACATAACCGCCTGCGCAGCTATCTGTTCTTCATCTGGTGAGAGCTTTATCATCAGTTTGTCCTAAAAGATGTGCTTTGAGTGTGGCACTGACTTTTCTGCAGGTAAAGCCTTACTTCGTAGCATTCGACGTTGGACGCATTTTTGCCTGTGCTGCTTAGTCTGGTTTGCAGACAATGACTACTATGACTTTTGTGTAATTGCGCACATGTGATTCGGACGTTAACTTTATGTTTTTAAGTCTTGCATGGAGTGTTGGTTATGAAGTGGCTTTTAATCGTTGCTGTCAGCGTTCTGGTTCTTTATTCACCAACAGCAGAGAGCTGTTCATTTCGGATTAAAGGCGGCGACTTGATTCGCTGTGGCATGACCAAAATCGAAGTTATGGACAAAATCGGCAACCCCGATATGCGCGATCGCCAATCGATTGGCATCAACACCGGGTTTGGTCGTGGTGGCCGCACCGCCGAAGCATGGTCTTATGTTGTACGTGGTGACATCGGCGGCGAATATTACCTAACGGTGATTTTTTCCGGCAATAAAGTTGTGGAGATTGAGTCGCGGCAGGCACGGCGATAAGGGCTGCTTTGAGCGAAGAGCAGACATTGGACTTTCTGAACTGACAAGGTAATCTAGCTTCCAAGGAATCTGGCTTTGCACGGTAGATATAATAAGCTGTTATGTGTAAATTAGGAGAAAACTATGGATTGGGTTTGGACTTGGAGTGGTGAATCTTTTGGCTATTTTGATGGCGAAGATTTATGGACATATGATGGTCGCCACGTAGGAAAACGAAATGGCGATGAAATATATGGGAGCAAGGGACAATATCTAGGCGAGGTAATGAACGGGAATAGGCTAATCACCAACAATGCTAAGAGTTCATACCGAAGTTACTCATTCAGCCCATATGTTAATCGCGCAGGATACGCACGCTATGCAAATTATGCTGGTTATGCAATGTATGCAGGCCACAGTGATTTCCCGAACCCTGATGCATTGTAAACACACAGAAAGCGGCTTAAACATCCTAAACTACGTGTGCAGGCCCCAGCACTGAGTGCTTCGCTGTTTAGCCATGCCTTACAATCATTTAGGAGGGTAAGTGCTACCTGAAGATAAAATGCCAGAAGCTGAAGTTACTCTGCGTCTTGCTATTTCACTAATAGAAAGTGACCATGTCGTGGGTGACATCCAAGCGGCTATAGATGGGGCTCAGGTTAAGACAGGAAGCACCATTCACTTTCCGATTGTTGAATTTTTAAATGCACATGGATGGGAGAGTACAGAACAACGGGAGCAATGGCAGGCGAAATATTCCAATAAAAAATATTCTGCTTCAATTATTATTCACTCCAGCTCTGGCGAGGGTGATCTCGTTGCAGATCTTAAATCGGGTCAAAGGCTGCGGGTTGAATCGAAGAAAGGGCCACTTAAGCGCAGTAAGTCTTCCCAAGAATACCCTCTTATTAGGGAAGCAATTGGGCAGCTTATCACCGTCGAACATGCCGAAGAATCTGATGTCCTTGCTGTAGCGGTACCGAAATCCGAAAAATTTGATGCTCTTGCTGAACAGTGGCGAATCCGGCCTTTAATGAAAAGTACAGGGTTGCATATAATCACTGTTGGACGTGATAACTCTATATCTGGGTTAAGTGATGTCGGTATATAGCAAGGCACCCGTTCGGACGCGAACTACGCTAGGCTTCTTTTGCGCCGCACAGCTGAAACGTCATATATTTTCATAGGAATTTTTTACTTTGAATGGACTAGAGCATCTCGAAAATCAACTAGATAAAATTGAATATCTTCAGAATTTACTGGTTGCTAGAGCTACAGGCGGTGATGCAGATGACGGACACTATCAAATCATCAGACAGCAAATATTAACCTCCCCAGTTGTTTCGGAAATGATGCCTCGATGGTTAAAGACAAACAGAAATTTGTCCCAGTTCTGGGAGTTTATAAAAGCAAAATATCCTAGTTACGCAGAGCGTAGGCGCTTTATATGGGATGCTTTTAATCCTATATTAGAATTTGTCGAAAGTGGTCTAGAACACCCAGCAAAGAAGACAATTGATGAAGTTCTAAGTAATTTCGATTCTGAGAGTATTCATTTCGCATGGGCAAAGGCTCTTGAAAGAAGAGTTTCAGATCCTGAGGGTGCAATTACTATCTCAAGGTCAATGCTGGAAAGTGTTTGTAAGCACATTCTGGATGATAAAAGAGTCAGCTACAACTCTTCTTCAATTGAATTGTCAGAACTGTATAAACTGACGGCTAAAGAATTAAATCTTGCTCCCGAACAACATACTGAACAAGTATTCAAACAGATTCTTGGGGGATGCTCCGGTATTGTTAATGGTCTAGGAACACTTCGAAATAAACTAGGCGACGCTCACGGACAAGGTAAGTTGCCAGTAAAACCGCAAGCTCGACATGCAGAGTTGGCTGTGAATCTAGCCGGTTCAATGGCGTTATTCCTTATTTCGACGTATTCAAGTACCAAAATATAACAATATGCTGTAGCCGTTCGCTGGGACGCAAACATATGGGCTGCGTCACGTCGTTCTAAATTTTAGCTCATATGTTATCGCCCCTTATTGGAGTGTTATCACCGTCCGCAATTGGCACAAAGCAGCCAAAACCAACACGCGCCTGTAGCGACAACCTCACTAGCACCATCAACGACAAGAGGAGTCTGAAAGCTCAAACGTTCGTCAGTTTTACACCCAATGTCATGGGCGGAAAAACATGTCGTATGATAAGTTTGCGCCCATTCAGTAAAACGAGTTCAATTTGGTTAGTGGTGCCTTCTAGCAAATAATCAATCTGAGTCACTTGTTCGATTCGCGCGGGTAACTCGGGTATCTCGAACATCTCGGATAACGTTGTAGCTGTTGTTTCCGAGAGCATTAGCCCCAGCGCTGGGTAGCGTCTTGGTAACTCCACCTCGGTTGGCGTAATCGACAAAGTTGTGTTATCCGCGAATGCTAATTGCAACTCATAGCAAATTAGAAAGCCTTTGTTCGTATCATCCTGCCATGCGGGATGAATCTTCTCGTGACTTTCAGCAAGTCTCAGCGCTGTGAGATATTTTCCGCGTAAATGTGTTACATCAGTCATGGCTTCTCCTAACCACCGAAACATTATCTTACATCCCTGTGAGCATCGTTATATTGACAATGTGTTACATCTCGTCAAATATTGTAACAAATAAGAACGATTCTTATCTTTAAGCACTGCCTAAACAACTGACCTGCCGGAGGTCATTTTGCGCATACGTCATGGTTTTACGCTAGTTGAACTGATGATTGTATTGGTCATTGTCGCTATTTTGGCGGCGGTGGCGGTACCTAATTACAACGATTACGTTGAGCGTAGCTATGTAAATACCGCAAGCTCTGATTTGGTGACGCTGAGTTTGGCGTTGTCGAATCGTTTTCAGCGCGAGCTGACCTATCCTGCGGTGACCACGGATAGCACCAGCGAAACTGTAGCTGAGGTGAATGGCTGGGCGCCTGCTGAGAATGACTACTTTTCCTACACCATGACTTCGACGACTACAGGCTACACGCTGACGGCAACGGGCAGCGGCCGCTTAGATGGTTGTGTGTTGACGCTGCAAGACGATAACACGCGCACTATTGCTGGTGAGTGCGGAGGGATGGACGAATGGTAAGAGCGCGCCAACAAGGCCTGTCACTGGTCGAAATCCTCGTTGTGCTGGCGATTATTGCATTGCTGGGCTTGGTGGCGGTGCCCTTTACGTCAACGTGGATCGACGAGTCGCGGGTAGCCGAGGGCACCTCGATTGTGAAACGCGTGGTGAGTAAGGCGCAAGCGACGGCGCTGCGCAACCCTGAAGGCGTGATTGGTAGTGAGCCGGCGGCGGGTATAAAACGTGTTGGCGAGTTGCTGTTGGTGTGCAGTGGCGACCCTAGCTTGAGCGTGTGCAGCGACGGTGGTAGCGCTATGGTGTGGCGCGAAGAAATCCCCGATGGTGTCAGCATTACCTTAGCTGGCAATCCGATTACAACCCTCGATGTCAGTAATCAAGGGCGTTTACTTGATGGTTTTGGTCGTGTGCGTTCCTATGCATACGCGGTTTCTCGTGGTGGAGTGACAGATAATGATGCCGACAATGTCCTCTATTAAACCGATGCCGAAAACGCCAGCGGCGCGCATTCAACAGGGCTTGACCCTGATTGAGTCGCTTATTGCGGCGCTGCTACTGGCGATTTTATTTCTAGGGCTGGCGTATGTGTTGTCGCGTGGCATTGTCAGCCATCGCTACACTGTGGTGCAGAGTTTAGCGCTGCAAGAAGTGCGTGAGAACTTGCAACAGCAGGGCATTTACGACATCTGCGTTGATGGAGAAACAGCGGCCGCGCTGACCAGCTTGCCGAACAACGTGAACGTCGCAGTGAGCTGCACGACCAGCGATGTCACGGTGGATTTACCGGGGCTGGAACGTACGCTGGAAACGCATGAACTGAGCTTAGCGACTGCCGAAAACAGCACCACTGAGAGTTTGTTTGGTGGTAATGGCAGCGTCCTGTTTGCGGAGAATTAAATGATGAATCAGCAGCAGCGACAGTCAGGGGTTTCACTTATCAGTTTGCTGATCGGTTTGCTGATCGCCTCTATCGTGGTGGTCGCGATGATGACGGTGTATCAAACCAGTGTTCGCACCATGGTGAAATCTGCTGAGAGCGCGCGCTTACAAAGCGAGAGCTTATCGACGCTACTGACGTCGCATCTGAGCTTGCAGGGCGCGGGCTACGGCATGCCCATCGATGATTTGCTCGACAACCCGGACATGGCGATTGATTTCTCGGCGGCGCAGTTTAATGGCTCCGGCCGCTTAGTGACCGGCGGCCCCGGTATTGCTTTGGTGTGGCGCTATGGCGTCGATACCAATAACGATTTTGAGGTGGATAACTTTCGCTGCGAAGGTTTGTACGTAAGTGCCGACGTAGGTGTGGTACAGCTGGTTAGCAATAGTTCATGCAGCACTGCGCGGCGCGTTAGTTGGCCAAGTATTCCGTGGCTGCAAGTGCCGCTTGCTACGCCGTCACAGCTCACCAATTTAGACGGTGAAGACGCCGAAATTAATAACTTTTTTGTCAACCTCGAAGACCGCGATCCGCCGTGCTCACCCTTTGGCATGAGCGATAATGCATCGGTGCAGGGGGTGTTGGGTCGCCGTGCTGTTGAAGTGGGTTACCAACGCTTGGTAAATGGCAGCCCACAAACCGTATCAAGCACCACTTGTTTGGTGAATTTGGTGCCGGAGGGAGTGCTATGATGCAACGTCAACAGGGTGCCGCAACGGTACTCATCCTCTTGCTGGTAGGGCTAGCTGTGGTGGCCTCGGTGTTAATTGGCCTGCGCCAAATTTCAACGGCACAAGATAAAGCCGTAGCGCTGCATGCGCAAAGCCAAGCGCAAATGAAAGCCTGGCGCGGCGCAGAATTGCTTTATCGCTATTTTCAACAAATAGCGGTGACTGAAGGCGCCACTTGGGATGCCATCGAGGCCGATTTACTCAATGCGATTAGCACCACTAACGCCTCCGAAGGCGACATTCTCAATGGCGACCCGGCTGCCTTTATTCGCGCCGTAGCAACACCCGATCCGGCAATCGATGAGCATTATGTCACCGTCGATGTGGTCGCAACGTCAGGTGCCGGTGGTCCTGCGCAAGCGACCTCAACTTTACGCTTGGTCTATCTACTTGCTAGCGTCGGCGGCACACCGGGTGGGGCGCCAGCACTACCTGCGGTGATCAACTTCAATCGTAATCTCGAGTTGCGCGGCAATATCGACGTTATCGCACCAGAAGACGAACCCTATGTCATCAACGTGCGCGGCGACTTAACCACGCGCGGCAATAGTATTAGCGGTATTGATACCATTAATGCCGACGGCTCGATTGAAATTGGCAGTGGCTCGCGCTTTAACAAACTTAATGCCAACGGTGATATCAAGCTGACGGGCAGTGTCTCGGGTGAGCAAAATCTTTCGGCATTGGGCGATATCTGCTTAACGGGTGGCGCCTCGGCGAACGGCGAAGTCAAAGCCAACGGTAGTGTGACCGGCAGTGGTGGTGTGCAATTTGGTAATATCACCGCCTTGGGTGAAAGCGATAATCTATTGCACACCTTGCTGTGCTCACCGATTAACGTTGATTATCAGGGCGACAAGTACGCCGTTGATTTAATGGGCAACTCCTCGGCGCAGTCGGTCAAAGCGGGCGCCAGCGTCAAGCTGAACTCAGGCACTATTGGTAGCTTGCAAGCCGAGGGCGATTTGGTCACCACCAATTGGGGCGGCAACGTACAAGGCTCGATCGGTGGCACCTTCCACAATGGTGGCAATCCTGCCAACGATGCCCGCATCAACATTCAACCGGGGCTCGACATCGGCGTCGAGCCACTTGACCCCATTATCATCGAAACTGGGGCGTTTAACGCCTACCAATATGAATCCGAAGCGAACTACATCTTCCGCTATTTGAATAATCAGCTGCGGGTTGAAGTGAAAAACGTCAGCGGCATTCCTGATGGTCTCTATTATTTAGGCGACAATACCAGTGTCAACGGACCCAAGCGCGACCGCCTGTGTGTTCAGGGCAACTGTAACGGCGATTCTTACCCGTTCTGTGTCGGTTTCTCAGACTGGAACGGCTGCTTCAGCTACAACCGCCAACAAGAACGCCTCGACATTAATGGTCGCGGCATGGCGCCCGGTGTGGTCATGATTGAAGGTAACCTGAAGATTGGTAACGGCACCTACTTTAATACCTTTATCATTACCGGCAACGTCGAAACTGCGGGTCAGCATAAAAACTATGCACCAAACTACGCTGGTTACGATGGCGAAATTGACAACGTGACCTACGCGCCGCGCGGCATTTGCGCCAATGCTTATGTTGAGCATCACCCGCAGCAGTTCTGTAAAGCGGACGGCAGCTTTGATGCCGAAGCGTCGAACGGCATCGGCAATTACACCTACATGGTCGGCAGCGAGGTGAGTGGCAATTACAACGGCGGCAACATAGATTTTGGTGCATCAACCGAAAATTTTGGTAATGTACTGGCAGGTAACGAATTCAATAGCGCCGGCAGTTCCACCATTTACGGCTTTATCAGTGCGTTGGCACAAGGCGATGAAACGTTTAACCGCATGGGCGGCAGCACCACCATTGATGTTGAAGGGCTTCCACCTACCTTTGATCCGTTTGGCGGCGGTACGGGCCCGGGCAATGGTAATGGAGGCAACGGTTCAACCGGTGGCGCAGTGCTTGATCGCGTGGTTCTCCTTTGGTCAAGGTATCTCTAAGTGACATCCAGCAGTACCCGATTACAAACGCTTGGTCCCGGAATTATTCTTGCAGCGGCAGCAGTGGGCGCATCGCATCTCGTCGCTTCTACCCAAGCTGGGGCATTATTTGGCTGGCAATTGTGGTGGGTGATCCTGCTGGTCAATGTGCTCAAGTATCCGTTTTTTCGCTTCGGCGTCACCTACACGCTCACCCATAATGAAAGCTTAGTAAGTGGTTACTATCGTAAGCACAAGCTGTATTTGTGGGCGTTCACGCTGCTCAATCTGATTGCCGCGGTGGTGAATACCGCTGGGGTGCTATTGCTTACTGCAAGCCTGTTGCAACTGTTTGTGCCGCAACTGAGCTTGGCGCTGTTGTGTTGGCTGATTCTGTTCGCCTGTTTGTTGGTGTTGCTCGGCGGGCAATATCGCAGCTTAGATGCGATCTCGAAATGGATCATGGTGAGTCTCTCGCTCGCGACCGTAGTTGCCGTGGTTATCGCCTGGCAAAACCATGTGCCGCCGCCGGCAGAGTTTGTGCCACCGTCACCTTGGCAGTTGGCGTCGTTGGCGTTCTTGGTAGCGATGATGGGATGGATGCCGGTACCGATTGAGCTTTCCGCGATTAACTCGCTGTGGCTGCGCAGTAAACAAAAACTCACGGCGCTGACCCTGCGCGATGGCTTGTTCGATTTCAATTTAGGCTATTGGTCGACGGCGGTGCTAGCGCTATTGTTTTTAGCGCTCGGCGCACTGGTGCAATTTGGTGCGCCGCAACCGATAGCTATGGCCGGCACGCGTTTTGCCGAGCAGTTTGTGTCGATGTACGCCGCCACCATCGGCGAGTGGTCACAGTATTTGGTTGGTGCTATCGCCTTCTTATGTATGTTTGGCACCACCTTGGCCGTGCTCGACGGCTATGCGCGCACCTTGCGCGAAAGTCATCGGATTCTGGCAAAGCGCAAAACCAGCCTGCGCTGGTGGGTCATCGGCCAGTCCATTGCCGGTATGTTAGTGATCCTTTACTTTCAATCGGCGCTCGGGCCAATGCTCAGTTTTGCCATGACACTGGCTTTTATCACCACGCCCTTTTTTGCCTGGCTCAACTATATGTTGGTGCGGCGTCAAAACTTGAGTAAAGCCTTACATGCATGGGCGTGGCTGGGGCTACTTTACCTTGCCGGCTTCACCTTGGTTTACCTGTATTGGTTAGCCACGCGCTGATTATCTGCAATTCCATGACGTTGATCTCACTGCGCTTGTTCTTTGGGCTGACTTCCCCTTAAATGGAAGCACACTAAAAACAACGAGGTGAGATCCAATGAACTTCTTTTCCCAAGCACTTGGTGCAACTTGTGTTGCTGCCGCGCTGCTTATCGCACCAGCAAGCGTTGCGCTGGACGACCATGCGCTGCCGACGGCAACAATTGCTGCGGACGACGTGGTGGTAACTGAACATCGCGCCACCATTAATGGCGAGCGCTTCGAATACACCGCAACCACAGGCACGCAACCGGTCTTCAACGATGAAGGCGAGGCCACTGCGGCACTGTTTTTCACCTATTACGAACGCAAAGACGTGAAGAACCGTGAGAACCGCCCGTTGGTGATTTCGTTCAACGGCGGCCCAGGTTCAGCATCCGTGTGGATGCACATTGCCTACACCGGACCAAAGTCATTGCGCGTCGATGATGAAGGCTTCCCGATCATGCCTTATGGTGTGAAAGACAATCCGCATTCGATTCTCGATGTCGCTGATATCGTTTTCGTCAACCCGGTGAACACCGGTTATTCACGGGTACTGCCAAACGACAAAGGCGAAATGCCGTCGCGTGAGCAACAGCAAAAAATGTTCTTTGGCGTCAATGCGGACGTGCAATATCTGGCCGATTGGGTCAATACCTTTGTCACTCGCCACGAGCGCTGGCGATCACCGAAATACCTGATTGGCGAAAGCTACGGTACCACACGAGTCTCTGGCCTAGCACTAGAGCTACAGAACCGTCAGTGGATGTACCTAAATGGCGTGATTTTGGTTTCGCCAACCGACATCGGTATCGATCGCCAAGGCCCAGTAAAAGCGGCTAACCGCTTACCGTATTTCGCGGCGGCAGCTTGGTATCACGATGCGTTGCCTGCTGATCTGCAAGCAAAAGACTTGCTTGAAGTACTGGAAGAAGTCGAAGCTTACACCCTTGATACGTACCTTCCAGCCCTTGCCAAAGGGGCCATGTTACCAGACGACGAGCGTGACCAAGTAGCTGCACAAGTTGCACGTTACTCTGGACTGTCAGAGCAGGTGGTACAGCGCTCTAATCTTGACATCAGCACGTCGTTCTTCTGGAAAGAGTTGTTACGTGACCGTGGCCAAACCGTAGGTCGTTTGGATTCGCGTTATCTTGGGATTGACCGTAACGATGTGGGTGACAGCCCTGATTACAACTCTGAACTGACGTCGTGGTTGCACTCGTTCACGCCAGCCATTAACTACTACTTGCGTGAAGAGCTCGGTTACCAAACCGACGTTAAATACAACATGTTTGGCCCGGTGCATCCGTGGGACCGCAGTGGTGACAACACCGGTGAAAATTTACGCCAAGCCATGGCGCAAAATCCATACTTGAATGTGTTGATTCAATCGGGTTATTACGACGGTGCCACCAATTACTTTGACGCCAAATACACCGGCTGGCATATTGACCCAAGCAGAAAAATGGCTGACCGCATCGGTTTTAAAGGCTATCGTAGTGGTCACATGATGTATTTGCGTGCCGAAGATCTGAAATTAGCCAATGACGATTTGCGTGAATTCATCAAAGCAACTGTTCCAGCTGAAGGTGAAGCTGCGAAATACTAAACAACAAGGAGATAACCCATGGCTGATTTAATTCGTATTTTGATTGCGATTTTACTGCCGCCACTTGGTGTGTTTTTACAAGTGGGTATTGGTAAGCACTTTTGGATCAATATCATCCTGACCATTCTCGGCTATATTCCGGGTATTGTGCATGCAGTCTGGGTTATCGCTAAAAAATAATAATTAAGGTGTGATTATGAAACATCTCTCTACGCTGGCCCTTGCGGTCAGCGTCGCTCTCTCATTACCCGCGCATGCGCAAGACGCGGCACAAGATGACGTCAAATGGGACGTGCAAAATCCACAAGGTGAATTCAAGGACATTCAAATCAAGGTCAACGAAGGCACTTGGATGAATGTTGACTTGAGTCCTGACGGCAAAACTATCGTGTTTGATTTGCTCGGCGACATTTATCGTATGCCAGCCAGCGGCGGCGATGCTGAATTGATTGCCGGTGGCATTGCTTGGCAAATGCAGCCTGTGTTCTCACCCGACGGTAAGTACATCGCTTACACCTCAGACGTTGATGGCGGTGACAACATTTGGGTAATGGAAGCCGACGGTTCCAACAAACGCGCGGTCACCAATGAAACCTTCCGCTTGTTGAATAGCCCCGCGTGGAGTCCAGACGGTCAGTTCTTGGTGGCGCGTAAGCACTTTACTGCGCAGCGCTCACTCGGCGCCGGTGAAGTGTGGATGTATCATGTCAACGGCGGTACTGGTGTGCAGTTGACTGCGCGCCCGAACGACCAAAAAGATTTGGGTGAACCGGCCTTTTCACCAGACGGCCGTTATATCTATTTCTCACAAGACGATACCCCAGGTAAAACTTTCCACTACAGCAAAGACTCGCTGGAAGGCATCTACACTATCAAGCGCTATGACCGCGAAACGGGTGATATCGACGTGATCCTCAGTGGCGCAGGTGGTGCAATTCGCCCAACGCCATCACCGGACGGCAAATATCTGGCCTACATCAAGCGCGAAGACTTCAACAGCGTGTTGTACCTCTACGATTTGACCTCGGGCGAACAGACCCGCTTGTACAGCAAGCTCGATCGCGACATGCAAGAAACTTGGGCGATCCATGGCGTCTATCCGACTATGGATTGGACCCCTGATAGCAAGCAAATGGTGTTTTGGGCTGACGGTAAAATCATGAAGCTTGACGTTGCTTCGCGGGAAGTTCGCGTAGTGCCGTTTAGCGTTGAAACTACCAAGAAAGTACAAACTGCGTTGCACTTCAAACAAAACATTGAAGCCGATCAGTTCAAAGTACGCATGCTACGCGGTGTACAGGTTGCGCCGAATGGCGAGCAGGTGGTCTACGAAGCGCTAGGCAAGCTTTATCAGCGCAGCCTGCCGAATGGCACGCCGGAGCGCTTAACCGAACGTGACGGCGCCTGGGAGCTTTATGCGACCTATTCCCGTGATGGTCGTTACCTCGCGTACGTGACTTGGGATGACGTCGAGCAAGGTCAGTTGATTGTCCGTGATTTGCGCACTGGCAGCGAGCGTGTGTTGCCAACTGGCAAAGGTAAATTTATTGAGCCGGTCTTTAGCCCAGATGGCAAGTCAGTGGTGTATCGCAAGGTGCGTGGTGGTTATATCACGCCAGATACCTATGGCCTAAACCCAGGCGTGTATCACTTGAGCTTGAGTGACGGTGCCGAACCGCGCTTGATTAGCGAGAATGGCTATCAACCGCAGTTTGGCGCGCGCAACGATCGGGTGTACCTGATGGATTCGCGTGGCTCGCAGCAATTGTTGTCAGTTGATTTGACCACCAAAGAGCAGCGTACGCTATACACTTCAGAACACGCCACTGAGTACCGAGTGTCGCCTGACGGTAAACACTTAGCCTTTGCCGAGCGTTTCAAAGTATTCGTGACGCCACTGGTCGAGCGCGGTGCGGCGATTAACATCAGCCCCAGTGATAAGCAGTTCCCAGTCGAGCAATTGTCAGTGCGCGCCGGTGAAAATATTTCGTGGACAGCGGATGGTAAGAACCTTTATTGGTCGCTCGGTCCAGAACTTTATCATGCATCGGTCGCAGGTTTGTTTGCGATTGATAAGGGCGATGAAGCCTTTGCCAAAGTCGATAGCGGGCTGGATATCAGCTTCGACGCCGATGTTGCAAACCACCAGCAAACTGTTGCTTTTGTCGGCGCTAAAGTCATTACCATGAACGGCGATGAAGTGATTGAGAATGGCGTCGTGGTGGTCGAGGGCAACACCATTGTTGCGGTCGGTAGCGCTGACGAAGTGAGCGTGCCAGATGGTGCCTATGTGGTCGATGCCAGCGGCAAAACCGTAATGCCAGGTCTGTTTGACGGGCACGCGCATGGTCCTGCTGGTGAGTACGAGATCATTCCAGAACACAACTGGAAGGCTTATGCCAACCTTGCGTTTGGCGTGACCTCGATTCATGATCCATCGAACGACACCACCGAAATCTTCACTGCCAGCGAAATGCAAAAGGCCGGCTTGATCGATGCGCCACGGACCTTTTCAACCGGTACCATTTTGTACGGTGCCAATGGTCCAGGTTATACCTCGCACATTGATAACCTTGACGATGCCAAGTTCCACTTGGAGCGCTTGAAGAAAGTCGGTGCGTTCTCGGTGAAGAGTTACAACCAACCGCGTCGTAACCAGCGTCAGCAAGTCATCCAAGCAGGCCGTGAGCTGGAAATGATGGTGGTACCGGAAGGCGGCTCGCTGTTGCAGCATAACCTGACCATGGTCGCCGACGGGCATACTACAGTTGAACACTCGATTCCGGTGGCGGAAATCTACAACGATATCGAGCAGTTCTGGCAGCAAACCGACGTGTACTACACGCCAACACTGGGCGTCGCGTACGGCGGTATCTGGGGTGAGAACTATTGGTATGCCGAAACTGACGTATGGCAGCACCCGAAACTGAGTAAGTTTGTGCCGCAAGACGCCTTAGTCGGTAAGGCAATGCGTCGTGAAAAAGCACCGCATCACCACTACAACCACATTAATAACGCCTCGGTAGCAAAGCGTTTAACAGATGCTGGCGTTCATGTGGTGGCGGGTGCACACGGTCAGCGTGAAGGTTTAGCGCAGCATTGGGAGATCTGGATGATGGCGCAAGGTGGCATGACGCCACTGGAAGCACTGGCGACCGCAACTATTAATCCAGCCAAAGAGTTCGGTATGGACCATGCACTGGGGTCGCTTGAGGCTGGTAAGTTGGCTGACATTATTGTGATTGACGGTAACCCGTTGGCGGATATTCGCGTTACGGATCGCGTCACCCATACCATGGTGAATGGCCGTCTATACAACGCCGAAACCATGGATCAGTTGGTACCGGAGCAAGTTGAACGGCCAACCTTCTTCTGGGAATAGACTAAGGTCGTAGCAATTACGGCTGCAAGTTTTACAGAAGCTAGCTATAATCCCGCTATATTCGTATAGCGGGATTTATTTTTTCTATGAATAACATCAAAGATATTGATTTAAACCTTCTTGTTTATCTCGACGTGTTATTACGTGAGCGCAATGTCACTAAAGCTGCGGCGCAATTGAATATTACCCAGCCAGCCATGAGTAACGGCTTGAAGCGTTTGCGGAGCTTGTTGAACGATCCGATTTTAGTCCGTACCAGCGAAGGCATGATCCCAACGGAAACCGCCAAACGCATGCAAGAGCCCGTGCGACAGATCCTGTATTCAGTCGAAGAAATGGTACAACCGGCCCGCGAGTTTGATCCCGCCACTACCGACCGGGTGTTCCGCATTATGGCATCAGACTATGCCGCCTCGACGTTGATGCCGCGCCTGTTACCAAGCCTGCAAGCGCAAGCGCCAAAGGTGACGCTAGACATCATGACGCCAAGTGACATCAGTTTTCACGACGTTGAAAATGGCAAGGTGGATTTGGCCATCAACCGCTTCGAGAAGCTACCGCAGTCGTTTCATCAAAAAGCCCTGTGGGAAGATGATTTCTCGTGCTTGATGCGCCGTGACCACCCGCTATTGCAGGATTACACCTTAGCGAATTACCTCAAAGCTGAGCATGTGTGGGTCAGTAAAACTGGTTTTGGCGTAGGCGTGGGCATGGATCCTCACGATGTACAAAAGCTTGGCTGGGTCGACGAAGCGCTCGGTAAGCTTGGCTACAAGCGCGATATTCGCGTATTTACCCGCAACTACCATGTTGCCATGCATTTGGCGCGCCAAGGGCTGATTGCAACGTTGCCGACGCGAGCGGCCAAACTTTATGAAGGTGACGATGAGTTGGTCTTAAAAGCGCCGCCGTTTGCCATTGAGCAGCTGGATCTGACCATGATTTGGAGCCCATTACTGCAGCATGATGCCGGTCACCGCTGGTTCCGACAACTGGTTGCCGAAACCGCGGAACATCCCTAAGGCTTAGTGGTTGAACACCTCAAACAAGTGGCTGTTCAACCAAATATGCACGACAATACTGGCCGCATAGCCCACCGCGATGGCGGGGGCCCATTTCAAGTGACTGGCAAAGGTGTAGTAGCCACGCGCTTGACCCATAAGGGCAACGCCCGCCGCCGAGCCAATCGACAACAAGCTACCACCAGTACCAGCGGTTAAGGTAATCAGCAACCATTGTCCATGGGACATATCAGGTTGCATCGACAACACCGCGAACATCACTGGAATGTTATCAATCACCGCTGACATAAGTCCCAAACTGACGTTGGCAAAGGTTGGTGACCATTGGTTATACAGGGTGTCAGACAGCAGGTGCAGATAGCCCATAAAGCCAAGACCACCCACGCAAATAACGATACCGTAGAAGAACAACAAGGTGTCCCACTCGGCGCGTTGCACACGGCTAAACACATCGAATGGCACTACGCTACCAAGGCGTTTGAGGCGTTCCATGTCACCGGCACGTTCTGCCATAGCGCGTTTGCGCGCAAGCGAGCCTGGTAAGGTCATGCGCAAGAAGTAACCAAAAAACTGCAGGTAACCCAGACCCATCATCATGCCCAGTACCGGCGGTAAGTGCAGGAACATATGGCAGGCAACGGCAGTGGCGATGGTGAGTAAGAACAGCGTGGTGATGCGCAGCGCACCACGTTTCAGTTCAACTTCTTCATAGACCGCTGCAGGCTTTTTGTTCTCAATAAAGAAATTCATGATCACTGCAGGGATCAGGTAATTTACCAGCGACGGAATAAACAGCACGAAGAACTCTTGGAATTCAACCATACCGGCCTGCCACACCATCAGCGTAGTGATGTCACCAAATGGGCTGAAAGCACCGCCAGCGTTCGCTGCGATAACGATACTGACACACGACATGCCAATGAACTTTTTGTCGCCATCAGCAACTTTCATCACCACCGCGCACATCAATAGGGCAGTGGTCAAGTTGTCGGCAACCGGCGAAATAAAGAACGCGAGAAAACCAGAGAGCCAGAACAACTGGCGATAAGTGAAGCCTTTTTTCACCATCCAAGCGCGCAAGGCATCAAACAACCGACGTTCTTCTAGAGCGTTGATATAGGTCATCGCCACGAGCAGAAACAGCATCAGCTCGGCGAATTCGAGCAAGTTATGGCGGAATGCTTGTTCGGCAACGCCTGGCAAACCTTGGTCAACGTAGACCCAACCGATCATCATCCAGATGAGGCCCGCGGCTACCAGCACCGGTTTAGATTTACGCATATGCAAACGTTCTTCGGCCATCACCAACATGTAGGCGATAGTGAAGATGATGATAGCGACGATACCGACCGTAGCGGTGGTTAGATCAAGAGGTCCAGCGGCGGCAAATGCCGCAGGGCTGACAAGCAGGCCAGAGAGGGCAACGAGAAGCAGCTTCCACATGTGTCTATTCCTTGCACACAAAGGGTTGGGGAGAAATTCGCGCGAATACTAGCACAAATTTCTAGCCTTTCCCTGTGTCCTTTGGAATTTGCTTTGGTTCTTTCGGGTTAGTCCCTAGTAGGTACCCTCAGAACTGGTTTAACGTTATGATTTATCGTTCTTTTTAATGTTCTTATGCAAAAAGCTGCGATACCAGTTACGCGGTAAGAAGCGCTTTAAATACCATGCAATGCGGCCCTGCTTATGTGGAAGTGTATAGAATTGTTTACGTTCGATGCTGCGCATGATGCTTTTAGCGATGTCGCTCGCGTTGAGTTTGCTACTCGCCATTAATTTATCGAGTTTTTTATCCATACCATCGACGGTTGAACGCATGCTATCGCCCAAGTTGGTGCGGAAAAACGATGGGCACACCACGGTAACCTGAATATTGTCCGCGGTCAGTTCGTTTTGCAGCGTTTCTGACAGGCTAACCACTGCCGCCTTGGTGGCGTTGTACGAACTCATGTTGGGTACATCGAGTAAGCCTGCCATCGATGCAACATTCACAATGTGCCCTTTTTGCTGGCGCTGGAGCAGTGGTAAAAATGCCTTGCAACCGCGCACCACGCCGAGCAGGTTGATGTCGATAATCCATTGCCAGTCACTGAGGGTGGTATCGCTCAGTTTACCGACTTGCGCGACGCCGGCATTGTTGACGACCACATCTACGCCTTGCCATTGCGCATCAAGCTGTTTGGCAACCTCTTCGAGATCGCTGATACGCGTAACATCGGCGGTGAGAAATAGGCTTGCCGGCTGTAAGCGTTGCAAGCTGCCAATCACAGCTTCACCGCGCTCGGTATCTCGGTCGACAATACAGACTTTCCAGCCTGCTTTTGCCGCGACTTGTGCGAGGGCGAAGCCAAGTCCACTGGCACCGCCGGTAATGACAATTCGTTGGGGTTGCATCAATTCAAATCCTGTTTATAGCGTGGTCATGGAGATGCGGCTGCGACCGTCATCTTTGCTCTGATAAAGCAATTTGTCCGCTTGCGCGACCAAGCGGCGGAAACTACTGCCACTGTATTCACGACGTATTTCGACAATACCCATACTCATGGTCATCGGGATCACTTGCCCATTGACTTGGCAGTGGGTCGCCAGATCATGCTGGAAGCCTTCAACGACTTTGCGCACGTCTGCACAATCGCTCATAAACACAGCGAACTCTTCCCCACCGTACCGGCCGACCAGGTCGCCGCGGCGCTCAAAGTGTTCGCGCAGCAGTTGTCCTACGGCACGGATACATTCGTCACCGATGGGGTGACCCATGGTGTCGTTAATGCGCTTGAAGTAATCGATGTCCATCAGCATGAGAGCAATGGGTCGACGTGTCGCCATAGCCTCGTGATATCGTTGCTCGGCTAAGTCATCAAAAGTGCGGCGGTTGAGCAGTTCAGTAAGACCGTCTTCGCGCGCGAGCTTTTGCAGTTTGGCGTTGAGCTTTTCTAAATCTGCGGTTTTTTCTTCCACCTGGTGCTGCAATTGCTTATTAAAATTCAGCATGATTTTACGTGCGGCAATCAGGTTTTCGGCAATGGTCGTCACTTCGCGAGTCATGTCGTTGCGCTCAATGACCAACGGCAGTTCGGTATTGTTTCTTAAGTGTTCGGCCAGGTGAATGAGCGGACGATTAATGTCTTGTGCGAAACGCCGCGTCACAAACGCAAATAGTCCCGTGATTAACAGCAGAAAAATGAATAAGTCGATGAGATTTTCAAGAAACAGTTCGGTCAGTTGTTGCGGATCTGAAAATACATAAATATTCCAGCCAAAAGTATTGAGTCGCTGTGTGTAGAGTGCATCGCGCTCATTGAGCTGCATCAGAGGTAAATTCTGGGTGTAAAGATTAGTGCGATTAGTCGGCACAAACGTGGCAAGCGAGGGTAAATTTAAATTGTCGCTGGCAAAAATAATTTGGTCGTCGTTGTCGGTTACTACCACGTTTTCAAAACTGGGGTTAATGCCGGTTCGACGCACCAAATTATGCAACTCAGGAATGTTGAGTGAGCCCTCAACAATGCCCATGAATTCGCCGTCAACAATCAGCGGTTCACTGATGGCAATGATCGGCATAGTGCCAAACCCGCGTCCGCGGAATGCACTTGAAACATAACCCTCACTGGTGTTTTTGGGGACCTGGAAATAACTTCGGTCATCCACATTAGGGATGCTCTGATTGCGCGACAAAATCGCAGTAAATTGAGAGGTAGGTACACCATGCAAAATCCGCCCTTCTGCATCGGTGATGAGCATGGTGGTAAAAGCCGGGAAACTCAGTTGGGCCTGTTCAAGTAGCGCGATTCGTTCGGCGTAACTATCGACACGAAGCATAGAATCACGCAGATTGCGCACCGCTATGACATGGCCGTGGACAAAATCTTCTGTAACCTGTCTCAGGTTGTTCGCCTTCGAGCCGATATCCGTGACAATCTGGCGTTCAGTTTGCTGTGCTGAGCGCAAGGTATAGAGCATCGAAAAGCACAGTGAGCTGACGATGATACACAGAAAACTGAGATAAAAGATGCGGCCGCTAAGCGTATCAGACACCTGTTTCATTACCGAAACACGCCAAGTACGCGGAATCAGTTGATACAACAAGATCGCCAGCGCGGTATACAGCAAGCCATTAAGCAACAGCTTGGCGAGGATCAGAATCAAGAAGTCCTGTGGCACATCGATGATCGTGGGTAGATACAAATAAGTGAGCGGTCCACCAAATGCCACCCAGTAAATGAGATCGGCCAGTAAGATGGGGACGTTGCGCTTGTACAGCAGGTAAATCGCGATGACCTCAGCGGTCATGGTGACTAAAAAGAAAATATTGTCGGTGTACAGATAAATCGCGCTCGAGGCAATCAGTACGCTAATGAGCGCAGTAAAAAGTCCACGACTAAACAGGGCCAACATAACAAACAGTTGCCCCATTAAAATCGTCACTGAGCCATACAGCTCAAAGGCCAGAAAGTAATTGCAAAGTGCTGCTACAGAGCCGAACCCTACGCCCCACGCAAAGTTGGTGAGGCGACTATCATACGGATTTGAATCGTAGCTCTCGTTCACGGCTCTATCTCTTTAACGACGTTAAGTTTTCCTCGAGATTACCACAATTTATCTACAAAGCGATGCGTTACTTGGTCGATTTTGCAACGACGCGCAGCTCGCTTTGCATCACGGCAAGAATCTCTGCACGTTCAAAGATGATGTTGCGCCACTGCTTATTCGCAAATAACTCGGTTTGTTCAACGTAGGCAGGGTCTTGCGGATTTTCACTTTGACCGTAATTTAATAGCGCCTCAGCGCGTGGACCTTGCGGCGTGAACTCCACCGCTAAGATAAAACTGCTGCCGCCGGTAATGGGGTAGCCCTTATCGGTCAGCGATGACCATCGCGTTAGCCGCTCACCAGCAAAGTAGGGCCCTATGGTATCTGTGCCGCGCATATCGACCATGTTAATGACGCCATCTTGATGCCGCCCACCATGTACCGCAACCGGTTGCTCTCCGCTATAAGCAATTTGCTGCTCGCCAAGCGTGGCGTCAAGCGCAATCTTCTGTGCTCCAAGTAGTTGTGCGGCATCCAGCAACGCCTGCATCGCCAGTTCGGCATCGGCAATTCCGGTCGGCGTTGTCAGTGGTGCACCACTATCGAAGACGACTGCGTAGGGTTCAACCTTGGCTTCAGCGCTGAGCGCTAAATACGCGCTTAACCATTCGCGGAATAGCACGGCACCGGGACTACGCAAATCAAAGGTGCCGGTAAACTGTGCTAATGCAGCACAAGCTTCGTCGGGCACTTTCGCGTCGTCAACACACAAGTTGGTAAGGTCAGTGTAGAACGCTTGATAGGCGCGCGTGGCATTGTGAAATAGCGCTTGTTGTACCTCGGCTAAATCAAAGCGTTGGTCGGCACCACGAAACGCGGGATTGGTTAAGTACTCTAGGTTTTGTTGAGTGCGCAAACTGACTGCGGTTTCATACGGACCGTAAGCAGGTGAAAGCTTTGACTGACGTTCGCTAGCATGAGCAAGCCAGTAGCTGTCGTTCGCGTTGAACACATAATCATCGCGCAAGAGCTGCGGACGCTGGTCGAACGGTACGCTATTCGGCACCACGACATCATCACTTGCTTGCCACCTAAATACGGGGTTGCTGCCATCGAGCAACAATAGGCCGCGCTCGTCATAGAGTTGGCGAACTTCGGGGCTCTGTTGATACATTTTTTGCCACGTCGCTTGCGCTTCGGCACTTAGATGACCGACGGTCGAGTTATCAAGATAGACAGCTTTGCCTTCGCGCCCAGTGGCGATGGTATTCACCCACGGCATGGCGTTCCAGCGTTCGTGGGCTGCAATAAAACTATCGATGGAGTCGGCACGCCCCATATCCCACCATTGCTCGAGCATGGCAAAGTTGTCGTAATTGACGTCATTGATGGCGAAGGCCGTAGTCGCCGTCCAAGTGAGACCGGGCATACTAACGACTGGACCGTATTCACTCCACCATAGGGTATGTTCATGGTTCGCTAGCGCACCATCCTCGCCTTTTACCCTCAGACTAACTTTGCGCGCTTCAAGTTGCTGCACCTCACCGCCGACACGATATAGTGTTGGGTCGATGCCATCGAGCTGCAGTTGATACAACGCTAACCGGTAGCTGTCTGACACCGTGTGAGACCAACCCAGGTGCTGGTTGAAACCAATGGCAACGCCCGGAACACCGATCAGATGCACTCCGTAAATATCCAGTTCGCCGGGAATGGTTAAGTGTTTTTCCCAAAACCGGTTACTGCCAAACCACGGATAATGCGGATTGCCAAGCAAAATGCCGCCGTCGTGTTCGGTAAGTTCGTTACCTAACGCCCATGCATTCGAGCCTAAATCACTGCGGGTAACAGCGGCTTCAGCTTCGGCCAGCAAATCGTCTGCGATGTCGATTTGGGCGATATCTTGATTCGGCGGTGCAGCATTGGCAATTGCCGCGGCCAAGTAAGGCAGGGTAGTGGTAATGTAATAGCCACGAGCGTAAATATCTTGCGCGGTCACTGGTTGCACCCATGCAGCATCTTGGCACCAACTGCCGGCACCAGGGTTTTCTTGCAGGTAGTGATTGAAGCCAGCGGCATAGCCGGTCATGTTGGCTTGTATTTCTGGGCGTAATTGCGTGAACGCAGCACTGGCACGACCATGAATATCGAGCCCACGCACCACCGCATCATTAATGACGAAGCGTTGACGCGGGCCTTCACCTAAATACTCTGCTAACTCGCCACGTGCCGCGATGCGCATGTACGAAATCGTGCAAATTTGGTCTTTTGCTGCCGCGTACCCTTCACCAAACCCCAAGCTACCGTAGTCCTTCGCTTCGATATGCGGCACTCCGAACTCGGTGTACCGAATCACTGCTTCATAGTCGTCATTCTCGGCAGTAGTGGTCGTGTTATTACAGCCCGCCAGCAAAAGCAGCGGTATCGCAAGACTCAAATAGCGCATGATGTTCCTTTATTATTTTAGTTATCGCAGTCTTTGTTTGCATCGGTACAGGTGATTGCGGTTTTCGGTTTCCTCGGCTTTCTCATGACCGCCTTAGCACCTCCACCTGGCACCTTAGTTTGCGTAGCTTCACTTTGTGAAACTGTAATGTCGATACCGGGAATAGGGTCGCCTTGAGCCTGGGTCGCGACATCACCGTAGCCATCGCCGTCAGCATCGGTTGGTGCAACGCTACTTTGCGGACCTTTTTGCTCCCGTTCAATTTTTTCGACCGCAATTTCGATGCTATCACCGACTTTTTTTGCCGTCGCTTCTGGTTTTTTATCTTGTGGAGGTTCAGCAGCATAACTGACTGAACCTGCGATTAAAATAACGATACATCCAATTGTATTCAGCGTTTTCATAATGGCTTCCTCAGCACTTAGTTAACCCTTAAGGTTTAGCCTGAAGCCGACAGATTCGCAACTATAGTCTATAGTTTTCGCGCTAGGCAGGATGCCTACGTCGTAACGGAAGGACAATGAATGCAGGTAACTTCAGGAGAACATTACCATGCACAAGTTACTTTTAATCGGTAGCTTGCTCCTTTGTTGTTGCGCAGTTCCCGCCGTCGTGGCGTATGATCATGAGGATGAAAGTTACATACTTCTTATTAATCACTACAACGTAGCTCCGGAGCACATCAACGAGTTTATGGCTGGCGGAGAAGCGTGGAAGAAATGCTATCTTGAGAACGGTGGCACCGAAACGTGGACGATTTGGCGCCGCATACAAGGCGAAGGCATCACTTTTACCTTCACTAAACCCTTTGCCAATTGGCAAGACTTTTTTGCCGGTGAAGAAGCTGTGGGCGAGGAACGTAGCAAACAGTTACAAAATGACTTCATCAATTCAGTGGATGAAATGTGGAGTTATTTATATGCTCAATTACCTGACCTGAGCCACTTACCTGCAAGTAGCGGCACAGCACAGGAGTAACCAAGAGGCGAGATCACAAATAAACTGCAATAACAGTGATCTCGCTTCTCTACTGCTTACGGGGGAGAGCATGGCAGTTAAATTAGAAGACCGACCGATTGAGCAAGTTCGCGAAGAATGTATTGATAAACTCATCGTAAATTACAGTCATGCGATTATTTCGCAAGCAGCGTTTGAACGCCGCCTCGACGAAATGATGGCCGCGACCGAGCATCAAGTACTACTCGACCTCGTCGCGGACTTACCGAAGGAAGCTGACAAGCAATATGCCGAAGACAAACAATCGACCTTTGCACCATCTGCCACCAGTGCAGAAGCTACCGAAGACAAAATTGTCAGCATTCTCAGTTCCAACAGCCGCAAAGGGCCATGGCTCGTACCCAAGAAACTGATCATTATTGATGTCTTAGGTTCGGTTGAGCTCGATTTTTCGCAAGCAACCTTCGCCGACACCCAAGTTGAAATCGAAGTGAAAAGCTTCTTGGGCTCGGTCAGTATTGCAGTGCCCGAAGACGTTGCTGTGGTTTCACGCGTCACTAATATTTTGGCGTCCAGCGAAGAACACGCGCCGCCACAGCCGCAGCACGCGCGCTATACCATTGTCGTCACCGGCATGTCGCTGATAGGCTCCGTCGACGTATCCGTGAAGCGCAGCATGCGCGAACGCTGGGTCGAATTCGCCAACAGCATGCGCGAAGCCTTCGGCCTCGAACGCCGCACTTAACTTTCACCGCTGCCACAACGAAAAAAGCCCCGCACGTGAGTGCGAGGCCTTCCGACTAATGGTGCCGGAGGCGGAATCGATAAGATCTAATAACTTATTGTTTTATAGTGGATAAAAAATATTAAGATTCAAGCGTGTTACTTACCTTGTTACTAAAACTTCAGCTTTAGTTTTTTGATTGAAAGCTTTTTCACAAATGAATCTTTTAACTTTTTGGCTATGCCCAATACTCGCTTAACACGTTGAACATAGCTATAGTGGTCTGCAACTTGTGAACGTGTAGTGGCAAATAAATTCGTGCTTCTGATTAGAGATGAAAAGCTATACTTGTTGCTTTGGTTAAAGTGAATTAGCTATTTATCAACATTTTTCCATGGGCCGAACGCTATAAAGTAAAGAAGAATGATATTTGCGATAGGGATAACAATCAGAAGACCCAATGGACCAGGGTAGCCAACTCGTTGGCAGATACGCCATGCGGGAACAATAAAAATAGCTCCCACAATCAGCATCCATAGAAAGCCCATACCTGCGAACATTTCGTGATTCATCATTATCTGCTCCTTATTTGACATGCGTAAAAATGACGTTAGACTAAAGTTTATTGAATTGCAAAAAGCAGGGTGCTCGTGCTAATTCGAATTCTGTTATTAATGACAGTGCTATTGGTGTCGATGTCGTTTTCGCAAACGGCAGAAGCTCACGCATGTCATGATAACAGCCAAATGCAGCACAGCATGATGTACGAAGCCGACACAAACGATTGCGAGCATGAGACGCAAAAGCACAACTCGTGCTGTGCTGACATGACCATTCGGCATTGCTCCGGCGGCTCGGTTTTATTTGTCGGACAGTCTTCTTCGGTTAATGCCGCTGCAGTTAACCTCTCTGCCAAAGTCGATGCGCCCATCGACACCTCAATTCGTGCTAAACACGCGTCTAAATTATTCCGTCCCCCAATAATTACCGCTTAATAAGTTACTAGAAATTTAACACACGCTCGGCGTGTTTCCTTAAAACTTATTAATCGGTGAATAATTATGTCTATCAAACGCAATATCGCTGTTTTGGCGATGCTGTTTTCCGTGTCTGTATCTGCAACCGATGTAGAAGAGCAGCAACTAACCGTTCTAAAAGATCCCAACTGCGGTTGCTGTGAAAAGTGGTTACAAGCTTTACCGGATAGCTTTAGTGTGTCCGTACAACATCCGAACAACTTGACCCAACGAAAACGTGATGCCGGTATTAGTGCCGAGGTCCAATCCTGTCATACCGCTATTTCTAGTAATGGCTATGTCTTTGAGGGGCACGTTCCTCCTACATTGGTTTCTCATTATTTAGCTGGGAAAAAGTCAGCCAATGGCATTGGATTAACTGTTCCTGGCATGCCGGTAGGGTCTGTTGGTATGGAAATGGGTACTCGGTTTCAACCGTATACGGTCTATGAAATCAAAGAGGACGGTTCAATTACACCTTATAAGCAGATAGCAAGTTTAGAGCAGCAGCAAGCACTCTCAAATGGAGGGCTTTAGCTATGGGATTTGGCGGCATGAGTATGGTTCAGTTAGGAGTTTTACTGGTTATTGTCATTCTTCTTTTTGGTAGCAAAAAGCTACGAACCCTGGGATCCGATCTTGGTAGTGCGATAAAAGGGTTTAAATCATCGATTACTGATGAACCGTCTGATAGGGAAAAGGACATTCAACGTCATCAAAATTTAACCTCAGAAGAGGAGCGTCATCATGAACAATGAGTTTAATAAAGGGCGTCGAAAATTCATTAAATCTGCATTTACTGTGGCGTCCGCGTTAGCAATTGCCAAAGTAGCCCCAACATGGGCAACACCTCAAGGGCGTAAATTTAAAGATCAAGTTTTGACGAAAGATGAAATTGATTTAACCATCGCGAAGTCTCCTTTGTTAGTAGGGAATAAGGTTGGCACACCTATAACGATTAACGGTCAAATGCCTGGTCCTCTAATTCGTTTGAAAGAAGGTCAACGAGCCAAGCTAAATGTGACCAATAGACTATCTGAAGACACGTCAATCCACTGGCATGGGATTATTTTGCCTGAAAATATGGATGGCGTACCCGGGGTTTCATTTGAAGGTATAAAGCCGGGGCGAACTTATAAGTATCGCTACGACGTTGAGCAAAATGGCACTTATTGGTATCACAGCCACTCGGGTTTACAGGAGCAACTGGGGCACTTAGGTCCGCTGATTATCGACCCAAAAGACGGAGATATAGGCGCTGATCGTGAACACACAATTATTCTAAGTGACTGGACATTCGAAGATCCAAATGACGTTTTTCGTAATTTGAAAGTAGCGGAAGGCTACTATAACTACCAAAAGCGTACGATATTTGAGACGTTCGAGGACGTGCGCCAGCATGGGTTAGAGAAAACCTGGAAGCAAAGAGAAATGTGGGGACAAATGCGGATGAGTCCTCGCGATATCGCTGATGTGACAGGGAGTACATACACCTACCTGATGAATGGTCGCGATTCAGCAATGAACTGGTCAGCATTATTTAAACCAGGTGAGAAAGTGCGACTTCGTATTATCAACGGCTCTGCGATGAGCTATTTCGATGTACGTATTCCTGGTCTAGAGATGACTGTAGTGGCGGCAGATGGTCAACCGGTGAAGCCTGTGTCTATTGATGAGTTTCGTATCGGAGTGGCTGAAACCTATGATGTCATTGTTCAGCCAAAGCATAACAAGGCTTATACGATTTTTGCGGAGAGCTTTGACCGTAGTGGCTATGTCAGAGGCACATTAACACCAGAAATTGGCCTTGAAGCAGAAGTTCCTGAGTTACGCGCGGTGCCTGAACGTGGTATGGCCGCGATGGGAATGGGGGCCATGGCGATGTCAGGAAATAAGGAAGAGAAAGGTATGATGAATATGAGCGGCACAGACGGTCATATGAATCATGAAATGATGCATAAAAAAGAGCTTCCTGTGGAAAACATTAAAATTGAGCACAGTGAAGGTGGTCACGGAGCTGCTGCCGCCATGATAGCTATGAATCCGACCAGTCGTCTCCATGAACCGGGCATAGGTTTGGATAATGTTGACCATAGAGTCTTAGTGTATAGCGATCTTATTGGGGCCCAAGAATGGCCAGATAAGCGGGAACCAGAGCGCCAGATTGAACTGCATTTGACCGGTAATATGGAACGGTATATGTGGTCGTTTGACGGGAAGAAATACACCGAAGTTGACGGCCCTGTGCAGTTCCGTCACGGCGAGCGCTTAAGGTTGGTGATGGTTAATGACACCATGATGGATCATCCAATCCACTTACACGGTATGTGGATGGAACTTGAAAATGGACAGTATCCTCGTCCTCGTAAGCACACCATTAGTTTAAAACCAAGCGAGAAAGTATCACTACTGATATCCGCTGATGCACCTGGAAGCTGGGCATTTCATTGTCATCTGCTTTATCACATGAAAGCGGGCATGTTTCGTGTGGTAAATGTGGCATAAGGAGGAAGGCTATGTACGCTAAATCATTGTTGTTCACTACAGCACTTCTACCCGCAGTGGCAATGGCGGGACATGCAGAGGAAGGCTGGCCAGAGCCCGTTAAAGAATATTACACCGGGCAGGTATTATTTGACCGGCTGGAATTAACGCGAACAGACGAGGAAGAGAACGTTGCCGTTTGGGACATGATGGCTTGGTACGGTGGTGATTATCATCGGTTTGTCTTCAAAAGTGAGGGGGAAAATATTCAAGATGACGGAGAGTCCACTGACTTGGAAAGTGCTGAGTTGTTATACGGCTACCTGATGTCTCCGTTTTGGTCGTTTCAGGCCGGTGTTGGTACGCGAGGCTCCTTATCGTCCGATGCCTCTATGGAAAATTATGCCGTTGTTAGCTTCATGGGGCTGGCTCCGTATTGGTTTGAAATGGACAACTCGTTGATGGTGAACGAAGAAGGCGATGTCCAGTTTGTCAGCGAAACTGAATATGAGTGGCAGTTAACGCAAACATCGTACTTACAGCCTCGCATTGAGTTTACAGCCAACCTAACAGATTCAGACAAATATGAACGGCAAAGTGGCTTGAGCAACTTGCGCGTGGGGTTGCGTTATCGTCACGAAATCAGTCGTGAGTTTGCACCCTACATTGGTGTTTATTGGAACGGCGCGTTAGGCAACACGGCAGATGAAATGAAACGAATGGGTGAGGACACCACAGAAACAGGCGTGGTCCTTGGGGCCAGAGTTTGGTTTTAATTGATAATAAACAAAGAGGAAACAACATGAAAAACATACTTAAGTTAGCCTTCGGTACCACGTTATTTTTTAGTGCATGGGCCAGCGCTCACGTCGGCCTAACATCCAGTAGCCCGGAGGACGGTGCGACTTTGTCCGAGTCACCAACGGAAATTACGATGAATTTTTCCGGTGATGTTCGTCTGGCTAAAATTATGCTGCACTCAGATGACGGAAAAATGCATCCGCTGGACTTTTCGATGAGCATGACTCCCAAAGCAGCGTACGAAATTGCTGTTAAAAACAATTTGGCGTCAGGTGGTTATACGGTTTATTGGACGGCAATGGGTGGGGACAGTCATAAAATATCGGGTGATTTTAGCTTTGAGGTGAAATGATGACCCTTTGGAGTGTGGCCAGCGTTTTAACGTTGGCCTTTATATTCTGGCTTAACGCGGTGATGACCGCCTCGCCTTATATCGTTTATTTGTCCGGTTTAAAAAAGCAGTCTGAACGAAAGAATAGCCTTGTTGCGTTGCTTCTATTACTGGCAAGCCTTCTGTATTTTTTTCTGAAAGTCGGTAGTTTTGCTGCTGAAGGCTTTGCCGGCATGATTGACACGACCTACATGCAGTTTATATGGACCGGCCCTGTTGGGTTGTTCATGCAACTTCAGATAGCGGTTGCTATTGCTTGGATTGTTTACTCCGTTGTTAAGCTAAAACGTATAAAGTGGGTGCTATATGTTGTCGCCATTGGACTCATGGGATGGAGCTTTTTAAGTATTGGTCACGGCAGTGACGCCGTCTGGTGGGGAAAGCTAGCGCTTTTAACACACTTGTTAGTCGCTTGGGTTTGGTTCGGCAGTCTTAACTCATTGCGAAAGCTGGCAACGTCGGTACCGCTTGCTAAAGCGAAAGCCATTATGGAGCGTTTTGGTGTGCATATGTCTGCAGCGGTTCCAATACTCCTTATTGCGGGCTTGGTTATGTATCGTAGTGCAACAGGGCGATGGATGCCAGAGCTGCCGCTTACGTCGTATGACACGGTACTACTAGCGAAACTTGTGTTTGTGGCGCTGATTCTCCTTGTTGCCGCATTGCATAAATTAAAGTTCGTACCGCAATTAAATGATAACGCGGCCGCCAAGCGACTCAAAAACTCCATAACGGCGGAAATGGTATTGGCTGTCACTATTTTTACCCTGGCCTCTGCGCTAAGCAGCGCGTTTTCCCCTAGTTAATGTTAGGAATAATAAGAATGAAATTATTCATGAGTGTTTTTATGGTTTCGGTGCTGTTTATTTCAGCGCCTAGTAGTGCCGAGGAAGTATCTGAACCGACAGTTGTGCTTGATAGGTTTCGAACGGCTTTGACTGAAGGTGACACGGAAGTCGTTAAAGATGTGCTTTCCAATGATGTGTTTATCTTTGAAGGTGGTGGTGTTGAACGATCCTTGGCCGAGTACAGTGCTCATCACCTTAAGTCAGATATTAAGTTTAGCCAGGCGGTTCCTTCACAGTTGCTTGAAAGGACAGTACAAGAAGCCGATGGCCTTGCTGTGATCACTTCTCGGTATAGCGTTTCCGGGGAGTATAACGGGCGTGAGGTTGATTTAACGATGAATGAAACCGTAACCGTATCAAATACGACTGAGTCTGGCTGGAAAATTATCCGGATCCATTGGTCCAACTGAGTTCAATCACAGGAGCTGATTATGGCAGAACACGATCATGAACACGGACATCAGGATTATCAGAAAAGCAGCCTGAGTCTTTGGGGGGCGGTGTCGCTGGGGACTGGTGTGATGATTGGCGCTGGTATTTTTGCACTGACCGGACAAGTTGCTCAGCTGGCAAGAGAGTGGTTTGTCCTGGCGTTTGTGTGCGGCGGTATCATTGCCGGCTTTAGCGCTTACTCTTACGTTAAGTTGGCGAAAGCCTATCCGTCAGCGGGCGGTATTGCGATGTTCCTCAGTAAAGCTTATGGAAAAGGAAGTGTGACGGCGATATTCGCACTCTTGATGTACTTTTCTATGGTGATTAATGAAAGTTTAGTCGCTCGGACATTTGCGTCTTATACCAGCCAGTTAATTTCTTTTGAAGCGCAGTGGCTTATCCCTTTGTTGGCGGTGGGTTTGCTGGTCTTTGCGTTTTTTATCAATATTTTGAGTAATCAGTTTATTCAAACGTTCTCGTTTTTTATGGCCTTTGTTAAGACTTTAGGGTTGGTCATTTTAGCGGCTGGTGGTTTGTGGGCCTCAGGCATTCAGTTTGAATCGATATCGGCTATTCCAGAAGAAGCTACGGGTGGCGGTATTTTAGCGGGGATTGCTTTAAGCATACTTGCGTACAAAGGGTTTACAACAATAACCAATAGTGGCGGTGAAATTGTTGAGCCTAAGAGAAATGTCGGGCGTGCCATTATTATTTCGCTGATTATCTGCGCGTTAATATACGTTCTGGTCACTCTGGCGGTTGGCTCGAGCCTGTCCATAGATGAGATTGTGAAAGCGAAAGACTACGCGCTTGCTGAAGCAGCCAGACCCGTCTACGGTGAAACTGGACTCTGGGTGACGGTTGCGTTTGCAATTGTAGCAACGGTATCAGGAGTGATTGCCAGCGCGTTTGCCGTTTCAAGAATGTTAGCCATGTTGACCAATATGAAGCTTGTTCCACACAGTCATTTTGGCATGCCAGGTTCCATTCAGAAGCATACGCTGGTTTACACCATTGTTATGGCTATGATCTTAGCGGCATTCTTCGATTTGAGTCGAATTGCGTCACTAGGCGCTATTTTTTATATCGTGATGGACATTGCGATCCACTGGGGCGTATTACGGCATCTAAGGCAAAAGGTGAATGCCAATATTTACATACTTGTCAGCGCAATCACGCTAGACGTCATCGTTTTAGTCGCTTTTATATGGGTGAAATGGACGAGCGATCCGCTGGTGATTTGGGCGTCTCTCATCGGTATGGTATTGATTGCCGCTGGTGAGATTTTGTTTTTACGTAAAAAGCGTTAAGAAAAAGAGCGCTATGCGCTCTTTTTCTAGTTCATTGTAAAAAACATCCAGACAGCCATAGCGACCATCATGAGGTTTTCAGTGAGCGAAATGAAGCCTAACGGCACATTACTGGAGCCACCGACACAGGCACATTTTAGCTCGCGTTTGTCGACATAAACGGCTTTAAACACCGATATAGAGCCTACGATGCCGATGAATAATGCGACGGGTATGGATATGACATGGGCGAATTCGGCTGCCATTAACAGACCCGCCAAGCCTTCGGCATAGGGATAAATACGGCCATAAGGCACCCATTTTTTGGCGAGAAGATCGTAATTGAGAAACATGGTAGAGAATTTCTCTACGTCCTGGAGTTTGAGCAAGGCCAGAACCACCATAGAGAAACTGATGAACCACTCGATGGTTTGTACGGTAAATACGCGACCAAAAGACAACCACGACGTGGCTACAGAGAGGAGTGCCGTCATAATAAATAATGCAATAACGGGCCGGTAACTGGTTGCGTCAGGGTCAGGAAGAGGCTTTCCAAGAAAGGCTCGAACCTCCTCGTACCCACCGATACGTTTATCACCAATAAACACTTGTGGAGTGGTATCGACGTCGTGCTTTTTCTTGAATTTGTCGGTTTCTTCTCGGCTTTCCAACAGGTTGTCGTCCACATCGTAACCGTTGGCTTTAAGTAAGTGCCTGGTTTTTAAACCAAAAGGGCATTGGTGGTCAGGTGTCGACATTCTGTAAAGCGTGGCTTTTTGAGTTGATTGACTCATAGTGACGTCTCCTTACTTAAAAATGGTACATCTATATACGCATTATAGTCGCTGGAGGATTAGCATCTCTAATTGTGAGATTAAAAATTCATAAAAATTGAAAATATATTTTAAATTTTGAAAAACTGGACAACTTTTTTTGATGGCTTTTTAACCGTTTATAAGAGCTGATTTTAAAAGAGTTAGGATATTTAAGGGGGGTAAAAGTTGAATATACAAGCTCTACAAGCGCTGCTATTAAAGAGCTTTGTATACAACTTTAGTTTTTTTGGGTATACGGATTTAATGGTTGATGGGGCACCTTCACCCCATCAATCTGATACCACCCTCAGATGGTTGATAGATCGACTCCGTAGTTGAGTTCCTCTGCGAAGTCCGGCAGTCCGTAACCGATGGTTTTCTTGTAGAAAGGAGAGACCTTCGCAGTCGGTGCCTTCTTCTTGTGCTTCGTGGTGTAGAGCATTCGTGCCCGCATCACCTCGAAGGAGTAACCGCGCCCTTCACGGTTCTTGTCCTTGGCCAGTCGGTTGATGGACTCCGTGTAAGCGTTGGTGACGGGCATGTCCGTCTCGAAGTAGGTCATGGTCTCTTCGCGCCAGTTTTCCACTGCCCTGACCAAATCGCTCCAGACTTCCTTTTGGCCCTTCGGGATGGTGGCTATCCACTCGTCCAGGGCGGCTTCTGCCTGGAGCCGTGTGGTGGCGTCCCAGATGCCGTAGAAGCGCTCCTTGTGCTCGTAGGCGGCCAGCAGTTGCGGGAACGCGCCTGTCCAGGTCTCCATGATGAGGCGCTCCCGGTCTGAGACTTCGTGAGCGCGTTTCAGCAGGATTTTCCGGTCTCCCTTGAGAGTCCGGCTCTGGGACGGTTTCAGCTCCTTTCTGAGGCCCTTGCGCACTCTCTCTAGGGCATCGTTGGCCATGCGAACCACATGGAACTTATCGACCACGATACGGGCCTGGGGCAGCACAGCCTTGACCGCTGCCCGGTAGGGGTTCCACATGTCCATGCTGACGATCTCGACCTTCTGCCGGTCTTTCAGCTTCATCAGGTAGTTGGTCACCACGTCCTGGCGGCGGGTGGCCAGAAGGTCGAGCAGGGTTCGCTCCTCAATGTTGGTCAGAATGCAGCGGTAGCGCTTGTTCAGGTATAGCTCGTCAATGCCCAGGATGCGGGGCGTCTCGAAGCGGTGCCAGCGCCCCAGGAACTCGGCGCGGGCGTTGAAGATGTCGCGCACCGTCTTCTCGTCCAGGCCGGTCTGTGCCGCCACAAAGGTGTAGGGGTGGTTGAAGGATTCCTTCTCCACGTACTCATGCAGCCTCAGTGTCATACGGAATCCGTCCACCATCTCCGGTAGCTGGGGCCTGAATGTTGTCTTGCAGGCCCGGCAGGTGAAGGATGTTGTCGGGAAGTTCGGTCATGGTGTTGTATAGGCGTAGGTGTCAGTCAGATCCATCCGACTCGGCATTGGTGTTTGCTTTTTTACCCAACAAGCTGCTGGAAACGAAAAGTAAGGCACCGAGGACAATTGCAATATCAGCCAGGTTGAAGGCCGGCCAATGCCAGTCTCGCCAATAGAAATCAAAGGAATCCACAACATAGCCGCGAAAGACCCGGTCAATCAGGTTGCCCATGGCGCCACCGAGGATAAGACTGTAAGCGATGGCTTCTCCTTTATGACGATTTTCAAGGATCAGCTTGATCAGAAAAATCGAGACCACTACCGCGATTCCGATAAAAAAGTAGCGCTGCCAGCCTCCACCATTCGCAAAAAGACTGAATGCGGCACCGGTGTTCCATAGGTGCACCCAGTTAAAGAACGGGGTCACCGAAACATACTCGCCATAGGCCATTGATTGCTGCACCAGCCACTTTACAGCCTGATCAGACGCTGCCAGCAGGCCCGATATGGACAATAGGGCATACGGCGAGAGCTTTTTGCCAATAATGAGCATTACTTAACCCTTCAACGCCAAAATGCGTCTGGCACCGTTAAGTACAATGCCCCCCGCGATGGTGCCGATAATCAGATCCGGATAATTGGAACCGGTCCACGCGACCAGGGCGCCGGCGGTGATGACCCCCAGGTTGATCACCACGTCGTTGGCCGAGAATATCCAGCTTGCCTTCATGTGCGCCCCGCCTTCCCGATGTTTGGATATGAGCAGCAGACAACTGGTATTGGCAATCAATGCGACGAATGCGATAGCCATCATCACCAGCGATTCAGGCTCACTACCGAATACAAAGCGTCTCACCACCTCTACGAGCACGCCCACAGCCAAGATCAGTTGCAGTACACCAGCAAGATGCGCGGCACGTACCTGCATTTTCACGCTATGTCCAACCGCATAAAGGGCAAGCCCGTACACCGCCGCATCGGCAAAATTGTCCAGGGATTCTCCAATCAGGCCGGTGGACCGGGCGATCAGACCGGCAGTCATTTCCACCACGAACAGAAGTGCATTGATGCCGAGCAACCAGCGCAGGGTCCCGGATTCTTGCTTAGCAGAAGCTGCCGAAAACTCGGCGGCCTTGATGGTCTCTGGATTTGCAGCGACGGTTTCCTGAAGCGAGGCGCCTAGCCCCAAGGTCTTCAGTTTCGAGGTGACGGGCTCGACCTCGCCGTCATGCACGACCTTCAGCCGGCGGTTCGACAAGTCGAAGGACAGCGCCCGAATCTCCTCAAAGCCGTTCAGGGCTAGGCGAATCATTCGTTCTTCTGATGGACAGTCCATCTTCGGCACGGCATAAACACTGACCCATCTCCCTGGCGCCTCGGAGGAGGCCTGTATATCGGTATCCGCTGCGGACGTTGCATCTCCGCCACAGGCGCCACCACAGGATTTGCTCATGATACGACTCCACTTGAACAATGTTGTGGTACCATTTTAAACTATAAAGCTACTATAAGGTCAATAGAGTAAAGAATCCGTTGGGGAGGAGGCTGATGCGCATTGGTCAGTTGGCGCAGTTGGTAGGGGTCGAAACACAGACGATCCGCTTCTATGAACAGCAGGGCTTGTTGCCGCCGCCTGATCGGCAGGACAACGGTTACCGTGTCTATACCGAGAAGCATGGTGAGGGGCTGGCCTTCATCCGTCGCTGCAGAATCCTGGGCCTGTCACTGGCTGAGATTCACGAACTACAGAGCTATCAGGACGACCCTCATCAGCCTTGTACCGCCGTCAACGCCTTGCTCGATGATCACATCTCTCATGTGCGGTCGCAGATAACCGCTCTGCAAGCGCTTGAGAAACAACTCGTTTCACTGAGAGCGAGTTGCAACGATGACCGGGAAGTTGAGGCGTGTGGGGTTCTTGCTGGAATTAGCGAAGGAAACATGCACCAGCAGTAGGTGAAGCATCAACCAGATAATCCGATGAGATGCCGGTCTGTCTCACTCTCATGCAAAGGTAAGATCAACCATTTAATCCGCTTACCCCAAATTATGAAGTAAAGTTACATAATGAGGGGGTTAGTGATATAGCTTTAACACTCGATTCAAAGCGTCAACTGACTCCATCCATTATGGAGCTTACCTTTGTGAGTTCAGAGCCCGTTAATTATGAAGCCGGGCAGTTTATGCAGTTTCGTATTCCACACTTAAACGAAATATTGTCACGACATTACTCTGTTGCTACGCGGCCTCACCCGACTCGATTTGTGTTTAACATAAGGCAGCTGCCATCGCCAAGCGAAGGGGTACCGCCGGGGGTGGGATCAAATTACTTATGTAATTTAAAAGCTGGCGCTCGTGTCGATGCCGTTGGGCCATTTGGAGACTTCCAACTGGCAAAGCAAAACTCTCATACACAAGTCTTCATCGGGGGCGGCGCGGGTATTGCACCGTTGAGAGCGTTAATACAAAGTGAATTAGCAGCAGGCTCTCCTCGTCGCTGTATCTTTTTTTACGGCGCACGATATGAAAAAGAGCTCTGTTATAGGGATGAGTTCGAAAGAGATGAGCGGTTAAATTATATACCGGTACTTTCAGAGGTTGCTAAATCAGATGAGTGGGCCGGGCACACTGGCTTTGTGCACGAAACCGCAATGAAATGGTTGGCAGATGAAAACAAAAACACATTGGACGTTTACGTGTGTGGTCCTCCACCAATGCTGAAAGCAACGTTAAAGTCTCTTGCTGACTTTGGCGTTCCGCGAGAACAAGTAAGGTTCGATGACTTTGGTATTTAGAGCTTGAAAGCGCCTGAGTTAGCAATAAATCTGGGTGGTGATGTAGAAGTCGTATCACCATCTGGGTTGACTACCTCGTTATGGGTACTTCCTTTAATTGATTGATCTTTATCAGCCAAAAGAGATACAATGCAAGCATGTTTTTATAGTGAAGCTTCGCATGTATCGTTTAATCATTGTCCTACTGCTATTAGCAGTAACAACAATGTCATTTTCACAAACTATTAGTACGGAAAAGGCATGTATGCACGATCCTACTGAGCAAGTTTGCGATCTTGCAGATTGCGAAGTGTCACATTCTCTTACCGATAACTGTTGCTCTGATTCAATGATGCGTCATTGTTACAGCCCGTCAATTACTGTCGTTTATTCTGAGCAATCCACCGTTCCGCCTATTGAGAAGCTGGTTTTTAACGCTTCCTCATTCTTAGATACGAATATTAAAGAAAAGCACTCTCTCTCGCTATTTCGGCCCCCAATCTACTCTTAAAAAGTACTAAATTTCTCGCTCCTGGCGCGTTTATCGTCCAGGTAAAAGCACAGCTATAAGCTTTGGTTCGGTCATTGTCGTTACGACGTCGTTCGTCGTCCTCGTTACGGTCCGACTCATAACTTGGTCTGTGTTTAATTTAAAAATTCACAGTTTTTGAGAGTAACAATATGAAACTTTTAAGAAGAATGGCTTATTTAAGTGTTCTGACTGTAGTGGTGCCAAATGTCGTTAATGCACAAGAGCCGCTTTTGAATTTGCAAGAAGCAGTGAGTATCGCTGTACAAGAAGATCCTTGGTTAACGGCAAGTAAGCAAACCCAAGAAGCATTCGCGAGTGAAGCAATAGCCTCTTCCAGTTTGCCTGACCCTCAAATATCGCTCACGGCTGCCAGTTTCCCGGTTGACAGTTTTAGTTCAAGACAGGAAGGAATGACCCAGTTAGTCGTCGGTGTTTCACAAACATTTCCCAGAGGAGACACATTATCGTTGTCTCGTAAGCAGAAAAACCAATTAGCTCAAAAACAACCGTTTTTAAGAGCGGATCGTATTGCAAAGGTCAAAACAACGGTCACGAAGTTGTGGTTAGATGTTTTTTTCTCTCAGCAAAGTATTCGCTTGATTGAATCGGATAGAGCGCTTTTTGAACAGTTAGTGTCGACGGCTAAGGCGAGTTATACCAGTACCGAGGGAAAAGCACGGCAGCAAGATGTTATTAGAGCCCAACTTGAGCTTACACGCCTGGATGATAGGTTGACGTCACTGCGACAAAAAGAGGAGCAACTTCAAAGCGAATTGTCGGAATGGATAGGTGTTATAGCGAAATCAAGGTTACCGGATGACCTTCCGAGTCTTACGCTGAAGAAGACATTGCTATCACCTTCGACAATACCGAATCAAGCCTTGTACGAATTGATAAAAGAACACCCGGTTTTGCAAGCGACCGATCAAGACATTTTGGCGTCGGAGACGTCTGTCGAGCTCGCTCAGCAAGGTTATAAACCGCAATGGTCAGCCAATCTGAAATATGGCCATAGAAACGACGATCCAAGCGGCAATGACCGTGCCGACTTGTTTTCAGCCGGAGTTACGTTCGATATACCACTGTTTACTGATAACAAGCAGGATGAACAGGTGCGTTCGGCAAAGTATAAAACTGAAGCAAAAAGAACTGAAAAACTGCTGATTGCCAGACAGTTAATAGCCAATTTACGCAATACCTTTGTACAACTGAATCGTTTGAATGAACGCGCTGCTCTTTATCGTGAAGAGCTACTTCCACAAATGTCCGCCCAGTCTGAAGCTGCATTGACAGCTTACAACAATGATGATGGCGACTTTGCAGAGGCGGTGCGTTCACAGATTGCTGAAGTCAACGCAAAAATTGATGCATTAGCAATCGCCATCAACCGCCAAAAATTGATTGCCGAAGCAAACTACTTATTACTTTCAGGAGTGTAAAATGAAAACAGTCACCAAATCTCTTATAAGTTTAGCTGTAGGCTTTGCAGTTGGCGCTGGCGCTATTGGCTATGTAATGCAATCGACTGAAGTGTCTGATCGTTCATCGGGCAATGCAGAAAAAGAGCCGTTATATTGGGTGGCTCCGATGGATCCCAATTATCGTCGAGACAAACCAGGAAAGTCTCCAATGGGGATGGACCTTATTCCTTACTATGGCGATGATGCAGAAGAGAGTTCACCTGGTACGGTGAGAATTGATCCCGACGTTATTAATAACCTTGGGGTTACAACTGCAACCGTCACGTCCTCGAGACTCAACCTAGATATCGAAACAGTTGGCTATGTTCAGTTTGATGAGGACCGAGTATTAACAGTAAGTCCTCGTGTTGAAGGCTGGATTGAGAAGCTTTTCGTAAAAGCGGTTGGTAACTCGGTTAAAGCCGGCGAGCCTTTATACAGTATTTACTCTCCTGAAATGGTTAATGCGCAAGAGGAGCTTGTATTGGCCTCGCAAAGAGGTAATCAGGTGCTAATTGATGCCGCTGAAGAACGCTTAAGAGCTCTGCAAGTCTCTGAATCTGAGATTAAGAAGTTAAAAGAAACTCGTAAAATTCAGAAAACAATCACGGTAAAAGCAAAGCAGTCCGGGGTATTGGATAGACTGACTGTGCGTGAAGGTGCGTTTGTAACGCCGAGTATGAATTTAATGACCATTGCTCAACTGGATAAAATTTGGGTTATTGCAGAAGTCTTTGAGCGGCAATTGAACCAGGTTGAGGTCGGCAATGACGTTCAAATGAACCTTGAGTATGCTCCAGGTAAAGAGTGGCAAGGAAAGGTTGATTATGTCTATCCGTCACTTAACCCTAAAACTCGGACGGGACAAGTTCGAATTCACTTCGACAACCCAGATGGTTTTTTAAAACCGGGCATGTTTGCGAATCTTAACATTAAGGCTGGTTTAGGCGACAAAAACTTAATCATCCCTAAAGAAGCGCTTATCCGAATGGGTGATTCGAACCGAGTTGTCCTGGCACTGGGTGATGGGAAATTTAAATCAGTTAATGTTGATGTTGGGCGGTTAGGGAGCTCGCGAGTTGAAATTTTATCGGGTCTCATGGCAGGTGATGACATCGTTACTTCAGCTCAGTTTTTGATTGATTCTGAGTCCAGTAAGTCCTCTGACTTTAAGCGCATGCAACATGACACGCATGTTGATAACGAGAGCCATGGCAGCATGTCAAGTGACACAGCAGCTCAAGCTGTCTGGGTTGAAGCAACCGTTAAAAATGTTATGCCTCAGCACTCGATGGTTACGCTGGAGCACGGTGAGATTTCTGAATGGGACTGGCCTGCAATGACGATGGACTTCGATGTTGCTTCGGATGTTGAACTTTCTCAGCTTAGCACGGGGTTATCCTTGCATGCGGAAATAACGCAAGTCGGGAAGCAACAGTACCAGCTCACATCGATTCATATTCCTGAGCAAAAACAAGTGACAGAGCAGGAGCATAACCATGATTAAGTCAGTCATTCGATGGTCAGTGAGTAACCGTTTTTTCGTTCTTCTGGCGACATTAATCCTCGTGGGTGTTGGTGCTTTTGCGGTTAAGAATACGCCCGTAGACGCACTGCCGGACTTGTCGGATGTCCAGGTGATCATTAAAACCAGCTATCCGGGTCAAGCGCCGCAGGTGGTAGAAGATCAAGTAACCTATCCATTAACAACCGCTATGCTGTCTGTCCCCGGCGCTAAAACCGTCCGTGGATATTCGTTTTTCAGCGACTCCTATGTGTATATCATTTTTGACGAAGATACAGACGCTTACTGGGCGCGTTCGCGAGTACTGGAATATTTGTCTCAGGTTGCTCCGAAACTGCCTTCTAATGCAAGACCGCAATTAGGCCCTGATGCAACAGGGGTTGGTTGGGTGTATTTGTATGCCTTGGTTGATCGCACGGGTAACCACAATTTGAGTGAGTTACGCAGTATGCAGGATTGGTTTTTAAAGTATGAACTGCAAACGGTCGAGGGGGTTTCGGAAGTTGCCGCCCTCGGCGGGATGGTAAAGCAGTACCAGGTGAAAGTGGATCCGGAGAAGCTGCGCGCATTCAATATTCCTCTTGCTCACATACAAAATGCTATCCAGCGAGGCAATCGGGAAGTGGGGGCGTCGGTGGTTGAAATGGCGGAAGCTGAGTATATGGTCCGGGCCTCAGGCTATATTGATAGTGTGTCAGACTTAGAGAGTATCCCGCTTGGCGTTGATGAAAATGGCACGCCATTATTGCTTAAAGACGTTGCTGATGTGGGTGTGGGCCCCCAAATGAGACGCGGTATCGCCGAACTCAACGGTGAGGGAGAAACCGTGGGTGGTATTGTGGTAATGCGTTTCGGAGAAAATGCCCAAAAAACGATTGAGGGCGTTAAACAAAAGTTGGAAGAATTAAAGTCTGGGCTACCAGAAGGTGTCGATATAGTCACTGTCTATGATCGTTCGGGGCTTATCTCGGATGCCGTGGAAAGTCTCTGGAAAAGTGTAATAGAAGAACTCGCTATTGTCGCGTTTATCTGTGTGATATTTCTCTTCCATGTCCGCTCCTCGCTGGTTGCCGTTATCAGCTTGCCTTTGGGTATTTTAACCGCGTTTATTGTCATGTATTGGCAAGGAATTAACGCGAATATTATGTCACTTGGAGGGATCGCAATCGCTATTGGCGCTATGCTCGATGGTGCCATCGTCATGATTGAAAATATGCATAAGCATATGGAAAAAACGCCACTGACAGCAGAGAACCGCTGGCGGGTGGTTGCCGACTCTGCTTCAGAGGTGGGCCCTGCTCTTTTCTTTAGCTTGCTCATTATTACCGTCAGCTTTATGCCGGTATTTACCTTAGAAGCCCAGGAAGGGCGGATGTTTTCTCCGCTTGCTTTCACGAAAACTTACGCAATGGCAGCCAGTGCAGCCTTAGCGGTTACCGTTATCCCCGTGTTGATGGGATATTTTATCAGAGGAAAGGTAACACCTGAGGGGAAAAACCCGCTTAATCGGTTATTGATCGCCGGGTATAAACCGCTTTTAAAAGGCATTTTGAAATACCCCAAGACAGCAGTTGTCGGAGCGCTTGTTATCCTGGCCGTTGGTGTCTGGCCGATTGACAAAATTGGTAGTGAATTTATTCCAGATTTGGATGAGGGCGATTTGATGTATATGCCCACTACCTATCCCGGATTATCAATTGGTAAAGCAAGGGAGCTGTTGCAGCAAACCGACAAGCTCATAAAAACAGTACCAGAAGTGAAGACGGTTTTTGGCAAAATTGGCCGAGCGGATACCGCAACTGACCCGGCACCCCTAACGATGGTTGAAACCTTTATTCAACTGAAACCGAAAGATCAGTGGCGAGACGGGATGACCACTGAGAAGCTGAAAAAAGAACTGGATGCGCTTGTAAAGTTTCCGGGGCTGACCAATGCGTGGGTATACCCCATTAAAACTCGCATTGATATGTTATCGACAGGTATAAAAACGCCGGTAGGTATAAAAGTTGCCGGAGCTGATCTTAATGAAATTCAGAAGATCGGTCAGCAGCTTGAAGCAATACTTGAAGATGTCGATGGTACGGCTTCTGTTTATTCAGAACGTGTGGCAGGTGGGCGCTATGTCAAAGTTGACATAAAAAGAGAGCAAGCTGCACGTTACGGTTTGAACATTGAGGATGTTCAACAGGTTGTTGCCACGGCTATTGGTGGAATGAATGTTTCAGAGACCATTGAAGGGCTTGAACGTTACCCAATAAACTTGCGCTACCCTCAAGATTACCGTGATTCGCCGGAAGAATTAAAGAAGCTACCTTTAGTTACGCCAAACGGGCAGCGTATTAGTTTGGCGGATGTGGCTGATGTCTACGTTGAACTTGGACCGCCGGCAATTAAAAGCGAAAACGCAAGACTTAATGGCTGGACTTTTGTCGACATTGAGGGCGTTGATATCGGCACTTATGTTGAAAAAGCAATGAAGGTTGTAGAACAAGAACTCGAGTTGCCAGCAGGGTATTCAGTTACCTGGTCCGGGCAGTACGAATATATGGAAAGGGCAAAGGAAAAACTGACTTATGTGATTCCGTTAACGCTCGCGATTATTATCGTTCTTTTATATATGAACTTTCGAAACGTTACAGAAATAGCCATTATATTGGGAACTTTGCCTCTCGCATTGGTGGGGTCAATCTGGCTAATGTATCTTTTAGATTATAATTTCTCAGTTGCTGTAGCGGTTGGTTTTATAGCTCTAGCAGGTGTCACTGTAGAAATAGGAATACTAATGCTGACTTACCTAAACCAGTCCTATAATGAATATGAAAAAAGTCAGTTAGAGCATGGTAAAGCATTAACGAAAGAGGGTCTCTCTCTTGCTGTAATGGAAGGGGCAGGACTTCGTGTTCGCCCCGTCATGATGACGGCCGTTTCTACAATTGCTGGTTTATTGCCTATAATGTTTAGTACAGGGACTGGGGCTGAGGTGGTTAGTAGAATAGCCGCGCCAATGGTTGGAGGAATGATCAGCGCTGTTATCTTAACCTTGCTCGTATTACCTGCTGTTTACTATTTGTGGCGAAAGAAAGACGTTAAGGTTTGATGATACCTTACTCTGTAAATATCACCTGCGCACCTTTGATCTCGATCAATGATGTGCAGGTGGTAGTATGCTAATTTATAGCATGGCAATAGGAGCGCACATATGTTTCAAGCAAAATTTTTAGTTGTGCTTATGTTAGGAATAGTGATACAGCTATCCTTCCCAGCCGCTCCTGCTTATAACAATGCTTCCAATGTACAGCACGAAAAAAGTGTTAGCCATATGGATGTTAGCAACGAAAGCAAAGATAACTTTCATTGCGATGAAAGTGAGCAATCTATCATTGACGACTGCTATTGCTGCGTAGTTGATAAATGCTCTATGGATGAAGAGTGTAACTCTGCGAACTCACCTCTAGTATTTATTCAATTCGACACTTCGATAAACTCTCCTAGCAACTTGCCACATCCCGTGTCTTATAAAGGTGATGTGAAGCAAATACTCTTCGATATTTACTACCCTCCGAAATAGCACTACTAAATTACAACTCTAGATTTTCTCGAAATTTAAGTAACTAGACTAAACACAGTCCATAAGCTATATGTTTTAGGGCTTTTAGGGGGGTATATGAACCTATCTAAAATTACCTCTATTTTTGATCAACTTCGACAAGACTCAGTGGAAGAGGCTCTCATCGGCCGTGGCGTTAGCGGCTTTACGCTGTTTCCTGTGCGAGGACGGGGTTACTACTTCGATAGCTATAACGATGATCACTTAGTTGATCACGTACAGCTTGAAGTTTATGTGAACAGTGATGATGCGCGTGATGTTGCCCTCTTGGTAGTTGAAGCGGCCCATACTTGGGGTATCTAACGAGGGATTATTTTCTATCTCGCCAATCGATGAATTGTTCTGGGTTCACGATAAACGAGCAGCCACTAATAAAGAGCTTTCGTTACAAAGTTAACACCGAGCAAATGTTGCCTGAAACGTATTGGTAGTTTTAATTAACAGGACAGTATTGATGTCAAATAACGATCATAGAGCCGGAGTGCGGGAAATTAACTTAGTCAATCGCACATTAAAGCTAAACACTGAGAGTGTGAAAAAAGTTCGCGAAGCGATTAACGAAATCGATAGCTTGGTTGGTCTCGATAGCGTTGCCTATGACTCTGAGCGTAACTTGTTATTGGTAGCTTATGATGCCTCTAAAGTGGATCTCAATGTTATAGAGGAAAAGCTCAGGAAGTTTGGTGTTGAAATAAATAGTGGGTGGTGGACTCATCTGAAAGAAGAGTACTACAAGTTTATTGACCAAAATATTAAAGATAATTCGGAACATACACCGTGGAGTTGTCACAGAAGTCCGCCAGTTAACAAAAGCAAACGAAAGTAACGATTAATTATAGGTAAGGAGTAAAAAATGCAAATAGAAACAATCAAAGATGTGCTGAGTTGGACCGTTGATTTCCACAAAAACCTGAAGGAGTGTGTTACTCACTGCTCTAAACAAAACCAAGATGAACGAGCTCGGATGATTCTAAACTACGTGTCGGGTCATGAGGCTAGCTTAGAGCGAATGGTCGAAGGTTTTTTGAGTACAGCAAACCGAAATGCATTAGACACTTGGTGTTATGACTATATTGGGAAACATCCCATCGTTGAGCATGGACACTGTGATTCGCCTTTTAAAGAGTTAGATACTGATCACATTATGGAGAACATTGTAAACCATCATGAGCAAGTCATTGAGTTGTATGAACACCTATATTCCCGTGTTGATATAGACAGCGCAAAAGAGCTGTTAGAAACAGTAAAAAACGTTGAAGAAAATGAAATTAAACGAATGGTGCAAACTGCGAACCGATTTTCGGATATGTAGTGAGTGACGGTTTTATCGTTGGTACTTTACGGGAAATAGCTGTTGCTTGGCTTTTTTCCCATCAATAAGGAGCACTGGTATGGGTGTGAAAACTGAGGACGTTCGTAGTCGTTCCATTGAGGAACTCATTATCGAGGGAGCCGGTTGCGCGAGTTGTGTTGGCAAAATCGAGAGTGCACTAAAGTCTGTATCCGGTGTGGAAAATGCAGAGATGAACTTTGCGCAGCGAACAGTCAGTGTGACAGGAACAGCAAGTCCGAGCGCTTTAGTGAAAGCGGTAGAGAAGGTGGGGTATAGCGCTAAAGTAGCCACTTCCCAAAGTGGCGATGATGCGTTGGCAGAAAAAGAGCAAGCCGACTGGGCTTATTATAAGCGACTGATGCGTGAGATGACCGTCGCGCTGTCGTTAGGTGTACCCCTAATGATTTATAGCCTTTTTGGTGGTGAAATGACGGTGACCACTACCTCAGAACGTGTGACATGGTTAGTCGTAGGTATTCTAACGTTAGGTGTACTTTATTTCTCTGGCAAACATTTCTTTGTTGGTGCCTGGCAGTCCCTGAAAAATCATTCCGCTAATATGGATACGCTGATCGCGCTTGGTACTGGTACAGCCTGGTTGTATTCCATGGTGGTTGTAATCGTTCCACACCTAGTTCCGGAAATGGCGCGTCACGTTTACTTTGAAGCGACTGCGATGATTATCGGTTTGATCAATCTGGGGTTGGCACTTGAACTGAAAGCTCGTGGGCGCACGTCCGAAGCCATAAAACGTCTCATTGGTTTGCAAGCCAAAACAGCTAGGGTGATTCGTGACGATAAACAATTGGATATCGCCATCGAAGACGTACTCGAGGAGGACGTAGTACGTGTTCGTCCCGGAGAAAAAATCCCTGTTGATGGAAAAGTTATAGAGGGAAGTACCACCGTTGATGAATCTATGCTAACGGGTGAACCCATGCCCGTGGAAAAATCAGTTGGTGATGACGTTGTGGCGGGCACGATAAATAAAAGTGGTTCCTTTTTGTTTCAAGCGACAAGAGTCGGAAAAGATACAGCACTTGCTCAAATTATTAACATGGTGAAACGGGCGCAAAACTCTAAGCCCCCAATCGGTCGTCTTGCCGATATTATTTCAGCTTACTTTGTGCCAGTCGTTATGATTATCGCTGTTATCAGTGCTCTAGCTTGGCTTAACTTTGGGCCTGAGCCGGCACTGGCCTTTGCTGTGGTATCAGCGACCACTGTCTTGATTATTGCTTGCCCTTGCGCATTAGGCCTGGCGACGCCTATGTCGGTAATGGTGGGTGTAGGAAAAGCCGCAGAGGCAGGTGTGCTGATTCGCAATGGCGAAGCATTGCAAACAGCGTCGAAAGTATCGGCTATGATCCTGGATAAAACGGGCACCATTACACTTGGTTCTCCTAAAGTCACCGACGTATTAGTAGCGAGTGAGTACGATGAGCAAACAGTACTGCAACTTGCAGCCACACTTGAGTCTGGCTCTGAACATCCGCTGGCACAGGCGATAGTTGAATCAGCTCGGGAAAGAGGAATTGAAACAACTAAAGTCTCAAACTTCAATGCGATTGCTGGCCATGGCGTGGAGGCTAAAGTAGACGGGAAGTCCCTCCTTTTCGGTAATGAAAAGCTGTTGCGTGAACGTCAAGTTGAGCTCGGTAACTTTGTTGAAAAAGCCCAAGGCTTAGCTGCTGAAGCTAAGACGCCTATGTACTTTGCCGTTGATAATGAGTTAGCTGCAATTATTGCAGTTGCCGACCCGATAAAAGACGACTCCGTAGCCGCCATTAAACGTTTGCAAGATAACGGTGTGCGAGTAGTGATGCTTACTGGTGATAATCGCGCGACAGCAGAAGCAGTTGCTGAAAAAGTAGGAATTAAAGAATTTTTCGCTGAAGTTCTGCCGGAAGAAAAATCAAAAAAGGTTCAGGAGCTGCAGATGGAAGGCGAAATTGTTGGTATGACGGGAGACGGTATTAATGATGCGCCAGCGCTAGCTATTGCCAATGTAGGCTTCGCTATTGGCACTGGGACGGACGTTGCTATTGAAAGTGCCGATATTACATTGATGCGTGGGTCGTTACATGGGCTTGCCGATGCGATCGCGGTGAGCAAGGCCACGCTGCGCAATATTAAGCAAAACTTATTTGGTGCTTTTATTTACAACGTAGCGGGTATTCCTTTTGCCGCAGGCGTTCTGTACCCGTTTTTGGGAATGCTATTGAGCCCGGTTATTGCTGGTGCAGCAATGGCTTTTTCTTCTCTTACGGTAGTGAGTAACGCTAACCGGTTACGCTTTTTCAAAGCCAAGAAACATTAACGCACCTTCTAACACTGACGCATTCAGGAGAATAAACATGTTATTCATTAATATTGCTGGTATCACTTTGATCGCGCTGATCGTCTGGTGGTTTTGGCTTTACAAGCCCCAGCAGCTGAAGCTGGGAGAAGGTGATTTGGTGATTGCCGTCGAAAACGGTATCTACTCGCCTTCGAGAATAAAAATACCTGAAGGTAAACCGGTTGAACTTAAGTTCCTGCGGAAGGATCAATCGCCTTGTTCTGAAACTTTGCTCATTCCCAAGCTAGAAATAAGTGAAACGTTGCCTTCTAACAAATTAAAGCAAATTCAAATACCAGCGCTGGAACCCGGAGAGTACGACTTTCATTGCCAGATGCAAATGTATCGGGGAAAGCTAGTTGTCGGTTAAATGGCTTAAAACGTCCAGGTCACAATATGAGCTTTAAAAGTTTCCCGTTAGATTCGATGAAATTCAATTTCATCGAAGGCATTGAAGGATTCGGCAATAAATATCGCCGTTATATGAGGTCTACGTCAGCGTGGGCTCCAAGATTTAACGATAGTGAAACAAAGTAAAATTAATGAGACCAATACAATTTGGTCATAGTCAAGAGGGTAATAAAATGAAAAAAGTACTTTCAGCTTTAACTATCACAGCTTTAATGGCCTCTCCTGTCTTTGCTGAAAAACAGCACAAGCATGGTGATGATGAAGCAAATGAAATCAGCGAGATGATGAGCCATGAAAAAATGATGTCGATGCATGAACATATGCAAAAAAATGCGCGAAGTTATGAAAAAAGTAAAAGGTGAGCCTGATCCCGAGAAACGTAAAAAATTAATGCAAGAACATATGAAGTCAATGCAGACGGGAATGAAAATGATGAACCATGGGATGGACAAAGAGATGAGCGAGGGAAAGCACAAAAAGGGAAACAAAGCAGAGCAAACGGGCAAAGAAAATATGATGAATAAAATGAAAATGATGGAGCATAGAATGGATATGATGCAAATGATGATGGAGCAGATGATGGAACATCAGAGTGAAGAAAAAAAGGAAATGTAGTAGAGATTAAGTTCTCCGTTGGAAATGCCGCTACTTGCAGTGTGCAAGTAGCGGTACTTTTTCAATATATCTAATTTACAACGGTATTTTTAAGGAGGAAGTTATGAAACTTAATGCAAAGAAATTTGGCTTAGCAGCTGGCGGTGCTTTCGCAGTTTTATGGGGAGTTTGTAGCTTGCTAGTGCTTATTATGCCCTCTAGCATGATGGCTTTAACAGAAGGCATGGTTCACGGAAAACTCTCTGGTTTCGAGTGGCATGTGAGTTTTAGTGGATTTGTTACGGGATTATTCGGGTGGTCCTTGGGAGCTATGATTACTGGCTGGCTAATTGTAACGTTATATAATAAACAAATGAAAACGGCTAAATGAGATTGTTGTCAAACTGGAAGCCTTTAAATCTGTTGCTCTGAAACTTTGCTTATTCCTGATCTGGGGATCAGCGATACTTTACCGACCAATAAGTTAAAGTTGATCGAATTGCCAGTATTAAAGACCGGAGAATACGATTTTCATTGTCAGATGCAAAGGTATCTAGGAAAACTTATTGTCAAATAAGTGAGACAAATAAGAGCTAATATGAATGAGAAAAAAGTGCTTATAACAACTATTATCACTCCTGAACTAGCTTAACCTATCACCAACCAGCAGCTAAATCCGAAATATTGGTAACTGTCCAGTGAAGTTAAGCTAGGTTATCTCACCCAGCGCAGCAAG
>NZ_JPIN01000007.1 GCF_000753735.1 Pseudidiomarina atlantica | reverse complement strand
TGTGGTGTTATTTCAGGGGAAAGGTCACGAGGCTCGAACTAAATACTCTACCTTCACAGGTTAATCGTTGTTACTAACATTTTGAATCCAAAGCCTCGCACTCGCGGGGCTTTGTTTTTTCTGAAAAGCAATAAATGGCAGTCTATTCCCGCTTTGGAAGGTAGTGTTCAGAACAGGGCAAGATCGTGAACGTTTATTAACCAGCTGAGTAAAAACTAAACGATCAGTTTGACGATCCAGTTTAGTCGTGATCTTATACTCCTCTTTTCGGGGAGTAAAACCATGTACATCGAAGACGGTGTTCACTATTCTGTGTCAGCTAAGCCTCAAGCGAGGCTTGGCTGACATAAACCTAGATCGGTGAGCCAGGTGGGAGTGCTGGAGCACCTTTGAGCGGCCAAGTGTGATCTTCGAATAACTTGGTTAAAGCCACGAGAGCGAGTTGTTTGGCAGGACTGTCCGCAGCACTTTGCCAGTTTCGCTGCTGTTGCTGCATGAAGCTAAGTAAACGAGCCTGCAGCGCTGGACTGTTATCTTGCAAGTAAACTTCAGCGACTGCGGTAAGCGCTTCAAATGCGATACGTTCTTGCAGACTAGTGGCGGCATTTTGTTGTGCCGGTGCAATTGCACTTGTCGCGATGGTCGTCAGTACGTCAGTCACGCTTGGTACGTCGGCGTCGTGCTGAGCTTGCTGTAGTAAGCGCTCCAAGCGTTGATTGTTGAGCACCAGTTGCAAGCTAAAGCGCGCTGCGCTGGCTGCCATGGTCTCCGGGTCTGGTACCAAGCCGGTCATCCCGCTAAAGTTTTCACGCGTGGCACTACTGCCGTAAGCAAAAGGCAGCAGCAATTCGCGGATTTCTGGCGACAGCGCTAAGGTTTCGGCTTGCCAAGTTTTTGCGAGCAGCTGCAACGCGCGCTGTTGTTGCGCGGCATTCACAACGCGCGCTTTCACGTCGCTTTCACCCTTCATGGCGTAACGATAGTGTACGCCCGCTAACATTTTAACCGCGGCTTCAGTTTGATAACGATGGAGTAAATACACCGGAACCAACAGAGCCCGTAGATCGGAAAGCGGACGCTCGGGCGCCAAATTGGCAACACCAAACTGCTCTAAAGCGGTACTGCGCACAGCGAGCACACGCTCCAGCTCGGTGACCGGGTCGCTGCCATTGTCCCACAAGTGTGCATCAGGGTGGGCACCGCCTTGCGGTCGGGCGTCACTGTCTGAGATAAAAGCTAAACCGAGCCGTTGATTTTCGCGCAAAATATCGCTTAAAGATTCGTCACCGTAACCATAGCGCACGACTTGCTTATCCCAAATACCGATGGCGTTCGTGTACGCGCCTTTCAGTGACAATTCGCCATTGGTGTCAATCGTCACAAGTGGGTGTGGGTAATCCATCACCGAGGCGCGGTCGTCGGCACTTGCGGCAAAATTGTGAGCGATGCCGAGTGTGTGTCCAACTTCATGGGCGGAAAGTTGGCGGATGCGTTGTAACGCCATTGCTTCGATAGCCTCGAGCAGCTTGGCTTGAGATTCGGCACCAAGACGCTCCGCGTAAGGTGCCAATAAGCTTTGCGCTATCAGCATATCTTGACGTACGCGCAGGGAGCCCAGCGTCACGTGACCTTTCAATATTTCACCGGTGCGCGGGTCGATGACTGATGAACCGTAGGACCAGCCGCGCGTTGCCCGATGCACCCATTGAATCACGTTGTAGCGAATATCCATTGGATCGGCATCAGCTGGGAGTTCGCGAACGTCATAGCCGTCAGGATGCCCAGCTGCGGCAAAGGCCTCCTGCCACCAACGCGCGCCATCGAGTAAGGCACTGCGCACCGGCTCTGGAACACCGGGGTCGAGATAATAGGTAATGGTTTCACCCTTAGCTAAACGGTGACGCGGAATCATTTTTACCGCCATATCAGTGCCTAGCGGTGCTGCGTAGTCACGATATTCTTCTGCCCAAAAACCACTTTGCGGATGAAACTCGCGCGGGGTGTAATCATCGTCTGGAAGACGAATAAAAGAATGATGCAGATGCAGCGTTAAATGATCTGCGTCAGGTGCGACTTGGCGTACATAACGACCTGCAGCTTTGCCACTAAAAGTGACTTTTGCTTCGAGCTCGGTGTTGTCCGGAAACGCCTTGCTCCGTGCCGGATAAACCACACTGCGATCGCTGGCAACTTGATAGCTGCCTTGATGTGTTTGTTGTAAACGCTGCACAACGCCGTGAGTGTCACTCAGCAGATAGGGCGTATAATCGATGAGTACCGCTTGCGCATCCGCCGCGACAATGCTGAAACCCGCGATCACCGAATCGGCAAAGGCTTCGTCGATACTTGCACGTTCGGCGGCGTTATCAGAATCCGCCCGATAATAAGTATTGTGGTGTAAGAGTAAGGCTTTATCACCCTCAAGATAAAAGCTTGCTAAGCGTGTCGTGCCGAGTTGACCACGGTCTAAACCGATATCATTTGAACCTAGCCCCCACGGTAAGCTCGTTTGAAATATGAACTGTTGCTGTTCGCGTGGGATTTGCAGATACATTTTGCCCGTGGCTTGATCGTGATAAAACGTCAAGAAACCTTGGTGCGGCTGCATCTGCGCAGTATACTCGGTGATTGACGGTTGCGCCCAAGCTTGGCTCACCAGCAGCGCCCAACCGATAATAACCAGCATGAATCGTCTCATGAGGGTGTCCTTTTATTAGTATGCATAAAGAAAACGAGTCAGACATGCGTTATAGCAAACCTATCGCCGAAAGTAACCCATTCACGCTTGACCCGCGGCTAGCGCACGATACTTTGCGACTAGGCGCGCTAGATTTGTGTGACGTACTGCTGTTTGATGATAGCCGTTACGACTGGGTGATACTGGTGCCGCGCGTCGCGGACTGCGTGGAACTTCTGGACCTTGATGCGGACCAACAAATACTGCTTGCTACAGAGATTAAATACATCAGCGAGCGCCTCAAACAACGACAACCTTCGGCCAAGCTGAATATTGGCGCGCTTGGTAACGTTGTAAGCCAACTGCATGTTCACATTCTGCTGCGTCATCCTGATGATCCCGCATGGCCAGGTCCGGTATGGGGGCATTCGCCTGCCCAGCGCCACAGCAATGACAGCGCAGCGCAGCGGCTAGCCGACTTCCGCGAGTTCTTGTTTTAGTTGCTCGACCCAGTGTTGGATGCGCGCTTCGCTGAGCTCGTATTGGCTGTCTTCGTCCAGCGCAAGGCCCACGAAAAATTCACCGTCGGCCGTGAGGGCTTTGGAGGCGGCGAAATCGTAGCCTTGGTTCGGCCAAAAGCCGATGCGGATGCAACCGCTGGCGGCGATTTCGTCGTGTAACATTCCTAACGCGTCTTGAAACCAGTCGGTGTAGCCGACTTGGTCGCCCATACCAAATAGTGCGACAACTTTGCCGGTTAAATCGAGGTCTTTAATTTCGTCCCAATGACTTTCCCAGTCTTCTTGGATCTCACCGAAGTCCCAGGTTGATAAGCCGAATATCAGACGGTCGAACTGTTCGGCATGAGCCAACGGGGTATCTTTTATGTTGAACAATTCCACTTGGTCTGGCGCGAATTGCGCTTGAATTTTTTCGGCGGCAATTTCGGTGAAGCAGGTGGTTGAACCGTAAAAGAGTCCGATTTTCTGGGTCATGAAAAAACCTTTAGCTGACGAGCAAAACAGGGCGTTAGTGTATCAGAATTTACGACTTTTATGGTATCCTCTTGGCCATAACAGTCGTACGAGAGGTAGTAACGTGGCAACAGCGCAAATTGATCAACGTGAGTTTGATACTTACGTGCAAGAACTTGAGCAGGTTTTTGACCAAGCGGTCGTCGATGGCGACGACGATGAGTTATTTGCAAGTGGTTACTTACGTGGACATTTTGATTTAGTGGTCGCGCAGTTAGAGTTGCAGGACCAACGCGCTGCGGCGGCGGTGTTACCCGCGGTACAGGCATCGCTCGATGCCAACAAGCACGAATTAGCACCAGCGGATCAGCAACATATCGCTGATCTTATGGCGAAGCTGGCGCGGGTTTAAGCCGCGCCGGTTGCAAGCGTTGCCACAACGCTGCCGGTATAGGTAGGGGTTGGTGACTGATTTCCGCAGCTAAACAAGCAGCAACGAGCGGGGCTGCGGTAAAACCTCGCGAGCCTAAGCCACCCATCACCCATAAATTCTCAGCAACCGCACCTGCCAGCGGTAGGTGATCCTTAGTGGTATTGCGAATGGCCGCGCGAGCGCTGGTGGTGCGCAAGTCTGCTGGCCACTGCGCCGGCGCTAAGTCTTGACACAAATTGGCGAGATTCTCGCGGTCATCAGCGGCACGCAAAGTTAAATCCTCACTATCGCGCGCATAGGTCGCGCCAACACAATGGATGCCGTTATCTGCTGGGGTGAAATAGCCTTTGTAGCAGACGACGAGTGGACATTCAGCGCTGGTATTGGTGGTCGGACAAAGCGAAACTTGGCCACGCACGTTTTGCAATTGTATCGCCAAGGGTGCAAGCAAGTGCTTGAGTCCGGCGCCGCACGCTAGTATGACGCGTTGTCGACGCAACTGATGGCCATCGGCGAAGTTGAGTACCCACCCCTCGTTACTCGGTTCGATCTGCTCAAGCGGTCCGTGCGCTAGGCGACTTAAGGCTGTGGTGCTGCCGACTAAGTGCTCTACAACGGCAGCAGGGCGCAACCAGCCTCCAGCTGGGTAATACAAACTTGGATGCGCGGGTAGAGCTGACCACAATTGTTGCGTCGCATCAGCCGATTGCCATTGCACGGTTTCACTGGCGTACTGCGGCGTGTTGGCACCGGTAGCGACGATTTTACGATAACGTTCTTCGCGGCTGGCATTAAAGGCAAGTTGCACGACGCCGGTAGGAAACCAATGCTGCGGTGCTTGGTGTTGGTAGAATTGTGTGGCGTAGCCAAAGGCTTGGGTAAAAAACGCCGCGAGAGGGCTGCGTTCAGCATGTAATAGCGGATACACCGCACCCTGCGAATTACCCGATGCGCCGTCAGCCAAGCTGTCGGCAATCAGTTCAACCGTGTAGCCTTGTTGCGCTAAGTGCCAGACCAAACAGGCAGCAGCAATACCACCACCGACCACCGTTATCATTTGTGCTGAACGCTCGCTTGCCGCCTTTTGTGCTGTAGCGGTGCGCGCTGGTCGTAAACCTCTCAGCATCTCACGCTTGCGTCCGAAGCCTTTGGCTTTGGTCACTTGAAACCCTGCTGCTTGTAGCCCGCGCCGTACGGCGCCGGCCGCGGTAAAGGTCGCAAAAGTGGCATGATCACGGGCGCTGTGGGCCATAGCGTCATATAACGTCTGGGTCCACATATCGGGATTTTTGTCAGGGGCAAAGCCGTCGAGAAACCATGCGTCAACAGTGGCCTCGGCATGCGGTAGCCAATCGTTGAGGCTGGTTTGAATGTCACCCACCCAAACATCAAGCAAAATCCGGCCATTAGCCAAGTGCCGACGATGACAACCGGGCTCTGCGGGGGGATAGGCGGCAATTAGCTCCTCGGCAAGCGGTGCTAAGTTCGGAAACGCCGCTAAGGCACGCCGTAAATCATCGCGTTGCAACGGAAACTTCTCGAAGGAAATAAAATGCAGTTGAACTGATTCGGGCGCCTGCTCAAGTAACAGTTGCCAAGTCGCCAGCAGGTTGAGGCCAGTGCCAAATCCGCTTTCGGCGATCACGAAGCGCCGTTGCGAGTGGGTTTGCCAACGCGCGGGGAGATCATTATGCTGCAAAAAGACGTAATGGCTTTCGGCTAAACCGTTTTCGTTGCTAAAATAGATGTCATCGTAGGCATTGGCGACAGGCAAGCCAAATTCATTAAAACTCAGATGAGCGTGAGAAACGTCAGCCACAGAACAATCTCTTTAAGTGCGTTGAAAGTCCGCAATAGTGTAACAATAAATAAGTAAAGTTGCGGAAAGCAGACCACTTTTTTGTTCAACTAAGCTACCATACACAAGCGCTCAGCAAGACAGGAAAATAGAATGAGAAGAGCAGTGATCACCGGTATCGGCATTGTGTCGAGCATCGGCCTCAACCAACAAGAAGTCCTTGAAAGCCTGAAAGCAGGCCGTTCAGGTATTGAATTCTCACAAGAATTTGCCGACATGGGCTTACGCTGCCAGGTCTGGGGTCCGGTCCGCGCAAATCCCGCCGATCACATCGATCGCAAAGCATTGCGTTTCATGGGGAACTCAGCGGCATACGCCTACATGGCGATGGCACAAGCGGTCGAAGACGCAGGACTTAGCGAAGAGCAGGTCTCAAATCCACGTACTGGCCTAGTGGTCGGTTCGGGTGGCGCTTCAGGCGAGCATCAAGTTGCTGCTGCTGATACCTTACGTGAAAAAGGCGTAAAACGCGTTGGCCCTTATATGGTGCCACGTTGCATGGCCTCAACAACTTCTGCTTGTTTGGCAACCCCCTTCAAGATTAAAGGGGTGAACTACACCATCAGCTCAGCTTGTGCGACCTCAGCACATTGTATTGGCCATGCCTTAGAACTGATCCAACTGGGTAAACAAGACCGCATTTTTGCCGGTGGTGGCGAAGAGCTGCATTGGACACTCGGGATGGAGTTCGATGCAATGGGTGCACTGAGCACCAAATATAACGACACACCAGAAAAAGCTTCGCGTACTTACGATGTCGACCGTGACGGTTTCGTGCCGGCTGGCGGTGGCGGCATTTTGGTCATCGAAGAACTCGAAACCGCGTTAGCGCGTGGTGCGAAAATTTACGGTGAAATCGTTGGTTATGGCGCGACCTCAGATGGCTATGACATGGTTGCACCGTCCGGTGAAGGTGCGGTGCGTTGTATGCGTATGGCGATGGAAACTGTGGATACACCGATTGATTATCTGAATACCCACGGTACCAGTACACCCGTAGGTGATACCAAAGAGCTTGAAGCAGTGCGCGAAGTATTCGGTGATAAAACACCAATGCTGAGTGCGACTAAAGCTATGACCGGTCACGCGTTAGGTGCCGCAGGTGTGCATGAAGCGATTTACTCGCTGCTGATGCTGAATCACGGTTTCGTGGCACCATCGATTAACATCGATAATCTCGACCCAGCCGCCGAAGGCATGAACGTGATTAAGGCGATGCAACCGGCTGAATTAACCACGGTGATGTCCAATAGCTTTGGCTTTGGCGGTACTAACGCAACTTTGGTCATGCGTAAGTACCAGTCTTAAAGCGTGCTCTGACGCACAATTTAGACAACAACAAAAGGTGCGCTGCGGCGCACCTTTTTGTATGCTTAACACTTCATTTTTGAAAGTGAGACGTCATGCATTTATTGGCCGATGCTAATCTTCCGCAATTTGCCGATCTCGTCGCGCGGTTGCAAACGCAGCTTACGCAACCCATAACGTTGCAAACCTATAGTGAGCGTCAACCCAGTGCAGCGCAGCTAGCGCAAGCGGACGCCTTGTTTATTCGTTCTGTGACCAAGATAGATGCGGCTTTGATAGCGCAGGCGCCGCGACTCAAGTGGCTGGGTACCGCAACCATTGGCATGGATCATGTTGATCAAGCTGCTGTAGCAGCTGCCGGCATCATTTTTCACAGTACCCCGGGTGTCAATGCGCAAGCTGTCGGCGACTATGTTGCTTGTGCTGTGGCGCAGGTGAACTTAACGCAACAGCGGCCACCCCAAGGTCGCGCTGCGATTATCGGAGCTGGACATACTGGCCGTGCTGCGGGCCAGCGTTTGCAAGGTCTCGGTTATGTGGTGCATTACTATGATCCGCCATTGCTTGAAAGTGGCAAGGCGGCGGTTGCGGTACACGCAGATTGGCAGCAAGTGCTGACATCACAGGTGATAAGTTGCCATGTGCCGCTGACAAGCGAAGGACCTTACAAGACCCGCCACTTGTGGCAGTATGCCGATTTGTCGCAACTGGCACCTGACACTGTGTTCGTCAATGCCAGTCGCGGGCCGGTGGTTGCCGAGGCCGATTTGTTGCGCTGTTTACAACAACGACAAGCGTTGTCGGTCGTGTTAGATGTATGGGAGCACGAGCCGAACCTCAATCCGGAATTGCTGGCTTTAGTAAAAATTGCGACGCCGCACATTGCAGGGCACAGTCTAGCTGGTAAACTAGGCGGCAGTTTACAACTATTGCAAAAGTGGCTGGCGGATCAGCAGCTTAATGCACGTTTGCCAAGTTTACCTGAGCTGTTAGCAAGCACGGCAGTAGGGCGTACGTTGCAGGTCGATAGTGCGCAAGCACCTGATTGGCAGCAACTAGCGCGCTGGTTATTGCAGGTATATGACATTGCCGCGGATGACGCACTGTTGCGTGCTGCGCCGACCACTGCCAGTGCCTTTGATCAACTACGCCGCAACTACGCGGCCCGCGCTGAGTTGAGCCAGTTGCAAGTGGCCACAGCGAACTGGCTCGATGCCACTTGGCAAACACGATTTTCACAATTGACGGTACAGACCGCGAGATAAGGGGGACACATGTCTCGAGCATTTAATGTAGCAGTATTGGGCGCAACTGGATTAGTCGGCCAGCACATGATTGAAATTCTGGCCCAGCGCAAATTTCCGGTCGGTCAATTATTCCCATTGGCAAGTAGCCGCTCAGCAGGGCAAACCATTGAGTTTCGTGGTGAAGAAATTGAAGTTTTAGATGCGGATACTTTCGACTGGTCACAAGTTGAGCTGGGCTTTTTCTCGGCCGGTGGTTCGATTTCTCGTATCTATGCGCCGCGTGCTGCCGATGCCGGTTGTATTGTTATCGATAATACCTCGGAGTTCCGTTACGAAGAAGACATTCCGCTGGTGGTGCCAGAGGTGAATGCGCACGCGCTGGCAGATTTCCGTAATCGCAACATTATCGCGAATCCAAATTGCTCGACCATTCAAATGTTGGTCGCCTTGAAGCCAATTTATGACGCAGTGGGGATCGAGCGTATTAACGTGGCGACCTATCAGTCGGTGTCGGGTGCTGGCAAAGAAGCGATGGACGCGCTGGCGCAGCAAACCGCCCAATTGATGAATGGTAAGCCTTTGGAGAATGACTATTTTGCGCGGCAAATCGCATTTAATTGTATTCCGCAAATTGATGTTTTTATGGATAACGACTACACCAAAGAAGAAATGAAAATGGTGTGGGAAACGCAGAAAATTTTTGGTGACCTAAATATTCGTGTCAATGCAACGGCCGTGCGCGTGCCGGTATTTTATGGTCATGCCGAAGCCGTGCACATTGAAACGCAACAACCGATTGCTGCGGAGCAAGCGAAAGAGTTGCTCCGCAATGCACCGGGCGTGGTGTTGTTCGATGCGAACGAAGACTTCCCAACGCAGGTAAGTCACGCGACTGGGCATGATGAAGTTTTTGTTGGCCGTGTGCGCAATGATATTTCACATCCGCAGGGATTGAACTTGTGGGTGGTGGCCGACAATGTGCGTAAGGGCGCGGCAACCAATAGTATTCAAATTGCTGAACATTTGATAAAAGACTATATTTAGAGAGATTTTTAATTACGCTGACATCCACTCTGGCATCCAATAACTACAGTAAAAAAGGACGGAACAAGTGATGAAACGGATTATTTTAGCAAGTGTCTTAGCCGTGGCGGTGGCTTACACCGGTCATGTCGAAGCACAGCAGGGCGCGCGTGGCTCACGCTGGCAGCCCGAGCAGTTTGGTCCGATTGTTCCGACCGACACCATGTGGAGTATTTCGCAATACTACGCGCGCCAGCGTGGTGTCAGTATGTTCGACATGATGGATGCGATCGTTGCGGAGAACCCTCGTGCCTTCCGTGATAACCGTCCGGATTTCATGCTGACAGGGTTCTTTTTAACGATTCCTGAGTTAGGCGATGCCAGTAATTCGGCAGCGCCAACCGCAGCAACCGCAGAAAATCGTCCAGCTGTAGAGCTTGAGTCTGAGCCCGCAACTGAAATAGCAACAACGGATACAGCTGAACCGGCAACCACCGAAGAAGCCACAGACACCTCTCCAGTCGATGAAACGGAAATTGCGATTTCGGTGTCCGAAATGCAAGCGCTGCGCACTCAGTTGTCCGACTCTATTGGTTTGATTGAAAACTTGCAGGGTGAAAATCAAGAGCTGCAGCAGAAGTTAGCGGCAGTTACCGAGGAATTGAACGCTTTGCGCGCGGCGGCTGATGCCGAGCAGCGCGCATCGGCTGAGATGGAGTTAATTAAGGACGAACTTGCGGCAGGTACTGAGGGAGAACAAACTGCCGAAGCCGTCGCTGCAGAACCCGAGGCGCTGAATCCAGCCGCGACAGATGAAGCAGCCGATGCTGGCCCTGTGGTTACCGAGGAACCTGCTGCTGACGCTGAAGCAGCTCCACCGGTGGTCACCAGCGAACCGCAGCAAGCAGAACGTACCACGCCAGCGCGTAAACAGACGACTTGGGTCGATTGGCTGATGAAGCCGTTGCACTTGGGTATTATTGGTTTACTGCTGGTGTTGACCTTAGGTGGCCTATGGTATGCCGCGTATTTGCGTCGTATCAATAAAGAATTTGAAGAGCAACCGCAGGCTGCTGACGCCAAGACAGGTGCAAACGCAGAGACTGACGTTGCCGATGTAAAGGCGGAAGCTGCAGCCGCAGTAGCGACTGTCACTGTTGCGGATGAGCACGACTGGCAAGAGCAAGCGTTACCACCACAAAACAATGAAAACGATGACGTTGAAGTATCTGATGTCGATTTGGACGAGTACCTGCGTGAGCACGGCGGTGATAACGCGCAAAATGATGAACTCGACGATGATGACGATGCCATTTCGAAAGAAGTCGACGAATTGCTGGCGTTTGAACCTGAAACTTTAGACGATGATTTAGCCAATGAAGTCGCAACGGACAAAGTTGGCGCAGAAGAATCAGAACGAGTGCCAGAATACCGTCCGCTCGATGACGAGCCTGAATCACTTGCCGGGGAAGAACAAAAAACCGACTCGTTTGGCGGCCTGCGGCTTGACGACGATATGGTGGTGCCGGCGAGCAAGTCAACTGCGCCTGAAGATGACGCAAGCGCTAGTACCGACGACGATGATGGCTACTTGTCGATCGAAAGCTTGATGGAAGAGGCTGACACTGAAGCCAGTGAAGACAGCGATGATCCTTACGACAAGGAAAAGATCGGCGATGCGCTGGGTGGTGACGAAAGCATTGAGCATGACCTCAGCACCGAAGAGTTGCTTGATGAGAGCAAGACGCCTGCGGCACGCCTCGATTTGGCGCAAGTCTACATTGAGATGGGCGAAGTTGATGATGCCCGTGAGATTCTCGAGCAATTACAAGATTGTGGTGATGCTGAAGCTGAGGCTGAAGCCGAGGCTTTATTGAAGAAATTGGAAGAACAGGGCGGTCGATGAGTAGTACGCGCTTTGCGCTGGGTATTGAGTATGATGGTAGCCGCTATTATGGCTGGCAGCGTCAACAAGAAGTTACCTGTGTGCAAGAAGTGGTGGAGCGAGCCTTAACTAAAGTCGCCAACCAACCCATTGAAGTTGTCTGTGCAGGGCGTACCGATGCTGGCGTACATGCTACTGGACAAGTGATTCATTTCGATAGTGACGAGCCGCGGACTCCTGCGGCTTGGACACTCGGCGTTAATAGCAACTTACCGAAAGATGTCGCAGTGCGTTGGGTCACGCAAGTACCTGATGATTTCAGTGCGCGCTTTAGCGCGACCGGCAGGCGTTATCGCTACATTATCTGTAACACTAAGCTGCGCCCGGGCATTCATAACCATGGCGTGAGTCATTATCATTTTGACCTCGATGCACGACGCATGCATGAGGCCGCGCAGGGGCTCTTGGGCGAGCGAGACTTTAGTTCATTTCGAGCCGCACAGTGCCAATCGAATTCACCTAATCGCTGCGTCACGCACATTCGCGTGACACGACACGGCGAATACATTGTGATTGATATCGCCGCCAACGCATTTTTACATCATATGGTGCGCAACATTGTCGGTACCTTGCTCGAAGTCGGTCGCGGCGACAAGCCAATCAGTTGGCCTGCGGAGCTATTGGAGCTGCGCGATCGTACCAAGGCGGCGGCGACCGGCAAGGCCGAAGGCTTGTATTTAGTGCAGGTCGATTACCCCGCACAGTTTGCCATTCCGCAACTTCCGCCAGGGCCTTTGTGGCTGCCCGATAGCGACTAATAAGACCACTTTTTACTGCAAGCTGCGGCGAATATGTGCTTAAATAGAGACAATTGTGCAAGTAGCTGGGTGCCATTGCCGCACTCAGCTATGCAACCCTAATAATGAGATGAAAACGACACTATGAGTTGGATCGAGCGAATTCTTGCCAAACCGAAAAGTAACAAACGTCGCAATATTCCAGAGGGCGTTTGGTCAAAGTGTAGTGGCTGTGATGCGATCATCTATGCGGCTGATCTAGAACGCAATTTAAGTGTGTGTCCGAAGTGTGACCATCACATGCGCATGTCAGCTCGTGCGCGCCTAGCTAGCTTTTTAGATAGCGGTACCGGCGTAGAGATTGGCGCTGAATTAGAGCCTAAAGATATTCTCAAATTTAAAGATTCTAAAAAATACAAAGACCGTATTGCGGCGGCGCAAAAAGCTACTGGCGAGAAAGACGCTTTAGTCGCCGAAAAAGGTAAGCTGAAAGGTATGCCGGTCGTGGCTGTCGCATTCGAATTTGATTTCATGGGCGGCTCGATGGCCTCCGTGGTCGGTGCTCGTTTTGTCAAAGCTGCTGAAGTTTGTTTGCAAGAGCGTATTCCTTTGGTGTGCTTCTCGGCTTCGGGCGGTGCGCGGATGCAAGAAGCATTGATGTCGCTGATGCAAATGGCGAAAACCTCTGCGGCATTGGCACGCATGAGCGAAGAAGGTCTGCCGTTTATTTCAGTGCTCACCGATCCGACCATGGGTGGTGTGTCCGCGAGTCTGGCGATGCTGGGTGACGTGAATATTGCTGAACCCAAAGCGCTAATCGGCTTTGCCGGCCCGCGAGTGATTCAACAAACCGTCCGTGAAACCTTGCCTGAAGGTTTCCAACGCGCCGAGTTTTTAATCGATCACGGTGCTATCGATATGATCGTCGACCGTCGCCAGATGCGTAACCGTATCGCGTCGTTGTTGGCGAAATTTCAACATCATGCTGCGGTAGCTGATGAATTTTAATGGTACAGCGACCTTCTGCAGCGGCTAACCTCGACGCTTGGTTAGCTTACCTTGAGGCCTTGCACCCGACTGCCATCGATATGGGGCTGGAACGGGTGCAACAGGTCGCCACAGCGTTACAAATTAACCCTCGCCCCGCGAAAGTCATCACCGTTGCCGGCACCAATGGCAAAGGCTCGACCGTACGCTATTTAGAAACTATTCTGCGTGCCGCTGGCTATCGCACCGGCGTCTATATTTCGCCGCACCTGCACAGCTACGAAGAACGCGTTCGCATCAATGCTGAGATGCTAAGTGCTGAACAGCACGTGCAGGCATTTAATGCGGTTGAAGACAAACGCGGTGATACCTCGCTTACGTATTTCGAGTTCGGCACCTTGGCGGCGTTTTGGCTGTTACAACAGCAGCAAGTTGATGTATGGATTCTCGAAGTGGGACTAGGTGGACGCCTTGATGCTGTGAACTGTATCGATGCCGATGTGGGGGTGCTCACTTCTGTGGGTATCGATCATGTTGGGTTCCTGGGTCCAGATCGCACCAGTATCGCGCGCGAGAAAGCCGGTATTTTCCGTGCCGACAAAGTTGCCGTTATTGGTGAACCTGATTTTCCGCCCGCGATTTTGCAAGAGCTGGCGCAGCGCGCTATTGTCCCACGGCGCGTCAATGACAGTTTTCATTATCGGCTGCATGAAAGTGGCGACACGTGGCAGTTTAGTAGCCCGCAAAGCCAACTCAGCGAGTTACCCGTCCCGCAATTACCTTTGCCCAATGCAGCTACAGCACTGATGGCACTCGAGGCGCTCGATTTACCGGTATCGCTAGCGGCTATCCGTACTGGGCTTGCCAATGCACGCGAGGCAGGGCGCCTTGAGATACACCAAGGTAATCCTGATTATTTGCTCGATGTCGCGCACAATCCGCATGCCGCTGAATTTCTGACACGCTATCTACAACAGCGTTTTCCCAAGCGACCCATTTATGCAGTGGTTGGAATGCTGAAAGACAAAGATATTGCTGGCACCCTAGCAGCGCTTGAGCCGCTGGTGCAGGCTTGGTATCTTGCGGATTTATCGGGCCCACGCGGAGCATCGGCGCAAGAGCTCGCGGCCGCATTGCGCACTAGCGCTGCACCACCAAGTATCACCTGCTTCGCTACTGTACCCGCTGCATTCGAGGCCGCCTGTGCGCAGGCACGTGATGCCGCGCAAGGTACACAACAACAACCGCTGGTCTTAGTGTGCGGCTCGTTCTACACTGTTGGACAAATTACCTAGACGGAGCTGGCATGGCATCTCAATTACAAAATCGAATTGTTGGCAGTATCATTCTGATCGCGTTGGCAGTCATCATCTTACCGGAATTGCTCGATGGTAAGCAGGTGCGTGAACAGCAGGAATTCGAAGCCATGCCGTTGCAGCCGGAAACTGAAGTGGTTGAGCAGGCAGTGACCTATCCTGAGACAGAACTTGAAGGGACGCCGATTCAGGTCAACCCTGAGCCAGTGGAACTGACCGCTGACACTGCTCCTGAGTTAGACCAAGAGGCAGAAGTTACTGCGCCACAGCCTGCCGCTCCAGTAACTGAAGCATTGACGGAACCTGGTTACGTCATCCAGCTTGGGGCGTTTAGCAATGCCGACTCGGTCGCCAAACTGATCACTGAATTACAAGCAAAAGGTTTTGCGGCTTACAGTGAAACAGTACAAGTGAATGGTAAAGCACTGATTCGCTTGATGGTCGGCCCAGCCTTGACGGAAGCCGAGTTAGAGCAGCAACTTCCAGAACTACAGAAGCTGACTGGGCTGAACGGCCGCGTGATCCGCTTCGAGCCATAAAATTGCGTAAAAAGTGGCGTTTTCTGATGTGATTTCTGCTACACTGCGCGCGTTTTCAACAGCCCTAGGAACTTCCTTATGGTCTGGATAGATTTTGCCATTCTTATCATCATCGCGCTGTCCACTATCGTTAGTTTAGTGCGCGGTTTTGTCAAAGAAGCGATGTCCCTTGCAGTATGGGTTGCCGCTTTCTTTATCGCCAGTTGGTACTATGCCGACCTCGCGAGCTATTTCACCGGTATCGAAGATGACATGGTGCGCAGCGCCGTCGCCGTGTTAGCGCTGTTTATTGCCACCTTAATAGTCGGCGCCATTGTCAATTACGTACTTGGACAGTTGGTCCATAAAACCGGCCTCACCGGCACCGATCGCATTTTAGGCGGGGTTTTTGGTGCCTTGCGTGGCGTGCTGATTGTCAGCGCATTGTTGTTCTTCGTTGACAGTTTCACTGGCCTTGCGAGTGCAGCTTGGTGGCAACAGTCGGTGATGATCCCACATTTTGCCGTGTTTATTCAGTGGTTCTTCGAGTATTTTCAGCAAACTTCGAGTTTTCTCCCCAACTAAGCAAATGAGGTTGTTCTAGCATGTGTGGCATTGTTGGTATTGTAGGTAAAGACCCGGTCAATCAAGCGTTGTACGACAGTCTGACGATGCTCCAGCATCGCGGCCAGGACGCCGCAGGTATTATGACCGTGCACAACAACACCTTGCGTTTGCGCAAAGCGAACGGCTTAGTACGCGATGTGTTTCATACGCGCCATATGCACCGCCTAGCGGGTCGTATCGGCATCGGTCACGTGCGTTACCCGACTGCAGGTAGCTCAAGTTCTGCTGAAGCCCAGCCATTTTATGTCAACTCACCGTTTGGTATCGCCATGGCGCACAACGGTAACCTGACGAATGCCCTTGAATTACAAGAGCAGCTATTTGCCAAAGCGCGTCGGCACATCAACACCACTTCTGACTCTGAGATTTTGCTGAACGTGTTTGCCCACGAGCTTTATCAGCAAAAGAGTTTGCATCCGAGCGCTGACGATGTATTTGCCACAGTGAGCCGCGTGCACCGTCAAATCCGCGGTGCTTACGCCGTAGTCGCGATGATTATCGGGCATGGTATCGTGGCGTTTCGCGACCCATGGGGCATTCGTCCGTTGGTACTAGGGCAACGTGAAACTGCGAACGGTAATGAGTACATTGTGGCTTCTGAGAGCGTTGCCATTGATGGTACCGGCTTCACCTATTTGCGTGATATCGAGCCAGGCGAAGCCGTTTACATCACCGAGGATGGCGAGCTTTATTCACGCCAGTGCGCCGATAATCCGCAACATTGCCCCTGTATTTTTGAATATGTTTACTTCGCGCGCCCGGACTCGTTTATCGATAAGATCTCGGTGTACGCTTCACGGGTCAATATGGGGCGTAAACTGGGTGAGAAGATTAAGCGTGAATACGCTGATCTAGACATCGATGTGGTGATTCCAATTCCAGAAACGAGTTGTGACATCGCCTTAGAAATGGCGAATATTTTGGGACTTCCTTACCGCCAAGGCTTTGTAAAAAATCGCTACATTGGGCGTACCTTTATTATGCCGGGGCAAACCATGCGCCGGAAGTCGGTACGACGTAAGCTAAATGCCATTGGCGCCGAATTCCGTGGCAAAAATGTGTTGCTGGTCGATGACTCTATTGTGCGTGGAACTACGTCTGAACAAATTATCGAAATGGCACGCGAAGCAGGTGCGAAGAAAGTCTACTTTGCCTCGGCAGCGCCCGAAATTCGTTTTCCGAACGTCTATGGTATTGATATGCCAAGCGCGAACGAGTTGATTGGTCACGGTCGCGAATGTTCTGAAATCAATGCGCTGATTAAGGCTGATGGGCTGATTTACCAAGACCTCGAAGACTTGATTGCCGCAGTACAGCAAGAAAACCCAAGCATCACCCAATTTGAAACCTCCGTATTCAATGGTGAGTACATTACTGGTGATATTAATCAGAGTTACTTGGATCGTTTGGATGCGGCGCGCAATGATGTGGCGCGGCATGGTGGCGAGGGTGAGGAAGATGCGAACCTAGAGCTACACAACGAGAACGACGACGATTGAAAAGACGGTTATTCGTTAGTCGTTATTCGTGAGTGAAAAAAGCCGAGCGGATGCTCGGCTTTGTTGTTTTAGGCTTGTTGGAACGGGTAAACCGAACCGAGTTTTAAGATTTGCGTGAGCTCATCGAGTGCCGCGCGCGATTCATTAAGTAGTTGCGGATCGCGTAGATCAGCCACGCTCAGTTCATCGCGATAGTGCTTGTCGACCCATTGATTTAAACGTTCAAACAAGCTGTCAGACATGATCACGGCTGGATTCACTGCGGCTAACTCATCGTCGTTGAGAGCGACGCGCAAACGCAAGCAGGCAGGGCCACCACCATTACGCATGCTTTGCTTCACATCAAAAAAGTGGACGCGCTGAATCGGCGTATCGCGCTTCACTAAATCTTCTAAGTAAGCCGCCACGCGCGGATTATCTTGGCACTCAGTCGGGGCGATAATCGCCATAGTGCCATCCGGCATGGTGAGCAATTGGGTGTTAAACAAGTAGGTCTGCACAGCGTCTGCCACACTCACTTCATTAGTTTTAACTTCGATGAAATGTAGCGCTTGATCGCCGAACTTCTGCTGGATTTCGCGTAATTTCGCCTCGGTGTCGAGAAACGCTTGCTCATGATAGAACAATACGTTCTGGTTACCGACAGCGATAACGTCATTGTGAAACACACCTTGGTCAATTACGTCAGGATTTTGCTGAATATAGACGGTATTTTCGTCGCTCAACCCATGCAAGCGTGCAATCGCTTGTGATGCCTCGAAGGTTTGCCGCGCTGGGAATTTGGTTGGAGCTGGCTTGCTACTATCGAAGGCGTAACGCCCAAAAGTAAAGATTTCAACACCGGCATGACCGTAATTACTGCACAAGCGGGTGTGGTTCGCTGCACCTTCGTCGCCAAAATGCTCATTGTCAGGCAAGTGCAAGTGATGTTCGAAATAACGCGAGTTATTGAACATCGCCTGTAAAATGCGACCGCTGGTCATAGGCTCTAACGAACGGTGAAATTTGTTGGTTAGGTTGGCTGGGGTGAAGTGAACTTTACCATTTGCTGTGTCAGCACCTGGCGAGACAGTAGCCGCATTAGCTGTCCACATGCTCGAAGCTGAGCATACGGCTTGATAGATCTCCGGTGCTTGCGTTGCTGCTTTATATAAAACTTCGCCATCGTTACCGGTAAAACCGAGGCGGCGTAAGGTGGCGATATCGGGACGTTCGTGGGGGGCAAGTACGCCTTGCACCATGCCCATATCGTGCAATGCTTTCATTTTCTGTAAGCCTTGCTTAGCGGCGGAACGCGGGCTAGACACAGCTTTAGCGTTGGACAGCGAGGCGACATTGCCAAAGGATAGTCCAGCGTAATTGTGGGTCGGGCCGACTAAGCCATCGAAGTTCACTTCAAAATGCTGAGTGCTCACGAATTCCTCCATTGCAGTTGCAAGCAAGTCAAGAGTCGCTATTATACGCACATCAACTCGCTTGTGTAAGCCCTTCAAAGCCTGCAACTCCGCGTAAAACAAGGTGATCCGAGTTGTGCTTGCATAGCTATAAGCTATAGACGAATTTTTATGATTTTTACCAATCATGGTTGTTTCGTGACGGTAGAAGCGATATATCTAAAAAAAGATCCCTTCTTGACTAGGACATAAAGGACGCATGGCAAAATCACTAGTAATCGTGGAATCCCCCGCCAAGGCTAAAACGATCAATAAATATTTAGGCAACGATTTTATTGTGAAATCGAGTGTCGGCCACGTGCGTGACCTTCCTACCAAAGCCACTGGTGAAGTTGCGAAAAAATCGCCGGCCGAAGTGCGCAAGATGTCAGATGAAGAAAAAGAAGCGTATAAACAGAAGCGCGAGTTTCGTAAGTTGGTGATGCGTATGGGGGTCGACCCCGAGCACGGCTGGGAAGCTCACTACGAGGTGCTCCCTGGCAAAGAGAAGGTCGTTAACGAATTAAAGAAACTAGCCAGTAAAGCTGACTCTATTTACCTCGCGACGGATTTGGACCGTGAAGGAGAAGCCATTGCTTGGCATCTGCGTGAACTCATTGGTGGCGATGACGATCGTTTTCGTCGGGTAGTCTTTAACGAAATCACTAAAAATGCGATTCAAGACGCGTTTTCACGTCCAGCCCATTTGAATATTGACCGTGTCAATGCGCAACAGACGCGCCGCTTCCTCGACCGCGTGGTCGGCTTTATGGTGTCGCCATTACTGTGGAAGAAGATTGCGCGTGGGTTGTCGGCTGGACGTGTACAGTCGGTCGCCGTGCGGCTAGTGGTTGAGCGTGAGCGTGAAATTAAAGCCTTTGTGCCAGAAGAATACTGGGACATCTATACCGACCTCGCAACGGCTACTGCCGAAGCATTACGTATGCAGGTTGCCAAGTACCAAGGCAAAACTTTTAAGGCTACCGACAAAGACGCTGCCGATGTAGCGGTCAAAGCGTTGCAAAGTGCCACCTATAAGGTTTTGGCGCGGGAAGATAAGCCCACCAGCAGCCGTCCGTCAGCACCTTTTATTACTTCGACGCTGCAGCAGGCGGCCAGCACCCGACTTGGCTTTGGTGTGAAGAAGACCATGATGTTGGCCCAGCGTTTGTACGAAGCCGGTCACATTACCTATATGCGTACGGATTCCACCAATTTGAGTCAAGAAGCGGTTGCCACCTGTCGGAGCTACATCGAAAAGAACTTTGGCAAGGATTATTTGCCGGCGAAGCCGAACGTTTATGGTGCAAAATCCAACGCACAAGAGGCGCACGAAGCTATTCGTCCGTCCAATGTTGGCGTGAAGTCTGAAAGTTTGAAGGATATGGAACGTGATGCGCAACGCTTGTATGAATTGATTTGGCGCCAATTTGTCGCCTGTCAAATGACGCCAGCTCAGTACGATGCGACCACCATTACGGTAGCTGCGGGGGACTATGAGCTGAAAGCGCGTGGTCGGGTAATGCGCTTTGCCGGTTGGACGAAAGTGCAACCACCAGCAGGCTCGAAGAACGCCGAAGACGCGACTTTGCCCGATGTGAAGCAGGGCGATACGCTGGATCTTAAAGCCATTGACCCGCAACAGCATTTCACTAAGCCGCCGGCGCGTTACAGCGAGGCCTCTTTGGTTAAAGAGCTCGAAAAACGTGGGATCGGCCGGCCGTCGACCTATGCGGCGATTATCTCAACCATACAAGACCGTGGTTATGTGCGGGTCGAGAATCGGCGCTTCTATGCCGAAAAAATGGGTGAAATCGTCAACGACCGTTTGGTTGAAAATTTCTCGCGTTTGCTCAACTACAATTTCACTGCTGAAATGGAGCAAGCACTGGATGATATCGCCGAGGGTAAGCGCAATTGGAAAGACACCCTTGATGCCTTCTATGCAGAGTTTTCGAAAAAGCTAGCGCAAGCTGAGTTACCGCCAGATGAGGGCGGTATGCGCGGCAATCAAATGGTGATGACCGACATTAAATGCCCGAAGTGTGGCCGTCCTATGGGGATTCGCACGGCTTCAACCGGGGTCTTCCTGGGGTGCTCTGGCTATGAACTACCGCCAAAAGAACGCTGTACGCAAACTATCAATCTGCTGCCGGGCGAAGAAGCGGTCAAAGTCAGCGATGATGAAGAAGCAGAAACCAACGCCTTACGTGCGAAAAAGCGCTGCCCGAAATGCGGTACCGCGATGGATAGCTACTTGATCGACGAGAAACGCAAGCTACATGTGTGTGGTAATAACCCGGCCTGCGATGGTTATGTTATTGAGGAAGGTACCTTTCGAATCAAGGGCTATGATGGTCCAGTCCTTGAGTGTGATCGCTGTGGCAGTGACATGCAACTGAAAACGGGGCGTTTTGGCAAGTATTTCGACTGCAGTAATGACGAGTGTAAGAACACTAGGAAACTGCTGAAAAACGGCCAACCTGCGCCACCGAAGGAAGATCCGGTGCCGTTCCCTGAGCTACCGTGCGAGAACTCAGATGCGTATTTTGTGTTGCGTGACGGTGCATCGGGCATATTTATGTCGGCCAATACTTTCCCGAAATCGCGTGAAACTCGCGCCGTGAAAGTGGCCGAGTTGAAGCGCTTTAAAGATCGGATACCGAGTAAATTCCATTATTTGGCCGAAGCGCCGCTGGAAGACGATAACGGTAACGAAGCTATCGTGCGCTATAGCCGTAAGCAAAAAGAGCAATATGTCATCACCGAAGAGAACGGCAAGCCCACGGGCTGGCAAGCCTATTATCGCGGTGGTAAGTGGCAGGTTCAAGAGCCGAAGAAACGTAAGAAATAACGCTAACCACAATCCGATTTTAGGCAATTGAGGGAAGCCTAGTGAACGACTAAAGTGAATGAACATCGCAACGATACGCGATGGTTAACTCAGACATGGAGGTCGTTACATGAGTTCTTTACTTTGGCTTTTCATAAGTCTGCTTGGCGCCAAGGATACGGCGCCAAGTGTATGCCAACCTTTTAATACCTCATTTGAACGTCCGGCGCAGCGGCAACTGCCGACAACAGTTGCTGAACCTGAACAAGTAATAAACGCCGTCACTGTGCTGCTCGAGCCTGGGCTGTTACAACCGCAAATTGAAAGCTTGTTACTGCAGCATTTTCAGGTTGATAAAGTGTATTGGCAGGCCTCCCCCCACTTTCGTTGGGCGACCGCCTATCAGCTTGAAGCTGACTCCTACAACAGCGCACTAACGCAGATCCTCAAACCCTTCGGTTTACAACTGACGCTCTATGCAAATCGTAGCGCCGTGGTAAGCATGCGTACCGAGCGTTCGTCATGAAGTGGTGGTTGATGTTGAGCTGCGCCGCCTGGTTAACCGCTTGCGCAGCACCATCTGAGTCATCCCTAGCTGACACTAAGCAGCGGGCGTTGGCAGAATTGGCGGAACTGCATCGGCAGAGCACGCCGATAACTGAGGCACTCACCGTGCATCACAGTGATGAATTATTTGTTGAATTACCTGCTGCTGATCTTGCCGAGCAACCCGGCTATTTGAGTGCTCCTGTGACGGTGAGCGCGCAACAGGTTGCGGTGCGCGATCTGCTGCAAGATAGTTTGCTCGGGCAAGCGGTGGGTGTGTGGTTTACCGAACCTAAGCTTGCTGATGAACGCGTGAGTATTCATTACCAAGGCGATATCGCGGGTTTGCTCCGCCGTCTTGGGCAAAATAGCAATTGGTTTATCGACACTGAAGCTGAACGTGTCGTGATAAGCCGCTGGCAAACCGCCGAGTTTGATGTCGCATTTATTGCGGGTGCGAGTGAATTTTTTATGGGGAACCGCGACCAGCGTCAAGGACAACAACGTCAAGCGGGTGAGGCTGCAACGGCTGCGGTCGCCAGCAGTGATCAGTTTAGTAATTTTAGTAACAACCAGCATAATGTTTGGGAAGATTTGCGCATCGCACTTAGCTTATTGCTCTCAGCGGAAGGGCAGTTACAGATCAATCAAAGTTCTACCTCAGTGCTGGTGAAAGATACCCCCCATCATGTAGCGCAAGTGGAACGTTATCTGCAGCAGCAAAATGAGCGCCTAACACGACAAGTAGCTATCGAAGTACAGATCATTGAAGTGAGCTTCAACGATGAGCAACAACATGCGGTAAACTGGCGGGCGCTGGCTGAGTCTGCTGGCGGCAATACACTGTTCGGTATGACCGGTGGCGCGTTGGGTAACGCCGCGGAAGCGCTGGGTGGACAGTTGTTCTGGCAGCGTCAAACTGGACGCATGAGTGGCTCAGAAGTCTTTTTGCAGGCGCTCGAGCAGCAAGGTCTGGTGCGTATCAATAATCAGCCGCGGGTGCTAAGTCTCAACAATCAAATCGCTAAGATTGCCTTACAAGACAATGCTACCTACTTGGCGAGCTCAGGAACCACCAACACTGTCAATGTTGGCGCGACCAGCACATTACAGCCCGGCGTCGTGAGCACAGGGTTTGAGCTTTATGTTTTGCCGAGTATTCGCCATGGCGAAGTGATTCTGCAGCTCTCGACCGAGTTATCTGATCTGCAACGTATCGATGAGGTGCGTTCAGGCGAACAATTGATTCAAACGCCCCATACCAATCGTAAGCAGTTTTTTATGCAAGCGGTGGTTGGCGATGGCCAAACCTTGCTGCTTTCTGGGCTGCGCAATGAGCGTGAACAGCAACAGCAGCAACAAAGCTGGGTGAGTTGGTTGCTGGGTGGCGAACAGTTGAACCAGCAGCGGCAGAGTGAAACCTTAGTTTTGCTAACGCCGACCATCATTCATCGGGAGTCTAACTGATGAGTGAGTTGTGGTTGATTAATGCGTGGCGACAGCAAGTGAAATCAAGTCGCGCAGTAGCTGCTGCGCTCAAATTAGCGAAAAGTCGAAACTTACAACGCTACGCTTTGGTTCGGCAAGGGCGCCACTATTGGCTTGCCTGCAGTGCGGAAGCAAGCACGAGTGAACAATATGACTTAGCCATTTGCGTTCGTCGACAATTCGCCAAAATTCGACACGGAATCTATTTGGCGTTGTGGCAGGGGCAGCTCGTTTGTGTCGCCTGGCAGGAACAGCAGTTATTACATTGCTGTGCGGTTGAACATGACGCCGATGGCGCGGCGCATATCCAACTACAACTTAGTGAAATGAAAAGCGGTGGGCGTAGTGACTCGGCATTGTTACTTGCCAAAAGTGCCCCCGCGGAGCTTGAACAATTTTGTCGCCAACAATTAAGCAGCTGGCGGTTACTGGTGGCACAAGTTGATATTCAGGACCTACGGCTCTTAAAGCCGGCACGACTCCGGGGTTTGCAGCAACCTACTGCGGGGCAACAGCGACAACGACTGTTATTGGCACTACTCCTTGCGTGTGCCAGCGCGGCAATGGTGGCGTGGTACTTCTGGCCGCAACCCAGCACTGCGGATACTACACAACCAACGCAAATTGCTCCTGCGCCGACGGGATTAGCGCTGGATCTATTAGCGGACTTGCCGCGGTTGTTTGCCGGATTTGAACATTTAGCGGGCTGGCAATGGCAAAGTGCGCATCTTCAAGGCAATCGATTGACTGCGCAGTTGCGAGCCAATTACGGACGCAGCGAGGAGTTGCTGGCGCAAGTAGCGAGTGACTGGCAATTGCAATCGGGCAAAGCGACCACACAACTCGTTGCGATGCTTGATAAGCCGCGTTGGAGCCAGCCGCAGCAGAGCGAGCCTTGGTCAGTCGTGGCCTGGCAAGATAATGCACAACGCTATTTCCCCAAGTTGCAAGTGAATGCGGTGCAGCGCGGGCAAGACCAGTGGTTTCAATGGCAACAATGGCAACTGTTGCTGCCGACGACCAGTTGGGAGGAGTTGCGTCGCGTGCAGGCGCTATTGACCAACCGACAGCTGCGCATCATTGGTCTTAAACTATCCTATCGCGCAACTTTGCAATTGGATCTGACGTTGCGCCACTACGAACTACTTCAACCAGCAATAGAGGACCCAGCAGCATGATGACATGGATCAGTTTTCTTGGGGTTGTCTTGACCAGTGCAACCACGCCCACAACGGAACTAGCGCAACAACTACAACAGGTGAGTCAGTTACGCATTGATGAGCTTGCTGAACTGCGCGCTGCCGCACAAGTGCGTAAATTACAGTATGAATTGCAAGCAGCTCAACTACGCAGTGAGATCGCCGCTATTGATGCGCCATCGCATGCGGTGCCAATGGCTGCGCAAGAGAGTTTGGCTGGACTGCGGCTACAAAGTGTGATTCGTACCGACCGGCAATTGTGGGTGCGACTGAGTGATGCCGAGCAACAGTGGTTGCTGACCCCGGCGCACAGCGAGTTCGGCTTCGTGGTCGAAGTGGATGATCAACATCTGATTGTTTCGCGAGCTGGCGTAGAGCGTCGCTTCAGTTTGCCGGAGGGCATGTAAGATGCGCTACATCACTCATGAAGAATGGCAGGAAGCTGAAGCTGACGGGCGTTATTTGCGCGAGTGCTTGGCGCTTAGTGAACAGCAATCGAGTGGTCTGGCGGTGGTGGTCACCAGTGATGGCTGTCTAGTTGCCAGTAACGAGGCCTGGCAACACGCGTCGTTAGTGTTGACTAATTTACGTGAAGAGTTGCGCGCTCGGCAGCAGTTTCGTATGCACCTACTTGCCGATGCCCGAGATATTCGCAGTTTTTTGCATGATGCCGATGCGCTACAGCAACAACAACAAAGACAGCAACAACAACATTTGTTCGATCGCACAAGAGCCCAGCAGGCTTTGGAAGATCTGGTGTTGCAGGCGTTAGACTGGCAAGCATCAGACATCCATTTAAGTTTTGATCAACAGGCTGCTGCGCTTTCATTTCGTGTGCATGGTCGTATGGTGGGGCACGTCGAGCGACCGCGCGAACTGCTCGCTGCCGCCATCGCCGCGGCACTAAATACCAGCTCCGATGACTTTCATGAACTGTTTGACGAACAACGCTTGTCAAGCGCTAGTATTAACTTGACAGTGGTGCATCAGGGACAACCGCAGCGCTTAAGATTGCGCGTGCAAAAATCTCCGATCCGTAACGGCTTTGCAGTGACCATGCGAGTGCAATTCGAGCGTCAGAAAATTCTCAGCTATGCCGAGTTAGGTTTAGCCCCCAGTATTGTCGCCAAGTTGCGGCTATTGCTCGAACAACCGCAAGGCTTACTGATCGTAGCTGGGCCAACGGGGCAGGGTAAAACCACCAGCTTAGCGGCATTTAATTTAATGATTCCGCCGGATCAGAAGATAATTTCGCTCGAAGATCCAATCGAGATTGTGCAGCCACACGTCGAGCAGAAGCCAGTGCTGGCTGAACATGCTGAGTTGAACTTTGCCAATATGGTTAAGGTAGCCTTGCGGGAGGATCCCGATGTCATTTCGATCAGTGAGATCCGCGATAGTAAAACCGCTCACGCGGCATACACGGCCGCACTTACCGGCCATTTGGTGACCGCTACAATTCATGCCCATGACTGTTTTGGGGTGGTGCAACGACTGGTGGACTTAGGCCTCTCGGCCGCTAGCTTGGCGCAACCCGGGGTATTGGCCGGCATTATGGCACAGCGCTTAGTGCCACAGGATTGTCCCAATTGTCTGGTAGGTGCTAGTGCCGGCTGCAGCAGTTGCGGTGGTAGCGGTATTGGACGGCGTCGTTTGGTGGTCGAGTATCTGGAAATGACGCCAGCGTTCTTACAAGCGTTGCGCACCGACCAATTGAGTAGCTATTACCAACAGCTCGTCGAGCAGGGCTGGCAACCATTGGCACAGCAATTGCGCGAGGAAGTTTTATGCCATTAACGCGCGAACAGCAGGGTGCTTTGCTCGAAGACATTGCATTGGCGATTGGTGACGGGCTGGCTGCCGCACAGATTTGTGATGAACTGAGTCAACATGCTGATCAGCAACGCCTCAGCCGCGAAAACCATGCGATTCAAGCCATGCAAGCGGCACTGTACCAGGGACAGCCGATGGCCACCGCGATGCGGCCCTGGTTTGATCATGATCTTTGTATGCTGGTGAGTGTTGGGGAACGCAGCGGGCTGCTGACCGAATTACTTAGTGCCCAGCGTCGCTTTGAGCTGCAACGTCGCGAGGCGCTTAATGCCTTCTGGCGGCCATTGATTTACCCGTTGATTATGCTGCTGGTCAGTATGTTCGCCTGCTTCGCCGTCGGTCAGTGGGTGCTACCGAAGCTTGCCAGCGGGCTGGATGAACTGCATTGGCCAATGCTTGCACAGCAACTGATGGTGACCAGTTCACCGTGGATGCTCAGCAGTATTGCCGGGATGTTAGTTGGGTTGCTGTTATTGTTTTGGGGGCCGTATCCACTTATCGATTTTCGTCGACCAGTTTGGCTTTGGTGTGCGCAACAAGGAGCTTTTGTCATTCGGCGCTACTTTGACGGTGTTTTACTCCTACAAACTTTAACCGTGTTGCTAGGCGCTGGTATTCGCCTAGATAGAGCGTTGCAGGCCATGCAGGAATTTGGCCAAGGCTCGTTAAGCTATTGCCTGCCGCAACTACGACAGCTGCTAGCGCAAGGAGAACGCCGCCTCGCCGTGATCCTCGACTGCGGACTGCTGTCGCCAAGAATGCTATTTCGACTGCAGAATGGCAGTCGCAATGCCACTGAACATGGCACTTTGCAACGTGTCGCAGGCTATGCCGCGAAGGATGCTATCGCGGCGCTGGCGCGCTTGCGGGTGCTCATGCAAGTCAGCTGCTATTTGCTGATCCTTTGGTTGTTGTTAATGACAGTCGGCGGCATGGGTTCCATGCTGATGGCCGTTACCCAACAACACGTACGTTAGTCGTTTTTTAAACAATACATGGAGTGTAGCAAGATGAAACAACAAGGCTTTACGTTCATTGAGGTTCTTACCGTGCTAGCCATTATCGCTTTAGCCACCATTGGCACGCTTGCGGTGCGTGATTGGGCGGTGGGCAATTCGCGCGTGAGTGAGGCAAAAAACCAAATTGTGACAGTGCAAGCGGGGGCCCAGCTGTGGCGGCCGCGCAATGGTGACTTTACCGGCATCAGCATGACTTCGATGTCAGAAATTGCCGCAGTGCCAGAAAACTGGGCCGATGGTACCGGTATGAATCCATGGGGCGGCGCTATTTCAGTGGATGTTGATGCCAGTGATAGTAGCCGTTATGTGGTAACGATGGGCGGGATTGGCAATGATGGCGAGGGGGCTCGCTTGGCCCGTGACTTTGTTGAATATACGGTCGACAGTACTTACAGCGCCGGAACCTTAACCTTACGTTTTCAAGGCTAGTCTGTGATGAACCTAGCTAGTCAAGTGAGCAATAAGCACGTCGCACAAGTCGGTTACCTGTTGTTGGAGTGGGTGTTGGCGCTGGCTTGTCTGGCTGGGTTTGTGTTGTTGATGATGACCCTATTCAGCGACCGCAGTTGGCAATTGGAACAAGTGGTCACCGAACAACAGGTACTGACGCAGCAGTTGCAGGCAGATCAGTTGTGGCGCAGTCAACAGCAAGTCCGGCAGCTGCTGCAACTGCAATTTGGAGACGCTTCATGAACTCACGAGCTTTTGTGCTATTCGAACTGGTTATTGCTTTGGCTATTTTGACCACGGTCCTTGTTTTTAGTCAGCAGTGGTGGCTGCGCCATCAGCGCACCCAGCAGTTGCAAAACGATGTGCAGGCTGCGGAAATTATGCTCAACGCCATCGACCGCTTTTGGTTGACGGAACAGCGGCGCCCCAACGACTTGTCCGAGCTCATCAGCGAAGGTTATGTGACTGAACTGTGGCAGCCTTGGGCAGAACCATGGCAACTAAGTTATAACAATGGTCTGTTGCGACTGGCGATTCAGGCGCCAAGTACAAATCAAGCGAGAGCGCTCGCGCATCAACTTACCGGGGCCGATGTGTCGGCACGAGATGAACTTCGTCTGCATGTATGGCAACCGCTACAAGTGGTATTGAATCAACGGTTTTTGCAGCGCGTTGCCGATCCGGCCCATCCGGAGTACCAACAAATGGAAACCCATCTCGATTTGAACGGCAATGCTATCCGCAATGTCTCCCGAGTGGATGCCGATATCTTCAATGGCAACAGTGTTTATGCCGACCTTGCGGAGGTTAGACAATTGCGCAGCGACAGCACGGAAACAATCGAATTGGTGAGTGATAATGCCATTATTGGTGGATTCAACGTGAAGCAGCTTTTGACCGAATTTGCGGCACTACAACAGAGTTGGCAGCAATGTGTAGCAAGCGGCGGCTGTCGTTAACCAGCGGTCAAGCCAGCATCGAGGCAGTCGTTGTGCTGCCACTGTTGCTATTAACGGCTTTGTTGATTGTGCAACTGTTATGGTTGGTGTTTGCCCAGTCGACGTTTAATGTCGCGGTGGCCTTTGCGGTGCGCGCTGGGAGTCTAAATCACGGCAACACCCAAGCGATTGAACGCACGCTTAGTGCCGGAATGGCCAGTTTGCAGCCGCAACGTGTGGAGGAGGAGCCAGCCACGCGTAGCGAGTTACGAACCGCGCATTGGCGTGCCACGCTGCAACAACACCTCCATGCGCAATTTGCGCGCAAGATCACTGTGCATCAACCCACCGCGGAGCAATTAAAAACGCAAATAGAACGGCGTTATGACTTAGCCAGTGGCCGTTGGCTGAATGAACTCGCAGTTGATCATCCTGCGCTAAGGCAACGCGAGACGATGCTCGAACTTGAAGTTTGGTGGTGTTTACCTTTGCAGGTGCCGTTGGCTGCTCAAGTAATAATGGAGTTACGCAGCTGGTGGGATGCACCGGCGCAACGTTTCTGCGCGCTGCGGGCGGAAGTGCTAGGACAGCCGTTGTGGGCGTTACAGCAGCGGCTCAGTCAGCCGCTGCTCAGTGGTTATCGCGAGGGCCTCAACGATTAGGCTGGGGCGTGCCAAGTTTCGCAGGCTTGCAGGGTGTTTTGCAGCAGTGTAGCGACGGTCATCGGGCCAACCCCTCCAGGTACCGGGGTGATATAACTGGCACGCGCGGCAGCCGCGGCATAGCCGATATCACCAACCAAGCTGCCGTCTTCAAGTCGATTGATGCCGACATCAATCACGACGGCGCCCGGTTTAACCCATTCGCCGGGAATAAAGTTAGGTTTACCCACAGCCACAACCAAAACATCAGCGCGCTCAACATGCTGTTGCAGATCGTTGGTAAAGCGATGACAGACGGTTGTCGTTGCACCAGCTAATAAGAGTTCAAGACTCATGGGGCGACCGACAATATTGGAAGCGCCAACCACTACCGCGTGCTGGCCGTGCAAATCTAGCCCGATTGAGTCAAGTAGCGTAATAACGCCGCGCGGCGTACAAGGACGCAGGGCTGGATTACGTTGCGCTAGACGCCCCATATTAAACGGGTGGAAGCCATCGACATCTTTCTTTGGGTCGATACGTTCGAGTAATTCCTGGGCATCAAGACCTTGCGGTAATGGTAGTTGCACTAAGATGCCATCGACGCTGCCATCGTCATTCAGCTCATCGATCAATGCCAGCAATTGCGCTTGCGTAGTATCGGCAGGTAAATCGTACGACTTTGAAACGATACCGACTTCTTTGCAGCTGCGTCGCTTACTCCCAACGTAGACCTGCGAGGCTGGATCGCTACCGACTAATATTACGGCTAGGCCCGGTGCTCGAAGTCCTTGTGCAACGCGCTCGGCGATGCGCTGTTTGACTTGGTCGCGAACTTCTTGAGCGACGCGTTTCCCATCAATGTGTTGCGCTGACATGCGTATCCTCGAAAAAAGATGAACGGTAGAAGGCTCGAATGGCTCGCTATTTTGCCATGTTTTGGTGCACTATTGTAGTTAAGAATCAAGCATGAAAATGCGCTTTCGATGATAATTCCGACGAATTGGCGCAAAAATCGGCAGTCGGTGCAAATCCCCAAAAAAATGTTTGACGCTGTGCCAACGAGTGGGTATCATTCGCCCCCGTTGTCAGGCCGCGTCCTGCACGGGTTTAACATGAAGTTGTACAAAGCAATGTCGGCGAGTAGCGCAGCTTGGTAGCGCACTTGGTTTGGGTCCAAGGGGTCGCTGGTTCGAATCCAGTCTCGCCGACCATTTGTGCAAGATTTATGTAAGCAACATGCGCCCGTAGCTCAGTTGGATAGAGCAACGGCCTTCTAAGCCGTGGGTCGCAGGTTCGAATCCTGCCGGGTGCGCCATAAATGCCCTGGCAAGACATAACAGTAGTGGTGGCTGTAGCTCAGTTGGTAGAGCCCCGGATTGTGATTCCGGTGGTCGTGGGTTCGAATCCCATCAGCCACCCCATTTCTAAAGAATTCCCCCTCATTAATTGTTGTCGGCGAGTAGCGCAGCTTGGTAGCGCACTTGGTTTGGGTCCAAGGGGTCGCTGGTTCGAATCCAGTCTCGCCGACCATTTGTGCAAGATTTATGTAAGCAACATGCGCCCGTAGCTCAGTTGGATAGAGCAACGGCCTTCTAAGCCGTGGGTCGCAGGTTCGAATCCTGCCGGGTGCGCCATAAATGCCCTGGCAAGACATAACAGTAGTGGTGGCTGTAGCTCAGTTGGTAGAGCCCCGGATTGTGATTCCGGTGGTCGTGGGTTCGAATCCCATCAGCCACCCCATTTCTAAAGAATTCCCCCTCATTAATTGTTGTCGGCGAGTAGCGCAGCTTGGTAGCGCACTTGGTTTGGGTCCAAGGGGTCGCTGGTTCGAATCCAGTCTCGCCGACCATTCTCGTTGTCACAGTGCTTGAATTGTCACCAATCTTCGCCCATAGTTGTTACATTAACGTAACGTGACCCTATAATAATGGCTCTGACCCAATCGCCGACCCACAATGACGATAGCTTTGCTTACCTGATCCTTGATATCAGCACCAACTTGATCAACGCCGCCCCTGACGAAGCCGCAAGTCACATTGAAGAAGCGCTAGCAGCGCTCGGTAGCGGTGGGCGTAAAGATCGGTGTTACGTCTTTCTGTTCGATGAAAATTATCAAACCATGTCCAATACCCATGAATGGGTCGCTGTAGGCGTGAGCGCGCACAAGGAAGACTTACAGGATGTTCCAATTAACGCCATGCCTTGGTTTTTCGAGGTGATGCTGCGTGACGGAAAGCTACTAGTGGATGATGTCAGCCAGTTACCAGCCGAAACGGCAGGGTTCAAGGCTGAATTAGAGCGCGAAAATATTGGTGCCATGATGGCCGTCGGGATGTATTTGGAGGCGAAATTGATCGGCTTTGTCGGCTGTGACTTGGTGCAACGAAAGACTCATTGGCAGAATGAAGATGTTCGTCAAATGCGCTTGGTCGCTGATATGATCACCAACACCATAGCGCGGCATCGTAGCGAAGCTGAACTTACCCGCGTGCAAGCCGAATTGCGTGAAGCCAACGCGTTGCTCGCGCGTCAAGCGCAGCACGATAGTCTTACTCAGTTGCTTAATCGTCGCGGACTTGATGCCGTACTGGATAGCGAATTGCGCCGCACGCAACGCAATCAACAGCGGTTAACTGTGTTTATGATTGATATCGACCATTTTAAACGGTTAAATGATGAGCGCGGTCATATCGCCGGTGACGAGGCACTGTGCTGCGTTGCACAGCAACTCAAAACGACCTTTCAACGCAGTGGTGAGCAAGTCGCGCGTTACGGTGGCGATGAATTTATCGTCATTGCACCGAACTTAACGCCTTTTGACGCAAGTCAACGTGCTGCGGCGTTATTGGAGGCGATTCGAAGTTCCGAAAAGCTCGATGGCGTGACCGTGAGCATCGGTATTTTCTCGTTGGTACCACAGTCTGCATTGACCACTGACGAAGTGCTACGTAAGGTCGACCATGCGGTCTATCAAGCGAAAGCAGAAGGCCGTGACGGCTTCGTTCTGCTCTCTCGCCAGTAATTTCTAACGAAAAAGATAAGCATCACTACTCGACTGATGGGTGTCGCTTCGCTATAATGCTGCGTCATTTTCAATGAGTCCCTTGCTAGACGTGGGCTCAAGGCCAATAGTGAAGCCGAGGTAATAAAGCAATGCAGGTTTCTGTAGAGACAACCCAAGGATTAGAACGCCGCGCCACCATTACTGTGCCAGCGGCAACCATCGACGAGAAAGTCAAAGAGCTGTTAAAGAACGAGTACCGTAATCGCCGTATCAACGGTTTCCGTAAGGGCAAGGTACCACCGAATGTATTGCAAAAATTATTCGGCAAAGAAGCTCGGGCGCGCGCTGCATCTGAATTGATGCAAAGCAAGTATTTCGAAGCGATCATGCAAGAACAAATCAACCCAGCAGGTCCTCCTTCGATTGAGCCGAAAGTCAACGAAGCTGGTAAAGACCTTGAGTTCGTTGCAACGTTCGAAGTTTACCCAGAAGTTGAAGTCAAAGGTTTAGACAGTATCGCGGTTGAAAAACCTGACGTAACTGTGACAGATAAAGACGTCGACAACATGCTGGAAACTTTGCGTAAGCAGCATGCTAGCTGGAAAGAAGTGAAGCGCAAATCGAAGAAAGGTGAGCGCATCACGATTGATTTCACCGGTCGTATCGACGGTGAAGAATTTGCCGGCGGTAAAGCTGAAGACTTCGCATTAGAGCTAGGCCAAGGACGTATGATCCCTGGGTTCGAAGACGACATCATCGGTATGAAAGCGGGTGAAGAGAAAACCATCAAGGTTACTTTCCCAGAAGACTACCACGCCGAAAACCTGAAAGGTAAAGAAGCGGAATTTGATATCGTTGCGAAAAAAGTTGAAGAGCAAGTTCTGCCTGAGCTAGACGATGAATTCGTTGCTTTGTTCGGGGTTACCGAAGGCGGCGTTGATGCATTGAAAGCTGAAGTCCGCAAGAACATGGAGCGTGAGCTCAGCAACACCATCAAAGCGAAAGTGAAAGAGCAGGTGTTGAAAGGTTTGGTCGACGCGAACGAAGTTGATTTGCCATCAGCGATGGTGAAGCAAGAAATCGACGTATTACGCCGTCAAGCAATGCAGCGTTTTGGCAACAATGCTTCACAAATGCCAGAATTGCCAGCTAACTTGTTTGAAGAACAAGCTAAAGAGCGCGTTAAAGTTGGCTTGTTGTTGGGCGAAGTGATTCGCGGCAACGAATTGAAAGTTGACGATGCGAAAGTTGAAGAGATCATTGCCAACAATGCCTCTGCTTATGAAGACCCAGAAGAAGTTGTGCAGTACTACAAAGGTAACCAAGAGTTGATGCAGCAAGTGCGCAACGTTGCCCTTGAAGAGCAAGCAATTGACTTCATTCTTGGTCAAGCAAAAGTTAAAGCGAAGAAAACCAGCTTTGACGATTTGATGAACCCCAAGCAGAAGTAAGTTGAAGGATTCTGTGCGCTAGGCGTTGACGGAATCACTCACAACTTGGTTTAATGGCTCGTATAGTCTTATACGAGCCATTTTTATTTTAGGAGTAGTACCTATGTCGCAACTCGCGCACGATCCTATCGCGCAGTTAGTCCCTATGGTTGTGGAGCAAACCTCAAAAGGTGAGCGTTCCTACGACATTTATTCACGACTATTAAAAGAACGCGTCATTTTCTGCGTCGGTCAGGTTGAAGACCATATGGCCAACCTTATTGTCGCGCAGTTACTGTTTTTAGAATCAGAAAACCCAGAAAAAGATATCTTTTTATATATCAACTCACCAGGTGGTGCGGTAACTGCAGGTATGGCGATTTATGACACCATGCGCTTTATCAAGCCAGACGTAAGTACTGTGTGCATGGGGCAAGCGGCAAGCATGGGAGCTTTCTTGTTGGCTGGTGGCGCGAAAGGCAAGCGTTATTGCTTACCTAACTCGCGGGTTATGATTCACCAACCCTTAGGTGGTTTCCAAGGGCAAGCATCAGACTTTGAGATCCATGCGCGGCAAATTCTCGATATAAAAGACAAGATGAACCGCATGTTGGCGGAGAACACTGGTCGTGATGTTGAGCAAGTAGCAAAAGATACCGACCGTGATTACTTTATGTCAGCGCAAGAAGCTGTAGATTATGGTGTCGTTGATAAAGTATTGACGCAACGAGCTGGAGAATAGCATGACTGATAAAACCCAAGGTGATGGCGAACAGCCGTTGTTCTGTACCTTTTGTGGGAAAAGTCAGCACGAGGTGCGCAAACTTATTGCAGGACCTTCGGTATTTATTTGTGACGAGTGTGTCGAGTTATGTAACGACATTCTTGAAGAAGAAATTCAAAATATCGCCCCACAAGGTGACAGTGACCATTTACCGACGCCGAAAGAAATTCGTGCGCATTTAGATGCCTACGTTATCGGCCAAGAATTTGCCAAACGGGTGTTGGCTGTAGCGGTTTACAACCACTACAAACGCTTGCGCAACTCAGGTAAAGGTAAAGAAGATGTCGAACTCGGAAAAAGTAATATCTTGCTGATTGGTCCAACTGGGTCGGGTAAGACGTATCTAGCTGAAACGCTGGCGCGTTATTTAGATGTACCCTTTACCATGGCTGATGCGACGACTTTAACCGAAGCAGGTTACGTTGGCGAAGATGTCGAGAACATCATCCAGAAGCTGCTGCAGAAGTGCGATTACGATGTCGAAAAAGCACAGCGCGGTATTGTTTATATTGATGAGATCGACAAGATTTCACGTAAATCAGATAATCCCTCTATCACTCGCGACGTATCTGGTGAAGGCGTACAACAAGCCTTGCTCAAGCTCATTGAGGGCACAGTTGCAGCCGTGCCGCCGCAAGGCGGGCGTAAGCACCCGCAACAAGAATTTGTGCAGGTGGATACCTCGAAAATCTTGTTTATCTGTGGTGGTGCATTCGCAGGTCTCGACAAGGTTATTGAGCAACGGGTGAGTATCGGAACCGGCATCGGTTTTGGTGCTGAAGTGAAAAAGAAAGCCAGTGAACAAGCAGCGAACTTGCTGCGTCAGGTAGAACCTGAAGACTTGGTCAAATATGGTTTGATTCCTGAGTTTATTGGCCGTTTGCCAGTGTTGGCGACGCTCGAAGAGCTCGATGAAGATGCCTTGGTGCAAATTCTGCAAGAACCGAAGAACGCGCTGACCAAGCAATATTCAGCATTGTTTGAAATGGAAGGTGCCGAGCTTGAGTTCCGTGATGACGCATTGCGCGCCATTGCCCGTAAGGCAATGCAACGCAAAACAGGCGCGCGCGGTTTGCGCTCGATTGTTGAAGGCGTGCTCCTCGATACCATGTACGAATTACCGTCTATCGACAACGTCAGCAAAGTTGTGATTGATGAATCGGTGATTGCCGGCGATTCGAAGCCGATCATGATTTATCAAAATCAAGATAAAGAAAAGCATGCTTCAGGTGAATAACTAGCTCAGTTAGCATGAAAAATGTGCAAAAAGGGCCGTTTTGGCCCTTTTTTTATGCAAATCATTGAACTTTCTTCGCATGGCCTCATATTAAGAGTAAGATAAATTTTAAGACACCTAATCACCAAATCTGGAGATAACGATGAGCGAAGCACGGGTCGAGCAGTTAAGTATTCCCGTTTTGCCACTGCGTGATGTAGTGGTCTACCCGCATATGGTCATTCCATTGTTCGTCGGACGCGAGAAATCAATTCGCTGCCTCGAAGCGGCAATGGAAAACAACAAACAAATTTTTCTGTCGGCGCAAATGGACGCCAGTGTAGACGAGCCAGAAACCAAAGATATTCATAGCATCGGTACGGTTGCGAATATTTTGCAGTTGTTGAAACTCCCTGATGGCACAGTCAAAGTGCTGGTTGAAGGTTCACAACGAGCGGCGATTGATGCGTTCGAAGATAATGAAGACTTCTTCCGTGCCAAAGTGCACTACCTGGACTCTGAAGAGATGCCAGAAAAAGAAGAAGAGGTGATGATTCGTTCTGCTGTGAATCAATTTGAGGGCTACGTTAAGCTCAATAAGAAGATTCCACCTGAGGTTCTGACTTCGTTATCGGGTATCGAAGAAGCTGACCGCTTGGCCGACACTATGGCTGCGCACATGCCGTTGAAGTTAAACGACAAGCAGAAAGTATTGGAAATTACCGATGTGCGTGAGCGTTTAGAGTTTTTGATGGCGCTTATGGAAGGCGAAATTGACTTATTACAAGTTGAGAAGCGCATCCGTTCACGCGTGAAAAAGCAAATGGAGAAAAGCCAGCGCGAGTACTATTTGAATGAGCAAATGAAAGCGATTCAAAAAGAACTCGGCGAAATGGAAGACGGCCCAGATGAATTTGAAACGCTTGAGAAGAAAATTCAAGACGCGAAAATGCCTGAAGAAGCCGAGAAGAAAACCCGTGCTGAGCTGCAAAAATTGAAGATGATGTCACCTATGTCTGCTGAGGCGACCGTGGTGCGTGGTTATATCGATTGGATGGTCTCGGTGCCATGGAAAAAGCGTTCACGGATCAAGAAAGATCTCGCCAATGCTGAGCAAATCCTCGATGCGGATCATTATGGTCTCGAGAAAGTAAAAGAACGCATTCTTGAGTACCTTGCGGTGCAACAGCGCACCAGTAAAGTGCGTGGTGCCATTCTGTGCTTAGTCGGACCACCGGGCGTTGGTAAAACCTCGTTAGGTCAATCTATTGCCAAGGCGACTGGTCGTAAGTATATCCGTATGGCGTTAGGTGGCGTGCGTGACGAAGCTGAAATTCGTGGACACCGTCGTACCTATATTGGCTCAATGCCGGGCAAATTGATCCAGAAGATGGCAAAGGTTGGCGTTCGTAACCCACTGTTTTTGCTGGATGAAATTGACAAGATGGCGGCTGATATGCGTGGCGACCCAGCTTCGGCCTTGTTGGAAGTGCTCGACCCAGAACAAAACGTCAATTTTAACGACCATTATTTAGAGGTTGATTACGATTTGTCGGACGTCATGTTTGTTGCTACTTCGAACAGCATGAACATTCCTGGGCCGTTGCTTGACCGCATGGAAGTGATTCGGTTGGCCGGCTATACCGAAGACGAGAAACTCAATATTGCGAAGCGTCATTTGTTGCCGAAACAGCTCGAACGCAACGGTTTGCGCAAGAATGAGTTAAATATCAAAGACGATGCCATACTGGGCATTATTCGTTACTACACGCGTGAAGCCGGTGTGCGTAACCTCGAGCGCGAAATTTCGCGCTTATGTCGTAAAGCCGTGAAGAAGATCGTGCTCGATAAACGCATTAAGAAAGTTGAAATTAATGCGGATAACCTGAAAGATTATTTAGGTGTGCAGCGCTTTGACTTTGGTAAAGCGGAAGAGAATAACCAGATTGGTCAGGTGACAGGTTTAGCGTGGACCGAAGTGGGGGGCGATTTACTTACCATTGAAGCCACTAACGTAGCAGGTAAGGGTAAGATTACCTCTACCGGTTCGCTAGGCGATGTCATGCAAGAATCGATTCAAACCGCGCTGACGGTGGTACGCAGCCGTGCGGATAAATTGGGTATTCCTGATGACTTCCATGAAAAGCGCGACATCCACGTGCACGTGCCAGAAGGCGCAACACCAAAAGATGGCCCAAGTGCGGGTATTGCCATGGTGACGGCGTTGGTGTCATCGCTCACCCAAATACCAGTGCGTGCCGATGTCGCCATGACAGGTGAAATCACGCTACGTGGTGAAGTGTTGGCCATCGGTGGCTTAAAAGAGAAGCTTTTAGCTGCGCATCGTGGTGGTATCAAGCACGTATTGATCCCGAAAGACAACGAACGCGACTTGCAAGAAATCAGTGACAACGTAAAGGCAGACCTGAAAATCCAGCCGGTACAGTGGATTGATGAAGTGTTAAAAGTCGCTTTAGAGCGTGAACCTGAGGTTAAAAAGGCCTAACAAAACGTGAAAATGCGGCCTGTGAGCCCATGATCTGGCTGCAGACCGCATTCTTTCGTCAAAAAATTTGTGAAAAAGGGTTCTCAATCGAAAATCTTGTGGTAGCCTAGAGTCAAAGTGATGGTCAGGCAAACACATCGAAAGACTCTGACATACCACTTGAGAGACAGGGAAACGTGGAGTAGTCGCAAACCTGTTGAATTGCTTGAACACGTTGTTCAGGCTTGTTATAACCTTCGCGGGCCCATGCAAATGAAATTGCAAATGGAACCACGCAAAATCTGATAATAACAATCTAAGGGGATGATACTGTGAACAAGTCTCAGTTAGTTGACAAAATTGCAGAGGGAGCAGAAATTTCTAAAGCTGCTGCAGGACGTGCTCTGGACTCTTTCATCGAAGCAGTAACTGATGCTTTGAAAAAAGGTGATTCAGTACAACTCGTCGGTTTTGGCACATTTGCAGTACGTGAGCGTTCAGCTCGCACTGGTCGTAACCCACAAACTGGCCAGACTATCCAAATCGCTGCAGCGAAAGTACCTTCTTTCAAAGCCGGTAAAGCACTGAAAGATTCAGTAAACTAATCACTGCGGAGCGGTAGTTCAGTTGGTTAGAATACCGGCCTGTCACGCCGGGGGTCGCGGGTTCGAGTCCCGTCCGTTCCGCCAGCGAATAGAGAAAGTAACCCGAAGCATGTCTTCGGGTTATTTTTTTTCCGCGTAATGAGATAAAATAGCGCGCGGTAAAAAACAGAACATTTTGAGGTTAATGAAATTATGTTGGACAGGATTCGTGAAGGGTCACAGAGCCTCTGGGTCAAGGTGTTCCTTGTACTCATCGCGCTGACGTTCGCTTTAGCAGGGATTGGTGGCTATATCGCAAACCAGCCTGAGCCGGCGGTGGCAGTGGTGAATGGCGAAGATATCACCCAAGTAGAGTTTGAGCGCGCAGTGGAAAGCGAACGTAACCGTCAGCAACAGCAATTGGGCGACTTTTACGAGCAGCTAGCACGCGACCCGCGTTATACACAGCGTATTCGCGCGCAAGTGGTCAATGACCTCATCAACCAAAAATTATTAGAGCAAGCTGCGCGTGATCGCGGTTTGCGCGCATCGCCGGAGCAAGTGAAAGCGGCAATTCGCGATATCTCAGGCTTCAAAGTTGCCGGTCAATTCGATAATGATTTGTACCTAACGACTTTGCGCAGCATGGGTTATACCCCAGATGGCTTTGCTGAACTGATTCGTCGTGACCTTATTACACAACAGTTAGTTCGTGGCATTGTGGGCAGCGAATTTGTGCTGCCAAGTGAAGTGGATAACACTCTGCAACTGCTGGGCCAAGAGCGTAGTGGCGCTTTCACGCAAATCGCTTGGGAAGACTATCGTGACCAAGTCGAGATTAGCGATGCCGATATCGAGACTTGGTATAATCAGAATTTGCAAAACTTTGCCGTGCCGGAACAAGTAAAGGTCGAGTATGTCCTTATTGACGGTGCTGAATTAGCTGAACAGCTCGAAGTTAGTGAAGAAGACGCACGTGCCTACTACGAAGGTAATTTATCGCGCTATGAAGATGCGCCGCGTTACCGCTTTTCGCACATCTTGATTGAGAGTGGTGATGATGCGGCTGCTGCTGAAGCGGAAGCAGAAGCTTTGCTGGCGGAAATTGAGCAAGGTGCCGATTTTGCTGAACTCGCGCAAGCTAACTCAGACGATATTTTCTCTGGTGAGCAGGGCGGTGATCTGGAATGGATCGAGCCGGGCACTATGGATGCGGATTTCGAAGAAGCGGCATTTGCGCTCGAAAATATCGGTGATATTACTGGTGTAGTTGAGACCAGCTTCGGTTATCACATCATTAAGCTGACGGACAAAGAAGAAGGCTCAGTCACGCCGTTTGAAGAAGTGCGTGCGGAGATTGCTGAGAACCTACGTGAACAGCAAGTACAGAACCGCTATTACGAGTTGCAACAAGAAGTCGCTAAGCTTGCTTTTGAAGTGCCTGATACTTTTTCGGCAGTGACAGAAGCAACTGGACTTACCGCACAAACCTCAGATTGGATTAGCGAAGGTTCAGCGCGTGGCGCCCTTGCAGCACCGGCGGTGGTACAAGAGGTATTCTCAAACGAAATGATCACCGATCGTTTCAACAGTGACATCATCGAAATCAGTGACACTGAATCGGTAGTCGTCCGCGTAGTCGATCATAAAGATGCGACTACCCAACCGCTGAGCGAAGTGACCGATCAAGTACGCCAAGCACTGACCGTCGAGCGTGCACAAGAACTAGCGTTGCAACGTGCTGATGCGATTGCCACAGCGGTTCGCTCTGGTGAGGCAACAGATGCGGAGTTCACTGAGGTTAGCAATGCTACTCGACAAAGTTCTGAGTATCCACGCATGGTGGTGCAGACCTTGTTCGGTATGGCAGCGCCAGCTGCAGACAGCAGTAATATCGACACTGTCACATTGGAAAATGGTGATATTGCGGTGGTGCGTCTTGACAGCGTCAGCGCAGGTCAGGTCGACGCGGAACAAAGCGTCCAGTTGCAAGAGCAGTTGCTGAATAATTACTCGCAGGAGGTATACAGCGCAGTGATTAACGCCTTGCGTGGCGATGCTGAGATTGAAATGTTGCTAAGCTCAAATAGCGACTCACTAGAGCCGTAATCTTACGCAGCAAGGAATCACGAAACCGCACTTAGGGTGACTTGAGTGCGGTTTTTTTATTGGCTTTTTACGAATCAAGTCTTTAAGCTGAAGCAATAATAAATCAGCGAGAAAACAATATGAAAGCGCGCACAAAATGGATCCTTCGTGGGGCTGGCTTGATTATTATTGTCTGGTTTGTAGTCGCTTACGTTCAGTCGCTTTACCAACAGCCCCCCAGTTATTTGGCCAGCGGTAATGGTCGTATTGAAGCGGTGGAAATGAATTTGTCGACGCCACGGCCTGGGCGCGTGCAAGATGTGTACGTAAGAGAAGGTGAATGGGTTGAGGCTGGGCAACTTTTAGCCGTGCTCGATACAGCGGCACTCACTGCGCAATTGCACCAAGCAGAGGCCCAACTGTTGCAAGCACAAAGTCAAGTTGCCGCTGCCCAGAGTCAAATCGCCTTGCGTGAAGCAGAACATCGCGCTGCGCAAGCGGTGCTACAACAACGCCAAGCAGAACTCGAGTTGGCCACAATTCGGTATCAGCGAGCGGAGCAACTTGCCCGTCAGGGTTCGGTATCGGCGCAAGAGCTTGATGACGCGCGTGCGGCCAAGTTAGGAGCGGAAGCTGCTATTGCGGCTACGCAAGCACAAATAGCTGCCGCTGATGCAGCTATCATCGCTGCACAAACGAACGTGCGAGGCAGTGAAGCATCAGTCGAAGCAGCACTTGCGAGTGTTGAAAGCATGCTAGTTGAGTTAGCTGAGAGTGAAATTCGTGCACCGCGGCCGGGGCGCGTGCAATTCATTATGGCGCGTCCGGGTGAAGTCATCGGTGCCGGCGGTCGCGTGTTAAATTTAATGGATGTAACGGATGTCTATATGACGTTCTTTTTGCCGACGGCAGTGGTTGGCAAACTGGCAATTGGCAGTGAGGCTCGGATTGTCTTAGATACAGCTCCAGATTACGTAATTCCAGCAACTATTTCGTTCATCGCTGATGAGGCACAATTCACACCCAAAACAGTGGAGACTGCGGCAGAGCGCGACAAATTAATGTTTCGTGTACGCGCGCAAATACCACGCGCGTTGCTTGAGCGTTATATTGAACACGTAAAAACAGGCTTACCAGGGGTGACGTACGTGCGCACCGATACCGCACAACCTTGGCCGGATCATCTACAACTGCTCGAACAGGTAGATGAGTAACTAAAGCATGAATACCGCGGCCGAGCTTGTCAATGTAAGCCATTTTTACGGTGACAAATGTGCCCTGAAGTCTATCACTTTGTCGGTGCCGGCGGCATCGACCACCGCAATTATTGGCCCTGATGGAGTCGGTAAATCAACGCTGCTTGGCTTGATTGCAGGCGCTAAAGTTCTGCAACAAGGAAGCATCAGTACACTGGGCGAAGACCTGAGTTTGGGTCCGGGGCGCCACCGCCTTTTCCAACGTGTAGCCTATATGCCGCAGGGGCTTGGCAAAAACTTGTATCCAGCATTATCAGTTTATGAAAATGTCGCTTTTTTCGCCGGCCTGTTCGCCCTACCAAAATCGGAACGAGTCGAGCGAATCGAGCAATTGTTGGCAGCAACAGGCTTACTTGATTTTGCGGAGCGACGGGCGGGGCAATTGTCGGGTGGGATGAAGCAAAAGTTAGGGCTATGCTGCGCGTTGATTCATGATCCTGACCTATTGTTGCTTGATGAGCCCACCACAGGCATAGATCCACTCTCGCGTCGTCAATTCTGGCGTTTGATTGAGCGCCTGCAGCAATTGCAGCCGCAATTGAGCGTCGTGGTTGCCACCGCTTCTATGAGCGAAGCGGCGCGCTTCGAACAGCTTGTGGTTATGCACAATGGTGAAATACTCGCCCATTGCAAACCTTTCGAATTATTAGACAAAACCGGTGCAGAGTCCCTCGAGCAAGCTTTTTTACAACTGTTACCGAACACCTATCAACTGCCAGCTGTGGCGACCGCTAGCCGAGCACAACCAGTCGACGAGATTGCCATTGAAGCGCGCTCGCTAACGAAGAAGTTTGGTGCTTTTACGGCCGTAGATACTATCGACCTGACGGTCAAACGGGGCGAAATATTTGGTTTTCTTGGCTCAAATGGCTGTGGCAAAACGACCACAATGAAAATGTTGACTGGATTACTGCCCGCGACCAGTGGTTCCGGTACCTTGCTGGGAGAACCTATTGCCGCAAGCAGCAGAGCGTCGCGATATAAAGTCGGCTACATGACCCAACAGTTCTCGCTATTTAACGAGTTAACAGTCGAACAAAATTTGCGCTTACATGCGCAGCTGTTTAAAGTGGCGAGCCACCAAGTCGCGGCACGAGTAAAGTGGGCGGCTGAACAATTTAACCTGAACGAACAGTTACACGAACTTCCACCGCAGTTGCCTTTAGGCGAAAGGCAACGCCTGAGTCTTGCTGTTGCCATGATTCATCGACCAGAAGTGCTGATACTCGACGAGCCCACTTCGGGAGTTGATCCAGTCGCGCGCGAATTGTTCTGGCAATTATTAATTGATCTAGCGCAGCAGCAACAGGTGACGATATTCATTTCAACCCATTATATGGAAGAGGCAACGCGTTGCGATCGCATCTCATTAATGCACGCTGGAAAAATTATCGTCACCGATACTCCCACAGCAATCATGGCGAAAGAAAATGCGGCATCACTTGATGATGCCTTTGTCCAGCTTCTGCAACGCGCGCAAACTGATAACGTGGCGCCAGTAGCCACAGAGCTATTACCGTCGGAATCGTCACAGCGAAGATCTCCATATTTTAGCTGGCGACGTTGCTGGAGTTATCTGCGGCGCGAAAGTATGGAGTTGTTAAGGGATCCCATTCGGCTGTGGATGGCTGCACTGGGCAGTGTGATTTTAATGACAGTGTTGGGTTATGGCATGAATATGGATGTAGAGGATTTGAGTTTTGCCGTGCTTGACTATGACCAGAGCCAGTTGAGTCATGATTACACGCATAGCATTGCGGCGAGCCGTTATTTTGCAGAACAATCACCGCTCATCAACGAGGCGGATATGGAACAGCGTCTGCGCAGTGGAGAAATAAGCTTGGCGTTAGAGCTTCCGTACGGTTTTGCTCGTGATGTGGAGAGTGGTCGAAGAGTTGAGATTGGCGCTTGGATTGATGGATCGCTACCGATGCGAGCGGAAACAGTACAAGGCTACGTTCAGGGTCTGCATCTGCACTGGTTGCAGCAACGCTATACACCTGAGCAAGACGCTCTCACAGCTGCCGCACGGATAGACACGCGTTATCGTTATAACCCAGAGGTGAAAAGTTTACCGGCGATGATGCCAGCGGTTATTCCACTGTTGTTGTTAATGTTTCCTGCCATTTTGACGTCGCTTGCGGTGGTTCGGGAGAAAGAACTGGGTTCGATTTTAAATTTTTATGTAACCCCAACTACACGGCTTGAATTTCTGCTGGGTAAATTAGTGCCTTATGTCGTGCTAGGGATGGTGAATTATGCAGTGTTATTGTTGTTGGCGGTTTATTTATTTGAGGTGCCGCTGACGGGTAGTTTAGCGGCTTTAACGCTGGCAAGTTTATTCTACGTTATCAATGCAGCCTTATTTGGCCTCATCATTTCGGCGTTTGTGCGCAGTCAAATAGCAGCTTTGTTCGCGACCACGCTAGCAACTATCGTCCCCGCCGCACAATTTTCAGGATTATTGACACCCGTGCCCTCACTTGAGGGAGCTGCACGATGGATTGGTGAGGTTTTTCCGGCAACCTACCATATTGTCGTCACGCGCGGCGTGTTTTCTAAAGGGATGTCGTTTACAGACGCGCTGCCAGCCATCGCGCCGCTCGTTATCGCTATACCGATCTTGTTAACAACTGCTGCGTTATTGCTGCGGAAACAGGAGCGTTGAAATGCGTTTGCGAACTGTAGCCATCTTAGGTTGGAAAGAACTGCAAACGATAGTACGTGATCCGATACTGCTATTGATTGTTGTGGTTGCTTTTAGCGTCTCGGTCTACACTGCCGCCTCGGCAATGCCTGATACCTTGCATAAAACACCCATTGCAGTCATTGATGATGACCAGTCACAACTGTCGCAAAGAATTGTTCAAGCCTTTCGTGAGCCTTACTTTTTGCCGCCAGAATCCGTCAGCTATCAACTTGCCGACCAACTCATGGATCAGGGGCGATACACTTTTATTGTGCACATACCAAGTCACTTTCAACGTGATTTTCTTGCCGGTAATGCCACCTCGATTCAGGTGTTAGTTGATGCTACTCGGATGACTCAGGCGTTCACCGGAAGTGGCTATTTGCAGGTAATGATTCAACAGGAGCTGCAAGCAGTGATGGGCACGACCGCATTGCCACCGATTGAGTTGAACTTGCGTTCACGCTTCAACCCTGAACTAAACGCGGGTTGGTTTTCAGCCGTTAATGAAGTGATTTCGCAAATCACTATGCTATCGATTATTTTAACCGGTGCCGCGTTATTACGTGAGCGCGAGCATGGCACAATCGAGCATTTATTGGTGATGCCGATTTCAGCAATGGAGATCATGGCGGCAAAGGTCTGGTCGATGGCGCTGGTCGTCATGATCGCTGCGCTGGCATCGCTGGTATTAGTGGTGCAAACAGCATTAGAGATACCACTAGCGGGATCATTAAGCGTTTTTACCTTAGCCTTGGTATTACACCTTTTCGCGACCACTTCCTTAGGAATATTCCTGGCGTCTTTTGCGCGCTCAATGCCGCAGTTTGGCTTGTTACTTATGCTCGTTATTTTGCCGATGGAAATTCTATCCGGTGGCATGACGCCGCGAGAAAGTTTACCTCCAGTAGTTTATTACCTGATGAGTGCAGCGCCAACAACGCACTTTATCGAAGCTAGCCAAGCCATCTTGTTCCGTGGTGCTGGTCTGAGCCTAGTAACGCCGCAAATTATTGCTTTAGCCATAATTGGAACGTTATTTTTTGCAATTGCGCATGCACGCTTTCGGCGCGCCTTAACTTACTGGCAATAGCCTCTTAACTCGACGGTGGATACAATTGTGGCAGCTGCTGGCTTGGTGCCTTTTTCGGTGTTTGCTTGAGCGCATCTTGCAGAGCTTTCCACAAGGCTTTGCCTTGTTGCCAGTCATTAGCGCTGGCCGCGTAGCGGCATTGTTGCAGATGCAACAGTTGGCGGCGCAATTCGACGTGACCTAGGCTGTCAGCAATACTACTTAATTGGGCACTACGCAGCCCTAACGCGCGTTGTGCCCAACGTTTCAGCAATTGTTCGGTAGCAGCACTGTCGTTGGCTAAACAGGCTTTACGGAGGCTATGAAGGCTGCTTTGCGCATCGACTTCGGGTGGTTTAGCTAATGCATCCGCAACTGTCGCGCGACGCCCACGGCGCCATCCCCAAATTAAAGTGAGTAACCAGAGGATTGCGATGCCACCTGCCCCTAGTTGCCACCAACGCAGTTGCTCATGGTCAACAAGCTCTTCAATCACCGTAGGCGTTGTCTCAGATGCCGTTGCTTCAGCTGTCGGCTCGCGTACCGGCAATTCTGATAAGTCATTTGGCATTGCTCCAGCAGCGATACTAAAGGTTTGCGCCGGTGCTGTTGCGATGTCTGCTACGCGCATCTGAGTGTTAAACCAATCCACCTGTAGGCTCGGTATTTTAAGTTCGCCTGCTTGTGTTGGTAATACTGTAACCCGCAAGGTCTGCTGCGAAATTATCTTACCATTGCGCTGGTTGGATGCCGACTCAGGGCTTTCGGGATAGAGCGTAGCCCCTTCGATCGCTAGTTGTTGGACTAATTTGTTGAGGCGTGGCAATTGGTCAGGCAACGGCCCTACGGCTGTTAATCGATAAGTGAGCGTAATGGGCTCACCTTGCGTGTATTGTTGCTGAGTCGATTCTTGCTCGCTCCCCTCGTTGCCAACGCTTACTGACAAGCTGACGAGTTCAGCCGGCAGCCAATCGCTGTCAGAGGGCCAGTCCGCCGGCAAAGCTTCGACCGTTAGCGGAATATCTTGTGCAGCGGTGGTTAAGGCTTCGGTTGACGAGAATGACGGGAACATCGTACGTGAGCTGTTAGCGTTAATTTGTCCTTGAAACACTGGACCTTGAATTGTCTGTTCGCCTGAGCGCTGCGGAATGATCAGGTAGGTACGCGTGAACACCTGAAACTTCTTCCCATCGATAATCTCGGAAGTCTCGCTATCGCTGCCAACTTGGCGAATATCGGCATCTGCCAACTGCGGCGGAATGATATTACCGCTATGCAGGTTTGCAGCGAGGTAAAGCTTGGTGACTAGTTGCACTTGTTCTTGCACAAATACTCGGTCACGACTGATCTCTACCTGCATAAAAGCCTTACGCTGTGCATTGAGCTCAGCGTTGGCGCCCTCGGGCAACACTTCCAATTCGATACGGTTACTGTCGGTGCCTTCAATGGTAATCGGGCCAATCGTATATTTTTCGGCAGCGGAGGGAACCTGCAAAATAGTGTTGAAGGTGGTTTGTGCGCGCGTATTACCGTTAATGATTTGGGTGTTGCGACTACTAGAACTGCCCAATACACGAAAGTCGCTAAGAACATCTCGCGGACGCCATGCAGCATCACTCACCAGTTTATCTACAGTGACGGTGAGAATAATGGTGTCGCCAGCGGCAACAGGGTTTTTATCCACACTAATAGTGACATTGTTGGGGGCATCATTTTGCGCCACGGCACTAGGGACGGTCACCAGGGTGAACATCAGCACTAGTATCAGCTGGCGTACGACTTGCCAGCGCCTCGAGAAATTTTGCTGCAATAGGGCTACCACTGTTTTTCGACTCCTTGCGGTGGACTCTGGCGGTCCCGACGTTTTGCTTCTTCTAACATTTTGCGTTGCAACAGATAGGCCGGATTATCCTCAATGCGGTTCAACCACTGTTCTAACTGTTGGCGTTGCTCTTCACTAAGTTGTTCAGCAGGTGTCATTTGCGCCTGTTGCTCTTCACCTTCGCGATCATCTTGTGCGTTAGCTTCGTTGGACTCAGCCGCTTCGGCTTGACGTTGTTCTTCGCTCTGTTGTTGTTGGGGTTGTTCGCCAGCCTCTGGTTCCTGTTGCTGTTCACCGCTGCCGTCACTATTTTGCTCACCGCTTTGTTGCTGATCTTGCGGTGACTGCTCACCTTCTTGTTGCTCACCTTCTTGTTGCTCACCTTCACCTTGTTGCTGTTGTTGTTGCGCAGCAGCAAGTTGTTCGGCTAGCTCCAAGTTTTGCTCGGCTTGCTGCAGGTTAGGGTCGCGCCGCAATGCTTCACGGTAGACGTTAGCGGCTTCGTCATAGCGTTCCATTTTCATCAAGCTGTTGCCTTGATTGTAATAGCCCACAGCGCTGTCGACCTGCGAAAAGTCCTGTAAAGCTTGTTCGTATGCACCCCGTTTATAATTCGCGGTACCGCGCTGCAGCGGGTCGGTCGCAATTTGGGCCGCCCGTTCATAGTCTTCTTGCTGGATCGCAGCATCAGCCTGCTGATAAGGCGTTTGCCATAGCTGTTGGTGCCAAGCTAGGCCATCCTCTGAGGCTGCTGAGCTCGCTTGTTGTGCGTAAACCGGAGGCGTCAGCAGCGCACTACTCAATAGCCCCAACCCGGCAAGCAACAATAAGCCGCGGCGCGCACTAGGTAAGAATAACAGTAAGCTTGTGAGTAATAACCAAGGTCCCATGTCGTACCATGCATCACCACGCTGCTCGTCACTTTCGCTGCCATCACGCGACAGCGGTGGCAGCGAGGACAAGTATTCAAGGTCTTGTGCGTCTTGCCGCCACTGGACGAAGCGACCATTGCTGAGTTCAGCCAGGGTTTGTAAGCGTTCAGGTGTGAGTTTTGGCACTACCACGTCACCGCCACGATCGCGCAGTAGATTGCCATCGAGCAAACTAATAGGCGCGCCTTGCTCACTGCCGAGCGCCATAATAGCCAAGCGATGAGGGTGATTGCGGACAAAGTTAGTGAGTTCGGTTTGATCGCGCGTTTCGATACCATCGGTAAACCAATAAATGTCACCTTCGGCGTAGCCAGCTTCGCGTAAGAGCTGATCGGCAAGTTCCAAAGCACTTTGTGGATAGCTTCCCTGGACTGGCATGATTTCTGGGCTAAGGGCACGGATCAGATTACTCAAGCTGGCCGCATCACGAGTTAACGGACTAATGATAAAGGCATCGCCGGCATAGGCGATGAGTCCGGTTTCACCATCTAAATAGTCATTGGCAAGGCTCATCGCTTTAAACCGCATTTGTTCGAGGCGATTCGGGTTCAAGTCGGTGGCGCGCATCGACATCGATAGATCCATCACGATGACTTGCCCCGCGTTTAACTGATAAACCGGTTGTGGACGTTGCTCCCAAGTTGGGCCCGCGAGTGCGAATACAAGACATAGTAGCGCCAGTGGCAACGACCAACGCAAAGGTTGCCGCTGCTGCTTAGCTGATTTGAGCACCAAGCGCTCAGTTAAGTGTGGGGCGATGACTTCGTGCCAGCCACGACGCGCGCGACCCTGGTGCCAAAGTAGCCAACCAATAAGGAGCACGGGGATGACCCCTAGTAGCCACCATGGGCGCAGAAAATGAAACAGTTCGAGATGAAGCTCAAGCATCAGTTGCATACCTCGCGGTACGGCGTTGCCAGTGCTGGCGCAGCAGGCTGCTGAGCCAAATAAGGCTGAATACAGCGAACGCGGCGCCAGCAGGCCAGAAGAATAATTCACTGCGTGGTCGGCGTAATTGTTCGTCACCGCTTACAGGTTCATAAGCATCGAGGGTGCGATAAATTTCTTCCAACTCTTCAGTACTACGCGCACGGAAATATTCACCGCCGGTTGCTTCAGCCATGCCACGTAACATGTCTTCATCGAGGTCGCGGCTAGGATTGACGCGGCGCTTGCCAAAAAAGCTATCGACAATGACCTCGTCGGCACCCACGCCAATGGAGTAAATTTTAACATCGTAGTAAGCGGCCAACTGGGTCGCTTGTTCGGGTGAAACATTACCGGCGGTATTCTGCCCATCGGTCAATAGGATAAGGATACGATTGGTGTTTTCATTATCACGAAAACGTTTCACTGCGAGTGCAACGGCATCACCGATCGCTGTGCGTTCACCGATTAGACGCAATTGTGCTTCTTCCAGTAATTGCCGCACGCTGCGCAAGTCATAGGTAATAGGTGCTTGCGCATAGGCGGTGTCGGCAAACAATATGAGGCCCATTTTGTCGCCCTGACGGCGCTCTATGAAATCACTCACCACATGTTTCACCATGGTCAGCCGATTTACTTCTCGTCCTTCAATCTGCATATCGGCGATTTCCATACTGCCGGATAAGTCGACAGCCAGCACCATTTCCCGTGCTTCACTGCGCACTTGAACCGGTTCCCCGAGCCATTGCGGGCGTGTAACGGCGAGCACTAATAGCGTCCAAGCGAGCAGGCTAAGTAACACTAGCCAAGATCGCTTCTTTGCTGGCTCGGGTTGCTGGCTACTTTGCTGTAATTTGGGCATTTGCAATAACGAAAACTGCCGTTGTTTGCGTTTACGCACCAGATAGAGTCCAGGCGCTAACAACCACAACAGACCTAACCAAGGCCACGCGAACTCAATCATGGCTAGCCTCCCTTAAGGCCTGCTTGTTAGGCGGCAATGCATGCTTGAGCCAGTGTTTGACGAACTGGTAATAACGCTGTTGCAGCGCGCCATAGGGTTGCGTAGTTTGTCGCGAGGGATCTTGATAGGCTTGCGCGGCGATTTCATCGAGCAGCTCGCTGTAGCGTGCCTGTGCTGAATTTGATAGTTGTTGCAGTAAAAACGCATGCCATTTCGCGGTGGGCAAGCTTACTAATGCGTGATTGGGAAAATACGCTTGGGTTGTTTGTTTCAACAAGTGTGTCAGCTCTGCAATTGAGGCGGTTGCCGTTAACTGCTGTAGTTGTCGCAGCGCTGCTCGCTGCATCCGGCGTTCTTGGTACCGGCGATAAAGCAACCAACTGGTCACCAACACAAGGGTTAGTGCGGTCGCAGCTAGCGCATACCAGCCGGGCGCTAATGGCCACCAACTAGCTGCTGGGGCCGCAATGATATCTTGCATATCTTGCAGGCGTGGATCTATTGGCGTCATACCATGACCTCTGGCCATTGATTTTCGAGCGCCTCTGCGGCACTGAAAACCCGCAACGGGGTACCTAGTTGTTGCGCTAATTTGAGCACGCGTTGCTGTTGTTGCTGAGCACGCTCTGCGTAAAGAGCTCGTGATGCCCGGTCACCGGCTGCAAAGAAAAGTTGTTGTGCCGCATCATCAGGCTTTCCTTGGTGAGCAACAAGGGCTACATCCTGTTGGTCTAACTCGCGCGGTAGGGCATGATCAAGTGGGTCGGTACATTGTAGTAAGTTCACCGTGCAGTGGCGTTGAAGCGTTTGTATGAGCAGTTCCGTGGCTTCGCTGAGCTCACTCCAATCGCTGATGATGTTGACGATAGTGCCGGGTTTCGCCACTTGACGCGCGCGCTGCATCAGTTGTTCGAGCACATTCACTGCCGGTGGATGTTGACTATTGAGCGCTTGATTTTGCATTTCGACTAAGCCATGTATGACCCGCAGCACACCTTGTTGACGACCTTGTGGACGAATCTCCATGTGGCGCTCGGCATGACCGAGCAGGGCACCCACCCGATCGCCGCGCTGACTCGCTTGCCAAGCAAGAGCAGCCGCTAAGTGACAAGCTTGTACGCTTTTTAACAACAACTGGCTGCCAAACTGTAGTGAGGCGCTGAAATCCACCAACATGACGACGGGACGTTCGCGTTCTTCGCGAAATAATTTGGTGTGCGCCTGTCCGGTGCGAGCCGTCACGCGCCAGTCGATCGCTCGTACGTCGTCACCCGCCTGATAATGGCGAACTTCGTCAAACTCCATCCCGCGCCCGCGGGTTTTGCTCAGCAAGGCTCCCGTTTGATTTTTGGGTGGGTGTAATTGGCGGTGACGCGCAAACGCCGCGACTTTGCTGCGATAATACATGAGCTCAGCAGCAGTCACTTCAATGCCATTGCTGTGCCATTGTTGGAGCCATGGATTGCTATTGCTCATAGGAACCATTACTTAGGGGGTTGCGACATGTTGCAGCAGCAATTCAAGCACGCGATCAGCGGTCACGCCATCAGCCTCAGCTTGGTAACTTAGAATAATGCGGTGACGCATGACATGTGGATAAACAGCTTGAATATCGTCAGGTGTCACGAAGTCGCGACCAGCCAACCAAGCTTTTGCACGTGCACAGCGATCTAAGGCAATGGTGGCGCGCGGGCTCCCTCCATAACTCAACCAACTGGCGAGTTCGCTATCATAAAACTCAGGTCGCCGCGTCGCTATGACCAACTGAACCAGGTAATTTTCGACATTTTCATCCATGAAAATTTCCAGCACATCTTTGCGTGCGGCAAAAATCGCCTCCTGCGTTAATGGTTCAGGCATATCGACTTCACCATGCAATTCTTCGCCGCGGGTAAGACGCAAAATATCTAATTCGGTATCTGCGGCAGGGTAATCGAGGTTAAGTTGCATCAAAAAGCGGTCAAGCTGGGCTTCAGGTAGCGGGTAGGTACCTTCTTGCTCGAGCGGGTTTTGTGTCGCTAACACCATAAACAACGCTGGCAACGGATAAGTTGTCTGTCCCACGGTGATTTGCCGCTCAGCCATGGCTTCTAGTAATGCAGATTGTACTTTTGCTGGAGCGCGGTTGATTTCGTCCGCAAGAATCACGTTATGGAACAGGGGGCCCTGTTGAAACACGAATTGTCCCGTTTCGGGACGATAAATATCAGTACCGGTAAGGTCGGCTGGTAACAAGTCAGGGGTGAATTGAATGCGATGAAAATCACCTTCAATGCCTTTGGCGAGTGCATTTACCGCACGTGTCTTGGCCAACCCTGGGGGACCCTCAACAAGTAAGTGACCGTCTGCAAGGACTGCTATCAATAGGCTTTCGGTAAATTCCGGTTGGCCTAGGACTTGGCTATCTAGGTAATCGCGCAGGTGCTGAAACTGTGCTGCCGACATCTTAACCTCTTGGTTCGTGTGGAATGTGTATACTGTACTGTATATGCACTTTAACGAAAACAAGAGTTTAATTCTCGGGCTGAAACGGCTAAAATTTGTATCAAAACATGAGGTCTGACCAGATAAGCGTTGGACTCTAAATAGCGACAGAGGCAGTTAACTATGACTTCACGTCAACAATTGAAGACGGCAAGTGGTGACCGCATTGCGGTGGTTGCAGGTTTGCGCACGCCGTTTGCGAAGCAAGCAAGCTATTTTCACGGCGTGCCCGCATTAGATTTGGGCAAAATGGTGGTGCAAGAGCTGCTCAACCGATACGGCCTAGAAGGCAAAGAAATCGAACAAATCGTCTTTGGCCAGGTGGTGCAAATGCCGGCAGCGCCGAACATTGCACGTGAAATTGTGTTGGGTACAAGTCTGCCGGTAGCAACCGATGCTTACAGTATCTCACGTGCCTGCGCGACCAGTTTTCAGGCTACTGCAAACATCGTCGAGGCAATGATTGCGGGTAATATTAGCTGCGGTATTGCGGGCGGCGCGGATTCATCGTCGGTATTGCCGGTGCAGGTATCGCGCAAGCTTGCGCATGCCTTAGTGGATTTGAATAAGGCGCGCAGTCTGGGACAGCGTCTTGCGATTCTCAAACGACTCAGCTTTAAAGACTTGTTGCCAGTGCCGCCAGCCGTTGCAGAATACAGCACCGGTTTGACCATGGGCGATACCGCCGAGCAAATGGCGAAGAGCCACAGCATTGCTCGCGCTGACCAAGACGCGCTGGCGCATCGCTCGCACAGTCTTGCTCACGAGGCATGGGAAGCTGGCAAGCTTGATGCTGAAGTGATGACCGCATATGCCGAACCTTACAAAGATTTCTTGCGCCGTGATAACACCATTCGCAGCGACAGCAAGCTCGAGGGCTACGCCAAGTTGAAACCAGTGTTTGATCGCAAGCACGGCACTGTTACCGCAGCGAATAGTACACCGCTTACCGACGGCGCTGCAGCGGTGTTATTGATGACGGAAAGTAAAGCGAAAGCACTCGGCTACGATATCCTTGGTTATATCAAGAGTTATGCATTTACCGCCATCGGTGTCGAAAAAGACATGTTGATGGGGCCGTCTTACGCTACGCCGTTGGCATTAGATCGTGCCGGTATGAAGCTTAGCGATCTGGATCTTATCGATATGCATGAAGCCTTTGCCGCGCAAACCTTAGCGAACGTGAAGATGTTTGCCAGTAAAACCTTTGCCGAGCAAGAGTTGGGGCGCAGCGAAGCGATTGGCGAAATTGATATGGACAAATTCAATGTACTCGGTGGTTCAATTGCTTACGGTCATCCGTTTGCAGCAACAGGCGCGCGCATGATTACGCAAACCCTAAATGAACTGCGCCGCCGTGGTGGTGGCACTGCGCTGACAACTGCTTGCGCGGCGGGTGGTCTCGGTACAGCTATGATTTTGGAGGCAGAATAATGAATGACTCGCAACGCGCATTTACTTTAGAAACTCGCGAAGATGGCATCGCTGTCATTCATATTGACGTGCCTGGCGAATCAATGAACACCTTAAAGGCTAGTTTCGCCGATGAAGTGAGCAAGGTTTTAGCCCAGCTCGAACAAGAAAAAGATCTGAAAGGCGTGGTGGTAATCAGCGACAAACCCGGATCGTTCGTTGCTGGCGCAGATATCAGCATGATCGATGCTTGTGAGACAGCAGCTGATACAGAAAGCTTAGCGCGCCAAGGGCAGGCGATGTTTGATCGCATCGAGCAACTCAAAGTGCCGGTAGTAGCTGCCATTGATGGCGCCTGTCTTGGTGGCGGCTTAGAGTTAGCAATGGCGTGTCATTATCGTGTCTGTACCGATAGTGACAAGACCGTGATTGGCTTACCAGAAGTACAGCTTGGCTTATTACCGGGCTCAGGTGGCACGCAACGTTTGCCGCGCTTGATCGGCATTCAAAAGGCTTTGCCGTTGATTTTAACCGGTAAGCAGCTACGCCCAAAACAAGCCAAGAAACTCGGCATTGTTGATGATGTGGTACCGGCCAGTATCTTGCTTGAAGCAGCAGTTAAACAAGCTCTAGCGGGTAAAGCGCGCGTACGCAAAGCGAAGCTATCGACGCTTGAGAAAGCGCTGGAAAAGACCAGTTTTGGTCGCGGCATTATATTCAAAAAGGCGCGTGAACAGGCGCAGGCAAAAGCCAAAGGCAATTATCCAGCGCTGGATAAAATTATCGATACTATTGCCTTCGGAGCTGATCACGGTTTCCAAGAGGGACTCGCTTACGAGGCCAAGCAGTTTGGTGCGCTGGCGATGACTCCTGAGTCGAAGCAACTACGCAATATCTTTTTTGCCACCACCGCGATGAAAAAAGAGACTGGAGCCGGCGACACTCAGCCAGCAAAAGTTCATCGAGTTGGTGTGCTCGGCGGTGGCTTAATGGGTGGTGGTATTGCTTATGTGACCGCAGTCAAAGCCGGAATTCCAGCGCGTATAAAGGATATCGCAGAGCAAGGTATTGTGCATGCCATGCGTTACAGCTATGACTTGTTGAACAAGAAAGTGAAACGCAAGCACATGCCACGTGCGGAGCTTGAGAAAACTATGTTACGGCTGAGCGGTACGCTCGATTATAGTGGTTTCGAACGCGTTGATATGGTGATTGAAGCGGTATTTGAAGATCTCGAATTGAAGCAGAAAATGGTCGCTGACATCGAAGCCGTAGCTAAACCAGAAACGATTTTTGCAACCAATACCTCAAGTTTGCCCATTACGCAAATCGCGGCAAAGGCAGAGCGCCCGGAGAATGTCATCGGACTTCATTACTTTTCGCCGGTTGATAAAATGCCATTGGCAGAAATCATTACCCATGAGAAAACTTCAGATGCGACCATTGCCACCACAGTTGCATTGGCCAAACGTCAGGGCAAAACTCCGATTGTCGTCAAAGATGGCGCAGGCTTTTATGTGAACAGGATTTTAGCGCCGTACATGAACGAAGCCGCGCGCTTAGTGCTAGGTGGTGAACCTATCGATGTGGTCGACAAAGCCTTGGTCAAGTTCGGTTTTCCAGTAGGGCCGATGAAACTGATGGACGAAGTGGGGATTGATGTGGCATCGAAAGTGGCTCCGATCATGGCGAATGAGCTGGGTGATCGGTTCCGCGCGCCGGATGCTTTCGGCAAATTGTTAGATGACGGTCGTAAAGGCAAGAAAAATAAGAAAGGCTTCTATGACTACCAAGGCAAAAAGCCCGGCAAAGAGGTCGATAGTAGCGTATATCAATTGCTCGGTGTGCAACCGCAAGCTCAATTAACCGGCGCTGAAATTGCACAACGAACGGTATTCTTGATGCTCAACGAGGCTGTTTACTGTCTTGCTGAAGGTATCATTCGCAGTCCGCGTGATGGTGACATCGGTGCTATTTTCGGCATCGGCTTCCCACCGTTCCGTGGTGGCCCCTTCCGATATGTGGATAGCCTTGGTTGCGCCGAAGTCGTAGGGCAGTTACGTGCGTACGCCAAACAGCATGGCGACCGTTATGAACCAGCACCGCTGCTGGTGGATATGGCAAATGCTGGGAAAAAGTTCTACCCTGAAGATTAAGTGTTGAATGAGGAGCGGCGGTTCACCGTCGCTCGTTGTTAGATTGGAGGTTGTCGTTGTGTTCATTGCGCTGTGTTGTATGTTGTCTGCGCTATTGCTGTATATTCAAGCTTTAAAAAACGCTATGGGAGCCAAGCGCTGGGGCGCTGCAGGTCTAGTATTGGGTCCACTAGTGCTACCTTTCTTTGTGTCCCACAAACGAATGTTGCTGCTGCGCACACTTGGACGTGGCAATGTCGTTTGGCAACCTCATTAAATTGTCGGTTTAGTTTTCAGACTCGCCAGTGTGGTGCTGATGTGCTCTAAGAAGTGCTCGCGCCGCAATGGTTGGGCAAACAAGTAACCTTGGGCAAATTCACATTTTAAGTGGCTGAGAGTTGCCGCTTGCTCTTGGTCGACGACACCTTCTGCTACTACGTCTAAGCCAAGGTTATGTGCCATGGCGACAATGGACGCGACCATGTTGCGGTCACGTTCGGCGCCGTTGATATCATCGATGAAGGCTTTATCGATTTTGAGTGTCTGGATTGGGAAGCGTTTCAGATACGCTAATGATGAATAACCCGTTCCAAAATCATCAAGTGCCAAATGAATGCCGCAGTTATTAAGCTCGGTCATGATTTCGATGGCACGTTCAGGATCATCCATTACCACACCTTCGGTGATCTCGAGCTCAAGGTACTGCGGATTTAGCCCTTCCTCTTTGAGAATGCTCATGATGCGCTGGGTTAAATCGGGTTGCAGGAACTGCTTGGCGGATAAGTTAACCGCGACACGGCCCTGCACCGCACCGGCTTCGACCCACTCTCGCATGTCGCGGCAAGTTTGTCGTAGCACACGTTCACCCACTTCAATGATCAGGCCGGTTTCTTCGGCGAGCGGGATAAATTCGGCTGGGCTGACGATACCAACGTCAGGTAACTCTAACCGCACTAAGGCCTCCAAGCCGACAAATTTTTGCGTGCGCAAGGATACTTTAGGCTGGTAATGGACTTGCAGATAATTGTTGCGCAGTGCATGACGTAACTGGTTTTCGACTTGTAGGCGGCGCACAGCGTTTTTGTTCATAGATTCATTAAAGAACTGATGCGCGGCACCCCCCGCGTTTTTCGCGTGATACATAGCGGTATCAGCGTTTTGCAGTAATTCTTGTGACGATTGACCATCGCTTGGGTAAACCACGATCCCAATCGAGCTGCTCACTACAATATCATGGCCATTAATGTGAAACGGTTGTGCGAGACAGTCGAGAATGCGTTTAGCTGCGTTAGTGATGACACGAACGTCTGCGGTATCTTCAAGTAATAGAATAAACTCATCGCCACCGAGGCGGTAAAAAGTATCTTGTGGCCGACCGACTTCTGCAACGCGCTCAGCAACGTGCATGAGTAAGTGATCACCGACTTCATGACCGAGCGAGTCGTTGATTTTCTTAAAGTCGTCCAAGTCAAACAGCAAGAGCGCGTGCATGATGCGTTTGCGAACTAGGTTTGAGTGGCTTACTTGGAAGTAGGAACGATTGGGTAGTCCAGTCAGCGTGTCCGTATTCGACAAGCGGCGCAACTCGCGTTCGGCATTTTTGCGCTCGGTAATATCTGAGAACGTTGCAACGTAATAGGAAATTTCATTACCCTCATCGTAAATCGCATCGAAAGTAAGTTCGATTTGGTACATGGTTCCGTCTTTGTGCACATCTTCGAGTTCGCCATGCCAGCTGCCTTGTTGCTGAACGATTTGCTTGATTTGGTCGAGATAGTCAGGGCTGTAGAGTGTGAACTGTAGCGCTCGACCAATCATATCTTCTCGACTATACCCAGTAATTTTACTGAACGACTGGTTGGTCTCAACGACCTTAAATTCATGATCGTAGATGCATACGCCGTCCGAAATATTGGTAATCGACGCTGCCAACATTTTCAAGCGCTCTTCGGCTTTTACGAGCGGTGTAATGTCTTTGAGCGTACCCGTCATGCGCAGGGGTTGTTGTCGATCATCGTAGGCGACAATCTTGCCGCGATCGAGCACCCATACCCAGCCCTTATCAGAGGCAACGCGATAGGTTTGCTCGTAATGATCAGTGCGCCCGTCAAGGTAATCCTGCAAGGTACGCTGAACCTTCTTGATGTCTTGCGGATGGATGTTGGTTTTACTATGACCGATGCCGGCGCGAATACCGTCTTCGGGGAATTTCTTCAAATGCCGCCAGGTATTGTGTCGATGTAGGTCGTCGTTATTGATATGCCAGTCCCATAATTGATCGCCGCTACCCCACAAGCTTAGCTTGAGGCGCTCTTCACTATCACGTAACAAATGTAATGCTTGGCGCCGTGCGCTTAAGGTCGTGCCAAAGGCAATCAGAATGCCGAGTAGCATAGCTGCGTAAAGTGCAATCGCCCAGGGGGACAGCCAGAGGGGAGCGGCAACGTTGACATCGATACGACGTTCGCCAAGCCATACCTCACCATTGGGTGAAGCTTCGACGACAAACTGATAGGCACCGAAATCGAGATTGGTGTAAGTAGCTCGGCGATATTCCGCGTCAGTGTAAACCCAATCTTTGTCAAAGCCTTCTAACTTGTAGCGATAGTAAAGGCGTTGCGCAGCTGGCGCATAGGGCGCACCAAATTCAATCGTAAAAGCTTTGTCGAGGTCAGGCAGGAATAGCGTATCAGCGTTGTAGAGCTGTGCTTTATTGCGCTTATCGAGTTCATCAGCACTAATCGGTTCATTTGCAATACGTAAGCTGATGAGTTCCACGCGCCAACTGTTGTCGAGCTGCGGCTGTGATGCGAAGGCAGGCACCATGACAAATAATAACATCAACCAAGGTGCGGCAACACTCAGACATCCCAATTGGCTAAGCCGTTGGGTGCTCAACAACCACAACTTGCTAAATCGTTGTTTGAGATGCACTGGGGTTCCTGATGTTGGGTTGTGTTCGGCCACAACTCTTATTTTTGTTATGTTTGAGACAAATTAACGAATATTTTCGATGCTGTCAAAGCCCTTTAGGAGTCGCTGACAGAAAGCCTTGCTGTTCGGTTGCATTCAGGACCTTACGAATCTCATTCAAGAAGAAATAACTATCATTTTTTTCAAGGGTTTGCGCTATTTTTTCGAGTCTATCGAAGGTAACGTTGGGGGCTGCAATACAGGTCCACAATCGTTGACTACGCAAGCGTAAGTTGACGTCTGGTTCGCGTAATTTTTGCACAAGAAAGTTTTGGATTTTAGGCAATTCACCCGCCAAGTCAGCTAATTGTGCAATAAACGTGCTGCGAAAATGCTCAATTCGCTCGCATAAATGCTGACTATCATACTGGCTTGATTGCACATAGAGTAACAACTGTGGGCGTTGTTCGATCGGCATATAAGTACTACCGACTAAATAGCCAAGCTGCTCATGAGTGCGCAACTGGTTAAACAGATGTGGTTGGATAAACTGATTCAGCAGTAACAGCGTTGTTTGCTCAAGAATGCTACTACCCGCCGTTTGGATGACCAGCATTGCTGCATGGTCTCTGTGTCGCGTCTGCAAGTTACCGCGGATTTGCCAGCGCCCCTCTTGCTTCAAGTTCTGTATTGAACGGGTAGGGGGGATACTTTCCTGCAGTCCGTTGGTCAAAACGAACTCCTGCTGCGCTCGCAGTAATAAAGGAGCTACTGTTGTGCGCGGGAGGTCACCATGGGCAAATATTTTTAATTCTGCAGTTTCAAATAAGGTGCTTTGCCAGTGGGCAAAATCAGCTTCACTTAAATTGCCAAGCGCGTTCGCTAAATCCGTAAGCGAGTACATGTGCGGTTGGAGTAAGACGTTCAAGCGTGCGAACAACAAATTCAAAGGCTTATTCGCCAGCGCAGACTGCCAATTGGCGGTTAACTTTTGCTGAATATCCTGCCAACGTTCCGTATTAAAATGCGTTGTTTTAAATGCCGCAAGTAGATGCTCTGTAAGCTTCACAACGCCCGGCGAGTAGCCGCTGACATGCAAGGTTAAGCCGTACTGTTGGGGATAGATATTAAAATGTAGCCCAGCGATTTCGGCGTCATAACAGGCCTCATTAAGTCTGTCTATCATCAGTTCAGCCCACAATCTTGCGCAGGCATAGTGATGGGCTGAAGCAGTTGCATTGGGCAGAGTAAATTGGCTGTATATATGCGCTTTCGGCGCGCGAAAATCGGGGTCGTGCAACCACCAAAGAGTAAGCCCCGACTCGATGAGTTCAAACTGCGGAAGCTGATGCTGTGGGCTCTCAATTTCAGCGAGTGCGCCAAGCTCGCGGAGATAGGGGTTCGGCTGCGCCAATTTCGCCCAAGTCGCCGAGGGTTTATGCCACAACTGTTGCTGCGCTACGGAAATCGGCTGAAATTGATAGTGCGTACCATAGAGCGGCTCAAAACTATCGACCTCTACCTCTTTATGGATCAGTGTTACGCGCAGGTAATCTGGCGTCATGTGCCCCAGCAAGCGCTGTGCTTGTTGTAGATCCAGTCCATCCATTCGGTAATCGCCAAAAATCACATCTTGCGGCGCATAATGATGCATATTGATCGCAAGTTGTGGTGCTAGGTCGCTGGTGCGAGCCGGTTCTTGGTAGCGAAAGGCATTTGCTATCGCCGTTTGACGTTCCGCATAGCGCCAGTCTTCAAGTCCTTGGTCGCGGATCAACTGAATGGCCGCAAAAACTTGTTCGACGATAGTATCAATCGCGTGCATCCCTGTATCGGTTAGCTGCATGTTGATATTAAAGTCTTTAAAGTTACTTCCACTAATGCCGCCGCCGGCTGACAGGCTATTGATGAGATTGCGTCTATGTAATTCGGCGTACAGACTACCAGGTCCTTCATAGCCAAGCATGTGGGCGATAAAGCTTGTCGTTTTGTTGCGATAATCAGCGTCAATGCCCGGTAGGGCAAAAGCGAGGATCAAACGTCTGGCGTCTTTGAGGGGACGCACGTTCAAACGAATCCCTAGCTGTTCGGGTAAATATAGGGGTTGTGTTAACGCCGCTTTCTCGGGACCATTGCCTTGAATGGCGGCGAAGTGTTGCTGGGCAAGTTGAGCTAAGTCGGTCAGTGACTGCGGCCCAGCTAATACCAATGTCATGCGATTGGCACGATACCATTGTTGAAAGAACTCACGCAGACGCTGTTCAAGATGCGTCGTTGTGCCATTGGGGCTCAAGGTGTCAAGATTTCCCACGGAGAATTTACGAAATGGATGAGCTGGATTGGCGGTCGCTTTATGAACCTGATAGAGTCTTCTAAGTTCATCATTACGCTTGAGCCGATATTCAGCTTCAACAGCTTGAATTTCTTTGGCAATCCATTCATGTTTAAAGAGTGGCTGGTAAAAAAACCGCGAGAAGCGTTCGAGTGCGCCAACAAAAGCGTTAGCATCGCAGTGAAAATAATAACTACTGTATTCTGTTCCGGTCCAAGCGTTATGATTACCGCCATGCTGATGGATGTAATCTTGGTAAGCGGTGGCTTGCGGAAAATCTTTGGTTCCTAGGAACAGCATGTGCTCGAGAAAGTGAGCTAGGCCTTGCGTATCTTCAGGGTCTTGAAAGTGTCCTGCAGCGACAGCTAGAGCTGCTGTACTCTGTTGAGCTTGGGGGTCGTGGATGAGGGTGCAACGCAAGCCATTATCAAGCTCGACCATCGCGTAATGGCGATGGTCGGTAGGGCTTTGAATGATATCAGTGAATAGATCAAGGCTGTTGCTTGCGTCCATACACTCCCCATGTAGCGTTAAAATTTTGGAAGTGCGCTGGCAACGGCCTAATTATTGATCCAGCGGCGTATCGAAGTTTTTCGGGCGGTCAAAATCGCCTTCGTAGCTTGCCAGCTTGTCGTTCTCAAAGGTTAATGTAATCGCGCGACGGTAGTCATCGCCGCGACCAGATTCCATATTGAATACGTAATACCAAGTGTCACTAGCAAAGACGTTGTCGGCAACAGGCGCACCGAGCACGTAATTGACTTGCTCTTTGGTCATGCCAATACGGAGTTGGTCAACATCGCGTTGCTCAAGGTAATTTCCTTGCGGTACATCGATGCGATACACCAGTCCTTCAAATACGGAGCAACCGCTGAGCGCGATCACCATGCCGGCAATCAATAATTTTTTCATAAATAGTCTTGTTACTTCTAGTTGATGTAAATACTAGTTATTGATAATAAACAATGCAGCTTCGAATAACTAGCCTTGTCGACCAGATAGACAGACATCGATAGTGATGGTTCCCTATTAGCTTGCCGTTGCTAGCAATTCTCGCGCATTTGCCTTAGCGGTGTCCGTGACTTTGTCACCGCCCAGCAAACGTGCCAGCTCAATGACACGATTGTCATGGTCCAAAGCTGTCATGCGGGTTTCGGTAGTTTCACCATCGGTTGTTTTCTCAACTTGCATTTGCTGGTGCGCATGGGCAGCGACTTGCGGTAGGTGAGTTACACAGATTACTTGTGCCGCTTGGCCCAACTGACGTAAAAGCTTACCGACGGTCGCTGCAGTAGCACCGCTGACACCTACGTCGACCTCATCAAACATGAGGGTAGGCGTTGTCATTTGTGCTGCGGTAATGACTTGAATCGCAAGGCTAATACGCGACAGCTCGCCACCAGAGGCTACTTTTGCAAGGGACTGCAAGGGTTGTCCAGGATTGGTCGTGACTTGGAAGCTAATTTGATCCGTACCCAGCTTGGTCGCCGGCGCTTTTTCATCGTGCTCTACCGCAACGACAAATCGACCATGTGGCATATTTAAGCCGCGCATGGACGCTGAAATCTGTTCGCTAAGCTCTTGTGCCGCCTGCTGGCGTTGTTGACTTAACTTCTTGGCCGTTGCGCGGTAAGTTTTTGCCGCTGCTTGAACGGCTTCATCTGATGCAGCAAGCTCCGTTTCAGTTGCCATTAAAGCCTCGAGCTCAGCGGTGAGCTGTTGTTGCAGTTGTGGCAGTGCTTGCGGTTCAAGCTGGTGTTTGCGAGCAAGTTGTATCGCTTGCGTCACACGCTGTTCAGCGGCAACCAAAGAGCTTTCGTCCAAATCAATGGCGTCACTGTAATGACGCAGTTCTCGCGCAGCTTCCTCGATTTGCACACTCGCCTCACTAAGCAATTTTACTAATGGCTCAAGCGCACTATCATTGCCAACTTGCTGTTCAAGACGCTGTAATGCAGCCTGAACCAAGCTGTAGGCATTGTTGTGCTCACCTTCGTACAAAGCATTCAGCGCAAACTGACTATCTTCTTGTAACGCTGAGCTGTTACTTAAACGCTTGTGTTGTTGTTCGAGCTCTTCGTATTCACCTTCACGCAACGCGAATTGTTCTAATTCCTCGACTTGATAGCGCACTAATTGCATGCGCGATTGCCGCTCTTCTTGTTGTTGTAAGCCTAGTTTTTGCTGCTTACGCAACTGATACCAATGTTGATAAGCCGCAGCGACATCCTGCAGCAGTGTTTGGTGACGGGCGTAACTGTCAAGTAGCAAGAGTTGGTGCTCAGGGCGGGTCAACAATTGATGTTCGTGCTGACCATGAATATTCACGAGTAGCGGCGCGAGTTGTTTTAACTGCGCAAGATTCACTGGATAACCATTGATCCAGCCTTTGGAGCGCCCTTCACGGGTGACCAAACGCCGCAGAACGCAGTGTTCAGGTTCGTCTTCATCAAGCAGTTCTTGTTGTTCAAGCCATTGCTGCGCTGGGCTGTTTGCGCTGAGTTGAAAGCTGGCGATGACTTCCGCTTTATCGGCATCGCTGCGCACCAAGTCGCTATCGGCGCGATCACCGAGGCAGAGTCCCAAGGCATCAAGGGCAATTGATTTACCCGCACCGGTTTCACCAGTGATAGCGGTCATGCCTGCTTGAAAGTCGATACTGAGCTGTTTGACCACAGCTAGATTACGCACTTGTAAATGCACCAACATAGAAGGTCTCCTCTCGCACAACTACTGTGTTTGTGTACAGTAGTTATACAGTATTTATACAGTATTGCAAGAGGGTACTTAAAACAGTCGGCTACCCCACCCCAGTTTGTTTCTTAACACTTTGTAATAGCTATGATCTTTAGGATGAATTAGGCGCAACGTATGGGCGTATTTGTGAATAATCACTTCATCGTCGGGGAGCACTTCGATGCGCCGATGACCATCGCAACTGAGTTGCAAGGTACCGTTATTGGGCGCCGGTCGAATATGCAGGGTGCTGCTAGCATCAACCACAATCGGACGACTACTTAAGGTATGCGGAAACATAGGAACCAGCTGAATAGCATCGATGTTCGGCGCCAAAATGGTGCCACCGGCCGACAAAGAATAGGCGGTCGAACCTGTGGGTGTACTAATGATGAGGCCGTCGGAGCGTTGGCTATAAACAAAGTCATCGTTGACGTAGACCTCGAATTCGATCATGTGCGCAACTTTATCAGAATGCAGTACGATCTCGTTGATAGCGCGACCTACATCATGGCGCTGCCCATCACGAATAACTTCTGCCTGCAATAAAAAGCGTTGCTCTGCAACAAACTCGCCGTTAAGCACAGGCAATAGCTGGACCAATAGTTGATCGGGGTCGATATCGGTGAGAAATCCAAGGTTGCCGCGGTTGACGCCGAGCACCGCGATGTCGCATTCACAGAGCACACGGGCAGCACCCAGCATATTGCCATCGCCGCCAACGACAATCGCCAGGTCGGCGACCTCACCGAGCCGCTCCAGTGGATAAGTAGGCAACTCGCTGTGCGCAAGTTGCGCCGCGGTACGTTCTTCGACAATGACGGTAAAGCCATGCGCGGTGAGCTCTTTTGCTAAAGTAACCAAGGTACTATGGGTCGCCTCATGGTTGACCTTGCCAAGTAGCGCAATACGTTCAAATGCAAAAGCAGTAGCTGACGCCATTCGATTTCCTTAAAATTTGTCCGAGCAGCCCTTGAATCACTTATTGCTGCCCCCATAACAGTGCACAAGGTTAGTTATATCACATTGAAAGAGTAACGAAACATGACGAAACAAGAATCTGCACAGGAAAATCAACAGGCCGAAGCGCAAGCGGTGGATGAGCATCAACAAGCGGATGCCGAGGCTGCGGCCGACGAAAGCGAAGCAACGCAAGCAGAGACGTTAACTCAGGAAGCTGATGAACGCTTAGCTGAACTAGAGTTGGCGCTAGCAACTGCTGAACAGCGCGCGGACGAGGCAAATGATCGTGCAGTGCGTGCGGTTGCTGAAATGGAGAACATCCGTCGTCGAGCTGCACAAGAAGTAGACAAGGCGCATAAATTTGCGTTAGAGAAATTTGCTAATGAGCTATTAACTACAGTTGATAATCTCGAGCGAGCGCTACAGATTGCTGCTGACGCTGAAGATGTTAACGCAAATTTTCTTGAAGGTATCGAGCTTACCTACAAAGGCCTGCAGAGCACATTGAATAAGTTCGGTGTAGAGGCCGTAGGTGAAGAAGGCGAGGTGTTCAATCCTGAGTTACATCAAGCCATGTCGATGCAGGCCGTGGAGGGTAAAGACAGCAATACTATCCTTGCGGTCATGCAAAAAGGCTACACATTGAGCGGACGTCTGCTACGCCCGGCGATGGTGATGGTGGTGAAGAATTAAGTTTTTACCGCAGAAAAATTCTCAATTTCAGCGAAACAGCGCACTGGCGTTGTTTCGCTTTTTTATACAACTTATTGCCTACTGACTCTCCAATTAGTGCAAAAAAGCACCTTTTCGTAGTTGTAAATCTACCGATATTTATTACTATTGTTAGACGGGTGCTCAATCCTTGAGCAAGCGGTCCCTACGTTTTGACGTCAACACAACAATAAAAAAGTGAAGGACATCTTATGATCCAGTTAGCAGAAGAGCTGAAACTCAGCCGTCTCGCGCTGGCCTTGGGTTGTGTATTTGCTGCCTCGAGCGGCGCTGTACATGCGCAAGACACCGGTGATCAAGACGATGACAATAATGCGGAAGAAGTGACCGAAAAAATCCAGGTTACCGGCTCACGTATCCGTACCGACGGCTTAGACCAAGCCTCTCCAGTAGAAATCATTAGCTCCGACGAAGCAGTTGATCAGGGTCTTGTCACCTTGGGTGATTTGCTGCGTACCTCAACGGTTGCCGCCGGCTCGAACCAAATCACCGCCGCCGCATCAACAGCCTTTGTGACAGAAGGTGGTACGGGTACCGAAACCTTGTCACTGCGTGGCTTGGGTGCGAATCGTACCTTGGTGTTGTTGAATGGTCGTCGTATCGGTCCTGCGGGTACGCGCGGACAGGTTAACGCGTTTGACCTTAACATCATGCCATTGGCTGCCATTGAGCGGGTCGAGATCTTAAAAGACGGTGCTTCTTCACTATACGGTTCTGACGCCGTTGCCGGTGTTGTGAACATTATCACCAAAGATGGCGACGAAAGTAATTTCAACGTCAACTACAGCCATCCGTTTGATGATGGCGGTGCGTCAGCGCGTGTTAACGGTACGCTTGGCCGCAGTTTCGACAGCGGTTCGTTCCGTATCGTTGGTGACTATCAGAAAACCCAAGAATTGACGCGTGGCGATCGCGACTTCTTCGCTTGTGCAAGCCCATACGTTATCGATCCAAGCACGGGTGACCGCGCGGATATCATCGATCCACGCACAGGCACGTACCATTGTAACGACTTACCTTGGGGCCATGTCTGGATTTATGATTACTCTGGCTTAGTACCGCCGGGAACGCTTGCTCAGTATGATTACGACGGTGACCTAGGCAATTACCTGACACCGTTCAACGAGTGGCAAGATGGCCCAGGCGCCATGCGCACACCAGAGGGCTGGTATCCAGTTGGCTTTGACCAAGCATCAGATGCGTTGGTGAATGCTGATCACCCATTCCAAGATCTCGAAACCTTGTCGCCTGAAACTGAAGTTGCAACGGCGTTCTTGCAAGGTGAGTATTGGATGAGCGATACCACTACCTTATACGGTGAGGTATTGCTGAACCGCCGGAAAACTATCTCTAACGGTTATCGCCAGTTCTGGAGTTACATCTATAACGAAGACTTCTTTGCGGGTAATACCTTGTCGGAAGGTTGGACGGGCGCGCAATGGTTAAGCCCAACGGCTATCACTGATCATTCAGGCAGTGAGATCACCGTTGATTATCGTCGCTTTGTGGTCGGTTTAGAAGGTATGGTCGGCGACTGGAACTGGGATGTGAACTACCAAAGCAGTTACAGCGACGGTGAGTATCAGAACAAAATCATCTACCAAGATGCGATTTTCGACCAAAACTTCCTGACCGGTTCGTGTGAAGGGATGGAGCTCTCGGTGCGTGGTATTCCGTGTCAAGATATCCCTTGGTTGGACCCACAATTCTTGGCGGGTAATATCTCGCAAGGCATGAAGGACTTCTTGTTCGGTGAAGAGACGGGTAACACCATCTACAAACAAGAGACCCTAGAAGGATTGATTTCAGGCCAAGCCTATGACTTACCAGCCGGGCCAATTGGGATGGCATTGGGTATGCAATGGCAGAGTGATGAAATCGTCGACACTCCCGGAGATGTGACGCTTGCGCGTAACGCTTGGGGTTCAAGTGCAGCCGGTATTACTCGTGGTAAATCAACTACCAAAGCTTTCTTTGGTGAGTTCCAGTTACCGATTTTACGTGATGCTGCCTTTGCAGAACGTTTAGATGTCTCGTTGTCGGGTCGTTGGACTGATGTATCGACTTACGGCAGTGATACCACCTTTAAAGCCAGTGTGAACTGGTTAGTTGGTGAAGGTTTCCGTATCCGTGGTTCACGCGGTACTTCATTCCGTTCACCGGCACTGTACGAGCTGTTCTTGAACGACCAATCAAGCTTTATTGGCCAGCGTAGTATCGACCCATGTATTCGTTGGGGCGAGGGCGCTGACGATGGTTCGATCAATCCATTTGTAGCCGCAAACTGTGAAGCCGATGGGATTCCACGGGACTATGCCGGTGGTGCTATTTCAGCAACCGTGTTTACCGGTGGTGGTTTTGGTCAGTTAGAAGCTGAAACATCAGTGGCTGAAACTTTCGGATTTGTGTGGATTCCAGACTTCACTGAATTCAGTATGAGCGTCGATTATTTCGATATTCAAATCGATGGTGAAGTGACCTTGCTGTCAGCCGCTCAGATCGTGGGTGGTTGTTATGCATCAGAGAACTTCTCGACTGAACCTTTATGTGATCAGTTCTTCCGTAACGAAACCGATCTTCGTGTTGAAGAAGTTGAAGGTAATTACTTGAACATCGCATCACAAACCAACCGTGGTGTGGATTTACAATTTAATTACCCGTTCAGCACCGATTTTGCTGAGTTCAACGTACGTTATGAGCACACGATTCAAATCGAAGCTTCGCGTAAGTTGTTACCTACCAGTACTCCACAAGATCGTGTAGGTGAGCTCGGTAGTCCAAAACACGTGGGCAATTTAAGCTTGGCCATGATGATGGACGACTGGAGCTACAACTGGACCACACGCATGATTGGCTCGGCTTCAAATCACGACGAGTACGGCGGTTTTGAAACCAGCTACTATGGTGAAACAGTCCTTGTTGATTTGGATACACCGACTACGTTCTATCATGCGATTTCTGCAACGCGTGACTGGGACAACTTGAGCTTAACCTTCGGTGTAGCCAACGCGTTTGATAAAGAACCACCGCAAGTTTCAAGCGTTTACGCGACCACCATAGGTACTGCAGCGTTCTACAGCCAGTACGATTGGTTCGGCCGTCGAGCGTTCGTGAACTTGACGTACCAGTTCTAAACTCGGTACAACTAGGTATGCAAAATGCCGGCGTTTTGCCGGCATTTTCTTATCTACGCCGTGCCCAATGGGCCTATAACAACTAAAATGAGAACATCCCATGGTCAGAGTGCATACGAAGCCCGATACATTAAATGAGTTGAATCCGCAATTTCAGCAACAAGTACTTACCGTGCCAGTCTTTCTAAATTCAGTACCTAAATGCGGTACCCATTTGATTCGCAATATCTTTCGCATGTTTGTGCCGGTGAATCAGCAATATCATGACGCCTTCATTCAAATCCCTTTGTTGCGTCAGCACATTCATGCCTTCAATCCGTTACAACCAAAACTCAGCTGGGGACATTTATTATTCTCGGATGAATCGGCGATGGCACTGCGTAAATCGAAGCAAATTTTAGTGGTTCGCGACCCTTATGATTGGGTGTTAGCACGCGCGCGTTTCTTCTTATCTGATAATTTTCAAGGCAATCTTGAACACCTCAAAAGTGGTCAGATTAAACTTGATGAAATCATCAACTTAATGATTTTTGGGATTCACGAGAAAGCGCCATCAATGAGCGATATCTATACCCATAATGCCGTGGCTTGGCTGGGAACGGGCGTTAACTTAGTGCGCATGGAAGAGCTACTGCACCATGTCAAAAACCTCGAAACCGACGAGGCAGAAGTCTATTTTCGTGAACTTTTGAGTGTGCTCCAGTTGCGTGAATTCCCAAGCGACTGGCGCGAACGGGTGCGGGTCGGCTCCGATCGTGAGCAAAGTGGGACCTACCGTGACAACCTAAGCAATACTGCGTTTGAAATTCCTGCACAATTGAGCGAGCAGCAAAAACGTCTGGTCGATTATGCTGCGCCTGGTTTACGCGAACTCTTGGGATATGGTCATGCAAAAACCTAAATTGGTGATTGTGGGTGGCGGATCAGCCGGTTGGATGACCGCTGCATACTTGAACGGTGCACTGAATCGGCGCGGCGAAGATCCTCGCGTTGAAATTACCTTACTTGAATCACCCGATACGCCACGCATTTCAGTTGGTGAGGCAACCATTCCGTCAATGCGCCATCTCCTTGCTGTGGTTGGCGTAGATGAAATGGAATTTATGAAAGTCACCGAGGCGACTTTTAAGCAATCTATCAAGTATGTGAATTGGGTGCACAACGATAATAGCTTTTATCATCACCCTTTTAGCAGTATGCGTTTACAGCCGATTGACTATGCTGGACGCGACTGGTTGCAAAGCGATCGCAGCATTCCGTTTATGGAAACCTGTTCAGTGCAACCCTTAGTATGCGAATGGGGTCGCGCGCCACAAATGTTTGGTGAATGGCGCATGGGCGCGCGTTTAAATTATGCGTATCAAATGAATGCGCAGAAGTTTGCCGATTACTTGCGCGACTTCTCTACTGCACGCGGCGTGACCCACATCAGTGCTAACATGGCCGCAGTGAGCAAACATCCTAACGGTGACATTGCTGCAGTGACTACCGATCAAGGTCAACGTCTCGAGGCGGATCTATTTGTTGACTGTACTGGGTTTCGCGCCTTGTTGCTCGAGCAACAGATGGGGGTTGGCTATCAAGATTTTAAGCAGTTTCTGCTGTGCGACCGCGCAGTCACCATGCATGTACCTTATGATCGTTTTTATCCGGGTATGGTGCGCCCCTATACTACCGCGACTGCGCTCAGTAACGGCTGGATTTGGGATATTCCGATGCAAAGTCGGCGCTCAATTGGCTACGTGCATAGCAGCGATTTCATTAATGAGGCCGATGCTGAAAAAGAAATGCGCGCTTATCAAGGGCCGGGCTGTGAGGACTTGCCTTGTCGCTTTATTCCTTTTAAAGCAGGCCGCCGCTTACAACAATGGCAGGGCAACTGCGTCGCAATTGGTCTGTCTGGTGGGTTTATCGAACCCTTGGAGTCAACGGGGCTCTATTTAAGTGACTTAGGTGCGGTACTGTTGGCGGAGCACTTTCCTTGGCGGCGCGAAGATCAAGCCGTGCTAGCCGAGCGTTATAATCGCTTGATGGCGAATCGCTATTTCGAAATACTCGATTTTATCAATATGCATTATTGCCTGACCAAGCGTACTGATACCGAGTTCTGGCGTACCGTGCAGCAAAAAGAGCATATCACCGAGCGCTTGCAGGCCAAATTTGAGTTTTGGCGCCATAAGCCACCCAGTGCGCACGATTTCCAAGACCAATGGTTTATGCAGATGCCGACCGAGGCTATTGCAGGTGCGCAGCAGGATCAGCGACCCGTGACGGATACCGGTGGACTGTGGAACCATGAAAGTTACGAGTGCATTATGTATGGCATGGATGCACTGCGCGACGAATGTGACCAATGGTTCGGCACGCAGCGGCCACCTACGAAAGTTCACCCAGCGATCATGCAACGCTTAAAAATGGCACACCAGATGCTACCACCCCATGCGCTTTGGCTGCAACGCGTGCTGGGCATGGCTGAGTATCCAACCGCGACTAAACCTGCAGGATGGGTTGCCTGAGCTTTCAGGCAGCCTTTTTCTTAAAAATTTTTATCCCACCGCTTGTAATCTGCTTCGGCACCCCCATAACACTGTCAACCATTTGATTACGGCCTGAAAAAAGGGATTGAAAAGCGCAAATGCGCACCCCATATCAGGTTTATAGATTCATTTTGAATGTTGGAGTTGGAGACAATCATGGGCAAAATTATTGGCATCGACTTAGGTACCACTAACTCGTGTGTAGCAGTTTTAGACGGTGGTAAACCACGGGTTATTGAAAATGCGGAAGGCGATCGTACCACGCCTTCAGTGGTCGCGTTTACGGACGACGGTGAGACCTTAGTAGGTCAACCAGCGAAACGTCAGGCAGTGACCAACCCGAACAAAACTTTATTCGCGATTAAGCGCTTGATTGGTCGTCGCTTTGAGGACGAAGAAGTACAGCGTGATATCGGCATCATGCCATTCAAAATTGTCAAAGCAGACAATGGCGATGCATGGGTTGAAATTAATGACGAGAAAAAAGCGCCACCGCAAATCTCAGCTGAAATTCTGAAGAAAATGAAGAAAACAGCAGAAGATTTCCTCGGTGAGAAAGTAACCGAAGCGGTGATTACTGTACCGGCGTACTTTAATGATGCGCAGCGTCAAGCTACCAAAGATGCGGGCCGTATCGCCGGTCTAGAAGTGAAGCGGATTATCAACGAGCCAACCGCAGCAGCTCTTGCTTACGGTATGGACAAGAAGAAAGGCGACAACACCATTGCCGTGTATGACTTAGGTGGTGGTACCTTCGATATCTCGATTATCGAGATCGATGAAGTTGAAGGTGAGCACACCTTCGAAGTACTTGCGACCAACGGTGACACACACCTAGGTGGTGAAGACTTTGACAACCGCTTGATCAACTACTTGGTGGAGCAATTCCAGAAAGACCAAGGCATCGACTTGCGCAAAGATCCGCTGGCTATGCAACGTTTGAAGGAAGCTGCTGAAAAAGCCAAGATCGAGTTGTCATCAGCACAACAGACCGAAGTCAACTTGCCGTACATCACGGCGGATAACACCGGTCCTAAGCACTTAGCAATTAAAGTGACGCGCGCGAAGTTGGAGTCGTTGGTCGAAGACCTGATTGCGAAATCGTTAGCACCAGTGAAACAAGCACTTGCGGATGCTGGCTTGTCAGTGAGCGACATCAACGACATCATCATGGTCGGTGGTCAGACGCGGATGCCGAAAGTTCAGCAAGCAGTGACTGATTTCTTCGGTAAAGAGCCACGTCGCGACGTCAACCCTGACGAAGCCGTTGCGGTCGGTGCTGCAGTGCAAGCAGGCGTATTGCAAGGTGACGTTAAAGACGTCTTGTTGCTTGACGTAACGCCATTGTCGCTCGGTATCGAAACTATGGGCGGCGTGATGACCAAGTTAATTGAGAAAAACACCACGATTCCGACTAAGCAATCGCAAGTGTTCTCAACTGCTGAAGATAACCAATCAGCGGTAACAGTGCATGTTATTCAAGGTGAGCGTAAGCGCGCTGCGGATAACAAATCACTGGGTCAGTTCAATCTTGAAGGCATTCGTCCAGCAGCACGTGGTGTACCGCAAATCGAAGTTACCTTTGACTTGGACGCTGATGGTATCTTGCATGTATCGGCGAAAGATAAAGATACCGGTAAAGAGCAGAAAATTACCATTAAAGCTTCATCTGGCTTGAGCGATGATGAAGTCGAGAAAATGGTACGTGACGCCGAGGCGCATGCCGAGGAAGATCGTAAATTCGAAGAGATGGTGCAAGTCCGTAACCAAGCTGACGGCCTCGTGCATGCTACCCGCAAGCAGTTAGAGGAAGTAGGCGAAGGCTTGGATAGCGCCGAAAAAGAGAAAATTGAAACGGCTATCAATGAACTTGAAGCGGCGGTGAAGAGCAACGATAAAGAAGCTATCGAAGCCAAGCAGCAAGCGTTGATTGAAGCATCTGGCAAGCTCATGGAAGCAGCACAGCAAAAAGCACAGCAAGCGGGCGGTGCGGAAGCTGGTAGTCAGCAAGCGAAGCAAGACGATGATGTTGTTGATGCTGAGTTTGAAGAAGTCAAAGACGACGAGAAGAAGTAATCCTACGCCCACCGGGTGTCTGTGATCATAACGCACGGGGGTTGCCAGTAGGTGGCCTCCGTGTACTTGTATCAGGACAAAGCAAATAGAAGAGTGGAAGACGCAAGATTATGGCGAAACCAGATTTGTATGAAGTGCTGGGCGTAAGCAGAGATGCCAGCGAACGCGACATCAAGAAAGCCTACAAACGTATGGCGATGAAATATCACCCGGACCGCACCAAGGGTGATAAAGAACTTGAGCAAAAATTTAAAGAAGTAAAGACAGCCTACGAAGTGCTGACCGATCCGCAGAAACGCGCCGCTTACGACCAATACGGGCACGCAGCGTTTGAACAAGGCCAAGGTGGTTTTGGCGGTGGTGGTGCTGGCGCTGCTGACTTTGCCGATATTTTTGGTGATGTGTTCGGTGATATCTTTGGCGGCGGACGCCGCGGCGGCCGCGCGCAAGCTGCGCGTGGTGCTGACTTACGCTACAACCTCGAGTTGTCGCTCGAAGAAGCCGTACGTGGCAAAGAAGTCGAGCTGAAGATTCCAAAATTATCTGAGTGTGAAGACTGTGATGGCTCGGGCGCTCGTGCCGGTAGCAGTGCCGAAACTTGTGGTCACTGTCATGGCAGTGGTCATATTCAAATGCGCCAAGGCTTCTTTGCCGTGCAACAGCCGTGTCCGCATTGTCGTGGCCGCGGTAAAGTGATCAAAGACCCTTGCCGTACTTGTCATGGCGAAGGGCGAGTTGAGCGCACCAAAACCTTGTCAGTGAAAATTCCAGCTGGCGTCGATACAGGTGACCGTATTCGTCTAAATGGCGAAGGCGAAGCTGGCGAAATGGGTGCACCAGCAGGTGACTTATACGTTCAGGTGCATGTACGTGAGCATCCGATTTTCAAACGCGACGGTAATAATCTATATTGTGAGGTACCGTTGAGCTTTACCCACGCGGCATTGGGTGGTGAAATCCAAGTGCCGACACTCGAAGGTAAAGTGAAATTACGTATTCCTGCTGAAACCCAGACCGGCAAGTTGTTCCGCTTGCGTGGTAAGGGAGTGAAATCGGTGCGTAGCGGCGCAGTTGGAGATTTAATTTGTAAAGTCGTGATCGAAACGCCTGTTAACTTGTCAGAAAAACAGAAGGATTTGTTGCGACAGCTAGATGATTCCATGGGGACAGGTGACGAAGCTGCGCGCTACCGTCCAAAAGAAAAAGGTTTTTTTGATGGGGTGAAGCGGTTCTTTGACGACCTTCGCGGCTAACCATTTAAGGAGTTAGGCAATGCGTATCTGGAAATCTGCAGTGATTGCGGCAGCCGTATTAAGTGCAGTTGCTTGTACCCAGTCGCCGACGGGGCGCTCACAGCTACAACTGTTTAGCAGTGATGAGCTGGCGCAGCTTGGCGCGCAAAGCTATAACTCTCTAAAAGAACAAGAGAAAGTCTCCAATGATCCCGCACTCAATCGTTACGTCCAATGTATTAGTAACGATTTGATTGCGGTCTTACCGGAGCCTTGGGCTCAACAGACTTGGGAAGTAACCGTTTTTGATAGCGAGATGGTGAATGCGTTTGCATTGCCTGGTGGCAAAATCGGTGTTTATACCGGCCTCATCGATGTGGCCGAAACACCTGACCAACTGGCTGCGGTTATCGGCCATGAAATTGGACACGTCATCGCGCAACATAGCAACGAGCGGATGTCGAATCAGTTCGCTGCGGGCTTAGGCTTGCAACTTGGTGGTTTGTTGATCGGTCAAGAAATGGATAGTAACGAAGCAGCGCTTATCATGGGCGTACTCGGTGTCGGTGTGCAGCTCGGTTACATTTTGCCGTATTCACGCATTCATGAAAGCGAATCAGACGAACTCGGCCTGCGCTACATGGCTGCTGCTGGCTATGATCCGCGTCAAGCGGCAGAGTTGTGGCGCAATATGGCGCAACAGGGTGGGCCAAAACCACCTGAGTTTTTGTCGACGCACCCATCACCAGAGACACGCATCACTAAGCTTGAAGAATTGGCGGTGAGTGCGATGTCGGCGTATCGCAATGCTCCCCGCGCCAACTGCCCCAAACCCACCTAACAGCCGTTCATCGTTATTCGTTACTCGTTAGTGAGCTAAACACGAATTTGCGCAGCCCTAACGAGTAACGATTAACGAAGAACGCATATCGCATAACGATTTGTTCTAATCCACGGTGAACTAAGCGCCGTACAATAGGCATATTTTCCACAGCAGTGAGGATTTATGCTGAAGGCTTGGTTTGCAATTCCATTCTGGCAACGTGTGCTGGGCGCCTTTGTAGTGGGCGTCGCGGCCGGTTTGCTGGTGCCCGACGTGGCGGTCGCACTGAAGCCACTTGGCGACCTGTTTATTCGGGCATTGAAAATGCTCGTCGCCCCCTTGATTTTCTGCGCTATCGTCAACGCCATTTTGCAATTTGGCGACGATGAAGGTATCGGTACGATAGGTGCTAAAACCGTTGGCTTGTTTTTATTAACCGCGGTGATCGCTAGCGTCATTGGTTTGAGTGTTGGTAGTTTGCTCGATATTAGCGCCACGCAAGACCTGAGTGCTGTTGCCGATTATCAAGAGAAAGCAGTGCCAGGGCCTGCCGAAGTATTTCTTAACATGATTCCGGTGAACCCCTTTGCAGCGCTCACCGAAGGCAATATTCTGCAAATCGTGGTATTTGCGGCCTTGGTTGGTATAGCGATTCGACAAGTGGGGGAGCCGGCGCGACCGCTCGGGAATGTGCTAAAAGCTGGTGCGCAAACTATGTATCGCATCACTAAAATGGTGCTCGAGTTAACGCCATTGGGGGTACTGGGTTTGATGGCCTGGGTCGTCGGTCATTATGGTTTGGCGAGCTTGGCGCCATTGGCCGCCTTTATCGGAGCTATCTATCTAGCTTGCTTGCTACATATGTTGCTGACCTATGGCACTATGGTGAAACTCGCCGGCATGTCACCTTGGTACTTCTTTAAATCGGTGTTTTCCGCGCAGCTTGTGGCGTTTACCACCTGCAGCAGCTTTGGCACTATACCGGCAGCGCATCAAGCCATTACCGAAAAGCTCGGTGTGCAAAAATCCTATGCCAGTTTTGTCTTGCCGCTTGGCGCTACTATCAATATGGATGGTTGTGGTGGTATCTATCCGGCCATCGCGTCTATCTTCATTGCTCAGTTATACGGTATTCCGCTGGAATTTACCGATTACCTACTGATAACGGCTACCGCCACCCTGGCTTCTGTAGGTACTGCCGGAGTGCCGGGCACGGCCTTGGTAATGCTGACAGTGACGTTAAATGTGATAGGCTTACCGCTTGAAGGCATTGCGTTTATTGCGGCCGTTGACCGTATTATTGACATGATCCGCACCGCTACTAACGTGACCGGTGACATGGCGGTTTCGGTGATGCTAGGGCGCGAAGAACGCGAACAACAACCAGTGGAAGCAACATCGTGATTCGAGTAGCAGTCATTGGCGCCAGTGGGCGCATGGGACAGGCGGTGATCAATGAATTGGCGAGCGCAACTGATGCTAAGTTAGTTGCCGCCATTGTCAGTTCGAACTCCAAAGTGCTGGGGCAGCAAGTCGATAGCAGTCTCCGCTATAGTGACGGCAGTGAACTCACGCCCGAGGCCGTTGATGTTTTAATTGATTTTAGTTTACCCGCAGCGCTTGCTGATAACTTGCAGCTGGCACAGCGATTGCGGGCTGCTGCGGTGGTCTGCACGACTGGGCTTACAAGCGAGCAACAACAACTGTTGGACCAAGCTGCCGCAACAGTTCCAGTGTTATACGCTGCCAATACCAGTGTTGGGGTCTGCTTGTTAGAACAGCTGGTCACGCTCACCAGTGCGTGTCTGCCGAATGCTGATATCGAAATTCTTGAAGCGCATCATGCCGCGAAACGTGATGGCCCTTCAGGAACTGCATTATTGCTCGGTGAGGCAGCGGCGAAAGGACGCTTGCAGCAACTTGCTGAAGTTAGTGCTGGCGTTCGTACTAATGGTCTACGACACCAAGGGAGTATCGGCTTTGCGGTGCTAAGAGCCGCAGACATTATTGGTGAACACACGGTCTATGCCGCACAACCGGGAGAGCGCGTGGAACTCAGTCATCGGGTCAGTGATCGTCGCGTTTTCGCCCGCGGTGCGCTGCATGCAGCACAGTGGTTGCGTGGGCAAGCTGCGGGACGTTATCGCTTGGCTGATACTTTGCAAATGGAGCAGCATCTGCGCCAATTACTCAATGAAATTTAGCTAGACGCAAAGGCGCTTTTTCAGTAGAATACGACCAATTTGCCGACGCAAAGTTGGTAAGCTGAAAACGCGCACTTTTAAGCTGGTGCAAGGTAATCAACGGGTAGTCATTAACGATGATGAACCCGTTTTTTTATGTACGGAGGTTCACCTTGAGTATTCTAGCGAGCCATTCAGCGAGCAAAGCCATTTTGGTGCTTGCGGATGGAACTGTTTTTCACGGCACGGCTATCGGGGCCGGTGGTACGGCGGTCGGCGAAGTTGTTTTTAACACTGCAATGACTGGTTACCAAGAAATTCTCACCGATCCTTCCTACGCTGAACAAATTGTTACCCTCACTTATCCTCACATTGGCAACTACGGAACTACCCACGAAGACGAAGAATCCAATCGCGTTTGGGCGAAGGGTTTAATTATTCGTGACCTCGCATTAAAAGCGAGTAATTTCCGTCGTGAGCAATCATTGGGTGATTATTTACGGCAGCGTAATGTAGTGGGTATCGCCGATATCGACACGCGCAAACTGACGCGCATTTTGCGTGAAAAAGGCGCACAGAACGGCTGTATTATGGCCGGTAATGTGGACGGCGAACTCGATGTCGAGCAAGCGCTAGAATTAGCGAAAGGGTTTCCAGGACTGCAGGGCATGGATCTCGCCAAAGAGGTCACCATTCGTACCCCGCACGAGTGGACCAGCACTAGCTGGCAGTTGGGCAAAGGTTTTAGCGAAGTGACTGAGCCGAAGTTCCATGTTGTTGCTTACGATTATGGTTGCAAGCGCAATATCCTCCGTATGCTTGCTGACCGTGGTTGTAAAGTCACGCTAGTGCCGGCCCAAACACCTGCGGCCGAAGTGCTTGCCATGAAGCCTGACGGTGTGTTTTTGTCGAATGGCCCCGGCGATCCTGAGCCATGCGATTACGCCATCAAAGCGATTCAAGAGATTATTGAAACCAAATTACCGGTCTTTGGTATCTGTTTGGGGCATCAGTTACTGGCCTTAGCCAGCGGCGCAAAAACTGCGAAAATGAAATTTGGTCACCACGGTGCCAACCATCCGGTGCAAGATCTTGAATCGGGGCGCGTGATGATCACCAGCCAAAACCACGGTTTTGCGGTCAATGAAGACAACTTACCTGAGAACTTACGCGTCACTCATAAGTCTTTGTTCGATGGCACTTTACAAGGGATTCACCGTACCGATGTGCCGGCATTTAGCTTCCAAGGGCACCCAGAAGCGAGTCCGGGCCCACATGATGCCGCACCTTTGTTTGACCATTTCATTGAACTGATGAGCCAGCGCGGGTAAGCGCGAGCCAACCGGAGGACGAACCGAATTATGCCAAAACGTACCGACATAAAAAGCATCCTCATTCTTGGCGCTGGCCCGATTGTCATTGGCCAGGCCTGTGAATTTGATTACTCAGGCGCACAAGCCTGTAAAGCACTGCGTGAAGAGGGGTACAAGGTCATTCTTGTGAACTCGAATCCAGCGACTATCATGACCGATCCGGAAATGGCTGATGTGACTTACATTGAGCCGATTCATTGGGAAGTTGTCGCCAAGATTATTGAGGTTGAGCGTCCTGACGCGGTGTTGCCTACTATGGGTGGACAAACCGCGCTGAACTGCGCACTAGAACTTGATCGTCACGGTGTATTGGAAAAGTACAACGTTGAAATGATTGGCGCCAACGCTGATGCTATCGATAAAGCGGAAGACCGCGATCGCTTTGACAAAGCAATGAAAGCTATTGGGCTGGAAACGCCAAACGCTGAAGTGGCCCACAGTATTGACGAAGCTTATCAGGTACTCGAACGTATCGGTGGTTTCCCTTGTATTATTCGTCCGTCTTTTACGATGGGCGGCAGCGGTGGTGGTATCGCTTACAACCGTGAAGAGTTTGAAGAAATTTGTCGGCGTGGACTCGACTTGTCGCCAACCAACGAGTTGTTGATTGATGAATCACTGATTGGTTGGAAAGAGTACGAAATGGAAGTCGTTCGTGACCGCAATGACAACTGTATCATTGTGTGTGCGATCGAGAACTTCGATGCCATGGGCATCCACACGGGTGACTCCATTACCGTCGCACCAGCGCAAACCTTAACGGACAAAGAATACCAAATCATGCGTAACGCAGCGATGGCGGTATTGCGTGAAATAGGCGTGGAAACGGGGGGCTCGAACGTGCAGTTCGGGGTTGATCCGGACACCGGCCGTATGGTTGTTATCGAAATGAACCCACGCGTTTCACGTTCGTCTGCACTGGCGTCAAAAGCAACTGGTTTCCCGATTGCGAAAGTGGCGGCAAAACTTGCCGTAGGTTACACCCTTGATGAGCTTGAAAATGAAATCACCGGTGGCGTGACGCCAGCATCGTTTGAGCCAGCGCTTGACTATGTTGTGACCAAAATCCCGCGCTTTAACTTTGAAAAATTCGCTGGCTGTAACGATCGCCTAACCACCCAAATGAAATCGGTGGGTGAGGTGATGGCCATTGGCCGCAACCAGCAAGAGTCGTTGCAGAAGGCGTTGCGTGGCCTAGAGATCGGCGCTACCGGCTTTGATCCTATGGTCAGCCTTGATGATCCAGAAGCGCGTGGCAAAGTGGTCCGTGAATTGAAGGAACCAGGTGCTGAACGGATTTTCTATATTGCCGATGCTTTCCGCTTAGGTATGACTGTGCGTGAAGTTTTTGAACTGACACGCATTGATGAATGGTATCTGATTCAAATTGAAGAAATCGTCTTGCTCGAAGCTGAAGTGCAAAAACTCGGTTTGGCAGGGCTTGATGCGCGCGTATTGCGTCTGTTGAAACGCAAAGGCTTCGCCGATGCGCGAATTGCCGACCTGATCGATGTTGCTGAAGCTGAAATTCGCCGTCGTCGGCACGACTTGGGTATTGTCCCAGTCTACAAGCGTGTCGATACCTGTGCTGCTGAGTTTGCCTCAGATACCGCTTACATGTATTCGACCTATGACGAAGAGTGCGAAGCGGCGCCATCAGACCGCGACAAGATCATGGTCATTGGCGGCGGACCAAACCGTATTGGCCAAGGTATTGAGTTTGACTACTGTTGCGTACACGCAGCACTTGCATTACGTGATGATGGCTATGAAACCATCATGGTCAACTGCAACCCAGAAACGGTCTCTACTGACTATGACACCTCTGATCGTCTTTATTTCGAGCCGATCACTTTGGAGGACGTACTCGAAATCGTCCGTGTTGAAAAACCAAAAGGCGTGATTGTGCAGTATGGTGGGCAAACACCATTGAAATTAGCACGTGAACTCGAAGCGAATGGTGTGCCAATCATTGGTACTTCACCCGACGCTATCGACCGTGCAGAAGACCGTGAGCGCTTCCAAAGTGCCGTGCGGCGTCTTGGCTTAAAACAACCTGAGAACTCAACGGTTACCCAAGTAGATGAAGCGTTGCGTGAAGCAGAACGGATTGGTTATCCACTGGTGGTGCGTCCAAGTTATGTATTGGGTGGTCGCGCAATGGAAATCGTCTACGATGAAACGGATCTGTTACGTTATTTGACGGATGCCGTGAAAGTATCGAACTCAGCTCCGGTTCTGCTTGATCGCTTCCTCGATAATGCTATTGAAGTTGACGTCGATGCTATCTGTGACGGTCGCGACATTCTCATTGGTGGCATTATGCAGCACATAGAGCAAGCCGGTGTGCACTCGGGCGACTCTGCCTGTTCGTTACCGCCATATTCGCTGAGCGATACCATTCAAAATGAACTGCGTGAACAAATGCGTCGACTTGCATTTGAGCTTAACGTCAACGGCTTAATGAACGCGCAGTTTGCGATTAAAGACGATGAAATCTACCTGATTGAGGTAAATCCTCGTGCTGCGCGTACGGTGCCGTTCGTCTCAAAAGCAACTGGTGTACCGTTAGCAAAGATTGCAGCGCGCGTCATGGTAGGGCAAAGCTTGCAGGAGCAGGGCTATACCAAAGAAGTGATTCCGCCGTACTATTCGGTCAAAGAAGTGGTGATTCCATTTGCCAAGTTTCAAGGAGTAGATCCGATCCGTGGTCCAGAGATGCGCTCTACGGGCGAAGTTATGGGCGTTGGTGAAAGCTTTGAAGAAGCTTATGCGAAAGCCAACCTAGGAGCCGGTGAAGCTTTGGCTAAAGCAGGCAAGGCCCTACTTTCGGTGCGCGATGGTGACAAAGCGCGGCTGTTTGACTTAGCGCGTGGCTTGATTGGTCTTGGGTTTAGCTTAGAGGCGACCCGTGGTACTGCCAAACTGCTGAATGATGAAGGTTTGACTTGCTCCGTGGTTAATAAACTGCAAGAGGGCCGACCGAATATTGTTGATGCAATCAAGAACGGCGAGTACAGTTATATCATTAATACCGTAGAGGGGCGCCAGGCGATTGAAGATTCGGTCTATATTCGCCGCGAAGCGCTCTTGAATAAAGTGATTTACACCACCACGTTAAATGCAGCCTTCGCAACGGTTAAAGCGAATACTGCCGATGACCGTGCGCGAGTGAATTCACTGCAGTCATTACACAAAAGGGTTCAAACAGCATGAGTCAAATTCCAATGACGACCCGCGGCGCCGAGATGCTGCGGGAGGAATTGAAGCGTCTTAAAACTGAAGATCGACCGCGCATTATTCAAGCAATCGCCGATGCGCGTGAGCATGGCGACTTGAAAGAGAATGCCGAGTATCACGCTGCGCGCGAACAGCAAGGCTTTTGCGAAGGGCGGATTCAGGAAATTGAAGCGAAATTATCTAATGCACAAATCATCGATGTGACCAAGGTGCCCAACCAAGGCAAGGTGATCTTTGGTGCAACAGTGACGCTTTATAACACGTCAACCGAAAAAGAAGTGCGTTATCGTATCGTTGGAGATGACGAAGCAGATATCAAACAGAACCTGATTTCTGTGAACTCACCCATTGCGCGCGCGCTGATCGGCAAGCAAGTTGATGACGTGGCGCGCGTCAATACGCCAAGTGGTGAAGTTGAATATGAAGTGGTGAACGTCGAGTATATCTAACGTTCACCATTACTTACTTTTCTTCTTTCAAGAGCGCGAGCAATTCGCGCTCTTTTCTTTTCCGATTGGGCGTATGTGGCGCTGGCACTCGGTAGCTTTCAATATCTGGGAACACATCGGCAACAGGTAGCTCTAACGCCTTCGCAATTGCTTCCGCAACAACTCGTGAACGAGCCTTTCTTGCTGCAACTTTGGAGACCAACGAAGGGCTTTTACCAAGTGCGTTTGCCAGCATTGAAAAATCAAAACCGCGCTGCGCTAATTCCATTTTAATTTTTTGACTATCCATTGTGGTTCGGCTGTGGTTGAATATATTTGCTTGTGAACTCTTTTTGAATTCACTTTGCATTCAAATGAACTCAAAAGAAGGTCAAAAGACACTAATTAAGGAAAAATGATGTCAAATGACACGAAAATGAATAGTACACACCAGACAGAAAAAAGCAAAGAAGAAATACTCAGCATGGATGAGTGTGTCTCCCGGTTGCGGCTGTACTATGGCGAATCGAGCGTGCCAAGCATAATGCGAAGACTGCAGATACCGCCTAGTACTTACGGTAATTGGCGTAAGCGTAACAGCGTTACTTATGAACATTTAGTACGTGGTCTAATTCGCGAAGGTATATCGTTAGATTGGTTTTTTGCACCGGAGCAGCGTTTGAACTATCCAAGTCGTGAGCAGTTACATGTTGCCGATGTTGAGAGTGCGAAATACGCGAGTAATTGCCCAGATAATAACGCCCGAGTGTTAGCAGCATTGGCTGAAATTCGCAAAGTTTTGCAACAGTATGGCCTGCCTGAAACGCAGTTTAATCAGGAATTGATGTTGACATTGTGTCTTGCTGAGCGCGCCGGCCAAGTGCCAACCCGTCTCGCATTGGAACAGGTCGCCGCGGCAATTCGTGCCGTTAATGACGACCCGCTCGCAGATTAGTTGCGGGGCAGCGTGATTTTAGCTTCAGCGCTGGGTTTGTAGAGCGTGAGAATTTTACCAACCACTTGCACACGATAAGCCTGGGTGTGTGCCAAAATGGTCGCGTAAATTTGTTCACGCAACTCGCGGTCCTCTTCAGGTACTTTCACTTTAATCAGTTCGTGATGGTTTAGAGCCAATTCGATCTCGGCCATCACGCCCTCAGTTAAGCCATTCGCGCCCAACAGCACCACCGGTTTAAGTGAATGCGCCAAGCTTTTTAAATGCTGTTTTTGTTTATTACTTAAGTTTAACCCTGCGGTCATGCAATAATATCCCACTATCACTTGAATTTTCGCTATTCTACCGCCATCTGGGTAGAAGAAGCCAGTTTGGTAACGAAGCTATGGGAAAAAAACGATCGGCTAGCAGCTCACGCTGGCTGCAAGAACATTTTAATGACCACTATGTACAAAAGGCGCAGAAGCAAGGCTTGCGCTCGCGCGCGGTATTTAAAATTGACGAGATTCAGCAAAAAGACAAAATTTTGAAACAGGGCATGACCGTTGTTGACCTCGGGGCTGCGCCAGGAGGCTGGTCTCAATATGTGGTCGATGCACTGCAAGGCAACTGCCAAGTCATTGCTTGCGATATTTTACCGATGGATCCAATCGCTGGGGTCGATTTTCTTGAGGGTGACTTTCGCGATGACGCGGTTTTACAAGCTTTATTGAACCGCATCGGTGGTAAAAACGTAGATGTAGTATTGTCAGACATGGCTCCGAATATGAGTGGTAATGACAACGTTGATCAACCACGTGCGATGTATCTTGTTGAGTTGGCACTAGATATGTGTCGACAAGTTTTGAAACCGAACGGTAGTTTTGTCGTCAAAGTATTTCATGGTCAAGGTTTTGAAGAGTTTTTAAAAGAAGTACGCGCGGCGTTTACCACCGTGAAAACGCGGAAGCCGGACTCGTCTCGAGCCCGTTCGCGCGAAGTCTATCTGGTAGCGACCGGATACAAATTGTAGTAGGCTGTTGCATCAGCAACGCAAGTAAATGAGGTAGTCAGCTTTGAGCGATATGGCAAAGAATCTAATTTTATGGCTCGTTATCGCTGTGGTGCTTATCACAGTCTTTAACGGTTTTAGCCCAGGCGCTGGTACGAACAACCAAGTTGCCTACAGCCAATTCATCTCACAGGTGAACAACGGAGCTGTGCGTAAGGTCGACATCGATGGTCGAATGATTACCGCACAGTCGCGTACTGGCGACACTTTTAGCACGGTGATTCCGCTGAATGATCCGGAACTTATCAATGACCTGATTTCGAACAATGTCGAAGTCGTTGGTAAACCACCAGAAGAACCAAGCATTCTTACCTCGATCTTTATTTCGTGGTTCCCGATGCTGCTGCTTATCGGTGTGTGGATTTTCTTCATGCGCCAGATGCAAGGCGGTGGCGGTCGTGGCGCCATGACCTTCGGTAAGAGCAAAGCACGGCTTATGGGTGAAGACCAAATCAAAACCACCTTCAACGATGTGGCTGGTTGTGATGAAGCGAAAGAAGAAGTCTCCGAGCTGGTTGAATACTTGCGTGACCCGAGCAAGTTCCAACGCCTTGGCGGTAAAATTCCAAAAGGTGTGTTGATGGTAGGTCCGCCAGGAACTGGTAAAACCTTGCTGGCGAAAGCTATTGCTGGTGAGGCGAAAGTTCCATTCTTCTCGATTTCAGGCTCTGACTTCGTAGAAATGTTCGTTGGTGTCGGTGCATCACGTGTGCGTGACATGTTTGAACAAGCGAAAAAATCCGCACCGTGCATCATCTTTATCGATGAAATCGATGCTGTGGGTCGTCAGCGTGGCGCTGGGTTAGGTGGTGGTCACGATGAACGTGAACAGACCTTGAACCAAATGTTGGTCGAGATGGATGGTTTTGAAGGCAACGAGGGTATTATCGTGATTGCCGCTACCAACCGTCCTGACGTACTTGACCCGGCGTTGTTACGTCCGGGCCGTTTTGACCGTCAGGTAATGGTAGGTCTGCCAGACGTTCGTGGTCGTGAACAGATTCTAAAAGTACATATGCGTAAGGTACCTTTGGGGGATGATGTTGATGCATCTTTGATTGCACGCGGAACCCCGGGCTTTTCGGGTGCTGACCTAGCTAACCTCGTAAACGAAGCTGCTTTATTCTCTGCGCGCTTGAATAAACGTGTCGTCAGTATGGAGGAGTTTGAAAAGGCCAAAGACAAGATCATGATGGGTGCTGAGCGTCGGTCTATGGTTATGACCGAAGAAGAAAAAGCAATGACCGCTTATCACGAAGCTGGTCACGCTATCGTCGGTCGTTTGGTGCCTGAGCACGATCCAGTTTATAAAGTGTCGATCATTCCACGTGGTCGAGCGCTCGGTGTCACCATGTACTTGCCAGAGCAAGATCGTGTGAGCCATTCGAAGCAACACCTTGAAAGTATGATTTCAAGCCTGTTTGGTGGACGTCTCGCAGAACAAATTATTTATGGCGACGAAAAAGTGACCACAGGTGCTTCAAACGACATCGAACGCGCCACTATGATTGCGCGTAAAATGGTGACCCAATGGGGCTTGTCTGAAAAAATGGGGCCTTTGTTGTATGCCGATGACGAAGGTGAAGTGTTCTTGGGGCGCTCGGTAACGCAGCATAAACATATGTCTGATGAGACGGCGCGTGCCATTGATCAAGAAATCAAATTGTTCATCGACCGTAACTACGATCGTGCCAAGCGAATTCTGGAAGAGAATATCGACATTCTTCACAGCATGAAAGATGCATTGATGAAGTACGAAACTATCGATGCCGATCAAATCGATGATTTGATGAATCGTCGTGAGGTGCGTGAACCACGTGATTGGGTTAAACCTGATCGTAACGATGACTCGAGCGGTGGTGCAAAGACTAGTTCGGACCAACGACCGTTATCCGGCGAAACAGGCGACGCCCCTGCAAGTTAATCATTCTAGTTTGTAAAAGCCCCGTTCTCGGGGCTTTTTTTTGAGGATGTAACCATGTCAAATCAACACCTGCTGCCCCAAGTGATGGGGATTTTAAATGTCACCCCTGATTCATTTTCCGACGGTGGTCGGTTTGATCGGGTAGACCACGCTTTGCGCCAGGCGCAACAAATGATTGCGGATGGTGCTCATTATATCGATGTTGGCGGCGAATCAACGCGTCCAGGTGCAGAGGCGGTCGGGGTACAAGCAGAGTTGGATCGTGTGATGCCAGTGATTGAACGCCTTACCCAAGAGTTTGGTATTCCGGTGTCGTTGGACACCTGTAAAACAGCGGTAATGGCTGAAGGACTGAAAGCTGGCGTGCGTATGATTAACGACATTCGTGCTTTACGCGATGAGGGTGCAGTGGAACTGCTGGCACAAAGCGATGCTGAAATCTGTTTAATGCATATGCAGGGTGAGCCGCGCACAATGCAAGAAGAGCCGCGTTACGACGATGTGGTGCTTGAGGTTAAGCAGTTTTTGCAAGCACGAGTCGCACGCTGTGAAGCTGCCGGTATCGCGCGCGACCGCATTTTTCTTGATCCAGGCTTTGGCTTTGGTAAGTCGGTAAGGCATAATTACCAGCTATTGCACCGCCTACAGGCGTTACATGAGTTACAATTGCCGTTGTTGATAGGCATGTCGCGTAAATCAATGCTCGGTAAGGTGACCGACCGCGAAGTCACCGACCGTTTACCAGCAAGTATCGCGGCTGCGACTATCGCAGCGATGAAAGGGGCGCGCATTATTCGCGTGCATGATGTCAGGGAAACGGTTGATGCGATGAAGATCGTCGCGGCAACCTTGGCTGGAGATTTCAGTTGAGTCAACGTAAGTATTTTGGCACCGATGGTGTACGTGGACGGGTAGGTGATTTTCCAATCACGCCAGATTTTGCAGTAAAACTCGGTTGGGCCGCCGGTACGGTGTTGTCCAAATCGGGTAATCAGCGCGTATTAGTTGGTAAAGACACACGGTTATCAGGGTATATGCTGGAATCAGCTTTGGAAGCCGGTCTGTTATCAGCTGGGGTCAGCGTTGAATTTTTAGGGCCGATGCCTACACCCGCGGTTGCCTATCTCACGCGCAATTTCCGCGCGGCAGCGGGTATCGTTATCAGCGCTTCACATAATCCCTATTACGATAATGGCATCAAATTCTTCTCTGATTCGGGCAGTAAATTAGCTGATTCAGTCGAGAGTGAAATTGAACGCTTGCTTGATGAGCCGCTCGTGTGTGTGCCGTCGGAGCAAATGGGCCGCGCCAGTCGTATCGACGACGCGCCGGGGCGTTATATTGAATTTTGCAAGAGTGTGTTCCCCACGGAATTATCCTTGAGCGGTCTGAAAATCGTGGTGGATTGTGCCCACGGGGCTACCTATCACATTGCGCCTGATGTGTTATTAGAGCTTGGTGCAACGGTCATCGAAATTGGCACCGCGCCGAATGGCATCAATATTAATGATAAATGTGGCGCAACCGATTTAGCTGCGTTGCAGAACGCCGTGCGTGAACATCATGCAGATGTTGGTTTCGCGCTCGATGGTGATGGCGATCGCATTATGATGGTGACCGCAGACGGCCGTATTATTGATGGTGACGATATCCTCTATATTCTTGCGCGCACGGCCCAGAACGACGGCTTGTTGCAAGGGGGAGTCGTGGGCACATTAATGTCCAACTTTGCCCTTGAGAAGCACTTCGCTGATCACCATATTCCATTTGTCCGCGCTAAAGTTGGCGACCGTTACGTCATGGAAGAACTGGTCAAGCGTGATTGGAAATTGGGCGGGGAGAATTCTGGCCACATCATCAATCGCCAGTATCATAGTACCGGAGACGGCATCATTGCAGGTTTGCAAGTACTCACCGCTATGCAACGCGAACAATGCGCCTTGAGCGACTTGTTAAAGGGTTTCGAGAAATATCCGCAAGCTTTAGTCAATGTGCGTTTTCAAGCGGGTGCCGATCCGTTGCAGGACGAAGCCGTCAAAGCAGCGGTGCAAGATGTTGAACAACGCCTCGGCGATCAAGGCCGCGTTCTGTTGCGTAAATCAGGAACAGAACCCTTGATTCGGGTCATGGTTGAGGGGCGAGATCCACAATCGGTGAAAACCCTCGCACAGCAAATTGCCGGAGAAGTTGAAGCTGCGGCGAATTAATAGGCAATCGCGCTTTTTTCTCTCATTCAGCGCTTGTAAGTTGTCGGCAGGTTATGTAATATCTCGCCGCTCTTGACGAAGCAAGCGCTTAACCTTAAAAGCTTAGTAGCAGAGGTCTAGATGCAACGGCAACCAGTAGTGATCGCGAACTGGAAAATGAACGGCAATCGCCAGCTCGCCAAACAAATGGCAGAAGCATTGCGCGAAGAAGCTGGGTTGTTGAGTCAAGTGCAAGTCGTAGTATGCCCGCCGGCGGTGTTATTACCAGCGTGGCAGCAGCATGTGTTTTACGATGCGGTGCATTTAGGTGCACAAGACGTAAACGAATTTGAGCATGGTGCGCATACCGGCGAACATAGTTTAGCGTTGCTAGGCGAAGCGGGTGCCGAATACATCTTGATCGGTCATTCGGAACGGCGCCAACATTATGGCGATACGGACGCACGTATTAGTGCCAAAGTTAACGCCGTATTGAATTATCAGGCGCAGCAGTTAAAGGTTGTTTTGTGCGTTGGCGAAACCGAAGCCGAGCGTGAAACGCATCAAACAACCACAGTTGTTGAAGCGCAACTGAGCGCCGCTTTAGAGCAAGTTACAGCGGCACAGATGACACACGTCGTCATTGCTTACGAACCGGTTTGGGCGATTGGTACTGGTAAAACAGCAAGTCCAGCTCAAGCGCAAGAGGTTCACAGATTTATTCGCAGCTGGTTGCAGCAAAAATACGCTGCAGCAGATACAGTGCCATTGCTTTACGGTGGCAGTGTAAAAGCAGATAATGCCGAGACGTTGTTTGCTGAACAAGATATCGACGGTGGCCTCATCGGTGGCGCAAGTCTCGAGCCCGATGCGTTTGTAGCCATCTGTCGTGCGGCAGTAGCCCGGAGTTAGTCAATATGTATGAATTTTTGCTTATCGCTTATTTAATTATTTCGCTAGTGCTGATTGGTTTCATCATGATTCAGCAAGGCAAAGGCGCAGATATGGGCGCTTCTTTCGGTGCCGGCGCATCGAACACAGTGTTTGGCTCAAGTGGTTCAGGTAACTTCTTGACTCGCACGACAGCAATTATTGCGATTGTATTTTTTATCTTAAGTTTAGTGCTTGGTAACTTGTCATCAGGCAACGGTGACACTGAAAGTCAATTTGAAGATCTTTCAGCACCGGCAATGACTGAAGAAGTACCAGCCTCTGACAGCGAAGTTCCTGGATCGAACTAAGTGCAGTCGAAGTAAAGTAGGTCTTTTTACGCGGATGTGGTGGAATTGGTAGACACGCTATCTTGAGGGGGTAGTGCTTTCGGGCGTGCGGGTTCAAGTCCCGCCATCCGCACCAAATTAGCAGCCTTGCACGGTTGCGTTTCCTTCGGGAATCTTTATAATATGGACACGTTTTCGGACGCGGGGTGGAGCAGTCTGGTAGCTCGTCGGGCTCATAACCCGAAGGTCGTAGGTTCAAATCCTGCCCCCGCAACCATTTAACAAAGGGTCCAGTGTTTGAAAAGCCCCGCAGCAGTTCGGGGCTTTTTACTATGTGACCTCGACTGCTCAAAGCAGTCTAACACTGGGCGTTTACGCCCTTTTTTTGTTTCAGGAGTTCAAGAATTTGGCAAGAATCGAACAACAATTGGTGAGTTTATTAGCGCCAGCAGTTGAAGCATTAGGCTTTACCTTGTGGGGTGTCGAATTTGTCCGCGCGGGCAAGCATTCAACCCTGCGGGTGTATATCGATCACGAAGATGGCATCAGCGTTGATGACTGTGCCGAGGTAAGTTATCAGGCAAGCGCGTTGCTCGACGTCGAAGATCCCATCAAGAGCGAGTACTTCCTTGAAGTTTCCTCACCTGGTATGGAACGCCCCTTTTTCAGTGCGGCGCAAATGCAACAGTACCTTGGTGAGATAGCTGCTGTAGAGCTCAATGTAGCGCAGCAGAATAAACGCAAATTTAAAGGCGTCATCAGCAAAGTTGAAGGTGACACCGTCGAATTCAACGTAGATGGTGAGCCATTACTGGTGAACTATTCTAGTGTCAAAAAAGCTCATTTAGTTCCTCAGTTTAACTAAGGATTGCGCAGGCGAGGCAGGATAATGGCAAAAGAAATTTTATTAGTCGCAGAAGCTGTATCGAACGAAAAAGACGTTTCGAAAGACAAGATCTTTGAGGCGCTAGAGTCTGCGCTGGCTCATGCGACCAAGAAAAAATACGATGGCGATATCGACGTACGTGTAAGTATTGACCGCCAAACGGGCGAGTTTGATACTTTTCGTCGTTGGTTGGTGGTAGATGATAGCGAACAGCCACTTGAGCATCCTTATCGCGAAATCAGCTTAGCTGCAGCGCAGTATGAAGATGCAAGCGTCAATGCTGGTGATTATGTCGAAGAGCAAATCGAGTCTATCGAATTCGATCGTATTACGACGCAAACGGCGAAGCAGGTTATCGTACAGAAAGTACGTGAAGCAGAACGCGCGAAAGTTGTTGAGGAATACCAAGATCAAGTAGGTGAGTTGGTCAGTGGTATTGTCAAGCGGGCAAACCGCGAACACGTGTTGCTAGACCTTGGTAATAACGCTGAAGCTATCATTTACCGCGAAGAAATGTTGCCGCGCGAATCTGTTCGTGTTGGCGACCGTGTACGCGGTTTGTTGTATGACGTGCGCCCAGAAGCGCGCGGCGCGCAGTTGTTTGTGAGCCGTACAAATCCAGATTTTCTCATTGAACTGTTCCGCATCGAAGTGCCAGAAATTGGCGAAGAGATGATTGAAATTCGTGGCGCAGCTCGCGATCCAGGTTCACGAGCGAAAATTGCGGTGAAAAGTAACGATCGTCGTATCGACCCCGTCGGCGCTTGTGTAGGTATGCGCGGTGCGCGTGTGCAAGCCGTCTCTGGTGAACTTGGCGGTGAACGTGTTGATATCGTGCTGTGGGATGATAACCCTGCGCAGTTCGTCATTAACGCCATGGCACCAGCTGAAGTTGCTTCGATTGTTGTGGATGAAGATGCCCACACTATGGATATCGCTGTAGAGGAAGGTAATCTGGCACAAGCGATTGGTAAAGCAGGACAGAACGTGCGCTTGGCAAGTCAGCTAACAGGTTGGCAGTTAAACGTCATGTCAGTCCAAGACTTTACTGAGAAAAACGAAGCAGAAAATCAACGCTTACTCGATTTGTTCACCAGCAGCCTTGGTATTGATGAAGATTTCGCTACGGTGCTAGTAGACGAAGGCTTCTCATCACTTGAAGAAATTGCTTATGTACCGATGGATGAGTTGTTGAACATTGAAGGCATGGACGAAGAAATCGTCGAAGAGCTGCGCAATCGTGCGCGCGGCGTGCTGACGACTAAAGCTCTGGCAAGTGAAGAATCTCTGGAAAGCGCTGAGCCAGATGCAAGTCTATTGAATTTAGAAGGCCTCGATAAACATCTGGCCTATGTGTTAGCAAGCAAAGGGATCGTCACGTTGGAAGACCTTGCTGAACAAGGTATCGACGACCTTGCTGACATCGAAGAGTTAACCGAGCAGCGAGCTGGCGAATTAATTATGCAAGCGCGTAATATCTGCTGGTTCGGTGACGAAGAATAAGAAGATCAACGGGGGTACGACAGACTATGGAAGAAGTAACGCTGGATAAACTAGCTAAAGATGTAGGTACGACAGTTGATCGTTTGGTAACGCAATTTGCTGAAGCGGGCATGAAGAAAAGCCCTGGCGACAGTGTGACCGAAGATGAAAAGCAACGCCTGTTGACGCATTTGAACAAGCAGCATGGCGGTAAAGGTCCGCAAGAACCAAGCAAAATGACACTGAAGCGCAAAGAAAAAAGCACCTTGAGCATCGGTGGTGGTCCGGGTCGCAGCAAGTCAGTGCAAGTAGAAGTTCGCAAGAAGCGCACCTACGTGAAGCGTTCTGCACTTGAAGAGCAGCAAAAAGCAGAACAAGAAAAAGCTGAACAAGAACGTCTAGCAGCTGAGGCAAAGCGTCAGGAAGAAGAGGCGAAAGCGGCGGCTGAAGCAAAAGCGAAAGCCGAGAAGAAAGCTGCGGAAGAAAAAGCGAAGCAAGAAGCAGCGCGCAAAGAGAAAGAAAAAGCAAAAGCCAAAGCAGAAGCTGAAAAACGTGCGGCAATGAGCCCAGAAGAGCGTCAGAAAGCGGACGAAGCGAAAGCTGAAGCCGAGCGTTTGCGTAAAGCGCAAGAAGAAGAAGCACGTAAAAAAGCTGAAGCAGAAGCGGCTCGTCAGGCAGAAGAAGCACGTAAACTTGCTGAAGAAAACGAAGCGCGTTGGCAAGAAGAAGAAGCTAAGCGTAAGCAAGCAGAGCAAGAAGATGTGCACTTCACCACTTCACAATACGCTCAGCAAGCGGAAGACGAGCAAGACGTTGATGAAGAGCGTCGTAATCGCAAGAAGTCAAAACGTCGTGCCAAAGACGATGAACGAGATGAAGCCCCACGTCGTGAAAAACGTCGTAAAGGTTCAAAACGTTCAACACTACAGCAAGCCTTTACGAAGCCTGCAGCACCGGTGGAGCGCGAAGTTAAACTTGGCGAAACCATTACCGTTGGTGAACTAGCAAACCGCATGGCAGTGAAAGCCAGCGAAGTGATCAAAACCATGATGAAAATGGGTGAAATGGTCACGATTAACCAGGTTTTAGACCAAGAGACTGCTTCACTAGTGGTTGAAGAAATGGGTCACAAAGTCCAACTGGTTAGCGATAACGCGTTGGAGCAAGAAGTGTTAGCTGAACGTCACGATGGTGAAGAGCGTACCGCTATCACACGGGCGCCTGTGGTGACTGTTATGGGGCACGTTGACCACGGTAAAACCTCGTTACTGGATTACATTCGGAAAGCGAAGGTTGCCAGTGGCGAAGCAGGTGGTATCACCCAGCACATTGGTGCTTACCACGTAGAGACCGGTCATGGCATGATCACCTTCTTGGATACTCCTGGCCACGCCGCGTTTACCTCGATGCGTGCCCGTGGTGCCAGTGCAACCGATATTGTTATCCTCGTTGTTGCTGCAGATGACGGCGTGATGCCACAAACCCTTGAAGCCATCCAGCACGCGAAAGCGGCAGGGGTGCCGATTGTGGTCGCAATTAACAAAATGGATAAGCCAGAAGCTGATCCAGACCGAGTGAAAAACGAACTTGCTCAACGTGATGTTATTCCAGAAGATTGGGGTGGTGACGTGCAGTTCGTACCAGTATCAGCGCACACTGGACAAGGTATGGATGACTTGCTTGAGGCTATCTTGCTACAGTCAGAAGTGCTCGATTTGAAAGCTGTATCTGACGGTATGGCGCACGGGATCGTGATTGAATCACGACTTGATAAAGGTCGTGGCCCTGTAGCCTCTATCTTGGTTCAAGAAGGCACCTTACGCCAAGGCGACATCGTCTTGTGTGGTTTGGAATATGGCCGTATTCGTGCAATGCGCGATGAAACCGGTAAAGAAGTTAAAGAAGCCGGGCCGTCAATTCCAGTGGAAATCTTGGGTCTGTCCGGTGTGCCGCAAGCAGGTGATGAAGCAACGGTCGTGAAAGACGAGCGTAAAGCCCGTGAAGTTGCCAACTACCGTCAAGGCAAATACCGCGAAGTGAAACTGGCGAAACAGCAGAAAGCTAAGCTTGAGAACATGTTTGCCAACATGCAAGAAGGCGACGTCAAAGAATTGAACATCGTTTTGAAGTCAGATGTTCAAGGTTCACTCGAAGCCATTGCGGACTCGTTGCAGAAGCTGTCTACTGACGAAGTGAAGGTTAACATCATCGGTAGTGGTGTTGGTGGTATCACTGAAACTGACGCTTCCTTGGCGAGTGCATCAGACGCGATCGTGGTTGGCTTTAACATACGTGCGGATGCCGCAGCGAAGAAAGTTATCGACCAAGAAAACGTTGATCTGCGCTACTACAGCGTTATCTATGACCTGATTGATGAAGTGAAAGCGGCGATGGGCGGTATGCTCGCGCCTGAATTCAAACAGCAAATCATTGGCTTGGCAGAAGTACGTGATGTATTTAAGTCGCCGAAGATTGGTGCCATTGCAGGTTGTATGGTAATTGACGGTGTGGTGAAACGCTCAGCACCGATTCGCGTACTGCGTGATAATGTGGTGATTTACGAAGGTGAACTGGAATCGTTACGTCGCTTTAAAGACGACGTACAAGAAGTTCGCAACGGTATGGAATGTGGTATCGGCGTGAAGAACTACAACGACGTTAAAGTCGGTGACCAAATCGAAGTCTTTGAAACAGTTCAAGTAGAGCGGAGTCTGTAAGTTAGATGGCAAAAGACTATAGCCGTACCGAACGTGTAGGTCAGCAGTATCAACGTGAGATCGCGTTGATACTGCAACGTGAAATCAAAGATCCGCGGGTGACCATGGTCACCGTATCGGACGTTGAAGTGTCGCGAGACTTGGCCTATGCGAAAGTTTTTGTCACTTTTTTCCATGATGACGAGAAGCAGACGAAACAAGCACTGAAAGTGCTGAATGATGCTTCTGGTTTTATTCGCTCGCTGCTTGGCAAGCGCGTTCGAGCGCGGATCGTGCCCGAGCTCAAGTTCGTGCACGATGGCTCATTGAACGAAGGGATTCGTATGTCGCGGTTGGTTGACGAAGCGATCCGCAAGGATCATGAACGTCAAGGGCCGAGCGACGATGATAGCAGCGATGAGCAAGCCAATCACAAGGATTCCAACGGAGCGGACTAATGGGACGACGTAAGTCAGGCCGCGATATCAGCGGCGTGATTGTCTTGGATAAACCTCTAGAATTGACCTCAAACGCCGCTCTCCAAAAAGTGCGGCGTTTTTTTAATGCGCGTAAAGCCGGACATACTGGCGCCTTAGATCCCCTTGCCACAGGCGTTCTGCCGTTGTGCTTTGGTGAGGCCACTAAGCTATCGCATTTCTCTCTCGAGGCCGACAAGACCTATGAGGTAGTCGCACGCTTAGGTGTGCGAACGACCACTAGCGATGCTGAAGGTGAGGTGGTTGCCACTGCAGCGGTAGCCGTCGACGAAGCCCAGGTCAAAGCGGCAATTGCCCACTTTACGGGCGTGCAAGAACAGTCACCATCGATGTTTTCAGCGTTAAAGTATGAAGGCCGACCACTCTATTGGTACGCTCGGCAAGGCATTGAAGTACCGCGGAAAACACGGCAAATTTGTATTCATAAAATCAACTTAATGGCGCTTGACGCCAGCTCGCTTAAACTAGAAGTCACTTGTTCGAAAGGCACTTACATTCGGACCTTAATTGACGATATGGGACAGTTCTTCGGTTGTGGCGCGCACGTAGCTGAGCTGCGCCGCACTTGGATCGAAGGCGTAACTGGCAACATGATTAGCTTTGCTGAATTAGAGCAACTAGCGGCCCAGTGCGATTCTGAGAATAACGATTACCAAGTGCTCGATGCCTTACTGCAACCCTGCGATAGTGTTATTCAACAAATCCCCGTGGTGCGCATAGTGGAAGCCGATGCCATCAAGTTTAGTGCGGGTAATCCGGCGCGGGCGCTAACGGCCGACGTACGCGATGAAGCAGTGGTTTTGCGCGTGTATAGTGAGACCTCAGAGCGCTTCTTAGGATTAGGTTTTTGGCGTGACAATAAAATCGTGCCCAAGCGTGTGCTTAGCATTGCGGAACGCTAGTTAAGCCCGTATAATGTGCAGCGATCTTGTTGGTGCTGAATTAGTGATTGGCGCCAACGTTTTTATCCAAACTAGGAGTTTTATATGTCACTAACTGCGGCAAAGAAAGCTGAAATCGTTAAAGAATTCGGTCAAGGCGAAAACGACACTGGTTCACCAGAAGTCCAAGTTGCTTTGTTAACTGCTAACATTAACGAACTGCAAAGCCACTTTAAAGAGCATGCAAAGGACCACCACTCACGTCGTGGTTTGTTGCGCATGGTAAGCCAACGTCGTAAGTTGTTGGACTACTTGAAGCGTAAAGACAATCAGCGTTATGCAACTCTGATTGAGCGACTCGAATTACGTCGCTAAGCAATGTTCATGAAAGGGGGCCGCAAGGCCCCTTTTTACTTATAGAATACCGAGAGCGTTATTCGTTAGTCGTTATTCGTTAGTGGAGTAAGTCTGCCAATTAACGAATAACGAGTAACGAGTAACGAATTTAGAGAAGAAAGTAGGAAAGGAAAAAAACGTGAATCCAATTACCAAGCAATTTGAATACGGTCGTCACACAGTGACCCTAGAAACCGGTGCGATGGCGCGCCAAGCGACCGGAGCCGTGCTAGCTAGCATGGACGACACTACTGTTTTAGTAACTGTAGTGGCTAAAAAAGAAGCTAAAGAAGGTCAAGATTTCTTCCCATTAACAGTCAATTATCAAGAGCGTACCTACGCTGCAGGTAAAATTCCAGGCGGCTTCTTCAAACGTGAAGGTCGTCCTTCAGAAAACGAAACACTGACGTCGCGTCTGATTGACCGTCCGATTCGTCCTCTGTTCCCAGAGGGTTTCAAGAACGAAGTACAAATCATTGCCACCGTGGTTTCAGTAAACCCGCAAGTGAGCCCTGATATCGTTGCATTGATCGGCGCATCTGCTGCCTTGTCGATTGCCGGTGTCCCATTTGCAGGTCCAATCGGTGCGGCACGCGTTGGTGTTATTAACGATGAGTACGTGCTGAACCCAACTTTAGATGAGCTTGCTGAATCGAAGCTTGATTTGGTGGTAGCGGGTACTGAATCAGCGGTATTGATGGTTGAATCTGAAGCGCAATTGTTGTCTGAAGACACCATGTTAGGCGCAGTGGTTTATGGTCACGAGCAAATGCAAACAGTGATCAACGCCATCAACGAGTTTACTGCTGAAGCGGGTAAACCGAAGTGGGATTGGCAGGCACCTGCAGAAAATACGGAACTGAAGAACAAAATTAAAGCACTTGCCGAGCAAGGCATTGGCGATGCGTATCGCATCACTGAAAAAGCTGAGCGCTATGAGCAAATCTCAAAATTACGTGATGAAGTTGTCGCGCAATTGACAGCTGAAGACGAAACACTGAACGCAAAAGAAATCGGCGATATCTTCCACGCCTTGGAAAGTGACGTTGTACGTAGCCGTATCATCGCCGGTGAGAAACGTATCGATGGTCGTGACCCAGATATGGTTCGTGGCTTACACATCGCCACCGGTATCTTGCCGCGGGTGCATGGTTCTGCCGTATTTACCCGTGGTGAAACGCAGGCATTAGTCGCCGCTACGCTTGGTACCGAGCGTGATGCACAGATGATCGATGACCTCATTGGTTCAAGCAATAACCGCTTCATGTTGCATTACAACTTCCCTCCGTACTGTGTGGGTGAAACCGGCATGGTCGGTTCGCCGAAGCGTCGTGAAATTGGTCACGGTCGTCTTGCTAAACGTGGCGTACAAGCGGTGATGCCATCTCAAGATGAATTCCCGTACACCATTCGTGTGGTTTCAGAAATCACTGAATCAAACGGTTCAAGCTCAATGGCATCAGTGTGCGGTACTTCACTGGCATTGATGGACGCGGGCGTACCGATCAAAGCATCTGTTGCGGGCATCGCAATGGGTCTAGTAAAAGAAGGCGACAAATTTGTGGTGCTTTCTGACATCTTAGGTGATGAAGATCACTTGGGTGACATGGACTTTAAAGTTGCTGGTAGCAAAGACGGCGTCACTGCCTTGCAGATGGATATCAAGATTGACGGTATCACTCGTGAAATCATGGAGCAGGCATTAGAGCAAGCAAAAGCCGCTCGTTTGCACATTCTTAACGTGATGGACCAAGCGATTTCAGGTGCACGTGAAGAGCTATCTGATTTTGCACCGCGTTATCACACCATGAAAATCAATCCAGACAAGATTCGTGATGTGATTGGTAAAGGTGGTGCGGTTATTCGCGAGTTGACTGAAAGTACCAACACTAACATCGAAATTAATGATGATGGTACAGTGCGTATCGCGGCAACTGATTCTGAGTCAGCGCAAGCAGCCATTAGCCGTATTGAAGCTTTGACTGCCGATGTTGAAGTAGGTCGCATTTATCATGGTAAAGTTGCTCGTATCGTTGATTTCGGTGCCTTTGTGACGATTCTACCGGGTAAAGACGGTTTGGTGCACATCTCACAAATCGCTGAAGAGCGCGTGAACGATGTCAACGAATACTTGAAAGTTGGCGATACCGTGCCAGTCAAAGTACTCGAAATTGACCGTCAAGGCCGCGTTCGTTTGAGCATGAAAGATGCGGCAGAAAAGCCAGCCGCTGAGCCAGCAGCTGAACCTGCAGCAGAGCAGCAAGACGACGCTGAATAAACCAAACTAAAGGTTTATTTACAAAGTAAGTATGAAAAGGGGCCTCGGCCCCTTTTCTTTTTGTTAGCAAGCTGGGGTATGATGGCAGCAAAGAGAAGGTAAAGGATAAGTCGTATGAAGCTTCGAAAGATAACGGTTGCCGTGCTTGGGTGCTGGTTGCTAAGCGGTTGCGTGGGCACGCCAGATGGAACCTCGACGCCGCTGGGACAGTTGGTGGTCGCTGCGCCACAAGTTGCCGATGAACGCTACCAGTTAGAAGTTGCGAAGCTCAATGAAGTACTCAGTCATGGTGCTGAAGAATTAGATAGTGAAGCGATCGGGCAATTACTCTACCGTCGTGGCAGTTTATACGATGCCTTGGGCCTGAATGTACTGGCGCGTATCGATTTTAATCGAGCGCTAGACTATCAACCGCGCTTAGCCGACGCCTATAATTATCTCGGTATTCAGTACACGCAAATTGGCCAGTACGAATATGCCTACGAGGCATTGGATGCCGCGCTTGAACTCGAGCCTGAACATCCCTATGCGTATTTGAATCGTGGTGTGGCCGCCTATTATGACGCACGCTTTGACTTAGCCAGTGCTGATTTACAACGTTATTTTGAGCTCGACCCCAGTGACCCGTACCGTTCCATTTGGCGCTTTCTTATCGAGGTTGAAGTAGAGCTCGAAGATGCAACTGAACAACTCGCTGAAGCGCGCTTAGAACACGCAAGTGATAAGTGGGCGTGGGGTATTGTTGACTTGTACTTGGGCGCCATGAGCGAACAAGAGTTTCTGCAATCCTATGCAACGCAATCGATGGCCAGTGATGAAACCCTCGCTGAAAGAATGTGCGAAGTGTATTTCTATTTAGGCAAATACAAACAACTCCAGGGCGAATGGGATACTGCTGCGGTCTATTTCCGCCTAGCGCTGACCACCAATGTTCACATGTTTTTGGAGCACCGCTATGCTGGGATTGAGATGGATTGGAGCCAACAGCAAGCGTTGGCTGCCGCACAGCGCTAGTTTCGCATTATTACTGCAGCAATGGGGGATGCCGGCGCTGCCTAGCAGTGTGGCGCCAACTGTAGCGCAATCGCCTGCTGTCATTTGCACCGAAAGCACCGCCGATGCAACCTTGTGGTTTCCTGCTACTGCCGCTGCGACAGTTACCCAGTTACTTGACGATTGGGCGCAGCATCCCTTGTTTCCGCTGTTTGACTGTCTGACCTTACGTAGCTATCAAACAACGACTGATTTACAGTGCAAAACTGAAGGTGAACGCCAGCGAGCGCGTTGTAAACCCGCGTTGTTACCGCGTGAGCTTGATCAACGCCAGATTATATTAACTGCTACCCAAACCGCCAGTGCTGACGCAACACAAATAGTATTGCCGCTCGACGCTGATGTTGATCTGCTGGCCCATGAAATCGGCCATTGGCTTGGCTTTGCCGATGAGTACCCGATGTCGGTAAAGCTCGCTGAGCGCTTCTGTCAGGGGCGTTATCAGCACGCTTCGCTGAATGTGGTGCTAACGGATACGACCGAAATGTCGCCAGCCGCATTGCGCGCTTTGTGGCAGCAATTACCATGGCGCGATGCGGTGCCTGATTGGCGGCAACTTGGTGAACAACAAGCCAACGGCCGTTGGCGATTAGGCAGCTCAGCGCAGCAGGAAATAGGACTGTTTCCCAGTCCTACATGTGCTAACGTCGAGGGTGTTTTTAGCTGGAAGCCGATCGCTGAGTGGACGGCGATGCAGTATCACGATGTAAATTATTGGCCAGAACTGTATCTCAGCCTGGCCAAAGCTTATTTAGCTGGCTTGGATAGCGGTTTGCGCGATCATGATCACTGGACAGAGCAGGGCGAATAACCAGACTAAACTGCGTAGTTTATCCCAGTCGGCCAAATAGAGAATGTGATAGAACACACGAAAAACCACAAACCCCACTGCGAGCCACTGATTAAAAGCACCTGTATGTCCGGTCGCGATCACTAAAATGACCGCGGCGGCAAACAGTGGAAAAGCTTCATAGGCATTATAGTGGCCTGCAACAGCGCGGGCACCTGCACCAGTCAAACGTTGTTGTTGAGCACGAGGATGATGGTTATCGTAACCGTTGTCACGGTTTTGGAAGTAGACCACTGGGGCTTTTGCGGCAATGGGTAAAAGTCCAGCAATTAGCAAACACCAAATCAACGTGCTCATGGGATCACTCCTATTTGACTTCTTTGCCGGCTGCTTGCAAGTCGGCGTGATACGAAGACCGCACTAAAGGACCGCTAGCGATATGGGTGAAGCCCATTTTCTCGCCTTCAATCCGGAACATTTCAAATTCGTCAGGAGTTACATAACGAGTGACCGGCAAATGATGACGACTCGGTTGCAAATACTGACCGATGGTTAACATGTCGACGTTGTGCGCGCGTAAGTCACGCATCACGTCAAGGATCTCTTCGTTGGTCTCACCAAGTCCAACCATTAAGCCGGATTTAGTACGAATGTCAGGGCGCTCTTCTTTATAGCGCCGCAGTAGGTCCAATGACCACTGATAGTTAGCCCCAGGACGTGCGGCTTTGTACATGCGCGGCACAGTCTCAAGGTTATGATTGAATACATCAGGGGCTTCATCACGCAAGATGTCCAGCGCAACTTGCATACGACCACGGAAGTCAGGCACCAAAATTTCAACTTGGATGCCAGGTGACTGCTCACGGATCTCACGAATACAGTCGGCGAAGTGCTGAGCACCGCCATCGCGCAAATCGTCACGATCTACCGAGGTGATCACCACATATTTTACTTTCATATCGCGAATAGTCGCGCCAAGTTTAACTGCTTCGTCTGGGTCTACTGGCAGTGGACGACCATGGGCAACGTCACAAAATGGGCAACGGCGGGTACAGATCGCACCTAATATCATAAAGGTCGCGGTACCGTGGTTGAAGCACTCGGGTAGGTTAGGACACGAAGCTTCTTCACACACTGAGTGTAAGCCATGCTTGCGCATTGCTTGCTTGATTTCGTCGATGCGTTGAGTTGAAGAAGGTAATTTTACCTTCAACCACTCTGGCTTACGCAACATCTGGTCACGCTCAGTTGGGACCACTTTCACCGGGATCAGCGCCATTTTATCGGCGTCGCGAAGTTTTACTCCGGGTTCAACTCTAACTGGCTTCGACATAGGCTTGTTCAAATCCTGTCTGTTCATGAATGTCTTGGTAACCCAAACGCTCGGCGAATATTTTGCAGACTCTTGCTGCTGCTTCGCTAACGTTTTGCGGGCCACCTAAATCTTTGCTTTGTACCATCTGCATGCCGGCGTAGCCGCAGGGATTAATGCGTAAAAATGGACTTAAGTCCATATTCACGTTGAGCGCTAAACCGTGAAACGAGCATCCTTTACGGATCCTTAAACCCAACGAACAGAGCTTGTCGCTGCCTACATACACGCCAGGAGCGTCGGGTCGTGCCGCGGCTTCAATACCATACTCTTGCATAACAGCTACGATCGTTTCTTCAATGTGGGTCACTAATTGGCGGACGCCGATTTTTAAACGACGAAGGTCGAGTAAAAAATAAACCACCAATTGTCCGGGGCCGTGGTAGGTTACTTGACCTCCGCGGTCGACTTTAACCACAGGGATGTCACCAGGCGCTAGTAAATGCTCAGCTTTACCGGCTTGACCTTGGGTAAACACGGGGTCATGTTCCAACACCCACAGCTGATCGACCGAGTCGCTATCGCGCTCATCGGTAAATTTTTGCATCGCGTGCCAAACGGGCTCGTAGGCTTGTCTACCGAGCTGTCGGATGAGCAGCTTAGAGGACATAGCGCACATCTTCGATGTCAGCTAACGCCTTGTAAAGGGTTTCGATGTGGGTCTGACTTTCGACTTTGACCTGAATCGAAACCGAGTGGTAATTACCTTTGCTGCTAGGCTTTACGCTCGGGCTATAATCGCCAGGGGCATGTTCTTGCGCAACAGCCACCACCGCGTCGGGTAGATCTGGTTTAGCCAAGCCCATCACTTTGAAAGTGAAGTGGCATGGAAATTCAACCAGCTCATCGAAACGGGTTTTTTGCATGTCTTACGACTCCTTACTTAAATAAGCTTGCTTGCTCGCGTGAAAGGCCTCCGCTAGCTTAGCGGTAACGGGGCCACAACGACCAGCACCGATGATTATATCATCAATTTGGCCGATAGGCTGTACCTCACGACTCGAGCTGGTAAGGAATAGCTCGTCCAGTTGTGCTAGATCAGTGGCACTAAATGCTTCTTCGCGGACCTCGAGGCCTAACTGTTTTGCTAACTCCAGCACCCACATGCGGGTGATGCCAGGCAAAATCAAGTGGTCAGCAGGGGCGGTGTATAAAATGCCATGTTTAACCGCAAAGTAATTGCTGGAGGCGCCCTCGGTGATCAGACCATTACGGTGCAGTAGTGGTTCGAGTGCTCCACGTTGCTGGGCGACCTGTTTCAGCATGATATTGCCGAGTAGACTGATGCTTTTAATATCGCAGCGCAGCCAGCGAATGTCTTCACATAGTGTGACTTTGGCGGGCGCTGGGATGTCCCAATGCACTGGCATTGGTGAGACACTGGCAAAAATGGTGGGATCGAGCTCGGTCTGCGGTAAATGCGAGCGTTGTGCTTCGGCGCCGCGCGTGACCTGAAAATAAATCAAACCATCGGCAATCGCATTGCGCTCTAGCAACTGCGTGATCAAATCGTGCCAGAAGGGGTCTGGGCGACTGGGAATCGTCAGTGCCGCAAGCGAGCGGTGAAGCCGTGCCAAATGTTGCTCAAGCAAGAAAGGTTTGCCGCTATAAACTGGCACCACTTCATAAATGCCATCCGCAAACAAAAAGCCTCGGTCAAAAACCGAGACTTTTGCTTGTTCTGCGGCGAGCCAGTCGCCGTTCAGGTAGACTGTAGAGCTCATTGAGTGTTATTCCTCAAATTTGCGTAAGACCCAGTCGGTAAGTTGTTTAAAGATACCGCCCTCAGGCACGTCAGTAAGCACCACTAGAGGGTAACTCGCGAGCGTGTCACCTTCAAATTGAATGGCCACGGTGCCGACGGTTGTTCCTTTGGTGAGCGGTGCCTCAAGCACTGTGTCGAGCTGAATGCTCGCTTTCAGATTCTCGCGCTGGCCGCGTGGCAGGGTCATCACTGCGTCTTCGGCAATACCGAGCGCAACAGTGTCCGTTTCACCGCCCCATACACGTTGATCAACGAAGCTATCACCAGCGCTATAGGCCTGCACGGTCTCGTAGTAACGGAAGCCGTAATTTAACAGCTTTTTGCTTTCTACTTTACGCGCTTGTTCGCTGCTGGTACCCATGACCACTGCGATCAGGCGGGTGTCACCTTCGTACGCAGAAGTCACTAGGCTGTAGCCAGCCTCTTCAGTATGGCCGGTTTTGATACCGTCCACATTCATGCTGGCATCCCACAGCAAGGAGTTACGGTTGTATTGCTTAATGGAATTATAAGTAAATTCTTTTTCAGCGTAGATTTCATATTCGCGCGGAACGTCACGAATCAGAGCTGCAGCTAATGTTGCCATGTCGCGCGGCGAGGTGTATTGATTCGGATCAGGCAGGCCATGACTGTTGGCAAAGTTACTATTGCTCATGCCAAGCTCAATCGCGTAGGTGTTCATCATATCCGCAAAGGCTGATTCGCTACCGGCGATATGTTCAGCCATCGCCACACAGGCATCGTTACCTGATGAGATGATGATGCCGCGGTTGAGGTCTTCGACGCTGACTTGTTTGCCGACTTCGATAAACATCTTCGATGATTCAGGGAAATTTTTCGCCCACGCATTTTCGCTGATGGTGACCAAATCAGTAGGTGCGATGCGGCCGTCTTGAATCTCGCGACCAATGATATAACTGGTCATCATTTTAGTGAGGCTAGCGGGGGCTAATTGGTCATCAGCATTACCTTCAGCGATCACATAGCCGGTGGTGTAATCCACTAAAATATAACCCTTCGCATTGACTTGCGGAGGTGGCGGAATGATTTGCGCGTGGGCAGCAACAATGACTAGGCTGGCACACACAGTGAGGATTCGCGTGAACTGTTTGAATACAGATTGCATGGTTGTCTTTCTCTAATTTTTTTAAATGGAAATCTAGCGCACAAATACTACCACAGCTGAGCTGCAAAGGCAGTTGCTTAAGGGGTCACTGGAACGCGAAATACACCTTCTAATCCAGCATCACGTAATCTTTGCAGCATCTGATCCGTTTCAGTTGCAGCGAAGGGCCCAAGCAACACAGCATGTAGACCATTTTTCAGCTGAGTAGTTGCAGGCACATCATAGGTTGCGGCAAGTTGATCAGCGGTCTCACGACTACGCTGGGGATCGCTTGAGGCGACAACCTGCACGTAATACTGTCCGGCGTCTGCTAGCGGTGTCGTTAGTGCTAGTTGTTGATTGGTGTTTTCTGGGTGTAATGCCTCGACCCGAACGCGTGCAGTTCCGTTTGCCAACATACCTAGCTTGTAGGCCGCAACATAGGATAAGTCGATAATGCGGTTACTATGAAAGGGACCACGGTCATTGACCCGAACTACTACAGAACGTTGATTGGCAAGATTGGTAACGCGTACATAAGTTGGCAACGGCAAAGTTTTATGTGCGGCACTCATGGCATACATATCGTAGGTTTCACCGTTGGAAGTTAAATGGCCGTGAAATTTCTCGCCATACCAAGAAGCTAAACCTTCTTCACTAAAACCACGGGCATCAGGAATAATGTTGTAGGTTTGACCAAATAAAGTATAGGTACGATTGCCACCACGACTTGGCGGTTCGACCCGTGGCTCTGGTTCAATCAGCTCATCGGGGGTGGGCAGACGCGATGGGATACTGTCATGTTCTTGGCTGTAACGACTTGGCGGCGCCGAAGAGCTACAGGCAAATAGCGCAAAAGTGATAAGCGGAAGGAAGATTAAACGCAAACGCATGATCACCTCGAGTGAGTGGCAAAATATCCTATGGAATACGCTACGATCGCATAGAACGCCTTCAAAAGTTAACTTTAGTTTAGGTAAAACTCTTGCAAACGCTACCCGCGATGCACTTATGATTAGGCGTGAATCAATCGCCGATTCGTCGCTATAGCCATAAGTAAACCAAAACCAGCTAGCAATGTCACCATCGATGTACCACCGTAGGAAATTAACGGTAATGGGACACCCACGACCGGTAGCAGTCCTGAAACCATACCGATATTGACTAACACGTAGATAAAAAAGGTCAGTGTCAGACTACCCGCTAGCAATTTTTGATACACCCGCTGCGCGCGGTTGGCGATAATCATGCCACGAAAAATGATGAAGCCGTACAGCAATAAAAGCCCCAACACGCCAATAAGTCCAAATTCTTCACTGAAGACGGAGAAAATGAAATCGGTGTGTCGCTCGGGTAAAAATTCGAGTTGCGACTGGGTGCCTTGTAACCAGCCTTTACCTTCGATGCCTCCCGAGCCAATGGCGATTTTGGATTGGATGATTTGATAGCCAGCCCCGAGCGGATCCCGTTCCGGATCGAGGAAGGTCAACACGCGCTGGCGTTGATAGTCACGCATCAGGAACATCCAGAGGATGGGCACAAATGAGCCTACGGCGACCAGAAAAAACGTAATCAAACGCCACGACATGCCGGCTAAAAATAGTACAAAAATACCCGATGAAGCGATCAACAGCGAGGTGCCGAGATCGGGTTGCTTGGCAATCATCAGCACCGGAATAATCAATAAAATAAAGGCCATAGCCAGACGACCAAGGGTCGGCGGCATGCCTTGCTCAGAAATAAACCAGGCGATCATCATAGGAACCGCCAATTTCATTAATTCGGAGGGCTGGATGGTAACAATTCCCAGATTAAGCCAGCGCTGGGCACCCTTGCTGCTCTCGCCCACTAATAGCACTGCCAAGAGCAAAGCAATGCCAAGCGCAAACAGCGGCAATGACCAACGTTGAACGGTATCGAGCGGGATTTGGGCAATCACGAACATGGCAAAAAATGCGGCACCAATTCGAATTGCTTGGCGTTCTGTCATGCCAAGGTCTTGACCACTTGCGGAGTAGACCGTGACGATACTCACCAGAGCGGTAATGAATAAGGCGATAAACAGTGGCGCATCAATGTGCAGCCGTTGTAGCAGCGATGGGCGTTGGTGATCATGGTGCATTGGCAACTACCTTGTCTACTTTAAAGTAGGCGTCGAGTAATTGGCGTGCCATCGGTGCAGCGACGCTACTACCACCACCGATCACGTTCTCGGCGGCGACTACCACCACAACTTCAGGCGCTTCAACCGGAGCGAAGCCAATATACATCGCGTTATCACGAAAACGTTCGTCAATCGCCTCGGCATCGTATTCTTCGTCTTGGCCAATACTTTTTACTTGAGCAGTACCGGTTTTACCTGCCGAAGTGTAAGGGGTATCACTGAAAGCTCTGCGCGACGAACTTTTAATACTAGTGACAACACCCTGCATAGCATCTAAAGCGATTTGCCAATGCTCGGGATTCTTCAATTGCACTGGCGGTCGCTCTTCTACCACCGCAGGCAATTCGATGCCACCATCTCGAATCGCGCGCAACAGGCGTGGAACTGGGCGTTTACCGCGATTTGCTAAGACCGCAGTTGAGACGGCAAGCTGCATCGGTGTCACCGTCCAGTAACTTTGCCCGATACCTATGGAAACGGTTTCGCCCGCGTACCAAGGTTGATTAAAGCGAGCACGCTTCCAGCCTCGACTCGGCATCACTGCTGCGGACTCTTCGCCAATATCTATGCCGGTGCGCTCACCAAAGCCGTATTGCGTCATGTGCTCGGAGATAGTATCGACCCCAAGTTTCAGTGCAAGGTCATAGTAATAGGTATCACAACTCTCGATGATCGCTGTATTGATATCAACCCAACCATGGCCCCAAGACAACCAGTCACGGTAGCGATGATTAACTCCTTTGATTTGATACCAACCTGGATCCCAAATGCGGGTGTCAGCGGTCACAATACCTTCTTCAAGGCCGACAATGCCAAGGTGCGGTTTGATCGTCGAGGCGGGCGGGTAACCGCCTTGAGTTGCGCGATTCAGCAACGGGGAGTGGCGCGAATTCAGTAGGCTTTGGTACTGTGCTACGGTAATGCCCTGCGCGAACCAGTTCGGGTCGTAACTAGGCTGACTGACCATCGCCAAGATTGCGCCATCGCGTGGGTCCATCAAGATCAAGCTACCACGATTATCCGCGAGAATCTCTTGTGCGGCCTGTTGCAACTCGACATCTATTTCAAGCACTAAATCTTGACCGGGGATAGGTGGTTCAACAGCAAGTGTGCGTAGTTGGCGCCCGTGAATATCTACTTCAACTTGTTGATAACCAACAGTGCCATGTAGTTGCTCTTCGTAATAGCCCTCAACACCCAATTTACCGATGGTGCGAGTGGCTGCATAGTTAGCGGCAACACCAGCGGCTTTCAGACGCTCGGCATCGCGTTGATTGATTTTTGCAACATAACCCAGAGCGTGAGTGAGTGCTTCGCCATAGGGGTAGTGACGAACCAGTCGAGCTTCGATACTAATACCGGGATATTCATGCTGGCGCGCAGCAAAAGTGGCAGCCTGCTCTTCGCTGAGTTGATCAAGCAAGATAACTTGCTCAAACCGTCGTTCACGTAGGCGATTGCGCTCAAAGCGTTCAAGGTCTTCGGTGGTCAAGCCAAGTAGCTCAGTGAGGTCAGCGAGTGTTTGTTCGAGATTAGGCACTCGTTCAGGAATTAACTCCAAACTCAAAACCGGCCGATTTTCAGCAAGAATCCGACCGTTACGGTCATAAATAATGCCACGATTAGGGGCGAGGGGAACAACCTTGATACGGTTGTCATTAGAGCGCGTTTGAAATGTTTGAAACTCGACCACTTGGAGTTGGTACATGTTGACTAACAAGACACTGAAAACCGCCACCACTACAACTAAAGAAAATATCACCCGGCGGCCAAATAAAGCTGCCTCAGCGTGACGATCTCGAATAGCGGTACGGCGTTTTCTCATAGTTAATCGCGATGGTAAGGGTGGTTATTATTAATACTCCAAGCCCGGTACAGCGCCTCTGCAACGATCACGCGCACCAGTGGGTGCGGTAAAGTGAGCGGGGACAAGCTCCAGCGTTCATCGGCAATGGCACAACATTCGGCAGCAAGCCCTTCAGGTCCACCGATGAGCAGACTGACATCGCGACCATCCATTTGCCAATGACCGAGTCGTTCAGCAAGTTTTGGGGTATCCCACGGGCGTCCATTTACCTCGAGCGTTACCACGCGGTTACCTTTGCCAATGGCAGTTAACATTGCGTCACCTTCTTGCTTAGTCAGGCGCGCAATGTCGGCATTTTTACCCCGTTTGCCAGCTGCAATTTCAATAAGTTGTAGCTGACAATCGGCAGGTAGACGTTTTGCGTAAGTGGTAAAGCCAGTGCTGACCCAATCAGGCATTTTTTGGCCCACTGCAATCAGCTGAATTCGCATTAACGCGGACCCCAGAGCTTTTCTAATTCGTAAAAGTCACGAATCGATTCTTGCATGACGTGCACCACTACGTCACCTAAGTCGACTAACACCCATTCTGAGCTGTCATCGCCTTCAACACCTAGCGGCGGCACACCGTGATGTTTGGCTTCGGTGGCAACATGATTGGCTAGGCTCTTCACATGGGTTTTCGAGTTGCCTGAGCAAATCACCATAAATTCGGCTATATCGGTTTGATCGTGGACATCGAGAACTTTGATGTCACGACCCTTTAAGTCTTCAAGTTTATCGACCACGAAGTCGCGTAATTGTTCTGCTTGCAAAGAAAATTTCTCCAGAAAAAAGCCCACATCGGGCAAATCGTAGTTATTTTACAAAATGGCTTGCAAAAATGCCGATAAGTTTACCACGACTAGCAGCGAAAAGCAGTGCCTGAGCACTGGGGTTACTTGGCTAAATAAAGGCCTTGTTGTTGAATATAATCAGCGACTGCTGGGGCGACCCAGTGTCGCCATTCACCGCCGCTGGCAATGGCGTGGCGCAAGCTGGTAGCCGAAACATCGATAGCTGGAGTCGCTAGGGTGAGGATGTGACCCGCTGTGCGCTGATGAAGGTCCTCACACTCGGTAGCCCGATGCTGTTGGTACAAGGCTTGGACTGTCGGCGACCATTGGCTGGCATGATGTGGACGTTGCATGACTGCCAGATGTGCATGGCTTAACAGCTGTTGCCAACCGTGCCAGGTATCGAGTTTAGCGAAAGCGTCATCACCTAATAAGAATACCAGACTATCGGTGGGCCACTGTGCGCGCATCTGTTGCAAGGTCAAGAGGCTGTAGGAGGGCCCCTCACGGCGTAATTCACAATCATCAACGTAGACTTGCGGCAGCTCGGCGTAAGCTAGTTCGGTCATGCGTAGTCGTTGTGTTGCGCTGGCGCCAGGGTAATCCCGATGGGGCGGTTGTGCACTAGGGACCACATGCATGCAGTCGGCGCTCAAATGCGCAAAAGCGCTCAGAGAAGTTTCGATGTGTCCGCGGTGAATCGGATCAAAAGTGCCGCCAAAAATAAGTCGTAACATGTTCTATAAACTCGGCGCTTGCTGCGGGGCGCACAGTAAGATCAGCAAGTGCGTATAAAGTGTCGCGAGCGACTCACCGGAGTCACGTTTAAAAGCATATTCTAGGCGCACAAGTAACTGACTAACTTGGGCCATGTGGCTCGTTGTGAGACGTTTGGCGAAGGCTCGATAAGCAGGCTCTTGATTACGCCAGATGCCCAGTGCCATAAGCTCGCGTTGGCCAAGCCCTTGACCAAGTTTCTCTGCTTGCTGCAAGGCTTGTAATTTTTGCCATTCACGTTGCAACATCCAATTCAAAATCGCCACTTCTGTCTCTTCGGCGAGTAGGCGTTGCAGCCGTTTGAGTGCGGTAGTTAAATCACCAGCAACAATTGCGTCTTGCAAGGCAAAGACTGTGAAGCGACTTTGATCTTGGCTCACTGCACTGAGGGCTTGCGCAGTAATGGGCGCGGGGACATCGCTAAGCGCTAGCTTCTGCAATTCTTGATCAAGTGCGAGCAGGTTGCCCTCGTACCAATCGGCGAGTAACTGCACTGCATCATTCGCTAGGCTGAGTTGATAGCGTTGTGCACGCTGCTGCACGAAGCGCGGCATCTCCCGTCGGTCGGGACTATTGGCTTGCAGCATCGGCCCAGCTTGTTGCAGCAACTGAAACCATTTAGCTTTTAATTGCTCTTGTTTGAGTTTCGGCCCCGTAAGTACCAAGATTTGGTCGTCGGGAAGTTGCTCACAGTAACGTTTTAGGGCGTCAGCACCCTCACGTCCGGGCTTTGCTTCTGGTAGTTCAAGCTCGATTAACCGTTGCGTTGAAAATAGCCCCAAGTTTGCGCTTTCATTATGCAGTTGTTGCCAGTCAAATTGACCGTCTTGCACCCAGCGTAAGCGTTCATCGATACCTTGTTGTCTTGCTTGCTGACGAATCAATTGTAGGGTGTCATCAATGAGCAGGGGACTATCGCTGAAAATTCCGATAAGCGCGGGCAAGCCGTGTTGCTTGAGTTGCTCCGGAAGCTGCGCTAGTTGCATGGTTTTACTCGCTAGTGCTGGCGCTGACGCGCGCGATCACTTGCCGCAGAAGTTGCTGTGCTGCCTGTTCCCGCATTTCTGCAACGATAATTTCACGCTCACGCGTTTTTGCCAAGGCGAAATTAGGATCATCTTGGTAGTCGCGAAACACTTCCACTTCTAGCGCGGCACTGCGACCCTGAGGATCACGCAACAGGTAATTGACTTTATAAATCAGTTCATACTCTGCAACTTGGCCACTCGCCGATAAGCTCAAGGTACGCCGCGTCAGAGTGTCGTCAACAATTTCAACTTGATAGACACCGGACTGCTCAACGAGCTCGATACCTGCTTGCGTGAAGCGATCTTTAGCTTGCTCGGCAAACTCACTGAATTGCGGCGCCTGTAGTTGCATTTGTTGCAGTTGATCAGGGAGTTGATAACTCCCTTGTAAGCGAAAACCACAACTGCTCAAAACAACAATTGACGTTAGCAAGAGTGCGCATTTGAGCAGTTGAGTCATAGCCAGTTCAAACCTTAGTTAGCAACAATATTGACCAGTTTTCCTGGCACATAGATTTGTTTCCGAATGGTTTTCTCGGTGATGAAGCGTTGCACGTTTTCGTCGGCTAAAGCCGCCTCGATCACCGTTGACTGATCGGCATCTGCGGCGACTTCGATTTTACCGCGCACTTTACCGTTCACTTGCACTACCACGAGAATACTGCTCGCTACCAAGGCGCTGGCATCAACTTGTGGCCACTCGGCAAACACGATGTCATCTTGGTGCCCTAAATGTTGCCACAAGACCTCACTTAAGTGCGGTGTAACTGGAGCCAACATCAATACGACGGCGTCTAGCGCTTCACGCATAATGCCACGGTCCACTGGGCTTTCGAGCGGCGCTTTCTGTAGCCGATTCAACAGCTCCATGATCGCGGCAATCGCGGTATTGAAGTTCTGCCGGCGCCCCATGTCATCACTGACTTTTTCGATAGTGCGATGTACTTCTCGACGTAACTCTTCTTGTGCGCTGTTTAACTGGCTAAAGTCGTTACTATGCTCAGCGTCAGCGTGCTCGAGATAGTCGGCAACTAAGCGCCAGACCCTGCGCAAAAAGCGCTGTGCACCTTCAACACCGGAATCTGACCATTCTAAGGTTGCTTCCGGTGGTGCGGCAAACATCATAAATAGCCGAACCGTATCGGCACCATATTTGTCGATCATCAATTGCGGGTCGATACCGTTGTTCTTTGATTTCGACATTTTCGTCATGCCGCCGTAGATGACTTCTTTACCATCGCTACGCAGGACTGCTTTAACGATACGACCTTTATTGTCACGTTCAACAATGTCGACATCAGTGGGTGAGTACCAAGTGATTTTGCCGTTTTCGGCCTCACGGTAATAGCTGTCGGCTAGCACCATCCCCTGCGTTAACAAGCGCTTAAACGGCTCGTCTGAGCTTACTAAGCCAGTATCACGCAGCAGTTTATGGAAGAAACGCGAGTACAGTAAATGCAAAATCGCGTGTTCAATGCCGCCAATGTACTGATCGACCGGCAACCAATAATTCGCTTGCTCCGGATCTAGCATACCGTCGTTGAAATTGGCGCTGCAGTAGCGAGCGTAATACCAGCTAGACTCCATAAAGGTGTCAAAGGTATCGGTTTCGTGTTCCGCAGGTTGCCCGTTGTAGGTGGTCTTGCGCCATTCTGGGTCGGCTTTGAGCGGTGACTGGGTGCCATTCATTACCACATCTTCAGGCAACTTAACCGGCAACTGCTCGGCAGGAACCGGGACCGAACTTCCATCGGGTAAGTTCAGCATGGGAATGGGGGCGCCCCAATAGCGTTGGCGTGATACACCCCAGTCGCGTAAACGGTAGTTTACTTGACGCCGGCCGATACCGCGCTGTTGCAGTTCGTCGGCAATAGCATTAAAGGCATCTTCGCTACTCAAACCAGAGTAAGGACCCGAGTTGATGGTCGTGCCTTTCTCGGTAATGGCGGCTTGCTGAATATCGTGTTCGCCTTGCGCTGGCTCGATAACCGGCACAATCGGTAACTGATACACAGTAGCAAATTCCCAGTCGCGCTGGTCATGGCCTGGTACCGCCATAATAGCGCCTGAACCGTAATCCATGAGGACAAAGTTGGCGACCCAAATCGGGAGCCGCTCACCGGTTAATGGATGCTCAGCAAAGAAGCCTGTGGCCATACCTTTTTTATCAATGGTGGCAAGTTCAGCTTCTGCCATCTTGGTATTTTTGATGGTTTCAATGAACGCAGCTAATTCAGGATTCGCGGCAGCGGCGCGTTGCGCGAGCGGATGTTGTGCTGCGACGGCCATGTAGGTGACACCGAACAGCGTGTCGGGGCGAGTGGTATAAACCGTCAGGTGCTCATCGCTGTCGACGATACTAAAATCGATCTCAACCCCTTCAGAGCGCCCAATCCAATTACGCTGCATAATTTTGACTTGCTCAGGCCAGCCGTCTAACTGGTCTAAATCAGCAAGTAATTCATCGGCATAATCGGTGATTTTGATAAACCACTGCGGTATCTCTTTTTGCTCAACTGGGGCACCCGAGCGCCATCCTTTACCGTCAATGACTTGTTCGTTGGCTAGTACAGTTTGATCAATGGGATCCCAATTGACGGTGGCATTCTTTTTATAAACCAAGCCCTTTTCATAAAGCTTAGTGAAGAACCACTGTTCCCAACGATAATAATCAGGTTTGCAGGTTGCCAGTTCACGTGACCAATCGTAGCCAAATCCGAGGGATTTTAGCTGCTTGCGCATATAGGCAATGTTTTCGTAGGTCCACTTCGCTGGGGCCGTTTCGTTAGCAATAGCAGCGTTTTCGGCAGGCAGACCAAACGCATCCCAGCCCATCGGCTGCAACACATTTTTTCCTTGCATGCGCTGGTAGCGCGAAACCACATCGCCAAGCGTGTAATTGCGCACATGCCCCATGTGGAGCTTGCCACTTGGGTAGGGAAACATCGATAAACAATAAAATTTTTCTTTGCCAGGTTGCTCGGTTACCTGAAAAACCTGATCATTTTCCCAGCGCTGTTGTACAGCTGCTTCAATGTGAGCTGGATCGTAATTATCCTGCGTTATTTTTGACATCTTTGAATCCATTGTTCGATGCTGTTGCTTACAGCGCGTACCACATTAACAGGGTAATGACTAAACCAGCGATACCGAAGAACGCGTACTCAACGCGCGCTTCTTGCTGTGCTTCCGCGTTATCCGGATCGCGGTGAAAGATAAACATGCCGAGGCTCGAAACGCCGAGCGTACCAGCGGCTGTTAGGATCGCAAAAAGAATGGCAGCAAAGATATTTTCCATGGTCTATTCCAACTCAGTATGATGAGAAACGAAATTGTGCATACAGTTTACTGATTTTGACGCCGAATGACTACGGGTATGGCGCCACAAATCAATACGAGTAGCGCAAAAATCCATGTTGCCCAACTACCGATGAGGCTATAGGGAGTGATTCCTTGCACCACTGGTACTTCAGCACTCAAGGTTGCCGCTTTAAATTGCGGTAACGCAGCGAGCCATTGCCCACGTTCATCAATGACCGCGGTGATACCATTGTTGGTCGAGCGAATTAGTGGGCGACCTAGCTCAATAGCGCGCATGCGAGCTATCTGCATGTGTTGTGCAGGTCCATGGGAACGTCCAAACCAAGTGTCGTTGCTGACTGTCAATAAAAAGTCAGTCGCTGGTGTGAAGTTAGCAAGCACCTGCTGTGGAAAAGCAATTTCGTAACAGATTGCTGTAGTAAGCAGCCAACCTTTGGCACGCAGTGGCTCCTGTCGATACTCACCACGGGTAAATGACGACATCGGTAAGTTAAACAATGGCGCTAGCGGACGCAACAGATCGCCAAAGGGAACGAACTCGCCAATGGGGAGCAATTGATGCTTTTGATAACGATTGGCATGGCCGTGCTGATACGCTTCTTGCACGCCATTGCTGGCATCTTGACCGAGTGCTATCACTGAGTTGTAGTACTGGTCTTGCTCAATATCGATAATACCGGTAATCAGTGCAGTTTCGGTTTTGCGCATTTCATCATGAATCACTGCCAGCACGTCATCGGTATAGGGTTCTGGCATGGTTACCGCAGATTCAGGCCAAACAATGAGGTCGTGTTCTGCGTACAACTGACGACTAAAATCGAGGTAACGATTGAGCGTTGGCCAGTGTTGATCGGGGTTCCACTTTATCGACTGCTGAATATTGCCTTGCACGATGCCAACTTTCACTACTTCACCGGTGCGCTCGATAGCAGTCAGTTGCGGTAACAGTAGAGGCGTAACGAGCAATAACGCTGCACTGGCAAGCGTTGGCCAGTAGCGTTGTTGGTAGGCCCGAAAAATGATGAGTGCGGTACTCACAATCACTAAGCTTAAGCCGCTCACGCCAAGCCAACTGGCGTAGTTCGCGAGCCAAGTGTCAGTTTGCGTGTAACCGAGTTCCAGCCACGGAAAACCGGTGAGCAACCAACCACGTAAGGCCTCCGCAAGTGCCCAAGTGAGAGGCAAACTCCAGTAGGCAAGTGGATGGACCCGCAGCGTCAGCCAACGCCAACTGAACAGCGCCAACGCTGGGAACAGACTGAGGTATAAGAACAGTAGTAGCAAGATACCTATTGAAGCCAGCGGATGAAGGCCGCCAAAGGTATCAATACTGACATAAATCCAACTCAGACTGGCGGTAAACCAACCAAAGCCAAAATAATAACCTAAACGCCACGCGTTACCGCTCGATTTGTTGTGAATCAACCCGATAAGTAAGCTTAACACCACAAACGGCAGCCACGCTTGATAGAAGGGGGCGTAGCTGAATACCATCAGCAAGCCTAAAACAAAACAAGCTACGCGAGTGAGCGCAGCTTGCCAGCGTCGTGATTGCCAGAACATGGCTTACGAATCCGTAGTGGTGGCCGGTGGTGGCTCAGGAAAGCTCACTTGCAGCTGTTGAATGCGGCGTTTATCGGCACTTGTCACTTTAAAGTGAATGTCTTGAATACTGATCTCTTCGCCGGGCTTGGGCAAGTGACCGAAACCATGCGCGACCATACCGCCGATAGTGTCGTATTCTTCATCACCAAACTGGGTACCGAAATAGTCGTTAAAATCTTCGATAGTGGTAAGTGCTTTCACCGAATAACGCGATTTGTTGATACGGCGAATATCAGCGCGCGTATCTTCATTGATATCGGTTTCGTCTTCGATATCACCGACGATTTCTTCGAGGATATCCTCAATCGTCACTAATCCCGAAACCCCACCGTATTCGTCAACAACGATCGCCATGTGGTAGCGTTGTGAGCGAAACTCTTTGAGCAACACATCCACGCGTTTGCCCTCAGGTACGATGACCGCGGGACGAATCACTTTATGCAGAGAAAATTCTTCGTCAGTCATGCCAAAACCATAGGACAACAGGTCTTTGGCAAGCAAAATTCCCTCGACGTGGTCTTTGTTCTCACTGACAACCGGATAACGGCTATGTTGTGAGTCAATCACGATAGGTAAAAAAGCATCAACCGTTTGATTGATATCGATGGTCACCATTTGCGAACGCGGCACCATAATATCGCGGACTTTAAGTTCAGCGACATCAAGCACGCCTTCAATCATTTCTTTGGTGTCGTTATCAATCAAGTCACGTTCTTCAGCGTCTTGAATGAGATCAACTAACTCTTCTCGACTGTTCGGTTCTCCGGTAAACAGTGCTAACAATTTGCTAGCCCATGATTTACGCGCAGAACCGTTGGTAGAGTGGGGATGGTCATCGCTCATTAGCGGGTAGTGCTCCGTTTATTCACCAACAGTGGCATAAGGGTCAGAATACCCTAATTCCGATAAAATTGAAGTCTCCAGCTGCTCCATATGTTCAGCTTCGTCGTCTTCAATATGGTCATAACCTAGCAAATGCAAGGTTCCGTGTACAATCATGTGGGCCCAATGTGCGACCAATGGCTTGTGTTGTTCGGTCGCTTCGCGTGCGACGACCGGGGCACATACCACCAAGTCACCCAACAAGGTCACAGGCAGAGGAATGGGGGCTTCAAATGGAAAAGACAAGACATTGGTCGCATAGTCGCGTTCACGGTATGTCTGATTGAGTTCTAAGCCTTCGGCTTCGTCCACAATACGTACTGTTAACTCACAGTCTTCCAGTTGCTGTTGGGCAGCGCTGATAGCGGCCGCGACCCAAGCTGTAAGCTGTTCAGTAGTCGGTAGTTCGCTCGCGGTGCTTGCTACCTGTCGATCGACCGCAAGGTTCATGCTTTAGGCTCTTCAAAACTCTCGTACGCTTGCACGATACGTTGCACGACTGGGTGTCGGACCACGTCGCCCGCTTGGAAGAAGGTGAAACTGACATCTTCAACATCACGCAGCACTTCGATGACATGGCGTAAGCCAGATTTTTGCCCGCGCGGTAAGTCGACTTGGGTGATATCGCCGGTGATCACCGCTCTGGAGTTAAAGCCGATACGGGTCAGGAACATCTTCATTTGTTCGCACGTGGTGTTTTGGCTTTCATCCAAAATGATGAATGCGTCATTGAGCGTACGGCCACGCATGTAAGCCAGTGGCGCGACTTCAATCACATTGCGTTCGATCAGCTTCTCAACTTTTTCGAAGCCAAGCATTTCGAATAGAGCGTCGTAAAGCGGACGTAAATAAGGATCTACTTTTTGCGCCAAATCGCCAGGTAAGAAGCCCAGTTTTTCACCTGCTTCAACCGCTGGGCGGGTAAGCAAAATGCGGCGGATTTCTTGACGTTCCAGTGCATCGACCGCGGCTGCAACCGCTAAATAGGTTTTGCCGGTGCCCGCAGGACCGACGCCGAAGTTCACATCATGGCTCAAAATCGCTCGAACATACTCAGCTTGATTATGATTGCGCGGCTTAATCAGGCCACGCTTGGTCTTGATGTGCGTCATTTTCTCAGCGGCGGGGTCGCCATGCCCTTGCTCAAGCACATTCGCCTGTTGAATCGCTAAATGCACTCGTTGAGGTTCGATTTCACCGGGTGCACCTTTGGCTGGCGCGGTTTCAACGTATAGTTCACGCAGCAGTTTCGCGGCGGCATTGACGGTGTGTTGCGGGCCAATCAAACGAAAATCTTGGTTGCGGTAAGTGATTTCGATGCCGAGGCGGCGTTCAATATGCTTTAAATTTTCATCGAAAGCGCCGCAAAGCTCAGCTAGGCGCCGACTATCCGCCGGCTCTAGTTGAATATCTAAAGTTGTGATCTTAGGACTCAAAAAAACCTCTAATGCTTAAGATTGCTGCGGCGGCACATAGCTCGCCACACCTAATGCGTCGGGCTGGGTGCGCGCTTGCTTGGCAAGAATGGCTTGCGGCGCGGTGTCTACCCGTAAGCCCATTTCGTCTTCCACACGAATGACTTCACCACGCAGTGAGTTGGCGAAGACATCGGTGATTTTGACATCAACGAAACGGCCGATCATGCGATGGTCACCGACAAAGTTGACCACGCGATTGTTCTCGGTACGCCCGCTCAATTCCATTGGATCTTTTTTCGATGGACCAATTACCAAAATCCGCTGTTCGGTGCCGACCATGCGCCGGGCGTGCGCGTGCGCCTGCTGATTTAAACGCTGTTGCAACAGTTGCAGACGTTGTTTTTTCGTTTCTTCACTGACGTCGTCAGGCAAATCAGCGGCTGGTGTGCCTGGGCGAGCGCTGTAGATGAAACTAAAGCTCAAATCGTAGTCAACGGCTTGAATCAAATCCATCGTCGCTTCGAAATCGGCATCGGTTTCGCCTGGGAAACCAATAATAAAGTCAGAAGACATCGCCATATTGGGGCGAACTTTCTTCAACTTACGGATCTGTGATTTGTATTCCAGAGCGGTATGACCCCGTTTCATCAAGGTCAGAATTCGGTCAGAGCCACTTTGCACCGGTAAGTGCAAATGATTCACCAACTCTGGAATGGTGGCATAGGCTTCGATAATGTCATCGGTAAATTCGACTGGGTGCGAAGTGGTGTAGCGAATCCGGTCGATGCCATCAATCGCGGCAACTAAGTGCAACAACTCAGCAAAGCGACAGACGCTACCGTCGAAGTGTTCGCCACGATAGGCGTTAACGTTCTGGCCGAGTAGGTTTACTTCGCGCACACCTTGCTCAGCAAGTTGCGCAATTTCGAATAAAACGTCATCTACGGGGCGACTGACTTCTTCACCTCGGGTGTAGGGCACCACACAGAAAGTACAATATTTACTGCAACCTTCCATGATGGAAACAAAGGCAGTTGGGCCTTCAGCTTTTGGCTCTGGCAGGCTGTCAAATTTCTCGATTTCAGGAAACGAGATATCGACCATAGGCGTGTGTTCAGTTTGCACTTGCTTGACCATTTCTGGTAAGCGATGCAAGGTTTGCGGGCCGAATACGATATCGACATAAGGAGCCCGTGCGCGAATATGTTCGCCTTCTTGTGAAGCCACGCAGCCACCGACACCAATCACCAGATCGGGATTTTTGTCTTTCAAGTTCTTCCAACGACCGAGTTGGTGAAACACTTTTTCTTGTGCTTTTTCACGAATCGAACAGGTGTTGAGCAGGATCAAATCAGCATCTTCTGGCTCTTCTGCTACGTCGTAGCCATGAGTTGCCTTCAGTAGATCAGCCATTTTGGCAGAATCATACTCGTTCATTTGGCAACCCCAAGTTTTGATGTATAACTTCTTGCTCATAAACTCGTTGTACTCACTTGCGTTGGTGTATCTCAAAAGGGACGTTATTTTAGCCTGTTCTGACCTTAACTGCCAACTTTGCCGCCGACTTCTGCTTTTCGTCGCGTGCGAATGGCAAGATACCCTGCCACGGTGATGATGGCCGCACCTGTTAACATGTGCCAAGTGATGGCTTCATCCCAGAACCAATAACCCATGAGTGCGGCAAACATAACCGAGCTGTAGGTAAAAACACCTACGCGTGCAGCGGGTGCGAGCGAGAACGCTTTGGTCATACCCAATTGTCCAGCAACAGCGAGTAATCCCATGATGCCTATCGCTAGCCAATGTTCCGCCGCTATGGGTTGCCCTAGCCATAGCAGGGGGATAGCTGAAACTACCGTTGAAATGGCGGCAAAGTAAAATACGATTTTACTTGAAGACTCGGTCGCCGACATTTGCCGAATCAAGGTTTTGGTAAAGGCCGCAAGACAGGCCGCAATAAAAGCGATGGCAACCACCGGCGATAATTTTGTTGCGGCTGGATTTAAAAAGACAAATACGCCAATAAAGCCGATGGAGATAGCTATCCAAGTTTGCGGCAAGACACGCTCGCCTAACCAAATTCGACCTATGATAGGTATTAAAAAAGGCGACAACAGTAGGACTAAAGTCGCTTGTGCAAGCGGAATGGTGGCGATGGCATAAAAGAACAAATACATTGCCGCGAGTCCGGCTAGGCCACGGCTCAAGTGAAAGCGCCAAGCCTTTGTTTTAAAAGTGCTTGGGCCTTTGCGCCAGAGCCACGGCAATAACACGACAAAAGTCATTACACTGCGAAAAAATACCAGTTGTTCTGAGGGCACGTCGGTGCTCAAATATTTCACCAGCGCACTGACACCGGCAAAACACATTTCTGCACCCAACACCAAAAGTGAGGCAATCACCACCGTGCGTTGAGGAGTTTCCATAACCGCCTTTATTAAGGAAGGACCGCATGAACCGTTATCTTATCACGATCAGTTTACTGACACTTAGCAATGTTTTTATGACCTTCGCGTGGTATGCACACTTAAAGAACCTCGCTGACAAGCCTTGGATTGTTGCCGCATTTTTGAGTTGGGGAGTGGCACTGTTTGAATATTTGCTGCAAGTACCGGCAAATCGTATCGGTTTTGAAGTGATGAATCTCGGTCAACTCAAGATTCTGCAGGAGGTCATTACGCTGACTGTATTTGTGCCGTTTGCTATTTTTTACATGAAAGAGAAGCTGACTTGGGATTATTTGTGGGCTGGATTGTGTATTCTTGGAGCAGTTTTTTTTATTATGCGAGCTAAGTTAACAGGATAAGGCTTAATGATGCACATTGTCATTGTTGGAGGCGGATTGGTCGGCGCGGCCGCGGCGGTTGCCGCAGCACGTCAAGGCTATCAAGTGACGCTACTCGAACGCGGCGCAGCACCTGATCACCAGCCTGTAAGTCAGGAGTGGGACTTACGCATCTCGTCGGTGCACCAGAAAAACGTCGAGTGGCTCGAACAGCTGGGTGTTTGGACGCAAGTCGACAGTGCTAAATATTTCAGTTACGCCGGCTTGAGTGTTACCACGCGCGACCGCCAAACGGTGGAGTTTGCTGCGGCCGACGTGGCTGCGCCTCGACTCGGTGTGATGGTTGAAAACGACGCCTTGGTGCGAGCCTGTTGGCAAGTGTTGCGCGAATTTGAGAACGTGACTTTACGCGCTGAAACTGAGATCAAAACTTATGAGCTCGAGTCGCAACACCTGCTCCTGAACAATGACGAGACGCTCTTATTTGACTTACTCATCGGTGCCGATGGCGCAAATTCTGCGGTTGCACGCGCTGCCGAGATAGGTATGCGTGGTTGGGATTACGATATGCGCTGCTTGCTCGCCATTGCCGAAGTCGAGCAGCCGCTAGCGGCTAAAACCTGGGAAGTCTTTCGCGCCGAGGGACCCTATGCGTTGTTACCGTTAAACGACCATTTGGCTTGTCTGATTGATTATCGCGCAGAGGCTGTGTGGAGTGATGCCAGTACCGAGCAGGTTGAGCAAGCACTCCATGAAACCTTTGCGCCGGTGCTCGGCGCTTTTACCCTGCAAAAGCATGCGAGTTTTCCGCTGCGCCGCCAGCGCGCATTACGCTACTTCGATTCTCGCGGTGTTGTCCTCATTGGCGATGCCGCGCATAGTATTCATCCGCTTGCAGGGCAAGGGGTGAATCTCGGTTTCGTTGACGTACAAACACTAATGAGCGCGTTGGCAGCGAGTGAGTTGCGAACTGCGTTGAAAACGTATGAAAGAAAACAAACTCTAGTGAATCAACAAATGATGCGCATGATGGATGCAATTCACTTTGGTTTCCGCAGTGAACATTTGCTGCCGCGCTTGGCCGTCGGATTAGGTTTGCAAGCGGTCGCGAAGATCAAACCGATTAAACAACAGATCATTAAAGCCGCTATGGGCTGGAGCTAACGATGAAGTGGATACTAATGACATTCAGTGCGTTGATTGTCAGCGGTTGTTCTGCCGCCGGTTGGTATTATGGTGCGCAAGATGAGCGCTTGGAACAGTGCCAACGGTTGCCAAGCGAAATGCAACGGATGGAATGTGAGCGTGAAGTGACGAAGACTTTTGCCGAATACACACGAGAACGCGAGCAAGCGCTAGACGAAAAAAAACCGCCAGGCGGCGGTTCTTAGCATTGTTGCGATCACCATGGATTAGATGGTGCGGAGGGAGGGACTTGAACCCTCACGTCCTTTCGGACACTAGCACCTGAAGCTAGCGCGTCTACCAATTCCGCCACCACCGCAACAAGCAGGGAGAGTGGCTGGGGTACCAGGATTTGAACCTGGGAATGGCGGGATCAAAACCCGCTGCCTTACCGCTTGGCTATACCCCAACTCTCGGAAAACAGCTTTTAAGTGGCTGGGGTACCAGGATTTGAACCTGGGAATGGCGGGATCAAAACCCGCTGCCTTACCGCTTGGCTATACCCCAACTAGGCTTAAAAACTTTGCCCTCATCGATGCGAAGTTGGTGCGGACGGAGAGACTTGAACTCTCACGCCGTGAGGCACTGGAACCTAAATCCAGCGTGTCTACCAATTCCACCACGTCCGCTCAGAGATTCGGTTGGTGGCTACGGCGAGATTCGAACTTGCGACCCCAGCATTATGAGTGCTGTGCTCTAACCAGCTGAGCTACGTAGCCATACCAAATTTTTTTAAAACTGCGCTCGGTGAGTGCGGCGCGTATTATGCAAATCAGGGGCTCGAGCGTCAACCTCTTTTTCGCAAAAATACGCTTTTGTTGGCGCGACTGCTCAAAAAAGCGTTTGTTTGGCTATTTATTCAACGCAAGCGGTTTTAAGGACGCATACGAATGTCTCAAAAGGCTTGTAACGGCAATCTTTAAGAAAAGTAGAAATGGCGCACCCGACAGGAGTAACCCGAGCCATACAGGGCTCTCGCCCTGTGGGCATGCTTGCATGTCCAAAACGGCGTTCCTGCCGTTTTGTCGAACCTGATGTTGGTATGTTGTTTTAATCGTGATACGTTCGATGCAAACAGCAACCAATTGACCGGGCACCGTGTCGGAACCAGTGGTAGCTATACATCGTTATGGGCTTACGATTATGCGGGTAATCAGCTCCAAAAAGAGACCAACACTTGGACCTATGGCGGTGATAACCGCGTACGCCGGCTGACACATTCATCAGGATTTTATTACGAAAACTGGTATGACACTAACGGGCAACGGGTCGCCAAGAGCTCAACGACGACCGAATGGCCCTTTTTGTATGGCCAAAGCGGTGAACTGCTGAGCGAAACCAAGAACGGGCCACATGTGAAAAGCTATATTTGGCTTGAAGGCGAGTTGGTTGCGCTTGTTTATAATGATGAATTGTACTTTGTGCACAACGACCACTTAGGTCGCCCGCACAAAGTGACCGATGACACGAAAGCGGTAGTTTGGGAGGCCGATTTGCAAAGCTTTGACCGCAGTATTGTGAGCTCTAGCATTGGTGCACTGAATATCGGCTTCCCCGGTCAATATTGGGACAACGAGAGCGGCACTTGGCAGAACTGGCATCGTGATTACGACCCAAGTACCGGGCGCTATATCCAGTCAGACCCGATTGGGTTGAGCGGTGGGATGAATACGTATGTTTATGTGGGTGGAAATCCATTACTATTCACTGACAAATATGGCTTATATGCGATTCGAGATATCATAACCATTTTCCCTGACGCGATTATGGCTGATCTTGATTTTTACAATAATTATCAAGATATGCGCAACGCAAATACTATCGGAGCAGATAAATATTTTCATTGCAAAGCGAACTGTCAAGCTGCGAGTAGAGGGCTAGGAGGACAAATTGAATCTATGATCGTCAGTGAGGTGCGAGAGCTGACTGATCAGTATCTCAAAGGGGACTCAGAGCAAGCCTGTAACGAAGATCGTGAGGCAAATGATTATGGTCGCAAACATGGCTCGAATAGCTCTTATGAAAGTTGTTCGGAGATTTGTAGTCCTTTTAGACCTCCGGGCCTTCCAGGTAAATATTAAGATTGATATTTATGATCATTTTTATCGTCATAGCACTTATTTTCGTCACCATTTTCTTATTTAGGAAAAAGACGCTTGCACGCAAACACGTTTTTTGGATTGCGTTGGGCCTTGGAATACTTCTTCTCTTAATTAGTTTATTTATCGCTTCGTTTGGGTATTTTGATATAGATAAATGCTTGGATAGTGGGGGACGGTGGAATTCTGATGCTAGTCAGTGTGAGTATTAGTATTATTTTAAACGTCAGTTCGAGTAATACAGGCTGGCTGATCTGATAAGTTCTGATATTGAGAGGACAGCCGAGTGTATTATTTTACGTGCTCACCAAGCGTTTATTATGAGAACTGGCATCGTGATTATGACCCAAGCACGGGGCGCTATATTCAGTCAGACCCGATTGGGTTAAATGGTGGTTTAAACACTTATGCCTACGTCGATAGCAATCCTTTGCTTTATAGCGACCCAGACGGTATATCTCGTAAAAAAATGGTTGGCGTTGTGTGTTTGGGGATGTCAGTTGGAGCGTTTGCTTTTGATGCTGCGGGAGTGCGAACTGCTGCCATGAACGCTTATGAAAACAATCCTTATGCTCGTGGGGTTGCAATGTTGGGTCAAGCTGTTGACGAACTCGGTTCAGCAGCAAATAGCTGTAACAACCTCGAAAGAAAAGTGGAATTACAGTTAAAGCAGAGCGAAATGAGGGATTTGTATCAGAAGATGAGTGTCGCTCACGCTGATTGGGCGCAGGCTAATAATTTTGACGCTGCATCTGGCACTCTAGGAGTTATGCTGGTTGTTGCGGTCGGGACATGTGGAAGCTTGCTAAGATGAAAAATCCATTGTCGCCATTTGGTACGTTTGTCGTGAGTGTGACCTTTTTTCTCGTTGCTTCACACTTTCTTTTGAAATATGCGGATGGCGCGCGGTTTTGGCTGCAACAAGAACTTGCGCCGGTAACTGCAGAAAGCCATACAATTTTGCAGGAAATGCTTGGGACACACTACATAGTTACTTCGGCTTCTAAACTCCATTTTTCGTCCAGTCCATATTATTTCACACCGTTTGATGCAGTTTATACCTGGCGAAAAATGACCGAAACTACGAGTTATCAAGCTTGCGCGCCGAGGTCGAGTTCATGTGTTCCCTTGGTGGTTTTTGATCCATTCACAAATGGTGCCGCAGGGTTTGAGTTTTCGGCTGAAATGATGAAACAAGGCTACCCGAATGGAAATGTGTACTATTGTATTGGTGGTGAACTGGCGATTGGCGCTGAAGCTATAAAGAAAGTTGAATTTAGTAATCGGCAGGTAACGATGTTTACGTTCTTAACACCCCGTGGAGACTATATGGTTCTCGGCTTGCCCGAAAAACAATTGGAAAAGTGGAGAGGTCGTTGTTCATAGCGCCTAAATACAAAAGAATATAAAATCAGTGAGGTGCGCTCCAGGCCAATAAAAATGTCGCACCCGCTAGGAGTGACTCGAGCCATCCATGGCTCTCGCCCTGTGGACATGCGAGCATGTCCATATTCGTATTCAATTGACGCGCGCAGCCGTTTACCAAGGCAACTTTTCGCCGTTGCTGTGACGAAAGCAGCCTGTGTTGGCGAGCGTTAGTTCGTTGATGCGTTGAACTAAGCGCGTGGCGGCCTCGGTTGCCGAAATGTCGCCGCGATTGCCGACCATGTCGGTTTGCACGTAGCCGGGGTGAAGCAGGGCAACGGCAATGCCTGCGTCTTTTAAATCGTTAGCCAACGAGACGCCAGCGGCGTTGAGCGCGGCCTTACTCATGCGATAGCCGTATTGGCCACCAGAGCCGTTGTCGGTCATTGAGCCCATTCGTGAGGTGATGAGAATGAGCTTGCTACCGTTCTTTAACAGAGGGCGCAGGGTACGACTCAGCTCGAGCGGCGCCACCGCATTCACGGTCAATTGGCGTTGGATACTGTCGGCTGCGAAGCTGTCGAAGTTGTCGCCTTCAAGGATGCCAGCGTTATTGATGAGAATATCAATGGGATCCTCTGCGAGGCGCGCGGCTAACAATTCGCGCGCTTTGGCGTCGGTGACATCAATCCCATCGATAATGGCAACGCCCAATTGTTCAAGTTCAGCAGAAGGCGTACGGCAAACCGCAGTGACCTCAGCGCCTTGCTGCTGGTACTGTTTGGCGAGTGCTAGGCCGATGCCGCGATTCGCTCCGGTAATAACGACGTGTTGACTCATGAAAACTCCTTCTATTGTTTCAATATGAATTAATTAATCAGATGCGCCCGGAATTCCGCCGCGGGTGAGCTTTTTCGGATCGAGTAATTGCTCGAGCTCAGTGCGCGATAAATCGGTCATCTCTTCCGCAACATCGATGACAGGGCGTTGTTCTTGGTACGCGCGTTTGGCAATTTTAGCTGCTTCGTTGTAGCCGATGACCGAATTTAAGGCGGTGACCAAAATGGGATTTCGCGCCAAGGCTTCTTCAAGTCGCTCATGATTGACACTGAAATCGGCAATGGCTTGATCTGCAAGGGCTCGCATCGCATTTGCACTCAATTCAATGGACTCGATGAGGTGATACGCAATCAATGGCAGCATGACATTGAGCTGAAAGTTGCCTTGTTGCGCAGCTGTGGCGATGGTTTGATAGCTCCCGGCGAGGTGGGCCGCAACCATGGCGACAGCCTCAGGGATCACCGGGTTCACTTTGCCGGGCATGATGCTGCTACCGGGTTGTAAGGCGGTCAGGCTGATTTCACCAAGCCCAGCTAACGGACCACTGTTCATCCAGCGCAAATCGTTGCTGATTTTCAGCAAGACAGCACCGCAACTATTCAGCGCGCCGGCTAATTGCAAACTTAACTCTTGCCCCGCAATGCCGGCGAAAGGATTATCGGCTGGGTAAAACTGTTGCTTGGTGCGGGCGCTCAAATGTTCACAAAACTTGCTGCGAAACTCACGCGGTGCGTTGATGCCAGAACCCACGGCTGTACCGCCCTGTGGCAGCGCCCGTAAGCGCTCACAGACCTCGTTCACATGCGCTTGGCAATGATGCAGTTGCGTGCTCCAGGTACGTAATTCTTGCGCCATGGTGATCGGCATCGCATCCATTAAGTGGGTACGACCAGTTTTGACGACGTCAGCCAAACTTTGCGCTTTTGCCTCAATGGTTTGCTGTAGATGCATAATGGCTGGCAGCCAAAGTTCCTGTAAAGCAATGACACAACTCACTTGAATAGTGGTCGGAATGACATCGTTACTGCTCTGGCTGCAATTGACATGATCGTTAGGGTGAACGTTGGGCCCCTTGTTACGCCGCACTGTTTCGGCCAACACTTCGTTCATATTCATGTTGGTACTGGTGCCGGAGCCAGTTTGAAAGATATCCAAGGGGAAGTGTTGCAGATCGGGAGTTCGGCTAAACGAATTGGCGGCCGCAGTGATGGCTTGAGCTTGTTCTTTGGTTAGCAGCTCCAAGTCTGCATTTGCTTGGGCTGCAGCGGCTTTGATATGAGCGAGGGCGGCAATGCTGCGGGCCGGAAAGCGTAGCGCGCTGAGCTGAAAGTTTTGCCGTGCGCGTTCAGTTTGTGCACGCCATAGCGCTTCTGCTGGTACGTCGATTTCGCCCATGCTATCTTTTTCGGTACGAGTGTTTCCATTGCTTGATTGAGTCGCCATAGCTGCTCCTTGATCTGTTGTATAGCAGTGCGCGTAAATTTTAAGACTTAATAGAAGCATGGGGTGCGGATGCGCAACTTTCAAATAGTTTTTGGTTTTTTGTTGCTACTACATCTGGCAGGTAACGCCGAGGCGCAAGCGCGCGAGGTGACTGTGACAGTGGTCGATGAGCAGGGGCAAGCGTTGGCTCGGGCAGTAGTATCGAGTCAGGTTGTCGGCTCGCAAACTCCAGCGTCAAGTACGGTCATCGATCAAGTTGAGCGACTCTTCGACCCCTTTATCTCCGTGGTTCAGGTCGGCGCTACCGTTAACTTTCCGAACAGTGACAATATTCGTCATCAAGTGTTCTCTTTTTCGCCAGCCAAACCCTTTGAGCTACCGTTGTACAGCAACATCGAAGCCCCCGCAGTAGCTTTTCCAAATGCAGGCGTGGTGGTGTTGGGCTGTAATATCCATGATCACATGCGTGCTTATTTGTATGTGTCCGCGCACCCGCAATCAGTGTTGACGGATGACAGCGGTCAGGCGCAGGTCACGGTTGCTGAGGGCGAGAGCGAAGTTAGGGTGTGGTATCCCGGACTGGGCAACGATCCTGCGGCCGAATTCAACGTTGCCGTTGCGGCGCAACAGACGCAGGTTCAAGTGCAACTGCCCGTTGCGAAACAGCAACAACAGGCTCCCGAACCGTCCGCGTTACAGCAACGCTTTAATCAGTTAAAGCAACATGTTCACTAGTTTCCGCACGCGACTTTTTATTCTCTTTCTGGTGCTTGCGGCCAGCGTACTGATTGCCACACTGGCAGCGGTTACAGTGGCTACCTCAAGTCAGGCAGAACGAACGGTCGAGCGTGAACTTGGAGTGAGTGAGCGGGTGCTCATCGAGCTGTTGCGGGTGCGAGGTGAGCAGTTGTTGCAAGCAGCGCAAGTGCTGGCAGATGACTTTGGTTTTCGTGAAGCGGTTGCGGTCGGCGATCGCGAAACGCTCATTTCGGCGATGGTCAATCATGGCGATCGCATCGGTACGCAGCTAATGGCGTTGTATCGTCCAGACGGCACTGAACTGGCCAGCACGCATGCACTTGATACCCAGCAAATGCTGGCACAACCGCGCGGTGTGCAGGTGATCGATGGCGGTTTGTATCAACTGGTCACAGTACCGGTAAGAGCGCCCGATTTGATTGCCTACGCAACACTTGGTTTCGTGGTGGATGACGCGCTAGCGTTGTCACTTCAACGTCTAACCAATGCCGATTTGACCTTTTATAGCGAAACCGGTCATTCGGTGTTTGCTTCAAGTCTCACCACTGAGCAACAACAAGGGTTAGTGGCTGCATTAGCTGCCAATAATCTCAGTCAATGGTTGGAGACTGTTGAGTTAGCTGCGCATGTAACGGACTTTAACGAAACCGGGTTGTTAGTCAGCACCTCGCGCAAAGATGCCGTACAAGGCTATGTTGAATTACGCCAGCAGTACCTCGGCTTTGGCTTGGCCGCGATGCTGGTAGCGTTACTTCTTGCTTTTATTACCGCGCGTTGGATTCATCGCCCCTTATCCGAACTGACCAAAGCGGCAAAACGGCTTGGCACAGGCGACTTTACTGCACCGATTCAGATCAAGCAGCGCGATGAGTTTGGGCGCTTGGGTGATGCTTTTAATCGTATGCGCAATGCGATTGCTGAGCGTGAAGAACGGATCTTGTACCAATCCAAGCACGATTTACTTACCGATCTGCCGAATCGCAGCGCCTTTCAGCAAACGTTTAACACGCGTATCCAAGCAACGGAAAGCGGGTGCTTGTTGGTCGTGAATATTCAACATTTCCGCGCCATTAATGACCGCTTAGGCCAGCGCTTTGGTGATCAGGTGTTACAAGAGGTGGCGCAACGTCTGCAGCGTTTGTTCCCCGAAGCACACCAATTTGCGCGGCTTGCTGGCGACGAATTTGTGCTTACTACCGAAAGTGCGGCGCAAGATCGGGTAAAACTTGATCAAAGACTTCAGCAGTTCGCGAAGGGACCATGGCAGATCGGTGGCACCTCGTATCGCCTCGAATTTCGTTGTGGACTGGTGTGCTACCCGCAACATGGCAGTGACAGCGATACGCTGATCCGACGCGCGGAATTAGCTGCTCATGCCGCCCATCAACAGAGTAGTTTGTGGTCTGAGTATCAAGCCGGTAGTGACGAAGCCTATTTGCGCCGCTTGCAAATTTTGCAGGCACTGCCTGAAGCTATCGAACGCCGCGATCTGCATTTGCATTACCAGCCGAAATTAGCCAGCGCTTCGGGTCAAGTATTAGGCGTTGAAGCCCTAGTGCGGTGGCAACATCAGCAATTAGGTGTGGTGCGACCGGATGAATTTATTCCATTGGCAGAGCAGTCGGGCGATATCCTGCGAGTCAGCCGCTGGGTGGTAGAGACGGCACTCAACCAACAGCAACTATGGCTCGAACAAGGCTACAAATTGCATATGGCGATCAATTTATCAGCGGTCGATTTGCAATCTGAACAGTTGGTGGAATTCATTCAAGCGCAATTACAACAACGCCATTTACCGCCGCAACAATTGACGTTGGAAGTTACAGAAAGCGCAGTAATGGCCGATCCGCAACTGGCGACTGCGCGGCTCCAGCAACTGCGCGCTATTGGCGTTAAAGTCGCCCTTGATGATTTTGGCACGGGTTATGCCTCGTTAGCGCAACTCAAGCAGCTGCCGATTGATGAGCTTAAGCTCGACCAGAGCTTCATTCGTGAGTTGCCGACGAACTCACAAGATCAAGTGATTGTTCACTCAACGCTAGCCTTGGCACATGCGCTCGGGTTGCAATTGGTGGCCGAAGGGGTAGAAGAGGCGGCCGCATGGCAACTGTTACGAGATTTTGATTGTGATACGGTGCAAGGCTACTATTTTAGCCGACCGCTGGCCGCACCTGAATTGATTCACTGGTTGCAGCAGCAGGCACCGCAGCTGCAACAGGCGTTGCAACAGAAAGAGAGTGAACAGCAACCATGAAAATGAGTAACTTATCGATGCTCGCTTTGAGCGTGTTCAGTTTATGCCATACCTCGGTGCTGTATGCCGATGATGGCAAGCTGCTTGCCACCGGTGCCGTAACCACGATTGAGGGCACGAGCGGCGGTGGAATAGTGCCGTGGGCGACACTCGCTAGCTATGCTGAAGAGGGCGAGTGGGGTGTCACCGTTAATGCAAACTTCGCCGATGTTGAGGACTTTCAACTGGGCGTGCAAAGTATCAACTTTAATTACGACAATCGCATTGAACTGAGTGTTGCCCAGCAGCGCTTGGGGTTAAACACCATTGGCGGCGATCTACAGCAAGACATTTACGGTCTAAAACTTAGGCTATACGGTGATTTAGTCTACGGCACGGCGCCGCAAGTGGCTTTTGGTATTCAGCACAAGCGCAATAAAACCTATGCTTTGCCTGAGGCGGTCGGCGCGCGCGACGACAGTGGTACCGATTATTATGTTAGCGCAGCGAAGGCTTGGCTTGCGGGTCCTTTTGATCGAACTTGGGTTGCGAATTATACGTTGCGTGCGACCAAGGCAAATCAACTGGGTTTGCTTGGTTTTGGTGGTGATGTCAATGACGATTACGACTTGGTCAGTGAGGCGAGTGTGGGCATGTTTATCAATCGGCAGTGGTTGGTGGGTGCCGAATATCGCCAGAAACCGGACAATTTAGGCTTCGCCAAGGAATACGACTGGCGTGATGTCTTTGTCGGCTGGTTTCCAAATAAGTCGGTGGCTGTAGTACTCGCTTACGTTGACTTAAAAAGTATTGCTGGCTTACCCGACCAAACCGGTGCTTACGTATCGGTACAAGTAAGCTTTTAGGAGGCAAGCAATGAAATATAAATTTTTGGCGTTAGTCTTTAGTTTACTGCTGCTCCCAGCACAAGCTAGCGACCTGTATCGTGCGCTAGGTGAAAAGCAAGGTATCGACGACTTAATGGCAAGTTTTGTGCTTGAAATCGCCGCTGATGAGCGCGTCATTGAGCACTTTGAAAATGTCGATATCGAGCGCTTTCATCGCATGATTAGTCAACACGTCTGTGAGCTGGTCGGCGGCCCGTGCGTGTATGAAGGCGCCAATATGATCGAGGTCCACACCGGCATGAACATCACCCGCAGTGAGTTTAATGCTATTGTTGAAAACTTGATTACGGCAATGGAACAACACCAGCTAGCGGTGAGCACACAAAATCAGTTACTCGCGATTCTAGCCGAGTTTCATGGTGAGATTGTTGGCCGCTAACGCGCAAAAGGTAGCAGTGATGCAGTCGAACATCCTCGTCAGTACCGAATGGTTGGCGGCGCACAGTGGGCAGCCACAAGTAAAGATACTCGATGCGAGTATGGCCAAAGTGGTGGGCAAAGAGCCGATCATTTATGACCCTCAGGTGTATCTGCCGGGCACTCAATTAGTGCAGTTAGAGACCGCGCTTACCGATACCACTAAGTCGCAGCCGAATGCCTTTCCAACTGCGGCGCAAGTGACTGCAAAGCTCCAGCAGTTAGGAATCGAGCCCGGCGACACCATGGTGCTGTACGATAACCAAGGCATTTATTCAGCACCGCGCGCATGGGTCGTGCTGCAGGCGATGGGATTTCATAACAGCGTAATTTTAGACGGTGGCTTGCCGCAATGGTGTGCAGAGGGCCGCAGCACAACGACGACAATCGCACCGTCGCGCGCACCAAGCAAGTTGCAAGCAAATCCCACCAGCGATAGCTGTGTGGTCTGGCAGCAGGTACTACAAGCGGCCACACAAGGTTCGAGCGCGATCCTTGATGCCCGTTCACAGGACCGCTTTTACGGGCGAAAAGCGGAGCCACGTAAAGGCATGCGCGCAGGCCATATTCCCAACGCAATAAGTCTCCCGTTTGCGAGTGTGTTAGACGGTCATTGCTATAAATCAGCAGAGGAATTGCAAAAACTATTTGCTGAACTGCTGGGGGAGGATAAGGAGCGAGCGATCATAACGACCTGCGGCTCTGGTATTACCGCGTGTATTTTATTGGTAGCTGCGCGTTTAGCGGGCTATCAGAACGTGCGCCTGTATGATGGCTCGTGGGCCGAGTGGGGCGCACGTACTGATTTACCGATTGCTTAAACGTTAAAGCGGAATAAGATAACGTCGCCGTCTTTAACGATGTACTCTTTACCTTCTTCGCGGCGTTTGCCTGCTTCTTTCGCACCTTGCTCGCCTTTACAAGCAATGTAGTCGTCAAAACCAATGACCACTGCGCGAATAAAGCCTTTTTCGAAGTCGGTGTGAATTTTACCTGCTGCTTGTGGTGCAGTAGCTCCCACCGGAATGGTCCAAGCACGGACTTCTTTTTGTCCTGCGGTGAAGTAGGTCTGCAGGTTTAAAAGTTCATAACCACCGCGGATAACGCGGTTTAAGCCAGGCTCTTCGATGCCTAGGTCGGCCATGAATTCTACTTTTTCATCGTCATCGAGTTCGGCGATTTCCGATTCAATTTCGGCACAGACAGGAACCACAATCGCATCCTCTTTAGCGGCAATTTCGCGAACCTTATCCAAATACGGGTTGTTTTCGAAGCCGTCATCGTTGACGTTAGCGATGTACATGGTCGGCTTTAAGGTGAGCAGGTTGTACGAGCGGATAGTGGCACGCTCGTCTTTGGTTAAGCTCACGGAACGCGCCATTTCACCATTCTCTAGGGCAGGTAACAGCTTTTCTAAGACCGCAATTTCTGCACTAGCTTGTTTATCGCCACCTTTGGCTTTTTTGCTTTGACGATGAATGGCTTTCTCAACGCTATCTAGGTCGGCTAGGGCCAACTCAGTATTAATAACTTCGATGTCCGATTGTGGGTCAACTTTGCCGGCGACGTGGACAATGTTGTCGTTTTCGAAACAACGCACCACATGGCCAATCGCATCGGTTTCGCGAATGTTCGCGAGAAACTGGTTACCAAGGCCTTCACCTTTCGATGCACCTTTCACCAATCCAGCAATATCGACAAATTCCATGGTTGTCGGCACCACACGCTGCGGATTGACGATTGCCGCCAACTGGTCGAGACGTGGATCTGGAACTGCCACTACACCGGTATTGGGCTCGATGGTACAGAACGGGAAATTCGCTGCTTCGATACCAGCTTTGGTGAGGGCATTAAACAAAGTAGATTTACCTACGTTAGGTAAACCAACAATTCCGCATTTGAATCCCATGTGCTTAGTCTCTCTGAGCTTTAAAACTGTGCAACTGTTGTTGGGCGGCAAGTAAGCCTTGGTCCAACAACACCTCGATACTTTGGCATGCTTGCGCAATGGTATCATCCATCAATTGTTGCTCTGTTGCTGGCGCTTTGCCAAGCACGTAGCCGGTCACTTTACTTTTGTGACCTGGATGACCGATACCAATACGTAAACGATGAAAATCAGGGCTGCCAAGCGCGGCCGTGATGTCTTTAATACCGTTATGACCACCGCTACCGCCGCCCGTTTTAAATTTCGCGACGCCCGGTGGCAAATCTAATTCGTCATAAGCGACCAGAATTTCTTCAGGCTGTATTTTATAGAAATTAGCTAGGGCACCTACAGCTTTGCCACTGCGGTTCATAAAAGTCATAGGCTGCAACAGACGCAAGTCCCATGCACCTTTTTGCAAGCGCGCGGTGGTACCGAAAAATTTGGTTTCAGGTTGGAGACTCAAGCCGTGCCGCTGAGCGAACGCGTCGACGAGCCAAAAGCCTGCATTATGACGGGTTTGGAGATACTCGGGGCCTGGATTACCCAGGCCCACAAGCAACCGAATGGTCGACATGACGACTTATTCTTCGTCTTTGTCTTCTTCTTTGGCTTCTTTCGCGGTTGGAACTTCAGCAGAAACTTCTTCTTCAGCTTCTGGCTCTTTCTCAACGCGCGGCGCAGTGATAGAAACGACCGCTTGGTCGTGGTCTTCACCTTTAGTTAACTCAACCAATTCAACACCGTTTGGTAGTTGTAGGTCAGTTAAGTGTAAGGTAGAGCCCAATTCTAGGCCTGCTACGTCTACTTCAAGATATTCAGGCAGATCTTTTGGCAAACAAGTGATTTCAACATCGTTCAAGTGGTGAACAACAACACCGCCTTCGTCTTTCACGCCTTTCGCCGACTTCTCGTTTAAGAAGTGCAATGGAATGTGCGTGTGTAACTTCTGACCCGCTTCAACGCGTTGGAAGTCAAGGTGAGTCAATTTCGGCTTGTATGGGTGACGTTGAACGTCTTTTAAGATGGCTTGATGCTTCTTACCATCAACAACGATCGTCAAAATGTGCGAATAGAAAGCTTCGTGATCGGCCATGTTGTTCACTTTGTTGTGATCAAGGGTCAATGACACCGCTTCTTTGTTCGCACCGTACAGGATTGCCGGTACTTTTTCTGCGCGACGAAGGCGGCGGCTCGCACCTTTCCCTAAGTCAGTACGCAGTTCTGCTTGAATAGTAAAATCAATAGTCGACATGATGGAGTGTCTCCGTTAAATAAAAATAAGCCGGTTATTCGCGACCAAATAACCAGCACTTTCCAAAAAATTGCAGGTCAATTTTAAGGGCGCGGAATAGTACCACCCGCGCCCAATAAATTCAATCAGTACTCGAACATTGCCGAGATGGATTCTTCGTTGCTGACACGGCGCAGGGCTTCTGAAAGCATGCCGCTGAGGGTAAGTTGGTGTACTTTATCGAGTGCTTTCATTTCTGGCGTCAATGGAATACTGTCGGTTACTACTACCTGATCAATGTTCGATTCGCGAATATTCTGCACAGCATTGCCCGAAAACACTGGGTGAGTGGCGTAGGCAAATACACGCTTAGCACCGTTTGCTTTCAGTGCGTCAGCAGCCTTACACAAAGTGCCACCGGTATCGATCATGTCATCGACGATAATACAATCGCGATCTTGGATATCACCGATAATGTGCATTACTTGTGATTCATTAGCACGCGGGCGCCGCTTGTCGATAATGGCTAGGTCGATATCGTTCAGGAGTTTGGCTACTGCACGAGCGCGCACTACGCCGCCGATGTCAGGTGATACCACAACTGGATTATGGAAATCCTGTTGCCGCAAATGTTCTAACAGCACTGGGCTACCGAACACGTTATCGACTGGCACGTCAAAGAAGCCCTGAATCTGTTCAGCATGTAAGTCAACTGTGAGCACACGGTCAACACCTACGCTTGACAAGAAGTCAGCAACAACTTTCGCCGTAATAGGTACTCGTGCTGAGCGGACGCGACGATCTTGGCGAGCATAACCGAAATACGGCATGACCGCAGTGATGCGGCCAGCTGATGCGCGGCGCAACGCGTCGACCATGACAATCAGTTCCATTAGGTTGTCATTGGTTGGTGCACAAGTAGATTGAATGATAAAAACGTCAGAACCACGCACGTTTTCGTTGATCATTACGCTGATTTCACCGTCGCTAAAGCGACCTACATCGGCTTCACCGAGTTTGATGTAAAGGCGATCGGCAATTTTTTGCGCAAGTTCTGGCGTGGCGTTGCCAGCAAATAGCTTCATGTCAGGCACACTAAACCTCAATTTTGGCTGGTTAGGTTGTCAGTTGAAGCCTGCCGAAGTAGCTGGCAGACCGGGGATTCATTTAGGCCTCGTGCGACAAATCCGGTCCATGGTGCGGGCATCCTTGCTAACGCAGCACGTGCCAATTCTTGACTCTCGAAGGCGCCATACAGACAGGCGCCGGTGCCCGTGAGCCGAGTTGGCGCGTATTCTACCAACCAGTCGAGGGCATTGGCAACTTCTGGGTACAGTCGGCGGACCAGTGGTTCAAATACGTTACTGGTTTGTTGCTGTTGCCAGTCGCCGAGATTGATCGGCGCGCAGTCACGCTTGAGTTCGCGGTGAGCAAACAATTCAGCGGTACTAATGTGTACTTTTGGGTCAACCACAAGATACCAAGGCATTGGTGGCGAGACAGGACTCAGTTGTTCCCCAACGCCTTCAGCAAAAGCTGCGAAGCCGCGCACAAAGACCGGCACGTCAGCGCCGAGTTGCAAGCCAATAGTGGCAAGCTCATCGACCGTCAGTTGCAGTTGCCACAAATGATTAAGCGCCAACAGGGTGGTTGCCGCGTCTGATGAACCGCCGCCAAGACCGCCACCATATGGCAGTATTTTATCGAGGATAATTCTGACACCTTGGCGCTGCCGCTGCTGCGCTTGCAACAAGCGAGCTGCTTTAACGACCAAATTGGCATCGTTGGCTAGGGCAGAATCGGAACACTGAAACTCAAGGCGGTCATCACCACGCAGCGTAAACGACAATTGATCGGCGATTTCTAAAAACTGGAACACCGTTTGTAACTGATGGTAACCATCAGCGCGGCGCCCGGTGATATGCAAAAATAGGTTGAGTTTTGCTGGCGCTGGAAGCGTTAGAGTTGCCATTTACGGATCCTCAGTTTCACGCGCCATTGACTATTTTCCAACTGGGTTTCAGTAGGCAATAGCAGCTGATTGTTTTGCCGTTCATATTGCGCCAGTTGTACTCGCCACAGCTGTTGTTGGTCGTTTACTTCGTACTCGGTTAAGACTGCTGCGGGTAAGTCTGCCTCGTCGAATAATTGAAAGCGCTGTGCCCGAGCTTGCGGCGGCTGCTTACCGAGCACGACTGTACGCAACAGGTTCAGCGGTAATTTAAGCGCAAACAGGCGTTGAATAAGGCTTTCGGCAGTTGCGCCATAGTACGCCTGACCGTCTTCATCGTAATACACCGCGCCGCTAGTGGTTTCTTCTAAGCGCGCAAGTGTGCCTTTGAGTGGGTGATAAAAACGCAAGTTTAAAACCGTGGGTGCTTGTTGCCACTCTAAGTACACAGCATCACGTTCGTCGGTCTGCAAGTTAAATAATGCGATTTGGCCCGTCAGCTGCCATTGCGTGATGGCGTCAAGCTGTTGTTGGTGACGGGCGACAGCGTTAGCATCGATTGCACTCATCGGAATTTCCGGTGGCGCGGTCGCGCAACCGCTCAGGAGTAGTATCGTCAGCAACAACAAGCGTGCTTTCATAGGTTTGTACCACCGTTGGTGTGCTTTTCATCATATCGCCTTTGACGTACAATTAGCGGCGTTTTGCTGTGCCAGAGGCCCTCTGCTTTTTATTATGACGATTTTTGCTCTCGGTGTTAACCATAAAACCGCATCGGTTGATATGCGCGAACGTCTCGCGTTCTCACCTGAACAGTTGCATCATGCGCTGCCAGCCCTGCGTGAGCAGACCGGTGTGCGCGAAGCAGTGATCGTCTCAACCTGTAATCGCACCGAAATTTATTGTCATGCTGAGGCTAATGGCGTCACTTCGACCGACTTACTCGTTGGTTGGTTGGCCGGCTATCATGGTATTCCAGCAACGACGCTGCAAGCGCACGTCTATTGTCACGAAGATGATGCGGCGATTGACCACTTGATGCGCGTGGCGAGCGGACTCGATTCTTTGATTTTGGGTGAGCCGCAGATTTTAGGGCAAGTCAAACAGGCCTATCAATTCGCCAAGAATCAAGCCAGCGTGGGCGGTATTCTTGAGCGTTTATTTCAACAGACGTTTCATATTGCTAAGCGTGTCCGCAGTGAGACAGCTGTTGGTGAGAACGCTGTTTCCGTGGCGTTTGCTGCGGTTAATTTAGCGCGCCACATTTTCGCCGAGCTGGAGCAAGCACAGGTTCTGCTCGTGGGGGCCGGTGATACTGCCGAATTAGTCGCACAGCATTTAAATGAAATCGGCGTAAAAGGTTTAGCGGTCGCCAATCGAACGCTCGCGCGGGCCGAACAGGTGGCCCAAAACTATAAAGGTCAAGCGCACACGCTGGGCGAGTTACCGGAATTGCTGCCGCAAGCTGATATTGTGATTTCGTCCACAGCAAGCACCCTGCCAATTATCGGTAAGGGCATGATTGAACAAGCGTTGAAGCAGCGGCGGCGCAAGCCTATGTTGCTCATCGACTTGGCGGTACCACGCGATATTGAGGCGCAGGTCAACGAGTTAAATGACGCTTATCTTTACACCGTTGATGATTTGCAAGGTATTATCGCGGAGAATATGCGCAGTCGCGAGGAAGCTGCTGCGCAAGCGCAAGGCATGATTGCTGAGCAGACCGCGCAATTCATGCAATGGCTGCGCACCTTAGACCATGTCGATATTCTGCGTGAGTTTCGCCAGAGCACTGAACAACTTGCACAAGAGCAGTTGCAACGTGCACGGAATCAACTGGCCGCTGGAAAGCCAGCAGATGAAGTTCTCGCTGAGCTCACTCAGCGACTCACCAACCAATTTTTGCATCAGCCCACCAAAGTTTTACGTGAGGCAGGTGCGCAAGGCGATTTTCAAGCGTTGGCGTTATTCCAACAATTGTACAAAGATACTCAATAAGGTCGTGCATTCATGATGAATCCGTCAATTACGCGCAAACTTGAAGCGTTGTTAGAGCGCTACGAGGAAGTCCAACATCTGCTAAGTGATCCAGGCATCATTGCCGATCAAGATAAATTTCGGGGCTTGTCGCGTGAATACTCCCAACTTGAGGAGTTAGTAAAGTGTTTTCGTGCTTATCAACAGGCGCAAGAAGATGCGCAAGCTGCGCAAGAGATGATTGCTGAAGATGATGCAGAAATGCGTGAAATGGGTGAGCTCGAGCTAGCGCAAGCGAAACAGCAGCAAGAGCAACTCGAGCAAGAGCTACAAATTCTATTGTTGCCGCGCGACCCGAATGACGATCGTCCGTGTTATTTAGAGATTCGTGCTGGTGCCGGCGGCGACGAAGCAGCTATTTTTGCCGGCGACCTGTTTCGTATGTACAGTCGTTATGCCGAACAGCATGGTTGGAAACTGAATATTGTCAGTGCCAATGAAGGTGAGCATGGTGGCTTTAAAGAAGTCATTGCGCACATGACTGGCGAAGGTGCCTACGGTCGCATGAAGTTCGAAAGTGGCGGTCATCGCGTGCAACGGGTGCCCGAAACGGAATCTCAAGGACGGGTGCATACCTCAGCCTGCACCGTAGCAGTCTTGCCGGAAATTCCTGAAGCGGAAGCGGTAGAAATCAACCCAGCCGACCTACGCGTCGATACGTTCCGTGCCTCTGGTGCTGGTGGTCAGCACGTTAACCGAACCGATTCAGCCATCCGCATTACTCACATTCCATCGGGTATTGTGGTGGAATGCCAGGACGAGCGTTCACAGCATAAAAACCGTGCGAAGGCGATGTCGGTGTTGTATGCGCGCTTGCAGCAAATGGAAGACGATAAGCGTCGCCAAGAAGAACAGTCAACTCGCCGTAGTTTAGTGGGGAGCGGTGACCGTTCAGAGCGCATTCGCACGTACAATTATCCGCAGGGCCGCGTCAGCGACCATCGTATCAACTTGACACTTTATCGGTTAGACGAAGTGCTCGAGGGGGGACTCGATTTACTGCTTGATGCCATTGTGCAAGAGCATCACGCGGACCAATTGGCAGCATTAGCTGAGCAACAGGATTAATGGCCAGCATTGCCAAGTGTTTGCGCGAGGCGCAGCAGCGCCTGTCTGATAGTGAAACACCGCGACTTGATGCCGAAGTGTTGTTGGCGCATGTCCTACAACAAACGCGCAGCTATTTGCATACGTGGCCCGAACGTGAACTCAGCCAAGCCCAAGTAGAGACCTATGACCGCCTCATAACAGCAAGGGCAAACGGTCAGCCGGTGGCGCACCTGTTGGGTGAGCGTGAATTTTGGTCGCTGCCCTTACAAGTCAACGCCAGTACTTTGATTCCACGACCTGATACCGAAATTTTGGTCGAAACATGTCTGCACCTCGCAGTTGGTGCGTCGGCGAGTGTTCTTGATCTTGGTACGGGCACTGGAGCCATCGCCCTAGCGCTGAAAAGTGAGCGGCCCCAGTGGCGTGTCATTGCTGTTGATAATGCTGCTGATGCAGTGGCTTTGGCGCGATTGAACGCTGAACGTTTAGCGCTCGAGGTGCAAATTAAACAGAGTGACTGGTTCGCACAATTGCCCCAGCAAAAATTTGATTTGATCGTGAGTAATCCGCCCTATATTGCCGCTGATGATCCGCATCTGCAGCAGGGCGATGTGCGGTTTGAACCGCATTCGGCATTGGTTGCGGCTGCTACCGGTTTTGCAGATTTGCAAACGATCATCGACCAGGGTCCAGACTACTTGAGTAAAGGAGGCTGGTTGGTGCTTGAGCATGGCTGGCAACAGGCTGAGCGCTGCCGAGAGTTGTTCATTGCACGCGGCTTTCATGCTGTCGAGAGTCGGCGCGATTATGCTAATCTTGACCGTATCACGTTAGGAAGATGGGGGACGGATGATGTCGAGTGATTTTATTTTCGCGAACGAGGCGACGCAAAACTCTGCACCTAAGCCGCTCAATTCGGTTAAAAAATGGAAATTACTAATCGTCGACGACGAGAAAGAAGTGCATGCGGTCACTCGTTTAGCCTTGATGGATCTAGTTTTTGAGGGGGCTGGGCTGGAGTTTGTGAGTGCCCATTCGCTGGCCGAGGCAAAGCAACAGATCGATCAACATCCAGACCTCGCTATTGTCTTGCTAGATGTAGTGATGGATACCGATGACGCCGGCTTGCAAGTAGTCAACTATTTGCGTCATACGCGACATAATCAACGAACTCGTGTTATTTTGCGTACGGGGCAACCGGGGCAGGCACCCGAGCGCGCCGTGGTATTGAACTACGATATCAACGATTATAAGGCGAAAACTGAGCTGACCTCGCAAAAGCTATACACCAGCGTGATGTCAGCACTGCGATCTTACCGCGATATCATGCAGGTTGAGCAGCAACGCCAATTACTCGAAAAGCGCTTGCGTCGCATTGAACAAACGCTCGCTCGTGATTTTCCAGCAGCTGCAGCAGCCATAAAACAACAAGAACAAGAGGATTAAAACAGATGCCATATGAAGCGCTAAAACATCTCCACGTCACCTTTGTGGCGGTAAGTGTGTTATTATTCGTGCTGCGATTTTTTTGGCACACCATGGATGCTGCGATTAGCAAGCAGAAGTGGGTCAAAATTGTGCCACATATTATCGATACATTTTTACTCTTAACGATTGTTGCGTTGTTACTAGAGTGGCAGCAATGGCCGTGGGAGACTGCTTGGTTAGGTAACAAGTTACTGGGTTTGTTTGGCTATATTGCTTTTGGTTTAGTAGCGATGAAAGCGAAAACTAAAGCCATGGCTTACGTAGGCTTTGTCGTAGCGTTAGGCTGGATTGCGTTCTTGTTGCACATTGCTTTTAGCAAACAAGCACTGATTGGCTAAACAAAATATAAGGTAGTAATGAATAAAAGTATGCAGTTTTCGTATTTAGAACATGTCGATCACGAGTTACTCCCGACTATCGAGATTTTGTGGGAGATAAGTCGTGTGTTCCATGCGGACAGCGATACTTATGTGAGTGCGTTTTACCAAGAGTTGAACGCACTGCGCGAACACCCGTCGTTACAACAAGAGAATGAAGTCGAACGCTTACAGGCGTTATGCCGTTTGTTCTATGTCCACTTAGGCTTCAGTAAAGCGCCAGAGCCACTCCTAAGCGCAAAACGCGTCTTAGTTGACCGTGCGATACGCTTGCGTACTGGTGAACCTTTGACGTTAGCATTTTTACTGCAAGAAGCTGCGTCTTATCATGGCCTCGTGCTCGAGCTCATCGATTTTCCCGATTATCCGTTACTGCGTCTTGATTATGCGCAGTCGAGTTACTTCGTTGATCCAAGTTCTGGTGAATTGTTGCATGGTAGCCAAGTGCAGGAGCGCTTTGAAGACGCCACTGAAGATGAAGAGCAGTTCAGTTGGGAAGTGCTCGAAGCCGCTGAACAAAAGTTAATACTCGTGCGGTACTTATCTGAGCTCAAACATGCTTTCATTAGTGATCGCCGTTTTGCTGATGCACTCACAACTGTCCACATGTTGTTGACCGTGCTGCCCGACGACCCTTACGAAATTCGTGACCGCGGTTATATTCTCGAAGAACTCGATTGCAATCACGTTGCAGTTGACGATTACCAGTATTTTGTCGAACAATGCCCCGATGATCCGAGTGCGCAGTTGCTGCGCTTACAACTAGAAAACTGGACCCAGCCGCAAACAATTCTGCACTAGTGGTTCGTTCACCCATTATAAAAACAATAAGAGGTAGTCGTGGAAGCAACACCTTTAATTACCAATGACGGTATTATTTTTGGCCTATTAGCCGTCATTCTTGGCGGTATTTTTTACACCCAGCAAAGTAGCAGTTCATTCTGGCAAAAATTCTATACCTTCGTTCCAGCTTTGTTGTTGTGTTATTTCATTCCTTCCCTGTTAAACACTTTCGGTGTTGTGAATGGTAGTGAGACTGGCATTTACCCGCTAGTTATGGATTACCTATTACCTGCCTGTTTAGTGTTGTTAACCTTGAGTCTCGACTTGAAAGCCATTATTCGTCTCGGACCAAAGTTACTCATTCTGTTTTTGACCGGTACTTTAGGTATCGTTATCGGCGGTCCAATCGCGCTGTTACTGGTTTCCATCGTCTTTCCTGAAATGCTCGGTGGTGCCGGTCCAGACGCAGTGTGGCGAGGCATGACGACGATTGCTGGTAGCTGGATCGGTGGTGGTGCTAACCAAGCGGCAATGAAAGAAGTCTACGAAGTCGGTGGCGAGATTTTCTCGGCGATGGTGACCGTGGATATCATCGTTGCCAATTTATGGATGGCGGTGCTGCTCTATATGGCGGCAAATAGCAAGAAAATAGATGCTCGTATTGGTGCAGATACCAGCGCAATTGAGAGCATTAAACAGCGTATCGAAAGCTATGAAGCTGAGCATCGTCGCGAATCGAAGCTGCCAGATTTGGTGTTTATTCTTGCCGTCGGTTTTGGTGTGGCGGGTCTAGGCCACTGGGGTGCCGATGTCATAGCACCTTTCATTGCCGAAAACGTTCCAGCGTTGAAAGATTTTAGTCTCGACAAAAAATTCTTCTGGCTCATCGTCATTGCAACCAGTGTTGGCGTAGCGCTTTCTTTTACCCCCGCGCGCAAACTCGAAGGCGTTGGTGCCTCGAAAATCGGCTCTTTGTTTGTCTATATCCTAGTTGCGACCATTGGTTTGCATATGGACGTAAGTGCTATTGTTGAAGTGCCAAAATACTTCTTGATCGGTGCTATCTGGATGCTGATCCATGCTGGATTGATGCTGTTGGTTGCGCGCTTGCTCAAAGCCCCAGTGTTTTATATGGCGGTGGGGAGCCAAGCGAACGTAGGTGGTGCGGCTTCTGCGCCAGTAGTTGCCTCGGCATTTCACCCGTCGCTCGCACCGGTTGGCGTTCTTCTCGCTGTATTTGGTTACGCACTTGGTACCTACATGGCCTATATTTGTGGACAAATCTTACGGGTTATCGCGAACGGCTAAGGATGTAACGTGATTAATACTGAAGTCATTAAAGTCGGTAAGGTGCAAGTGGGTAACCACTTGCCGTTTGTATTGTTTGGCGGCATGAATGTGCTTGAATCTCGCGATTTAGCAATGCGGGTGGCGGAGCATTATGTTGCAGTGACTGAGAAGCTTGGCATCCCGTACGTGTTTAAGGCGAGTTTCGACAAAGCCAACCGTTCGTCGATTCATTCGTATCGTGGACCTGGACTCGATAAAGGACTGGAGATTTTTGCTGAAATTAAACGGACTTTTAATGTGCCAATTATCACTGACGTACATGAGCCACAGCAGGCCAAACCGGTTGCAGAAGTTGCTGATATTTTGCAGTTGCCGGCGTTTTTAGCGCGCCAAACCGATTTAGTTGTCGCGATGGCAGAGACCAAGGCCGTGATCAATGTGAAGAAGCCACAATTTCTTGCGCCCCAAGAAATGCGTCACATTTTGAAAAAGTTTGCGGAGGCTGACAACCACAATGTCATGCTGTGCGAACGTGGTAGTTGCTTCGGTTACAATAATCTCGTTGTTGATATGCTGGGAATGGACGAGATGCGCCAAATGGCTCCGGTTATTTTTGATGCTACGCATGCGTTGCAGCGTCCTGGTGGCCGAGCCGACTCGGCTGATGGTCGTCGCGCACAAGCCGCAGTATTGGCGCGCTCAGGCATGGCGTTGGGGCTAGCTGGATTATTTATTGAAGCGCATCCTGATCCGGATCAAGCAAAATGTGATGGACCTTGTGCGTTGCCGTTATCAAAATTAGAACCTTATTTGCAGCAAATGCAGGCGCTAGATGAGCTAGTGAAAGGTTTTGCGCCACTCGATACGGCTACGGTCTAAACGTATTCTTCCTTGCACCACCGCGGAACATTGTATAAATTAAAACGCATGTTTTAAATGCATGTTCACAGCGGTGGCTATCATGGCAAAGCGTATTTCTACGCAAGAAAAAATCTTAAACGCAGCCGAGGCTTTGTTCGCCGAACAAGGCTTTGAACAAACGTCGTTGCGGCAAATCACCACAGAAGCAGAGGTGAATCTCGCTTCCGTCAATTATCACTTCGGCTCGAAGAAATCACTCATTCAAGCGGTGATGGCGCGTTATCTCGAAGTGTTTATGCCATCCTTGCAAACTGAGTTAGAACAGCTCGCTGCAACGGGTAATTTCACCACGCGTGAGGTGTTCAACTGTTTTCGTAAGCCGCTTTCGGATATGGGCCAGGTGCGCAAACATGGCCCGACTTTATTTCTCAGTTTGCTGGGTTTCGCCTATGCTGAAATACAAGGGCATTTGCGCCGCTACACCATGGAACATTTTGGCGACGTCATTGCGTTGTTGCTGGAAACTTTGCATCAGGCAAATCCACAGCTAAGCCCGGTGGACATGTTCTGGCGGCTGCACTTCGTGCTTGGTGCTACGGTGTTTGCGCAAGTCTCAGGGCCAGCGTTGCGTGAAATCGCGGCGGCTGATTTTGGTGAAGCAGTGGCTGCAGACCAAGTTATCGATCGCTTGATTCCCTTTTTAGCAGGTGGCGTGGACGCCACCACCGACACACCAGTCGCACAGTAATCGAGGTTCTATCATGGAAATTCTGATTCTCCTGATCGTTGCCGTAGTTTTGTTATTTGCGGTAAAGGAAATTCGCCGTAGTTTAATCAGCCGGCCAATGTTTAAATTCTTCAAGCGGGTGTTACCGCCGTTATCGCAAACCGAGCGCGAGGCGATGACCGCAGGTGATGTTTGGTGGGACGCCGAGTTATTTAGCGGACGTCCGGATTGGCAGCGTTTTCATAGCCATAAACCACCGCAGTTTACGGAAGAAGAACAAGCCTTTATTGATAATCAACTCGAAACGCTGATGGCGATGTTGGACGACTTTAAAATCGTGCAACAGGATCGTGACTTGCCGAAAAAGGTGTGGGATTACATTCGCAAGGAGAAGTTTTTTGCCATGATTATCGGCAAGGAATTTGGCGGTTTAGATTTCTCGCCGGCTGCCAACTCCTACATCGTTTCTCGTATCGCCACGCGCTCAATCAGTGCTGCGGTAACCGTTATGGTGCCTAACTCTTTAGGACCGGGCGAACTCCTCACCCATTACGGCACCGATGAGCAGAAGAACTATTGGCTGCCACGTTTGGCCGATGGCACGGACATTCCGTGCTTTGCGCTGACCGCCCCAGAAGCGGGCTCGGATGCCGGCGCAATCCCAGATACGGGGATTGTGTGTAAAGGTGAGCATGACGGTAAAGAAGTGGTCGGCATTCGCTTAAATTGGGATAAGCGGTACATTACTTTGGCACCGGTGGCGACAGTGCTGGGTTTAGCTTTCAAACTCTATGATCCTGAAGGCCTTATTGGTGAAAAAGAAGATATTGGTATCACCTGTGCGCTCATTCCAACGAATCACCCAGGCGTAGAAACTGGCGAACGTCACTTGCCATTGAATCAAGCTTTCATGAACGGTACCACGTACGGCAAAGACGTTTTTATTCCACTGGATTGGATTATCGGTGGGCAAGATTACGCTGGTAAAGGCTGGCGCATGCTGATGGAGTGCTTGTCAGCAGGGCGGGGTATTTCCTTGCCGGCGCTGGCGACCGCTACTGGTCATGTAGCACAGCGTATGACCGGTGCTTATGCCTATGTACGCCAGCAGTTTGGCTTGCCGATTGGCAAGTTTGAGGGTGTGCAGGAAGCAATGGGCCGGATTGGTGGCTTGAACTATAGTGTCGAATCCATGCGTCGCCTTACGGTTGAATCCCTCTGTGCAGGTAAGAGTCCATCGGTCATCACGGCGATGACCAAGTACCACATGACCGAAATGGGTCGGCAAATCATGGAAGACGCGATGGATATTCATGCCGGTAAAGGGATTCAGTTGGGTCCAAAGAATTATCTTGGGCATGGTTACATGGCCACACCTATCTCCATTACGGTTGAGGGTGCCAACATTCTAACTCGTAACTTAATGATCTTCGGGCAGGGCGCCACGCGCTGTCATCCTTATGTACTGAAAGAAATGGATGCGGCAGCGAACCCCGATGAAGAGCAAGGATTAAAAGATTTCGACGGGTTGCTGATGAAGCATTTGGCGTTTGGTTCTAGTAACTTCTTTGGCTGCTTGGCAATGGGCTTGACCGGTTCGCGATTTGTTGGTTCACCAGTGAGCGGACCAACCAGTAAGTACTATCAGCATTTAACCCGTTTGAGCCGTGCATTGGCGTTAACCGCAGACGTGGCAATGCTAACCCTAGGTGGCGATCTGAAGCGTAAAGAAATGTTATCGGCGCGGTTGGGCGATGTATTGAGTCACCTTTACATGGCTTCGGCAGTGCTGAAACGTTATGAAGATGACGGCCGTCAGCACGGTGATCTTGCTTATGTCGAGTATGCGGTTCAACGTCACTTACATCTTATCGCAGAGGCGTTCCGTGGCTTTTTCAACAATTTCCCGAACCGCTTTGTCGCATGGACGTTGCGTCTTGCAGTATTCCCGTTCGGAATTCATTTTGCTGCTCCACAAGATGCACAATTGCAAGCTATTGCGGATGATATGATGGTGCCTGGGGCGACACGTGACCGTCATACCTTCTTGTGCTACTGGAAGGACGATGCAAAAGACATGACCGGCCATATGGAGTTGGCATTTTTGGCAATGAAAGAAAACGAAGCTGTTTATAAACGTCTGCAGAAAGCTGAAAAACGCGGCGAGATTCCACCGGATTTAGCCGGCGATGAACTGGTCAAAGCCGCGCGCAAAGCTGAGTTACTCAGTGCTGACGAAGCCAAAGTTATCAAGAAAGTGGAGCAGTTGCGTTTGACAGCGATCGCGGTTGATCAATTTGCCCCAGGTACCCTCGAAAAAAAGGCGTTCGCTAAGTAGCGAACGCCGCTGCCATAGGACTGACCGTAGCGTGCGGATTAAGCGATTGGTTTATACCGTACGCGATGCGGTTCCATCGCTTGCTCACCATGAGTTTGCTTCATGTAAGCTTCATAGTCCGTGTAGTTACCTTCGTAGAAGTTGATCTGACCTTCATCGCGATAATCCAGAATGTGGGTAGCGACACGGTCAAGGAACCAACGGTCGTGCGAGATAATCATCGCTGAACCAGGGAACTCCAATAAGGCGTTTTCTAATGCCCGCAGCGTTTCCACGTCGAGGTCGTTGGTCGGTTCATCGAGCAGCAACAGGTTACCGCCGGCTTTTAGCAGTTTCGCGAGGTGTACACGGTTACGCTCACCACCTGAAAGTTCACCGATGCGTTTTTGCTGATCGTTGCCGCGGAAATTAAAGCGTCCAACGTAGGCGCGGCTGTTAATTTCAAAGTTGCCAATACGCAGAATGTCCTGACCATCTGAAATTTCTTGCCATACGGTGTTGCTGTCGTTCATGTCGTCGCGGAACTGGTCGACACTGGCAAGTTGTACCGTTTCACCAAGCTCAACCGTGCCCGAATCAGGCTGCTCTTTACCCGTGATCATGCGGAATAACGTTGATTTACCTGCGCCGTTTGGACCGATGATGCCGACAATCGCGCCCTTAGGTACGCTGAAACTTAAGTCATCAATCAACACGCGGTTGTCATAAGCTTTGCTTAAGTGATTGACTTCTAGCACCTTATCACCGAGGCGTGGACCTGGTGGAATGAAGAGTTCATTGGTTTCATTGCGTTTTTGGTAATCGCCACTTTGTAGCTCTTCAAAGCGAGCCATCCGCGCTTTGCTCTTCGCTTGGCGGCCTTTCGGATTTTGTCGAACCCATTCAAGTTCTTGTTTAATACTGCGCTGGCGTGCTTGTTCAGCTTTCTCTTCTTGCTCAAGTCGCTTCTCTTTTTGCTCCAACCAAGACGAGTAGTTGCCTTCCCAAGGAATGCCATAGCCACGGTCAAGTTCAAGGATCCAACCGGCAACGTTATCGAGGAAGTAACGGTCGTGGGTGATAGCTACCACGGTCCCATCGTAATCGTGTAAGAAGCGTTCAAGCCAGGCGACGGACTCGGCATCTAAGTGGTTGGTCGGTTCGTCGAGCAACAACATGTCGGGTTTGCTTAGCAATAGACGACAAATTGCCACGCGGCGGCGTTCACCACCTGATAGCACGCCAATCTTGCTGTCCCACGGCGGTAAGCGCAGGGCGTCGGCGGCACGTTCGAGAATGTTATCGAGGTTGTGGCCATCTTTGGCTTGAATAATGGCTTCCAGTTCGCCTTGGCGTTTCGCTAGCGCATCGAAGTCGGCGTTTTCGTCGGCATAGGCAGCATAGACTTCATCGAGTTCAGTCAGCGCGTTTTTTACTTCAGCAACGGCTTCTTCAACGGTTTCACGGACCGTTTTACTCTCATCAAGTTGTGGCTCCTGCGGCAGGTAACCAATTTGAATCCCAGCCAGTGGGCGCGCTTCGCCGTCGATTTCTGTGTCGACACCCGCCATGATGCGCAGTAGGGTTGATTTACCGGCACCGTTGAGACCCAAGACGCCAATTTTAGCGCCCGGGAAAAACGACAACGAAATGTCTTTTAAGATAGTCTTTTTCGGCGGGACAACTTTGCTCACCCGCGACATTGAATAGATATATTGCGCCATAGCAGCAAACCATTCCTCAGTTAGGCCTAAGTCAGGCATGAATAAAGTGCTTATTTTAACCCTTAAGTTGGCGTGAACCCAAGTATATTGGTAAACTACGTGCCGATTGTTGTCCGCATAGAATGTCTGCAAAGAAGTCAGGAGCCCCGATGTTAAAGAACACCATGAATATTGCCGATTACGATGCTGAACTCTGGCAAGCCATGACTGGCGAGGTCGAGCGTCAAGAGCAACACATTGAAATGATCGCATCTGAGAACTACACCAGTCCACGCGTGTTACAAGCACAGGGCTCACAGCTGACCAATAAATATGCTGAAGGCTATCCGCACAAACGCTATTACGGCGGTTGCGAATACGTCGACATGGTTGAAGATTTAGCGATTGAACGTGCCAAGCAATTGTTCGGTGCTAAATATGCCAACGTGCAGCCGCACGCGGGCTCGCAGGCGAACTCAGCCGTGTTCTTAGCTTTACTTGAAGCTGGTGACACCGTGTTGGGCATGAGCCTGGCGCATGGTGGTCACTTGACGCACGGTTCTGGCGTTAATTTCTCAGGTAAACTCTACAACGCGGTGCAGTATGGCCTCGATGAAAGCACTGGTGAAATCGATTACGCTGAAGTGCGTGCATTAGCGCTTGAACATAAGCCGAAAATGATTGTCGCTGGTTTCTCAGCTTACTCAGGTATCGTTGACTGGGCGAAATTCCGTGAAATCGCTGACGAAGTAGGTGCCTACTTGTTAGTCGATATGGCACACGTTGCTGGTTTAGTCGCTGCTGGTTTGTACCCGAGTCCGATTCCGTTCGCCGACGTGGTGACTACTACGACGCATAAGACCCTTGCTGGTCCACGCAGTGGTTTAATCTTGTCAGGTAAAGACGACGAAGCCTTGCACAAAAAGCTGAACAGCGGTGTATTCCCAGGCAGTCAAGGTGGTCCGTTGTGCCACGTGATTGCGGCTAAAGCTGTAGCTTTTAAAGAAGCCATGGAGCCAGAATTCAAGGCGTATCAGCAACAAGTGCTGGATAACGCCAATGCGATGGTGAAAGTGATGCAAGAGCGCGGCTACAAGATTGTTTCAGGAGGCACGCAGAATCATTTGTTCTTGGTCGATCTCATCGACAAAGACATCACCGGTAAGGATGCTGATGCGGCACTTGGTAACGCTTACATCACCGTGAACAAAAACTCGGTACCGAACGATCCGCGTTCACCCTTTGTCACTTCAGGTTTACGTTTGGGCACGCCAGCGATTACCCGCCGCGGTTTCAAGCAAGCTGAAGCTGAGCAGGTCGCGAACTGGATTTGTGATGTGCTAGATGACATCAACAACGAAGAAACCATTGCCAGCGTACGCGAGCAGGTGAAAGCGTTGTGCGCGAAATTCCCAGTCTACGCATAGGCGTTAAGACAACTAAGATTAGGTAGTGGAGTGTAACTATGCATTGCCCGTTTTGTGACACCCAAGACACCAAAGTCATCGATTCACGCCTCGTGTCCGATGGTGCATCGGTGCGACGTCGCCGCGAATGCAATGCCTGTAAGGAACGTTTCACTACCTTTGAAACCGCTGAGTTGGTCATGCCACGCGTGATCAAATCCGATGGTTCCCGCGAGCCGTTTAATGAAGACAAGCTTCGCAATGGCCTGCTACGCGCTTTGGAAAAACGCCCAGTAAGCGTTGAATCCATGGAGCAAGCCATTCAAAACGTGAAGTCTGCACTGCGCGCAACCGGTGAGCGTGAAATTACCAGTCAGGTTATCGGTGGTTTAGTGATGGAAAACTTAAAAGCCATCGACAAAGTGGCTTACATACGTTTTGCTTCGGTGTACCGTGCATTCGATGACATTCGCGAATTCGGTGAAGAAATCGCTCGCTTAAACGATTAGTTCTATGACTGACGCTGCGCAAGCTCATCTCGATAACCATTTCATGCAAATGGCGCTCACTCTCGCTGAACGTGGGCGCTTTACCGCTGCGCCAAACCCCTGTGTGGGCTGTGTGATTGTGGCGCAACAGGAAGTTGTAGGCAGTGGTTACCATGAACGCCCCGGCGAACCTCATGCCGAGGTATTTGCGCTGCGTGAGGCCGGCGCGCGCGCGCACGGCGCAACGGCCTATGTCACCCTTGAACCTTGTAGCCACTTCGGTCGCACGCCGCCGTGTGCCGACGGTCTCATCAAAGCTAAAGTGAGCCGCGTGGTCGTGGCGCTGCAAGATCCGAACCCCTTGGTTGCCGGGCAAGGCATTGAACGCCTTCGCGCGGCGGGTATTCAAGTTGATGTCGGCGTATTAGAAACCGCGGCACGACAACTTAACCTTGGTTTTATTTCGCGCATGGAACGGCAGTTGCCGTGGGTGCGCTTGAAAATGGCCATGAGTCTCGATGGGCGCACGGCACTCAGTAATGGTCGCAGCCAATGGATCACGGGCGAACAAGCACGGTTAGATGTGCACCGTTATAGAGCCTGCAGTGGTGCAGTGCTCACAAGTGCCCGCACGGTGTTAATGGACCAAGCACGGATGACCGCGCGCCACCCAGAAGCGCAACAACAGCCGTTGCGGGTGTTATTAGATCGTCGTGCGGAAGTCGCCGTCGACCATCCTTTTTTTGCGATCTCAACGCCGGTTCTGCGCGTAGTAGATGCCACTGTTGAAGATCGCGCACACTGGCCGGCCCATGTGCAAACGCTACGCGTCCCCAGTGCGCAGCAGCGTTTGCCGCTACAAAGCGTGTTGGCAGAGCTGGCACAGCAACAAATCAACGAGGTCTGGACAGAATGTGGGGCCGAGCTTGCTGGGGCTCTGGTGAGTGCCGATCTGGTCGACGAATACGTTATTTACATGGCGCCTAAACTCTTAGGTGACAGTAGCCGTGGTTTACTGCAGCTGCCGGAGTTTTCGCAGCTCGAGCACGTGCCACAATTGCACTTTCAAAGCTTCACTCGGTTGGGTGAGGATATTCGCATTAATGCTTTGCCACTGCACCGCAGTGTCATGGCGAGAGGAGAGGTAACATCGTGAGTCAACTCAATAGCGCCGCCGAAATCATTGAAGATATTCGCCAAGGCAAAATGGTGATCTTGATGGACGACGAAGATCGCGAGAATGAGGGCGACTTAATCATTGCTGCCGAGCGGATAACTCCTGAAGCGATCAACTTTATGGCGCGCTATGGGCGTGGATTGATTTGTTTAACGCTCACTGAAGAGCGTTGCGAACAGCTGCGTTTGCCATTGATGGTGAACCAAAATAATGCGCCCTATGCGACGAATTTTACGGTTTCGATAGAAGCCGCTGACGGTGTGACCACGGGGATCTCGGCAGCCGATCGGGCGCGCACAGTGCAAGCTGCCGTAGCGCCGCAGGCCAAACCTGATGATTTGGTCATGCCTGGTCATATCTTTCCGCTTAAAGCTAAGTCGGGCGGCGTACTCAATCGGGCAGGACATACCGAAGCCGGTTGTGATTTGGCGCGTTTGGCAGGCTATGAGCCAGCTGCGGTGATTGTTGAAGTCCTCAACGAAGACGGCACCATGGCACGCCGTCCAGATCTAGAGAAATTCGCGGCTGAGCATGATTTGAAAATCGGTACCATTGCGGACTTAATCGAGTATCGCTCGCTACAGGAAAAGACTGTTGAACGTCAAGCCCAATGCCGCTTACCGACCCGTTTTGGTGAATTTGAACTGATCACGTACCAAGATACCATCGACAAGCAAGTCCATTTTGCCTTGATCAATGGCACCATTGACCCTGAGCAGGCAATCAACGTGCGAGTGCATTTGCAAGATACCTTTAATGATTTGTTTGCGACCGACCGAGCAACGCAACGTAGTTGGCCGCTTGGTCATGCGATGGAGTTTCTCGGTCAGCACGGTGGCGTGTTAGTGGTGATTGGTCGCACGCAAACGGCCGATGACATTCTAGAGCAGGTGCGTAGTTTTGCCGAAGAAGATCGGGGCGAACGCAAGCCGACCGCGGCGGCGTCAAATGCATCGCGTAGCGTGGGTATTGGTTCACAGATCCTGGCTGATTTAGGTATTCACAAGATGCACTTGCTGAGCACACCGAAGCGATACACCGCCTTGTCAGGCTTTGGCTTGGAAGTTGTAGACTTTATTGAAGATCCCGACCATCAATAGCATCTTGCACTTGTTGCCATAACGCATGGTTAGCAGGTGCAGCGAGTCCGGCGGCTGCACTCGCAGTCGCCACAAAACCATTCAAATAGCCAATCTCTAGCAATCGACCCTGTTCAAAATCTTGTAACATTGACGAACGATTTGCCGCAGTTTGCTGCACCACTTGGCGTGTTTGTTGCAAAATTTCAGCCACTTGTAGGTGTACGCCATGTTGCTCCGCAAGCGCGACAATTTCAGTTGCCAATTGCTGCCATTGTTGTGGCTTAACTAAATGCTCTAAAGCACCATTTCGACAATGATAAAGCACGGTGAACGGATTGATTAAACAATTGATCGCTAGCTTGTGCCAACGGCGTTGCTGGATATTAGTTTGCCATCGCAAGGGTGGCAGCGCTGTGGCCAATGTCTCAAAACATGCGGGCTGTGGGTTATTCCCCGCGTGCCAACCGAGCCAACTTTGACCGTGCCCAGCATGCACAAGCTGCGTGTTATCTCGATAAGCGCCGTGAGTTGTGACCCAATGCAATGCGTGCGAGGGAATGAGCGAGCCCTCATTGCTGAGCATTCCGTTGTAACTCAGAATGAGTTGACTGTTGGCAAATTCCGGTACCGACAGGAGCTCCTGCAACAAAGCTTCTACTTGATAGGCTTTCACCGCGGCAAAGATGATCGCAGGGGTAGTGAGTTCTGCACACGCGTTAAAACGATAGGTTTGTTGCTGCTCGGTTATGGCGACGCTGTTAACCGATGTATCGCGCAGCTTAATAGCGACCTGGTGTTGCTGTTGGGCGAGGCGCACCGCCATCAGGCTGCCAAGTGCACCTTGCCCAATCACTAGCCATGGCAATTCGCTAGTTGCGGCCATGTTCCTGCTCGGCTTCATAGGTTGTTGGCGCCTCGATACGGTGCAAGGCTTTGCGCAAGAGAATCAGCAGCAACAATCCCGGGGTTACCATCACCGCAGTCAAAATAAAGAATAATGACCAGTCGCCATCCAGCCAGTCGACCACAAAGCCACTGTAGGATGACAAGAAGGTGCGACCGAGGTTGCCCAAAGAGGCGAGTAGCGCGTATTGGGTGGCGGTAAACGCGCGATTACAGAGCAAACTGATAAAGGCGACAAAAGCGACCGTCGACCAAGCACCGGTGAAGCCATCAATAATGACTGCGGCTAACAACAAGTTGGTATCTGGGCCGACTGCAGCGATCCACGCAAACATTAGGTTACTGGCGGCCATGGCGATGCCGCCAATCAGCAAACCGCGCATGGTACCCAACCGTACATTCACCAGACTACCGATGATGGCAAAAATAATGGTCACCCACCAGTTCACCATTTTCGAATAGATGGCGATGTCATCGTTGGTAAAGCCGATTTCTTTATAGAACACAATGCTCATGCGGCCGAGAAAGGCTTCACCGATCTTGAATAGAAAAATAAAGCTTAAAATGGCAAATGCGAGCTGCCAGCCAGTGCGGCGAAAAAATTCGGCAACCGGTTCATAAAGAGTAGTACGAAACCAGTCTTGCCACCGCTCAAATGGTTTAAGTTGCGCACGATAACGAGTTGATTCACGCACCATAAGCACAACCGCAAGTTGCACCAGCAGCACGACGGCCATGACTTTATAGGCGGCTTGCCAGTCCCAGGTGGTGCCGTCTACCAAGAAGAAGGGCAGCGCGCCCAAGCCGCTGTAACCTGTCCACCAGCCGGCAGTCGCCATGGCCGCACCGGCCGATTGCAGGTGCCCTTCATGCTGCCCAAAACTCTCGATGCGAAAAGCGTCAATAGCAACGTCTTGGGTGGCCGAGGCGACTGCAATCGCTAGCGCACCGCACGCCACCCAGAACGCTTGAGTGGCAAGATCAAGTGTGCTCATACCCAAGGTGGTCACGATGAGTACGAACAAACACAAAGCAAGCCAGCTGCGGCGTTGACCGAGCCAACGCTGGAGCAGTGGTAGTTTGACGCGGTCGACAAAAGGGGACCATAGGGCGTTAACTGAATAGGCCACAAAGACCATACCAAATAAGCCGATCTCACTGCGCGCAACCCCAGCTTCTTGCAACCAAGCAGAGAGCATTGAGCCAATCAGGACCCAGGGGAAACCGCTCATTAGACCGAATAAGAAGATAACCCAAATGCGCGGCTCTAAGTAAACACGAAAGTCTTTATACCAAGGTTGATTGGCAGTTTCGTTAGCCATCGTGGCGCCTATTGAGGTGGGAGAATTTCAGCGCGAATCAGCACTGGTGGTTCCGTCGGGTAGTCGCGCCAGCCAGTTGCTGCGTGGAAGGGCTGTGATTCCACCTCAGCCAGCTTTTCCAGCGTTTCGTAGCCACTGACGATACTACCAAAAACAGCGTAGCCCCAACCATCTTCTGGGTCGAGGGAAGGATTGTCTTGAACATTAAAAAAGAACTGACGTGTTGCCGTGTGAGGGTCAGTTTCGCGTGCCATCGCGATGGTACCGTACTTATTCTTGAGGCCATTGCCAGATTCGTTAGGAATCGGCGACCCTGTGGTTTTGGCACGCAGTTCGGCATCGTAACCACCGCCTTGCACCACAAAACCGGGCACTATGCGATGAAAAATGGTGCCGTTATAACTGCCAATGTCGACAAATTTAAGAAAGTTTTTTACCGTGAGCGGCGCTCTGTGTCGATTCAGCTCAACGACGATTTCGCCATGGCTGGTGGTGAACTTCACCCGCGGAAAAGGATTGTCGGGTTGAATTTCTTGGGCGCTAAGCGGAGCAGCTAGCAAGCTAATACTTAAAAGCAGGCTGTTGATGAGTGATTTCATAGTTATCATTGACTCTCATTTCACGTTAGTTAATACAGCTGTAAACCACGAATTTACTATTGCTGGCTATTTGCTGAACATGGCTGAATAGACGTTTTAATGGATGATAATACGGCAGATGACGATTGGCGACCACCCGCATTTCACCACCTTTACGCAGCACGCGTAGCGCATCACGAAACATTTGTCGTGCGATGTGCTCGGTTATCGTATGTTCTTGGTGAAAGGGCGGATTACACAGAATTAAGTCGGCGCTCTCAGATGCCTGCTGACTCAAACAGTCATCAACGCGGGTTTGGTAGTTGTCGTTAGCGCCGAGGTTACTCGCAATGTTCGCCTGACATGAGGCAATCGCGAGATGCGACTCGTCCACCCAAGTGACCTTACTCGTAGGTGAGCGGCGCGCGTAGAGAATACCGAGCACCCCGTTGCCACAACCGAGATCGATGACATTGTCGGCGCCACTAGGCGGCAGATTTTCGAGCAACAGTCGGGCGCCAATATCAAGTTGATTGCGCGCAAAGGTACCGGCGTAATTGGCAAGCTGTAGGTCGTATTCGGCGGCATGCCATTGCTCAATAAAAGCGCCAAGTTCGAAAGGCTGTGATTTGATGGTTGCCGTCAGCACACGGCATTTACGTTCAATCAGCGAGACCTCAACCGAGTCGCAATAGCGCTCGAATAGTTGGCGTACACTTGGGGTAAATAGTTTGCTTTTTGCGGCCGCCAAAATAGGCGTACCGGGGGCGATCTCAGCACTCAGTTTTGCCAGTTGCAGTTGCAGCAAACTTTGGCTCTTCGGGAGTTTCAGTAACACCACATCAGTCGTTGCTGGCATAGTTGCCAGCGGATCGAGTTGGGTTAGAGTCGAGGCGAGCTGATTGTCGGCTAAATTGGCACGCTGACCCAGTTCGGTCACGCGCGAATCACTACTGCTGGCAACCTGTAAATGCGCCACTGGCATCAGTAGGGCACCGAAGGCATCATTGATCAGCAGCGGGAATTGCCATTGCTGACCCGCTTGTTCGGCACGGACCCAACGCTCGTGGAGTAATTCATCAGCGGCATCCCATGCTTGCAGAGGGTCGCTGGTTCGACGTGGATAGCGATAGAGCTGCCAGCGTCCTGCGGGGGTTTGCATTAAAGTCGGCGCGGTGTGTCGAGAGTATGGTTTTGCCATTGGTCGGACATTTCTCTTTGTAACAATCGTGCTATGATAGCGAAAAACGTGATGTGACTATAGGTTTTAACTAGTGAAAATATACGCAGAGATTACTGGCTGGGGTAAGTGTTTACCGCCGGCTGTGATGACCAACGACGATTTAGCCACGTTTCTGGATACTTCTGACGAGTGGATCCGTACCCGTACCGGTATTGAAGAGCGCCGTGTCAGCGCGGTTGGCACATCAAAGCTTGCGACTGTGGCTGGGCGTAATGCACTGGCTGCCGCAGGTCTTGACCCAGAAGAAATCGACTTGGTTCTCGTGGGTACTTGTACCCCAGACGAAATCATTCCAAATATTGCTTCGGCCGTCCAACGTGACTTAGGCGCAAAGAACGCTGCGGCGTTTGACCTTAATGCCGCCTGTAGTAGTTTTCTCTATGGTATGCACTTTGCGACGCAAGCGATACGCACAGGTGCACACAAAAAAGTACTGATCATCGGCGCTGAGCGCCTAACGCGAATTCTCGATTGGACCAAGCGTGAGAGTGCAGTGCTGTTTGGTGATGGTGCTGGGGCGATGGTGCTGGAAGCGAGTGAAAATGAAGCTGGTTTATTGGCTTCGCATGTGTCCTGTGATGCGGATGCGCGTGACGTACTAGCACTTGAATTTGGCCTAAGTTTCGACCGCTTTGGTTTCGATGGCATTATGCCGTTCAACTTTATTGGTCAGGAAATCTTTAAACGCGCAGTCAAAGGCATGAATACCGCAGTTGAGAAGGTGTTCGCGGAAACGGGTTTGACCACCGACGACATCGACTCGTTGATTCCGCATCAAGCCAATAAGCGTCTGATCGATTATCTGGCCAAAATGTGCAAAGTGCCGGAAGAGAAGACCGTTATTAATATTCAAAAGTACGGCAATACCTCTTCAGCGACTTTGCCCATTGCCTTCTGTGAAGCTGTAGAACAGGGCATCGTTAAACCTGGCGATACCATTGTGTCGGCAGTGTTCGGTGGTGGCTTGACCTGCGGCGCAGGCATTATTAAATGGGGACAACGCGTGACCCCCATTCGTCCTAACGATGAGCAACTCGCGGACGATGGTCAAACGGCCCTTGATTTAATTTTGCCGCTGCACGAAGGTACCAAATTAGCTTGGCAACGCCGCGGCGAATAGGAACAAGTAGTATGAACGAACAGGTGTTAGTGGAACAACGCGACGGTATTGTTTGGATCACGTTGAACCGTCCCGAAAAAAAGAATGCGATTACCCAACAAATGTATTTGGATATGGCGCACGCCCTAGAACAAGCTGAACGCGACACGAGTGTGGCGGCTGTCGTGTTGCAAGGTGCGGGGGGAAGTTTTTCGGCGGGTAATGACTTACATGATTTCCTTCAATCGGAAGAACTGAACGAATCATCACCACCGTTCGTTTTCTTGTATACGTTAAGCCGTTTGACAGTGCCAGTGATTGCCAGCGTTGATGGTGCGGTTATCGGCATTGGCACCACCATTTTGCTCCATTGCGACATGGTACTCAGTGGCGAACAGGCGCAATTCGCGCTGCCATTTATTCACTTGGGATTAGTGCCAGAAGCTGCTTCCAGTCAGTTACTGCCATTGCTATGTGGCCACTTACGTGCCGCAGAGTTGTTGTTACTGGGTGAAACCATTGATGCGACAACAGCCTTGAGCTATGGCTTAGTAAGCAAAGTTGTGGCGAGCGATAGTCTGGCCGATGCGACAGCTGAACTCGCGGCGAAATTTGCCGCCAAACCGGTGAGTGGCTTGCGCGCCAGTAAGCAATTGATGAAGCAACCCTATGAAAATGTTGCCGATCGCATTGCTCGCGAAGCAAAGGTGTTTATAAAAGCACTACACTCGGATGCTGCGCGCGAAGCTATTGCGCAAAAATTACATAAAAAGCGTTAGTCTGGTCGAGATCGTACAAAAGCTGAGCAGACGCAAGCTTTGCCCTTGCGACTGCCGCTTCGATCAGGGATAATGCGCGCCGTTATGGTGGTCCTGTTGGTCCCCCCGCAACACGAACTGGTGAACTCGGTCAGGCCCGGAAGGGAGCAGCCGTAGCTAGGGTAGTGTGTGCCGGGGTGCGGCTGGCAGGGCCGCCACCCTTCTAAACCCTGTTCATCGTTCCTCGTTATTCGTTAGGGTGCTGCAAAGTATTGCTTTGCTGGCGCAGAGCTGTATGTTATTCGAATAACGAATAACGAATAACGAATAACGAACAGCGAAGGGTCTTATGCCGAAGAATATTGAGCCTGTATACTACAGCGACTACCTGCAACTTGATGCGCTCCTCGACGCACAACAACCCCATAGCAAAAAATACGGTGCCGAAGCGCATGATGAAATGCTTTTCATCATTGTGCATCAAGTCTACGAATTGTGGTTTAAGCAAGTCCTCCATGAGTTGCGAGCCATTCACCGTGAATTCCACGAGCCGAAACTCGACGATAAAGCGCTTTATTTGGTATCGCATCGATTACAACGGGTATTGAAGATTCAAGACTTGATGAACGATCAGGTCGCAATCATTGAGACCATGACACCGCAGGAATTTCTTGAGTTTCGCGATTACCTGGTGCCAGCCTCTGGGTTCCAAAGTATCCAATTCAAAGAGCTGGAGATTCGGCTTGGGCTCACGCGCAAAACGCGGATTGCCTTTGATCAACAGTCATTTTACAACCGCTTAAACGAAACCGACCGAGCTTATCTAGAGCATTTGGAGGAGCAACCGACGCTATTCGATCGAGTGGATGCGTGGTTGGCACGGATGCCGTTGTTAGAGTGGCAAGACTTCAAGTTCTGGGAAATGTATCAAAAAGCGGTCAATCAAGCCTTGGATGCTGATGAAAAAATCATTCGCGACAATGTGCAAGACGAAGCACAACTGCGGCAAGAGTTAGAAGGTATACAGCGTAACCGCGATACGTTTGCCGCGTTATTTGCTAGCGAAAGTTATGAATTGTTAAGAGAAGAGGGCGCAGTGCGACTCTCGCAGCAAGCGATGTTAAGCGCGCTTTTCATTACACAGTATCGCGAAGAACCTGCGTTTAACCTTGCCTGGCAGGTGATTAATGCGTTCGCTGAACTGGACGAGAAGCTCACCATTTGGCGCTATAAACATGCAATGATGGTGCAGCGCATGTTGGGCACCAAAATTGGTACAGGAGGCAGTTCTGGGCACGATTATTTGCGCAGGACCACTGAACAGAATCGGGTGTTCAAAGACTTTTTTGCAATGTCGACGTATCTCTTACCGAAATCAGCGTTACCAGAACTTCCTGAGCACGTGCGGCAAGCGTTAAGCTTTTCGCTCGAAATGGGCCAACGCACGTAACAGTGCGAGCATTTGTTGTTCGATTTTCGTCGCTAACCAGCGCTGGTGACTCTCACTGGCGCTGCGTTCTAACTGAGCAATCAGTTCATCTATCTCATCACAATAGCCACTCGGCGCCGCGTGATTGACGCGAAATAGCTGTGCATCGAACCAATCATGAAAGCTTTCTTCGGCAATACCAAGGCGCGTAATGCGTTGTCGCATGGCGCGTGTTTGTTGCCGCAGTCGCTGCGTGAGCTGACGCATGGTGGCGTTATCCATAGGTTTTTCCTGTTATGGGAACTTTTGCGGAATATTCTATTCCAATACGAGGCAAATAAAAGTAAAAAAAGAGGGTAATGTTAACACGCTGTAAATGCATTTTTATGCGCGTTTAAGCTAGGAATAATCTATTTTCCGTGGTTGACAGGGTTCGCCTGATCGTGGGAGTATTGAGGAGATTATTGCTCAATAATAATTGCGCAATAGCTGCAAGTGTTGATTAAACTCTTTTCGTCACTCAAATAACTGGGAAGTTGGCGACTCTGGTTGTCGTCAGCAGAAAGTTAAATCAAATTGGTTGGGAACTATGACCAAAGTAATCAATAAAAGCAAAATCGCTGCGGCCTTGATTGGCGCGCTCGCGATAACCGGTAGCGTTGCTGCTACTGCACAGTCAGTTTCTGAGCTGCAAAGCGAAGAAGCGAAAACGCATCAAGCTGATGTGCGTTCACAAGAAAAAATCAACTCGTTGTTCGAGCAATCGCAAGAATTGCTATACGAATACCGCGGTATTGTAGACGAGTATGAACAGCTGAAAGTTTACAATGACCACGTACAACGTTTGGTTGACGACCAGAATGCACAACTGGCTTCTCTACAGCGTCAGATCGACAGTGTTGAAGACACCAAACAAGGTGTTGTTCCACTCATGTACAAAATGATCGACGCTTTGGAGCAGTTTGTTAAGCTCGATATTCCAATCCAACGTGACCGTCGTTTGGCGCGTGTTGATATGCTGCGTGACGTTATGGAAAATGCCAACGTAACCACGTCTGAGCAATTCCGTCAGATCACTGAAGCTTATCAGGCAGAAATGGACTACGGTTCAGCTCTGAACGCGTACGAAGGCAAGTTGAGCTTCGAAGGCGAAGAAATCTCTGTTGACTTCTTCCACCTTGGTCGCGCAGCGCTGCTTGCGCAATCACTGGATCTGAAAAACGGTTGGATTTATGACAAAGCCACCGGTGAGTGGGAAGTACTTGACGACGCTTACTTAGGTGCTTTAACCAAAGCTATCCGTATGGCGCGTAAGCAAACTGCCCCAGATCTTCTTCAATTGCCAGTATTCGCAGCGGAGCGTGCAGAATGAACAAACTAGTGAAATCTTTGCTGGTCGCTACAGCATTCTCTCTAACCATGGGCGCTAGCGCTGCATATGCGCAAAACGAAAGCGTTCAAGAAGCGAAAACTCTTGAAGAGTTGCTTCAATTAGTTAAAGAAAACCGTGCCGAATCACAGCGCATCAACGCGCAGCGTGAAGCTGAGTTCACTGATGCCCGTGCTGACAAGCAAGCTTTGTTAAACCAAGCGAAGCGTCAGCTAGCTGATGAGAAAGCGCGCGGCGAACGTTTGCAAACCCAGTTCTCTGAAAATGAAATTGCGTTAGCGAACAAAGAAACTGAACTACAAAACCAACTAGGTACTTTGGGTGAGATCGTCGGTGTTGCTCGCGGTGCAGCGAGTGAAACGATTGGTCGTATCGCCACTTCAATCGTAAGCTCGCAGTATCCAGGCCGTGAAGACGTACTTGAAAGTATTGCTGAAGCTAGCGAAGTTCCAAACATCGCAGAGCTTGAAGAACTGTGGTTGGCATGGTTAACCGAAATGCAGCAGTCGGGTAAAGTCGTTACTTTCCCAACTGAAGTTACTTTGCTCGACGGTTCTACTGAACAGCGTGACGTAACGCGTATCGGTGTATTCAACTTGTTGTCTGATGGCGAATACTTCGTCTACAACGACCAAGCTGAAGAAATTCAACCATTGGGTCGTCAGCCTGAAGGCTACATCTTGTCAGCAGCAGAAAATTTCCTCTCGACTGAAAGTGGCTATGAAGGCGTTTACATTGACCCAGCACGTGGCCAAATCTTGAACCTTGCGACTCAGAAAGCAACTCTTGAAGAGCAGTATCATCAAGGTGGCACCGTAGGTTACGTCATTACCGTAGTTCTTATTCTTGGTATCCTAATTGCGATCTGGAAGATCATTACGCTGGGTTCAGAGGGCGCGAAAATGCGTGCACAGCTGAAAAACACCGGTAATCCTTCTGAGAAGAACGCGTTGGGTCGTATCTTGAAAGTTTACCACGACAACAAGAACGATGACGTTGAGAACCTTGAATTGAAACTTGACGAGGCGATCATGCGTGAAACTCCACGTATCGATGCTGGCGTTAATATCATCAAGATTTTCGCAGCTATCGCTCCGTTGTTAGGTCTATTGGGTACGGTAATCGGTATGATTGGTACCTTCCAATCAATTACCTTGTACGGTACTGGTGACCCGAAAATCATGGCAGGCGACATCTCAATGGCGTTGGTAACAACAGCTATGGGTCTGATCGCAGCGTTGCCATTAATTCTGATCCACGCAGTTGTTGCGGGTCGTGCTAAGAAAATCGTTCACACGTTGGACGAGCAAGCTGCCGGCATCGTAGCCGCGCACGCGGAGAAGGAGTAATCCTATGCTTTACCTGATGGAGCTTTGGGAATCTATCAGGGATTTTCTGAGTACCGGTGGCGACGTTTTATACTTCGTCATGGGAGCGCTCTTTCTCATGTGGGTACTCATGATTGAGCGCTTCTGGTTCCTTACCGCCGTGTTCCCGAAGATGAAGAAAGACATCATCGCTCAGTGGGACGCGCGGAAGGACACCACCTCTTGGTACGCTCATAAGATCCGTGAAGCATGGATTTCTGAGGCAGCTGATAAACTGAATGCACGTATGTTGTTGATCAAAACAACCATCGCCATGTGTCCGTTAATCGGACTCTTGGGTACAGTAACCGGTATGATTACTGTATTCGAAACCATGGCAACGCAGGGTACTGGTAACCCGCGTTTGATGGCCGACGGTATCTCGATGGCGACGATCCCGACAATGGCCGGAATGGTTGCTGCACTGTCAGGCATGTTCTTTGCGACTCGTTTAGAGTCAAAAGTGAAGCGCGCGCGTGACAAGTTGGTCGACAGTTTGCCACATCATTAAGAGAGAAGAATTATGGCACGTAAACGTATTCGTGAAGAGGAAGATGCAGCGATCGATATGACGCCGATGCTAGACATCGTATTCATCATGTTGATCTTCTTCATCGTAACCACCTCTTTCGTAAAAGAAGCTGGTATTGACGTGAACAAGCCAGAAGCAAGTCAGGCGCAGAAGAAACCTTCTGCCAACATCTTTATCGCGATTCGTGCGAATGGCGAAGTATGGATGGACAAGCGTATGGTTGATGTGGAGCGTGTAGGCGCAAACATCGAACGTCTCTTGGCAGAACAGCCAACTGATATCGTAGTGATTCAGGCGGACAAAGAAGCCAAACATGGTGTTGTCGTTGAAGTCATGGATCAAATTAAGGAAGCGGGTATTGACAAGATATCCATAGCCGCAGAGGACGATTAATATGGTGCGCTTTATAGTATCGTTACTATTAGGTGCTGCAGCTACGTTCCTTCTGTTCGCTTTTATGGCGTTCTTGATCAGCGGGGGCGATGGGCGAAATGCACCGCCTCCACCTTCATCGGTGATTGAGATTGTGACAGCGCCGCCGGATAGTGAAGTGGATCAGCGTCGTCGTACGCCGCCACCACCGCCGCCGCCGCCAGCGCAGCCTCCAGAGACGCCGCCAAACGAACCGGACAATTCAGACAATTCAGGTCTGAACATGGACTTAGGCTTTGATGTCGACGTTGGTGGAACTGACACTGGTTTTGATGCAAGTGGCGCGATGATGCGCGATGGTGAAGCAACACCTATCGTTCGTATCAACCCGCGTTATCCACCTGCGGCTGCTCGTGACGGTTTAGAAGGTTGGGTACTGTTGCGCTTTACGATCGACGAAACTGGTGGTGTAACTGACGTAGAAGTGATTGATTCAAACCCGCGTCGCGTGTTTGACCAAGAAGCACGTCGGGCACTACTCCGTTGGAAGTACAAGCCGAAGGTTGTTGATGGCAAGGCGGTTCGCCAGCCAGGGCAGACCGTACAGCTCGACTTCAACCTGGATCAGGAGTAATGAAGATGATGCACAAAAAACTCTCTATGTTGATTAGCGCGAGTCTATTGTGTGGTGCTGTAGCGATGGGTTCTCCTGTCGCTACCGCGCAGGACATCAATTACAACTTGCCGTCAGCGGAACAGATTGAAGCACGTAAAAATAACCGCAGTAACCGAACTGTTTCTGAACGCATCGGTCGCCGTATCATGAATGCCTACGAGCTTTACAGTGAGCAAGAAGACATTCAAGGCGCAATCGCTGTATTGGAAGAGTTGGATCCGAGTGATGAGTACGATGTGGCTTACGTCAATCGTTTCCTCGGTAACTTGTATGCAGCGAATGACCAGATTGAAGATGCAATGACGCGCACACGTCAAGCAGCGGAAGCCGATGTCTTAGGTTGGAACGACCAAGCAGCAGCACTTAAACTTGCTGCCGACATCAGCTTGCAGCTGGAAAACTATCGCGACGCATTGAAGTACTACAATCAGTGGCTGCAGTTTACTGGTGAAGCTGATCCTGATGTATTTTTACGTATTGCTAACTCGTTCTACGAGTTGAAGCAATATGACAAAATCATTCAGGCAGCAGACATGGCAATCGCAAATTACGAAGAGCCAAACAAGAACCCATATGTTCTTAAAGTCGCTTCGTACTATGAGCGCAAAATGTACTCTGATGCTATCGACGTTTTGGAAGCAGGCTTGGCAATCATGCCTACGGAAAAAACCTGGTGGAGTCAGTTGGGCATGATGTACATGCTTGAAGAGAAAATCGACAAAGCATTACAAACGCTTGAAATTGCCTACCTTGCAGGTTACTTGGATAAAGAAAGCCAAATCAAAGCAGTCATCCAATTGTATGCCAACAACGGCATTCCGTTTGATGCAGCTGAGTTAATGGTAAAACACTTAGAAGCAGGCGATGTAGAGAAAACTGCTCGTCATTACTACAGTGCAGCCAGTAACTATGAGATGGCACGTGAATATGCACGTGCGGCTGATTTATACCAGCTTGCAGCTGATCTAGAAACTGACCGCGCTGAGAAAGCAAACTACTTCCGTCGTAAGGGCACTGCCCATTTGCGTGCTGAAGAGTATGCTGAAGCAGCTAGCGCCTACTTGAAAGCGCTTGATTTTGGTTACTCAGAACCGGGTGATGTTTACATGTCACTCACTGAAGCTTACTTCTATCAAGACAAATTCAGCGAAGCGTTGAAGTATGTTAAAGAAGCGCAGCAGTATAGTGAACAACGTCGCAATGCGCGCAGCTGGGAATCTTATATTCGCAGCAAAGCGAGCAACCGTGGTATTTCACTGTAAACTAGACGTGTAAAAAGTCTGCAAAACCCCGCTCTGGTAGCGGGGTTTTTTTGTCTTTTTGAGCTATAGGTTTTTTTGTCTTTTTGAGCTATAGTAGAGGTGTTCCAAAACCGAACAACAAGGGGTTAAGAAAATGAACAACATGAAAAAATCTGTAGCCGTTACTGTTGGTGCACTGTTAGCTGGTGGCATGACATTGTCAGCAACAGCCAATCCTTTTAGCTACTCTGATCTTGGTCCTGGCTACCAGCAGGAAGAGCAGAAAGAGCGCGAAGCTAAATGTGGCGAAGGTAAGTGCGGCGAAGAGCACAAAGCCAAAATGAAAGAAACGGCCGATGAAAAAGCCAAAGAAGGCAAGTGCGGCGAAGGCAAATGTGGTGAAGGCAAGTGCGGTGAAGAGCACAAGGCCAAAATGAAAGAAAAAGCCGATGAAAAAGCCAAAGAAGGCAAATGCGGTGAAGGCAAATGTGGTGAAGGTAAGTGCGGCGGACAGTAGGCCTCGGTTTACGTCGCGAATTTCTCGCTGAAGTACTACAACAAGCTCCCAAAGTCGGTTTTTGGGAGCTTGCGCCGGAGAATTGGTTTCCGCGTGGGCAAACCGCGTATCGGCAACTTGATGCGATTCGTGAACAAGCGCCATTAACCAGTCACGGCTTATCCTTATCTATCGGCAGTCCTGACCCGCTGGACGTTCACTTCGTTCAGTCCGTAAAACAGTTTCTCGATCGTTTTAATATCGAAATGTATAGCGAACATTTAAGCTATTGTTCGGCGCAGGGGCAACTCTATGATTTATTACCTATTCCTTTTACGGAAGAGGCAGTTGAGCACGTGGTTGAACGCATCAAACAGGTGCAAGACATTCTCGAGCGGCCTTTGGTCTTAGAGAACGTTTCTTATTATGCCAGTTTTGCCAATGAACTGAGTGAGCTCGCGTTTATTCGAGCGGTGCTTGAGAAAGCAGATTGTTCTATGTTGCTCGATGTCAATAATGTGTTCGTGAATAGCGTCAATCATGGTTACGACCCTTACGCATTTATTCAATCGCTGCCAAGCGAGCGTATCGTTTATGGCCATATTGCTGGACATGATGAAGAATACGATGATCTTTTCGTTGACACCCATGGTGCTGATGTGAAGCCAGAAGTTTGGAAATTATTGGAGTTCGCGTACCAATGTCATGGTGTATTTCCAACTGTGCTTGAGCGTGACTTTAATATTCCGCCGTTACCGCAATTGCTCAATGAAGCTTCGAAAATAGCGAAAACCCAAGAGTTCTTTACCCAGCAAGAGCATGTGAATGTCATTTAAGGATCTACAAGTCGACTTTGCAAAGTGGTTGCGTGATCCACAAAGTGACGCCCAATTCGCAGCTATTGAACCTCGCCGTCTAGCTATTTATAAGCGTCTCATTCATAACAACATTAAGCAGTTTCTGCGCAATGGGTTTCCAGTTTTACAAAAGGTACTGGCGCCCGCTCAATGGCAACAACTCGAACGTGATTTTATCGCTCAACATCAAGCAAAATCACCGTTGTTTTCACAAATCGGGCAGGAATTCGTCGATTTTCTCGCACATTATTTACCGCTCCAAGGAAATCCACAACAAACAGATTTTCCGCCTTGGACCTTTGAACTTGCGCATTATGAACGGATTGAGGTCGATGTTCGATTCAAAGCCTTGGGAACCGAGTGGCAGCCATTAGCCGCCGTCGATGAAGATACTCAGTTAAACCTGAATCCAACAGCTTATCTTGGTATTTATGATTTTCCAGTGGCGCGCATTAGTCCTGATTACCAACCAAAGTCTAAGCCAAATGAACCGTACTTTGTGCTGGTTTATCAAGAGCTAAATGGTGATGTTAAATTTCTCGAACTCAATCCACTCACAGCGTTTGTGGTCGAACAATTACAGCAAAAACCGCTTACTCTTACGCAACTTTTTGAAGTTATCAAAGTCCAATTTACTAGCTTTGATCAAGCAGTTTTGCAGCAAGGCTTGCAGCAGTTGGTTGTAGATTTTGCTGAGCGCTCGCTGTTGTTGTCGCGGCCATAATCGAGTATGATCCGCCGCGCAAATTATCGCCGTTGTTAAGAGGATACCCTTATGGCAAATAATGAAGAATTCCGTGACTCATCAGGTTCCTTGATGGGAGTGCTGGCAGTCTTAGTGGTACTCGCAGTTCCTGTATTGCCAGCTACGTTGCAATGGATTAAACATCTCACCGCTTAAATAAGGCTCAAAGGCTTATTATGTCGCTTAAATTATTGCTGGTTGAGGATAAACCAGCGACACGCGAGAGCTTGTTAGCGATGCTTGCTGACACGCCTTTCGTTGTCACCTGTGCCAATGATGGCTTAGATGGTTTGAATCAAGCAAAGGCGAACACCTTTGATGTGGTGCTGGCCGATCATAAAATGCCATTACTTGATGGCCTGAATTTAATTCGCAATCTGCGTAGCCTTAGCGCATACAAACATAAACCTCTATTGCTGATGACCACGCAAGATGTGCAGCAAATTGAGGAGCAAGCGCGTCGCTCAGGTGCCGATTTATGTTTGGCGAAGCCAATTGAACGCGAGCGTCTGTTGGAGTTGCTCGCAGACCTTTGGCAGACTATGCAAATCTCAATGCCACCGCCTACAGCGTCTGACGTGCGTTCTGCTGCATCATGAAGGTAAATCCTGCCGATTTTATTCGGGCTATACCGGACTTTCCCAAGCCCGGTATTATCTTTCGTGATATTACACCGTTATTGAGTAACGCAGAGGCATTGCGGGCAACTATCGGACATTTCGTTGATCGTTACCAAGATCAAGGGATCACTCAGGTGGTGGGCATGGAAGCACGCGGTTTTATTTTTGGCACGGCGTTGGCCCATGCCTTAGGTGTAGGTTTCGTGCCACTGCGCAAACCAGGTAAATTGCCTGGTGCAACGCTAAAACAAAGTTATGCGCTTGAGTACGGCGAAGATACTCTCGAAATGCACAGTGATGCGCTTACAGCCGCAGATAAAGTCGTAATTATCGACGATTTGTTAGCGACCGGGGGAACCGCCCTTGCGGCCGTTCAGTTGGTTGAAAAAAGTGCCGCACAATTACATGAATGTGCTTTCGTCATTACCTTGCAAGCCTTGCCAGGCGTGAAACGACTTGATGAAGCTGGAATTCCACACTATACCCTGTGCGAATTTTAGGGTAACGTAAGCGCATCGTCTAATAACAAGGAAATATGCATGAGTTACCAGGTGCTCGCGCGCAAGTGGCGGCCTCGTAAATTTGCTGAAGTCGTGGGGCAACAACATGTGTTGAAACCCCTTATGAATGCGCTGGAAAGCGGACGACTGCACCATGCTTGGTTGCTCACCGGTACCCGCGGCGTAGGTAAAACCACTATTGCGCGTATACTGGCGAAAAGTCTCAATTGTGAGCAAGGCATCACCGCTGAACCCTGTGGTAGCTGTGGGGCTTGTAAAGCGATTGACGACGGCCGCTTTGTTGATTTGCTTGAGATTGACGCCGCCTCGCGCACCAAAGTTGAAGACACCCGCGAATTACTCGATAACGTGCAATATAAGCCGACTCATGGGCGCTACAAAGTTTACCTTATCGATGAAGTTCACATGCTCTCTCGGCATAGTTTTAATGCTTTGCTGAAAACGCTAGAAGAGCCGCCTGAACACGTTAAGTTCTTACTTGCGACGACCGATCCGCAGAAGCTGCCGATAACTGTGTTATCGCGCTGCCTGCAATTCAACTTAAAAGCGCTCGACAGAACCGAGATCAGCAGCCATTTGGCTGAAGTTTTGCAAGCCGAAAATATCGCCTTTGAAACTAACGCCTTGCAAGCGCTTGCACGCGCCGCGCGCGGTAGTATGCGCGACGCGCTCAGTTTAACTGATCAAGCCATCGCGCAGGGTGAGCAGCAGGTGACCATGGCCGCTGTACAACAAATGTTGGGGGCGGTGCCAAGTTTTGAGCTAGGCACCTTACTCGAACAAGTACTTACTGGGAATGGTGATGGGCTGTTGCAAAGTTTGTCGCGTATCGCTGGTCAGGTCCCCGATCTCAGCCAGCTATTAGGAGAGCTGCAAAACTATGTGCATCAATTGGCATTGTTTCAGGCCGTGCCGGCAGTCGCTGAAACACTTGACTTAAATGCTGAAGACCAACACTTAGCGCAGCAACTTCCAGCTGAATTGTTGCAAGTCTATTACGATATTTTGCTGCAAGGCCGCCGCGATCTGCATTACGCAGCTGATGTGCGTAGTGGGGTTGAGATGTGTTTGCTGCGGATGATGGCTTTTCGACCGAAACAACTGACGTTGCAAGAGCGTCGACCTGCTGAAATAACGGAAGCCTCGAAAGTTGCTGCAACGCCAGCACCCGAACCAAAAGTCGAAACTCAACCGCAAGTTGAAGCTGAGTCGCAAGCAGCGCCAGAGCCTGCGGTCGCGCCAAACAGTCCAACTGATGGCTTAGCCGCGCTGTTGGCGACGCGCGAGCAGTTGCAGCAAAAAAAAAATCCTGAACGACAGCTAGCGCCAACCGAACCTCAAGCAGCAGAGCAGCAAGCCTCAGCCGGTCATGAGAGTACGCTAGTTGAACCTAAGGCTGAACCAGAACCGCAGTCAGAACCAGAAGTCACGCATGTGGTGGCTGAAGATGGCGAACTGCAGCTCCCAGCAATACCGGCCGAGACCCGTAGTGCCGCTGAAATTGATAAGTGGGCGGCGTATCTCGATAATTTACAACTGGATGGTCTAGCGCGTCAGTTGGCCCGTAATAGTGTGTTGTTGAAGACGCCGCGAGGTTTTGAGCTCGCAGTGCGAGAAGCCTGGCAGCATTTGCTCAATGACAATGGTGTGAACGCTATTAAGCAAGCATTGCTCGAGCATTTACAGCTCGAACTGCAAGCGGTTTACTTGAAAAACACCACGCAGCCCACACCATTTGAGTTGCAGCAAGCGATCGATCAGCAGCGGTTACGGCAGGCAGAAGCTAAATTAGCGGCTGATCCGCACGTGCAAGCAATAACACAGCATTTTGGTGCGGAGTTGATTGCCGACTCCGTGAAACCACTCTAATCAAATGAAGAGGTAGATATGTTTAAAGGTGGATTGGGCAATATGATGAAGCAAGCGCAGCAAATGCAAGAGCGCATGCAGAAAGCCCAAGAAGAAATAGCCAAGTTAGAAGTAACCGGCGAAGCGGGTGCGGGTATGGTTAAAGTCACTATGCTCGGTAACCATAACGTGCGCCGCGTTGAAATCGATCCTAGCCTGCTTGCTGACGAAGATGATCGTGAAATGCTCGAGGATTTGATTGCGGCAGCCTGCAACGACGCAGTACGTCGCGTGGAACAGACCACCAAAGAGCGTATGGCTGAAGTGACCGGCGGCATGAACTTGCCTCCTGGCATGAAACTGCCGTTCTAATCGTTATTGAATAGGTAAAGGTAGTTCTGATGCGGTTAAGTCCAGCCATTAGTGAATTGATTCGCGCCCTGCGCGTGCTGCCCGGGGTTGGTCCGAAATCGGCACAGCGGATGGCGTTTCAAATACTTGAACGGCAGCGTGAGGGTGGTTTGCAATTGGCGAAAGCGCTCAACGACGCGGTCGAAAAAGTTGGCCATTGCAGCGATTGTCGCACCTTGACAGAACTAGCGGTATGCGAGATTTGCGTAGATGAACAGCGCCGTGCTAGCGGCCTGTTGTGCATTGTTGAAACGCCAGCCGACGTGCTGGCGATTGAACAAACTGGGCAATACCAGGGCAGCTATTTTGTGTTGATGGGGCACCTGTCGCCACTTGATGGTATCGGCCCTGACGATATTGGCCTTGATGTGTTAGCGCAACGTTTAGCGAAAGAACCGATCAGTGAAGTCATTCTCGCGACCAATCCGACGATTGAGGGCGAAGCAACTGCACACTACATTGCTGAACTTGCGCAGCAACATCGGATTGCAACTTCGCGTATCGCGCACGGCGTTCCGGTCGGCGGTGAACTTGAATACGTCGACCAAGCGACGCTTGGACACGCCTTTAGCGGCCGTAAACGATTGCAATTCGATTGAAATAAACGCTTGAAAAACTAACCATCGCCCCCATCTTTGCCCTAGTGTTCATAAACAATAGTGTAGGAGAGATGACCATGGCGGAGACCCGTCAAGCGGAAACCTATGGGTTTCAGACAGAAGTGAAGCAACTGCTTCACTTGATGATTCATTCGCTTTATTCCAACAAAGAAATCTTCTTACGCGAGCTCGTGTCCAACGCTTCTGATGCGGCGGATAAGCTACGCTTCAAAGCGCTGAGCGATAACAGCCTGTTGGCTGACGACAGCGAATTGCGGGTCCGAGTCAGTGCCGACAAAGATGCTGGCACTATTACCATTAGCGATAATGGCATTGGCATGACCCGTGACGAAGTGATCAATAACCTCGGTACTATTGCCAAGTCAGGTACCGCAGAGTTTTTCAGTCAACTTTCCGGCGATGAAGCCAAAGATAGCCGTTTAATCGGTCAGTTTGGTGTGGGGTTCTATTCAGCGTTCATTGTTGCCGACAGTGTCACAGTGCGCACTCGCGCGGCCGGAGCGGCAAGCAATGAAGCGGTTGAGTGGCATTCGAAAGGTGAAGGTGAGTTTGATCTGAAAGCCATCGAGAAAGCACAGCGCGGCACGGATATTATCTTGCACGTACGCGATGACGCCAAAGAATACCTCGATGAATTCCGTTTGCGAGGCATTATCACGAAGTATTCCGACCATTTGAGCATTCCGGTGCAAATGCCTGAACGTGATGACGATGGTAAACACAAGGAATGGCAAGCGGTGAATACCGGTCAGGCGTTATGGACGCGTGACAAGGCCGACATTAGCGACGAAGAATACAAAGAATTCTACAAAACTGTAGCCCACGATTTTGAGGACCCACTACTGTGGAGCCACAACAAGGTTGAGGGTACGCAGGAATATACCAGTTTGTTGTATATTCCGAAGCGCGCACCGTGGGATTTGTGGAACCGCGAACAACAACACGGTATTAAGCTATACGTGAAGCGGGTTTTCATCATGGACGATGCGCAACAGTTGATGCCGACTTACCTGCGATTTGTCCGCGGTCTGATGGATTCCAATGATTTACCGTTGAACGTATCGCGCGAAATTCTGCAAGACAACAAGATTACCCGCGCAATGCGCAACGGCAGTACCAAAAAAGTGCTCAGTATGCTCAGCAAGCTAGCCAAAGACGAGCCTGAAACCTATCAAGAGTTCTGGAATACGTTCGGTACTGTGCTGAAAGAAGGTCCGGCGGAAGACCACGCAAACCAAGAGAAAATCGCGAGCTTGTTGCGGTTTGCTTCTACGTATGAAGATAAATCTGAAGCTACGGTTAGTTTGGATGCTTATCTTGAGCGTATGCCAGAGAAGCAAGACAAGATTTATTATATTGTCGCTGACAGTTATGAAGCTGCGCGCGATAATCCTGCGTTGGAAATTTTCCGCAAGAAAGGTATTGAAGTCTTGCTACTTTCGGAGCGCATCGATGAGTGGTTGATGAGTCACCTCAATGAGTACCGTGAGAAGCAATTCCAGAGCGTTACACGTGGCGATCTCGATTTGGGTGAACTTGACGACGCTGAAGACAAAAAGCAGCAAGAAGAGCTGGAGAAGTCGTTTGAAGCGCAAATCAAACGGTTCGAGCAAGCGCTTGGAGATAAAGTTAAAAGTGTTCGAGTGACGCATCGCTTGACCAACTCACCGGCGTGTATCGTGACTGACGATAACGACATGAGTACGCAAATGGCTAAGTTGATGGAAGCGGCAGGGCAAAAAGTACCGGAAACTAAGTACATTTTTGAGCTAAATCCGGAGCATGCTTTGGTCAAACAAGTCAGCACCATCAGCGATGATGCAAAGTTTGCCGAATGGGCGCAGTTGTTGCTTGATCAAGCAACACTTGCGGAACGCGGTAGTCTGAAAGATCCAGCCCAATTTGTCAGTCGTCTCAACCGACTGATGATGGAACTTACTGGCGCGTAAAAAAACTGAGCAATGCCGACCAAAGTCGGCATTGCTCGGACTTGTATTGCACGCCTCTAAACGGTAAAGTTCGACCTAATTCAAAACGCACACCCATCAAACAGGAAAAGAGGTTGTAAATGCGCATCATCCTATTAGGCGCGCCAGGCGCCGGGAAAGGTACTCAAGCGCAGTTCCTAATGAAAACCTTTGGGATTCCACAAATCTCAACAGGTGACATGTTAAGAGCTGCAATTAAAGCGGGTACCGAATTAGGCCAACAAGCAAAAGCCGTTATGGACGCTGGTAAGCTTGTTTCTGATGACATCATGATTGGTCTAGTGAAAGAGCGCATTGCGCAACCAGATTGCCAAAATGGCTTTTTGCTTGATGGTTTTCCGCGTACCATTCCGCAAGCCGATGCGATGCAAGAAAACGGCATCGAAATCGACGTAGTGTTGGAATTTGATGTGCCAGACGATGTGATTGTCAAGCGCATGGCTGGCCGTCGCGTACACCCTGGTTCAGGCCGGGTCTATCATGTCGATCACAACCCACCACAAGTGGCAGGGAAGGACGACGAGACTGGTGAAGACTTGGTTATTCGCGACGATGATAAAGAAGCGACTGTGCGTAAGCGCTTGGCAATTTATCACGAACAAACCGAGCCATTGGTGAATTATTATCGTAAACTAGCGGAGCAAGGTAAAACCAAGTTCCATAAAGTGGATGGCACCCAAGACGTTGATGCAATCAGCACAGAACTCGGTGCATTGCTTGGCTAATAGCTAGGTTAACCACAACACATAATAATCATGGAAGCCCACCTTGTGTGGGCTTTTTTATGGGAGAACAACATGGCATTAGAATTAGAAATTAGCTTACTTTATGCAGGCCTGCTGGCACTGTTGTACTTTGTCTTATCCGTTTTGGTGATTCGCCTGCGTTGGCGCGATCGCGTTGGTATTGGCACTGCAGATTCAAAAGATTTGGAGGTAGCAACCCGCGTGCATGCAAACTTTGCCGAATATGTGCCGTTTTTGTTGCTGATGTTAGTTCTCATGGAGCTTACTGGTGCCGGCCCCATCTTGTTGCATGCACTGGGTAGCTTGTTGTTCATTGCCCGCGTTGGCCATGCCATTGGCTTGAATAAGAGCGTTGGTCCATCTTTTCCGCGGACGGTCGGTGTGCTGGGTACCTTTATCGTGTTATTGGTGCAAGCGGGCTACATGATTGGTTATGTGATCGGTCGAGTCGTATGACAGCGCGTTCGGAAACTATGCCATTGCCGCAGGGTTTTTATCGCTATGGCACAGCAACGGGGGCCAAGATCTTGCTGCTGCATAGCTCACAAAGTAATAGTGGCCAGTGGCGTGAACTGATTCAACGCCTTACGCCTGATTATGATGTACTTGCGGTCGATCTTTTAGGTTACGGCAAGGCACCAGCAGCAGAAGTCGAACACAGTGATGCCTTTCGTTTTACTGATGAGGTACCACGTATTCTCGACGGCGTATCGACGTTGTGGGGAGATACGCCAGTCATCTTGGTGGGGCATTCTTACGGTGGTGCTTTGGCGCTTAAGTTAGCGTTGGAAAAGTTATTGCCAGTAAGCGCAGTTGCCGTGTATGAGCCGGTGGCTTTTCATATTCTCGATGCCAAAGATCCAGCACGGGCAGAAATCGAGACCATAGCAACTGAGACTGACCAAGCCGATGCCATGTTGAGTACCGAAATCTTTGTCGACTATTGGAATCGAGCGGGTTACTTCCGTGCTTTGCCAAATAAGGTGCAGCAACTGATGGCGAGTCAAGCACACAAAGTGTCGATGGATTTTGCTGCACTCATGGGTGAACCGCATAAGTTGGTCGATTATCGATTACTCGATTGTCCGGTGCTACTGCTGACCGGCAGCGAATCACGCTTAAGTGCGCAAACGGTAGCAGCACAATTACAGCAAGTTTTACCGCAGGTAAAAGTCGAGCAGGTCAGCTGCGGACACATGGGACCGTTAACCCACCCACAATTAGTGAACCCACTGCTGGTCAGATTTATTCGCGATCATGCATCGGCGGTTGCAGAGGTTGACGGTGACTAATTCATATAAAGGTGCGCGGGCGCAGTTTGCGTTATGGCGTGAACAGACCGACTTGGTTTATCTGGATAGCGCAGCCAGCTGTCAAGTGCCTGACGCTGTGCTAGAGCGCTATCTAGGATACTACCAATTTGAGCATGCCAATGCGCATCGCGGTAATTATCCTTTGGCACAGCACGCCACGCACCTGCTGGAGGGTGCGCGAATGCAATTGGCGGATTGGATCGGCGGTACAGCCGATGCGCTGATCTTCACGAGTTCTGCCACCCACAGTCTTAATTTGCTCGCCAATGGCCTACAGCTCGATTGGCAAGCAGGCGATGAGATTGTCGTCACGCGCGCGGAACATCACTCCAATTTACTCCCTTGGCAGCGCCTTGCTGAGCGCCACCAATTGAAGTTGCGTTGGCTTGATTTGGATGCCGAGACCGGCGCCTTGCAAGACGATTGGCAAGCGCAGATTGGTCCGCGTTGCAAATTGCTAGCGATGACACTTGCCAGCAATGTCACTGGGCAATTATTGCCAGCCGCTGCGGTTGTCGCTTATGCCCAAAGTCAGGGCGCTATTACCGTGGTTGATGCCGCGCAAGCGGTCAGCAGTGTGCCGTTAGATGTGGGTCAACTGGGTTGCGATGCGCTGACGTTTTCGGCGCACAAAATGTATGGCGTCACTGGCTGCGGTGTGCTTTACGCGACACCTGTCTTGCAAACCAAGCTGCAACCGCAATGGGTGGGTGGCGGTATGGTGCAGCAGGTCAGTGCCGAGCTGAGTCGGTATCTTGAAGGTGTACAGCAATTTGAAGCGGGTACGCCGAATACTGCAGCTATTGTTGCGTGCGCGCGTGCCGCACAGTGGCTCAGTGCGGAGCGTGCCGGTGGCTTGAATGATTATCTGCAACGACTCGCTCTTAAATTACGTGAGCAATTGAACCAACGTAGTTGGTTACGCGTACTACCGCAACAACAGCCGAGCCTACCGCTCATCAGTTTTTACAGTCCGGAGCTGCATGCATTTGACCTTGCGGCGGTTTTGGCCGAACAAAACATTGCCGTGCGTGCCGGTAGCCACTGCGCACAGCCTTTTTTACAGGCGCTCGAGCAACAAGCGGTGGTCAGAGTGTCATTAGGCGCCTATAATACGGCCGCCGACTGCGAGCGCTTATGCAGCGCGTTAGATGATGCCTATCAGCTACTGAGCTGATCGCCAAGCAAAGAGACCTGAAATGAGCCGTACCACCCCTGCAACTCGCCCCGATCATTGGTGGCTTGAGACGCAAAAACTTATCCGTTTGACCGGACCCATTTTGATTGCACAACTGACGCAAATGTTAATGAGTGTGGTCGATACGGTCATGGCGGGGCGGGTCAGCGCAACCGACCTTGCCGCAGTCTCCGTTGGCGGTAGTATTTGGTTCCCGTCGACCTTGTTGGTATTTGGCTTAGGCTTGGCGCTAGCGCCTATTATTTCGCATTTCGATGGCGCGCATAAACATCACAAAGTTGCCAACATTGTGCAGCAAGGCTTTTACGCTGCGGCGATTGGCAGTCTGCTTTGTGTCGCGGTGATCCTCTGTGCACCCTTGATCCTGAATGCGATGAACGTAGAGCCAGATTTTCGCAGCATAACCCTCGACTATTTGTTCTATTTACTATGGGCAGTGCCAGCTCTAGTGCTCTACATGGTCTTGCGCAATTTCTGTGAGGGATTGTCACACACCATGCCGTCACTGGTGATTGGTGTTATTGGCTTGCTGGTAAATATTCCGGCCAACTATATTTTGATTAACGGTAAATTTGGTTTGCCAGCACTAGGCGGTGCGGGCTGCGGTTTAGCAACAACCATCGTAATTTGGGTCATGGCTTTGAGCTTGCTGCTCTATGTTCTCTGGACCAAACGCTTTAAAGCAATCGGGGTATTTGCTAAGTGGTATAAGCCCGATTGGGATGACATTTGGTACATCGTACGTCTGGGCTTTCCTATTGCTACCTCGATGTTCTTTGAAGTCAGCCTGTTTGCCGCTGCGGCTTTGGTTATTGCTCCGCTTGGCGCAACTGTGGTGGCCAGTCATCAAATTGCCTTGAATATCTCGTCGCTGGTCTACATGGTGCCACTGAGTCTATCGATGGCGGTAACGCTGCGGGTTGGCTTTGCTTTAGGCGCCGGCAACCCAGCAAACGCCATGCAGAGCCATAAGTTAGCGACTTTTTATGGCATGACCTTCGCAGCTGTGAATGGTTTGATTATGTGGCTCGGTGGCGCGTGGTTAGCGAGTCTTTACACTAACGACACCGTGGTTATCAACGCCGCCGCCACATTGATGGGCTTAGCAGCCATTTTCACGCTGTCGGATACCTTCCAAGCGATAGCAATGGGTACCTTGCGTGGTTACAAAGACACTAAAGTCGTTATGCTGATTACCTTTGTGTCGTATTGGCCGTTCGGTTTGACCATAGGCATTTTGTTGTCACGCACTGATTGGATAGTGCCGGCGATGGGCGCACCGGGGATGTGGATTGGCTTTATTACCGGTCTTAGTGTTGCCGCCGTCTTGCTGACTTGGCGTTTGCGTCACGTTAGCCGCAACTACGTGACGCGCCAACAACGTCAAGCTAAGCCCGACGTTGTTGCAGAACCTGCAGCACTTGATTGAGTTCCAAGCCTTCGCTGTGTAACACCACCAACAGGTGATAGAGCAGGTCAGCACTTTCATTGAGTAACTCTTCGCGGTCGCCGACGGCGGCTGCAAGGGCAACTTCGACACCTTCTTCGCCAACTTTCTGCGCGGCACGTTTACTGCCTTGTGCGAGCAAGCGTTCGGTATAGCTTTTGCTGTCGGCATTGGCTTGGCGTTGCTGGACCACTCGCATAAGTTGCGCAAGCATTGGTTGCTCGCTGTGATCAGCGCTACTGAAACAACTCTCGGTGCCGAGATGACAGGTCGGCCCTTGTGGCAACGCCAAGACCAAAATACTGTCTTGATCACAATCGGTGTGCACACTGACCAGTTGTAAGGTGTGGCCTGAACTTTCGCCTTTGGTCCACAAGCGTTGCTTACTGCGACTAAAAAAGGTGACTTGCTCACTCGCCAAGGTCTGTTCAAGCGCTGCTTGATTCATATAACCTTGCATAAGTACGGTACCGCTGAACGCATGTTGCACAATCGCCGGTACCAAGTCCTGTTGTTTGGCAAAGTCGATACTCTGCAGGTTCGCTTGGGTAATCTTCATCATCAACGTCCTGTAGTGGGGTTAGCCGGTAATGCGCATGGTGATCTGTTGCTGCTGCAAAGCACGCTTGAGATCAGCGATGGGGACAATTTGTTTATGGAACACCGAAGCGGCGAGCGCGCCGTCGACATCTGCTTGTAAAAAGACATCGGCAAAATGCGCAGCTGCACCGGCGCCACCAGAAGCAATCAATGGTACTGGACAAATGGCACGCATCGCACGTAGTTGTTCAATATCATAGCCATTGCGAACGCCATCTTGATTCATACAATTGAGGACGATTTCACCAGCGCCTCGGGCGACCACTTCTTTGAGCCAATCAGCGGTTCGCCAACGCGTCTGCTGACTTTTACTCTCGTCGCCGGTAAATTGGTAAACCAGATAGCGGTCGGTGGCAGCATCGTAAAAACTATCAATACCAATGACCACACACTGCTGACCAAACTCATCAACCAGACGGTTGATCAAATCCGGATCGCGCAGCGCTGGGGAGTTGACCGAAATTTTATCGGCGCCCATAGCGAGTATCGTTTGCGCTTGCTCGACAGAGCTAATACCGCCCGCCACAGTGAACGGAATATCAATCACGCGAGCAATACGTTCTACCCAGGATTTATCGACTACGCGCGCGTCCGACGATGCAGTGATATCGTAGAACACGAGTTCATCGGCGCCTTCGGCGGCATAGCGGGCTGCTAAAGGCTCAATCTCACCAATGATTTCGTGATTACGAAATTGTACGCCTTTGACCACTTGCTCATCGCGCACGTCGAGACATGGGATTATGCGTTTGGCCAACATGCGAATGCCTCCTCGAGGGTGAATTTTCCGGTTAACAGCGCTTTGCCCAGAATGGCACTATCGCAGCCGATGGCCTGCAGCGCACGCAAATCCTCGAGTTGTGCGGCACCGCCAGAGGCTTGAATGACGAGCTGCGGATACTGCTGTTTGAGGCGCGCATATAAATCGGTGTTGTAACCGCTCAACATGCCATCTTTTGCAATATCCGTGCACAGCACGTGCCGCAAACCATAAGGTAAAAAGCGTTCGATGGCTTGTTCTAAGGTGAGTTCGGAGGTTTCTTGCCAGCCGTGCGTGGCAACATAGGCCTTGCCGTCAGCGGCAATGCTGACGTCCAACGATAAGACAATGGCGTCACTGCCGAATTCTTGTAGCCAAGCACTGACTAATTCGGGTTGTTTTACCGCCAATGAGCCAATCACCACCCGTTGAACACCTGCGGCAAATAGCGCTTCGATGTCACTACGTTGACGAATGCCGCCACCGACTTGCACGTGCATCGGTAATTCGCGGGCGAGACGCTCAATGGTTGCGACCTGACGTTTAGCTGGGTCACGTGCACCATCAAGGTCGACAACGTGTAGCCATACGGCGCCAGCTGCTGCGTAAGCTTGGGCGATGGGCATCGGGTCACTGGCGAAGGTAGTCTGACGGGCAAAGTCGCCTTGTTGTAATCGCACCACCTCGCCGTTGATTAAATCAAGCGCGGGTATCAGCATCGCTTAACTCCATAAAGTTTTTCAAAATTTGCGCGCCAATGGCACCTGAGCGTTCAGGGTGAAACTGCGCGCCAAAAAAGTTATCGCGGCGAATCATCGCGGCGAAGGTTTGTCCATAGGTAGTGCTGGCACTAGTGTAGTCGTCAACGGCGACCGCATAACTGTGCACAAAATAGCAGTACGCAGGCGCTGCAATACCACCTAGTAACGGATTATCACCGACTGCAGTTAGTGTATTCCAACCCATGTGCGGCAACGGTTGTCCTTGGCTGTCCAGCGGCACAGTGCGCGCAGGAATGACATTCAGACAGTCAACATCCCCTTCGGCCGACCAACTGGTCAGCAACTGCATGCCCAGACAAATACCCAGCACCGGCTGTTGTAACGCGCGTAGCGTCGGCACCAATTCAAGTGCTTGTAAGTTACGCATCGCCGCTTTGGCGGTGCCGACACCAGGCAAGATAACCTTGTCAGCGGCTTGTATGCGCGCGGCGTCGGCAGTCACTTCAGGTTGGTAACCGAGACGTTCAAAAGCAAATTTGACCGACGACAAATTGGCACATGAGGTATCGACAATAACTAAACTCATGCCAACATACCTTTGCTCGATGGTAATTGCTGATTGCCAGTACGGGCCACAGCTTGGCGCAGGGCTCGTCCGAACACCTTAAATAGGCTCTCAACCTGGTGGTGTGAGTTGCCTTCAGTGGTCGACAAGTGCAAAGACACCGCCATGGCATCGGCAATGGAACGGAAAAAGTGGCTGACCATTTCAGTGCTTAATTCACCGACTTCCGCGCGACTAAATTGCGCGTCAAATTGCAGGTATGGGCGACCCGATAAGTCAATCAAACACTCTGCGCGACACTCGTCCATCGGTAAGGCAAAGCCAAACCGGCCGATCCCACGCTTATCGCCCAATGCTTGGCGCAGCGCTTGGCCGAGGGCAAGGGCGGTATCTTCAACGGTGTGGTGTTCATCAATGTGCAGATCACCGGTGACCGCGATGTCCAGCGCAATCCCGCCATGGGTAGCAATCTGATCGAGCATGTGGTCGAAAAAGCCAATACCGGTGCTAATGCTGTTAGGCCCAGCGCGATCGAGGTCGACGCCGATGCGGATTTCGGTCTCTTTGGTAATACGTTCAACCCGCGCAGTACGGGGCTGATCGAGCAATTGGTGCTGAATTGCACGCCAGTTCAACTGTGAGCGGTCGTAGCGTAAGCCACGAATGCCCATATTGGCAGCGAGCTGCATGTCGGTTTCGCGATCCCCAATAACATACGACTTGCCGAAATCAATCTTGCCTTGCTGCAAATAATCACTGACCAAGCCGAGTTTCGGCTTGCGACAACTACAATTATCGCGGTCAAAGTGTGGGCAAATCAGCACATCATCAAAACGCACGCCCTGCGACGTGAATATTGCCATCATCAGGTCGTGTGGTGCGTCAAAATCTTCTTGCGGAAAGCTATCGGTGCCCAAACCGTCTTGATTTGACACCATAACCAGCCGATAGCCAGCAGCTTGTAGGGCTAACAGAACTGGAATGACATCCGGCTCAAAGACTAATTTGTCGATGCTATCGAGTTGTTTATCGATAGCTGGCTCTTCTACGAGGGTGCCATCGCGGTCAATAAATAAAATGGGTTGTCCACTCATGCGGGTAACACCTCAAATAATCGGTCCATCTCTTCGGCACTGCCGATACTTATGCGAACACAAGGGCTGAGGCCCGGTTGGCTCGACTGATTACGAATCAGCACGCCTGCTTGCTGACATTGTTGCACTATTGCAGGGGCATCGGCGACTGAAATCAACACAAAATTAGTGGCCGAGGGCCAGATTTTCTCCACCCACGCTTTGTTTTGCAGTACCTCAAGTAAACGAGCGCGTTGTTCAAGGGTAGCTGCAACTTGTGCCTGCATCGACTGAATACCCGTAGCACTAAGGGCTGCGGTGGCACCGCTAATGGTTGGTTCTGGCAACGGGTAGGGCGCAATGACTTTGCGCAAGATATCCATCACCTCGGGCTGGCCGATGGCAAAGCCACAGCGCAGTCCAGCTAGACCAAAAGCTTTAGATAGGGTACGCAATACGACTAGCTGTGGATAGCGAGCCAGCCAATCACTGATCTGTACTTGCGCAGAACTTTGTTCAATAAACTCAACGTAGGCTTGGTCAAGCACGACCAATGCCTGCTGTCCCACGCCTGCAAGCAATTGCTCAAGTGCGCCGCTGTCGACTAAATTACCAAGCGGGTTTGAGGGGCTGCAAACAAAGATAAGCTTGACCCGCGGCTGTTGCGGATCACGCAGCCGTTGCAGCATACTCGCTACGTCTAGTTGTAAGCTGTTGTCCGCACTGGCAATGAGTGGACAATCAGCAACCGCAGCGCCTTGCGTAGCGGCACTAATAGCGTACATGCCATAAGTTGGCGTGGTGATCATCACGGCATCATTTACCGGTTCACAGAACGCTCGAATCAGTAGGTCAATAGCCTCATCGCTGCCACGGCAACTTAAAACTTGCTCACTCTTTAACCCAGCGTAGTCGGCGTAGGCCTGATTCAGTGCCGCATTTTGGAAACTCGGATAACGGTTCCACTCTGGTGCTTCTGGAAACGCCGGTGTTAGCGGGGCTTCATTGGCGTTCAGCCAAGTTGAGCCGCCGCTCATACTGCGTCGTGCTGACTGATATGGCACCAGCTCGGCAAGGTGCTGGCGTTGCAGTTTATTGACGAATTCTGCACTCATATGTCTTGCTCCAAACGAATGGTGACCGCACGCGCGTGGGCATCGAGGCCTTCCGCCTCGGCTAAACCGACAATTGCTTGTGCTAGGCCGGCTAAGCCATCGCGAGTCGCGCGTTGACTGGTATAACGACGATAGAAGTCGAGCAGACCCAAACTACTCACCGTGTTGGCAAAACCATAGGTAGGCAGCACGTGATTAGTGCCAGTGGCATAGTCGCCGCCCGATTCTGGTGTGTACGGACCAATAAATAACGAACCGGCGTGAGTTAGCTGCTCAGCAAGCGCGTCGGCATTTGCGGTTTGTACTGACAAGTGTTCTGGCGCGTAATCTTGGCTGATAGCGACAGCCTCAGCTAAATCCGCAACCTCAATCAAAGCACTATTGGCCAGTGCCTGCCGTGCTATGTCAGCCCGCGAGAGGGAACTTAGCTGCTGATAAAGTTCATTTTTAACCGCTTCGATTTGACTTGCCGCGGGACTCAAGAGCACCACTTGTGAATCGCTGCCGTGTTCGGCTTGTGATAATAAATCTGCAGCGACAAAAGCTGGGTTGGCATCGGCATCGGCAATCACCAGCAACTCAGAAGGGCCGGCTGGCATATCAATAGCGGCACCTTGTGGGTCTTGCGAGACCATTTGTTTGGCGGCGGTAACGTAACTATTGCCCGGACCAAAAATTTTGTTCACCTTGGCAATCGATTCGGTGCCGTAGGCGAGTGCAGCAATTGCTTGTGCACCACCGCAACGATAGATCTCAGTGATGCCGCACTTTTGCGCAGCATATAAAATAGCGGGCGCGAGATCACCGTTGGCGTCGGGCGGGCTTACCAGAACCACTCGCTGACAACCGGCAATTTGCGCTGGGATGCCCAGCATAAGCGCCGTCGAAGGCAATACCGCGGTACCGCCCGGCACATATAAACCCACCGCTGATAGCGGCGCATAGCGCATTTGGCATTCAATCCCCGGCGCTGTTTCCACGCTGATCGCTTGTGGTTGCTGCGCTTCGTGGAAACGGCGAATGGTGCCATAGGCGGTATCAATGGCTGCTTTCGTTTCCGGTGCGAGCTGTTGCACTTGTGCAGCGATGCGTTCCGCCGGATAGCGTAACTCAGTCAAATCTGGGCAATCGAATTTTTGCGTTAAGCGAAGCACAGCGGCATCGCCTTGCTGGCGCACACTTTCGACAATTTCATTGACGCTTTGCGTTAACGCCGCCGAGACCTTTTGGGTCGGCCGCTGCAATAGTGCTTGTTGTTGTGCAGTATCGAGTTCAGACCAAACAAAGCAACGCTCAGCGAGGTTCAATGTTGTATCGCTCATGACTTACCCCAGCATTTTTTCAATCGGCAGTACCAGAATTGAGCTACAGCCAACGGCTTTTAACTCTTCCATGGTTTCCCAAAACAACGTTTCGGTGCTCACCACGTGTACGGCGACCAATTTGTCAGTGTGGGTTAGCGGTAGAATTGTCGGATCTTCGGCACCCGGCAACAAGGCCACGACTTGCTCAAGCGCAGCGCGCGGAGCGTGTAACATGATGTATTTGCTTTCCCGCGCCATTTGTACGCCATCAAGCCGTGGCAACAATTGGTCGACCATCGCTTGCTTGGCTGCATTAAGTGGCTCTGGGCGCTGAATGATTTGCGCTTGGCTGGTGAAAATCACTTCTTTTTCGACCAAGCCGTTGGCTTCTAGGGTGGCGCCGGTGGAAACCAAATCACATACTGCATCGGCTAGACCGGCACGCGGTGCCACTTCAACGCTGCCGGTTAAAATAGCGGTGCTGGCATTAACGCCTTGCTTTTGCAGGTAATCTTGCAGCAAGTACGGATAAGTGGTGGCAATGCGCTTACCTTCGAGATCCTGCACGCCGTTGTAGCTGTCTTCTTTTGGCACCGCCAATGACAGACGACAACCACCAAAGTCTAATGAACGTAAACGTTTCACAGCGGCTGGTAATTTGGTCGCGACACGCTCTAAACGCACTTCTTCGAGTACGTTTTCACCGATGATACCAAGGTCGACAACGCCATCCATGACCAAACCCGGAATGTCATCGTCACGCACGCGAAGTAAATCGATCGGTTGGTTGCTGCTGTGCGCCAGCAAGCGTGCTTCGTGCAAGTTGAATTTGACCCCACAGGCTTGTAGCAAGCTAAGTGATTCTTTACTTAAACGTCCTGATTTTTGAATCGCAATTGTTAAACGTTTGCTTGAAGTATCGACAACCATAATCTTTTTAAACTCCTATAAAAAAACCCCGAAAGGTTGCCTCTCGGGGTTCTTGAAATGGTGAAGGCAACCATCAACGTGTTAGCCTCCAGCGCATACAGCTTGGCTAACGTCGGTGTAAACGGTGATGGTGATGCCAAATTGTTGTGCGCATAATCATTCCTTGTGTTTCAGTTGTTAGAGATTGTATAAATTACAGACTGCTCTTGCAACCCTTAAAAATTAGGTTTTTGCCATTTCTTGTATGGCAACTTGTATAGTTGCGTAGCCTGCTGCAACGGCAATGTTGCGCCTACAACTCTACATAGCTTGTTCGGCACTTTTACGGTAGGCTTGCTGATAAAGTTCAATTCAAATTTTCCCGCAGCATGACAGCGATCAGTAAACATTTCCAGCCCGATAGTGCCTTAGCGCAAGCATTGCCCGGTTTCTCACCACGACCTGCGCAAACTGAGATGGCCGAAGCCATCGCCACCACTCTGAAAAGCAAAGGGCAATTAGTGGTTGAAGCGGAAACTGGCACCGGTAAAACCTACGCGTATTTGGTACCGATTCTGCTAAGTAAAGGCAGTGCGATGATTTCCACCGGTACCAAAGCATTGCAAGAGCAGTTGTTCCATCGTGATTTGCCGGCGTTGCGTGATGCCGTAGCACCGCACAAGCAAGTCACCTTGTTGAAAGGGCGCAGTAACTATCTGTGTATTCATCGTTTACAACAGAATTCCGCTCATGCCGCAGAGCTCTCGAAAACTGTGCAAAAGCAACTGGTTGAAGTCAAACGTTGGTCGCTACGCACCGAAGATGGCGATGTTGCTGGTTTAGCACAGCTCCCCGAAGATGCCGAAGTGCTGCCGCACGTCACCAGTACGGTAGATAATTGTTTAGGTCGCGACTGCCCGGTTTATGAAGATTGTTATCTAGTGAAGGCACGCAAACGGGCACTTGAAGCCGATATTGTGGTGGTGAATCATCATCTGTTCTTTGCCGATATGGCACTTAAAGACGTAGGCTTTGGCGAACTCATTCCGACCGCTGATGCCTTGGTTTTCGATGAGGCACACCAGTTGCCGGATATTGCCAGCCAGTATTTTGGTGAAGCTATCGGCAGTCGGCAATTACAAGAACTCGCGCAAGAGGCGAAGGTGCTGTACCTGACCGAAGTCAAGGACCTGCGGCAACTCGACAAAGCAGCCGACAAACTATTGACCAGCCTGCGCGATTGGCGCCTTGTCTTTCCGGCGGATCCCCAGCGCGGCAATTGGCGCCAGTTTCAGCAGCAGGACAATGTCATCGAAGCGGCACGGATGGTGACCGAAAGCTTAGAGTTTTTTCGCGATGTGATGAAAACTGCGATTGGCCGCAACCAAGATCTGGATGCTTGCTATGAGCGTTGTGTGGAGTTCATTCACACTTGGCACTGGCTACAGCAGACCGAACGCACCGGTTACAGCTTTTGGTATGAAACGACGCCACGTCATGTAGTGCTGCATCAGACCCCCTTGCAAGTAGCGGATAAGTTTGGCGGCTTCGTGGCCAAGTCAGATGCCAGTTGGATTTTTACCTCGGCCACCCTAGCGATTAACGAAGATTTTAAACACTTTACGCGGCTGCTCGGTATTCAGCAGGCGCAAACCTTGTGTTTGCCCAGCCCGTTTGCCTTTGCCGAACAAGGCATGCTCTGTGTGCCAAGGTTTTTACCGCAACCGCATCAACGGGAAATGTTGGATGCGTTGCTCGATATCACCACCCAGGTGCTCGATGCGAACCCGAACGGCGGCACCTTTGTATTATTTACCAGTCACCGCATGCTGCAACTGGTGGCGGAGCGCCTCGCGCAGGTCACTGATCGGCCAATGTTTGTGCAGGGTACGGTAAATAAGCGCGAATTATTGGCAGACTTTATCGCCGCGGGCAACGCAGTGTTGCTTGGCACAGCCTCGTTTTGGGAAGGCGTTGATGTGCGTGGACAAGCGCTGACCTGTGTCATCATCGACAAACTGCCATTTGGCGCCCCCGACGATCCTTTGTTGCAAGCGCGTATTGAAGACTGTCGTTTGCGTGGAGCAGACCCGTTCAGTCAGGTACAATTACCACCAGCGATTATTGCCTTGAAGCAAGGAGCAGGTCGATTGATTCGCGACCGCAGCGATCGCGGTGTGTTAATTGTTTGTGATCAACGCATAGTGACAAGGCCGTATGGCAAGCTGTTTGTTGGTAGTTTGCCACCTTTGAAGCGCACTCGCGACTTGCAGCAAGCACTTGATTTTTTACGCACGATTAATGGAGAAGCGACGGCATGAGCGACGTCTTACTCGCGATTGATACCGCCACAGAACAATGCTCGGTAGCCTTGCGCTATCAAGGCAAAATTTACACGCGCAGCACACTCGCACCGCGTGAACATTCGCAGAAAATTCTTGGCTTTGTCACCGAAGTTCTGAGCGAGGCTGGGATTGGACTGGAACAGGTGGATGGCATCGTTTGTGGTTATGGACCTGGCAGCTTTACTGGGGTCCGTATTGGCGTTTCTGTCGCACAAGGGTTGGCCTTTAGTCACACTTTACCGGTGTATCCCGTCTGTACATTAGCGGCTCTAGCACAACAAGTCGCGCGCAAACACGGCGCAGCAACGGTTGTCAGTGCCATCGATGCGCGGATGCAAGAGGTTTATCTGGCTTGCTACGCGGTCACCGCGACTGGGGTCACGGAATTGGTGGCTCCGCAAATGGCCGCTCTAAGCGATTTGAGCCAAGCAGCTTGGTGGCCTCAAGGTGCGTTAGTGGGGGCTGGAACCGGTTGGCAAGCGTACGCTGCTGAACTGGATCCGAATCGCACGGTCAACGTATTAGAGGATGTTACTTTGCCGCTGGCAGAAGACATGTTGCTGTTGGCAGCACAGACACAGCCAGTACCAGCGGAAGAGCTTGAACCGCTGTACGTCCGTAATGAAGTCACCTGGCAAAAATTACCGGGACGCTAGTCGGCTCCCCGTCAGCGTTTAAAAGGAGAAGTTTATGTTGAAGTATTGGTTTATTGCCGCCGCAACTTTGTCGTTAGGCGCTTGTTCAACGATTCCTGACGAACTGGCGGTGGCCAACGAAGACAATTTAGTGACCTACACCACGGCGTTAGATAATCCTGCGCAAGCAGAGGGGCGTCCGGCACGTTGGGGCGGTGTTATTGCCGAGGTAAGCAATAGCGACGACGGTACGGTGATTGAAGTGGTCAACTATGCACTCAATTCTTACGGTCGCCCAGTGGTAACCGATAATAGTGACGGTCGTTTTCGTGCAATAATTGACGGTTTTGTCGATCCTATGGTCTACGAGAAAGGTCGCAGCGTCACCTTTAGTGGAACCATCGGCGCACCCGTTGAAGATAAGATTGACGAGTACCGTTATCTGTTTCCAACGCTGAATGCCAGCGGTCGTTACTTATGGAAAGAGCGTCAGCAGAATACCGCTGAAGTCGATTACAGCTCATTATGGTATCGTCATTACTGGTATTCACAGCCTTATCGCATTTACTACCCAGTGCCAGTCCGCACCAATGGCGGTAGTCAAAAGAGCGGTGGTGACAACAATTAAAGACGGATAACGATGACTGATCACTTTCAACAGGCTCAGCTTTCGGCTGAGCCTGTTTCATTTCAACTCAACTGGGGTTCTTTAGCAGGTTTGCGCTGGGGCGACCCTAACGGTACGGTGATTCTGGCGTTACATGGCTGGCTCGATAATGCCAATAGCTTCGTACCACTGGCAGAACACTTTTTAGCAAGTTCTGCTGCACAGAACTACCAACTCATCGCGCTTGATTGGGCCGGACATGGACATTCAGACCATCGACCTACCGGTAACTACTATCCATTTTTAGATTACGTGTATGACCTAGTGCAATTGACTGAACGACAGCAGTGGCATTCGATTCACGTCATAGGCCACTCGATGGGCGGCTACGCCGCCAACTTATTGGCAGGGGTGAGGCCCGATTTAGTGCTATCCTTAACCATCATCGAAGCCTTTGGTTTGTTGACGAGTCCAGCGGAAAAAATCCTTGAGGACTTGCGCCAAAGTTTCAAAAGTCGCTCGTTACAGCAACAAAAGCGACGCCCACACTACCTAGATTTAGCGACAGCCGTACAAGCGCGTTTGCAGGCTGGCGATTTTTCCGAGCCGCTCGCCGCATTGCTGGTCCAGCGCGGCATTGAACAGTTAGCTGAAAATGATTTCCGGTTTCGTGCCGATGGCCAATTACGTACCAAGTCGCCACTGCGAATGAGCACCGAACAAGTGAGTGCAATTCTGCAAGCAATCGCTTGCCCGATGCAGCTGATCCTCGGCAGTCATGGCCATCGTAAGCAATTAGAGCAAGGCTTAGCACAATGGCAAACTTGCGTGCCACAGTTGCAAATCGCCGAAGTGACAGGTGGGCATCACGTCCATATGGAGCAACCTGAGGCGATTTGGCGGCATGTTCGCGACCTGTTGGCAACGGCAAAACGCTAGTTTAAACTGGTCGGATATGCGAAACTTACCGCAAAAGAACATGAATCAGGAGCACGAGAGCGTGGAAAGAATCTGGTTAAAACGATATCCAGCTGGGGTCCCAGAAACGATTGACCCAAACCACTTTAATTCAGTGGTCGACATTTTCGAACAGAGTATTGAAGCCTACGGTGACCGCACAGCTTATGTGAATATGGATCATGAAATGTCCTTTCACGAGCTCGATGCCGAAACAAAAAAGTTTGCTGCGTACCTGCAAGGCAAAGGCCTGAAGAAAGGTGACGCAGTTGCGGTCATGATGCCTAACTTGCTGCAATATCCAGTCGCACTGTTTGGTATTCTGCGCGCTGGAATGACAGTGGTGAATGTGAATCCACTGTATACGCCGCGCGAGCTCAAGCATCAGCTAAGCGACGCCAAGTGTAAAGGTATTGTCATTCTTGATAATTTTGCCCACACGCTCGAAAAAGTCATTGATGATTTAGATTTACCGCACGTCATTTTGACCAGCATTGGCGATTTACTGCCAGCGCCGAAGCGTTGGATCGTCAATTTCGTAGTGAAGTATGTGAAGCGCATGGTGCCGAGCTATCGTTTGGCGAACACCGTACAGTTCAACGATGCTTTAGCCAAGGGCGCCAAACAGAAGTACACCCGTCCTGAAATGAGCGGCGATGATCTGGCGTTCTTGCAATACACCGGTGGCACCACTGGCTTGGCGAAAGGCGCGATGTTATCGCACCGTAATATGGTCGCGAACTTAGAGCAATGCTCTGCCGTATTCGCCCCCTTGGTGAATGACGGTGAGGAAACTATCATCACGGCGTTGCCGCTCTATCACATTTTCGCGCTAACGGTGAACTGCCTGACCTTTATGAAGCACGGTGGCAAGAACATTCTGATCACCAATCCACGCGATATGCCGGGCTTCGTTAAAGAGTTGTCCAAGCATCCGTTCTCGATGATTTCTGGCGTCAACACCCTGTTTAATGGTTTGTTGAACACCGAAGGCTTTAAAGATCTTGATTTTTCTCATCTGAAAATCGCAATGGGTGGCGGCATGGCCGTGCAAAAAGCCGTCGCTGAGCGCTGGGAACGCGCAACCAAGTCGCGTTTGCTCGAAGGCTACGGTTTAACCGAGTGTTCACCAGTAGTTACGGTAAATCCGACAGATATTGAGCATTACAACGGCACTATCGGTATTCCGTTACCCTCGACCGACGTTCGCGTGGTCGACAGCGATACCGGTGAAGAAGTTGCGCAAGGTGAGGTCGGCGAACTGCAAGTGCGAGGCCCGCAGGTAATGGTCGGTTATCTCAATCGCCCAGAAGAAACCGAGAAAGTCATGCGTGGTGAATGGTTTATGACCGGTGACATCGGTCTCATGGACGAGCAGGGCTTCTTTAAAATCGTTGACCGTAAAAAAGACATGATTTTGGTCTCTGGGTTTAACGTTTACCCGAACGAAATCGAAGATGTTATCGCCGAGCACGAAAAGGTGTTGGAAGTCGCAGCTGTGGGTGTCCCGCACGACTCTTCTGGCGAAGCAGTGAAGATTTTCGTAGTGCGTAAAGATGACTCTCTCACTGAACGTGAACTTATTGATTTTGCGCGCGAAAACCTCACCGGCTATAAAGTACCTAAATTTGTCGAGTTCCGCAAAGAACTGCCGAAAACCAATGTTGGTAAAATTCTCCGTCGCGAATTACGCGATGAAGAAGAGGCAAAGGCGAAACAAACATCGTGACCATTGCTTATCAATTGGTAACTACCGCCGCTGCGCTTGCAGATTTCTGTCAGCAGGCGCAGGCGGCTAAATTTCTTGCCGTCGATACTGAATTTGTTCGCACCCGCACGTTTTATGCCAAGCTTGGTTTGATCCAAGTGCAAGCGGGTACGCAAACCGTACTGATTGATCCTGTCGAAGTCAGCGAGAGTGCGCTGCAGCCGCTGTGGGACCTGTTCGCTGATGAAAACCATATCATGGTGATTCATGCCGGCGGTGAAGATTACGAGATCTTACATCAGCACATGGGCTGTTTACCGACCGCGTTGTTCGACACGCAGGTGGCCGCAGCGATGCTTGGCACTGGCGAAACGCTCGGCTATGCGGCGTTGGTGCAAGCACGTTTAGGGGTTGAACTCGATAAATCACAATCGCGCACCGACTGGATGCAACGACCGCTAGCAGAAGCACAGCTTGAATACGCCGCTGCGGACGTCTTTTACCTCGAGAAAATTTATCCAGAGTTGTATGCTGAAGCCGAGCAAAGCGGCAAACTCGACTTGATTCTGGCAGAGTCAGCATGGCAGGCGCACAAACGTGCGCAGCAAGTTCCTGACGAATGGCAGTTTCTCTACTTCGGCAATGCGTGGCAATGCAATGCTGAGCAATTACGCGTATTACGTGAGTTGTGTGCGTGGCGTCAACACCGCGCACGCAGTGCCGATTTGCCATTGGGCTTTATTGCTAAAGACCATTCATTACTTGAAATTGCGCGCCGCATGCCAAGTAATAAACAGCAGTTGCAAGGCATAAAAGACCTGTCGCCGGTCACCGTGCGTTACAATGCAGATGCGATGCTTAATGCCATCAAACGGGGGCAGGCTGCGGGTGATTTAGGCTTGCGCTTGCGGCGGATCACGGACATCCCGAGTTATAAAAAAGATTTTCAAGCCATCAAAGAGCTGGCCCAGCAAACGGCGAACGAACTCGGTATTGATGTCGCTATGGTCGCTTCACGGCGCCAAATGAACGATGTCATTCATTGGTGTCGCCAGATTCCATCGCACATTCGGGCCGAATTACCGCCGCCAGACTTGTTCGCAAGTTGGCGAGGGGCTAAGCTTAGAGCCACTATCGAACAATTACTGAAGTGAGTGGTGACAACGCATGTTGTGTGCGGTCTATCGTAGTCCAAAACGCGCCGATACCTATTTGTATATGGCGCATCCAGCCGATTTTTCTTTGCTTCCTGAAACCTTAGCAAAAAGTTTTGGTCAACCTCAAAAGGTCATGGTGATTGCGTTGAACGATGAACGTAAACTTGCCCGTCTCTCGATTGCGGAACTCAAGCAACACCTTGAGGACCCTGGATTCTATTTACAGCTACCACCACAGCCCGAGAATTTACTAAAAAAGGAGTTGGCGAAATGAAGAAATTGTTGTCGAGTGTTGTACTAGGCGCGAGTTTGTTGGCTGTGCAATTGCCAGCATGGGCCCAAGATGCAGAAGGCTTCGCTGACTACGTGGTCAAAATTAAAGCAGAGGCGCTAGAGAAAGGCTACAGCTCAGAGACCTTAGAGCGCGCGTTCGCGAATGCAAAGTTTTATGAGCGTGCCGTGAGCGCAGATAAAAACCAACCGGAATTTAAACTCACGCTCGACACTTATCTACCGCGTGCAGTACCGGAATGGAAAGCGGAACAAGCGGTTGAAAAGTATAACGAGCACAAAGAGCTGTTAGAAGAGGTCGGCGCTAAATATGGCGTGCAACCGCGCTTTATTGTGGCTTTGTGGGGCATCGAAACCAACTTTGGTAACTACACTGGTGGTTTTGATGTGGTTTCGGCACTAACCACCATGGCCTATGAAGGTCGTCGTGAAGAATTCTTCAAAAATCAACTGTGGCAAGCGCTTACCATTATCCAAGATGGCCACATTGACCCCGAGCAAATGAAAGGGTCATGGGCGGGTGCTATGGGGCAAACCCAATTTATGCCAAGCTCCTTTATGGCCTATGCGGTTGATTACGATGGCGATGGTCGTAAAGATATTTGGAACTCCATGGGGGACGTTTTCGCCTCTGCTGCTAACTATTTGAAGCAAGCGGGCTGGCGCGATGATGTGACATGGGGCCGTCAGGTGCAGTTGCCTGCTGATTTTGACGTCTCATTGGCGGACCTGAAAAACAAGAAATCTCTCGCTGAATGGCAACAGTTAGGCATCCGTACTATGGACGGTGATGATCTACCCACACGCTCAGACATCAAAGCCGCGGTAGTGATCCCAGACGACAAAGATGGTCGCGTTTATTTGGCTTATGCCAACTATGATGCGCTGATGCGCTGGAACCGTTCGCATTACTTTGTGGCGGCGGTAGGTTACCTGTCTGATCGGATTCGCTTTCCTCGATGAACGCGATCAGTAAAATTGTTTGTGTGGGTCGCAATTATGCGGCCCATGCAGCTGAATTGAATAATCCCATCCCGACTGAACCGTTATTATTTATTAAACCGCCTAGTAGTTTAACCACCCTTGAAGATGTTCGCATTCCGACGCACTTAGGTGCTTGTCACCATGAGCTAGAGATTGCCGTGCAGATTGCGAAGCGGTTGCAGTACGTTGACGCCGGAACCGCGGCGCGAGGTATCAATCAAGCTACCCTTGCGCTCGATTTGACCCTGCGCGATGTGCAAGACCGTCTCAAAGCACAAGGTCAGCCGTGGGAACGTGCCAAGGCGTTCGATGGCGCTTGCGTATTAGCACCGTGGCAAGTTGTTGATAATCTTGATGATGTGCAGCACAGCAAGTTCCAGTTGTTACGTAACGGCAAGCTGCAGCAAGACGGTGATGCCACCACAATGCTAACGCCAATTGCCGAACTTGTAGCACACATAAGTCAGGTATTCACACTGGAGGCAGGTGACGTGGTACTGACGGGGACCCCAGCGGGCGTTGGACCCTTGGCAGTTGGTGATGTGTTGGAGTTAGGCTGGCAATTGGCGGGGCACAGCATGCAGTGGTCGGCAAAGGTACAAGCACGTGACTAAACCACAGCCGTTTTGGCAAAGTAAGTCATTTAGCGAAATGACCCATGCTGAATGGGAGTCTATTTGTGATGGCTGTGGTAAGTGTTGCCTACACAAATTGATTGACAGTGATGATGCCGACGAAACCGTGCACTTTACCGATATCGCTTGTGTATTGCTCGACTGTGACAGCGGACTTTGCAGCAATTATGCCGAACGTAAAGCGCACGTGCCGGACTGCGTCGTGATTACCCCCGAAAACATCTTTGAGCTCGACTACTTACCAGTGACTTGCGGCTATCGTCGTTTGGCTGAAGGCCGCGATTTACCAAGCTGGCATCCGCTACGTCATGACGGCTCGCGACAACCGATGATGGATGCCGGCATGAGTGTCGCAGGGCGCTGCATTAACGAAAGCGAGGTCCACGAGGACCTCGAATTACGTATCGTTACCTGGCCGTTACGCGACCATGATTAGCGCGCTTTAAAGTTTACGCGCGCCAATTAAACGCAAGGCGATAACGACGAGTGCTAATCCTGTATAAATTGCAAAGATGATACGCATCCATTCAGGCATGCTCATATCTAAAAACACCCAGCTGATGTCACCACAAAGCCCTGGAGCCTCAAATAAGCTTGGGAACCAATCGAGCAGCGGAAGCCAATCTGGGAAAACTGGAAACGCATCGCACACCGCGAAGTAAGCATTGGCTGATTGTTGGGTGACCACGTGGTCATGGGCAATACGCAGGCCCCAAATCGCGGCCGTAAGCCAGGCTGCATAACTCAGTAAACGTGCAACGAGCAAGCGCGGTGCAAATAAAGCCGGCAACGCTGCTGCAGCAATCCCCATGACTGCGACGCGCTGATAAATACATTTGACGCACGGGTCGAGCCCCATTTGGTACTGCATGTAAAGGGCGGTCAGGACAAGTCCAACCGCGGAAAGGAAAAGTAGTGCCCATGCACCACGACGCTCTGGTAATTGACTTAAAAACTGCATGTTAGGCTCTCGTTGTCATTTTTATTCGGCAAAGAATACCAAGCCATTGGCAGAAGTCGATAGCTTTCTGTAAAGCAAGTGCGACAAAACTTGTCCGACCATTGGAAAGACTGGTAAAATCGTCGCTTCATTAGTGCAAAGGCTAATTCCGTTCGCGAACCATAACGTAAAAGTAGGCGAATACATGATCATCAAGGCACAGAGCCCGGCTGGGTTTGCAGAAGAATACATCGTTAAGTCCATTTGGAATGGGCATTTCGCGCCAGGTACTATTTTACCTGCTGAACGCGAGCTGTCGGAGTTGATCGGTGTAACGCGAACGACGCTGCGTGAGGTGTTACAGCGCCTAGCTCGTGATGGTTGGCTGACCATTCAACATGGCAAACCAACTCGGGTAAATAATTTCTGGGAAACATCAGGACTGAATATTCTGGAAACCTTGGCACGCCTTGACGAAGACGGTATGCCTGAATTGGTTGATCAATTGTTGTCAGCGCGTACCAACATCAGTGCCATCTATATTCGTGGCGCCGTGCGTAATGCGCCGGAAAAAGTCGCGGAACTGTTAGCAGAGGCAGAAACATTGGCTGATACTGCCGATGCGTTTGCCGACTATGACTACCGCCTCAACCACGATCTAGCACAGGCCTCTGGAAACCCGATTTATGTGCTGGTACTGAACGGTTTTAAAGGGCTGTATTCACGGATTGGTAATTTCTACTTCTCCAACCCTGAAGCACGTAAATTGGCGCGTAAGTATTACGCCGACTTGAAAGCTGTTGCTACCGAAGAAAAACGCGATGAAGCGGCATTATTGGTACGTGACTATGGTTACGCTTCGGGCCGCATTTGGCACAGTATGCGCGGTCAGATACCTGCGAATCTGGTTGAATAGCTAAGGTTGAATAATACAGGTTAAAAAAAGCCCCGCAATCGCGGGGCTTTTTGTTTCTACTGAGCTAATGACTAAGAATTAAGCGAAGTTTTTCGCTACGAATTCCCAGTTCACCAAGTTCCAGAATGCGCTTAAGTAGTTCGGACGCGCATTACGGTAATCGATATAGTATGCGTGTTCCCACACATCGACCGTTAGGATAGGTGTTACTGATTCGTCAGTAAGAGGCGTTTCCGCGTTGCTAGTGTTCACGATAGCAACTGAACCGTCAGCTTTCTTCACCAACCAAGTCCAGCCAGAACCGAAGTTGCCAGCAGCTTGTGCGTTAAACTCTTCTTTGAATTTGTCAAATGAACCAAATGCAGAGTTGATTGCGTCAGCCAATGCGCCCGTAGGTTCGCCGCCGCCATTTGGGCTTAGGCAGTGCCAGTAAAAGGTGTGGTTCCATACTTGCGCTGCGTTGTTGAAAACACCGCCTGAAGAGGTTTTGATAATTTCTTCAAGTGATTTGCTTTCCATGTCGGTGCCTTTCACAGCATCGTTCAGCTTGGTTACGTAAGCGTTGTGGTGCTTGCCGTAGTGATACTCAAGTGTTTCGGCAGAGATATGCGGTTCAAGTGCATTTTTCTCATAAGGTAGTGCTGGTAGTTCGAATGCCATGTCGACTCTCCATTGTTGTTTTCATGAATTAGTTCGAAGCGTTACTAGTTTACCATTGAATTTGCTTCGTGCTGTCTCAATATACTCAGATTGAGGCAGAAAAGATTATTTCAAGGGTAGTAAGCGTTTTTTCTATTGTCAGTAGAGCCTACTAAAGAAGGCAAGCGACTACTGCAATGGGCACTCCTCTTATGATAAACTTTACGCCTTATAAAGCCCAATCGATGTGAGGATGATTGCATGGAAACTGTAGAAAAAATTAAGCAGCAGATTGCTGAAAACCCAATTCTGCTCTACATGAAAGGTTCACCGAAGTTGCCGAGCTGTGGTTTTTCTTCACAAGCTTCGCAAGCCTTAATGAGTTGCGGTCAAGCCTTTGCTTACGTTGATATTTTGCAGAATCCAGATATCCGTGCAGAATTACCAAAATTCGCTGATTGGCCAACTTTCCCACAATTGTGGGTTGAGGGTGAACTCATTGGCGGATGTGATATTATTCTGGAGATGTTCCAGAAGGGCGAACTACAGGAACTGATTAATGAAGTTGCAGAACGCAATCCTGCACCTTCTGAAGATTAATTTACGTTTAAACAACCAACATTACGGAGAATTAAAATGGGTGTATTAGTAGGCCGTAAAGCTCCTAATTTCACTGCTGCTGCGGTATTAGGAACGGGTGAAATTGTTGAAAACTTTAACTTGCATGAGCAAATCAAAGGTAAGAAAGCGGTCGTTTTCTTCTATCCGTTGGATTTCACTTTTGTTTGCCCTTCAGAGTTGATCGCATTTGATCACCGTTTAGCTGAATTCCAAAAGCGTGGCGTTGAAGTGATTGGTGTTTCTATCGATTCACAATTCACGCACAACGCATGGCGCAACACTGCTGAAAAAGATGGCGGTATCGGCGAAGTGAAATATCCTTTGGTTGCTGACGTTAAGCACACTATCTGTAAAGCTTACGACGTTGAGCACCCAGAAGCAGGCGTTGCTTTCCGTGCATCATTCTTGATCGACGAAGAAGGCGTAGTACGTCACCAAATCGTCAACGACCTACCATTAGGCCGTAACATCGACGAAATGATTCGTTTGGTTGACGCGTTGAACTTCCACCAGAAGCACGGCGATGTTTGCCCAGCTGGCTGGAAAGAAGGCGACGAAGGTATGAAAGCGGACCCTAAAGGCGTAGCTGACTACCTGTCTAAGAACGCAGGTAAGCTGTAAGAGCGAAAAGCGTTATTCGCTGTTCGTTATTCGTTATTCGTAAAAGCGACAACAGACTGAAGGGCCGCCCGACTGGGCGGCCTTTTTTATTTTAGGGCGTAGGTGACGGCGGCGTTGGCGTGCAGTTCGGTGGTGTCGTAGAGCGGCACTGTGGTGTCGGTCGATTTGATGAGCATGCCGATTTCGGTACACCCGAGAATGACGGCTTGCGCACCTTGCTGATGTAAGTCTTTCACGATGTTGAGATACGCCTGCTTAGAGGTTGGCTGAGTGACGCCGAGACACAATTCTTTGAAAATTACCTCATGCACGATCGTCCGTTGAGTTTCGTTAGGTATGAGCACTTTGAGGCCTTGGGCTTCTAAGCGTTCACGGTAGAAAGCTTGTTCCATGGTGAACTTTGTGCCGAGCAAACCTACGCTGGTGATGTTGTCTGCTTTGAGTGCCTCAGCCGTGGCGTCGACAATGTGCAACAACGGGATTTTTACGGCGTTTTGCAGTTCTGGCGCGACTTTATGCATAGTGTTGGTGCCAATTAAAAAGAAATCAGCACCTGCTGCTTCGAGTGACTTCGCCGCTGTCGTTAGAATCTCTGCGGTACCGGCCCAATCGCCCTGATGCTGTAAGGGTTCGATGTCAGCAAAATCAACACTGTTGAGAATTATCTTCGCTGAGTGCAAGCCACCTAGGCGCGTACGGACCTGCTCATTGAGCAATCGATAATACGTCTGTGTTGATTCCCAGCTCATGCCGCCTATCAAACCAATGGTTTTCATCTTGCTCAAATCCCTTGTTCTGGTTACATTGCCACAGCTTAGGGCGCGCATGACGCGATTGCAATCACGACAGAAAGTAGGAGAGCGCATTGTTAGTTCCATTGCAAAAAGATGACTTTGAATTGGTGTCAGGTTGGCTTGCTGATCCTGAGGATTACTTCAAAGTCTGTGGCAATGCCTTTGGCTACCCATTACAGCGCGAAGTGTTCGAAGCTTTTTTTGTGGAAAGCGCCGGCAATGCCAACCAGCGCTTGTGTTTTAAGTATTGCGTCAACGACACAGCCGTGGGCATGGTGCACTTTACACGTATTGATAGACCCAACGACTTTGGTCACATAGGTGTGGCCATGGTAGATCCGCAGACGCGCTCAGCGGGGCATGGACGCGCCATGTTTGCGGCGTTGTTGACGCTGGGCTTTGATGAACTGAATTTTCACCGCATTGATTTGAACGTGTTTGAATCGAACGCACGAGCGCTGAAGTTCTACCAAGAGACTTTTGGCTTTCAAGTCGAGGGCTTAGCGCGCGATACCGTTAAAAAAGACGGCGTGTATCAGGGCTGGTATACCTTGAGTCTATTAAAGCATGAGTGGTTGGCGCAGCAATAAGTTACTCTGACCAAATAGCGTATTCGTTGCCGCTGGGATGTTTGTTGCTGGTAGCTCGATGTAATTAATTGATACACTAGCCATCGTTTTATATTTTTAGCAGCGCGAATAGAGGTTTTATGCCTGAGTCGGCAGGAAAACGGTTAAATAAATTCATTAGCGAGAGCGGTTATTGCTCGCGTCGCGAGGCCGATCGCTTTATCGAGCAAGGCGTGGTCAAGATTAATGGCAAGCAGGCAGGGCTTGGCGATCAGGTGATGCCAGGCGACCAAGTGCTGGTAAACGGGCGCAACATTAAGCCGACCGATAAAGAAAAATTTGTCTTTATTGCGCTGAATAAACCGGTGGGGATTGTCAGTACTACTGATTCTGCCGAGCCAAAAAATATGGTCGATTTTGTCGGACATAAAAGTCGTATCTTTCCGATCGGTCGCTTAGATAAAGACTCACAAGGCCTTATTTTCTTGACCAGCAACGGTGATTTGGTCAATAAAATTTTACGCGCCGGTAATAAGCACGAAAAAGAGTATGTCGTAACTGTCGATCGGCCGATCACGCCTGATTTTATTAAGGGTATGGCCAATGGTGTGCCAATTTTAGGCACCATGACGAAAAAGTGTAAGGTGCGCCAGGAATCAACCTTTACCTTCCGCTTGATTCTGATTGAAGGTATGAACCGGCAAATTCGACGCATGTGCGAGCATTTTGGTTACGAAGTGCGCAAGCTGGAGCGCGTGCGCATCATGAACGTGAGCTTAGGTAAGCTGCAAGTGGGACAGTGGCGTAATCTCACCGACGCAGAACTCGCTGACATTATGAAATCGATTGAGCATTCGTCTTCAGAAGCACCGGCTGGGCATCGGCGCCGTAAGCCACCGCAGAAAAAGCCCGCAGCAGCGTCGCCCTGGGCTAACTCGCGTCACGCACAAGTTCGTGACAAAGCGAGCGACAAAGACGGCAAAACCGGCCGTCGCAAGCTACGTCTGAACAAACCAGCAGAGAAATAATTAGAGCGCCCAGGCACGAAAACGTTTGGCTTTGATCTTGTCGTTATTGATCAAGGCCAGCGCGTGATTCACTTTAGTTGATTTGACCGCAACGTAAGCCCACTGTGCTTGCACCTTGATCTTACCAATATCATCAACACTCAGCCTCTTATCGCGCGTTAAGGCACCAACGATGTCGCCTGGGCGTAACTTGTGTTTCTTACCACCATTGAGTTGTAGGGTGACAAACTCTGCGGTAAGCGGCGCTACGGCAGTATTGAGAGGCGGCAATTCAAGTAACTTGATGGGGGCCGATAGCGTGTCTTCTAGCAGCCGCATTTTGAAATCGTCTTTGGCGCCAATCAGTGTCACGGCTAATCCTTCCGCTCCCGCGCGGCCCGTGCGGCCAATACGGTGCGTATGCGTCGCGATATCGTGCGCCATGCCAACATTGATGACCAGATCGAGCTCAGCAATATCTAAACCTCGCGCTGCCACGTCGGTGGCAACTAATACACGACCACTGCCGTTGGCGAATTGCACCATGGTCTGGTCGCGATCTTTTTGTTCCATATCGCCATGTAGCGTAAGAATGCTAAAGCCTTTGCTTTTTAACGCATCCGCAATGTTTTGCGTCTCCACTTTAGTGTTGCAAAACACCATACAGTTGCCGGGGCGCAGGTCCAGCAGCAGCGTTCGCACCGCTTGCGCTGGCGTATCATCACCGAGCTCATAAAAGCGTTGCTGAATTGAGATCTGGGTGTGAGTTGCGGCCACTTTAATGATTTCAGCGTCGTTGCACACCTGCTTGGTGAGTTGACGAATCCCTTGCGGATAGGTAGCACTGAACAGCAAGGTTTGGCGGTTACTGGGCGTTTTGTCGATGATGCCAGCAAGCTCGTCCTGAAAGCCCATTTCGAGCATACGGTCAGCTTCGTCGAGCACCAAGGTTTGTAACTGCGCGAGTTGCAAACGCTCTGCTTGCAAATGATCCAGTACACGGCCGGGTGTACCGACCAACACATGTGCACCATGCTCGAGCGATGCTGCTTGCACTTTCGATGGCGCGCCGCCGCACAAGGTCAACACTTTGACGTTGCCCATCACCTTGGCCAGCTTGCGAATCGCCTCGGCAACTTGCTCCGCCAACTCACGAGTTGGGCAAAGCACCAAGGCTTGCGGTGCAAAAGATTCGGTATCGAGTTTGCTCAATAACCCCAAGGCAAAAGCCACTGTCTTACCCGAGCCGGTTTCGGCCTGTACCACCACGTCTTCACCACGCAGAATTTTCGGCAAGCTGTAGGCCTGCACCTGCGTCATTTCCGTAAACTTCGCATCGTTCAAGCTGCTCAATAGCGCATCTTTCAGCTTTAGCTCATTGAACTGGCGAACGCTTGGCGTGGTGGGGGATGTTGTTTCAGACATGATGATGATTCACTTTATCGGCGGGCGCATCGTAAAGCGCAAAACGCGCTTAACGCGCAAAAAAATAGCGTGGTAGTATAGCAGAACAGCACTGATAGTGCTGTTTAATCTACTAAAGGAATAACCATGGACAAATTCATGCAAGCGGCAATTGAAGAAGCGCAAAAAGGACTCGCTGAGGGCGGTGTGCCGATTGGCTCGGTGTTGGTGCATAACGGCAAGATTATTGGCCGTGGGCACAATCGGCGCGTGCAAAGCGGTAGTCCTATTTTGCATGGCGAAATGGATGCTTTTGCTGATGCTGGCCGGCAACCTGCGTCGGTTTACAAAGCGTGTACGATTTATACGACCTTATCGCCATGCTGTATGTGTTCCGGCGCGATTGAGTTGTACGGTATTCCGCACGTTATCGTGGGCGAAAACCAAACCTTCATGGGCGCCGAAGAGCGATTGCGCGAAGCAGGTGTTAAGGTTGACGTGTTGCAAGACCCGACCTGTATTGAACTGATGACGACGTTTATTGCCGAGAAGCCCGAACTTTGGTTTGAAGATATCGGCGAATAAACAACCATTTCACCACAGAATTTTTAATATTTAGCTGTTCTTTCTTACAGATTTATAGGTTTGACCTAGCATATGGTCAGCCATACGCTTTGACGATTACGTAATTTTACTAACATGAGTCACTGGCGTATAATGCAGTTCATTGAAACTCCAATTTTCACCAAGCGAATTAAATCATTCGTTGCTGATGAAGACTATCGATTGTTACAAGTCCAGCTGGCATTAAATCCAATTGCGGGTGCGGTAATTAAAGGTAGTGGAGGAATTCGTAAACTACGGTGGTCAGGTGATCACAAAGGCAAGCGGGGAAGTTATAGAATACTCTATTACTACGCAAACTCATTACATCAAGTTTGGATGTTGTTTGTGTTTGCAAAGAATGAGCAAAGCGATCTTTCACCTGACCAGCTAAAGACCTTAAGGCGTATTGTGGAGAATTGGCAACCATGAAAACGACAACATTTGACGAACTATTGGAGAGTGTCCAGCTGATGGATGCGATCGCAAAGGGTGAAAAATCACCTAGTCGAGCGCAATTTGTCGCAGCCGTTGAGGTAAAGAAGATTCGTCAACAGATCAACTTAAGCCAAGATAAATTCGCAAAGTTGATTGGTGTAGACGTTGGTACGTTACGTAACTGGGAACAAGGGCGTCGTGAGCCAACGGGACCGGCAAAAGTGCTCATTCGCGCAATTGCCAAAGACCCGCTTCACGTGATCAAGGCATGTCAGTGAAGTTGGCTCGAACTGTGAATTAAAACCTCATTTATGCTGGTCGAGTAGTTCTTTGAAAGCGCGGTACACGCCGTTGGTCCAACTAAAGCCAGTTACAATTCTCAGTCATGTCTTGTGACGGCGGTATGGGATAACCCATGCGAAGTTTTTCTTTGCAAAAGTAGAAGGTCAGATGATGAGGTTGCATTGGTTGTTGATAGGTTTGCTCGTTCCTGTGGTTGCTTTCGCGAATCCCGATGTTGTGAAAGTTAAAGGCTATGATCTCGAATACGAGATTGCCGGAAGTGGCAGTGAAGTGATTCTTTTCGAAGCTGGCGGCAGCGCAGGCATGTCAGACTGGGACCCGGTTTTTCAACGCCTCTCAGAGCACGCAAAAGTTATTCGTTATTCGCGCGTCGGCAACGGCAACTCAACTGCGATTCAGCAGCATTTTACCTCGCGAGATTACGCTGACCATGCCAGCACGTTGCTCATTGAACTAGGCATTCAACAACCCGTTATCTTGATCGCGCATTCCTACGGCGGGAGTGTTGCACGAGACTTTGCAGCAGCTTACCCCGAACAAATAAAAGCGCTGTTGATGTTAGATCCATCGTCCGAACATGACGTTGATATTTTACGCGCAATAGACTTAGAAAAGGGCAACGCAGAAATTGCGCAAATCAAACTCGACGATATGAAGAACGGCATGTCTAATCAATACTTAGACTTCTGGAGCAAGCGGCCGTTGCCCGATTACCCACAAATTAAAGATATGCCGGTAACGGTCATTACTTCGATTAAGAAAATGGAGAATCCGCCGAACTTATTTTTCACCGATCGCGGACGGGCAATGTGGGGCGAACTTTGGCAAGAGTGGGCAGCCGCGTTCCCGCAAGGCAAATCGGTTTTAACTGAAAAAAGCGGGCACTTTGTGCAATTTGATGAGCCTGAACTTGTGGTTAGCGAGCTGTTGTTGTTAATGGAGCATTAGGCAAGGCACACTTATCTCAATCACGCGGAACAACTAAGTAGCGCTTCGTTGTTTTGCTGTTTTGCTCTGCGTTCCCGCCTTCGCAGGCTTTCCGTTCGAGGCAACGCTCGAGGAGATGGCTCAGGAGGCTGACCACATTTTAATCGGTCGCGTCACGGGTGTCGATATGATTGATGGTAACGGTAAGCCTGTCGAAGACAGGGAGGCGCGTACTGGGCCTGGCCTCGAGAACATCATCCGTATACTCATTACCGTCGACGAGGTTCTTGTCACGAACGCATCAAACGTTCCCTCGGTTATTCGAGTGCCATTGGCAAGACACCTCCATTACAGCTTGGGCCAGATCAGCGATGTATATGAGGGTGACACGTTGGTGCGGCTCATTCTGTTGCAGGGAGAAGACTTCACGGGCATCAAGCCAGGCGTCTTCCTTCGGTCCTTGAGCGATAAGGACGAGGCTTTGCGGATTTATGATGCTACACATTGACATAAAGCCGAGTTCATCAACGAGCGCGCAGCAGGAAAAGTGAAGACGAATATCACGTTTTACCACAGAGGAATATGCATGACTAACGATTCTACTTGTCCGGAGTGTGGACGCTCGAACTTGTACCTCAGCAAGGAAGTCTCGTCTGGAGGTGGCTATGCGCCTAACTACCTGCCAGGACTGGGCTCTTTTCTTTCGAGCGCCAAGTTCAGAGTAATTGTGTGTAAAGACTGCGGACTTACGCGCTTCTTCGCTAGCAAAAAGGCGCTTGATAAGCTTCCTGAGTCGAGCCTATGGAATAAGCTCTGATGTATTGCTCGAGCGTTAACGTCCGACAATGGTGCCAAGCAGGCAGTCTGCTATGAGCGATGAGCGGACTGATTACGGCCCAAGTAGCAGCCCCACAATTGCTCAATTTAAAGCCTTTAATCTAACTTCTAACTAAGGTCTATTCGTTTGAAGGCTCAGTTAAACGCTCTGGGACAAAATATGCTCGGTGTTGATATAGCCAAGAAGGCAATAATGCATGCGCTAGTGCCTCAGTACGCAACCTCTGATTGATATTTTGGTCAGTCACAAATTTGCGCTCATCAAAGTTATAGCGACCGGTTCTATCCTCTCCAGGAGTTAAAATGGCCACCCCTTGAGGTGTCATCCATGCGTAGTTATTACCAAATTGCATCATCGCACGATTAGCTGGTGGCACGGTATCATTAGAAATATCCTGACCTATCGCAGGCGTCCAGGCAGATATACCTGCAAGCGATATAACCGTGGGCATTAAGTCGATCTGACTGGTAATTTCATTAATCTCTTTGGGTTGAATAGAGCCTCCCAGAATGAGTCCTGGGATGCGGAACTTTTGGATGGGAACTAATTCGTTTCCATAGACGCGCGTATCGTGATCAGCAACAATCAAAAAAATCGTATCTTCCCAGTAATTACTCGTCTTTGCTTTGTCGATAAACTTACCCAGCGCAAAGTCAGCGTATTTGACAGCGTTTTCTACCGTGTTTTTGGGCGTAGAATAGAGCTCGACTTCATCGTCCGGAAACTCGAAGGGTTCGTGGTTTGACGAAGTAAATACCAAGCTAAAAAAGGGCGTATTCTTTTTAGCTAGTTTCTCAAACCTTTTATGAGCGGTGTCAAACAGGTCCTCATCGCTCACTCCCCAGCTACCGACAAACTTGGGGTTATCAATGTCACTCTGTCCAAGAATAGACTGGAAACCGTTACTTGCGAAAAAGCTCCCCATGTTGTCAAAGTGGGTTTCACCACCATAAAGAAATTCAGTGAAATATCCCTCACGCGACAACAGATCAGCAGCGGTATAAAAATCTTGCTGAGACAATGATAGTTTCACTGTACTCCTTCCCGGAGTGGGTAAGAAGCTGGAAATAACCGCCTCAATACCACGAACTGACCGAGTGCCTGTTGCGTAAAGCTGCTGAAACCACCACCCTTCCTTCCTAAGTTGCTGTAGGTTTGGCGTGACATTGATACCACCGAGATCTTCAACAAAAGTCGCGCCTAAGCTTTCCTCCAAAATAACGACGATATTTTTGGGTTTGTCGAAGCTCCGGGAGGCTTTTTTAAAGTGCACTGTGGGGTATTCCTCAGATGGAAATGCCTTGTCTGCCAGGTGTGGCTGGGCTCGAACTGTGTTAAGAATTTCCTCTAAGCTGGCATCTCCATAGATTCGTGAGGCATTTTCCTCGTGCCGCATACTGTAAATTGCGTACTCTAGCGAATAGGCCGAACTGATAACTAAACTATTCACCAAAGCATCCGATGTAACGGCAAAAAATGCGGGGTTCGCAGGACGATGTGCTAAGGTTGAACGCACGCCGGCAAAAACAAGCACCATCAAAAGCGGCCAAGCAATAAGCGCCCTGCCAGTGTATTGATTATGACCATAAGTAGCCTGGTTTAGTCGCTTAGCAAGCTTAATTAGTCCGTACAGGCAAATACTTAACACTCCCACGGTCAAAAGTAACCAGATTTTAAATCCTCCCCAAAGGGTACTTAGCACTTCCTTGGGGTACTCTAAATACTCAATAAACAGACGGTTAGGCCGTAAATCGTATTGCATAACAAAAGCAGGCGTTGAGATCTCCATAAACGTGATATAGGTGATAGCAATAATCAACCAAATGCTTTGAACTTTTTGCCAAGCTCTTGCACCCCAACGATTTAAAAATAATGGCGCGAATAGCAATAGAGGTAATGTTAGATAACCCATTTGAACGATGTCTGCTCTGAGGCCCATCAACATCAGGTAACTGAGGTTTCCTGCCTCAGTTACGCGATCAAACTGCCATATAAATAATAGTAAGCGACTAATACTTAGTATAATTAAGCCCAGCGAAAAGCCCGCTATAAGCGTCCGGTATTGGAATAGCGACGGCTTCAGTTCTCTTAGTAAAGGTGTATTGCTCATTAGTAGCCCAACTCAGTTCTGATAATGAACGCAATACTAAAAAACAAACCTTAAGCTGAACTTAATATTGACTGCTTACTATGCAGTTTTTCATTCCTAATGAGGTGACTATGAAACCGGGGAAAACTGGCGTAGCCCGAATAATCGACGCAACGCAGTATTCCATGAAAGGGCTTAGAGCGGCGTGGCGTTTTGAAGCGGCCTTTCGACAAGAGGTACTTTTATTGTTGGTGTTGCTGCCAGTTTTAGTGATAGCAGAGCTTGAGCTTTCAGAGCGGTTGCTACTGCTTATGTCATTGCTTGGTTTACTTATTACAGAGCTACTGAACTCCGCCATTGAAGCGGTTGTCGACCGCATTGGCCCCGACTTTCACGAGCTCAGCGGTCGAGCAAAAGACATCGCCTCCGCTGCAGTATTCATTGCTATCTGTCAGTTCATCGTCGTTTGGGTAGCTGTGTTATGGCCGCTTTAGAGTCCATGACGGTTTGGAGGCGTTGGACACGTGTTTTGGTGGTTTTTGTGGCTTTATTACTGGTCGTAGAATTTTTAGAGCTTAAGTTTTTGGTCGCCAATACTTTATACCAGCTCGAAGGGGGACAGTGGTCTTTACGGCACCATTTTATCACTGAAACGATTCTTCATGACGGTATACGGAAGCTTAATCTCGCATTTGTAGTGTTTGTCCTATTCCTAACCGTGGCTCAGTTCTTACCAACCAAAAGGGACAGCAAGCGGCGCCGGTATGTATTGTTACTCTTATCGGTTTTGTTGTCTTTTGGTTTAGTGAATTACCTTAAGGCTATGCTTGGTATGGACTGTCCTTGGGATTTGCAATTATACGGAGGAGCCAAACCATATATCAGCTTATGGTCGTTCAACGACACTCATTTTGGGTCGGGTCGGTGCTTCCCTTCGGGACATTCAAGTATTGGCTTTGCCTGGATTGCTCTGTACTTTTTCTGGCGTAAAAGCAGACCTTTTCTTGCGAGAGCTTCGCTGACTCTGTCACTTTCTTCCGGCTTTGTACTTGGAGGTGTTCAACAGCTCCGGGGCGCACACTTCTTTATTGATGACATAACAACAGCATTCATCTGTTGGAGCGTTTCTTTATTTATCTTTCATATAGGTGAGCAATATGCAGCGACTGACGCTTAATTTTCCAGCTCTATTAATACTCGTTGCGGCTTGGCTTGCTCTTGGATACTCGGGTCCTCTTATGAGTGCGTTGAGTGAATACGGGGTTCATGGGTTCACGCAAGTCAAACTGGTGGTGTTCATTGCTTTTTTCTATACTGTTGCGCTCGCCATCAGCCGATGCGTTAATGCTTTCAAGCCATTCGCAATATTGTTGTTTGTTCTTGCTGCTCCTGCACTTTTTTACATGTCGGAATATGGCATTATCATTGATGCAGATATGATAATTAATGCAATTGAGACCGATACGGCTGAGGCTCGCGACCAACTCTCTGGGAGTTTTTTTGAAACCTTCATAACACTTGGTGTTATCCCTTCGTTATTGCTGGCGTATATAAAACTCCCCCCCTTCCAGTACGGCAACAAAAATAAAACAAGGCATTGCAGCGGCGACTTGCTTTTCAGTATTAGCGGTCGGTATCGCTTACACCAGTTATGACGACTTCGCTTCTTTATTTCGCAACCATCGAGATATGAAGTACAGAGTCGCTCCTTTCAACGTCATATCAGCAACCGTCTCGGCTTTGAAACGAAAATTAGAGACCCCAACTCAATTTATAAGATTAGGGCAAGATGCCTTTCAGGTAAGTACGTCTGAAAAACCGAGAGTCATGGTAATCGTTTTGGGTGAGACAGCGCGTGCGGACCATTTTTCAATCAATAACTATGCTCGGCTGACAACGCCTTCACTGAATGCGCTCATGACATCAGAGCCAATATTCAGCTATAAAAGCGCTACATCGTGTGGAACGGCAACTGCTATTTCAGTGCCGTGCATGTTCAGTTTTTTAACAGCTGATAATTACTCGGATGTTGCTAGAAACTCGAGTAATGTATTAGATGTTTTAGAAACTGCCGGTATTAATGCAACATGGATAGAAAATAACTCTGGCTGCAAAGATGTCTGTAATCGAATTAAAACCGTCAAAATGAGCGAGTCCCGATGTGGGGAGTTGGAATGCTATGATGTAGATATGCTCGAACAACTCAAATCTTGGTTAAGCAATTTGCATCAGGACTCAATTATTGTGCTTCATCAAATGGGAAGTCATGGGCCTGCCTATTACGAACGGTCGCCTAACGAAATGAAACGGTTTTTACCCGAATGCAAAAGTCAAGAGCTGTCGAATTGTTCTGTGGATGAAATTACTAATGCTTATGACAACAGTTTGCTCGTCACCGATCAACTTGTAAGTCAGGTCATAAAGTTATTGAAAAGCCATACTGAACTGGACAGCAGTATGATGTATGTATCTGACCACGGTGAATCACTAGGGGATAACGGTATCTATCTGCATGGCTTGCCTAACTGGATAGCTCCAGAAGAACAGCGTCACATACCCTGGATAGTATGGCCGTCCGACGAATTTAATGTAAGTAAACACGAAACGGGCGCTACTATCAGTCATGATAATTTTTCGCATACGATCCTGGGCTACTTTAATGTTGAAGCCTCTGTTTACAACGAACACCTTGATTTAACTAAACCTGATGGACGGTACGCACATGCGTTTGCTACTCCTAGAAGATGATAAGCATTTGGCTGAGGGAATAATCAAGGGTCTAGGCCGAATGGGATACCTGGTTGAGCTAGCGGCAAACTTGTCTGAAGCTGAGAGCGCCCTTAGGACAGATAAATTTGACCTTGCAATATTTGATCTCGGACTGCCCGATGGAAATGCCGTACCACTGATTAAAAAGTTAAGGAAAGCAGGCCAAGAAATCCCGATTCTCGTACTTACAGCGTGGGATGATATTGATACTAAAGTACTGGCATTAAACGAAGGCGCCAACGACTATGTGGTTAAGCCTTTTGAATTACGCGAATTAGAAGCGCGTATTCGAGTGCAGGTTCGCAAAGCAAACCAACACTTAAACGATATTATAACCTGTGGGCAACTGAATATTGACCTTTCATCACAGGAATGCCGTTTTCGTGACAAAATGATTAATTTAACTCGGCTTGAGTGGTTGTTACTGAAACAGTTAGCGCTACACAAAGGAAAAATAGTGAGTAAAGAGCAATTAGCGAATGCATGCTATGGCTGGGGAGGCGAACATGAGAGTAATTCGCTGGAAGTACACATTCACCATTTACGCAAGAAAATCGATGGTAATCTTATCTCAACGATAAGAGGCCTAGGTTATCGCTTACAAGATGCGTCATCATGAGCCTGTGGTCACTTCGTCGCTCATTGGTTGTTGGCATCAACTTAGCCGTGGTTACTGTACTTGCCGTCACGGCTTGGGCGAGTTACAGAGATATTCTGCATGAGCTGGATGAGGTTTTTGATGCACAACTTGCTCAGACCGCAAAGTCGCTCGCAACGTTTTATGCGCCCGCTAAAAATAAACTGTCTGTCACTCAAATAATTCCGATATCGCAATATGATGATACCGGAGAGGATAGCTACGCTGAAGAAAAAGGTCCCAGCGGCCATAAATACGAGTCTAAGATTGGCTATCAAATTTACAATGTCGACGGTAATTTGCTGGCTTCAACAAACCAGGCTCAATCATTGAACCTTAAGGGTTTAGAAGCGGGTTACCATACATTAAAGAGTGACAAAAACACGTGGTTTATCTTTAGCTACTTCGAGGAATCCAAAGGCATATGGGTTCATACTTTTCAGCGTCAGGATGTTCGAGGTGAGCTGAGTGGCTACTTGGCCTCAGAGCAACTCTATCCACTATTATTAATGTGGGTTCCAATTAGCCTATTAATACTCCTCATCGTTTATATTGTCCTAAAACCCGTAAAACGTTTTGCTGCAGACCTAAGAGCTAGGGAGTTAAATAATTTGTCGCCAGTTGAGTCCGAACTGCCTAATGAGTTAGTTCCGATCCGGCAAGCACTCAATCGGTTGTTGCATCAAATTAAAATGTTCTCGGAACGCGAAAAGCGGTTTGTCGCTGATGCTTCTCACGAACTGCGCACACCGTTAAGCGCAATCCAAGTACACGCCGAAAATGTCATTTCAGCTGATTCACTTGACGATGCCAAGCACTCTGGCAGGTCCATTTTTAACTCCGTGGAGCGAATGTCACGCCTTGTTAATCAACTGTTGTTGTTGAATCGGCTTGATAGCCTAAACTTTACTGAAAAGTTTGAGGAAGTTGAAATCAGTAAGTTGGTCTCTTTGGCGCTAAATCACTTACCAATCAATAAAGTGGAAAATCACCAATGGCACATTGATGTTTCCTCTATTCGAATAATTTGTGACGAAACTCTTATCGTTAGTGTTTTAACCAACCTGTTGTCCAATGCAATGAAATTTTCGCCGAAAGGTTCGAAAATACAGGTAGTCGCGCTCGAGACTGCTAACAGAGTCATTATCAAGGTTGCTGATGAAGGCAAGGGTGTCCCTAAAGAAACACTTGAGCGGTTGGGGGAGCGCTTCTATCGACTTCAAGAACATAGTGCTGTATCAGGCGCTGGTTTAGGCCTGTCGATTACACAAAAGATAGTGCAACTGCACCATGGAAAAATTTCATTCAACAACTCACATCCCACGGGGCTTGAAGTGCACATAGAGTTACCTAAGTGAAACCTTGGGAAGTGATCGTATTTTACTGTTGGTGCCTCTAACAATTAATATCATGAGGTGCTAGCGTCCGCTGTTGGCACTATGCTGGCGGTCAGCAACGAGCGAAAAGCAGACCTTATGATTTTCGGCCTAATCCAACTAGTGACTAGCCGCCCGTTATTAGTAAGTGTCGGTGTCGCTAGCGATGCACGGCACATTCACTTTGGGAATATTGCGCGTTTTGCTGTTGTGTTTTTTATTTAAGTCGTTTACTGTCAATGACATAACAAAAAAATAAAAGTTGGATATTGTGCGATCGGTAGAGTGTAACTGAGCATGCTCAAATTGCCTTTGCTAACTCGGATTCTTTCAAGTTAGGAATGCCTGCTTGCTCAGTAAGTTAAGAGCTGAAAACCATCAATTGGACGAGTTGCTAAACGCGCACGCACAATATACAAATGTTAGATGTAATTAACCGGAAAGTTGCGCACGAATAATTTTTTTCTTCAAGACTGCAATTTTAAGAGAAAAAGACATATACTCCCTTCGAATCATATTGGAGGCGGATCATGAAAAGCTGGTTATTTCTTACTATTTCGATTCTTGGAGAGGTAGTTGCAACATCTGCATTAAAGTCCAGTGAAGGTTTTACGAAGCTCGTACCATCTTTCATCGTAATTGTTGGCTATGGAATTGCATTTTATTTCCTTTCATTGGTCTTGAAGTCTATTCCTGTAGGGGTGGCCTATGCAGTTTGGTCTGGCCTTGGCGTAGTATTAGTCACTGCTGTTGCATGGGGGCTTTACGGGCAAAAGATTGATGCATGGGGTTTCGTGGGTATTAGTTTAATAGTTTGCGGTGTATTGGTTTTAAATTTGCTTTCTAAGGCAAGCGTTCATTAAGTGGCACTGGCATCTAACAATCGGCAGCAGGCGGACAGCCTACACTACGCGGTTTTGTGTTACTCGCTGCGCTCAAACATTAACACAAAACCGCTCCGTTACGGCTGCCGCTGTGCCGGGCGTTATGTGTAAGGAGAGCATGGATGCAGTTTAAAGCCATCCCGATTATTCGGATTTTCGATGAGGCAAAGGCCAAGGAGTTCTATCTGGAATTTCTCGGTATGTCCTTGGATTGGGAGCACCGCTTTGAGGCGGGCTTCCCTATCTATATGCAGGTTTCCCGAGGCGATCTGGTCTTTCATCTGAGTGAGCATTCAGGTGATTGCACTCCCGGTTCCAAAACGTTTGTGAATACGGATGAGCTTGAGGCGTTGCACCACGAAATAACGTCGCGAGGCTACAGATACTCCAGGCCGGAAATTACAGCAGCACCGTGGGGCGACAGGGTGTTTGAAGTGGTAGATCCGTTTTCAAACAGAATCTTGTTCAATGAACGCACAACCACATAACCATGCAAGTCACGGCGACGTCTACTGCATTGCGGCTTCGCCTCCATTCCGTAGCCGCGCGTGCTTAGCGGCGTTAGCAGCCACTCCTTTCTAGCTATCTTGCCAAATGAGTAAAAAAAGGAATAATTTATACTCATGAACATTTTCGAGTTTGATGACGAAAAAAGCCAGGCGAATCGCCATAAGCACGGCATTGACTTCGGATTTTAGGTGAGCGCACAATAATGACTCCTGCAATTAATATAGCTAAGAAACATCAAATAGGGCACACAGTGCATGAGTACGTTCATGATGCGTCGGTGTCGTCTTATGGTGCTGAAGCGGCAGAGAAACTGGGTGCGCCTGCAGAGCAGGTATTTAAAACCCTGGTGGTGTGTCTTGATGACAGCGAATTGGCTGTCGCCATTATTCCCGTGCTATCCAGGCTTAGCCTCAAACTTGCGGCAAAAGCGCTTGGCGCTAAACGTGCTCTGATGGCTACAAAATCTGATGTAGAACGCTCGACAGGATATGTTCTGGGCGGGGTCAGCCCACTAGGTCAAAAGAAACGCCTGAGAACGGTCATTGATATATCGGCGGATCGCCATACTTCAATCTTTGTTAGCGCCGGTCGCCGAGGGGTCGATCTGGAGCTGAGCCCGAGCGACTTAAAAACGCTGTTAAATGGGAAGTTCGCGGAACTGTGTCAGTAAACTTCATGGAGTCAGTCAGTTGCGCTGGGTCATTGAATTATTTAAGGAAGAACATGCTCCGAAGACTTACCTTGTTACTACTGTTACCTTTCCCAGTATTCGCTGAGGTGTCAGACAAAATGCCTTCGCAGCAGAATCTGTGGGTAACAGGCCTGGTGCTGGCGGTGTGCCTGGGCTTAGCCGTACGCTGGTCGACATGGACGTAGCAGGTATTACCTACAATGATACCTATTACATAAAGAAAGAGGCTGCAAACGAGCTTCGGGTTCACTTCCACGAGTTGGTTCATGTGTTGCAGTGGCGAGAGCTCGCTCCTCAAGGTTTCATCGAGCGCTACATTCGAGAGATTCAATATTTTGGGTATAACAACGCTCCGCTGGAAAAGATGGCCTATGCCTTAGATGGACATTACCAAAGCAAGGGACGGCATCTCAGCGTTGAGCAGTTTGTCCGAGAAAATTTATAACAATTCGCGTAACTCGGAGGCACTAAAGTGTGCCGGCGCGCTCCGCGTTAACGTCCGCTCCTGGCACAAAGCTGACTATCAAGCTCTCAAATTTATTCGCTTCTACCGAGCGTCAACATAACAACCTAGGAGTTGTAATCCAAGAACGTAAACATTATAAAAGTTGTTTTTCGTAAAAATACAGCGTATAAGTTGTATATTGAGAAAAAACAATACATAGGTTGTTTCATGAAAACGTTGAAAGAGCTTAGCGAACTACTAGTCGAAGAGCGCAAGAAACGAGGACTGTCACAAAAAGACATGCGTATGCTGATTGGCATGTCGCAGCAACAGTATCAGCGCGTTGAGTCAGGGCAGGACCTAAAAGTTTCGACCTTGTTGCGTATTCTTGTGGGTTTAGGCTTGGAGTTGTCGATTTCAGATCCTACTAGCATCGATAGCAAACGTACGACACCAACAAACGCAGAGTCTGAAAATGTGTGGGCTGGTAAGCATAAGCATCTTGAGGACTAACGGCCATGAATACGAAACGCAAAGAGTATGTTGAAGGCCTCATGCTGAGCATCAACAATCAAGAAGTTGGTGTCATCTCACATTATTCGGGTGGCAAGAACATCTTCGTATTCTCTCCAAATTATATAGCGTTGCCTGGCCCTAAGCGCAATACATTCACTATGTCGCAGTTAATCGATGAACGCTACCTTCAGCAACCGCTCATCAGTTCACAACGCCTGCCGCCAGTCTTGTCGAACTTGTTGCCCGAGGGAGCATTGAGACAATGGATGGCGCAGTCACTGAAAGTCCACATTGATAATGAATTCATTTTGCTGGTGCACATGGCAGGTAGTTTACCTGGTGGTGTAATTGCAGCGCCTATCGTTGTTGGCCAAATGCCTGCGTGGGCGCTCGATCATCGTGAACAAGTTGAAGCGGTACAGATAGATGTTGAGCATTCGCAAACTAAGTTTTCCTTAGCTGGTGTGCAGATGAAGTTTTCCTCAGTTCGGAATCAGGACGGTCGATTTAACATCGGCACTGATGCGAACCAGGATAGCTGGATCATCAAGACACCGTCGACTGTGCACAAATATGTGCCTTACAATGAATTCTCGGCGATGCGCCTCGCGGAGGCCGTCGGTGTTGATATTCCAGAAATAAAGTTAGTTAAATTATCTGACCTAGATAACTTACCGAATATTCAGTTGCCCAATGAGCAACATGCTTATGCGATTAAGCGATTTGATAGAAGCCATGGGCAACGCATTCACACCGAAGATTTTGCGCAAATTTTCGGTGTGTACCCCCATGAGAAGTATAAAAAGCATAATTACGAACAAATCGCTGATGCACTTTATTCGTCTAGCCATCAAGCTTTAAAAGACGTTCAGCAAATGGCGCGGCGTTTGCTAGTGAATATATTGCTTGCTAATGGTGATGCCCATCTTAAAAATTGGTCAGTAATTTATACTGATCCGCAGCGGCCAAAGTTATCACCTGCCTACGATATCGTTTCAACGTTACCGTACGTCAACGACGAGACAGAATTTGCGCTGAACATGGCCGGAAATAAGAATTGGTATCAGGTCAATATGACTTCGTTTGAAACTTGGTCTAATCGTGTTGGTCTACCTTGGCAGGCGATTAAGGTTCACCTAATTGATACCTTAGAAAAAGCGCGTTCAGCTTGGCCTCAGCTATTAACCGAACTGCCTATACACGAAGCACACAAAAAGACACTACGAGCGCATTGGTCGAAACTGCATGATGATTTTCGGATTGAATAAGAGACAGTGGCTACCGCATTTCAGTATTTTACTCGCATGTAAGAGATGCATTGGCACGCGCAACTAGTGTCTACCTAGCCAAAGGACTTAAGTATGACCCTAAACCTAAAACAAGTAGATGGCGTTCCCATTCAAGCGAAGCACAAAGCTACGTGTCACTGTGGCGCGGTAGAGATTGAATTAACTTTGCCCGACGGTCTTGTTGACGTGCGTCGGTGCGATTGCTCTATGTGTCGTAGAAGAGGCGCCATAGCTGCGTCAGTTCCTTTGTCAGGTATCAATATCGTGAAGGGTGCGGAATTGCTGACGCTTTATCAATTCAATACACGAACGGCAAAGCATTATTTTTGCTCCAAATGTGGCATTTACACCCATCATCAGCGCCGCTCAAACCCAAGCCAATATGGCTTTAATGTGGCATGCTTAGAAGGTATTAACCCGCTAAAAATTGACGGTATTCCGACCTATGATGGCGTGAATCACCCTGCGGATCGTGGTTAGCGAGCAGACGACATCAAATAGGATTTATAAAATGCGAACTCGCGTCAAAAAAGCACTCAGCGCCGTTCTGCTCGGTACCGGACTATTAATTCCGGTAGGCGTATCAACAGCCCTAGCAAACATAAACGACGCAAACAGCGGTAAAGCGGAATCAAAAAGCCAAACGGTAGTCGAAAAGGTCGATCAAGCGCTCTTTCTGCTCGGTACATTTGATGCCTATACGTCAGATAAAGTCATTGCCATATTGCAAGACTCACCCGAAATCGAATTGATTGTGCTCACCGCAAATGGCGGTTCTATCAACGATCGCGATACGATCAAGCTCGGACATTACATTCGCCAGCAAGGCCTCGATACGCATCTGATGGCGAACGGCGTAGCCGCTTCCGGTGGAGTAAGTTTGTTCTTGTCCGGCGCTCGTCGTTCGGTGGGTGAGGGCGCGCATGTCGGCGTGCACTCATGGGCGCAATGCTCTGGCGACGGCAATTCACGTCAATGTAAACAGGCAAAGGACTTTCCGAGACACGACGAAGCGCACGACCTGCATCGCGACTATATCCAAAGAATGTTAGGAGTCGACGATTTCTACTGGTTTTCAATCACGTCGGCTCCGCATAATGGAATCTACTGGCTGTCGGAAAGTGATTTACGAACCTTTCAAATTACCAATCATCAATTGGCGCAGAGTTTGCAGATTCCGTTCCAAGATGAGTTCGAGCAAGAATATAAACGTACCTGTCATAACTGCCCCTAAACGGTGTTCCGCAGTTATAACAGCGAAACTGTTATTTTTGAGCAAATTGAAGGGTATTTGCACTTACATACATGAGAAATCGAACAAGGAAAGCCAATGACTATCCATCGTGGTTCGTGCCTCTGCGGCACTGTCAGTTTTACCGTTGAAGGCGACTTCGACAGCTTTTACCTGTGCCATTGCAAGCACTGCCAAAAAGACACGGGTTCAGCGCACGCAGCTAATTTGTTCTCGCAGTCAGCGCAACTCAGTTGGTTATCGGGAAACGATGCAGTGACCTTGTTTACACTGCCTGATTCGCGACATAGCAGAAGTTTTTGCAAGCATTGTGGTTCTGCGCTGCCGAACACGCAAAACGAGGGGATGCTGGTGGTACCGGCAGGCTGTTTAGATACTGAGGTCACGCTGACGCCAACGGCGCATCTATTTACCGCGAGCAGCGCAAGCTGGGAAGAGCTTATCGATAAGATTCCGGTTTTCGCTGGCTTCCCAACAAGAAGCTAAGCATTTCCGTCAAGGAAGTTTCACGTTCTTCGATGGTGATCTGTACGTCAACCAGCGGCCGCTCAGTTAACTGATCCTTTCAGAACGTCGCCTCGAACTTGAAAATGTTCAAACGGTCGAATTTCGGTAGAAATCAACTTTAATAGAAAACTATTCCGACGTCTCAAGCGTACAACACTCAAACCCCAAAACGAGTGACAAAGATGTTTGGATTATTCAAATCGAGCCCGACCAAGAAGATGCGCAAAGAGCTAGAGCAGCTGCAAAAGAAAGCCATGGAAATGCAGCGCAACGGCGATATCCGCGGTAGCTCGCACATCAGTCAAGAAGCGGATGAACTGTGGAAGAAGATTCAGGAAATAGAGGCCGCAGAGAAATAAGCTGCGGCCTAACGCTTCTAGCGACGATTCCAGCCTGAGAGGGCAAACAGTACCAGAGCGACGATAGCGCCTAGGGTATCGGCGAGCATGTCTTTTTGGGCGTCCCAAATGTCGCCTTGCGAACCGAGAAACTCCAGACCTGCGTCGCCACCTTCAATGACAGCAAATTGCCATTCAATGATTTCGTAGGCGGCGGCCACGGCCATGATAAAGAACAAGCCGAACAACATGGCGGTCACTGGGCGTGCCCATTGTTTGCGTACTAATAATTCGGCTGCAGCGTAGGCATAAAAGCCGACACTGAAATGCGCGATGCGGTCGTAGTGATTGCGTTCAAAGTCAAAGGTGTTGGTGACCCAATCAAAAGGCACATTGGCGAACGTGTAGTGGGCGCCAATAGTGTGCATGATCAGCAATACACTCATGAGCACGTAAGCGGTATTGCTAAAGCGAAATGCGCGGTAGGTGGCCAATAAGCTGGCAAATATGGCCATAATTGGAATCATTTCGGCCCACCACACGGTGCTATCGGCGGGGTCTATGTAGGACCACACCATGGTGGCACTAATGACAATCGCGAGAAAATGCGGTACGCGTGCTTGCCAACCTGAGTAGACGGGAGGGGTTGCGACCATGGTGGTTCCTTATTGTTGTTATTGTGCTGCTATTATTGCCCCTGTAATGGCCAACCGCCAAGATTTTTATAGCGATTTATCATCCAACAGAACAACTCAGCAGTGCGTTCGGTATCGTACAGAGCGGAATGTGCTTGCTTGCCATCGAACGCGATACCGGCCGACTGACAGGCTTTCATCAGCACTGTTTGCCCGAGGGTAAGGGCAGCAAGCGCGGCCGTGTCGAAGGTGACAAACGGGTGAAATGGATTGCGCTTGAGTGCAGCGCGCTCAGCCGCGGCCATCACAAAGCCATGATCAAAGGTTGCATTATGACCGACCAACACGCAACGCTGACAACCGGCTTCCTTCTGCGCTTTGCGGATCGGCTTGAACATTTCTTTCAGCGCTTCTTCTTCGCTAACAGCCCCGCGCAGTGGTGAGTGTGGATCGATACCGTTGAAGTCAATGGCAGCTTGCTCGATGTTGGCACCAGCAAAGGGTTGCACATGAAAGTGCAAGCGCTCAGCAGGGTGCAGCCAACCCTCGTCATCAAAGGCGAGGGTAACGGCCGCAATTTCCAGCAAGGCATCGGTTTTCGCATTAAAACCGGCGGTTTCGACGTCAATAACGACCGGCAGGTAGCCACGAAACCGCTCCTGCATTAACTTGGCGGTGTGCTCACTCATAAATCGTCGCTTGGTTTGCGATCGATCAATTCGATAGCGTAACCGTCAGGGTCACGGACAAAGGCAATCACAGTTTTGCCGCCTTTCACTGGCCCTGGTTTGCGATAGACGTCAGCACCTTTGGCTTCGAGCTGCTCACACAAACCATAAATGTCTTCCACGCCAATGGCGATGTGCCCGTAGGCGTCGCCTAAATCATACTCACTTTTGCCCCAGTTGTAGGTCAGCTCAAGCACGGTATGGTCGGCTTCGTCGCCGTAACCGACAAAAGCAAGCGTGTATTTGTATTCCTCGTTGTCTGCTTGACGCAACAATTTCATGCCAAGTAATTCGGTATAAAATTGGATTGAGCGGTCTAAATCGCCCACGCGTAACATGGTATGTAGCATTCTCATCGTGGTACTCCTTTGCTTACTTTTGTTACAACTTCCCTTACTCGTCGGAAGTTTTCTCTTTAAATTCACATAAGTCTTCAATCAAGCAGCTGCCGCAACGTGGTTTGCGTGCAATGCAGGTATAGCGACCATGCAAAATAAACCAATGGTGCGCATCTACCTTAAATTCCGCCGGAATCACTTTATCGAGTTTATCCTCTACTGCGCGAACCGTCTTGCCCATGGCAAACTTGGTGCGGTTGGCGACCCGAAAAATGTGCGTGTCGACGGCAATGGTTGGCCAGCCAAAAGCGGTGTTGAGCACGACATTCGCCGTTTTGCGACCCACTCCCGGCAAGGCTTCTAATGCCGCACGGTCTTCGGGGACTTGACCGTCGTAGTGGTCAACAAGTAGTTGACAGGTCTTGATTACGTTCTCGGCCTTGGCGTTAAACAAACCAATGGTTTTAATGTAGTGCTTCACTCCGTCAACACCGAGTTCCAGCATGGCGGCCGGCGTATTGGCAACCGGGAACAATTTACGCGTTGCTTTATTAACGCCGACGTCGGTGGCTTGTGCCGACAGCATGACTGCGATCAATAACTCGAACACCGAGTCGTATTCAAGCTCGGTGGTCGGGTGCGGATTTTCGTTGCGCAAACGGGTTAGGATTTCAATGCGTTTTTGTTTATTCATAGCTACGTCAGTGCTTAGCCTTGCGACGTCACACGCGCACGCGTGACTTCTTTAACGGGTTTGCTGGCGCGTTGTTCGAGATAGCGGTCGATGCCATTTTTCAGCGCGATGATGAAGCCCATGGCGATGAATGCGCCCGGCGGTAGAATCGCTAGCAACAACGGATAATCGACGGCGAATAACTCAATGCGCAGGGCTGTCGCCCAGTCACCGAGCAACAATTCAGCGCCGTCAAAGAGGGTGCCATTGCCGATGACTTCGCGAATGCCGCCCAGTAACACCAACACGATTAAAAAGCCTAAGCCCATCATCAAGCCATCATAAGCTGCGTGGTGCCACGGGTTTTTCGAGGCGTAGGCTTCGGCGCGACCAATGATCACGCAGTTAGTGACAATCAATGGAATAAAAATACCGAGGGCTTGGTACAAGCCATACACGTAGGCATTCATCAGCAACTGAATCACGGTCACAAAGGTCGCGATAACCATCACAAAGACCGGAATACGGATTTCTTTGGGTACCCATTCGCGCACCAAAGAGACGGTAATGTTGGAGCCAACTAGTACCAATAAGGTGGCGAGTCCAAGACCGAGGGCATTGGTCACGGTGTTACTCACCGCCAATAATGGACAGAGGCCAAGGAGTTGCACCAAGGCTGGGTTATTCTGCCACAGCCCTTGCCACGTCAGTTCACGATAGCTCATGAGGTTTCACCTTCGCAGGCAGTAGCCGTTTGTTGCCACTGCAATTTTTGTTGCTTAAAGCGTCGCACGGTGCGTTCGACGGCTTGTACCACAGCACGCGGGGTAATAGTGGCACCAGTAAACTGGTCGAACACGCCACCGTCGCGGCGCACGGCCCAGCGCTCATCGTCGCTGCCATTCACCGTCATACCATCAAAACTCAAGATCCAATCGCTTTTGCGTAATTCAATTTTATCGCCAAGTCCAGGTGTTTCTTGGTGCTGTAGGGTACGCACCCCAGCAACTTCACCATCCCAATTGAGCGCGACTAATAAGCGAATGGCACCGGAATAACCGTTGGGCGCGACCACTTCGAGAGCTGCTGCGGTCGGCTCGCCATTAAGTGTTGCGAGATACATCGGGGTTGGCGTGCGAGCGAGCTCGGCATCATCAATCAACCGACAACTGGCATACAAATCATTATCGTGCTGCGCTGGTGGAATCAATTGATTCAAGACTTGCAGCAGTTCGCGCTGTTGTTCACGGGCAATGGGCTCGGCGGTCAATCGCGCCACCAGCATCACCAATAGGGTGGCGGCAATAGCAAAAGCGGCCAGGATCAGCCCGTTGCGCTGCATACTTTTACCGATCATGACTGACCTCCACGTCCGCCCGAGGCATGGCCATAAGCGGTTGGCTGTGAATATTTATCGATAATAGGCACGGTCATATTGGCCAGCAGTACGGCGAAGGCAACAGCGTCGGGATAGCCGCCCCAAGTGCGGATCACAAACACCAAGAAGCCGATCAGCAAACCAAAATACAAGCGCCCGCGATTCGAAGTGGCAGCGGTGACGGGGTCGGTCGCAATAAAGAACGCGCCGAGCATGGTTGCGCCACTGAGCAGGTGCATCAGCGGTGAAACGCTTTGGTCCGGTGCAAACAGCCAAGCGATAGAGGCTGGGATCAGCAGCCCCAACAACATGCCGCCGGGAATATGCCAACTGATGACGCGAACTTTCAGCAACACCAAGCCACCGAGCAAGAAGGCCGCGTTTATCCATTGCCAACCGATGCCGGCAAGGCCACTAAAAATCGGCTGTGCGAGCGCTTCACTGATGGTCAATTGATGGTTCAGAGCGGTGCGCAGGCTATCTAATGGGGTCGCCATGGTGAGGCCGTCAACGCCCATGCGTAACTGTTCCATACTGTAGCCGGCCGGGGTGTAGCCGCTAAAGATCAACACTGTGGTGTCCCAGAAACTCAGATCAAATTGCGCCAAGCTTTGTGGCAGCGGCCAACTGGTCATTTGCACAGGGAAGCTGACCAGCAACAAAACATAGCCGGCCATGGCCGGATTGAAGATATTCTGACCGACACCGCCATATACGTGCTTGACCACAATAATCGAAAATGCGGTACCAATGACAATCAGCCACCACGGCGCCATGCCCGGAATACTGATGGCCAGTAACACTGCCGTTACCAGCGCGGTGTGGTCGCGCCACGCACTGCTGATTGGACGACCACGTAAGGCCATGCAGGCTGCTTCAGCAACCCAAGCGGTGACGATAGCGAGTGCCAGTTGCCAAAGTACACCCCAGCCGAAAAAGTACATCAGTGTCAGCACACCCGGTACTAACGCTAAATACACCCAGCGCATGATTTGCTGGGTGGTACGCCGTTGGTGGGCGTGGGGGGATGCTGCCAGTTTAAAGGTCATGCTTTGTCCTCATCCGCCGAACTGGTTTCAGAATTCTGTTCTGCTTGTTTTGCGGCGGCTTGCTGCGCAGCTTTGCGTGCTTTCGCCCGCGCGATAGCGGCTTGCACGGCGTCTTGTGGATCGTTGCCACCGGCGGCTACTTGTTCAGCTTGTGCTTGTTTACGCGCTTCAGCGGCTTTGCGATGGCGTTCCAAGCGTTCCTCTTTTTCGCGCTCTAAGCGCTCTTGCCGAGCTTCAAAACGTTCTCGCGCCACTTCCGCTTTGGCTTTTTCACGCGCCAGATTACGGATTTCAGCTTTCGCTTTACGATAATAATGTACTAGCGGAATTTCACTGGGGCAGACGTACGCGCACGCACCACACTCGATGCAGTCAAACAGGTTCTGCTGCTCTAGGCCGTCGTAATCTTTGGCTTTTGCCAGCCACTGCAGCTGTTGTGGCAGCAACTGGGCCGGACACACGTCAGCACAGGCGCCGCAGCGAATACACGGCATTTCTTGTTGCGCCGGCGCGAGCTCTTGCGTGCTTGGAATCAGTAAACAGTTGGTAATTTTAACCACGGGCACATCGAGATCGGGCAGGGTGAAGCCCATCATCGGACCGCCCATGATTACCCGTTGCTGCTCGCCTTCACTTACAAAGCCTGCTTGCTGTAATAGGGTGGCAACCGGTGTACCAATGCGTACCCAGTAATTGCCGGGCTTTTGCACGCTCTCACCGGTGACCGTGACGACCCGTTCGGTAAGGGCTTCACCGTGGCGAATCGCACGACTGACAGCGAAGGCAGTACCCACGTTTTGCATCACCAGACCAATATCAATAGGCAGGCCTTTGCTCGGTACTTGGCGCCCCGTTAGCAATTGAATCAATTGCTTTTCGCCGCCAGACGGATACTTGGTGGGCACCACGCGCAGACTGAACTGCGGATAATCGGCCAGCACTTCGCGCATCGCCGCGATCGCCTCGGGTTTGTTATCTTCAATCGCCACCAAACCTTTAGTGGTTCCCGCAAGGTGCAACAAAATAGCTGCGCCATCAAGAATGGTGGCCGCATGTTCGCGCATTAAGCGGTCGTCGGCGGAAATATAGGGTTCGCACTCGACGCCGTTGATAATCAAATAATCAATCGGCCGTTGCAGGGCTAGCTTTTGTGCGGTGGGGAAACCGGCACCGCCAAGTCCGGCAATCCCTGCCATACAAATACGCTCGAGCAGTTCAGCACGCGAGACCTGGGTGTAGTCGGTCAATCCTTGCTGCGGCACACTCTCATCTTTGCCATCGGCGGCAATACGAATGACGATGTCGGCCATTGCCGATGGATGTGCGATACGCCCGGGGCCAATCGCGGTAACCGTGCCTGAGGTCGGTGCATGAATCGGTAGACCTTGTCCCAACGCCGCTTTACTTAGGGGCTGGCCACGCAACACGCGTTCACCGACACTGACACAAATTTCAGCCGGGCCACCGATGTGTTGTTTCAACGGCACAGTATAGGTCTCGGCCAGCGGTAATTGCGCAATGGGCACCGTATTGGAGAGCTCTTTGCGCTCCGGTGGATGAATCCCGCCTGGGAAGGTCCAAATGCGACCTGCTTCAATTTCTTTTAGATTGGCAGTCGTGGGCATACTACTTGGTCTCCACTACTTGCACGGGGATTTGCTGAAAATCCCATTGCCAGTTTTCTGGACGTGGTTGCACCGGCACCATGTCGATACAATCGACTGGGCAAGGCTCGACACACAAGTCGCAACCGGTACATTCATGCGCTATGACGGTGTGCATTTGTTTCGCGGCACCTAAAATGGCATCGACGGGGCAGGCTTGGATACACTTGGTGCAGCCAATGCATTCGTCTTCACGGATCACCGCCACTTTCTTCACGTCTTCTTGCCCGTGTGCGGCGTCCAATGGTTTGGCTTCAACGCCAAGCAAATCGGCTAGTGCTTTGATGGTAGCCTCGCCACCTGGCGGACACTTATTAATGTCGTCACCATTGGCAATGGCTTCGGCATAAGGGCGACAGCCGGGGTAGCCGCATTGCCCGCATTGGGTTTGTGGCAAAATAGCGTCGATTTGGTCAACAATAGGATCGCTCTCAACCTTAAACCGCACTGCGGCAAAGCCAAGTACCAAACCAAACACCAAGGCTAGAACACCCAGTGCAATGATTGCCGTCACTATACTCATGCGACACTCACCAAACCACTAAAGCCCATAAATGCTAATGACATAAGTCCAGCTGTGATCATGCCCACCGCTGCGCCTTTAAAGGGAACAGGCACATCTGCGGCCGCTAAGCGCTCGCGCAGCGCCGAGAACATAATCAAAACCAACGAGAAGCCGACCGCCGCGCCAAAGCCATAAATAATCGATTCGATAAAGTTGTGTTGTTCATTGATGTTCAACAGGGCCACACCGAGCACTGCACAGTTGGTGGTAATTAACGGTAAGAAGATACCGAGCAAGCGATACAGTGTTGGGCTGGTTTTGTGCACCACCATTTCAGTGAACTGCACCACAACCGCAATCACGAGAATAAAGCTCAAAGTTTGCAGGGCACCCAAGCCAAGGGGTTCGAGTAAATACTGGTTGACGAGATAGCTACACACCGATGCCAAGGTCAGCACAAAGGTCGTTGCCGCAGACATACCGATGGCTGTCTCGAGCTTGTTCGATACCCCCATAAACGGGCACAAGCCGAGAAACTTCACCAACACAAAATTGTTCACCAGTACGGTTGCTACTAGTAGTAGCAAATACTCACCCATGAGCTACACCTGATTGGTCTGAAAAAGTAACGAAACTAATTGCCATATTATCGAACGTTTAGCCGTTTGAAACAACCGATAGACTGTAGTGTTATTCGGCTTTGTCATTGAATCTTCATTTAGTTGTCGCAAAAGCGCCATTAAAGCCCCGTAAGGTGGCGCTAAATCGAGCCAAGAAGGGGCCTTGCCATGGGGCGCTGGTTAGCGACGTTAAGCCGATACGATCAACAGTGGTTTTGTTGGTTAACGCAACGAGCTCAAAGTATTCAGCAACAACGCTGGGTGCGTTGGCTATCTCGCTCGGGAGATGGTTATTGCTACGCCATTGTTGCGTTGTACTTCTATTTTACCGATGAACTGATCGATCGGCGCATGTTGCCCACGCTGTTCACCGGCTTTGCCATCGAAATTCCTACTTTTATGCTGATCAAGCGCTGGTTAAAACGCCCGCGCCCTTATCAAACACTTTCTATTACTGCAGTAATACAAGCCCACGATCAATTTAGCTTTCCTTCAGGGCACACCACCGCGGCATTTTTATTTGCCACCTTGGCCTGTTATTTCCTGCCTCATTTAGCACCGGTCTGGCTCTGCTGGGCTACCGCTGTAGGGCTGTCGCGGTTGTTACTGGGGGTGCATTATCCCGGCGACATCCTCGCTGGCGCCGCGCTTGGTACTGGTCTGGCCGGAATCGCGCTTAGTTTAATGGATCCCATCACGATTTAAAGGAGTTCGCGTATGAAGATCTTGCTCGGTATTCAAGGCACCGGCAATGGCCATTTAAGTCGTTGTTCAGCGCTTGCAGAAGCGTTACAGCAGCACGCTGTTGAGGTGGATTATCTGGTCTCGGGACGGCCACAAGAATTGCTCTTTGACATGCAGGCGTTTCCGCAATGGCAATGGCGCAAAGGGCTATCCTTTGCCGTTAAAAATGGTCAAATCGACTTACTGCAAACCCTGAAGAGCAACAACTGGCGGCAATTTTGGCACGACGTGAACACACTCGACTTGAGTCCGTACGATTTGATTGTCACCGACTACGAGCCGGTGGTGGCTTGGGCGGCAAAACGTCAGGGCAAACGCTGTATTGGTGTGGGCCGTCAGTATGCCTTTTACCAACCGACGAAAACGCTGCATTTGCCGTGGTTCTACAATAAGTTGATTAAGTTCTTTGCGCCAGTAAGTGACGTGGTGGGTATGCATTGGGTCAAAGATGGTCAACACACGTTACCGCCGATTGTGCATCACCGTTCCGAGCCAAGCGACGTTGAGTCAGATCATTACTTGGTTTATCTGCCGTTTGAATCGCTATTAGCGGTGCACCGTCTGTTGGCGCAGTTCCCGCAGTATCGCTTTAGCGTGTTTCATCCAGAGGCGAAACGACAGCGGTTGGCAGGCATCGATTATTATCCGCCTTCTAGACAGCGTTTTGCTGAGCTTTTTATGCAAGCTGAGGGGGTCATAAGCAACGCTGGTTTTGAAACCAGTAGCGAGGCATTAGCGTACGGTAAAAAGCTTTTGGTACGCCCGTTAGCGGGGCAGTTTGAGCAGGTCGCCAACGCACGCTGCTTAGCAACGCTTGGTTTAGCGACCCAGCTTGAGCATTTGTCAGAGGCAGGCTTGCGGCATTGGTTTGCCAACGGTGAAGCACAACAATGCTTCTGGCCAGATGTTGCCAGTGCCGTTGCACAGTGGTTAGCAACAGGCGCAACTACGCCGGTCGATGAATTAAGTCGGCAACTATGGAAACAGAGTGAACAAACGGATTTACGAAGTTTATTGCGTAGTGATTATGGCTTGTTGCGGAGTCACGTCTAGCGGTTGAGCTAGCTGGCTCCCCAGGTTGGATTCGAACCAACGACACATGGATTAACAGTCCACCGCTCTAACCAACTGAGCTACTGGGGAATAACAAGCTAAAGAGGGGATGTGCTGATGAGTGTGGCTCCCCAGGTTGGATTCGAACCAACGACACATGGATTAACAGTCCACCGCTCTAACCAACTGAGCTACTGGGGAACGTTGCAAATACTCATCAAGCTGTCATCCGACAACGGGAGCGAATGTTAAAGATGCCCGCGCGCCCTGTCAATAGTAAAAATCACCGTTTGCGCGTTTTCTGCGCAAGGACAGTGAAAATTTTTTTGTCAAGCCTGAAAAAGGACTGGCGCTATAACATAACGCATAGTGCGCAATGGGCTTCGGTTATCCACAGCGAGGGCAAACTCGCGTGGTTCGTGGGCTTGCCGATCTTATCCACTAAATCTGTGGATAACCTTGTGGGTAGAACTGTGAGAAGCCTTAAACTGTGCGAGTTACAGATTAATTTAGCGGTTGGTTAAAAATTGCGTAGTCAAAAAATAAATTAATTAAAACAGTAAGATACAAAACGCATGTCATTCATCGCAAATTTTTTATTTAGCCGTCTGTAGCTGCATAGTCTTTCACCACGGATTGTGCATTTCTTCATAAATCTGGTGAATTTTTATCATCAAAAAAGCTCCACAACCGATAAATTGTGGAGCTTTTGTAAGGCTTTACAAAACTTTGCCTGACGGTCTAATTGTTAGCAAAAGCACTAATGCGTTTAACGGCCTCTTTAAGCGTGTCAAGGTCAGTGGCAAACGAAAAGCGACAATGACCCGGTGCGCCGAAGGCAGTACCCGGCACTAACGCGACTTTGGCCTCGGTGAGTAATGCTTCACACCATTCAATATCCGTCGCGTAACCTTTGTCTGCCATCATTTGCTCGATGTTAGCGAAGGTGTAGAAGGTGCCATCACCGGCGATACAACGCATACCTGGGATCTGGTTCAAAGCATCGACCAGATAATCATGCCGTTGTTTGAAGGCACTGACCATGGTGTCGATACAGCTTTGGTCGCCATTGAGGGCCGCCAATGCAGCATATTGACTGATGCTGGCTGGGTTTGATGTGCTTTGTGATTGCATCTTTTTCATAGCGGCAATCAGTTTGGCCGGACCTGCCGCATAACCAATGCGCCAACCGGTCATCGCATAGGCTTTTGACACACCCGAGAGCAAGACAATGCGGTGCTGCAGATCTGGCGCAGCCATAGCGATATTGGCAAACGGGAAATCAGCCCAAAGAATGTGTTCGTACATGTCGTCGCTGGCAATCAACACTTGTGGATGCTGGCGCAGTACTTCTGCCAGTTCAGCGAGCTCTGCCTTGCTGTAAGCGGTACCTGTCGGGTTCGACGGACTATTCAAAAACAGCAAGCGGGTTTTCGGTGTGATTGCAGCAGCCAGTTGCGCTGCGGTGATTTTATAGCGCTGTTCAATACCCGCTTGAATAAATTTCGGCTCGGCGCCTACCAGTTTGGCCATATCAGGGTAGGAGACCCAATAAGGCGCCGGAATCAACACTTCATCGCCAGGGTTCAGCCAAGCGCTCAGCAAATTGAAAATGCTGTGTTTACCACCGGCGGAGATCAAAATCTGATTTAGTTCGTAATCAAGTTGATTGTCACGTTTAAACTTGTCGATGACAGCTTGTTTCAGCGGCACGATGCCATCAACCGCAGTGTACTTGGTGTGACCCGCATCAATCGCAGCTTTGGCTGCCGTTTTAATAAACTCGGGCGTATCAAAATCTGGCTCGCCCACACCGAGACCAATAACGTCGTGACCAGCAGCTTTTAGCTCGGAAGCTTTTTGCGACACGGCAAGGGTAGGTGACGGTTGAATCGCATTGACGCGATCCGATAACAGTAAACTCTCATTGGTTTGCTTCACAACATTTTTAGTCACGACACGATCCTGTGGGTTATCGATGGGCCAGATAGTCAAAATGCAGAGCCGTACTATATGATCTACGGCGCATTTTGTCCACGATCCGATACTGATCCTGAGGATCATTTGTGGTGACTGAATAGCACCGAAAAGGTTAATCCGTTACAATGGACAGCTTTGAAATTTCATCATCTTTTTAGCCTACGGGACGTTGCATGAGCTCTGCTGTATCAGCTACTTCGTTAACGCAAGATCCAATTCCGCGCACGCTATGGCAAATGACGTGGCCGGTGGTTATTGGTGTACTCACGCTGATTAGCTTTAATGTGGTCGACACCTTCTTCGTCGGTATGTTGGGCACCGATCCGTTGGCTGCGGTCAGTTTTACCTTTCCGGTAACTTTTACCGTAATTAGCCTCGCCATTGGCCTCGGTATTGGCACTTCGGCGGTACTGGCGCGCAAACGCGGAGCTGGGCGACAGGAACACGCGCAGTTTGATGGCTTTATTGCACTCGCGGTTTCGGCCATCTTGGTGGCAGCATTGTCGGTCGTCGGTTATTTGCTGATGGACCCAATTTTTACCGCACTGCAAGCGCAGCCGCGCTTAATGCCGTTGATTCACGATTACATGATCCCATGGTTCATTGGTGCCACGCTGTTGGTCATTCCGATGGTAGGCAATGCGGTGCTGCGTTCTTCTGGTGATACCCGTACCCCTAGTTTAATCATGGCCTCGGGCGGTTTGCTGAACGCCATTTTTGACCCTATTTTAATTTTTGGCCTCGGCCCCATTCCGGCGCTGGGAGTGCAGGGTGCGGCGCTTGCCAGCGTCATTAGCTGGACCATAGGGACGGTGTTGGTGCTGTGGTACTTGCATTACAAAAAGCTGATTAGCACGAAGGCACCGGTCGATGCGCATCCAGTGCGTTCAGCGCGCCAAATTCTGTCGATTGGCATGCCGGCCGCCGGCGCGAATATGCTGACACCGCTGGCAATGGCGGTACTGACGGCGATTATTGCCGGCTACGGTGCTCCCGCCGTTGCCGCATTTGGGGTGGGTACGCGGCTCGAGTCCTTGGCCAGCGTGATTATATTGGCGCTATCGATGAGTTTGCCGCCGCTGGTGAGCCAAAATCTTGGCGCAATGCAGTTTGCACGAGTAAAAGAAGCCTACACCACGGCTTTGCGCGCGGTCATCATCGTGCAGCTGGTCATCTATCTGCTGCTGATTGTTACTGCGCCTTGGATCGCCATGATCTTCACCGATGATCCTGAGGTGGCACGCTTGATTCGTCTGTTTATCTACATCATGCCACTGGGCTATGGCGTCCAAGGCGTGATTATTTTGACCAATTCTAGTTTCAATGCAATGCATGCACCGATGTCGGCATTGCTGTTAAGTATTGTGCGGTTGTTTGTGATGTTTGTACCGCTGAGTTATATCGGTTCTTGGCTGTACGATATTCCCGGTTTGTTTGCCGGTGGTGTAATTGCGAACTTCATTACTGCACTGATTGCTTGGCAGTGGTTTGCCAAACATTTGCAACGCGAACGGCACGAGGAGAATGCAGCATGAGTCGAGAGTTTGAACTGGCCTCTGAATTTGAGCCAGCGGGCGATCAGCCGCGCGCGATTGAACAGTTGGTCGACAACCTCGAGGCAGGGTTAGCCCACCAAACCTTGCTCGGTGTGACCGGCTCAGGTAAGACGTTTACCATGGCAAATGTCATTCAAAAGGTGCAACGACCAACGCTTATTTTGGCGCATAACAAGACGTTAGCGGCGCAACTGTACGGCGAAATGAAAGAGTTTTTCCCCAACAATGCGGTGGAATATTTCGTCTCATACTACGACTACTATCAGCCTGAAGCTTATGTGCCAACCACTGATACCTTTATCGAAAAAGACGCGTCGATTAACGACCACATTGAGCAAATGCGGTTGTCGGCGACCAAAGCATTAATGGAACGCCGTGACGTTGTGTTGGTGGCGTCGGTGTCATGTATTTATGGTTTGGGCGATCCTGAATCCTACATGAAAATGATGCTGCACTTGCGCCGTGGCGATATCATCGACCAGCGCGACATACTACGTCGCTTGGCTGAGTTGCAATACAAACGCAATGATGCCGCTTTCGAACGTGGCACCTACCGCGTGCGTGGTGAGGTGATTGATATCTTCCCAGCAGAATCTGAAGAGATGGCGGTGCGGGTTGAGTTGTTTGATGATGAGATTGATCGCATCAGCTTTTTTGAACCGCTGACTGGACAGGTGACGCAAGCCGATGTGGCGCGGGCGACGATTTATCCGAAGACCCACTATGTGACGCCGCGCGAGAAAATTTTAAAAGCCATTGAGCAAATCAAAGACGAACTCAAAGATCGCAAGCAACAACTGCTGGATGCCAACAAACTGATTGAAGAGCAACGCATCAGCCAGCGCACCCAGTACGACATCGAGATGATGCTGGAGTTGGGTTATTGCTCAGGTATCGAAAACTATTCTCGCTATTTGTCCGGCCGCGCGCCGGGCGAGCCGCCACCGACATTACTCGATTATTTGCCTGACGACGCACTGCTAATTATCGATGAATCACACGTGACCGTTTCGCAAGTAGGGGCAATGTACAAAGGCGACCGTTCGCGTAAAGAGAACTTGGTGAATTACGGCTTTCGGCTGCCTTCAGCGTTAGATAACCGCCCGTTAAAGTTTGAAGAGTTCGAGGCAATTGCACCACAAACCATTTATGTGTCGGCAACACCGGGTAAATACGAACTGGAAAAATCGGCTGGCGAGGTCATCGAACAAGTCGTACGCCCGACCGGGTTGATTGATCCGGTGATTGAAGTACGTCCAGTCGCTACCCAAGTCGATGACTTAATGTCTGAAGTTCGTGCGCGCGTAGCCGTCAATGAGCGTGTGCTTGCTACCACGCTGACCAAGAAAATGGCTGAAGACTTAAGTGATTATCTGGACGAGCATGGCATTAAAGTGCGCTATCTGCATTCCGACATTGATACGGTTGAGCGCATGGAAATCATTCGTGATCTGCGCTTAGGTGAATTCGATGTGCTGGTGGGCATCAACCTGCTACGTGAGGGCTTGGATATGCCTGAAGTCAGCTTGGTAGCGATTCTCGATGCCGATAAAGAGGGCTTTTTGCGCTCCGACCGTGCGTTGATTCAGACCATTGGTCGTGCGGCGCGTAACGTCAATGGTAAAGCGATTTTGTATGGCGATAAGATTACCGGCTCGATGCAACGCGCTATTGATGAAACCGACCGTCGTCGCGCCAAGCAAATTGCGCACAACGAAGCGCAAGGCATTACACCAAAAGGCTTAACCAAGCGAGTTACCGATGTCATGGACTTGGGTGGCGCACGCCAGCGCAAGAAATCATACGAGGAGCGTCGTGCCGTGGCGGAGAAAGAAGCCAAGTACGATATCAATCTGAGTGATCCTATTGCGCTGATGAAGTTGTTAGAGCGCACCGAGAAAGAAATGTATCAAGCGGCCAAAGATCTTGAGTTTGAGAAGGCGGCCAAGTTACGTGATGACGTCGCCGATTTGCGCGAACGCTTAAAACTATTAGGTTAGGGCGATGCAGTTAAGGCTTGGTGATGAACGCTATCTAACGAACGACGGTCAATTGAAAACACCGCTGGCACTGGTATTTGTGCTGGCGTTGTTTTTGCGCGGTTATTTGGCGTGGATTATTTCGCTGACGTTTAGTGAAGATCGCGGTCGTCTGCTGAGCTTTTTCTATGCCAACACCGAACAATTCGTGCTGACGTTGAGTGTCGGCGTGCCGGCATTAATGGTGCTGGTCATGCTGACCCAAATGAAAGCCGAATTGCCACGTTGGGTGCCAAAATTCGCGCGCATAGCACCGGTGTTATTGTGGTTAAGTTGGCTCGCCGATGGTGTTTTGATTGGTAGTTTGGTCGCCGCGAATTGGCCGCATTTTGCGTTCGTTAAAGCATTGATTATTTTTGCCTGGCTGACAGCGCTATGGCTGTTGCTGTATTCACGGCATTTGAGAAGGTTCTTTCAGTTGCTAGCTAGTGAACGAGATAGCGGAAACGGCTAATTTCCCCGTAGTAGAACTACGGGCTACGTGTGGTGTTGTTTTAGTTTTAAACGAACAGCAAACAGCGAATAGCAAACATCGCTTTTCACATTCGAAGAAGTGGTGGATGGTACTGGGCTCGAACCAGTGACCCCCGCCTTGTAAGGGCGGTGCTCTCCCAGCTGAGCTAACCATCCATCTGGGGTGCGGCAGAGACTGGAGAAGTGGTGGATGGTACTGGGTTCGAACCAGTGACCCCCGCCTTGTAAGGGCGGTGCTCTCCCAGCTGAGCTAACCATCCGTTATCTCTGCTTTGCGGGGCGTATTATAGGGTGCCTCGCGTTGCTGTCAACAGAAAATATGTCGATAACTAACTGACTGCTGACTTTTTCACCGAATCGACGACGATTCAGGCAAATTAGCCCAAAACCGCAGGTGCGACACACGCTGCTTATTGGTAAACTACGCAGCAAAATAACCCGAAAGATGCGGAGAATGCAACTGTTATGACAGTAGTCACTCGTTTTGCCCCAAGCCCAACCGGCTATTTACATGTCGGTGGCGCACGTACAGCTCTTTATTCATGGTTGGTAGCCAAAGCTGCTGGCGGTAAGTTTGTGTTGCGGATTGAAGACACTGACCGCGAGCGCTCAACTCAGCCGGCCATCGACGCTATTCTTGAAGGCATGGAATGGTTAGGGCTGAACTGGGATGAGGGTCCTTACTACCAAACCAAGCGCTTTGATCGCTACGAACATTACATCGATAAACTGTTGGCCGAAGACAAAGCCTATAAATGTTATTGCTCACAAGAGCGCCTTGAGCAAATGCGTGAAGAGCAAATGGCGCGCGGCGAGAAGCCACGTTACGACGGACACTGTCGAGACAACCCCAATGTCAGTGGCGAGCGTTACGTTGTGCGTTTTCGCAATCCACAAACCGGTGCTGTGAAATTCAACGATCACATTCGTGGTCCTATCGAGTTCGCGAATACCGAATTGGATGACCTCATCATTGCTCGCAGCGATGGCACACCGACGTATAACTTTTGTGTGGTCATTGATGACTGGGAAATGAATATTACCCACGTGGTGCGTGGTGAAGACCATATCAATAACACGCCACGGCAAATCAACATTCTGCAAGCGCTCGGTGCACCAGTGCCTGAGTATGCGCATGTTTCAATGATTTTGGGCGACGACGGCAAGAAGCTATCCAAGCGTCACGGCGCCGTGAGCGTGATGCAGTATCGCGATGACGGCTACTTGCCGCAAGCGGTGCTCAATTATTTAGTGCGCTTGGGGTGGTCCCACGGCGATCAAGAAATTTTCAGTATTGATGAAATGATCAAGCTGTTCAGTCTAGATGACGTCAATAAAGCTGCGTCAGCGTTTAACACCGAAAAACTCAATTGGTTGAATCAGCACTACATGAAAAGTTTGCCAGTGAGTGAAGTTGCTGAGCATTTGCAATGGCACTTTAGCGATCAAGCGGTTGATGTCAGCAAAGGGCCGGCGCTTGAAAAAATCATTCCGCTGTTAGCCGATCGTGTCAAAACGCTGAAAGAAATGGTGGTCGCTGCGCGCTATTTTTATGAAGAGTACGAAGATTTTGAAGAGGGTGCAGCGAAAAAGCACCTGCGCCCGGTTGCCCGTGAAGCACTCGCTACCGTGCAGCAACGATTGCAAGCATTAACCACGTGGGATGCCGCAACGATTCAAGCCGCGATTCAAGGTGTCGCAGACGACCTCGAAGTAGGTATGGGCAAAGTAGGTATGCCGTTGCGTGTAGCCGTGACCGGTGGTGGTAACTCTCCTTCGCTGGACGTCACGCTCGAATTACTTGATCAAGATCAAGTGGTACGACGTATCGACCGCGCGATTTCCTATATCATTGAGCGTGAGAACGCACAACAATAGGACCTCTGATGCCGAAAATTCGTCAGCTACTGGAAAAGAATCGTGAATGGGCACAACGCCAGATCGCCGAGCAGCCTAATTTTTTCGCCGATCTGGTAGCACAACAATCACCGGAATACTTGTGGATTGGGTGCTCAGACAGTCGGGTACCGGCGAACCAAGTTGTCGACATGGCGCCTGGCGAACTTTTCGTGCACCGCAACGTCGCCAATCAAGTGATCCAGACCGATTTTAACTGTCTGTCGGTGGTGCAGTACGCCGTCGATGCGCTGCAGGTGAAGCATATACTAGTAGTAGGGCACTATGGTTGTGGCGGCGTTCGCGCTGCCACCGAAAATTGCAGCCACGGTCTTGTGGATCACTGGCTGTATCCAATCAAAGACATCTACCGTGAGCATCACGACGAACTTGACCTGTTAGAAGACAAAGCACGTATCGATCGATTGTGTGAACTCAACGTAATAGAGCAAGTTCGAAACCTCGCCAAAACCACCATAGTGCAGGGCGCGTGGGAGCGTGGTCAGGAACTCGCGCTACATGGCTGGGTATACAGTTTGGAAGACGGTTTGGTGCGTGATATGAACGTTACCGTGCGTGACAAAGCATCGCTCGAGCGGATTTATCATTTTAATGATTAAGCCGTGTTTGTCGCGCATTTGCACAACAATTGCGCGGCATTTGCGCGAACTGCTTTAAAAATCGGCAAACGGTTCTTTTTGCCAAAAAAAAGGTTGACGGTAAGCAGCGAATTACCATAGAATTCGCCCCGCTGTCAGGGTTACGGGGCTATAGCTCAGCTGGGAGAGCGCTTGCATGGCATGCAAGAGGTCAGCGGTTCGATCCCGCTTAGCTCCACCAAAGCATCTGACACGATTTTGAAATACCGCGTCCCCTTCGTCTAGAGGCCTAGGACACCGCCCTTTCACGGCGGTAACAGGGGTTCGAATCCCCTAGGGGACGCCATTTTCAAAATCAGCGAGACAACTTGAATGTTCTGCGTCCCCTTCGTCTAGAGGCCTAGGACACCGCCCTTTCACGGCGGTAACAGGGGTTCGAATCCCCTAGGGGACGCCACATTCAGTCATCGCAACCGCAAGTCCGGGGTCCCCTTCGTCTAGAGGCCTAGGACACCGCCCTTTCACGGCGGTAACAGGGGTTCGAATCCCCTAGGGGACGCCATTTCTTCGTACTTTATCTTTCCTTTCTTATTCAATCTATACACAATTCAAAACCGCACATTTACGCATAATGTTCAATTTCTGCTTATAATTCAAATGTAAAGTTTGTAAAATAAATTGACGCGCTCGCCACATCTTGTTATCAATCTATTAACAATAATATACGTTGATAGGAA
>NZ_JPIN01000006.1 GCF_000753735.1 Pseudidiomarina atlantica | reverse complement strand
GCTCTTCAGCTCTTCGAACAGCGAATAGCGAATAGCTGCTCTTGCTCTTGTGTTACTGAGGGAGCTAAAATGCTGCTATGACAACGATACTAAACAATACCTCACTTAAATCGCTCCACACCTTCCGGCTTCCCTATAGTGCGCGCAAAATCATCGAGATTACTGATGCTGCTGCATTAGCTGAGATCGAGGACGCGTACTATGTATTGGGTGAAGGTAGCAATACGATCTTCACTAGCGACTTTGAACCAACTTTGGCGCGTATTGCTATCAAAGGCATCCAAGTAGAACGTGCCGTAGATGCGCACTATCTTAGTGTTGGGGCCGGTGAAAATTGGCATCAGTTAGTTGAGTATACGCTAGCACATGATATGCCCGGCTTAGAGAACTTAGCATTGATACCAGGAAGTGTCGGTGCAGCGCCGGTACAGAATATTGGTGCTTATGGCGTAGAAGTAGGTCAATACATTCACAAGGTTCGTGCTTGGGATAAGCAATCTCGGACTTTTGTGAGCTTCGATCAGCAAGCGTGTCAATTCGCGTATCGTGATAGCTTGTTCAAACGCAATGCGAACCGCTACGTAATTGTTGAGGTAACGTTTTGCTTACCTCATGCATGGGAGCCGACGCTCAATTATGGCGGTTTAACCGAACTTGCGGGCACACGTTCTGCTTCTGCAATTAAAGATGCGGTGATCCGAATACGTCAAAGTAAGCTACCCGATCCCAAAGAGATTCCGAACGCTGGTAGTTTCTTTAAAAATCCGGTTATCTCGCAGCAACAGTATGCCAGCTTACTTGAACGTTTTCCGCAGGCACCAAGCTATCCGACTGCGGATGGAAATGTCAAAGTGGCAGCGGGTTGGCTTATTGATACGCTGGGTCTTAAAGGCTTTAGTATCGGTGGCGCAGCCGTGCATACGAAGCAAGCATTGGTGTTGATTAACAAAGCGAACGCTACGGGTGCAGATATCTTGACACTGGCATACGAAATCAAAAGGCAAGTAGCTGATGCGTTTGGTATTGAACTCGAAGTCGAAGTGCGTCTATTAAATCACAAGGAATTGATTAGCTAATGGGTAAGAGAAACGACCGAATAATTCGAGTGATTGAGTTGCTAGCTGACGGTAAGTTTCATTCCGGCGAAGTCATCGGTAAAGAAATTGGCGTTACACGCACAGCTATTAGTGAATACATCAAAGACATCCAAAAGCTGGGACTCGATGTTTTTCGGGTAACCGGCAAGGGCTACCGTTTACACGCACCGTTGCAATTGATCGAAACGAACATTGCTCAAGATCTTGTTTGTGAAAGGGTCGTTACTTCTACTAATGATCTGCTCCGCGAACGGTTACGCGATAAAACCGAATTACCGGCCGGTTATGCCATTGTTGCTGAGGCTCAAACTGCTGGGCGGGGCCGCAGGGGAAAGCATTGGTTTTCACCCTTTGGTAGTAATTTGTATATCAGTTTGTATTGGCCGCTGGAACGTGGAATGACAGCGGCTATGGGGTTGAGTGTCGCGATTGGAACTGTCATTGCAGAAGTTCTGCGAGCTTATGGTGTCGCCAATATTGCGGTGAAATGGCCTAACGATGTACTCGCAAGTGGACGCAAGCTTGCTGGAGTGCTTATTGAACTGGAAGGCAACGCCGTCGAATCTGCTCATGCGGTCATCGGTGTCGGCATCAATATTGAGATGCCTAAGCACATGCAGGCGCCGATAGAACAGCCATGGACTGATCTGAGTGCTGAACTAGAGCAACGCGTTGATAGAAATGCATTGGTGCAAGATTTAGTCGCTGCATTCCGTGCGGGATTGGCAGTATTTGAACGCGAAGGGCTCGCGCCTTTCTTACCACGGTGGCAACAGTTTGATCAGTTGATGGGTCATGACGTAACAATATTAATGGGTGACAGAAAGATTCGTGGTACTGCCGTGAGTATTGCAAACGATGGTGGTTTAAATGTAGAGGTCGAGGGTGTGGTGCAAAAATATCACGCTGGAGAGGTTAGCTTACGAGATGCAAATGTATAAATTATTAATTGATGCTGGAAATACTCGTATAAAGACCGCCCTTATGGACGCTGAAGGCCATGTAGAGCCGTTATTTAATACGACCTATGAAGACTTACCTAATGAGTCATTAAAGCCTACTATAAGTGCGGTGTGGCTCGCTGCCGTAGCTGGAGAGGTTAGAAGTAACATCATTGAGTCTTGGTTGCGAGAGCAGGGAGAGGAACTAAAACTGCACGAAGTTCATTCAGAGCAGTTTGCTTTTGGTGTGCAGAATGCCTATTCGACGCCGGAGAACCTCGGTGTTGATCGTTGGCTGGCGATGCTGGGGGCGTATAATGAGCAACAGAAGCCTACCGTTATTGTTGATGCTGGCACTGCAATCACCGTGGATTGGGTCGACGAAAATGGTAAGCATTTGGGTGGTTGGATTGCTCCCGGGGTTGAATTGATGAAGCAATCAGTGCTGCAGCGAGCACCTAAGGTCTTTAGTGACGCCACGCAGCTCTATGGTCGCGCTAATCAACTAGGCACATCGACGCCCGATGGCTTGCTCGATGGCTGCGTCAATAATTTCGCCGGATTAGTACGGCAAGCTTTACATGTAACAGAGGTTGAACTGGATTGGTTCGATTATCGATTGATCTATAGCGGTGGTTCAACGCCATTGCTCTCCAATGACTTAAAGCGGCGCGGTGAAATGCGCTCGGAATTGGTGCTACAAGGGCTTGCGCTGTACGCCCGTGACGCATAAAAAAACCTCCCAGGTGGGAGGTTTTTTATTTCTAAGCGATACTTTTACGATAAGCGATCACGAAAATCGTTGTACTCGAATTTACGGATTAAATCGAACTTGCCGTCACGACGCAGAATTGCAATGCTTGGATGCTCGACACCGTTAAAAAAAGTCGTCTTGACCATGGTGTAATGCATCATATCTTCAAACACGATGCGGCTACCCGGTTGCAATGGCTGCTCGAAACTATAGAGTCCAATGACGTCGCCGGCCAAACACGAATTTCCGCCCAACTTATAAGTGTGCGCTAACACACCAGGCTCGCGAGCCCCAGTTATTGTCGGGCGATACGGCATTTCGAGCACGTCTGGCATGTGTGCGGTGGCAGAAATATCAAGGATCGCGATGGGACCATCGTTTTCGACAATATCGACAACCTCAGCGATCAGCGGACCGGTTTGCCATGCAACGGCTGAGCCTGGCTCGAGGATGACATCGATATCATAGGTTTCGCGCAGGCGTTTCAGTTGTTTGATCAAGTGATCAACGTCATAGCCAGCACGGGTCATTAAGTGACCACCACCTAAGTTAAGCCACTTCATCTGTTTGAGTAAGTCACCAAACTTCGATTCAACCGCTTGCAGTGTCCGTTCTAAGGCAAAAGAATCACACTCACACAAGTTGTGAACATGAAGTCCTTCAACACCGTCAAGATCAACGCCTTCGAGGTCTCGAGCACGAATGCCTAAGCGCGAGCCTGGCGCGCTCGGATCATAGAGTTCAGTCTCTGCTTCTTGATGCTCAGGGTTAATCCGCAAGCCAATTGATACGCCCGCATCAGTCACTTGCTGGCGATAGCGCTGCCACTGACTCAAGCTATTGAACGAAATATGGTTCACTAACGGTAACAGTGCATCGATATCTTGCTGTTTATACCCTGGTGCGTAGGCATGTACTTCACGTCCAAATTCTTCTGCTGCAAGGCGAGCTTCCCAGACTGAACTTGCGGTACAACCGACAAGATACTCACGGATTAATGGGAAGGTGCTCCACATGGAGAAGCCTTTTAAGGCAAGAATAATGTGCGCGCCGCTTTCGGCTTGCACCCGTTGCATCAATTTTAAGTTGCGCTCCAACAGCGCCTCGTCACACAAGTAACAAGGCGATGGGATTTGCTCTGAAAAATAGGCTTTATTCATTATGTTAGCGCTTAAACGGTGAGTCGCATTCGACTACTTGCCAAGGCAATCCATATTTGTTCAAGCGCTCCATGAACTCATCTGGGTCGAATTGTTCCATGTTCCAAACACCAGCCTTCATCCAATGCCCTTGCAACATCATAGACGCACCGATCATTGCTGGAACACCGGTGGTGTAAGAGACTGCTTGCGCCCCCACTTCGGCATTACAGGCGGCGTGATCACAGTTGTTGAAAATGAAGATGGTCTTCTCTTTGCCATCTTTCAGTCCGGTAACATAGGTACCGATACAGGTTAAGCCGGTGTAACCTTCGGCTAGAGAACCTGGGTTTGGTAGTACCGCCTTCAAAAACTCGAGTGGGACGATCTTTTGGCCTTGAAACTCGATTGGCTGGATAGAAGTCATGCCGACATTTTCGAGTACGCGTAAGTGCGTCAGATATTGGTCACCGAACGTCATCCAGAAACGCGCACGCTTAAGGGTTGGGAAGTGTTTCACCAAAGATTCTAACTCTTCGTGGAACAACAAGTAAGACGGACGAACACCCACATTCGGATAATCTAAATCTTCCCGAACGCTGATTGGATCGGTTTCGTGCCACTCGCCATTTTCCCAATATTTACCGCGTTGTGTGATTTCACGAATATTGATTTCTGGATTGAAGTTGGTGGCAAAGGCTTGGCCGTGGTCACCACCGTTACAGTCGACGATATCTAGGTAGTGAATCTCATCAAAATAGTGCTTCGCAGCATACGCAGTAAACACGTTCGTGACGCCCGGATCGAAACCAGCACCAAGTAATGCCATAATGCCTTTTTCTTTAAAGCGCTCATGATAGGCCCACTGCCACGAATACTCGAACTTAGCCTCGTCTTTAGGTTCATAGTTCGCGGTATCAAGATAGTGCACACCGGTTTCTAGACACGCATCCATGATCGGAAGATCTTGATAGGGTAGAGCTACGTTAATCACCAAATCAGGTTGTACCTTGCGAATCAATGCAGCAACTTCGCTAGCTTGGTCAGCATCAACTTGGTAAACACCGACAACACGGTCTTTACCGGCTTCTTCTTGCAGCTTCTCGCATTTTGCGACGGTACGGCTGGCCAAATGTATTTCTGAGAAGTACTCAGGCAACATTGCACATTTTTTTACAACTACGCCAGCAACGCCGCCAGCACCAATAATTAAAACTCGAGACATGAAAACGACCCTTCTTTTGCTTCGATTGACGGGTGATATAAAGGCAAAAAGATAGCATATTTTCGGTCAAACAGCATCTAACAGTTGTCTGTAGAGGAAAATTCTTCCAGCCAATTCCTGACTTCTTGACGCAGTTTACGTTCGAACTCAGCGCGACTTGCTACCTGCGCTAGCTGCAACAGTTGCGCGTAAGAAGTAGTTGGTAATAAGCGATTAGGATCAATAGTAGAAGCTGAAGCTGAAACGTGGGTAAGAACATACCACCAAGCAAAGCGAATATTAGAAAAGGGCAAATGAGATTGCGTGAAACCTTTAAGCAAGGGCAATATCGTTTGCTGAAGCAGTTGTGGCGTAAGATTAACTTGGCCAGCGTTTTGCCACGTGAGTTCGGCCTGATGCAACTCGGCTAAGGCAGTAAGTAAAGACTGACTTTCAGCTTTCAAGCCCAGCGCATAAATAGCGCTAACTTCACCGCTTGCCATGTTGCGTTTAGCTCCGCGACGTATTTCAATCAATGGTGTTTGTTGCCAAAACGCCAGCACTTCAAGAGTCGCTCCAAAACTGCTGCCAAGTGCGCAAAAGCCCTGCGCCGCAGCGTGCTCAATGACAGTATTTAGCAGCTTTAAACCCAGTCCATGGCGTTGTAGTTGTGGTTGTATCGCAATCCGCACGATACGTTGCCAGTGCCAGGTTAAACAAGCGGGTTGTTGTCGATAGAAGCCTAGCGCTTGTGGCAGCAAACGACCTTTTACGCGGCGTTCACCCTTTAGCACAGCTGCTTGCAGATGCCTGCCAACGGGCGCTTCATCAGCCAACCAACAGACGCCGAGTAACTGCTCTTGTTGCCACAGCAAACAAAGGTGCTGAGATGAATCATCAAGTAATAGGCGAAGATCATTAGGACTGCTTTGATAATGTGCTTCTAGCAACAAGCTCATGACGGCTTGTAGTTGTTGTTCATGCAACTCGTGAGCACGACACCACTGCCATTGATGCTCAGCGGTAGAAGGTAATGTTGCAATTTGTGGCGCGGCACTGCGTAGCAGCAAGGCCGCGTTAAGCCATTGTTCACATGCATCGCCCTCAGCCCATCGCAGCGGCACTGTAAGTGTATGCTCACGTACTTGAAAGCGCTTGCGTAGCCACTGATTGAACCGTTGGGCAAAACCTTTACCACAACCTTCGTAACCATCGACAGTTGAGGCGATAGCCCATACTTGAAATTTAGCACAGAGTTGTTGCGTAATGTGTAAGGGCAGTGCCGCTGCTTCATCGATAACCAGCAAGGGTGCGGAGGTAAAGTCGCGTTTGAGCAACTGATCCCAAGCCATAAACTCGACTTTGTCAGCACTCCCCACGTGATTTAGTAGGGTTGCAACTGCGCGTGGATGAGGTCCGGTGACGATGATCTGGCGCGGACTCAAGCTTTGCAATTGTTTGATGGCAAGTCCGACAGTCGTGCTTTTACCACGCCCGCGATCAGCCATGAGTAAATGCGTGGCATCGCACTCAGTGGTCATGTTGTTAATAATCTGCGCTTGGGTGGGACTTGGAAACTCAGGTGGTGTCACAGACTTTTCCGCTGGCAGCGGTAATTGCTTTAAAGCTTCCCATTCTTGCCACGAGCTGAGCCATTGCACTAGCGCAAATTTTTGTGCATGACTGTGTAGACGTTCACACATTGCACTCCACTGTGGTGGCAAGATAAGCCACAAACAGCCACCACCTTCAACGGTGCCGGCGACCGCTGCTAGAGCATCTAGATGCAGCCCACGAGACATATCGACCAGAACTTGTTGTTGAGTTTCGCCGAGCACGTCGCGATAGTGATGCAGCGCCGGAGCACTTAGCTCGGTCCCAAGTTGCGTGAGCGCTGGGTGCAGCGCAACAACACCTTCGATAATGGCGTCGCGTTGCGCAGCAGAGGTAGGGCTAAAAACAAAAACAGCACGTTGCCGTGCTGTTTTGAGCTGCTTTAACCAAGTTTGATAACGGTTTGCATGCATAGCTTATAAGAACGAAACCCCGAAGAATTTCGCTGCTACAGTGTTTACGAAGACCACTGCCAAGATGACCGGAATGAAGGTACCGATCGCGAAGTTCACATACTTGTGTAGGAACGACGTCTGGTAGTTTTCATTTCCCTCACTAAGCTCAGCTGTAAGATTTTCGCGCTTCCACCGGAAGCGGACGAACAAACAGATCAGCAGACCATTTAATGGCAAGATAGTGTCGTAAAACACATCTACGATGACGTCAAATAGTGACTTATCGACACCGGCATAGCTGATAAAATTCGATACGAAAGGCAACAGGCCAAAGGATGTTGCGGCGAGTAAAGTCAGAAGCGTAATGGCGATACCCATCACCAGCAGCGCTTTACTGCGTGAGATATTACGGCGTTCCATCAATGATGAAGTCGGGACTTCAATAATTGATACCAATGAGGTAATCGCCGCGACAAAAGCAAGCAGAAAGAACACTGCAGCAGCAACACTTGCGAATCCGTAGCCGATGATTTCTGATAACTGCATGAAAATTTGCGGGAAGAACGAGAAAATCATCGACACTGACGAGTCATTGAGTGACTCCGGATTCGTGTCTGGGTAGATTGCAAAGATGGCTGGTAGCGTCATCAAACCAGCAACAAAGGCGACCGAGGTATCGGTCAAAGCGACTAATTTGCCCGACGTGACAATGTCGTCACTGCGGCGGAAATAAGAGCCATAGGTGATTAAAATACCCATCCCGAGTGACAACGAGAAAAACGCCTGCGCTAGCGCGCCGTTAATGACACTGCCGTCAATTTGGCTGAAGTCGGGGATTAAATAAAACTTCACACCCTCCATAGCATTGTCGAGCGTCAGTACGAAGCCGACCAACAACAACAGCATCAGGAACAAAGTGGGCATCAAGATCTTTGAGGCGCGCTCAATACCTTTGCGGACACCGCCAACCAAGATGAAATTGATAATCAATGTGACGGCGACTAGATAGCCAATAAATGAGTAATCGTTGACGAATTTACCAAAGTAATCGGGTTGTGATATTTGATCTAAGTTGCCTGCTAAGGTCTGGAACAGGTAACCAAAAATCCACACGGTGATGACCATGTAAAAGACTGCGATCATGAAAGGCGTTAGCGTTGCTAACCAGCCAGCGAAACGCCAGCGTTTGGTTTGCATGCCCAATTCGGCATAGGCTTTGTATGGGCTATGCTGTGAGCGACGGCCAAGACCCATTTCCGCTAGCATGACAGGTAAACAAATGAACGCGACAAACAGCGCATAAATGATTAAAAATGCGCCACCGCCGTTCTTGGTGGCGGCCACTGGAAAGCCCACCAGGTTACCAATGCCGACCGCTGAACCTGCTGCTGCTAAAATGAAACCGATTTTCGAGCTGAAGTGCTCGCGAGATGTGCTCATAAGGAGACCTTCATTTATAGTTATTATTCGACACGCGATGAAGCCTACGTTAGGCTCCGTTGATTAATCGCTCAATCCTAGCGCATGCCAATGCGCGCGGCAAGCTTGATAGCTGTAACAAAACAATGCAAGAAGACCTATTTGATAATTCGACAAATCCACCGATTTTGGCGATCGGCAAACAGAGTTTTGTGTTGAAACAATTCGCTGACGCAGTCGTGGAGGAGGTCATCACTGAGCTACGACAGTTGGTGAAGCAAGCGCCTTTTCGTCAGTTGCAAACCCCAGGCGGGCAGCAAATGTCAGTGCAAACGACCTGTTGCGGAAGCTGGGGATGGCACAGTGATCGCAAAGGCTATCGCTATGTTGACGTTGACCCAGTAACTCAGCGTGCATGGCCAGCGATGCCTGTAGTGTTTGCTAAGCTAGCGCAACAGGCTGCGGTAGCTGCTGGTTTTGCCGGATTTAGCGCCGATAGTTGCTTAATAAACCGCTATCTTCCCGGCACTAAGATGGGATTACATCGTGATCAAGATGAGCGCGATTTTAGTGCTCCCATCGTTTCAGTTTCACTGGGTTTGCCAGCGACCTTTCTTTGGGGCGGGCTCGAGCGTAAGAGCTCACCGCAGCGCATCATACTACAGCACGGCGACGTGGTGGTTTGGGGGGGTGCAGATCGCTTGCGTTACCACGGAGTGATGCCGTTAGCAGATGGTCATCACCCGCGCCTCGGCAGACAGCGGGTGAATTTAACTTTTCGTAAAGCGGGCGATTAATACATCATACTGTAGAGTTGGCGACGATATTTTGACGCCAAAGGGTCGCCCTTTGGTAGGCCATTAAGCATGTCTAAAGCTTGTTTTTTCGCCTCGGCCACACTGAAGTCGCGGCGCAGAATAGTGAATACTATTTCCAGCGCTTCTTCCATGCGTTGCACTTGATAGAGTTTGCCAGCTAACTCGAGTTGTAATTCAAGATTATCTGGATCAGCTGCCAGTTGTTCCTGTAATGCTTGCAGTTCAGGGCTGTCGGCGGCTTGTTTGGCGATTTGCAGCTTACTCACCACATGTTGGTAATAGCTATCTTGGTCGGCCAAACCGATTTCTGCCAACAAGGTTTCAGTTTGTTCAAGTCTGCCAACACTGCAAGCGGCATCCGCTAAAGTTAACTTCGCCTCAGTATCATTAGGTTGCAAGTCAAGAGCTTGTTTGGCTAATGCATAAGCGTCTTGAAATTGTTCGTTCTGTAACAGTTGTTGCGCTTGTTGCAGTACATCAGCGCCAGGGCCCGGCACATGTTGTTCGATACGGGCACGAATACTAGCTTCAGGCTCTACCCCAGCGAAGCCATCAACTGGCTGTCCATCTTTAAAAAATGCTACTGTCGGTAGACTACGAATTCCAAATTGCGCGGCTAATTGTTGTTGTGCCTCGCAATCAATTTTCGCTAGCGTTACTCGGTCACTGTATTCGGCCGCGAGCTTTTCTAAAATCGGCATCAATTGCTTACAAGGTTCACACCAATCCGCCCAAAAATCGACGATAACAAGCTTTTGTTTTGAGCCTTCTAGAATAATTTGCTGAAAATTTTCAGCTGTTACATTGATTCCTACTTGTGCCACGGGGCTTCCTCAGTTTCAGGTATTTACCTAGATATAAGGGTGGTCACTCTAAATTCAACTGAACCACCTTAACAACTTGCGTTTAAACGAAGTGTAGGGCGGATAACGGAAGTTAGGATCGAGCCAAAACGGACGTTGCATCACCGCTTTTAAATGACTAAAGGTGTCAAAGCCAAATTTGCCATGGTAGCGTCCCATACCACTTGGGCCGACACCACCAAAGGGCAATTCAGGGTTAAGCATAAACATTAAGGTGTCGTTGTTGCATTGATTACCGGCATGTGTCTGTTCGGTTAACTGCTGCAAGCTACGTGCTGATGCGCTGAAGCCATAAAGCGCCAAAGGCTTATCGCGCTCGCGAATAAACTCAACCGCCGTCGCTAGGTTTGGCACGCTGATGATCGGCAAAATCGGCCCGAAGATTTCTTCTTCCATGACTTTACTGTCTACCGCGACATCGGTGAGTAGGGTAGGTGCGATAAATTTTTGCTCGCGGTCATGGTCCCCGCCATGAACGACGGTGCCGTCATCAAGATAGTCGACTAAGCGCTGCCAATGCTGTTCATTAACGATACGACCGTAATCTTCAGCCTCACTGGCGTCGGTACCAAAAAAGCTTTCAAGAGCCGCCCGCAATTCATCGACCAAGGCATCCTTAGCGCTATCTTGTACTAGAACATAATCGGGAGCGATGCAGGTTTGTCCCGCGTTCAACCATTTGCCCCAGGCAATGCGTCGTGCGGTGGTCTTTAAGTCGGCATCAGCGAGCACCACGGCAGGACTCTTACCACCTAATTCCAAGGTGACAGGTGTCAGGTGTTCAGCGGCAGCTTTCATGACAATCCGACCGACGCGCCCGCCACCGGTGTACATAATATGATCAAAACGTTCGGCTAACAGCTGTTGCGCCGTCTCGGCACCGCCAGTCACAATTTGTACTGCTTCGCTCGGCAAGTAATCAGGAATCAACCGAGCCAACAGTGCGGCGGTATTAGGGGCGAGTTCAGATGGTTTTAGCACTACGCAATTACCAGCCGCAAGTGCCGCCACCATAGGACTCAGTAATAGTTGTAATGGGTAATTCCAGGCACCAATGATCAGCACTACGCCAAGCGGTTCTGGTTGTAAAAAACTTTTACCAGGCCATGCCATTAACGGTTGTGACACCTTGCGCGGCCGCATCCATTTACGTAAATGTTTAAGCGTGTGCTTAATATCACTATGTAAGAAGCCGATCTCGGTGAGCCAACCTTCGGCGGCACTTTTGCCAAGATCTTGTTCTAATGCCTGCAAAAGTGCTTGCTCATGGTCATTCAGCAGCGCGGTAAGCTGTTGCAACTGTTGCTGGCGCCAACTTAGCGGACGGGTGAGCCCGCTGATATAGCTGTGACGTAAACGCTGCATCATATCGTTCATGCAAATCCACCTAGAGTAATCGTTTTGGTTTCCTGATATTCCGCAAGGCCATATCTAGAGCCCTCGCGGCCAATACCAGACTCTTTCACACCGCCAAAAGCATTGTAAGCGTGTGAGATTGCACCGGCATTAACGCCTAGCATGCCGCATTGCAACGCACTCGAGACGCGTTCGATACGACGGTAGTCTTCGGCACAAAAATAACCAGCTAAGCCAAATGGCGTATCGTTTGCCTTGCGAATACCCTCTTCTTCATTCTCAAAGGTTTGCAGGGCTATCACTGGACCAAAGATTTCTTCTTGAGCTATCGACATTTGAGCGTTAACCCCAGTGATGAGGGTCGGGGCATAAAATAGCTCACCTAGTTCAGCAAGAACTTTACCACCAGTTACACACTCAGCTCCTTGTTCCAGCGCCTCGTCAACTAAGCATTGAACTTTTTCAATAGCGTCTTTATCAATCAAAGGACCATAATCAACATCTTCTTTATGACCCGGCCCGACGTTTAGTTTGGCTAATTTCTCTTGTAGCTTTTTGGTAAATTCTTCGGCAACACTTTCCTGTACTAAAACGCGGTTGGCGCTAATACAAGTTTGTCCGGCGTTGCGAAACTTACATATCATCAGTTGCTCAACGGCGAGCTCGAGATCAGCATCATCAAACACGATGAAGGGAGCATTACCACCGAGCTCAAAGCTGACTTTTTTGACATTGCTGGCGCATTGTTGCATTAGCTTTTTGCCAACCGCGGTAGAGCCTGTGAAGGTGAACTTGCGCACCTGAGGGTGCTCGGTGAGTACTTTACCGACACCTTTTGCATCAGTACTCGGAACGAAGTTTAAAACTCCATCTGGAATGCCCACCTCACTTGCTAGCTGGGCCAAGGCCAGCGCCGAGAGCGGCGTTAACTGTGGTGGTTTAACTACCATTGTGCATCCGGCCGCGAGTGCTGGCGCAACTTTGCGCGTGATCATTGCGTTGGGGAAGTTCCATGGCGTAATAGCCGTACACACGCCTACGCCTTGTTTAGTGATCCAGACGCGCTTGCCTTGATCTTGCAACGGCAGGATATCGCCGTAGCTGCGTTCCGCTTCTGCTGCGAACCATTCAACAAAACTAGCGCCGTACTCGATTTCACCAATAGCTTCTGCAACAGGTTTGCCTTGCTCGGCCGACATTAATTCGCCTAATGCCTGTTTGTTCTGCTGCATCGCGTCGAACCAACGCCGCAAAATTGCTGCGCGTTCGCTCGGTAATTTTTTCTGCCATCCCTCTAATGCGCGTTGCGCTGCTTCAATTGCGCGCTCGGCGAGCGCCGCATCCGCATCAGCTACTTCGGCGATGACTTCGCCCGTTGCTGGGTTGGTAACTTTAAAGCGTTGGTCGACCGGGACCCAATGACCATCAATAAAAGCATTGGTTTTGGTTAATGAACGCATCGAGTGAGAAGTCATAGTCTCTCCCTTTTCAAAATGCAGCGTGCGAACTGCAAGAGTGAGGCACAATATTTACAAGTATTTGTTACTGAGTATGTTCTTTCTACGCACGGGTTTCAAACTAAGTTTAACTTGCAGTTTTCGGGGTATTCGCGTATAGTTCGCGGCCTCAGGGTTACTACCGCTAATGATGGGAGCGGCTCAACCCCTGATTTGCTGGGGTTCAGCGCCTATTATCCTGCCAGAGTGTTCATCGTGTTCTGTAGCCAGGCGTACTTCCCCCTTATACGCTTTACAGAAACATGTGAGAAAAATATGTCTGAAGTTATGACTGGCCAATCGTTTGCCGATTTGGGCCTAAGCGCTGCTGTGCTCAAGCAGCTCGAAAAAATGAATTTCACCACGCCTACGCCAATCCAGTTGCAAGCGATTCCTGCACTGTTGGCTGCGCAGAACGTCTTGGGCGAAGCTCAGACGGGTACCGGTAAAACTGCAGCTTTCGGCTTGCCAGGTTTGACCCTGCTAGATGCGAGCTTACGTCAAACGCAAATGCTCGTGGTTGCACCGACACGTGAATTGGCCATTCAGGTAGCCGAAGCTATTACTGAGTTTGGTCAGCAACAGCGTGGCCTTGAAGTTGCTACCGTTTATGGTGGCGCGGCGTTTGGCCCACAAATCAAAGCATTGCGCACCGGCGCACAAATCATCGTGGGTACACCAGGACGCTTGCTCGACATGCTTAAAAAAGGCGTGTTACAACTGCAAAACCTGCGTATGGCAGTACTTGATGAAGCCGATGAAATGCTCAACATGGGCTTTATCGATGACATCGAGGCAATCATGGCTGCGGTGCCTGCTCAGGCACAACGCGCGCTATTTTCCGCGACCATGCCACCAGCGATTCGTAAGCTGGCGAAAAAGTTCTTGATTAATGAAGCTGGTGAACAGCCAGTAAATATCCAAATCGCGCCCAAAAATGCCGCCAAGTCGACCATTCGTCAACGTGCATGGCAGGTTCGTGGTGTTACTAAAATGGTGGCGTTGACGCGTCTTCTAGAAACCATGGAATACCAGCGCGTGCTGATCTTCGTGCGCACCCGTAGCGATACCATGGAAGTCACTGAATTGTTGCAACGTTCTGGTTTTAAAGCATCGCCGTTAAGCGGCGATTTGAATCAGACCCAACGTGAGCAAACCGTAAGTCAACTGCGTAGTGGGCATATCGAAATTCTGGTTGCCACAGATGTTGTTGCGCGTGGTCTTGATGTTCCTGAAATTACCCACGTTATTAACTATGACTTGCCGGGTGATACAGAGGCTTATGTGCACCGTATCGGCCGTACGGGTCGTGCAGGTCGCAGCGGCGAAGCCATTTTGTTCTATCGTGCGAAAGAAAAACATTTGTTGCGCCACTATGAGCGTTTAACGAATAGCGGCATCGAATTTTTTGAAATTCCAACTGCGGCTGAATTAAGCGCGCATCGCCAACAAGCACTGCAAGACAAAATTGTCGCGCAAATAGCGAAGGGCGAGAACGCAGAACTCAGCGCTATCGTTGAGAAAATGCAGCAAGACACTGGGTTGTCGGCGACAGACATTGCGGTCGCGTTGTTAGCACAACAACAAGCGGCGCGTCCGCTGATTGTACCTGCTGACCCAGCACCGAAGAAATTTGCTGAACGTCCAGATCGTGCTGATCGTGGTGACCGTAAGCGCAGCGACAAGCCGCGTGCCGGTGGTCGTGACCGTCGTGATGCCAACGTTGAATTCGATACATACCGTATCCAAGTAGGTCGTGAGCACGGTGCGCGTCCACAAGATATAGTCGGTGCGATTGCCAACGAGGGTGATATCGATAGCCGCTATATCGGCCAAATCCAACTATTTGATAACCACAGCTTGGTTGAATTGCCAAAAGGTATGCCAACAGGTGTTCTACGCTTGTTGCAAAAAGCGCGTGTACGTCAACAGAAAATGGATTTGACGCTAGCCGATGTGCGCATTGCCGCACGTCCTCCGCGTAAACCGAAAACAGATCGCCGCCCACGTCGTTTCCAGTAAACTAAACTGCGCAGCGAACTAAGATCGCGGCAAATTATCTAGAAAGGCTTGTGCCTCTTGGATAATTTGCCGTTTTTCGTTGGCATCACGCTTTTCCCACTGCTTTAAAATAAGTCCCATCCGCCCATTCTTGACCAGTTTATCGTGATGACGATCGATAAAGTGCCAATACAACAGATTAAACGGGCAAGCATTCTCGCCAGTTTTCGCTTTGACATCGTAGTGACAAGTGTCGCAGTAATTTGACATCTTTTGGATGTAGCTACCGCTGGAAACATAAGGTTTGGTCGCCAAGATGCCGCCGTCGGCAAATTGACTCATGCCGCGCGTGTTGGGGAGCTCTACCCATTGCAGTGCATCGATATAAATTCCTAAATACCATGCATCAACCGCATTGGGGTCGGACGCCGTCAGGAGCGCAAAGTTGCCGGTAATCATCAGTCGCTGAATATGATGCGCATAGGCAAAATCTAACGATTGTTGAATCGAATGGTGTAGACAATTCAGTTTGGTATCAGCATCCCAATAGAATTTTGGTAATGCTTGTTGATACTCGAAGTGATTCAGTCGCTCGTAGTCCGGCATAAACTGCCAATAAATAGCGCGAACAAACTCTCGCCAACCAATAATTTGTCGAATAAAGCCTTCAATTTGATTCAGGCTGATGCGTTCTGGATCGCGTTGCCATGCTGCAATCGCCGTCTCGACAACGTAGCGTGGACTGATCATTTTGGTATTGAGCGCAAAGCTGATGCGCGAATGATACAACGACCATTGGTCAACTAGCATGGCATCCTGATAATCACCAAATGAGGGCAGGAGTTCGGTCACGAAGAAGTCGAGCAACTGTTTGCTCTCGCGGCGTGTCACCGGCCAAATAAATTGCTCTGCTGTAATGTTACCTATGGTTTTCACTTGTGCTTGCGTCAGCATTTTTACGATAGCCGTTACATCGTGACCGAACAGTAAGGGTTGCGGCAGCGATTGGCGGCTGGAAAGCTTTTTGCGATTGTCTTTGTCGTAGTTCCACTTACCGCCGGCAGGCTTATCGTTTTCCATTAGATAGCCAGTTTGCTTGCGCACACGACGATAAAAACTTTCCATTAGGTAGTTGCGTGAGGTTCCAAACCATTGTTTGAGTACGTCACGTTCGGTCAAGAAATGCTCGCTATCGAACCAGCTACAATGCACCTTTTTATGCTGCTCTACCCATTCCAACAACTGCCGATCTAGTCGGTATTCATCAGGTTGCTGTAGCCAAACTTCGGTCGCTGCACAGGCATCGATTACCGCATCGAGATTAGCAGTTAGACTCTGCTGGTTATCTGCTTCATCCAAGGTTAAATAGAGTACCGAGCGGCCAGCATTAGCCAGAGCGTTGGCAAAATGCCGCATGGCAACGAAGAAACCCACCACCTTTTGGATATGATGCTGACAATAGTCGGTTTCTTGGCGCATTTCGAACATCACAAACAGCGTGTCGGGATGCTGTTCTTGGAACCAAGAGTGCTGCGCATTGAGTTGATCGCCAAGCAACAATGCGATACGCCGAAAAGAGCGTTGCTTGAGTTGGCTCAGTTGTTTTAGGCAAGCGCCATGTAATTGCGTCATGATGGTTATTTACTAAACTGGTTTGTAGCAAGAGTACGATTACATGACGTGAAAAGATCGTCAATTCAGCGCCAAAACATAGCCATAACTGCAAGATTTTGGCATCATGCGCAGTATTCCAAAAGGATTGTCACAGGCAGGAAAATTATGCAGCCAGTTAACGTGTTATGTATCAAATGGGGCCAAAAATATGGCGCGGATTACGTCAATACCTTGTATTCGATGGTGAGCCGTCATTTGTCACGACCTTTTCGCTTCGTGTGTTTGACCGATGATAACGAAGGTATTCGTGAAGAAGTCGAGGTGAAACCTATTCCAGCCATTGGTTTCGCTGACTTCGATGAACGTAAACCTTGGACCTTCGGACATGGGTGGCTCAAGTTGACCTGCTTTGCGGAACCTTTATACGACTTGCAAGGACCGACGTTGTTTCTGGATCTAGACATTGTAATTGTCGGTAGCCTTGACGAATTCTTTGAACCTGAAGGCGAATTCTTGGTGATCAAAGAATGGGATAAGTCTGATGCGACGGGTAACACTTCCGTGTTCCGCTTCAACATTGGTGCCCATGTTGACGCACTTGAGCACTTAAAAAAGGATCCAGTTGGCTCGCGTAAAGATGTGCGTAACGAGCAAGAGTTCATCACCCAGTTTGTCGCTCGCCAAGGCAAACTTAAGTATTGGCCGGCTGAATGGTGCCGCAGTTTTAAACGGCATTGTTTGCGACCTTTCCCGCTGAGTTTTTTCCAGCAGCCGCGGATTCCTGAAGGTGCCAAGGTTATTATCTTCCACGGTCGCCCGCACCCAGATGATGCTATCGCTGGACGCAGTGGTAAATGGTACCGCAAGGTCCTACCGACAGAATGGATCAAAGAATACTGGCGTTAAGGCACTGCCATGACGCTTTGGTATCGTCTGCTTATACGGCTGCTAACGCCACTGGCATTTTGCTACTTTTGGTTACGCGGTCGTAAAGCTCCTGCTTACCGTCAGCGCTGGTCGGAACGGCTGGCGCTGCAAGTCATACCCGTACAAGCGCGACAAGGATTGCTTATCCACTGCGTTTCGGTAGGTGAAACGGTAGCAGCCAAGCAACTCATCGAACAGCTTTTAACCAGCTATCCTAGGCTGCCGATCACGCTATCATCAATGACACCGACTGCAGCCGATTTGGCGCAAAGTTTATTTGGTGAGCGTGTTCATCATCTGTACTTGCCAATTGATACCCCGGGCGCCATGCGGCGATTTTTTGACAAGTTAAATCCGCGTGCGGTAGTGATCCTAGAAACCGAGGTTTGGCCATGCTTATTGCGTGAAGCTAAACGCCGTGCTGCTCCTGTGATGCTGCTAAATGCGCGCTTGTCGGAGCAATCCCTAAAGACTTATCAACGTTATGCTTGGCTTCTCGGCCCCATATGGCAACAGTTGACTTGGGTCGCTGCACAAGACGAGGCGAGCTATCGACGTTTTTTAAAATTGGGGGTTGCTGCGGCAAGCTCACAAATTCGCGGTAATTTGAAATTCGACAGTCAGGTATCAACTGAACTAATAAATCGGGCAGCCCAACTGCGCCAGGAACTTGGTCGCCCGGTATTGGTGGCGGCGAGCACGCACAAAGGCGAAGACGAACAACTGTTAAATGCTTTTGCTCACCTTTTGGAGCAACTACCTCAGGTTTTGTTGATTTTAGTCCCTCGCCACCCAGAACGGTTTCAAGCGGTAGGACAGTTGGCAGAGCGCCGCGGTTTTGCCGTCGCCTATCGGAGTCGGGGCGAACAACCAACGAAGCAACAGCAGATTTGGCTTGGTGACACCATGGGTGAACTAATGCAATGGTATGCGGTTGCTGATGTAGCTTTTGTCGGTGGCAGTTTGATCCAGCGCGGTGGTCATAATCCATTAGAGCCAGTGGCCACACACACACCAGTTGTCAGTGGTCGGCATATCTTTAACTTTAACGAAATTTACCAGCGTTTAGATAATGCACGGGCGGTACGGTGGGTAGAGAATGATGAGCAATTGACAACTGTGTGGTTAGAACTTTTGCAGGAACCTGAGCAAGGTTTGGCCATGCAACAACGAGCGACCGATGAATTCGCTCGTGATCAAGGTGCAACCCAAGCTATGTTAAGCGATGTGCAAAAGATTGTGACGCCAACCCCAGATGGAGCGACGACGATGCGACACGTAGATGAAATAACCGATGCCAGCGGAGCTGTTGCTTGGTATCGCAACGACTATTTTGCGTCGTTTGAAATGGCGTATTTCGACCCTGATTATTGGCAGCAACAGCAGTTGGTGCGTGGCTCAGCAACGGGACGCAGTACCGCTTGGTTTATCGAACACGGCGAGCAGGGAATGCTGTTACGACATTACTACCGTGGCGGACTCGTCGGCAAGGTCAACAAAGATCGTTTTCAACGCGAGGCACTTGGCGACTCGCGTGCAATGGCTGAATTTAGCTTGTTATTGCGCTTACGAGAGCTTGAGTTACCCGTGCCTAATCCACTTGCTGCGCGTTATCAGCAAGCGCCACTGTGGGGCTATCGTGCCGATATCTTGGTGGAAGTCATTCCTAATGCAAAAGATGTATTTAAGCTGCTTGGCGAGCAACAGCTCGACGCCGATCAATGGCACAAAATCGGTGCTGTTATCCGACAATTGCATGATGCTGGGGTCTATCACTCCGACTTGAATTGTCACAATCTGATGTTAGATGCGGACGCGAAAGCGTGGATTGTTGATTTTGATAAGTGCGGCTTTCGTGAAGCGGGGGAGTGGCAACAAGCTAATTTAGCACGACTGTTGCGTAGCCTTCGCAAGGAGCAGCAAAAAGCAAAAGAGGCCAAGCACGACTTCCATTGGTCGGAAGCACGAGATTGGCCTCTACTATTAGCCGGTTACGGTCAACGCGCTTAGTCGCGCGTTTGACCTGTACCTGTCACTACAAATTTTTCCGTTGTAAGTGCTTGCAGACCCATTGGGCCATAAGCATGCAGCTTACTGGTTGAAATACCAATTTCGGCACCTAAACCTAACTGTCCACCGTCACTGAAGCGCGACGATGCGTTCCACATGGTGACTGCCGAATCGACTTCACGAATAAAGCGTTGTGCGCGCGCTTCATCTTCGGTCACGATGACTTCAGTGTGGCCACTACCAAACTGATGGATGTGGTCAATCGCACCGGCGAAATTAGGCACTGTGCGTACCGCAATTTCGAGCGCCAAGTATTCTTCACCAAAGGCATCAACGGCGATTACATCTGGTTTATCGAAATAATCAGCAGACGCTTTATCACTATGAATTTTCACATGCTTTTCAGCCAGCGCTTGCGCGACTTTAGGCATGAATTCAGCGGCAATAGCTTGATGTACAAGTAAGCCTTCTAGTGCGTTACAAACACCCGTGCGTTGGGTTTTACCATTCAGCAAAATGGCCAGCGCTTTGTCTTGATCTGCAGCTTTATCCACGTATAAATGACAAACACCTTTATAGTGTTGAATTACTGGGATTTTGCTGTTGTCGCTGACAAAGTGAATGAGGCCTTCACCGCCGCGGGGAATCACCAAATCAACGTATTGATCTTGCTGCATTAAGTCCATCAGCAGTTCACGATCTGGGGTCGGTACTACAGTGATCACATCTTCTGGAAGATCGCTTTCGCGTAATGCCTGATGCAATGCTGCAGCGATAGCTTTACTACTCTCAATCGCTTCACGACCGCAGCGCAAAATGACCGCATTGCCCGATTTGAAACACAATGCGCCGGCGTCGGCGGTTACGTTTGGACGGGCTTCGTAAATCATGCAAATCACACCGAGCGGGATGCGCATTTTTTCTACTTTGATGCCATTCGGACGCTCATTAAAAGGCATTCTTTCGCCGACCGGATCTTGGAGTTCGATGATCTCTTCAATCGCGGTTGCCATACCTTCAATACGTTCAGGGTTAAGTTGTAGGCGATCAAGCATTGCTTCAGAGAGCTGCTTGTCACGGCCAGCCTCCATGTCTTTTTCGTTCACCGCTAAGATTTCATCGCGGTGGCTACGGATGGCATTGGCCATCTTTTGTAGAACAGCATTTTTTTCGGCAGTCGTTAAATTGGCGACTGCACGTGCCGCAGTTGCAGCACGTTTGGCAATTTCAGTAGCTACGGAGTTACTCATTCATCCTCCAATATCATTAAGTCGTTACTTTCGATGACTTCTGTAATCGGGCTGTAGCCATATTGCTCAGCAATACTGCTAGCTTCTTGTCCTTTGATATGTAACAGCTCATGCGAGCTGTACTGACAAATCCCTTTGGCAATAGCTTCGGCACTTTCGCCGTGGCGAATAACCACCGCATCACCGCGATTAAAGTCACCTTGAACATCAACAATACCTGTGGTTGTTAGCGGCGCGCCTTTAATTAAGGCTTGCGCAGTAGCTTCGCTCACCACAATCTCACCTTGTGAAATCAAGGTGTGACGCAACCAATGCTTCTTGTTGCTCATTGGGTCTTGCTGCCGCTTAAATAGGGTTCCGGGGTTCTCACCTTGTAATAGCAATTCGAAGGTTTCACCCTTGCGACCGTTCACAATATAGGTGTCGATACCATGCGAGGTAGCTTTCTCCGCTGCCTCAATTTTGGTACGCATACCGCCCGTCGCGATTTTGTTGGTGGTGCCTCCAGCCAGCGCAAAGATCTCTTCGGTAATCGTATCAACCTCGGGTATCTTTTTCGCATCTGGTTTGACCCGGGGGTCGGCATCAAAAAGACCATCAATGTCCGAGCAAATGAAGAGCGCATCGGCATCAACCAGTGTTGCCACCATCGCGGCAAGGTTGTCGTTATCGCCGACTTTCATTTCATCGGTTGCCAAGGCGTCATTCTCGTTCACGATTGGCAATACACTGTGTTCTAACAATGTGTGAAGTGTGTTACGAATACTGACGTAACGCGCACGATCGCGCAAGTCACCATGTGTCATCAATACTTGCGCACATGGAAAGTCAAAAAAGCGTGACCAGTTTGCCATCATGTCGTTTTGACCGACGGCCGCCATAGCTTTTTTCACGGTGACTGGAATCTTGTCGCTGTCGTAACTGATATGCTTGCGGCCGGCAGCAGCACTGCCTGATGATACCAGCACAACCTCTTGGCCGCGCTCGTGGCACTCGATAATAAATCGAGCTATCGCAAGTAAATATTTAGTGCTCGTTCCTGTGTCGTCTGGCGCAATCAACGCACTGCCTACTTTTACAACAGCCCGCTGCCAGGAAGGCATTTTCATAGTGGCTCCCTCTTGAAAAATTCGTTTGTATACTAACAGAATTGCGGAGGTGACTCCAGTTAACAGGTATAAGTTTAGCTTATGCTGATCATACGAAGGTTAAATTTAGGAAATATTAACGAGGATGTAAAAACAGTAGGGTTAAGCAGCGGCGTCAGTGCTGAGCCGCTGTTGGGCAGGAAAGCTCGTAAACTAAATTAATTACTAGGTGGCGTGTAACCTTCTATTTCGACGTCTTTACCCTCGAACAAGAAAGCCGTCATCTGTTGCTCGAGAAAAGCGCGATCGTTAGGGTCCATCATATTAAGACGTTTTTCGTTGATGAGCATGGTTTGCTTTTTCTGCCACTCACCCCACGCTTGCTTAGAGATATTCTCAAATATTTTTTGGCCTAACTCGCCAGGATAAAGTTGAAAGTCTAAACCTTCAGCCTCTTGCTTTAGATACTGACAGAATACGGTACGACTCATAACGACCTCATAATAGATAAACTTAGCGCCATTTTACGCGCTATTCAGAAGACTGACAAACTAGCTTACGCGCTTGGTTGTTGAGAAACTTCGCGATTGGTGCTGGTAATCCATATTGTTCAAGGTCTCGCCAAGCGATACGCTTGCCGCTGATGTTGCTATTTGCAGTTAGGTAGACTTGCGCAGCCAGTTTGTAATGCGTGAAGGTATGCTTGAACTCCGCCTGTGGTGCCTGCGCATTAGGTGCTGATGGCAGTTCTGGTAAACACCAGAGTGAGGGCCAAATGCCGGTTGCAGAGCGTTGCTCGAGTAAGACGCCATCAGCGTTCGCGTCAAGGACAAAGTAACCTGGTTTAGTTGGCGTCTTTTTACTCTCAGCTCGTTGCGGAAATCTCTCGGTTGCTTGATGAGCTCTCGCCAAGCACACATCAGCAAGCGGGCATTGTTCGCACAATGGGCGCTGGGGTTTACAAATAGTCGCGCCCAAATCCAGTAAACCTTGGGCGAAGCGTCGAGCAGAGGCTAGTGGCTTATAAACCTCAGCAAGTTGCCAAAAATGTTTATCATCAGTCGCCTTATTGACCAAAAACGGCAACATAAAGAGTCTGGCAAATAAGCGTTTTACGTTGCCATCAACGATAGCCGCCGGTTGGTCGAAGGCAAATGCTCGTATGGCACCGACCGTGTAGGGACCTATGCCGGGAATTTCGCGCAGCTCGTCAGCTTGGTGCGGCAATTGTCCTGCATACTGCGCAACGACGGTTTGCGCTGCAGCATGCAAATTACGGGCGCGACGATAGTAGCCAAGGCCTTGCCATAACTGCATGACAGTTTGTTCGTCGGCTGCCGCCAGGGCATGAAAACTGGGGAGTGCGTTGAGCCAACGCTGGAAATATGGAATGACCGTACTCACCTGGGTTTGCTGGAGCATCAATTCACTGACCAAAACATGATAGGGATCACCTGCTTGTTGCCATGGCAGATCGTTGCGCCCATGTTGCACTTGCCACCTTACAACCCGATCAGTGAATCTCTCGGGTTGGATACAAGCTTTTGCTTTCTCGATAAAACTTTCAGAATGAGTCATGATTATTGTTGCAATAGAGTTGTGCTTGAGGGAATTTTGTAAAAGTCATGTAAACCCCCAATAATTTGGGAAAAAACAAGGAAAAATCGCGCATTTCGTATATACTAAGCGTTAATTAATTCATAGGGAAATTAAGGAGCATCTCGTGAATCGTATCGCCGTAATTTCATTAGCAGTAGTCGCTGGCCTCTCAGCAGTCGTTCCTGCTTACGCTCAGGATACCAATGAAGGCCATTGGTGGGTCGGCCCGCGCTTGGGTCCTTTAGGTACTGATTCTGATCGTGTTGCGATCGACAACAATCAGTTACGTACGTTTGATGGCGGATTCGATAGTGCTTTTTATGGTGTAGAAGCAGGTTTCCAATTCACTCCAGAATGGGGCTACCGTGTTTACTACGATTACATTCGTGGTGACCTAGAAAACGCCGACACCGCTGACGGCCGTATTTTCGGTATCGACATGATGTATAACTTCACCAACAACGTGTACGGTACTTTAGGTATCAATAACACCGAAATCGGTGATGTGTCGAACCGTTTCTTACGTGTTGGAGCGGGTTACCGTGAACAGCTGAACAATGACTGGCAGTTGTTTGTTGAAGGTGGTGTGCAACAGAACGATGGTGATTTGACTGAATTCTTGTTGATGACTGGCGTACGTTACTTCTTTGGTAAAGCAGCACCAGCACCAGCTCCGACGCCAGAGCCTGAGCAAGCTGTGGTAGTTGATTCAGATGGTGATGGTGTGCCAGATAATCGCGACCGTTGCCCAAATACGCAGCCTACTTACAAGGTTGATGCGTACGGTTGTGTGATGTATCAAAACGAAACCATCACGCACGAGCTGATGATTAACTTTGCGTTCGATTCAGCGCAGATTCCAGCAGGTGAAAAAGATGAGCTGCAAGAGACTGCAGACTTCTTGAAAGAGTTCCCGCAGTTGGATATCCGCATCGAAGGTCACACTGACAGCGTGGGTACAGTGCAGTACAACCAAGGCTTGTCTGAGCGTCGTGCGAAATCTGTCGGTGATAGTCTGATTAAAGACTTTGGTATCGAGCAAGATCGTGTGAGCACTGTAGGTTACAGTGAAAACCGTCCACTGGTCCCAAATGATTCACCAGAGAATCGTGCGAAAAACCGTCGCATCGAAGCGAAAATGTCTGTCACCAAAGAAGTACCGGTGAAAGAAGACAATTAATTTTTCGTAGTGCTAAGAAAAGGCGCGCTAAGTTCAGCTTAGTTGCGCCTTTTTTGTCGTTTTAGAGACTTTAAAAGTTATGACAGACGAGAAGCAAGCCACTTACACTCAAGCGAACCTTGCAGAAGCTCAAGAAAAAGGTCGCTATATCCGTAAGATACGCAGTTTTGTTAAGCGCGAAGGTCGCTTAACTAAAGGCCAAGAAGCTGCATTGCAGCGTAGCTGGCCACTAATGGGACTGACCCATGAAGCCGGCGTAGTCAATTTCAATGAATGCTTTGGACGCGAAGCCGACACCATAGTCGAAATTGGCTTTGGGATGGGGCATTCGTTGGTCGCCATGGCAGCAGCGGCACCAGAAAAGAACTTTATCGGCATTGAAGTGCATCGTCCAGGTGTCGGTGCCTGTTTGATGGCTGCCGAAGCGCAGCAGCTGACGAATTTGCGCTTGTATGAACATGATGCCGTTGAGGTTTTTGACGATTGCTTTGTCGATAATTCCCTGGCGGGAGTGCAGGTATTCTTTCCTGATCCATGGCATAAAAAGCGTCACCATAAACGTCGACTTATTCAGCCTGAGTTTGTTGAGACGTTACGGAAAAAACTCCGTATTGGTGGTGTACTGCACTTAGCAACGGATTGGCAGAATTATGCAGAGCATATGTTGGAAGTAATGCAAGCAGCCGAAGCTGCTGGGCACTGGCAAAATCTATCGCCAACCAATGACTATGTGCCGCGTCCTGAAGAGCGCCCATTGACCAAGTTTGAACGCCGCGGCGAACGCTTGGGGCACGGTGTTTGGGATCTGAAGTTTGCGCGTAAAGCCTAAATACTCACACCATTTCGTCAAGAATCGAGTTTAAAAACCGCCGGCCTAGGTCGGTGGTTTTCCACGCTTCATTTTGCTCAACTACAAGTCCTTTTGATATGGCTGGCGCCAAAGCTTGCTGCGCAACTGACAACGCCAAGCCCGTGCGCTCGGTAAACAATTGCTTTTGCATCGGCTCATTGAGGCGCAGCAGGTTCATAAAGAACTCAAACGGGAGTTCACTGGCGGCAACCTCCCAAGTCCGATATCGCAGTGGGCGTGTAAGATCGAGATAGCCCTGCGGATGCTTGATCTTCTCGCAGCGCATAATCCGTTGTTCATCTGCTAGGGTGATTTTGCTATGAGCCCCACAACCAATACCGAGATAGTCACCAAATTGCCAGTAGTTGCGATTGTGGCGACTTTGATGCCCCGGCTTTGCGTAAGCGCTGACCTCATAGTTTTGATAGCCCGCGGCCGCTAATTTTTCATGCCCACGTTGGTAAATTTCCCATAAAACTTCGTCATCAGGAAGTCGTGGTGGGCGGCTGGCGAACGAGGTATTCGGCTCGATCGTCAGCTGGTACCAAGAGATGTGGGGTGGCTCAAGGGCTATGATGCCATCTAAATCTGCCATCGCAGCGGCAACCGTCTGTTCCGGCAGTCCGTGCATCAGATCTAAATTGAAGCTACGCAGCACCAGCGTGCGCGCATGTTGCGCTGCAGTGATCGCTTGTGCAGGATCGTGAATGCGGCCTAATTGCTGTAGCTGCGTGGCAGCTAAACTTTGTACTCCAATCGACAAGCGATTGACGCCAGCGGCTACAAAGCCGGCAAAACGCGCTTGTTCGAAGGTCCCCGGATTCGCCTCAAGCGTCACTTCGCAATCGTCGCTGAGTGTTAGCTGTGCCGCGATACCATCAAGTAGTCGCGCTATTGCTGCTGCGGAGAACAAACTTGGTGTGCCACCACCAATAAAAATACTAGTTATTGGGCGGGCTTGAGCCCACTCGAGATCGGCGCGCAAATCATCCAGCAGCCGGTTGACGTAAGCTTCTTCAGGGATGTCATGCTTCAATGCGTGCGAATTGAAATCACAATAGGGGCATTTTTGAATACACCAAGGTACGTGCACATAGAGCGCGAGCGGTGGTAGCTTCATGCGCCGTGTTCCAGGAGCTGCTGCAGTTGTCGTAGCGCCTGACCACGGTGCGAGAGCTCGCGCTTACGGTCCGCGCTAAGTTGCGCTGCGGTACAACCTTCGCTAGCGACGTAAAACAGTGGGTCGTAACCAAATCCTTTATCGCCACTAGGTACAGTGGTGATGATGCCACGCCAACGACCGTGACAAATGATCGGGGTGGGGTCTTCCGCATGTCGAAGAAATGCCAACACACAATGGAAACTTGCGCCGCGTTCGGCTTCGTCAACGCCCTGAAGCGCTGTGAGTAATGTGTCGATGTTGTCTTGATCTGACGCATTGGGGCCGGCATAACGCGCCGAATAAATCCCAGGCGCTCCGCCCAACGCGTCGACTGCTAATCCGGAATCGTCAGCCAAGGCTGGTAACCCAGTTATACGTGCCGCGTGACGTGCTTTTAAAATAGCATTTTCGATAAAAGTGAGGCCGGTTTCTTCAGCTTCTGCAAAATTCCATTCTGCCTGTGGCCGAACATGCCACTGAAAAGGCAGCAATAGTTCGGTAAACTCACGGATTTTTCCCGCATTTCCAGTTGCTAAGACAACTTCTTGCATGACAGCTTTACTCGTTTTAGGCACAATGGATGCATTATAAAGGATGCAGCGCCTCGACCAAAGGAGAAACCTGTGGCGGATTTGACCAGCGTGATGTTACTCATGGGCTCCTTGCTACTTGTCAGTATTCTGGCAGCAGTGGTCTCATCACGCTTGGGCGCGCCGTTACTCTTGGTATTCATGATTGTCGGCATGCTAGCCGGCGAAGAGGGCATCCTCGGGATCGAGTTTAATCAGCCGGAAATTGCATTCTTTATCGGCTCACTGGCGTTGGTCATCATTATTTTTGATGGCGGTATGCGTACTAAGAAAGAGCGCTTTCGGGTTGCCTTGTGGCCCGCTATTAGTCTTGCCACACTTGGCGTTGCCCTGACCTGCAGTTTAACTGCCGTCGGTATTGTCTACTTATTTGATATCCCTTGGCCCATGGCGTTGCTAATGGGCGCTATATTGAGTTCCACCGATGCCGCGGCGGTCTTCGGTATTTTCCAGTCACAAAACCTGAAGATCAAACAGCGGGTTGCCTCAACCCTTGAAATTGAATCGGGCACCAACGATCCGATGGCGGTCATTCTAACCATGACCATGACCAGCTTAATTGCGAGTGCCGAGGTATTCTCGTTTGCCGCTGTCAGTTTAGAGGTGCTGCAACAATTGCTAGGGGGCTTACTCGGAGGTTGGCTAGGCGGCAGAACTTTTGTCTGGATGGCACGCAAAATCACTGTGCAGTTTAGTTTCTTTCCTTTGCTGGCTGCTGCCAGCGCAGTAGTCGTTTTCGCACTGACCTCAACCCTTGGTGGTAGTGGCTTTTTAGCTGCTTATTTGATGGGGTATGTCATCGGTAATGCGCGATTACCGCAGCTGGTACATATTTTACAGGTACAAGATGGTTTAGCTTGGTTAAGTCAAATCATGATGTTTCTGATACTTGGCCTGCTGGTGACACCATCACATTTGATGGATAACTTGGTGTTGGCGCTAAGTGTCGCCGGGGTGATGATCTTCTTAGTGCGGCCGTTAGCAGTATTTTTGAGTTTGCTACCGTTTTCATTCCCAATTAAAGAGCAAGTTTTTATCAGTTGGGTAGGTTTGCGTGGTGCAGTGCCGATTATTCTCGCTCTCTATCCGTGGTTGAGTGGCCTGCCCGACCAAGAGTTATTCTTCGATATTGCCTTTGTCGTGGTACTGGTATCTTTGGTATTGCAAGGCTGGACTATTGTGCCGATGGCGCGTTGGTTGAAGCTTGAAGTTCCTGCTGAAGCTGAGCCTGATCGACGCATGCCGCTCGATCAAGTCGGCAGCGAAGAGCCTTTAGAGTTGTGGTCGTATCAAATTACCGAGCGTTCACCAGCTTGCGACCATGCCTGGCATGAGCTGCGTTGGTCAGTACCACTGGAGTTTGTGGGTCTAGTGCGAGCAGGGCAGTGGTTACGTCCCAGTGAACGTCCACAGTTACGCGAAGATGACAAGGTATTGGTCGTCGCGCAAGTAAAGCATATTGATGAAATCAGTCGGGTTCTTTCAGCCGGCGGGAAGGCGCGCTCGTTAAATGCGACAGACTTCTTCGGTGATTTCACTTTGAATGGTAATTTGTCATTGGCAGACATAGCTGCGTTCTATCCGCTTGGGGAGCTAGACGAAAAACTGCAAAGCAAAACGCTGCACGACTACTTTTCGTATAAATTCCATCGGCGCATGGTGGTAGGGGATCAGTTGGTGCTCGGTCAGGTCCAACTCACTATTCGTGAGTTGGACGAGCAAGATCAAATCGCTAAAGTTGGTGTGAAGCTGTTAGATTAATTGCGCCAAAATTCGTCAGAGAAACGCAGCTCTTGAGTTTCCCCATCTTTTTTGATGGTGATAAAAAAGCGTAAGGTTTCGAGGTTAGTGAAGCGAGTTTGCGCAATATAGTACACCGCAGCGCCCTCCACGACTTCTTGGAAGTCTAAGCGTTGCTGTACGCTTAGAGGATTCATTGCATAGCCTTCAAGCGATACCCGTTGCGCCGGCTTCCCTGCGGTTTCCGCTGCTAATACCGCAATATTGAGGGTGGCGAGTGTATCACTACGCTCAAGATTGTATTGTCGAGCAATCTCGGGCTGCAGGAAGGTAGAGTTAAAGGCATTGTAATGCACTTCCCACGGGCCTAAACGTTTGCTTTGTTCAGCCTGTGCGACATTAATTGTCGCACCAAGACAGAAGCTCACTAATAGGAATAACTTGGCTAAAGTACGCATGAGTACCCTCGATGATTAAACCCGAAACACGATCATCAGTGCCTGAATGACAATGATGAGTACCAACACCGAAAGGTCAAGCCCGCCCATTGGCGGAATAATACGACGAATCGGTGCTAAAAATGGCTCAGTTAACTGTGCTAACAAAGCTGTCATCGGATTATAGCCCTGCGCAAACCAGCTTAATAAAGCCCGAATCAAGACAATCCAAAACAACAACCAAAGGAACTGACCAATGGCGGACATCACTGCCAAGTACAGCAAGTCAATCCAAATGAACGGATAGCCATGGACTGCACTAAGGGTCACAAATTTTGCGAGGCTCACCACGAAGACCAGCAATAGGGTTGCTAAGTCCCAGACACCAACGGTGGGGATGATGCGACGTAACGGCTTAACCAGAGGGTCGGTGATGGTTACGACAAACTGACTCAGTGGGTTATAAAAGTCGGCGCGCGCTGCCTGTAACCAGACACGTAAAATTACCACCATCAAATACAGCTCGAAAATAGTGATAATGAGAAAGTTTATAAGCTCCATTCGCTTGTTCCTTTAAAACAATTCGGCCATTTCTTGATTGCGTTTTACTGCAGCTTTGACCGCATCTGCTGAGATTTTATCAATATCATAAGCTTGATATTGCTCAATACCTTTGGCGGTAGAGCCACCTTTACTGGTAACTTGTTTACGCAAATCTTCTAATTCCAGTTCGCTGTGAATTGCCATTTCCGCTGCACCAAGTGCCGTCTGTTGTACCATTTGTCGCGCTTTATCACGATCAAAACCAAGCGCAACTGCAGCTTTTTGTAAGCTCGCCATAAACTCAAAAAAGTAAGCTGGACCACTTCCGGCTACAGCGCCGAGAATATCCAGCTCGTCTTCATCACTAACCCAAAGGGTGGCACCGACACCATCAAAAGCGGTGGTGATAAAACTCTTATCACTGTCATCGACACGGTCATCGGCAACGAGGCCAGACATCCCTTTGCCTACTAAAGAGGGCGTATTCGGCATCACTCGAATCATCCGAATGTCATCGCCAAGATACTGGCGATATTTACTGATGCGAATTCCCGCGGCGATGGTAACGATGAGTTTATCGGCTAAATGAGCCACCTGTTCACGCAAAGCGGCACAGACATCAGCCATTAATTGCGGTTTTACCGCAAGCACTATTACGTCAGCTTTGTTAGCAACTTCGGCGTTATCTTGCGAAGTATGCACGCCAAGCTCAGCGGCGATTTTCTCGAGTTTACCCGGGCTAGGGTTACTGACAAAAATTGCGTCGGCAGGATAGCCACTTGCGACCATTCCACCGACGATGCTTTGCGTCATATTACCTGCACCGATAAAAGCGATAGTGCGATGCTGAGTTGTCATGAATTACTCCTTTTTGCTTGCTCGAGCGCCAAATAGTGCAGTACCTACGCGTACCATGGTTGAGCCCGCGCCGATAGCCGCGGTAATGTCTTGGCTCATGCCCATTGAAAGTGTATCAACACTTTCATATTGGGATGATAATGCAGAAAACAACCGCTGCATGGCGTTGAAGCTCTGTTGTTGTTGCGCTTCACTTGCATGCGCAGCCGGAATCGTCATGAGTCCGCGTAGCGTTAGGCGGTCGGCGGCGGCAATCTCCGCGGCTAAGGCCGCTACTTCATCTGGTGCAACGCCAGATTTACTTTGTTCATCGTCAATGTTGACCTGAATCAAAACTTGTAATGGCGGTAACTCTGCCGGTCGCTGTTCGTTGAGTCGGCGAATAATTTTGCTACGATCTACACTTTGTACCCAAGCAAAATGGGCGGCGATATCGCGGGTTTTATTGGACTGAATAGGGCCAATAAAATGCCAGACAAGGGCGTCAAGGTCGGTCAGCTGTTGCTGCTTTTCTAACGCTTCTTGTAAATAGTTTTCGCCAAAGTGTCGCTGTCCCACCTCATAGAGCTCACGGATTGCACTAGCAGGCTTGGTTTTGCTTACAGCTAACAATTGCACCGATTCTGGTCTACGATTGTGTTGATTGCAGGCGCTTTCGATCTGCTGGCGGACTTCTTTTAAGCGCTCAACTATGCTATTCATTGGACTCTGGCTCATTGCTAACACTCACTCATAATAAAAAAGAGAAAGCGTATGGATATTACTGAGTTACTGGGCTTCGCCGTTAAACATAACTCGTCGGACTTACATTTATCAGCGGATTCACCGCCTATGATACGTGTCGATGGGGACGTTCGTAAAATCAATATTCCATCTTTGTCACATAAACAGGTGCAAGAGTTGGTTTACGACATCATGAATGACCGACAACGGAAAGAATACGAGCAAAATTTGGAATGCGACTTCTCATTTGAAGTTCCTGATTTAGCGCGCTTTCGGGTCAATGTTTTTGTCCAAAATAGAGGCTGTGGTGCGGTATTACGTACCATCCCGAGTGAAGTTTTAACGCTAGAGCAGTTGGGTGCGCCTGAGATTTTTAAAACTATTGCCGATCAACCGCGAGGGTTGGTGTTAGTGACTGGGCCAACTGGCTCGGGTAAGTCAACCACGCTCGCCGCGATGGTAGATTTCATTAATGAAAGTAAGCATCATCACATACTGACCATCGAAGACCCGATCGAATTTGTGCACCGCAATAAGCAGAGCTTGGTTAACCAACGTGAAGTGCATCGTGATACCCACAGCTTTGCTAATGCACTGCGCTCGGCCCTGCGGGAAGACCCTGATGTAATTCTCGTTGGTGAGATGCGTGACCTTGAAACCATTCGCTTGGCGATGACAGCAGCTGAAACGGGCCACTTGGTGTTTGGTACATTGCACACCACCTCGGCACCAAAAACCATTGACCGTATTATCGATGTGTTCCCCGGTGACGAAAAACCTATGGTTCGTTCCATGCTTTCAGAATCCTTACGTGCGGTTATTTCACAAACACTGTTGAAGCGTGTTGGTGGCGGACGAGTTGCGGCCCACGAAATCATGATCGCGACCCCAGCGATCAAAAACCTTATTCGTGAAGATAAAGTCGCGCAGATGTACTCGTCAATTCAGACGGGTGCTGCGCACGGTATGCAGACACTTGACCAAGGTCTGCTAAACTTATTGAATCAAGGCTTAGTTTCGCGTCTCGAGGCGCGCGCAAAAGCTGCTAACAAAGAGGCGTTCAAGTAGTTATGGCGCAAGAGGATAAGCGAGGAACAACTATGTTGCTCAACAAACTACTGCAAATCATGATCGAAAAGAACGCTTCAGATTTGTTTATTTCGGCAAACCTGCCACCAAGCGCCAAAATCAATGGTGAACTACGTCATTTGACCGAGCAGAAACTTTCGGAAGAGGGCGCGTTGGACTTGGTGAAAGATGCGCTCGGTGAGAAACACCACGATGCGTATTTTAAAGATCATGAAGCGAACTTTGCGATATTCCGTGAGGGTATCGGCCGCTTCCGGGTCAGCGCATTCTGGCAACGGCAACGCGCCGGTATGGTTATTCGTCGTATCGTCACCGAAATACCCACCGTGGAAGAACTCAAGTTACCTGAAGTTCTTACCAAACTGATCATGGCAAAGCGCGGCCTCTTTCTGGTTGTGGGTGGCACGGGTACCGGTAAATCAACGAGCTTGGCAGCATTGCTGGGTTACCGAAATCAGCATTCGCGTGGCCATATTATTACCATCGAAGATCCGATTGAATTCGTGCATGAGCATGGCAAATCTATGGTCACCCAACGTGAAGTTGGAACCGATACGGAGAGTTTTGAAGCGGCGCTGAAAAGTTCATTACGACAAGCGCCGGACGTTATTTTAGTCGGTGAGATACGCTCGCAAGAAGTCATGGAATATGCACTCACCTTCGCTGAAACCGGTCACCTATGCGTGGCTACTTTGCACGCCAATAACGCGAACCAAGCGATAGAGCGGATCATGCACATGGTGCCAAAAGAGAAAATCGGCAAATTGATGTTCGACTTGTCGTTGAACTTGCGCGGTATTGTCGCACAGCAATTGATTCCGACCGTTGACGGTGGGCGCTTAGCTGCCATTGAGGTGTTGCTCAACAGCCCTATCGTGGCGGAGAAAATTGCCACCAACGATATGGGTGAAATCAAAGAGATCATGGCGAAGTCGCGAGAACTGGGTATGCAAACCTTCGACCAAGCTCTTTTTGACCTCTACAAAGCTCGCAAAATCACCTTTGAGGATGCATTGCGTCATGCTGATGCACCAAACGATTTGCGCTTGAAAATTAAACTTAGCGGCGAGAGTCGTCCCGGTGAAGAAGGCCCACTTAAAGGTGTGACTGTAGATTTCGAGTAACTTCGAGTAAACTATCGCTCTTTTATAAGTGCGGTAGTACGAGGTTTTCATGCGCGTTCTCGGAATCGAGACATCTTGTGACGAAACAGGCATTGCTATTTACGATACCGAGCAAGGCCTGTTAGCCCATCAGTTGTATTCCCAAGTCAAATTACATGCAGATTATGGCGGCGTGGTGCCAGAATTGGCATCGCGCGACCATGTGCGGAAAACCCTACCACTCATTCAAGCTGCTCTCAGCGAAGCTGAGCTAACGAGTGCCGATATTGATGCTGTTGCCTACACCGCGGGACCTGGTCTAGTTGGCGCCCTACTGGTTGGCGCCTGTATTGGCCGGAGCCTAGCTTTCGGCTGGCAGGTTCCGGCGATAGCCGTGCATCACATGGAAGGCCACTTGCTGGCGCCCATGCTCGAAGATAATCCTCCAGCATTTCCGTTTATCGCACTACTCGTTTCTGGTGGCCATACGCAATTGGTGCGCGTTGATGGCATCGGTAAGTATGAATTACTCGGTGAGTCTGTTGACGATGCTGCTGGCGAAGCGTTTGATAAAACTGCCAAATTGATGGGGCTCGATTATCCCGGTGGGCCGCGATTGGCCGCTCTGGCAGACGGTGGACAGCCCGGTGTTTATAAATTTCCGCGGCCGATGACTGATCGACCCGGTTTAGATTTTAGCTTTAGCGGCTTGAAAACCTTCGCGGCAAATACTATCGCCGCGGCCGATGCAAGTGAGCAAACGCGGGCGGATATTGCTCGAGCCTTCCAAGATGCAGTGGTGGATACTTTGGTGATTAAATGCCGACGCGCCCTAGAAGCGACCGGTTTAAAGCGTCTCGTGGTTGCCGGAGGGGTGAGTGCCAACAAAGCTTTGCGCGAGCAACTACAGGCGTTTACTCGGCAGATAGGCGGACAGGTGTACTTTCCGCGGCCTGAGTTTTGTACCGACAATGGGGCGATGATCGCATTTGCTGGCGCGCAACGCCTGCTTGCAGGTGAGCAAGTGGATATAGTGATTAGGACCTTTCCGCGTTGGCCATTAGAGCAGCTACAAACCCCAGCAAACGCCGATTAACGACGGCGCATGCGTTGCTCGTGACCCTGGCGCAGACGCGATATATTGGCTTGGTGGCGCCAGATGATAAGTATTGAAATCATAATCACAGGCACCGTGTATTGCGGCTTAATCCAATAGGCATAAAATGGTGCCAAAGATACGGTAATGATTGCGGCCAACGAGGAGACGCGGCTGATACGAAATACCACGAGCCAGGTGGCGATGAGTAATAGCGCCATTTCCCAAGCGACCGGAAACATTGCGCCTAAGGCGGTTGCAACGGCTTTTCCACCGCGAAAATGAAAATACAGCGGGAAAATGTGACCGAGGCAAGCAGCAACTGCGATCATGCCCAGGAATAAGGGTTCGATACCAAGAAAGTAGGAGCCCCAGACCGGCACCATACCTTTGAGAACATCAAAAAATAGCGTTAGAAATGCTGGGACTGCGCCACCCATACGATATACGTTGGTTGCACCTGGATTATTGGAGCCATGTTGGCGCGGATCGGGCAAGCGAAACAGTTTGCAGATAAGTACCGCACTGCTGATGGAGCCAAATAAGTAGGCGACAATGATGGCGAGAACAATTAATGCACCCATGAGGTTTTTTTTCCGGCGCGCTTTCCGTTACTATGCAAAGCCATAAGCATAAGCGCTTTGGCGTCAAATTTCTATGCTGATAAATAGAGTAGGGCAGAATGGATAAAGTGTTCGTAAAAGGCTTAAAGACCGCCGCCTATATTGGTGTGTACGAATGGGAGCACGAGCAGCCGCAACCATTGCTTTTTGATCTGACCATGCTGTGGGATCAACGTGCAGCTGCAGCCGCCGACGATATTCAACTTGCATTAGATTACGATAGCTTGAGTAAAGCCGTAGTGCAGTTGGTTGAAGCACGTCCACGGCAACTGATCGAAACCGTCGCAGAAGAAGTTGCTGAATTGATTCTGAGCGATTTTGCCGTCACTCAAGTGACAGTCACAGTTTATAAGCCGCAAGCGGTCGCTGCTGCTGAAACTGTTGGTGTTGAAATAACCCGACAGCGCAACTGATATGGCAATGACGCAGGTATTTCTTGGGCTTGGTAGTAATCGCCAACGTCGGCAGCACATGCAAGCTGGCCTTCGCGCTTTGCACGATCGTTTCGCCAGCCGTCAGCGACCGATGAAAGTTGCGCGCATGTATGAAAGCGCGGCGGTAGGTTTTGACGGCCATGATTTCTACAATACTGTAGTTGGATTTCATACCGATTTACCGCTTACTGCTCTGAGTGAAGTGTGCAAGCAAATTGAGCGAGCGAACGGTCATCCATCCTCTTTGCCCAAATACAGTCCGCGGACCCTCGATATTGACTTGTTGCTTTATGGCGACTTAGTTTGCGCCAAGCCGATTCAATTACCTCGCCCCGAGGTTTTGTTTAATGCTTTTGTGCTGTGGCCGCTAGCCGAACTAGCGCCAAGCTATAAGCATCCTGAAACTCAGCAAAGCTTTGCAGAAATTTGGCAGAATTTTAATAGCGAGCAGGTGTTAAAACCGATAGAATTTCGCTATCCAGCACTACCTTATTTGATCACCCCCGAGAGCGACAAGGAAGCGGCATTTTGAGTACGTTCGAAGCAATTATTTTAGCTTTAATACAAGGCCTTACCGAATTTCTTCCAATCTCAAGTTCCGCTCACTTGATCTTGCCGTCGCAATTGCTCGGTTGGCAAGATCAAGGTCTTGCCTTTGACGTCGCTGTACACGTGGGCACCTTGGCCGCGGTCATGTTTTACTATCGCAAAGAAGTCGGCGAATTGCTGGTGGGCTGGTTTGCTAGTTTTTGTGGTCGCCATTCGGCCGCTGGTCGTATGGCTTGGTTTTTGGTTTGGGCGACAGTGCCGGCTGGGCTTGCGGGGTTGTTCGGCAACGACATCATTGAAAATTATGGACGCTCGGCACTGGTCATTGCCAGTACCACGATTCTCTTTGGCGTACTACTGTGGTTTGCCGATAGCAGAGCCAGCGAGCGCTCATCACTTGACAAACTCACGTTGCGACAGGCATTGCTGATCGGCATCGCGCAGGCTGTTGCGCTGATCCCGGGCACTTCGCGTTCAGGTATTACTATGACCGCTGGTTTATTGCTGGGCCTAACGCGTTCGGATGCTGCAAGATTCTCATTTCTGTTATCGATACCAGTGATTCTGCTAGCGGGTGGTTACAAAGGCTTACAACTGGTGCAGCAGACGGCACCAGTTGCTTGGGACCTCGTCGCAATCGGCACTTTGGTCGCTTTTGTTTCAGCTTATGTGTGCATCAAACTGTTTTTACAAGTAATTGAGAAAATGGGCATGCTGCCATTTGTGATTTACCGTCTACTTCTTGGCGTTGTTTTACTCTGGATCTTCCTCTAACGCATTACTAATAGCAGCGGCTCTGGCGCGGCTGACCGCTGCGCCGATTGCTGGGCCTTGGAGAGTTTCACCACGCTGTGCTGCGGCCGCAATCACCTCACCGGCATGCACCGCAACGGCTGCTGCATAGGCTCGCTGCAAACGTTCTAGCGTCGCCTCGCTAACACCTTGCAGTTGCCACAACTGCCGCAGCTTTTGCCAACGTTCTGGACAGCGCCAACAATCTGCTTGGTGCAAACAGTTAGCGAACAAGTCACTCGCTGCAACATCGTGGTGCTGTGCATGACAACGCTGGGCGATAAGTGCTAATGCCCGCCATTCATTGGGGACGCGTAGACGCGCACAAAACTGCTCAATTTGTGTTTCAGTTAGTTCCGCCATGAGTAGTAAAAAGACTTGTTCAGACTGTTGTTCTGGCACTTCGGGATAGCGCGCTTCAAGCCTTTGCAATAATGTGTCGTCGGCAAGCTCTGGATACCACTGGGTCAGTGCGTCAACATTGGCTAATACGGAAAAATAGACCCAAGGACGTGACGTATTCAGCGCTTTTACGGTTTCATGCCAGACCCGTTCATTAGCTAAGCTCGCCAGCTCGCCATCGGCACTTATCTGCTGCATCAGTGCCAAGGTTTCACTGGCGATATAGAAACCATCCTTAGCGAAGCGAGCAGCGAAGCGTGCCACTCGCAACACCCGTAGTGGATCCTCAACAAACGCCGGCGAGACGTGACGCAGACAACGTTTCGCGAGATCCGAACGGCCACCATAAGGATCAATCAATTGACCATCACTGGCTTGGGCGATTGCGTTAATGGTGAGATCACGGCGCAGCAAGTCCTGTTCCAGCGTGACATCTGGCGCTGCATGCACGCTAAACCCGGTATAACCGACGCCCTGTTTGCGTTCGGTACGTGCCAGTGCATATTCTTCGCCAGTCTGCGGGTGTAAGAACACCGGGAAGTCTTTGCCAACTTGCTGAAATCCCTGCGAGAGCATTTCTTCGGCAGTGGCGCCTACGACCACATAATCACGTTCAGTGACCTGTTTGTTCAAGAGACTATCGCGAACTGCTCCACCAACAAGATATATTTGCATCGGTAAACCCTTTTAATTTTAGTTGATGATCGCGAATGACTAGCCCTGATGCAAGTCAATCGTTACACTGACTTTAGTTTCATTTAGCGAAGTTCAACAAATTATGTATCTGAATTACTTTGGATTACAGACAGAGCCTTTTTCGATTGCGCCTGATCCGCAATTTTTATACATGAGCGAGCGCCACCAAGAGGCCTTGGCACACCTCAGTTATGGCCTGCAAGGTAGCGGCGGTTTTATTTTATTAACCGGTGAAGTGGGGACTGGTAAAACTACCGTATCAAGGGCTTTACTTGAGCAGTTGCCGGAAGCAACTCGCACTGCGTTCATCCTCAATCCCATGCTGAATGAAACTGAATTATTGGCCACCTTGTGTGATGAATTTGGCATTCGCTACGCTAAACGTAATATCACTAACAAGAGACTCACCGACAAACTGCAAGAATTTTTGCTCACGGCTCATGCCGCGGGCGAACAGTGTGTAGTGTTGATTGATGAAGCTCAGCATCTACGCTCGCAAGTGCTTGAACAATTGCGCCTATTGACCAACCTTGAAACTAACCAGCATAAGTTGTTGCGGGTGATTCTGATCGGTCAACCTGAATTACAGGACTTGCTGCGTCGCCGTGAGTTACGGCAATTAGCCCAGCGCATCACCGCGCGTTATCATCTCTTACCGTTGCAAGCTGCTGACACCCAGCGTTACATCAACTATCGCTTGCAGGTAGCTGGCGCGCAGCGAGAGTTATTTGATAACGCAGCGTTAAAGCTGGTGCATTATTACAGTGAGGGCATTCCACGCCGGCTGAACTTGCTCTGCGATCGCGCGCTACTTGCCGCATACAACGATCAAGTACAAGTGGTTGGCAAAGCTCAGGTAAAAGCCGCTGCGCGCGAGCTCGACGTGAGTCCCAGCCAAACACCGCGGCGCATGTCCATCGCCTTAGTGACAACAATGGTGATTGCCTTAGTCGGAACCGCAGCCCTGAGTTGGTGGTTCAATAGTTCTGCAAACACGGCAACCACGCTTGCGGCGGCGCAGCCTGTATCCGCTGCAAGTACGCAACAACCCTTGCAGTCGCTGTTACGCGCTTGGCAGCTACCACAACCACCAGCTGACGTTGAACTCTGTCGTTGGCTCGAAGAATATCAACTCGGTTGTGTGCAAGGTCGATTGCGCTTCGATCGCATCAAGGCATTGAATTTGCCGGTGTTGTTGCAGCTGCAAGATGGCGGTTGGCAGGCGGTCACGAGTGAGAGTGCAACGCCTAATGCGAACTGGACCGGTGAATTTTTGGCCGTGTTTCCGTTGCCCCCTGGGTATCAGTTGCGCGCTGAAGATACCTATCAACGCTGGTTGGGTGAACAGTTACGGCAAACCACAGCGCAACAGCAAGATTCTTTGGCTGAACTCGTGACGGCGCTACAGCAACAACATGGCTTGCCGGTGTCAGGCGAACTTGATGGGCTTACCTTGGCGTGGTTGACCAGTCACCATACCGATTTTGGCCCGCGTCTAGCGATGCAGCAGGAGCAACAATAGCTATGTCTTCCGTGTTAAAAGCATTACGCCAACAACAGTCCAAATTCATTCCGCAACAGCAAGCGATTGCATTGGCACCCGCGCATCAACGTATTGCGCCGGTAACGCGTTGGATACCTTGGCTAGCGGTCCCGGTTGCGGCTTTGCTTGGCTGGTTTGCAGTGGGATGGTTTATGGCTCCGGCGACGCCGCTGGCAGAGCAACCACAAACAGCATCCGCACCAACTTGGCGACTCGGGGAACCGACTCGAATCCGTCAGGTAGAGCTAGCCACCGTAATCTCAACCGAGGTGGTAGAGGTTGATACGGATCGGCCTTTACCTAGCTCAACACCAGAGCCTGAGCCTTCACCAGTGAATGAGCGTGGCGTTGATCTTGAGCAAGTCCCCGCAGATTTGCTCGCGGCCTTTGATCAAGCGGTGGCAGCAACAGGGGGCGGTAACGAGACGCTTGCAGATAACTCGATCGTGCCGCAACTAAGTGCTCTGTCCCAGCAATTTCAGCGACAAATACCTTCCTTTAGTTACGATGCGCATCAGTACTCTTCACGCGCCGATAGTCGCTTCGTATCGCTTGCTGGGCAACGCTTATGGCAAGGTGATCAATGGCAGGGAATACAGGTGCTTACGATTGCTCCGAATCATGTCGTGCTGGCTTATGGCAACACAGCTTTCCGGCAACCGGCATTACAGGACTGGACAAGACCTTAGGAACTTGGTATTAAAACACCTGTTTAAATCTTCTGTTTGATTTAGTTGAGGTGTTGTATGGCTGATTACCGAGTTCCCCGTGAGGACATCCAGTTCTTATTGCAAGACGTTTTTCATGTTGACCAAGATTGGGCGCGTTTCTCACAACTTGCTGAAGTTGATATGGAAATGGCTTTGGCAATTGTCGATGAAGCAGCAAAACTCGCAGAAAACCAGATTGCGCCTAATGCGCGCGCCGCCGATGAAGAAGGCGTAAAGTTCGCTAACGGCCAGGTCACGACGCCACAAAACTACAAAGAAAACTTCAAACAGTTGGCCGAAGGCGGCTGGGTGGGCGTCACCGCAAACCCAGAATATGGTGGCATGGGTCTGCCCAAAGTCGTTTCAGCGCAGTACGAAGAGATCTTGTGCGCAGCCGATATTTCGTTTTCGCTCTATCCGGGCCTTACTGCCGGTGCCATTATCACCATCGATCAGTATGCCTCTGATGAACTGAAAGACCTTTATTTACCTCGCATGACGTCAGGTCAGTGGACTGGCACCATGTGCTTGACCGAACCTCATGCAGGTACTGATTTAGGTATTATCCGCAGCAAAGCCGAACCGCAAGCAGATGGGAGTTATGCTATTTCAGGCACCAAAATATTCATCACTGGTGGTGAACACGATCTGACCGAGAATATTGTCCATTTGGTGCTGGCGAAATTGCCGGACGCACCCGCTGGTAGCAAGGGCATTAGCTTGTTCTTAGTGCCTAAATTTTTGCCAGATGCTGATGGTAATGTCGGTGAGCGGAATCAAGTGCATTGTGGCTCAATTGAACACAAAATGGGGATCCATGCTTCTGCTACTTGTGTGATGAATTTTGACGGCGCTAAAGGTTGGCTCGTTGGTGAGCCACACCAAGGTTTACCAGCGATGTTCACCATGATGAACTATGAGCGTTTGGGTGTGGGTATTCAGGGACTTGGCGCTGCCGCGCGGTCGTACGTGAATGCGCTTGAATATGCACAAGATCGGATTCAAGGTCGTGGTGCCAAAGCAACCCGCCAGCCAGAAAAAGAGGCGGATCCTCTTATCGTGCATGGCGATATCCGTCGTATGTTGCTCACTATGAAAGCTTTTGTTGAGGGCGGTCGAGCGTTCTCGACCTATGTTGGGCAACAGCTGGATATCGCTAAGTACAGTGATCACCAGCAAGAGCGAGAACGGGCCGATGCTCTGGTCGCGTTGCTCACGCCGATTGCGAAAGCATTTATTACTGACACTGGGCTGGAAGCTACCATTCTTGGTCAGCAAATCTTTGGTGGGCACGGCTATGTGCGTGAATGGGGGCAAGAGCAACTGGTGCGCGATTGTCGGATTGCACAAATCTATGAAGGAACCAACGGTATCCAAGCACTAGACTTGTTGGGTCGTAAAGTTGCCGGCTCACGTGGTCAGCTATTGCAGCCGTTGCTCGAAGACATTCAAGCGTTGCTGGCAGAGCCGCAAGCTGAGCTTGCTAAAGAGTATGAGCAATTGGGTGAAGCAGTGAAGCTGGTCGCCAGCGTGACTGAGCAGGTACTGACCAAAGTCGCTGCGGATGAGAACATCGTCAATAGTGTTGCGGTCGAATACCTACATTTGATTGGTTATGTCACTTACGGCTATTTGTGGTTGCGTATGGCCAAAACTGCACAACCTTTGACTGCCGAGCGTCCGTATTTAGCAAGTAAAGTGAAAACTGCGAAGTTCTATATGGCGCGCCTGTTGCCGCGTATCCAAGGTTTGGCCGCCGCCATTAACGACGGCAGCCAATCATTGTACTTACATGAACTGGGTGATTTTTAATCACCCAGCGAAAGTAAGGTAGCGTTGCCACCAACAGCAGTGATGTTGTTGGTGCGCGTTTTCTCGGTAACGAAGCGCGGCAGATAGTGTGGTCCGCCCGCTTTTGGACCGGTTCCTGATAGACCACGACCACCAAATGGCTGTACGCCCACCACTGCACCTATTTGGTTACGGTTGATATAAACGTTACCAACATCAATCCGGCGAGCCACATCAGCAGCAAAGGTTTCATTGCGGCTGTGGATGCCAAAGGTCAAGCCAAAGCCTGTCGCGTTAATGCTATTGATCACTTCATCAATCTTATCTGCTGAATAACGGATCACGTGCAGAATTGGACCGAAGTTCTCTTTCACTAACTGATTAATGCTATCGATTTCAATCGCAGTAGGAGCCACGAATGTACCACCGTTGGTGTAATCTGGCATTGGTGCACGCGCGATCAAACGACCGGCCTGTGAAATATCGTTCACATGCTGTTCGAGACTGTGCTTCGCAGCGCCGTCGATGACTGGACCGACATCGGTTTCGTGCAACATGGGGTCGCCAACTTTTAACTCTGCCATGGCGCCTTTGAGCAGTTCAATGACACGATCCGCGATGTCATCTTGCACGAACAAGACGCGTAACGCTGAACAGCGTTGACCGGCACTCTTGAAGGCACTGGCGACAATATCCGTCACTGCCTGTTCAGGCAGGGCGGTTGAGTCGATGAGCATGGCGTTTTGGCCACCGGTTTCGGCAATCAACGGGGCGATGGTCGAAGTGCGTGCTGCGAGCGCGCGGTTAATTGCCTGTGCGGTGTAAGTAGAGCCAGTGAAGCATACACCACCAATATCTTCTTGGCTGGTCAAGAACGAGCCCACCTCGGCACCACTACCTGGCATGAAGTGTAATACATCACCTGGGATACCGGCGTCGAGCATGAGCTGGACGGCGCGGAACGCGATGAGGCCGGTTTGCTCTGCTGGCTTGGCGATGACACAGTTACCGGTGACCAGTGCTGCAACAACTTGACCAGTGAAAATGGCGAGAGGGAAGTTCCATGGGCTAATACAGATGAAGGTGCCGCGACCTTCAACTGATAACTCGTTGGTTTCACCTGTGGGTCCTGGCAACTTAATGCGCTCACCCATGAGCTTACGCGCCTCAACTGCGTAATAACGGCAGAAATCGACCGCTTCACGCACTTCGTCGATACCGTCCTGTAGGCTTTTACCAGCTTCCAAAGTACACAGCGCGATCAACTCTTCGCGATTAGCTTCCATTAAGTCAGCGAATTTCTCGAGCGCTTGGGCGCGGATTTCGACATCAGTATCACGCCAGCGACGATAAGCAGCATTCGCGCTGTTTAGCGCTTGCTCAGCTAAGGCTTTATCGCCCCAGCAAATGGTACCGATATTACGGCTAGTTTCCTGTGGGCTATGAATCGCTACTTGGTGATGTGCGGTGACCACATCGCCATTGACGATAGGACCGCCTTGCCACTGTTTGTCACGGTATTGCTGCACCGCAGCAATAAAGTCATCTGCTTGAGAATGAATGTTCATGTTCAATCCTAACGAGTTCTTCCGATCGCCAAAAATCTGCGTCGGTAGTGGAATTTTGGTGTTTGCTAAGGTTTCGTACTTAGCAATGGTGCGCATTGGGTGCTTGATCAGTTCGTCAACTGGCGTCGCTGGGTCGACCAGTTTGTGCACGAATGAGGTGTTCGCACCGTTTTCTAACAGACGTCGGACCAGGTACGGTAACAGGTCTTTGTGGGCGCCAACTGGCGCATAAATACGCACGGTCACGTTCGGGTCTTCTTGTAACAGCGTATCGTACAGGTCATCACCCATGCCATGGAGGCGTTGGAACTCGATGCGACGTTGATACTGCTCGTTGAGGTGACGAATCGCAACCACGGTTTGTGCGTTATGGGTGGCGAACTGTGGATAAATGGCACCGTCAGTTTGCTCGCACAACAAATAATGTGCGCAGGCGAGGTAACTTACGTCAGTGCTTGCTTTGCGGGTGAAGACCGGGTAACCGGTCAAGCCATTTATTTGGCACAGCTTGATTTCGCTGTCCCAATACGCACCTTTGACCAAGCGCACTGGAATTTCATCACCGCATTCTTTTGCTAACGCAGTCAGCCATACCAGGGTCGGCAATGCGCGTTTTGAATACGCCTGAACAACAAGACCGAAGCGTGGCCAGCCTTTACAGACACCACTGCGATAGACTTTCTCGAACAGTTCCAGCGAGAGTTCGTGGCGGTCAGCTTCTTCCGCATCGATGGTAACGCCAACATCGGCTTGTTTCGCTAACTTCACCAAGTCGGTCAAACTTGACGCCAGCTCGGTGAGTACGCGCTCGTGGTTGGCCGACTCATAGCGTGGGTGCAGCGCCGAGAGCTTGATCGAGATGGTCGGTCGTGGTGCTTTCGGGTTGTTAAACTTCTCTTTCGCGACCACTTGAATTGAGTTGACGTAATCATCGAAGTAGCGACGCGCATCTGCACCGGTAAGGGCCGCTTCGCCAAGCATATCGTAGGCATGAGTGTAGCCTTTATCGCGGTTGGCGCGGCTATTTTTCAGCGCTTCCTCAATGGTGCGGCCTAACACGAATTGTTTACCCATAATGCGCATCGCGGTATAGGTCGCTTTACGCACAATCGGCATACCCAAACGGCGCGTCAAGCGGCGGAACACACCGCGCGGCGTTTCCATGGGTTGACCGGTGGGATTGATCACTGCATTAGTAAGTGCCAGTCCCCAAGTGCCAGAGTTCACCAACCAAGATGAGCTCTCACCCATGTGCTTTTGCCAATCACCGCCAGACAGACGATCTTGAATCAATGCGTCAGCGGTGCGCGCATCAGGGATACGCAGCAGGGCCTCGGCCAAACACATCAGAATAATGCCTTCTTTGGTATCTAAACTGTACTCTTGTAAGAATGCATCGACACCACCACCGTCAGCGCGCTCGCGCACGGTTTTGACCAGTTGCGCGGAACGTTCGGTTACAGCGTCGAGGGTCGCATCATCACTCGGTACCAGTTGCATCAGCTCCTGCAAATACGCGTCTTCATCAACCAAATAGTTGTCGGTAATCGCGCGTTGCAAAGTGCCAAGGTCGGCACCGCTATACTGAGCCGTAAGTACTTCACTGGCTTTGAACATAGCATCTCCTGTAGGACTCAGCCATACGGCTAAATAGGGACATTTTTCGCGCGCCAGTATATGCCTTTTTTAGTGCGCGTAAAGCCCATACAATCAACTTTTTCTAAAGTTTCCTTAGGCCGCCACGGTGCAACTTTTGCGCAGCGCTGTCAAGCCTTGTCGAGTTGACCAACAGCCTACCTGCGAGTACCTTAGACAAGCGTAAAACAATCATTGTAAAGAGAGCCGTTGTGAGTCAAGAAATCGAACTAAAACTGTTAGTTGAAGAAGCATCTGCTGATAAAGTGATAGCGCTATGTCAGAGCCTAGCGAAACAAGTCGAGATGACCGAGATGCATCTCAGTAACAGTTACTTTGATACCGATGACTTACGCCTACGGCAGCATGATATGGGGCTGCGTATTCGTCAACGGGGCGAACAACGAGAGCAGACCATTAAATTAGCCGGTGAAGTGCTTGGCGGCATGCATAGCCGCCCTGAGTACAACGTTCCTACCGCGAGTGATAAACCCGATCTTACGCTGTTTGATGAAGCGATTTGGCCAGAGGACTTTCCATTTTTTGATATCAACCGCGACTTAAATGAACTCTTCACCACTGACTTTACCCGTTCCCGTTGGCGCATTCCCAGTGCCGATGGCGTGATAGAACTGGTCTACGATCGCGGCAGTATTCGTGCTGGTGATACAGCACAAGCCCTCGCTGAAGTCGAGATCGAAGTTCAAGAGGGAGCTGATGTAAACGACGCCTACAAACTGGCGCGTCGCTTTATCACCCGACTCAACGCCCGTTTAGGCAGTCTAAGCAAAGCCGCACGCGGCTATTTGTTGGCGGGCAAGTCAGTGTTGGAGCCCTTTACCCATGCGCATTTTGTGCAGCAACGTCCAGATGATGATGTTGGCACTGGACTCTATCGTGCGCTCGGCTATGCGTTGCAATATTGGCAACACAACGATGCGTGTTTAGCGGCGCAACCGAGTGTGCGGGCGGTCGCAGGTATTACTGATGGCATCCGCTTAAGTAAAGTCGTATTACAGCAATTGCAAATGCTCGAAATTGATGTCAGTGACCACATTATGCGCCTTGATCAGATGCTTGGACACTTGGGCTGGTTGAGTCGTTATGATGGCCTCATCGAGTTGACGGCGGAAGACGGGGCTTATCATCGGGCGTTGAATAATTATCCGAAACTGTATGAAGAGATTGTCGAGCAACAGCAGCACGCGGTGCAGTTAGAGCTCGTGCAAAGCCTCAGTATTCGCGATGATTATCAATTAACTTTGCTCGAGCTTGGCGCCTTATGTCACCAGCAGCCACGCCACGAACAGTTGATGCAATTGCCGCTCAAGCAATGGGCCGCGCAACGCTTACGTGAGGATTGGCAAAGCGTGGTGGATGCCTTTAGCCGCGATGGCGAATTGAAACCTGAGTACTACTTGAAGCAACTCTCGCTGCTGCAAGCGTCGCTGCAACTAGGCTACTGTGTTGGCTTTCTGTTCGATGCTGAAGATCGTGAAATGTTTCGCTCGCCTTGGCAGGATATGGCCCGCGGGATCCGCGAAATTATGGCGTTAAAACTGTTACGTGAAGCCATCAAGGATAACGATGACGCGCAACCGGAGAAGCTATTAAATTGGCAAGCCGTGCAGTTGGAGTCGTTGCTCTATGCACTCGAATTGTCACGCAAAGCGGCGTTAAAGCAAGAGCCGTATTGGTTGACCTAAGATGACAGAATCGCAGTTGTTGCAACGCATAGATACCATAAGTGCTTTTGTTGCTCGCGTACGTGAGCAACAACCTGATGCAGTCACATTCGATGCACAAGGGAAGATTCGCATTCCTACGGTCAGCTCCTATTTAAGAGAATTACAAAACTTAATGTCTGAAGCTGTGAATGAAGCGAGCGCTCAAAGTATTCTACGACGTACTCGCGAGCGTTGGTTTGCAACGCTTGCGGCCGCCGACCTTGGCGACCAGATTGAATTACCTACCATGCTCGAACACATTAGTGCCGCAGCCGATGCACTTATCACGGTCGCGCGTGATTGGGCAATGCAGTCGCTGGTCGAGCGCTACGGTACGCCACTCGATAGCAATGGCAATGCGCAGCAATTGATGATCATTGGAATGGGTAAGCTCGGTGGCCGAGAACTTAATTTTTCATCCGATATCGATCTGATTTTTTGCTATCCCGAACGAGGTGAGACTGACCATCCGCGCAAACCCGTTGAAACAGATGTGTTCTTTACCAAGCTAGTACAGGCTGTGGTGAATTTACTCGATACAGTCACCGGCGATGGGCGGGTATTTCGCGTCGATCTGCGGTTACGGCCGTTTGGCCAATCTGGGCCTGTGGTCACCAGTCTTGCGGCGCTTGAATATTACTACCAAGAGCAAGGCCGCGACTGGGAACGTTACGCCATGGTCAAAGCACGATTGATTGGCGCTACTGCGGCACAGCAGAAGCAGTTGCAACAACTGTTACGTCCCTTTGTTTATCGCCGCTACATAGATTTTTCAGCCATCGATGCCTTGCGTAAGATGAAAAACCTTATCACCCAAGAAACGCGACGCCAAGGCGTGCAGGACAATATTAAATTGGGGCCAGGTGGCATTCGCGAAGTCGAGTTTATTGCACAAACCTTCCAGCTCATTCGTGGTGGTCAAGAGCGGCAATTACAGACGCAAAGTCTGTATCAGGCCTATGCGGCGATTACCGAGTTAGAGCTCTTGCCAGCGGCTACGGTCAACACTTTGCTTGAGGGCTACGGATTCTTGCGTAAGCTTGAGCATGTGTTGCAGCAGCTTAACGATGAGCAAACACAGACATTGCCGACCGAAACGGATAAGCAAGCGCGCGTGGCGCTTGCCTTTGGCACGTCATGGTCCGAGTTATTGGCGAAAACAGAAGCGGTTATGGCGATTATTCATCAGCATTTTCGTGATGTGATCGGCGACAACGAGCAAGATGAAGACGATGCGGGGGCCTTGCAGTTGTTATGGCAAGACATGGTCGAGGAAACGACCGCCCTTGATGTATTGCTCGAAGCAGGCTTGAACAAGCAACGCGCGCAGCAAATTTGGCAAGCAGTCAGTGAACTGCGGATGGAGCTACGCAAGCGTGGTAGCGGCCCGCGTGGACGCAAAGCTATGGCGCGTTTGGTGCCTACCTTGCTCCAACGCGCCTTGCCGTTGGCTGATGCCGAAGTGGTGATTGAGCGAGTGTTTGGCGTGTTGCGGCAAATCATGACCCGCACTGCTTATGTCGAATTATTGGTTGAAAATCAGGGCGCGCGTGAGCAACTCATCAAACTATGCCGCGCCAGCTCTTGGCTAGCTAAACATCTAGCGAACTATCCGATTTTGTTGGATGAACTGATCGACCCTCGCCATCTTTATGAGCTGCCTGAGCTGACCGAATACCCAGCCATTGTGAATGAGTATTTGCTGCGCATTCCAGAACATGAAGAAGATCTGGAAGCACAAATGAATGGCTTGCGCCAAGCTCGGCAATCCTGTCAGTTAAAAATCGCGGCGGCTGACATTAGTGGTGCGTTGCCGTTAATGAAGGTCAGCGACCACTTGAGTTACTTGGCCGAAGCGATTATCGGTCATGTGGTGCGACTTGCCTGGCAGCAACTGACCCATAAATATGGTGCGCCCCCTGGGCGGAGTCTTGAAGATACCGGGCTAGCAGTGATTGCATACGGCAAACTAGGGGGGCTGGAACTTAGCTATAGCTCCGACCTCGATTTGGTTTTTGTGACCGATAGCGACTATCAAGGCGAGACGGATGGTGCTAAGCCAATCGAGGTTCAGCAGTTTTATTTGCGCTTGGCGCAACGAATTCTGCACTTGTTTACCACTCGTACCATGATTGGCATTTTGTACGATGTCGATATGCGTCTACGCCCCTCGGGCAAAGCCGGGCTTTTGGTAACGCGACTCGAAACCTATGAAGGCTATTTGCAGGATGAAGCATGGACCTGGGAATTGCAGGCTTTAGTGAGAGCGCGTGCGGTATTTGGTCAAGCATCATTACGTGAGGCATTCAGCACTATGCGCGCGCAACAGTTGTGCCGATCGCGCGATGCTAACAAGTTAGCTGAGCAGGTCGTGACCATGCGTGAAAAAATGCGCACACACAAGTTACAGCAAATTGAAGGTCAAGCTTTCGACTTAAAGCAAGGTGTTGGGGGAATCACTGACATTGAATTTTTGGTGCAGTTTCTAGTACTCCGTTATGCAGCAGAATACCCTGAACTCACCACCTGGACAGATAATGTACGTATTCTGGAACAAGTGGCAAAACTCGACTTGTTGCCTGCAGAGCAAGCGAATCAATTGATTGCAACTTATGTACGGTGTCGAGAATGGCTGCATCAACTCGCGCTCGATGACCGTGGTAATGTGACGCACCAGCCGGTAGTAAAAGAACGGAAAGTGGTCACCGAGGCTTGGCAGCATTGCTTCGCTGCCGTGCTCGAAGGTCACAAGGATTAACGGCGATAAAGGTCGGGGTCGCTCTCGTTAGGTCGTGTTTTGAAGCGTCTATGTACCCATAAATATTGCTCAGGGCATTGCATGACAGCGTACTCGACCATTTGATTGACGCGAGTAACATCGGCCACATCATCGCCCGTCGGAAAGTTCTCAAACTCAGGGTAGAACGTCATATCGTAGCCGCTACCGTCGTCACGACGAAAGCAAGTGACAGGCAATACCGCACAATTTTCATGCGCCGCAAATAACAGCGTACCGGTTGTGGTACTGGTCTGTTCAACGGCAAAAAAGGGGGCGAACACGGTGCGGCGTCGACCGTAATCTTGGTCCGGCAAATAACCAGCGATTTCACCCTGAGCGATAGCTTCCATCATACTGCGCACATCGGTACGTGGGATCATATATTTATTCGAACGCCCACGTCCGCGAGTTTGCAAAAACTCCATTACCGCATTGTTGTGTGGGCGGTAGAGGCCCACTGCGGGTTGCACAAAACCGTGCAAGCGCGCATGCACTTCAAGGCTTAGAAAATGAAACAGCAACAACAGCACACCTTTGCCTTCTTGCAAAGCTGCCTCGAGGTGCTCAACGCCGTGTACATGTAATTTGCGGCGAATGCGCCAGTCTGGCCACCACCAGGCCATGCCCGTTTCAAAAAATGCGACGCCAGTATTTTTCATATTTTTGGCAACGAGCTTTTCGACCTCAGCGGCCGTTTTATCAGGAAAGCACAGCTCAAGATTTCGCCGAGCGATATCTGCACGGCGCGGCACGAATTTGTAAAAGAGGTTACCAAGACCACGGCCCATAGCGAGCTGCCACCGATACGGTAACCAGGAGATCAAATAAAGAAGGCCGACCCCTAACCAGGTCAGCCAATACTTAGGAAGTAAAAACCTTGCTTCGAACTTCGGTTTCTCAATTATTTTCATTAATTAGACTTGCGTTAATTGCCATCAGATCTTGTTCACTGATCTTACCTGAAGCTTGCTGCAGTGTCAGTGATTGACGGATGTAATTATAACGCGCAGTCGAGAGATTACGACGAGCATTGTAGAGGTTACGGGTACTATCAAGTACATCTACGATGGTACGAGTACCGACTTCGAAACCAGTTTGCGTCGCTTTCAAGGCAGATTCTGCAGAAACGACAGCTTGTTCAAGTGCACGAATTGTTGAAATTGAAGCGACCACGTCATAAAAAGCGTTACGCACTTCACGCTCTACACTGCGGCGGGTAAATTCCAACTGTTGGCTGCTTGCAACATAGTTAGCACGTGCTTGCTCAGCTTGTGATGAAGTACGGAATCCACTGAAAATAGGGACATTCAAAGATAAACCAATCGATGAACTGTCCATTCGCGGAGTGTCGTTAGTGCGACCTAGTACCTCGCTTTCACTATCTGAAGTGCTGAAACTACCCGACAGTGAAACACGCGGGTAATGCCCGGCTAAGGCAAGATCAATTTGCTGGTCAGAAATTTCGACGGCGACGCGTTGGACCAGTAACTGTAGGTTTTTGTCTTCAGCCGTGGTGACCCAACTGTCAGCAGCTTCTGGCGATGGCGAGGTTGGCGAAAAGGACTCGGTATCAAGTCTTGCCAAGTCTTCGTGGTACCGACCGGTGATTTCACGTAGGCCTTCTTGTGCGATTTCGACAGCGTTACGAGCTTGAATTTCGCGCGCGACAGCTTGGTCGAACTGTGCTTGTGCTTCATGTACATCGGTGATGGCTGTAAGACCAACAGAGAAGCGTTGTTTGGTTTGCTCAAGCTGGCGTTCAATGGCGCGCTTTTCAGCTTCGGCAAATTCGAGGTCATCCATACGCTCAAGTACCGTGAAATAAGCGTTTACGACTCGGATCATGAGCTGTTGACGTTCATTCAAATAGTTGACTTCTGCTTGATATGCACGCTTTTCAGCGATTTGTGTTTGCTCCCAAGTGGCTTTGTTGAACACCGTTTGGCTTAGGTTTACTCCCGCGTTCCACCCAGTTGAGGCTACATCGTACAGAAAGATGTTACCGCCGCTATCAAAATTAAGCGTTTCGCGAGTAGAGCGGTTGTAGCCAGCCTCGAAGCCTAGTTGTGGCCACCAATCGGCCTCGGCGATATTGAGTCCTTGCCTAGCCGCTTCACGTTGCGCTTCGGCTTGTTTCAGTGTTGGATCATTTTGTAGGGCAAGTTGGAAAACTTGTGCGAGGTCATCAGCGTATACTACAGAGCTACCTGCAGCGAAGGTAAAGCCGATAACAGCAGAAAGAATCGTTTTTTTCATGAGTTCAGTGGTCCTGAATGGTTGTTCTGGCTCAAATGACCGTTGCTAATTTTGTTTGGTATTTTACATACACAATTGAATGATTACTAGCATACTCCGATGGCTTGTCGGATTCATGCTTTCAGTTGCAACAGAAATCGGTTAAATGTAACCAATTATGAGCAAATCGTGCGAATTTACTGTCGCTTATTTATTTTAGTAGATTCTAATATACGGAATCAAAAGACAAAAGGTTTACAGTGCAAAAATTTAATCATCAAGATTTTAAGATTATAGAACGTGAATCGATACGTGAGGGGTTTTTGAGTCTTTATCGCTACCGCATTCAGCATCGTTTGTTTGCCGGCGGTTGGTCAGCGGTTTTTGATCGCGAATTAATGGAGCGTGGGCATGCGGTAGTGGTTTTACCCTATGACGTGCAGCGCGATTGTTTGGTGTTACTAGAACAATTTCGCATTGGCGCACTTGAGCAACAAGACTCACCTTGGTTACTTGAATTTGTGGCCGGTATGATTGATCCAGGCGAGACCGCTGATAGTGTTGCCCATCGCGAACTCGAAGAAGAAGCCGGCTTGCAAAGCGCTAAAATGCACTATGCAATGACCTACTTGTCGACGCCTGGCGGCTGTAGTGAGAAAATTTCGGTTTATGTGGCAGAAGTGGATAGTAGCAAGGCCAGCCGTCACGGTGGCCTCGCCACCGAAAATGAGGATATTTTAGTGCATGTGTTACCGCGCAGCGAAGTCATTGCTTTGCTAGAGCAAGGAAAAATTAACAACGCTGCAAGTGTCATTGGTCTACAATGGTTACAACTTCATTTGGAGCAGCTCAAAGCAGCATGATTAAAGATGTCAAACGCCAACGCTATCAATTTGACTTAGCGGCCTTGCAACGCTTGGCCGCCGTCAACTATGCAGCACTGCTTAAAGTGGTTGCACAAATGAAGCAAGGCGGTGAGCGCTTGATCAAGGTAGGGCAGCATTTACATTTTCGCGTCGCGGTGTTGCAACGTGCTCCCTACACCACGGACATTCGCATTAAACAACAAGCTTTGAATAAACAGCTACCGGGGTTAGTGGAAGCTGAACTTGAAGTGCGTTTGTATCATGATGCGCAACTGGCCGAAGTAACTCGGAGTCAGCACGTGCAGCGTTTACAGCCTGTCTACCAACAACCCAACCCAGCTATGCATCAAAGTAATGAAAAATTTCAAGTGAATAAATTTCTGCAGGAATGGCTCGAACTTATTCGCGAACGCGGACTTGCCACCGAATACTAGCTTGAGTTTATGCTCGTCCTGTAACAGTATATGAGCATTCTATAACTACAATTCTTGTCACCGAAAAGAAGAGCGCATGTCAGACTATAAAGCAGATGCGATAGAGGTCCTCAATGGCCTCGAGCCGGTGCGACGCCGCCCCGGCATGTATACGGACACCACCCGTCCTAATCACCTTGGTCAAGAAGTCATCGACAACAGTGTCGATGAAGCGTTGGCGGGCCATGCTCAACAAATCATTGTAACTTTGCACCCCGATCAATCCTTGGAAGTTGAAGATGATGGTCGCGGTATGCCGGTCGACATCCACCCTGAAGAGGGAGTTCCCGGCGTTGAATTGATCATGACTAAATTGCATGCCGGCGGTAAGTTTTCGAATAAAAGCTACAACTTCTCTGGTGGTTTGCACGGCGTAGGTATTTCCGTGGTAAACGCTCTGTCAACGCGCGTCGATATCAAGGTTAAGCGCGACGGCCAAGTTTATGAGATGGCTTTCGAGCATGGCGATAAGGTCAGTGAGCTCACCGTTACTGGCACGGTTGGCAAGCGCAACACAGGTACCAGCGTGCATTTTTGGCCTGATGCCAGCTATTTCGACTCGGCTAAGTTCTCGGTAACCAAACTAACCTATTTGCTGCGCGCCAAGGCTGTTTTATGTCCCGGCCTGAAAATTATTTTCCGCAATTTAGTCGATAACAGTGAACAGAGCTGGCAATACGAGGACGGGTTACGTGACTACTTAGTTGAAGCCGTAGAAGAATTGCCGACCTTGCCAGAAGAGCCCTTTATTGGGAGCTTCAAAGGCAAAGAAGAAGCTGTCGATTGGGCTGTTACCTGGTTGCCTGAGGGAGGCGAGGGGATTGCTGAAAGCTACGTGAACTTAATTCCGACCCCACAAGGCGGTACTCACGTTAACGGCCTACGGCAGGGGCTGCTAGATGCGATGCGCGAGTTCTGCGAGTTTCGTAACTTACTCCCGCGTGGCGTGAAGCTAACGCCAGAAGATATTTGGGAACGTTGCTGCTTTATTCTGTCGGTGAAGATGCAAGACCCGCAGTTTGCTGGACAAACCAAAGAGCGTTTGTCCTCTCGGCAAACCGCAGCTTTTGTTTCGGGTGTAGTGAAAGATGCATTCAGCTTGTGGCTAAATGAACATACTGAACAAGCCGAACAACTTGCTGAACTGTGTATCAATAACGCCCAACGTCGTATGCGGGCGAGTAAAAAAGTAGTCCGTAAAAAAGTTACACAAGGTCCACCGTTGCCGGGTAAGCTCACGGACTGTGCAAGTCAAGATACTGCCCGTAGTGAGTTGTTTTTAGTGGAAGGTGATTCCGCCGGCGGCTCGGCGAAGCAAGCGCGGGACCGCGACTTTCAGGCCGTGATGCCACTGCGCGGTAAGATTTTGAATACCTGGGAAGTAGAATCCGATCAAATTCTTGGATCACAAGAAATCCATGATATTTCGGTTGCCCTTGGCGTCGACCCTGACTCTGACGATTTAGAAAAACTGCGTTATGGCAAAATCTGTATTCTTGCTGACGCGGACTCCGATGGCTTGCACATTGCCACGCTGCTCTGTGCCTTGTTCGTAAAACATTTTCGCGCCTTGGTTGACCATGGCCATATTTACGTGGCGATGCCGCCACTTTATCGAATCGACGTCGGTAAAGAAGTTCACTATGCACTCGATGAAGATGAGAAGCAGGGCATTCTGGATCGAATTGAGGCCGATAAACGCAAAGGCAAAGTCAACGTACAACGCTTTAAAGGGCTAGGTGAGATGAATCCGCTGCAGTTACGCGAAACCACAATGGATCCAAATACGCGACGCTTGGTGCAGTTAACTGTGGATGACGTAGAGGCAACCCAAGAATTGATGGATATGTTGCTCGCTAAGAAACGTTCTGGCGATCGCCGTGATTGGCTTGAGAGCAAGGGTAACCTTGTCGACTTGGCAGAGTTGTAAGGAGAAATACGAGCATGTCGATGGATACCAACATTGTCGAACGCATTCCGCTACGCCGTTTTACTGAAGACGCGTATCTAAACTATTCAATGTACGTCATTATGGACCGCGCCTTGCCACACATTGGTGACGGTCTGAAGCCGGTGCAACGGCGGATCATTTATGCCATGTCGGAGCTAGGGCTATCGGCGCTAGCGAAATATAAGAAATCAGCGCGTACGGTCGGTGACGTGCTCGGTAAATTTCACCCGCATGGTGACAGCGCTTGCTATGAAGCTATGGTGCTGATGGCGCAACCGTTTTCATATCGGTACCCGCTGGTTGACGGACAAGGTAACTGGGGCTCTCCCGATGATCCCAAATCCTTTGCTGCGATGCGCTACACCGAAGCGCGGTTATCGCGCTTTAGCGAGGTACTACTTAGCGAGTTAGGGCAGGGAACCTCAGATTGGGTGCCCAATTTTGATGGTACTATGAAAGAGCCGCGGATACTGCCGGCTCGTTTGCCTCACATTCTACTTAATGGCGTCACCGGTATTGCGGTTGGTATGGCGACGGATATTCCGCCGCATAATGCACGTGAGGTCGCTCATGCCTGTGCGTTGCTGCTGGAAAAACCAAGCGCTGATTTAACTGAGATCATGGAGCACTTGCGTGGTCCAGATTACCCGACTGATGCTGAAATCATCACGCCGCACGATGAAATCGTGAAGCTCTATGAGTCAGGTCGCGGAAGTATCCGGATGCGTGCCAAATATGCACTGGAAGACGGAGAAGTGGTGATTTATGCGTTGCCACATCAAGCATCGGGCGCCAAAGTGCTAGAGCAAATCGCCGGGCAAATGCAAGCGAAGAAATTGCCAATGGTATCGGATTTGCGTGATGAGTCCGACCATGAAAACCCTACGCGCTTGGTCATTGTACCGCGTTCCAATCGGGTTGATATTGAGCAAATGATGCAACACTTGTTTGCGACTACCGACCTCGAGAAACAATACCGCGTTAACTTGAACATGCTCGGCCTAGATGGTCGTCCACAAGTAAAACCGATTCTGAACGTTTTGCAAGAGTGGCTGCAGTACCGTCAACAAATAGTTGTGCGCCGCTTGCAGCATCGCCTAGATAAAGTGCTGGCACGCTTGCACATCTTAGAAGGTTTGCTGATTGCGTATCTGAATATTGATGAAGTGATTGCCATCATTCGTTATGAAGATGAGCCAAAAGCTGAGTTAATGAAGCGCTTCCAACTGACCGAAACCCAGGCTGAAGCAATTCTTGAGTTGAAATTACGGCACTTGGCGAAACTCGAAGAAATGAAGCTTAAAGGCGAACAAGACGAGTTAGAGAAAGAGCGCGAGCAGCTTGAATTATTATTAAGCTCTGATCGTCGTCTGAAAACGCTCATGCGCAAAGAAATTCTAGCTGACGCTGAGAAGTATGGTGATGATCGCCGTTCACCGCTCGTCGAGCGCGAAGAAGCCAAAGCACTCAGCGAGCGTGACTTGACACCTGCTGAACCGGTTACCGTGGTGCTGTCGCAAAAAGGTTGGGTCCGTGCCGCCAAAGGACACGATGTTGATGGTACTAGCCTCGCCTATAAATCTGGCGATAGTTTCTTAGCCAGTGCACAAGGCAAGAGTAATCAACAAGTGGTGTTCCTCGATAGCTCTGGTCGTAGCTTCTCCTGTGAAGCGCATTTGTTGCCTTCGGCACGCACGCAAGGTGAGCCATTAACTGGGCGTTTTAGCCTCGTTTCCGGTGAAACCATTGATCAGGTGATGATGGCTAAAGATGAGCAGCGTTATTTGTTAGCCTCTGATGCGGGCTACGGTTTTGTTTGTAAATTTGCTGATTTGGTGAGTCGTAATAAGAACGGTAAAGCTATCTTAAACCTGCCAACGGGGGCGAAAATTTTGCCACCGAACAAAGTTGAGTCACTTGAGAATGACATGTTGGTGGTCGTCTCTAATGAAGGTCGAATGCTAATCTTCCCAGTTGCCGATTTACCTGAATTAGCCAAAGGTAAGGGCAATAAGATGATAAGTATTCCGGCGCTGCGAGCACAATCTCGCGAAGAGTACGTAGTAGCAACCAATGTAGTGCCTGCAGACGCAGCGATTACCTTACTTGCGGGTAAGCGTAAGCTGACGTTGAAACCAGCAGACCTTGAGCATTATCGCGGTGAGCGCGGACGTCGTGGCAACAAGTTACCGCGCGGTTTACAGCGCGTCGATGCGATTGTGGTCGAAAGCCAAGACTGATCGGACGTTTTTTTAGTGTAAAACAGGTATACTAGCGAGCTGCAATCATAAGGAGACTGCATGCTCGCTGTTGTACGTATATTTTTATTAGGTCTGTTTATTGTTCTATCCGCTGTTATTGGCGTTATTGCCTGTGCTTTACGGCCATTTCATCCTAACAACACGCCGTTTTGGGCGCACTGGTACGGGCGCATGCACCGTATTTTGGGTGTTGAGCTCGAAATTCGTGAGCCTGAAGGGATCGAGGATAAAGGCCCATACGTCTACATCGCGAACCATCAAAATACCTATGATATTTTCACCCTCAGCCGAGCAATGCCCAAACGTTCGGTGAGTATCGGCAAGAAAAGCCTTAAATGGATCCCCTTTTTCGGTTGGTTGTATTGGCTGGCCGGTAACATTCTTATCGATCGCAAAAATACGGGTCGGGCGCGCGGCACCATTGATCAGGCAGCACAAGCGATTCGCCAGAAAAAGATCTCGGTGCTGTTGTTCCCAGAAGGAACACGAAGTTATGGTCGGGGATTACTGCCGTTTAAAACTGGCGCTTTCCGCACCGCACTGCAAGCGGAAGTACCAATCGTGCCGATCTGTGTGTCGAATCTACACGGGCGGATAAAACTGAATCGTTGGAATAACGGCAAAGTGATCATTGAGATGCTTCCCGCCATTGACACCTCAGGCTATTCTGGTGACAGTGTGCGCGCGCTGGTAGCAAAATGTCATGAAGCGATGCGTAGCAAAATTAGCGAACTTGACCATGAACTGGCGCTTGCCGAGGAGTCAAAGTAATGACTATGAGTAAAGAAGAAATTCAACAACAAACAGCCGAAACTATCGCTGCATTGTTAGACGATGGCGCGCCTGCAGATGCTGATTTTCCGATTGAGCATCACCTGGCGAGTCCGGACTTTACCAAGCTAGAGAAAGCCGCTGTAGAACTAGTTAAGGTTGGTTTCCACGTTGATGATGCCGACGAGTTCGAGCTCGACGATGGCACGCGGTGGTTCGCATTTGCGGCGCTTAGCGAATTGCCGTTGGATGAAGCGCAACTGATTGAACAAGCGCAACAAGTGAATGATATTGCCAAAGCTACCGGGGTCGAATACGATGGCTGGGGCACGTATTACGGTAACGACGAAGAAGAATAAAGCAGTCAGCACGTTGCCGAGCCCCCAATAACAATAACAAGGGGCGTAATCATGATTGCAGATTTAGGTCTTATTGCCGGCGTGGCGCTACTTATTTGGTTGGCGCTGCGCGGTGTCAACATCCTGCTCGCGGTGCTGCTGTCGATTTTATTGATCGGTCTTACCAACAGCATTCCCATCGCCGATGTTTTTCTTCAACACTTTCCATTTGGCGCTTCTGGCGCATTTAGCTTTGCTGGCAACTTCCTTCTTTTGTTTCTATGTGGCGGTTTGTTTGGACGCGTCATGGCCACTAGCCATGCGGCTCAAGGTGTCGCTATGGGCATTGCCCGACGGCTTGGTCAACGGCAAGCCTTGTGGATCGCGATGCTCGTTTGTGCATTGTTAACCTACGGCGGTGTAGTGGTTTTTGTCGTGATGTTTACCATGTATCCGATTGGCGTCACCTTGATGCGCACGGCAAACATTCCAAGACGCATCTATGCCGCTGCTATCGCGCTAGGTGCGGGCACTTTTACCATGACAGCGTTACCGGGAACGCCTTCTATTCACAACGTCATCGCGGCTCGTAGTTTGGGTACGGACCTCTTTGCCGGTGGTTGGCTAGGAATTGTTGCGGCCTTAGTGATGATGTTTGTCGGTATGTGGTATCTACAGTGGCAATGGCGTCGCGCTGTTGCCAATGGAGAAAACTATGTAGCCAACGATAAAGATCAACAAATGGCAGCGTTAGCGCCCAGCGATGATGCCAACCTACCGAGTCTAATGCGGTCAATTGCCCCTGTGGTAATTGTGTTAGCGACCATAGTGCTACCACGACTGCTGCAAAGCTTTGGTTTGACCTATGAATGGCAGAGCTTTGCCGCCGGTCAACCGGTATTATGGGCGAGTTTTGCCTTATTAGTCGGTAGCTTGAGCTGTTGGTTATTGTTTGCACCGTTGCGAGGACAGTTTGTCACTGCAGCAGGGCGCGGTGTCGATGATGCGATGCTGCCCTTGATCAATACCGCCGCGGTAATTGGCTTTGGTGGCGTAGTGATTCAAACTAGCGGTTTTCATGAGTTTGCCGGTTGGTTGCTTGGCTTAGAAATACCTTCGTTGTTGTCCGTTTTTGTTTCGGCCAACTTGATTTCCGGGGTGACTGCTTCGGCGTCTGGTGGCCTACAAATCTTTATGTCGAGCCTCGCTCCAGAATATCTAGCGGATGGGGTGGCGCCGGAGTTATTGCATCGGATTGCTAATCTAGCTGCGGGTGGCTTAGATTCGCTGCCGCACTCGGGGGCAGTGATTGCGCTGTTTACGCTGATGGGGTTGAGCCACAAAGAAGCCTATAAAGACATCTTTGTGGTCACCGTACTGATTCCAATGCTTGCTGCATTAGTGGCAGTGGTTGCGGCGCTGCTATTATAGCGCCGCAATTTTTGCCCGTTGTTGCTGTAATTGCTGCAGCGTTTCTTCGGCGTTTTGCAGCTTCTCGCGTTCTTTTGCGATAACCTCTGCTGGCGCTTTCGCAACGAAGTTTTCGTTACTTAACTTACGCGCAAACATAGCAACTTCTTTCTCTGCTTTTTCCAGTGCCTTATCGAGCCGCGCCAACTCGGCCGCGGTATCGATGAGACCCGCCATTGGAATATGAATCTCCATACGTCCAACTAGCGCGGTTGCTGAAGCCGGAGCATCGTCAACCGTCGCTAGAAACTCTAGTGACTCTAACTTTGCCAAAGCACTCAAGAAGTTGGCATTTTGCTCCAACCGCGCTCGTGCAGTGTCGTCGGCATTGGCAATCAATACCGGCAATGGTTTGCTTGGTGATAGATTCATTTCGCCGCGAATATTGCGGATCCCAACAATCACTTGCTTTAACCATTCCATATCGTCACGGGCATTCGCAAAGCGTTCAGGTTGTGGCTGTGGGTATGCCTGTAACATGATAGTGTCGCCGTTAGCGCCAGCAAGCGGGGCAACACGCTGCCAAATCTCTTCAGTGATAAATGGCAGCAGCGGGTGCAATAAGCGCAAAAGCTGCTCGAGAATAGTCACCAGAGTATTGCGCGTGCCACGTAACTCAGCTTCAGAGCCGTTAAACAGCACAGGTTTGGTCAGTTCCAGATACCAGTCGCAGAACTGATTCCAAGTGAACTCATAAGCAATCGCCGCAGCTTGGTCAAAACGATAGTTATCGAGCGCATGGCGGAACTGCTTCGCCGTATCGTTAAAACACTCAATGATCCACTGGTCGGCAAGCGAAAGTTGCAGTTCACCACCTTGCACCCCGCAATCTTGCTCTTCAGTGTTCATAAGCACGTAGCGACTTGCGTTCCAGAGCTTGTTACAGAAGTTCCGATAGCCTTCGAGGCGCTTCATGTCCCAGTTAATGTCGCGTCCAGTTGAAGCCAGTGCGGCAAGGGTAAAGCGCAACGCATCGGTACCATGCGCGGTGATGCCTTCAGGGAATTGTGCTTGAGTGCGTTTGGCAATTTTTGCTTCGAGCTGTGGCTGCATCATGTTGGCCGTGCGTTTCGCCACCAAGGTCTCGAGGTCGATACCGTCAATCATGTCGAGTGGATCCAGCACGTTGCCTTTCGACTTCGACATCTTTTGTCCTTCTTCGTCACGGATCAAACCGGTAACGTAGACGGTTTTGAACGGCACTTGCGGTTTGCCATTCTGGTCTTTCAAGAAGTGCATGGTCATCATGATCATGCGCGCCACCCAGAAGAAAATGATGTCAAAACCTGTAACTAGCACATCAGTCGGGTGGAAGGTGCGTAGGTCGTCTGTGTCTTCCGGCCAGCCCAAGGTAGAGAAGGTCCAAAGGGCTGACGAAAACCAAGTATCCAAAACGTCATCGTCTTGGCGCAAATTTACATTTGCATCCAAATTGTTTTCAGCGCGTACTTCTGCTTCATCACGGCCGACGTAAACGTTGCCATTATCATCGTACCAAGCAGGAATACGATGTCCCCACCACAGTTGGCGTGAAATACACCAGTCTTGGATATCGCGCATCCAAGCAAAATACATATTCTCGTATTGTTTTGGCACAAACTGGATGTCGCCGTCTTCTACTGCTTTAGTGGCGACTTCAGCAAGCGGGGCGACGCGCACATACCATTGATCGGTCAGATGTGGCTCAATTGGCACACCGCCACGGTCACCATATGGAACTTTGTTGGTATGCTGTTCGACTTTGTCGAGTAAGCCGGCAGCTTCAAAGTCAGCGACCACTTGTTTACGCGCATCGAAACGATCTAAGCCTTGATAGGCTGCTGGCAAGGTACCATCGAAGCCATCAATAGCATCAATAGCTTCACCGGTTGCAGTGTACAAACCTGCTTGCCGACGCACTTTGGCGTGATCATCAAGCACCGCAATCATCGCCATTTGATGTCGTTTGCCAATTTCATAGTCGTTAAAGTCATGGGCCGGGGTGATCTTCACGCAACCGGTACCAAACTCTTGATCGACATAGCTGTCGGCAATAATAGGAATGCGCCGATTCACCAGTGGCAACTCGATAAACTTACCTACTAAAGTTTGGTAGCGTTCATCGTCAGGGTGCACGGCGACACAGACGTCACCGAGCATGGTTTCAGGGCGTGTCGTCGCAACCACTAGGTAATCTTTACCATCCGCAGTTTGCGCGCCGTCCGCAAGTGGATAACGCAAATGCCAGATATGACCTTGTTGCTCTTTGTTCTCCACTTCGAGGTCAGAAATTGCGGTTTGCAACTTCGGATCCCAATTGACCAAACGCTTACCACGGTAAATTAAGTTCTCCTTGTGTAAGCGCACAAAGACTTCTTTAACCGCGTTCGATAATCCTTCGTCCATAGTGAAACGCTCACGGTCCCAGTCGACCGAGTCACCGAGGCGACGCATTTGGCTGGTGATAGTGCCACCGGACTGCGCTTTCCACTCCCACACTTTCTCGATAAAGTCATCCCGACTCATATCTGTGCGGTTGATGCCTTGTGCCGCCAACTGCCGCTCGACTACCATTTGGGTAGCGATACCAGCGTGGTCTGAGCCTACTTGCCAGAGCGTGTTGTGACCATCCATCCGCTTGTAGCGGGTGAGAGTGTCCATGATGGTATGCTGAAAAGCATGTCCCATATGTAAGCTGCCGGTCACGTTCGGCGGTGGAATCATAATGCAGTAGCTGCTGCCCTGGCCGGAGGGTTTGAAATAACCTGCCTGCTCCCATTTTTCATAGAGCGCTTGCTCAATAGCATGTGGCGAATACGTTTTGTCCATGCGAAACCTTCACGACGTTAATGAATTGGTTGTTGCTAATTCTACCGCGTTTACGGTACTCAGGTTAACGCCTTGCTGGCGATACCATTTAAATCTTTCACGCGCTAATTGACGCTGCGCGTCAGCACTAGGTACTTGATCGATGATCAACTGTGCCCCGGCAAATTGCGGGGCGGTTGGCATTAAGTTGACAATGACTTTGCAGCGTCGCGTCGCAACCGCTGCCTCAGGCCAACAGAGCTCAACCGGTGCGCCTTGCGGTGGTCCTTCGCCGGCTAGGTTGTGTGGGATAAAAGCATCTGCAGGGCGTTGCCAGAGTAATTCATCCAGCGCTTCAGCTTGCGCTTTATCGGCGCACCATACGCGCACGCTTCCAAGCTCACGCCAACGTTCGGCGATTACTTGGCACAATAACGGCAGTTGCTGCTGTTCGGCAACGCCATCCATGACGTAGAAAATGCCGTGTACCATAGGCTTAATCCTGCTGCCCAGAACCAGCGCGGTTCAAGAGAAATTGCGTTAACAGCGGCACCGGACGCCCAGTTGCGCCTTTTTTCGCGCCGCTGCGCCAGGCGGTACCCGCAATATCCAGATGCGCCCAATGATACTTCTTGGTAAACCTTGATAAGAAGCAAGCAGCGGTAATAGTGCCGGCGTCACGCCCACCGAGGTTAGCCATATCGGCAAACGGGCTCTCCAGTGCTTCTTGATATTCATCCCATAGCGGTAAGCGCCATGCCCGATCACCACTTTGTTCCGCCGCGCTCAGTAATTCATGAGCTAACGGGTTGTGACTACTCATGAGACCACTGGCATGGTGACCAAGGGCAATGATACAAGCCCCAGTTAAGGTCGCAATATCAACCACAGTGTCTGGATTGAAACGCTCAACGTAAGTGAGTGTATCGCACAGCACGAGACGACCTTCCGCGTCGGTATTCAGCACCTCTACGGTTTGTCCGCTCATGGTCGTTAGCACATCACCAGGACGATAGGCTTTACCGTCAGGCATGTTTTCACAGCCGGCGATAGCGCCGATGACATTGATCGGCAGATTCAGCTCCGCTAAGGTCTGCATCGCACCCAAAACAGAGGCTGCGCCACCCATGTCGTATTTCATTTCGTCCATGTTGGCTGACGGTTTGATAGAAATACCACCGGCATCAAAGGTGAGACCCTTGCCGACTAACACGATCGGCGCTACGTCAGCTGCCGCGCCTTGGTAGTGCAATAACGTGAGCACTGACTCATGTTCTGAACCGCGCCCGACCGCAAGATACGCATTCATGCCAAGCTCCGCCATCTGCGCTTCGTCGACGGCGCTGAATGACAGCTTGTCGTAATGCTCCGCCATTTGTTCGGCTTGCTCGGCTAAGTAGCGTGGCGTACAGATGTTCGGTGGCATATTGGCAACGTCGCGACAGACATTCATGCCTTTACTTACGGCCAAACCGTGTTGAATTGCTTTTTCGCCCACTGGGAGTTCGCGCCTTGTTGGGACGTTAAATACCAGCTTGCGCAATGGCCGACGTGGCTCTTCCTTGCGCGTTTTTAAATGGTTAAAAGTGTATAAACCAGCTTGTGCTGCTTCGACCGCTTGACGGACTTTCCAGTAGGTATCACGACCTTTAACATGCAGCTCACTGAGAAAACAAACCGCTTCCATTGAACCTGTTTCATTCAAAGTATGAATGGTTTTCTCGATAATTTGTTTATACTGACGTTCATCGAGTTCACGTTCTTTCCCACAGCCGACGAGCAAAACGCGCTCGCTGAGAATGTTAGGAACGTGGTGGAGCAGTAAAACCTGTCCGGCTTTGCCTTCGAGATCACCGCGACGAAGAAGGTTGCTGAGATAGCCTTCACTGACTGCGTCGAGTTGTTCAGCCACACCAGATAAACGGCGTGGTTCAAAGACTCCAACGACGATACAGGCAGAACGTTGTTTTTCCGGACTGCCGCTTTTGACGCTAAACTCCATAGGTGCTCCTGTTTTCTGCGGTTGACAGGGTAGGGCTGCCATAGAATAATTCTTGGTAAAACGACAAGTTTACTGAAAAATTGCGTATTTTCCAGCAAAAACCAAAGTTAAGAGTGGTCACTAGTGCGTATATTCCGCTATTTAATGCGAGAAACCTTTAAATCTCAGATCGCTGTTTTAGCGGTCTTGATGACCATTTTTGTCAGCCAAAAATTTGTTCGAGTGCTCGCTGACGCCTCAGCAGGCGAAATCCCCGGCGAATTGGTGATCAAATTACTCGGTCTAAATCTGCCCGCACTGGCGGCGTTGATCCTTCCATTGAGTCTCTTCTTGGGTATTTTGCTTGCCCATGGCCGCATCTACGCGGACAACGAAATGACAGTTTTGCATGCCTGTGGGGTCAGTGAGTGGTATGTCACGCGCGTGACCTTGGTGTTAGCAACGATCCTTGCCATTGTCACGGCAACCCTAACTTTGTGGTTGGTGCCTTGGTCGCTCGAGCAAGAACGGCAAGTCGAAGAACGCGCGCGTTCCGATACAGGGCTTTCGGTCATTATGCCGGGGCGCTTCCAACAAGCGAGTAACCAGAAAGCCGTTATTTTCGTGCAAGGCCTCACCGAGACCGGCGAGCTGGATGAAGTTTTCGTTGCCCAGTCATTGCGGGATGAGAATAATCGTGTGATTGGCGGTAGTGTCGTCATGGCCGATACCGGCAACGTGGTAGCGAATGAAAGCGGTTCACAACAGCTGGTATTGAATCGCGGTACGCGTTATGCCCGCAGTGGAGAAGATAGCGATTATCAGGTCATGGAGTTTGGTAATTACCAGTTACAGATCAAAGAACAAGAGGCGACGGAGTACATTCGCAAATTAGAAGCCTATGAAACTACCGAGTTGTGGCAAGAGAATAATCCTGAAGCGGCGGCTGAATGGCAGTGGCGTGTTGCAATACCGCTAGCAATGCCGCTATTGACGCTGATTGCGGTACCTCTAAGTCGGGTTAATCCACGTCAAGGCAAGTTTGCGCGCATGACACCGGCACTGCTGATTTATCTAGGTTACTTCTTATTGCTAATGGCAGCACGTTCAGCGGTCGCTGATGGAGCTATTCCGGCGTGGATAGGACTGTGGTGGATTCATGTGTTGTTACTGCTCTTTGGTCTTATTCTGGTGGGCAAAGGCCGGCCGTTTGGTTTGCGTTTGTTAGCGCAGTTGCGGAGGTCGTAAGATGCTGAAATTTACCATTCTAGACCGCTACATTATGCGCTCAGTGTTAGTGACTTCGTTACTGAGTTTGGCCGTGTTAGCTGGCTTGTCATCCTTAATTCGCTTTGTTGAGCAGCTTAAATCAGTTGGGCGCGGCACTTATTCGGTGGCAGAAGCAGGTTTGTTTGTGCTGTACAGCCTACCGCGCGATATTGAAGTGTTTTTTCCCATGGCAGCTTTGCTCGGCGGCCTTATCGGTATGGGGATGTTGGCGAGCAACTCGGAGTTAGTAGTGATGTTAGCTGCGGGGCGTTCACGCTTGAACATTGTTAGCTCGGTGATGAAAGCGGCCGTGGTGATGATGCTGGCGGTAATGGCGATGGGCGAGTGGGTCGCTCCGCAAATGGAAGCGCAGGGGCGGGAACTTAGAGCTTCGGCAATTTCTGGTGGCAGTTTGATCTCCGCGCAACAAGGGGTATGGGCTAAAGATGGTGCCAACTTTGTCAATATCGCGGAAGTTGAAGACACAGGACGACTGCGCGATCTAACGGTTTACGAGTTTGGTGCGCAGCGGCAACTTACCTCTGTGTTATTTGGCGCCACGGCAGTGTTTCAAAATGGTCAGTGGGTGCTGAGCGGGGTTACGAAAACGCAATTCTCGCTAGAAAAAATTGATCAAGAGAATCTTCCTCGGTACGTTTGGGAGTCGTCTCTGACCCCCGATAAACTGGGTGTCGTGACGGTAAAGCCAGAGGCACTATCGATATCAGGGCTGCTTGATTATCTGGATTATTTATACGCCAACCAACAAGCGAGCGAACGTTATGAGCTGGCGCTCTGGCGTAAATTACTAGCACCACTCACCGTGGCTGTGATGTTGCTGGTGGCGTTGTCATTTATTTTTGGTCCACTGCGTTCAACCACGATTTGGGCGCGCATTATACTTGGTGTTGTGACTGGCTTTGGTTTTCACGTCAGTAACGAAATATTCGGCCCCTTAGCGCAGGTCTATCAGTTACCTCCAGTGGCAGGCGCTGCCCTACCAAGTTTGCTGTTTGCCGGCGCGGCGCTATGGCTGATGCAGCGCCGCGGAAGCTAGCGTAGTTCTTTCCAGTAATACAACTGATTCGCTTCTTTCGAGAGAGTAACCATTTCAGTACCGGCCGCGTAATCATGCCAGGCGCGGCGATTTTTGAAGTCGACGAGGACCCATAAGTTACCGATGCCGAATGCGCACGTAAGCACACGTACTAAGGCTTGCTTTTTGGTGATCAGGGAACCATCGCGTTGCTGCACCTTCAAGCGCCATGCGCGCATCCCCAGTGTTTGCCCACTGCGATACCAAAACCAGCCAAAAAATAGACCTAAAATTCCGATAATATAGAGACTGTAAAGTGGGGAACTATTCAGCCAAGCGGCATGATCCATCCCCGCTGGCAAAGTGACTGCACCCGTTGTGGTTAATAAAGCCGCGAACCCCAATGCGAGACCTGAGGCCAACATAATAATAGCGACGGCCACTAGTAAGTCGTAGACCCACGCAGCTAAGCGCCGCCAAAATGAGGCACTTGGGAATGTAGCGTGTAATTGTTGCGAAGCACTTTGTGAGCTCATGACCACTCCGAGAAAATCTAGGCTTAATGATTATCCTTGATGGTCGCCGAAGAGGCAAGAAAAGCACCTTCGAGTATGGTAATAGTGCAGATTTGCTCATGTTTTAGCCGAACAGTTAAAATCCCAATAAATTTTCTTGATCGGAAACTTAGCTTGCGTATAATGCCTCGCACTACCGACACACAAGTCAAATCTTCAAGCCGAAGTGGCGGAATTGGTAGACGCAGCGGATTCAAAATCCGCCGCTGGTAACAGCGTGGGGGTTCAAGTCCCCCCTTCGGCACCATTAAAATCAATATCTTAAACATAACCCATCTATTGTGAGCTGTTAAAACTAGCTGGTATACACTGGTATAGTTTGACCAACGCTTGGTTTACATCTTCTAAAGCTTGTTACCATCCTGTGCATGCGGTGTTTATCGCAATTCTCTGTTATGCTTAAGCACATCGGAAACACACGAATCAACGTGAGTTTACCTCGAGGTAATATGACTAAAGAAAAAAATCAAGAAACGCACGAACAACCTGAATACGAGGTTGAGATTCCGTCGCGCGAACAACTGCTAGAGGCGGTCGAAGCACGTCTCAAGCCAACCACGTTCGAAGAAATTATTGAGCGCTTCAAATTGACCGATGAGCGTCAACACATCGGCGTTAAGCGCCGCCTTCGCGCAATGGAGCGCGACGGACAGTTAATCTATACCAAGGCGAATGCCTACGGCTTGCCAAGCCGCATGAATTTAATCAAAGGTCGCATTATTGGCCACCGCGATGGCTTTGGTTTCTGTAAACCGGACGAAGGCGGTGCAGACTTATTCATTTCACCGAATCAGATGTACACCGTAATGCACGGTGATCGCGTGCTGGTGCAAGAGCAGGGCAAAGACAGCAAAGGGCGCCGTGAAGGGCGCATCGTACGGGTCATAGAACCCCGTGAAGGTAATATTGTTGGGCGCTTCTTTATTGACCACGACCTTGGTGTTGTGGTGCCAGACGATAGTCGCCTGAATCAAGACATTCTAGTGCCTGAAGAAGCGCGGAATGGCGCTCGGCATGGGCAGATTGTGGTGGTCAAAGTCACCCACCGGCCGAACCGCAGGACGAGCCCTATTGGTGAAGTGGTTGAGATACTGGGTGAACATATGGCGCCGGGTATGGAAATCGAAATCGCCATTCGCGAGCATGATATTCCAACTGAGTGGAGTGCCAAAACGGAGCAAGAAGTTGCCCGTGTCGCCGAAACTGTGCCTGAAGAAGCTTATGCGGATCGTATCGATTTACGCGCTTTGAAACTTATCACCATTGATGGTGAAGATTCACGCGACTTTGATGATGCTGTCTGTGCCGAACGCGAAGGTGATGGCTGGCGCTTATGGGTGGCAATAGCGGATGTTAGCTATTACGTGCGACCTAATACAGCGCTCGATAAAGACGCGCTAGAACGCGGTAATTCGGTTTATTTCCCGAATTTCGTAGTGCCAATGCTGCCCGAGAAACTGTCGAACGGTTTGTGCTCACTCAATCCGGATGTCGATCGGTTGTGTATGGTAGCCGAAATGAAAGTTTCAGCTCATGGCAAGTTGCAACACAGTAAGTTTTATCCGGCAGTTATGAAGTCTCATGCCCGCTTAACTTATACTAAGGTTGCGGCGATGCTCGATGGCGATCCGAAGTTACGTCAAGAGTATGACCACGTGCTAAGTAACGTGGAAGAGTTGCACAACTTGTTCAAAGTATTGAAACGTGCCCGCCAAGCGCGTCATGCTATTGAATTTGAAACCTTAGAAACGCGGTTTATTTTCAATGCTGAGCGCAAAATTGAAAGCATTGAGCCAGTGCGCCGTAATGTCGCCCACACTATTATTGAAGAATGCATGATTATGGCCAACGTGGCCACCGCGCGGCTAATTGAAGAGCACGACGAGGCCGGAGCCTTGTTCCGTGTGCATGAGCCACCAGCAAGTGAGCGTCTTACCAATTTCCGCAGTTTTTTAAGTGAACTTGGGCTGACTTTGAAAGGCGGTGACGATCCGAGTCCCGCTGATTATGCCGAAGTGCTTGAACAAGTGCGCGAACGGCCTGATGCTGAGCTGATTCAGACCATGTTGTTACGGTCGATGCAGCAGGCCGTTTATAGTCCTGATAATGCCGGACATTTTGGCTTGGCACTTGACGAATATGCCCACTTTACCTCGCCCATTCGGCGCTATCCGGATTTAGTTTTACACCGTGCTATTAAGTCGCTGTTGAAAAAGCAGCAAGGTCCGAGCAAGGCCTTGGAAGGAGCTTGGATGTACCCGGATGAGCAACTTGATGAACTCGGCGAACATTGCTCAATGACAGAACGCCGCGCTGATGACGCGACCCGTCAGGTTGATGAGTGGCTTAAGTGCGAGTACATGCAAGACCATATTGGTGAAGAGTTCGGAGGTGTCATCGCCTCGGTCACCAATTTTGGTCTATTTATTCGTATCGACGATTTGCACATTGATGGTTTGATTCACGTAAGTAGCCTAGATAACGATTACTATCATTTTGATAATGAAAAACACTTGCTGATCGGTGAGAATAGCCGCCGCGTCTATCGTCTTGGTGATAAAGTTCGCATTCGCGTTCGCAGCGTCAACCTTGACGAACGGAAAATCGATTTAGCGCTACTTGCCGCCGAGAGTCCTGCCGGCAAAGACCGTATGGCGGGTGGCTGGAAAAAAGATGAAGCTGCTGGCGACAAAGCTGGACAACAGCCGCCACGGAAAAAGAACAAACAGCAAAAGAAAGCTCATGTCAAAGCCAAGCGCGCGAAAGTTGAAGCCAAGCGCAAAGCAATGAAAGGCAAAAAGAAAAGGTAACTCGGTCGTATGAGTAAGAAAGTAATGGTTTTCGGCTTACATGCAGTGCGAGCGCTGTTGGAACGTCATCCAGAGCGCATCATTGAAGTATTTGCGCAGCGTGAGCGTCAAGATCAAACCCTACAACAACTGATTCAACAGGCGCAAAAACTGGGCTTGCGCGCACAGTTTGTGCCGAAGCAGACGCTTGATAAGAAAGCCGAGGGTGGCAATCATCAAGGGGTTATTATCGTTGCTCAAGAAGCCCCCTTACTAAGCGACAATGACCTGCCTGATCTCATCGCGAAATATCAAGGTCGACCGTTATTTCTGGTGCTTGACGGCGTCACCGACCCGCACAACTTAGGCGCTTGCTTGCGTACGGCTGATGCGGCCGGGGTAACGGCTGTAATCGTTCCCAAGGATAAATCTGCCAGTCTTAATCCGACGGTACGTAAAGTTGCCTGTGGCGCAGCGGAAACCGTGCCATTGGTGCAAGTCACTAATTTGGCTCGGGCCTTGAAGCAGTTACAGGAATTACAAGTGTGGGTAATGGGGACCGCTGGTGAAGCCGAGCAATCCGTTTATGCAGTCGATTTAACGGGACCCGTCGCCTTAGTCATGGGGGCAGAGGGCGACGGTATGCGCCGCCTCACTCGCGAAACCTGTGACGAACTGATCAAGATTCCATTGCTAGGAACAGTTTCGAGCCTGAACGTATCGGTGGCAACCGGTGTTTGCTTATTCGAAGCTGTGCGCCAACGTCAAACTGCTCAAGGGTAACCCAGTGAAGAAAATGCCATTACTGCGCTTACGTCCGATTATTCTATCCGTTATCGTGATGGTACTGTTGGCCTTGGCATGGTTGCCTACCGGTGAATTTGCGCCAGGAGACCGCACCAACAAACCACAGCTTTATGTTAGTTACGAAGCGGCGACTACGCCTGAGCTTGATGATGTAATTTTTGATGTGCAACAGCGCATTGAACAACGCCATGAGTGGCGCATAGTTGAGCAACCTGCTGCTTACGCATGGCAATTGACCGTACGTGTAGAAGTGGCTGAGCAGTTAGTGATTAACGGTCGTCTAGCGACGCCACAAGCAGCGTCCGAGCAACGCTTCAAAGTACAGGGACCGCCCGCTGCCCAAGGAGCATTGCCAGAGCAATTTGTGAAAGTACTGATTGATCTCGTCGAAAATGGCGAAACAGCCCGCGCTGGCTTGTGATCGGGCGAAAAATCAGCTACACTCCCGCCGCTTAAATCAGTCTGATGTTAATTCACTAAAAGAAAGCGTTCCTTGCTGCTGCGGTGTGACTGAGCCAATCAGTAGCTATGAACCATAAGGAGCAGAAATGCGTCATTATGAAATCGTATTCATGGTCCATCCGGACCAGAGCGAGCAAGTACCTGGTATGATCGAGCGCTACAGCGACACGATCAAACAAGGTAACGGCACCATCCACCGTCTGGAAGACTGGGGCCGTCGTCAATTGGCTTACCCAATCAACAAGTTGCACAAAGCACATTACGTGTTGATGAACATTGAAGCGTCAGCTGAAGTTGTCGAAGAGTTGGAAACAGCTTTCCGTTACAACGATGCAGTGCTACGCAACATGATCATGCGTAAAAAAGAAGCTGTGACTGAAGCGTCTCCTCTGACTAAGAAAGAAGAGCGTAAAGGTGATAGCCGCAACGAAGAACAAGACGATAACGAAGCAGCGTAAGCTGGTTTGCTAACGTCAACCTATTGTGGAATTGAGTAATAAGTTTGAATTAGGTGGGGTGTTATTACAGCCACCGAAAGTCACACAAAGTCCAGCCGGAATTCGCCATGTGCGATTTATGCTCGAACATCGTTCGCAGCAATACGAAGCAGGACTCCCGCGTAACGCGTATGTTCGCATACAAGTCGTGATTAGCGGGGAACTCGCTCAGCAATGGGAACCTGATTTGACCGTTGGGATGCAATTACAAGTCAGTGGTTTTTTACACCGTGTAGAAGATCGCAATGGTAACCCCAGACTTGTGCTACATGCCCAGCAACTTGTGAAGATTTGAGGAGACCATCATGGCTCGTTTTTTCCGTCGCCGTAAATTCTGCCGTTTTAAGGCTGAAGGCGTAAAAGAGATTGATTACAAAGATATCGCTACTCTGAAAAACTACATCACTGAGAGTGGCAAAATCGTTCCTAGCCGCATCACTGGCACTTCTGCGAAGTACCAGCGTCAGTTGGCGCGTGCCATCAAACGTGCACGTTATTTGTCGTTGCTGCCTTACACTGATTCACATCAGTAAGCCGGCATCGCGAACGATCTCAGAAACTCAGAGGTAGCGAACAATGGAAATCATTCTATTAGACAAAATTGCCAACTTAGGTAGCTTGGGCGACCAAGTATCTGTTAAGTCTGGCTATGCACGTAACTTTTTGTTCCCACAAGGTAAAGCAGTTCCTGCAACCGACGCGAACGTAAAAGCATTCGAAGAACGCCGCGCAGAATTAGAAGCGAAAATCGCTGCTGATTTGGCTGCTGCTGAACAACGTGCAGAAAAAGTAAACGCACTTGACCCAGTTGTCATCAGCTCTAAAGCTGGTGACGAAGGTAAATTGTTTGGTTCAATCGGTACGCGTGACATCGCTGATGCAGTAACTGCTGCAGGCGTTGAAGTGCAGAAGAGCGAAGTATTGTTGCCAAACGGTACCTTGCGCGAAACTGGCGAATACGAAATCGAATTGCACTTGCATGCCGACGTATTCGCAACCGTGAAGTTGCAAGTAGTTGCTGCTGACTAATTAGTCTAGCAAACCGCTAACAGAAGCCGCAGTCTGGAAACAGATTGCGGTTTTTTTTTTGCTTTTTTTCAGCACGCTGTAAACCTTTGACAGAGAATCTGCGACTCATCTAGCAAGAACAAGAAAGGGATGCGATGTGACGGCACAAGTTTTAACCCACAATAGCTTTCAGGACCCTGATACGGATCTGGTCATGGCAGCAGCGAACGGCAATATCAATGCCTTTCAGCAGCTTTTCGAGCGTCACCAACGCAAGATCTACGCATTGGTTTGGCGCTTGGCCGGTGACAACGCGATGGCAGAAGACCTGACCCAGGAAGTCTTTATTAAGCTATGGGACGTGATAGATAGCTTTCGTGGCGAAAGTAAATTCAGTACTTGGCTGCATACGGTTGCGACGCGCGTGGCCATAAGTGAATTACGTAAGCAGCGGAATTGGCAACAATTACAACTGACGGACGCGAGCGATTATGCCGAACAGCTATCGCACGATGAAGCTCCTGACTTAGGGACGCTTGACCGACTGATGCTGCGGTTGCCGCCACAGACCCGTGCAGTGTTTGTCTTACATTGTATCGAAGGACTGCGACACGAAGATGTCGCGCAAGAATTAAATATAGCGGTGGGCACCAGTAAAGCACAGGTGCACCGCGCGCGAACGATGTTAGAGGAGTGGTTAAGCCATGAGTAAACAAGTACCGCAACAGTCGCTTGACCAGTTGATTACTGCGGCTCGAGAGGGTGATGTGCAACCGACTCCAAGCCGGGACTTATGGGCGGGCATCGAGCATCACTTGCAGCGTCGCGTAGCTGCCAAGCCGCAGCGTCGTTCTTGGCTTGCGTTCACTTGGGCTACGGCAGCTTGTTTGGTGTTAGCGGTCGGTGGCGTAACGTTTTACGGAATGCAATCACCGCAGTTGGCGCAGCAAGCTCCACAAGTTGCTTTGCTAACCATGTTAAACCAGCAACATGAGCAACAGCGACAGCAGTTAGTCACGCATTATCAAACCGTTGGCATGCAACAAAGCAGTGACTACGTTGATGCAGAGTTGCAACAACTGCGCACCAGTATTCAAACGGTCAGCGCACAGCTCGTGGCTGAACCCGATAATCAAGCGCTGTGGCAATTACTACAGTGGCTGTACGACAAAGAGCTCGAGCTTTTGTCGTCTCAATTTACCGTTAGCAACAGTAAACAACTGCAACAGATTTAAACGAGGAAAACGACCATGCAAACATTGAATAAAGTTATGCTAACTGCAGCCTTAAGCTTAGTGATGCTGCCAGCTCAAGCCAAACAAGAGAGCGTCGATCAACGCCTGCAAGTGCCGAGTAACGTCGTGGTGAGTGTCGACAACTTGCGTGGTGACATCGATATTTTAGGTGCTGACATTGATTACGCCGATGTCAAAGGCAAGCTTGACGAATACGCGACCGGCTTCATCTTTGAACTAAATGGCAGCAATTTGACCATCAAGGTTGAGATGCCCGAGCGCGGCAATTTTAGCGGTGATGAAGAAACAGAACTCACGATTCGTTTACCGCTATCAGCCATGTTAGAGGTGAACGGTGTTTCGACTGACTTTGACGTGAAAAACTTCAGCAGTGATGTGCGGGTCAACACGGTCAGTGGTGACATCGAGGCGGATGATTTGAACGGCCGTATTCGCTTAAGTACAGTGAGTGGCGACGTTGATGGCGAACGCCTAGCCGGTGAGGTTGATTTAAAAAGCGTCAGTGGTGATGTTAGCGATGAAGAGAGCCAAGCAACCCGTGTCTCCTATCGCTCTACTAGCGGCGATGTGACGGCTGATACAGTGGCACGCCATGTAACCGCTGAGAGTGTCTCGGGCGATGTGAAGTTACACCTGCAAGAAGTTGATACGCTGCAAATTAAGTCGGTGAGTGGAGATGTCGAGGCCCGCACAGCACTTGCTGCACATGGTCGTATCGAAGCCAACTCAGTCAGCGGTGATGCAAAACTCACTTTAACTGGTGCGGTCAATGCGCGTATCGAAGCTGAAGTGAGCGGCGGCGGTAGTATCGAAAATCGCCTCAATGATGCACGCGTTGATGAATCAGAGTGGGGCATAGGTGCCTCACTGACAACAGAGTTAGGTGACGGTTCGGCACGGGTGGAACTTACCAGTATGAGTGGTGACATCGTATTGCAGAAAAACTAAGCAAGCCATCCGAGTAATTGACAAAGTAGAGGCGGATCGCAGTGCGATCCGCTTTCTTATGTCGCCAGCTTTTTGTATAGTCTTACCCATTCGTCGTTAATTACCTGAGAGTCGCATGGCCGCAAATCGCCCCGAGAAAAAATCCCGTTCTGACGCTAAATTAGCGGCAATGAAAACACCGCCGCATTCAATTGAAGCTGAACAATCGGTATTGGGCGGCTTGATGCTGGATAATCAGGCGTGGGATAACATCGCGGGCGAGATCATCGCTGATGATTTTTACCATCGTGGTCACAAGTTGATCTTCCAAGCCATGCACCGCCTTACCGAGCGCAACCAACCGATAGACTTAGTGACCGTATCGGAAGACCTTGAGAGTGCCGGCGAATTGCAAGATATTGGTGGCTTTGCCTATCTAGGGGAAATTGCCAAGAACACACCCAGTGCCGCAAACATTCGAGCGTATGCGCAAATTGTCCGTGAACGCGCGGTGCTGCGGGAAATGATCGCGGTGTCGAACGAAATCACCGAGTCATGCTTTGATACACAGAATCGGACTAGCCAAGAATTATTAGATTTTGCTGAGCGCAAGGTTTTTAATATTGCCGAAAAGCGCATGAATAATGATGATGGACCGCAGGCGATTGCTCCGATTTTGCAGCGTACGGTGGATCGTATCGACGAACTGAGTCGGAGTAAGGACCCCAATGGTGTTACCGGTAAGGCGACTGGATTTGCCGATCTCGATGACATGACCGCGGGCCTGCAACCGTCAGATTTGATCATTGTCGCGGCGCGACCATCTATGGGTAAAACCACCTTCGCGATGAACTTAGTCGAGAACATCGCACTTAAATACAAAGAACCTGTATTAGTCTTTAGTCTCGAAATGCCAGCGGAACAAATTATCATGCGGATGATGGCATCGCTGAGTCATGTCGACCAGACGCGGGTGCGCAACGGTCGCTTAAAGGAAGAAGATTGGAGCCGTATTGCTTCAACTATTTCGATTCTAAAAGAACGTAATAACATTTTTATTGATGACTCTTCAGGCTTAACACCAAACGAAGTACGCTCGCGAGCGCGGCGTGTCTATCGTGAGCATGGAGGTTTATCTATGATTATGGTCGATTATCTGCAGTTGATGACGGTGCCTGGAATGTCAGAAAACCGTACCTTAGAGATTGCCGAAATTTCACGCTCGCTTAAGGCCTTGGCAAAGGAACTCAATGTACCTGTGGTGGCATTGTCCCAGCTCAACCGCTCGCTGGAGCAACGCTCCAACCGTCGACCCGTTAACTCGGATTTGCGTGAATCTGGCTCTATTGAGCAGGACGCTGACGTGATCATGTTTATCTATCGCGACGAGGTCTATCATCCTGAGACAGAGTACAAAAATATTGCCGAAGTGATTTTAGGCAAGCAACGGAATGGACCTATTGGCACTGTGACCTTGAAGTTTCAAGGTCAATTCTCGCGCTTCGATAATCTTGCCAAGCATGAAATTCCCGATGGTCCCGACTATTAACCGACCCGCTTAAACGCAGTTACTGCAAATGCCGTGGGCTTCGATGGTTTGTGTTTCGACCCGGAAGCCATGGTCCTCGGCTTGTTTGCGTAGCGCGTTATAGACACCTTCCGATTGAATCTCTTGCACTGTGCCACAGCTGTCGCAAATTAACATTTGTACCGGATGCTGGTGGTCGAAATGGCTGCACAGTACGTAACTGTTCGACGACGAAATTTTGTGTACGAAGCCTTGCTCTTGTAAGAAATCAAGAGCGCGATAGATCGTTGGCGGTTTCGCGTTAGGAACCGCCGCTTTCAGCTTGTCGAGCAGGTCATAGGCACCAACGGCACCAGATTCGCCAGCGAGAATTTCAAATACTTCGCGGCGGGCAGGAGTCAGCCTAGCACCACGTTGTTCGCAGAGCTTTTCGGCTTTGGTAATCAATCGAGCGGTTTCTTTTGTCGTCATATCGCAAAGTTTACCACGCGAATAAACTATAGGATAGACTCAAGATAAAGAGGAGCATAACAATGACAACAACCCAACTAAAAGCACGACGCAATCGCCGTCGGTTACTGATCACCTTATTCAGCGCGGGACTTGCGTGGCAAACTCAAGCTATCGCAGCGCCGGAATTTGATTTTCGCGAGGTAACGGTCGAGCAGTTACAAAGTGCGATGGACTCAGGCGAGCTAACGGCCGAACAAGTTGTGCGCCATTACTATCGGCAAATCGCTCAACACAATCGTCGTGGCGCCGATTTACGTGCTGTTAATCAGTTATTGCCGTTGGACGAGGCGCTTGCTATTGCGCGGCAACTGGACGCGGAGCGTGCTGATGGCTCCACGCGTGGTCCATTGCACGGCGTTCCAGTTCTGTTAAAAGACAATATTGATACTGCAGACGGTTTGGCAAATACCGCAGGCTCATTACTATTGAAAGATCATCAACCGAGCCAAGATGCATTTTTAGTTAAGCAACTGCGCGCGGCTGGAGCAATCATTATAGGTAAAGCTAATTTGAGTGAATGGGCAAACTTTCGCTCCACAGCATCAAGCTCAGGCTGGAGCAGTATCGGCGGGCAAGTGAAGAACCCATTTGATACCACTCGCAGTCCTTGTGGCTCGAGCTCAGGCTCTGCCGTTGCAGTAAGTGCGAACTTAATCCCGTTAGCGGTCGGTACTGAAACCGATGGCTCGTTGGTTTGCCCAGCGGCGATTAACGGCATCGTCACCATTAAGCCTACGCTCGGTTCGGTGAGTCGCAGTGGCATTATCCCGATTTCACACAGTCAGGACAGTGCTGGACCTATGGCACGCAGCGTCAGTGACGCGGTCTACATGCTTGAGGCTATGCTCGGCGAAGACGCTGCTGACAGTGCAAGCTACAGCGTAAGCATCGATTATTCTGCTCATCTAAAAGACGATGGCCTCGCCGGTAAGCGCATTGGCGTGATGCGCGAATTGACCGGGTATCACGCCGGCCTTGATATGGTCTTCGAAGGGCAGTTGCAGGTGCTGGTAAACGCTGGGGCTGAATTGGTTGAGGATGTTAGCTTCAGCAATGGTCGTAATTGGGGCCAAGACGAATTTACTGTGCTGTTACATGAGTTTAAATATGACATGGCCGCCTACCTCGCGCAGCATCCAAAGTTGGCCTATCGCAGTTTAGCCGATTTAGAAGCTGCCAATAATGAACAAGCAGATGCGGTTATGCCGTTCTTTGGCCAAGAATTATTCACGATGGCAAACGCCCGCACCGATGAGCAGCAAGAGGAATACGAAGCTGCGCGAGAGCGCGCGAAACAAGCTGCCGGTAAAGACGGAATCGATGCGACTTTGGCTGAATATGAAGTAGATCTCTTGGTTGCTCCGACCACAGCGCCAGCGTGGAAAATTGATCTAGTCAACGGTGACCACTATTTAGGTTCAGCAAGTTCACCAGCTGCAGTTGCCGGCTATCCGCACATCACCGTGCCAATGGGCTTTGTACAGCATCTGCCAGTAGGCATGAGCTTTTTTGCCGGAGCGAATAGTGAAGCTGTGTTGATTGAAGCTGCTTATGCTTATGAACAGGCGAGTCAGCAACGGCGCGCACCGGCGCTGATGCCGCGCAGTCATTAACCGCTGTCGTTACTTGCAAAGCAGAGCTGAAACCGTAGAATACGCGCTCCGCTTTTGCTGCTTCATCGAAGCTTAGGTTGATAGAAATGAATGATGTATCGACAACTCGTTTAGTTACGCCAAGTATTGCCATTGCGCCAATGCTTGACTGGACGGATCGCCACTGTCGGTATTTTCATCGGTTATTTACTGAAAAAACCGTGCTTTTCACTGAAATGGTAACGACTGGCGCCATAATACACGGTAAGTACGACCATCTCACTTTCGATCCTGCAGAACAACCGGTGGTATTGCAGCTTGGCGGCAGTGATCCGCAGGCAATGGCGGAGTGCGCAGCGCGAGCCTATGAGCGTGGCTACCAAGCCGTTGATATCAACGTTGGCTGTCCATCGGATCGAGTTAAAAATGGTAGCTTTGGTGCTTGCCTGATGGCCGAACCTGAAACGGTCGCGGCATGCGTAGCAGCAATGCAAAAAGCGGCGCCTGGGTTGCGAGTGTCGGTAAAAACGCGCCTTGGTATTGACGAGCATGACAGTGACGCATTTCTTTATCGTTTTATCGACACCATTGCTGCCGCAGGCTGTCAGTACCTGACGCTACACGCACGTAAGGCGTGGCTGAATGGTTTAAGTCCAAAGCAAAATCGCGAAATACCACCGTTGCAATATGAGCGCGTCTATCGTGCTAAGCAACGTTATCCGGATCTTCACATCATGATTAACGGCGGCATTACGACTGCTACCGATATAGTGAACCACTTAACCCAAGTTGATGGTGTAATGATCGGTCGCGAAGCCTACCAAAATCCTGCGTTCTTAGGATGTTTCGACGCGCTATTAACGGATCCGACAACCGTGCCGACTGCACAAGTGGCGAGTTTCGCCGAACAAGTGCAGGTGGTTGAACAGATGATTCCTTATATCGAGTCCCACCTGCAACAAGGTGGGCGTTGCTGGCATGTGGCACGGCATATGCTAGGCCTATTCCAAGGCCAGCCGGGCGCCAAACGCTGGCGTCAGCACCTCAGTCAACAAGGGCCGCTAGCGACGGACGCCGAGCAATTAATGCGTAATGCGTTGGCTTTAGTACTGGTCGAACGTGAAAAATTTGACCAACGAATAGCGGAAATGACGAACGAGTCAATTTAGCTAAACACCTCTTTATACCATCTGCAGAAATTAAAATTACTTATAAAACAGTAGTTTGTAATTTATTTTAAAAGTTGGCACAACCTTTGTATTACTCCTTGCGACTTAACTAACAACCAGTTCGTAGTCGGTTGCTTTAACCCACGTAAGGAGAACATGATGAAAAAGGTAATTGCAGGTTTAGCATTGGTAGTAGCTTCATTTTCAGGTACGGCAGCAGCTGACGGTATGTCACTTGAAGAAGCGCTAGCGAATTCGTTAAAGGCGCAAACAGCGCAAGTCAAGCAGCAGATCGTGCAGCAAAACAAAAGCGGTTACGACTATGCATTGGCTGCACTTCAGCACCTTGCTCCGCAGCGCTATGTAGTGATCGCTCAAGTGGCAGCTACTGAGCAACGCAAGCAGGACAAAGTGCAATCGCGTGGAGAGTAAACCATGCTTAGCAACACCGCCATTTGGTTAGTGATTCTTACCCTCGCACCTGTAGTTAGTACAGTCGTTGCAGGTGCGGTCGTTGCGATAAATCATGCGGTTAACGCATCAAACACGGGGTGATTTTCGCGCGGAGATTATGCTAGTCTGCTGTACACAACAACAACTAGAATTATCTCATCGAGGAAGCCCCCGTGAACAAATTTGCATGGTTAGGAATGGTCAGTGCCGTAAGTCTGGCTGTTACCGGTGCGCTAAACGTACAAGTAAGCGCCCAAGAATACACTGCTAGCGACAAAGCGAAGCAAATTGCGCAAGACAATATGTTGATCGACACCCACATTGATGTGCCTTATCGCATTGCCAATCTGTGGGAAGATGTCACCCAAGCCACCGCCCAAGGTGAATTTGATTATCCGCGTGCAGTCGAAGGCGGCTTAAATGTCCCATTTATGTCGATTTATATTCCTGCCCAGCTAGAACAAACCCCAGGCGCCAGTAAGCAGCTCGCGCATCAACTGATTGATAGTATGGAAGCCTTAGCATGGCGTGCGCCGGATAAATTTGCCATGGCTTACACCGTCGCCGACGTTGAAAAGCAGTTCGAGCAAGGGCAAATTTCGATTGCTCTAGGGATGGAAAACGGCTCACCGATGGAAGGCGATATGGCCAACCTGAAAGAATTCTATGAGCGTGGCATTCGCTACATTACATTATCGCACTCATTATCAAATCACATCGCTGACTCGTCCTACGATATTCGTCGGCAGTGGAATGGCCTCAGCCCGTTTGGCAAAGAGCTGGTGGTTGAAATGAACAACATCGGCATGATGATCGATATTTCTCATGTCTCAGATGATGCCTTTTGGCAGACCTTAGAAATTACCAAAGCACCAGTCATCGCATCGCACTCTTCGTTACGTCGTTATACCCCAGGTTTTGAACGCAATATGAGCGACGACATGATCAAAGCGCTGGGTGAAAATGGTGGCGTGATCATGATTAACTTTGGTTCGACTTTTGTTACGCAAGCGGCCAACCGTTACCGCGACATGATTAACCAACAAATCGAGCAAGTGAAAGAACAGTACGGCGAAGACAGTGAAGAAGCCAAAACGCGTATTGCCGAACTGCAAAAAGACAATCCATTTCCATTTGCCACCCTTGAGCAGGTGCTTGATCATATCGACCATGTGGTCGAACTTATTGGCATCGACCATGTGGGCATAGGCTCCGACTATGATGGTGTGGGTGATTCGCTGCCGGTGGGACTCAAAGATGTCTCAACTTATCCAAATCTAATTCAGGGTTTACTCGATCGCGGCTACTCGGAAGCCGATATTAAGAAAATCATGAACGAGAATCTGCTCCGCGTCTGGCGCCAAGTCGAAGACTACAAAAAGCGTTAATCGTCAATCGTGACTCGTTAGGGGGAGGTTTTAATATTCTCACCCTAACGATGAGCGAAGCGGTCGAATAACGAGTAACGCTGTTGCTTTTAGCTCATTTCCGTGTATAATTCGCCGCCACAGTTGTTGATCCCCAAAGCGGGGACAACCTCTGGAAGTTAGGTAACCACAGCAATCCCGATAGGGGATTGAATGTTGATTCGTTGGAAAGACCTCGCCCGGTATGCTGCCAGGGTGGCGGTTTTTTTCTGTGCTCTTTTTTAAATGCTCTTTATTTTGAGGCTTTGATTTTTTATGGCTAATCAAAGAATTCGGATTCGACTGAAAGCGTTCGATCACCGTCTGATTGACCAGTCAACTGCAGAAATCGTAGAAACTGCAAAACGCACTGGTGCTCAGGTACGTGGTCCAATCCCTCTGCCTACGCGCAAAGAACGTTTCACCGTGTTGATTTCTCCACACGTGAACAAAGATGCACGTGACCAGTACGAGATCCGTACCCACAAGCGTCTGATCGATATCATGGACCCTACTGACAAGACAGTTGACGCGTTAATGCGTCTCGACCTTGCAGCTGGCGTTGATGTACAGATCAGCCTAGGTTAAGCGGGCAGTAATAGGATTACACACGAGAGGTTTTAACAATGGCTATTGGTCTAGTCGGTCGTAAAGTAGGAATGACACGTGTCTTCCAAGAAGACGGCGCTTCTGTACCTGTTACTGTGATTGAAGTGACTGCTAACCGTGTGACTCAGGTTAAAACTGAGGAAACAGACGGCTATCGTGCGCTTCAAGTAACAACAGGCGACAAAAAAGCGAACCGCGTAAACAAACCAGCTGCTGGTCACTTTGCGAAAGCAGGTGTTGAAGCAGGTCGTGGTCTCTGGGAATTCCGCCTAGAAGACGGCGAAGGTGATGATTTCGCAGTAGGTTCTGAAATCACCGTAGAAATTTTTGCGGACACCAAAAAAGTAGACGTTACCGGTATCTCTAAAGGTAAAGGTTTCCAAGGTGCTATCAAGCGTTGGAATTTCCGTACTCAGGACGCAACCCATGGTAACTCGTTGTCACATCGTGCACCGGGTTCTATCGGTCAAAACCAGTCTCCTGGTCGGGTATTCAAAGGCAAGAAAATGGCAGGCCAAATGGGTAACAAACAAATTACCGTACAAACGCTAGACGTAGTACGTGTAGACGCTGAGCGTGGTTTGTTGCTGATTCGTGGCGCTGTCCCTGGTGCTACTGGCGGTGATGTCATCATCAAGCCAGCAGTCAAGGCTAAGGCGTAACGTCTGAGGAGAATGGTGATGGAATTAACATTAAAAGACGCAAAAGGCGCTCTTGAAGTTTCCGAAGCTACCTTTGGACGTGAGTTCAACGAAGCTTTGATTCATCAGGTAGTCGTTGCTTATGCTGCTGGCGCCCGTCAGGGTTCTAAAGCACAAAAGACGCGTTCTGAAGTATCTGGCGGTGGCAAAAAGCCATGGCGTCAGAAGGGTACTGGCCGCGCTCGCGCAGGTACTATCCGTAGCCCAATCTGGCGCTCTGGTGGTACTACTTTTGCAGCAAAACCACGCAGCCACGACCAGAAAGTAAACAAAAAAATGTACCGCGGTGCGATGAAAAGCATCTTGTCTGAACTGGTTCGTCAAGACCGTTTAGTCGTGGTAGAAAGCTTTGGTGTTGATGCACCAAAAACCAAAGATTTGGTTGCTAAGCTGAAAGCAATGGAACTGAACGACGTGTTGATCGTGACCAAAGAACTTGATGAAAACTTGTTCTTGGCTTCACGCAACTTGCACAAAGTTGACGCGCGCGACGTACAGGGCATTGACCCAGTAAGCCTGATTGCTTTTGAGAAAGTTTTGATGACTGCGGACGCAGTGAAGCAACTTGAGGAGGTATTATCATGATGCGTGAAGAACGTTTACTCAAAGTGATTCTTGCTCCTCACGTTTCTGAGAAATCAACTGTTGCAGCTGAAACTGCGAACACGGTTGTTTTCAAAGTTGCTAAAGACGCTAACAAAGCTGAAATCAAAGCGGCAGTTGAGAAACTGTTCGAGGTTGAAGTTGAAGGCGTTCGCACTGTCAACGTGAAAGGCAAAACCAAACGTACCGGTATGCGCTTCGGTAAGCGTAGTGACTGGAAAAAAGCGTATGTCACCCTGAAAGAAGGTGCTGACATCGACTTCGTCGGCGGCGCTGAGTAAGAGGAGGAATTCACATGGCATTAGTTAAGTGTAAGCCTACGTCTCCAGGTCGTCGCCACGTCGTTAAAGTGGTTAACGAAGACCTGTACAAAGGTAAACCTTACGCGCCTTTGTTGGATAAAAACAACAAGAAAGGCGGTCGTAACAACAACGGTCGTATTACTGTTCGTCACATCGGCGGTGGTCACAAGCATCACTACCGTATGATCGACTTTAAACGTACCAAAGACGGTATCCCTGCGAAAGTTGAGCGTTTGGAATATGATCCAAACCGTTCAGCAAACATCGCATTGGTTCTGTATGCAGACGGTGAGCGTCGCTACATTCTTGCCCCTAAAGGCTTGAAAGCTGGTGATTCTGTACAGTCTGGTTCAGATGCACCGATCAAAGCGGGTAACACCTTGCCACTGCGCAATATCCCAGTAGGTTCGGTTGTACACGCTATCGAAATGAAGCCTGGTAAAGGTGCTCAGCTGGCACGTTCAGCTGGTGCTTACGTACAGGTTTTGGCTCGCGATGGCAACTACGTGACGGTACGTATGCGTTCTGGTGAAGTTCGCCGGATCCCATCGGACTGCCGTGCAACCATCGGTGAAGTCGGCAACGCAGAACACATGCTGCGTCAATTGGGTAAAGCTGGTGCGAAGCGCTGGCGTGGTGTTCGTCCTACCGTCCGCGGTGTGGCGATGAACCCAGTTGATCACCCACACGGTGGTGGTGAAGGTCGTACTTCAGGTGGTCGTCATCCGGTTACTCCTTGGGGTACACCGACTAAGGGTTATAAGACCCGTAAGAACAAGCGTACTGATAAATTCATCGTACGTCGTCGCACTAAATAAGAGTTGAGGATTAAACATGCCACGTTCTCTTAAAAAAGGTCCATTTATCGACCTTCACCTGCTGAATAAGGTGGAGAAAGCGTTGGAAGCCGGGGACAAGAAGCCTATTAAAACTTGGTCTCGTCGTTCAATGATTATCCCTGATATGATCGGCCTTACAATCGCTGTTCATAACGGTCGCCAGCACGTACCAGTTTTCGTTTCTGACGAAATGATTGGTCACAAGCTTGGTGAATTTGCACCAACCCGCACTTATCGTGGCCATGCCGCTGATAAGAAAGCCAAGAAACGCTAAGGAGAGTTAAGATGGAAGCTATTGCTATTCATAAGTTTGCTCGCCTGTCTGCGCAGAAAGGCCGGTTGGTAGCTGACCAAATTCGCGGTTTGCCAGTAGCGAAAGCGCTGGACATTCTGAACTACAGCCCGAAAGACGCAGCTGGTCTGCTGAAAAAGGTGCTGGAGTCAGCTATCGCGAATGCTGAACACAACGAAGGCGCCGACATCGACGAGCTGAAAGTTGCAAAAGTAATGGTTGACGAAGGTCCTACCATGAAACGCATCAAGCCTCGTGCGAAAGGTCGTGCTGATCGTATCTTTAAGCGTACCAGCCACATTACTGTGGTTGTTTCAGATAGCTAGGAGATAAGTTATGGGTCAGAAAGTACATCCTAATGGTATTCGCCTAGGTATCACCAAACCATGGAATGCAACCTGGTTCGCGAATACAAAAGATTTTGCCGACAACCTGCACAGTGATCATCAGGTTCGCCAAATGCTGCAGAAGCAACTGAGCAACGCTTCAGTTTCTCGCATCGTTATTGAGCGTCCTGCAAAAAGTATCCGTGTGACTATCCACACTGCCCGTCCAGGCGTAGTGATTGGCAAGAAAGGCGAAGATGTTGAGAAGCTGCGTCAAGCGGTTTCTAAATTGACTGGCGTGCCAGCGCAAATCAACATCTCTGAAGTTCGTAAGCCAGAATTGGATGCACAATTGGTTGCTGAAAATATCGCTGGTCAGCTAGAGCGTCGTGTCATGTTCCGTCGTGCGATGAAGCGCGCGGTACAAAACGCAATGCGTCTTGGCGCCAAAGGTATCAAAGTGGAAGTTAGCGGTCGTTTAGGCGGAGCAGAGATTGCTCGTTCTGAGTGGTACCGTGAAGGTCGCGTACCGTTGCACACCTTGCGTGCAGATATCGATTACGCAACTGCAGAAGCTAACACCACTTACGGTATTATCGGTGTAAAAGTTTGGGTCTTCCGTGGTGAAGTACTGGGCGGTATGCCAGTCGAAGAAAAGCCACAAGCTCCAGCTAAACGCCCTAAAGGCCGTAAGTAAGGAGAAACTAAATGTTACAACCAAAGCGTACAAAATTCCGTAAGGTTCACAAGGGCCGCAACCGTGGTCTGGCGCAAGCAGGTAACAAAGTTAGCTTCGGTACTTTCGGTTTGAAAGCTGTTGACCGTGGTCGTATGACTGCGCGTCAAATCGAAGCGGCTCGTCGTGCCATGACGCGTCACGTGAAACGTCAAGGTAAAATTTGGATCCGCGTGTTCCCTGACAAACCAATTACTCAGAAGCCTCTTGAAGTGCGGATGGGTAAAGGTAAAGGTAGCGTGGAGTACTGGGTAGCTCAAATTCAGCCAGGTCGTGTCCTGTATGAAATCGACGGTGTTTCGGAAGAGTTGGCGCGTGAAGCGTTCGACCTTGCGGCACGTAAGCTGCCATTCAAAACCATCTTTGTATCTCGGACGGTGATGTAATGAAAGCGAACGAACTGAATGAAAAAACCGTTGAGCAGCTGCAAGAAGAATTGCTGGGTTTGCGTCGCGAGCAGTTTAACCTGCGTATGCAAGCAGCTACTGGTCAGCTGAATCAAACTCACATGTTGAAGCAAGTGCGTCGTGATATCGCACGTGTGAAAACTATTCTGAATCAGAAGGCAGGTGCGTAATGGCTGAAGAAAAACGTATTCGTACTCTGCAAGGTCGTGTCGTTAGCGACAAGATGGACAAGTCTATCGTTGTAGCTATCGAGCGTCGTGTGAAGCACCCTGTATATGGTAAGTACATTACCCGTACAACTAAACTTCACGCTCACGACGAAGACAACTCATGTAAAACTGGCGATACCGTGATTATTCGCGAAACGCGTCCAGTATCCAAGACCAAAAATTGGGCATTAGTTGAAATTGTAGAGCGCGCAGAAGTTATCTAATTTAGATAGCGAAACGCTTAAAAAAGGCCTCCAGCATTGGGGGCCTTTTTGTTTTGTTGTGATCGAAACTCGCAACTCACGCATAACCCTCTATAATTAATGGAAAATCACACCAACTGGGAGTATCGAGCATGGATTCGAGCGAGAAAGCCCGTCTTAATCCCCCCGTGTTTTACAGCGCTGCGGGACTCATCTTTATCATCTTATTATTTTCAAGTATTTTCCCTGACGCCGCAGCTGGCACTTTTGACAGTATTCAGTCAGCAATAATTGAGAATGCCAGTTGGTTCTATGTAACTGCGGTCGCGATTATTTTGCTGTCAGTCGTCTACTTAGGCTTTTCGCGTTTTGGCACCATTAAATTAGGGCCTGACCATTCAAGCCCGGATTATTCCAAGATCACTTGGTTTTCGATGTTGTTTTCGGCAGGTATGGGCATTGGTCTCATGTTTTTCGGTGTTGCCGAACCAGTGATGCACTTTCTAGCGCCTCCGGTGGGTGATGCAGGTACCGTGGAAGCTGCGCGGGAAGCAATGAAAATCACTTTCTTCCACTGGGGTCTGCACGCTTGGGCAATCTATGCCATTGTGGCTTTGATTTTAGCGTTCTTTGCGTACCGCCATGGCTTACCCCTAACGCTTCGTTCGGCGCTTTACCCACTTATCGGAGAGCGCATTTACGGCCCTATCGGTCATGCGGTTGATGTGTTTGCGGTTATCGGTACCGTGTTTGGGGTAGCGACCTCGCTTGGTTTCGGGGTAGCGCAGGTCAACTCAGGTTTAGGCTATTTGTTTGATATTCCAGTCTCGACCATGGTGCAAGTTGGCTTGATCATCGGTGTGACTGGGCTTGCGATTATTTCGGTGACGACCGGCTTGGATAAAGGTATTCGCCGACTTTCCGAACTTAACATGGGCCTTGCAGTGCTGTTGTTATTGTTCGTACTTATTGCTGGCCCTACGGTATTTTTACTGCAGGCCTTTGTGCAAAACACCGGTGCATATGTCTCAGAAATTGTGGGTAACACCTTCAATTTGTTCGCTTATGAGAAAACTGATTGGATTGGCGGCTGGACAGTCTTTTATTGGGGCTGGTGGCTAAGCTGGGCGCCATTTGTCGGTTTATTTATAGCACGGGTATCGCGGGGCCGCACGATTCGTGAATTTGTGCTGGGCGTGTTGTTAGTGCCAGCCGGCTTTACGTTAATGTGGATGACGTTCTTCGGTAACTCAGCTATCGACATGATTCTGAACCAAGGAGCGGACCAACTCGGTGAGTTAGTGCAAAATGATACGCCAGTCGCACTATTTGCGTTCTTAGAGCAGTTTCCTTTTAGCACTTTCTTGTCCGGTTTAGCCACCGTCATGGTGATTGTTTTCTTTGTCACATCATCGGATTCTGGTTCCATGGTGGTTGATATGCTTTGTTCTAACGGCCGTGATGACACACCCGTATGGCAGCGTATTTTCTGGGCGAGTGGCGAGGGCGTCGTTGCCATCGTACTGCTCTTAGCCGGTGGTTTGGGAGCGTTACAAACTATGGCGATTGCCGCGGCATTGCCGTTTACCATTATTCTGATGATCACAACCTTTGGTTTGATAAAAGCCCTACGAGTGGATGTGCACAAAAAGGATGCACTGCAGAATAATTACCTGACGGCATCTGCGCTAAGTAATAAGAATTGGCGCGAACGGCTGCACAACATCATTGACTTCCCGAGTCGCCAAGTTGGACAGCGGTTCCTGCAACAAGTCGTCAAGCCGTCGTTTAATGAGGTTGCCGAAGAGATGCGCAGTAGCGGTTTGACCGTCAATTTGACCACAGATGATACCGACACTATTGAATTTAGGGTGGTGCATGGCGATGAAATCGACTTCGTTTACCAAGTTCATCTGGTCAGTCATATTCAGCCAGCTTTCATTCATGCTGAATCTGATCCACAAGACGTCAGTGAAGAACAAAAATACTATCGCGCGGAAGTTCACTTGCGGGAAGGCGGCCAAGACTACGATATCTTGGGTTGGTCGCGTGATGCAGTGATCGGTGATGTGATAGATCACTATCATAAACATATGCACTTTTTGCATGTTTTACGGTAAGGAGTCACCATGAAAAAGCATGTTTTAGCCCTAACTATTGGCGCGCTGTTGAGCGCGCCACAGGCGTTTGCGCAAGACTCGCAAACGCAAGGGGAGGTCACTGCTGCGCAAGTAGAGCAATTGCTTGAGCAAATGCAGCAGTTGCAGCAACGCGTTGCTGAATTAGAACAACAATTAGCGCAACAGCAAGCTGGTGCAGAAACACAACAAGAAGCGAGCGAAGCAACAACAGCTGTGGTTGCGGCAGAACCACGTACAGCACCGGTGGTTAGGCAACGGGACTCTAATAATCGTGAGTTGCGCGCGCGCCTTGAACGCTTAGAAGAAGAAGTCGATGCTGCACAAAACGCGCCGATTGAGATTGGTGGCGCAGTGCGGGCCCAATACGTTTGGGAAGACTACAACGACGGCAATAAAGATCGCGGTGGAGACTTCGATTTTGACTTGTTACGGATCGATTTTCGCGGTGAGATTGGCGACGTGATTTTGTCTGCTCAGTATCGTTGGTTCCAATATATGGAATCGGTGCAGCACGCGTGGGTGGGCTACAACTTCGATGAAAACTGGCAGGGGCAATTGGGCATCACCAAAGTGCCCTTTGGCGTGACGCCGTACAATTCCAATAGCTATTTTTTCAGCACCAATTTTTATGTTGGACTTGAAGATGATCACGATGCTGGGGTGAAACTGCGCTACCGTGATCCCGAGTGGGACTTTGACATCGCCTTTTTCAAAAATGACGAAAGCGGTGGCGTTGATGGCTTCACCAGTGCTCGTGAAGACCGCTATGCCTACGATCCGCTGGGCGTGCGTCTCAGTGACGAGGGAATTTACGATACCCCGACGCTGCAAGTTGCAGAAGCCAACAGTTTTGCTGCGCGGGTCGCGCGCAAGTATGCACTGAGTGATGACAGTAGTTTCGAGTGGGGCTTATCAGGTCAGTTCGGCCAAATGAACGACGGGGTAGATAATGTCGGCGACCGCTATGCACTTGCTGCTCACGGTGTCTACAGCATCGACCGCTGGACCTTCACCGGCCAGTTTACCCAGTACGAATACGACATGGACATGGCAAATGAGGGGATTGTGGTAGGTGCTTATGCCTTCTATGACACTATTCCTGCGAAAGCAGATTTGTACAATTTTAACATCGCTTACAGCTTGCCAGTGCAACTGGGGCCGATTACCAACCTGACGTTTTATAACGACTACAACGTTATGACGAACAAGACCGGTGATCTTGAAGATACCGTCATGAACGTTTTAGGCGTTGCCGTCTCCGCCGGTGGACTTTATACCTACTTTGATTTGGTCACAGCAAAAAACCAGCCCTTCGCAGGTGGTACTCTGGCGGGTAACTCAAGCGACTACAATACGCGCTTTAACATCAATATCGGCTATTACTTTTAGTTAAGCCATGATGATTTCGCTGCTTGGACTTGCTGCCAAGTGGCGAAATCAGTACATTGGATAAATTCAAACGGTCGTTTAAGTTGAGGTTACAGTGACAACTCCTTACCCACATCTGCTCAAGCCCTTAGATCTCGGCTTCACCCAGTTAAAGAATCGCGTTTTAATGGGGTCGATGCATACCGGATTAGAAGAAGAAAAGCATGGTTTTGACAAGCTGGCGGCATTTTACGCAGAGCGTGCCAAAGGAGGCGTAGGGCTGATTGTTACCGGTGGCATTAGCCCCAACTTTCGCGGACGTGTGCAACCCTTTGGTGCGGAACTGAGTAAATCTTGGCAGGTGAAGAAGCACCGCAAAGTGACTGATGCTGTGCATCAGCACGGCGGTAAGATTTGTATGCAAATTTTGCACACTGGGCGCTACGCTTTTCATCCGTTTGCAGTGGGTCCAAGTGCCATTCGTGCGCCGATTTCTAAGTTCACGCCAAAAGCTATGTCGGAACGCCAAATTCGTACTACCATCAAGCATTTTGCGCGGTGCGCTAAGCTTGCCCAAAAAGCTGGTTACGATGGGGTGGAAGTGATGGGTTCCGAAGGCTATCTGATCAACCAGTTCTTATGTCCACGTACCAACAAACGCACCGACCAGTGGGGCGGGAGTTTTGAAAATCGTGCGCGCTTAGCATTAGAAATTATGCGTGCAGTGCGCGCGGCGGTAGGCCCTGAATTTATCATTATTTATCGCTTATCCATGCTCGATTTGGTGCCTGAGGGGCATGAGTATGACGAAGTGGTGAAACTGGCGAAGCAAATTGAAGCAGCCGGTGCGACTTTAATCAATAGTGGTATCGGTTGGCACGAATCGCGGGTTCCGACCATTGTCACCTCGGTGCCACGCGCGGCATTTAGTTGGATTACAGCAAAGTTACGCGAGCAAGTGAAGATTCCTGTAGTGGCAGTGAATCGGATAAATACTCCGGCCATCGCTGAAAAGATTTTAGCGGCTGGTGAGGCCGACATGGTTTCGATGGCGCGGCCGTTGCTAGCCGATGCCGCCTTCGTTAATAAAGCCGCCGCCGATAAAGCGGAGCGAATCAATACCTGTATCGCGTGTAATCAAGCCTGTTTAGACCATGTATTTGAAAACAAACGAGCAAGTTGTTTGGTCAATCCGCAAGCCTGTTATGAGACTGAACTGGTAATGAAGCCGGTGACGGCGAAAAAACGCATCGGTGTGGTCGGCGCCGGACCAGCTGGGTTAGCCTTCGCTTGTTACGCTGCCGAACGGGGTCATGAAGTTCACCTATTTGAAAGCGCCAGTGAAATTGGTGGGCAATTTAACTACGCCAAGCAAATTCCTGGAAAAGAGGAGTTCCACGAGACCATTCGTTACTTCAGCAAGCGACTGCTAGACACTGGCGTGCAAGTCCATTTGAATAGCCGCCAAGATACTGAGTCGTTGGCGCAGCAAAACTTTGATGAGGTTGTTTTGGCAACCGGCGTGGTGCCACGCGCGATTGACATTCCTGGTCATGACCATCCGAAAGTGTTGGGGTACTTAGACGTCTTGCGCGACCATCGGAGCGTCGGTAAAAAAGTAGCGCTGATCGGTGCCGGAGGTATTGGATTTGACGTTGCCGAATACCTCAGCACTGAGCACTCGCCAACGCTTGATGTTGCCGAATGGTCAGCCATTTGGGGCGTTGACCACGACTATGAAACACGCGGCGCATTACGTCCACAAAAGCAAGAATCATCACCACGAGAAATCTGGCTGTTGCAGCGTAAAACCAGCAAAGTAGGTAAATACCTCGGTAAGACCTCAGGCTGGGTTCATCGCGAGACGTTAAAGAAAAAAGGCATCCATATGGTGCCTGGCGTGACCTACAAACGGATCACTGACGAAGGTTTTTGGATTGAAGTGGATGGCAAAGAGCAACTACTAGAAGTTGACCATGTTGTCGTTTGCGCGGGACAACTACCGCTGCGTGAACTGTACGACGCGCTCAAAGAGAAAGGGCAAAGTGTGCATTTGATTGGTGGCGCTGACGTAGCCGCCGAATTGGATGCGAAGCGCGCTATTCGTCAAGGTGCTGAATTGGCAGCACAGCTATGACGACATTGTATGACTTACATTGTCATAGTCATTTCTCCGATGGCGAATTAAGCCCGGCAGACCTGGTTGAACGGGCAGTTGTTAAAGGGGTGACGCACTTGGCGCTGACTGACCACGATACCGTCGCAGGTCTCGAGGTAGCGAGCGCTCACATCAGCGCGCAACAATTACCGTTAGAATTGATTAATGGGGTCGAGATTACTTGTCAGTGGCAGGGTTTTGAAATCCATATCGTCGGGCTGAACTTCGCCGCTGATCATCCAGCTTTGGTTGGGCTCTTAACCGAGCAGCAACAACTGCGCCGACATCGTTACGAACAGATGTTGGCGAAGCTGCATAAAGCGGGCCTTGAAGTGGCACCACCGCTGGCCGCAGAACTTACTATGCCAACCCGCAAGCACTTGGCTGAGGCACTAGTTGAGCAGGGGTTTGTAAAAGACTTCGAAAGTGCGTTTCAACGATTTTTGGGGAAAGGCCAGCAAGCATACGTGCGAACGGAATGGGTGAGCATTGAACGAGCGATAGCGGCGCTGCAAGCAGCAGGTGGCTGCGCTGTACTTGCCCATCCGCATGCCTATCGACTCAGTAACAAATGGTTGCGTCGGTTGTTAACAGAAGCCAAAGCATGGGGGCTTGATGGTGTCGAGGTCGCAATTAGTCAACAGCGACCTGGTGATCGCTTAGCATTAGCGACAATGGCGCAAGATGTTGGCTTAAAAGCATCTGTGGGCTCTGATTTTCATGGACCTCGACCATGGCGTGAACTCGGTAAAAATCTTTGTTTACCACCGGCGCTTGTGCCAATATGGCAGCATTGGACGCCAGCATAAGACGCAAACAAGTAAACTATGAGCCAATATTTCACGATTCACCCGGAAAACCCGCAAGATCGATTGATTAAACAAGCCGCGCAACTGCTGCAACAAGGCGGAGTGTTGGTGTATCCGACTGACTCTGGTTACGCCATTGGCTGTCGTATCGGTGACAAGAATGCGCTCGAGCGTATCTGCCGCATTCGTGACATCGACAAGGATCACAATTTCACTCTCATGTGTCGTGACCTCTCAGAATTGTCGACCTATGCGCGCGTTGATAACACGGCGTTTCGCTTGTTGAAGAACAACACTCCAGGCTTGTACACCTTTATTCTTAAAGGTACTAAAGAAGTACCTAAGCGCCTACTCAATCCAAAACGTAAAACCATCGGTATCCGGGTCACCGATGACCCTATCACTACCGCGCTGCTCGAAGCCATTGGTGAGCCCATTATGTCGACCAGTCTGGTGCTTGGTAACAACGACTTTGCTGAGTCAGACCCGTATGAAATTCAAGAAAAATTGGAACATCTAGTGGATGGTATTATTGATGGGAATCACCGTGGCGAAACACCTACAACCGTGATTGATTTGGCCGACGATCGGGTCCAAATTACACGCGTAGGAGCCGGCGATATCGCGCCATTTGAACACCTAACATGAGCCATGGCTGAACAATCTTCTGCACCACAACAACAATCGTTACCGCTAGGTTTCGTCCGCGGCGAACCGGTTATTGAAAAGCCAGAAGATCTCTATATTCCCCCTGATGCACTTGAACTCATTCTGGAAAGCTTCTCCGGTCCGATGGACTTATTGTTATATTTGATTCGTCGGCAGAAGCTCGAAATTACCGAATTACCTATACTACCCATCACGCGACAGTACATGGAATATGTCGAGATGATGAAAGAGTTAAAATTAGAGTTGGCAGCCGACTATTTAGTCATGGCTGCCATGTTGGCCGAAATCAAAAGCCGCATGTTACTGCCACGTCCGCCAGCGGAAGAAGACGATGAGCACGATCCACGTGCCGAATTAGTCCGCCGTCTGCAAGAATACGAGGCGATTCGTACCGGTGCTGGTTATTTAGACGAAATGCCGCAAACCGGGCGCGATCACTTTGTTGCACAGGTAGCAACCGATGCCCGCGAGTTGGTGAAGCAGCAGTTACCAGACATCGCCCTAGCCGAATTAGCGGTGGCTTTCGCCCACGCGATGGCGCAGGCAGAACTGCAAAATCATCATCAAATTCAACGCGAGCGTTTATCGACCCGAGAACGTATGAGTCGCATTCTCGACTTGTTACAAACCAAACAACGCTTAAGATTTGCCGAACTGTTTGAAGCAAAAGAAGGTAAACAAGGGGTGGTGGTGAGTTTTCTTGCAGTCCTAGAACTGGTCAAAGAAAGCCTGATCGAAGTTGTGCAGGTTGACGCTTTTAGTGAAATTCATGTCAGCATTCATGGTAGTCGTCATGGAACTTCGGGAGAGCAGAGCTATGCAGAACCGCCAGCTTAAACAGATTTTAGAAGCGCTGTTATTTGTTGCCGAGACGCCGATGTCCATTGCGCAACTTAGCGACTATCTACAGCAGCAGGGCATGGATGTGACCCGCAAGCAGGTACGTGAGTTACTAGCAGAACTTCAGACCGATTACGCTGAGCGAGGCGTGCAATTGCAGGCCGTTGCATCCGGTTACAGATTTCAGACGCGCGCCGAATTAGGTGGTATAATCGCCGGTCTTTGGCAAGAGAAGCCGCCACGTTATTCGCAAGCGTTATTAGAGACCCTTGCTCTCATCGCGTATCGACAACCCATTACCCGTGGCGATATCGAAGAAATTCGTGGTGTAAGCGTGAGCTCGCAGATCATGAAGACCTTGCAAGAACGCGGATGGGTCAAGGTGGTTGGACATCGCGAGGTGCCTGGACGCCCGCAACTTTATGCCACCACAAACGAGTTTTTGGACTATTTTAATTTACAAGATTTATCTGAGTTACCTGCGATTCCTGAGCCACCAGTAAAGGCGTCGCATACAGGACCAGTTACTCAAGTAACAACCGCTGAGACAGCGACCGAAGAGAGTGAAAGTACCCCATGAGTGAAAAGTTACAAAAAGTTCTCGCCCGTTCTGGCCATGGCTCGCGCCGTGAATTAGAAACGTTGATAGCGGCGGGACGCGTGAGTGTCGATGGCAAAGTCGCCACTTTAGGCGAGCGTATAGATGCCGACGCAAAAGTGCGTATCGATGGTCGCGAAGTAACGATTAAGCCACCTGAAGACGTGGTCTGTCGTGTATTGATGTATCACAAGCCAGAAGGTGAGCTGTGCACACGCAAAGACCCAGAAGGTCGCCCCACGGTTTATGACCGTTTACCGCGGGTGCAGGGCGCACGATGGGTCGCGGTAGGGCGCTTAGACGTCAACACCTCGGGTTTGTTACTGTTTACCACTGACGGTGAGCTGGCGAATCGACTGATGCACCCAGGTCATCAAATTGAGCGCGAATATGCCGTGCGAGTATTCGGTGAAGTCACTGACGAAATGATCAAGAAATTACAAAAAGGTGTGCAGCTGGAAGACGGCCCTGCGGCCTTTAAAGAAATCAAACGCGGTGGTGGTGAGGGTATGAATACCTGGTTCCGCGTCATGTTAACTGAAGGGCGTAATCGCGAAGTACGTCGCTTGTGGGAATCGCAAGGTGTTACCGTGAGTCGCTTAATGCGGGTTCGGTACGGTAATATCCGACTCGAGCAAGGCCTGCCACAAAGTGGTTGGGGCGAGCTACCACTCGAGCAAATTAATTATTTACGGCAACTTGTTGGCTTACCTCCAGAACAGCGCAGTTTTATTGATCCGCGTAATCAAGAATCGCGGCAGAAACGTTATGCACGCGCACGCCGTAATCAAGCGAAACGCCTGCAAAATGCGAAGCAACAACCTCGACGCAAATGAAGTTACTTGCCGATTGGCAATGTCACGGTCCACTCCTAGCGCTGTGGCCTTACCGCAATGATGTTTGGCGGGCCGATGCTTGGCCCGCGCAACAAGCTATTCTGACGCTTCTTCGCGCGCTGGCGCCATATCACTCGGTGCGCTTAGGCGTACATCCGCCGCAACTGCACAATGCTCTGGCACTTGTCGCAGGCGATCTTGAAGTTCTCCCAATCAGCTATGACGACGCTTGGGTGCGCGATATTGCACCGTTTTGGCTGACCGAGTCGAGTGGCGTAACGGCACTCATCGGGCAGTTCACCGGTTGGCATGGTATTCATTCAGTGATTCAGCGCGACCAACAGTTTGCGCGTAAGTTAGCAACGCAAATGCGGTCACGATATCGTAGGCTCCCCTTGGTGATTGAGGGCGGAATGCTAAGTACCGACGGTGCAGGTACCGCCTTAGTACACCGTAAAAGTCTCACGCAACGTAATCCTGAGCTTGGCTGGCGCGCGATAGAGCGTATTTTAAAGCGAGCATTGGGGCTGCATAGAGTCATTGCTATCGACCACGCCTTGTCAGCTGACGAGACCGGTGGCCATGTCGACAATCAAATGCAGTTCGTGGATGCAAAAACTTTGGTTTATGCGCCTAGTGCACAAGACCCATCGTGGAATAAGGAACTTGCTGACTTGCTGGCGCAAGCGTGGGCGGCTGAATATCGTTGGCTCGAGTTACCGCCGGTGCAGGCCATCCAAGATCAACGCGACTGCTATTTTGATGTGCAGCGTCATAGCGGTGCGATGCCGCGAGGGGTTCAGCCGTTACTTTGCAGTTACGCCAATTTACTTAGGTTGCCAAAGGTGATTGCGGTGCCCCAGTTTGGCCTAACAAGCGATGCCGATGCCGTTCGCATTTTGCAAAAGGCTTTTCCGCAACTTGCGGTGGTGGCAATTCCAGCGCTGGAGTTTGTCAGAGGGGGCGGTGGCCCCCACTGCCTTACTCATTGCTTGCCGCAAGCGTAAAAGTTACGTTCACTCGCGCTTGCACCTGCTGTTCGCCCGGTAAGCTTACACTCGCACTATCTGCTGCTTGCGCAACGCGGTAGCGTACTTCCGGTTGCTGTGGCTGCGAGTTCTCTTGAATACTTTGTACGGTCATCACGCGCATACCTGCTGCGGCTGCTAATTCTTCGGCTTTCGCTCGCGCGTTGCGTACCGCTTGGGTTAATGCTTGTTGATAAAGAGCATCACCGTTACTCACTTCAAAGCGCGGTTCATTGACATTATGCACACCGTTATTCAAGGCGTGTTCGATGAATTCGCCATGTTGTTCAGCTACGGCAAAGTCGACTGTCATTCTCCGTGATACTTGATAACCACTTAACTTTTGTTCGCCGTCGTCGTAGTTGTAACGCGGATAGATACTAATCGCGTAGGACTGAATCGCCTTATCTTCAACATTCTGGCTGCGTAGATACTCAATCAATTCAGCGGTGATGCTATCGACTTCTGATTTGAGGGTTGGGATATCCATGCCCATGCGTTGCACAGATAACTCGACTTGCACCCGATCCGGAATTGCATTTACCTCAGCTGTGGCGTTCACATTTAAGGTCGATGGCGCTGCGGTCGTTGTTGTCATTGGCTGACATCCGCTTAGGGTTACTGCTGCAACTAACGCAAAGAGTGGGAGAGTACGTTGCATAAGGGCTTCCTTTTCACTTGTAGGGTTTTTACTATGAGTCTGATTATAGGAAATAATTCACTCGCATGAGGGTAAATAACGTGACAAATGACGCTGACCAACAAACAACGGAAGAACAGCAGCAGGCGGAAGAAGCGGTGGTGCGTCTACTCGGTCGCCGCGAACATAGCGCTCATGAGTTGCGGCAAAAATTACGCCAGCGCGGTTTTACCGAACCAGCTATTGCTTACGCGTTGGGCAAAGCACAACAACAGGGTTGGCAATCGGACGCACGTTACGCTGAAATTTGGTTGCGCAGTGAACTCAACAGTGGTAACGGTTGGCTGAAAATCAAGGCGAAGGCTCAAACTAAGGGTATCGCTGAAGATACGTTGCAGCAAGCGTTGCACGAAGCCGCTCCTGATTGGCAGGAAATATGCTTCGACTATGTTTTGCGTAAGTTTGGCGAAACACCGCCAACTGACCGCTCAAAGCGCGACAAAATAATGCGACACTTGCTGAATCGTGGCTTCCGTTTTGACGAAATAAACAACGCACTAAAACGTCAGCAAGATGGCGACGACTACTAGTCGAGAGCCCCTATTCATGGTAGTCTTGCGCGCTAAATAACCGAAAGTTTTCACATCGAAAAGTTGTCGTAGGGAAGAATTCATGAGTATGACCAGCGCGCAAATCCGCGAAGCGTTTTTGGCTTATTTTGCTGAGCGAGGCCACCAACGTGTTGCTTCAGCTTCGTTGATTCCAGGAAACGATCCCACCTTGTTGTTCACCAATGCAGGCATGGTGCCGTTTAAAGACGTATTCTTGGGCGATGAGCAACGCGATTACAAGCGCGCTACTTCGTCGCAGCGCTGTTTACGCGCCGGTGGTAAGCATAACGATTTAGAAAACGTGGGTTACACTGCGCGCCACCATACTTTTTTCGAAATGTTAGGCAACTTTAGCTTTGGCGACTACTTCAAGCGTGAAGCTATTCAATACGCTTGGGAATTTCTTACCGACGTTCTGCAGTTACCGAAAGAAAAACTTTGGGTGACCGTGTTCACCGAAGACGACGAAGCTTATGACATTTGGGCGAACGAAATCGGCGTGCCAACAGATCGAATTTCGCGCATCGGTGCTAAAGATAACTTCTGGGCCATGGGCGATACCGGTCCATGCGGGCCGTGCTCTGAAATTTTCTACGACCACGGTGAGGAAGTCTGGGGCGGACCACCTGGGACACCCGAGGAAGATGGCGATCGCTATATCGAAATCTGGAACCTCGTTTTCATGCAATACAACCGGCAAGCCGACGGTGAATTAAAGCCATTACCAAAGCCGTCGGTAGATACCGGTATGGGACTGGAACGGATTGCCGCGGTGTTGCAGCACGTGCACAGCAACTATGAAATTGACTTGTTTCAAGCTCTTATTAAAGCTGCTGCAGAAGCAACAGGTGTGAGTGATTTGAATAGTAAGTCACTGCGCGTGATCGCCGACCACATTCGCTCTTGCAGTTTTCTTATTGCCGATGGCGTGCAGCCATCGAATGAGGGACGTGGCTATGTTCTGCGTCGCATAATTCGTCGTGCAGTACGGCATGGCAATATGCTGGGTGCACAAGGGGCGTTCTTCCATAAGTTGGTGCCAGCACTGGTAGCACAAATGGGCGCAGCATACCCTGAGTTGGTCGAAAAGCAAAAAGTCATCACCGATGCTTTGCTGCGGGAAGAAGAGCAGTTTGGAAAGACGCTTGAACGTGGCCTTGCTATTTTGAATGATGCGTTAGCTGATTTGACTGCGGATGTTATTCCGGGCGAAGTGGTATTTAAACTTTATGACACCTACGGCTTCCCTGTTGATTTGACCGCGGACATTGCCCGCGAAAAAGGGCTGACAGTTGATGAAACAGGGTTTGAGCAAGCGATGGAAGCACAACGTAAGCGTGCGCAGCAAGCATCGCAGTTTGGTGTTGATTACAACGAGCGTTTGAAGTCTACGCAACGCTCAGAATTTACCGGCTACACCGAGGTGCAAGGTACTGCTGAGGTGGTTGAATTGTTTGCCGATGGCCAGCAAGTACAAGAACTCAGCGCCGGGCAACAAGGTGTAGTGGTGTTATCACAAACGCCTTTCTACGCGGAAAGTGGCGGTCAGATAGGTGATCGTGGGCGCTTAGTGGTGAACGGCGGAAGTTTCCTTGTCGAAGATACACAATACATTGGCAAAGCTATTGCGCACCATGGTAAAGCCGAAAGTACATTGAAAATCGGTGACCGAGTGACTGCCGAAATTGACGCCGAGCGACGAGCTGCGATCAAGCGCAATCATAGTGCGACCCACCTGGTGCATGCAGCTTTGCGCAATATTCTCGGCGAGCACGTCACCCAGAAAGGCAGCTTAGTTACCGCCGAGCGTCTACGTTTTGACTTTTCTCATTTCGAGGGTTTAAAAGCTGAGCAAATCGATGCGATTGAGCGCCAAGTTAACGAAAACATCATTGCCAATCACGAACTCGCAACGGCCTTGATGCCAATCGAAGAAGCTAAGCAAGCTGGCGCCATGGCACTGTTCGGCGAGAAGTACGACGATCAAGTGCGCGTGGTGCGCATGGGCGACTACTCGATGGAATTGTGCGGTGGTACCCACGTGCAACGCACTGGTGATATCGGTAGCTTCCGCATCGTCAGTGAAGCTGGTATTGCCTCTGGGGTGCGCCGTATTGAAGCTGTTACGGGGCTGGCGGCACTCGCATTTGCCCAGCAACAGCAGCAGCTGTTACGTAAAAGTGCGGCACTATTGAAGGCTGAGCCAAATCAGCTACCCGAGCGTTTGCAGCAGCAGCTCGACCGTAGCAAGGCGCTTGAGCGTACTATCGCTGAGTTACAACAGCAGATGGCGGCACAAGCCGGTGGCAGTCTGGTTGACAATGCCGAAATTATTGCCGGTCATAAAGTGATCTTGGCACAACTCGATAGCGTAGAAAGTAAAGCTCTACGCGGTATGGTTGATGATCTTAAAAACCAGCTCAACAGCGGTATCGTGGTACTTGCTGTCGCAAACGACGGCAAGGTGAGTTTAATTGTGGGCGTTACCAAGGATTTAACCAGTAAGGTAAAAGCCGGTGATGTGATTAATGTTGCTGCAGCAGAAGTCGGTGGCAAGGGCGGCGGGCGTCCTGACATGGCGCAAGCTGGTGGTACTGAAGTCGCCAACATCGGTGCTGCGCTGGCAGCGGCAAAACGTCGGATTGAGGAGTTATTGCGGTAAAGCGCACCAATTCTCATTCATGCATCGGTAATCAAGCTGTCATGCTGCAGATTTCCTTGCTAGAATATTTGTTGTATGACATCTGGTGATGTTTCATGCAACATAATGAGTATAAAAGCAGGCTGGTCGTGTGGAGTTTCTCATGGATGCCCACACATAAAGAAGAGTAGGGAAGGAGCAGATAACATGTTGATCTTAACCCGTCGAGTGGGTGAGACCTTAATGATCGGTGATGAGGTCACAGTCACGGTATTGGGTGTCAAAGGGAATCAAGTGCGCATTGGAGTGAATGCGCCCAAGGATGTCTCGGTGCACCGTGAAGAGATTTATATGCGCATTCAGGCAGAGCAAGACGATAAACCTGAATCGTCAGAGTAATCAAGTAGCACCTGAAAAGCTGATGCTTGGCATCAGCTTTTTCGATCGTTAAAAGCGTAAAACAAACGCTTCTGCAGTTTTTTTGTGCGAGATGTTTAAAATTCCCACAAACGGACTTCAAATCAGAAAAAATCAATTGACATTATTGGCTGTGCCATTAGAATGCAACGCCACAAGTAAGCGGTGAGGTGGCCGAGCGGCTGAAGGCGCTCCCCTGCTAAGGGAGTATAGGGTTTGTAGCTCTATCGAGGGTTCGAATCCCTCCCTCACCGCCATTTGCTTACTTGTCAGCAACGCACTCGTAGCTCAACTGGATAGAGTACCTGGCTACGAACCAGGCGGTTGGAGGTTCGAGTCCTCCCGAGTGCGCCATTTGCTGAATATTAGATACTACTAGAAAACCGATATGCGCACTCGTAGCTCAACTGGATAGAGTACCTGGCTACGAACCAGGCGGTTGGAGGTTCGAGTCCTCCCGAGTGCGCCATTTCTCTGATTTATACCTCTTATACACCTTTGTTGCACTAACCCCTTATAAAGTTGTGTTATTCTGCTTTTAAGTTACGCTTAGAACAAGCTCTTAAAGCGCGGAGATAGCATGCAAGAACAACTCTTCGAAGCCTTCAGTATTATGGTGACCGGTATGGTGACCGTATTCGTATTCTTAGTATTACTAATGGCAGCAATGCTGGTGTTAAAGCGTTTTGCCGCTGAGCCGTTCGACGCCGAGTCGAATGCGATGAAAGCTGCTGCAACCCCCACGCCCATTCAATCTGCTGATGATACGCAACGTCTTGCAGCAATCACCGCTGCCGTGCATGCGTATCGCCACGATCATGAATCAGCCGAGTAAGAGGAGTACCACGGATGAGTAAACCTTTGTTGTTAACTGAATTAGCCTTTCGCGACGCCCATCAGTCGTTATTAGCTACACGTTTTCGCTTAGACGATATGCTGCCAATGGCCGCCCAACTTGATGAAATGGGTTATTGGTCGATGGAGTCATGGGGCGGTGCAACCTTTGATTCATGTATACGCTATTTGGGCGAAGACCCGTGGGAACGCATTCGCGAAATCAAGAAAGCGATGCCAAAGACACCCCAGCAAATGTTGCTGCGCGGACAAAACTTGCTCGGCTATCGTCACTATGCTGATGACGTGGTGCGACGTTTCGTTGAGCGCGCCAAAGAGAATGGTGTCGATGTGTTTCGTATTTTCGATGCCATGAACGATGTCCGAAATCTCAAGACCGCTATCAAAGCGGCAAAAGAAGTAGAAGGGCACGCGCAAGGTACAATGTCTTATACGGTAAGCCCAGTCCACACTCTTGAAAAGTGGGTGGCCATGGCCGAAGAGCTCGCTGATTTAGGTTGTGACTCTTTGTGTATTAAGGACATGGCTGGATTGCTACGTCCGCAAGCTGCGCATGAGTTAATTTCTGCGTTGAAAAAGGCAACTAACTTGCCGATTGCTATGCAATGTCATGCCACCACAGGCTTGAGTACAGCAACTTATCAAAAAGCGATCGATGCTGGCATTGACATGCTCGATACGGCGATTTCGCCGTTGAGCATGACCTACGGTCACACGGCAACTGAGACCATAGTGGCAATGACGGAAGGTACCGATCGCGACACGGGTATGGATTTAGAAAAATTTGCGCCGATTGCCGATCATTTCCGCGCCGTGCGTAAAAAGTATGCGCAGTTTGAAGGTTCGCTCAAAGGTGTTGATGCGCGTATTTTGATTGCGCAAGTACCGGGTGGCATGCTGACTAACATGGAGAATCAGCTACGCGAACAGAATGCCGCGGATAAATTTGATGAAGTACTAGCCGAAATCCCGCGGGTACGTGAGGACCTTGGTTTCATTCCGTTGGTCACACCAACGTCACAAATTGTCGGTACGCAAGCTGTATTAAACGTGCTTAGTGGCGAACGCTACAAATCGATTTCAAAAGAGACTAAGGGCGTGCTATGTGGTGAATATGGTGCTACTGCAGCACCGGTGAACAAAGAATTACAAGCTAAAGTGCTGGAAGGTAAGGATCCTATCACCGTGCGCCCAGCTGATCTAATCGATGATGAGCTAGATAAACTGACCGCCGAGCTGCGTGAACACGCCAAGGAAAAATCTTTACGACTTGCCGAACACGAAGTGGATGATGTGCTCACCTACGCACTGTTCCCGCAAATTGGTCTTAAATTCCTCGCGAATCGCGACAACCCAGATGCCTTTGAGCCAGTTCCAAGCGCTGATGCCGCTGCTGCAACATCACAACAGCCAACTGAACAAGCAAAAGCCTCAGCGAAGAGTGGGGCAGCTGTTTACGATGTCAAAGTGGACGGCAAATTGTTTACTGTTGAAGTAGGTCCCTCTGGGAGCGTAAGCGCGAGTGAAACAGCTCCTACCAAGTCGCAAGAAACAGCAACCGAGACCTCTTCAGGAAACAGCGAAAGTGTCGCCGCGCCGCTTGCCGGCAATGTGTTCAAAGTGCCGGTAAAGGTAGGACAACAAGTGGCGGAGGGTGATGTCTTAGTTATCCTTGAAGCGATGAAAATGGAAACTGATATCCGCGCTGAGCGTGCTGGCAAAATCACCGCTATTCAAGTGAGTGAAGGCGACAGCGTCAGTGTTGGCGATCCTCTCGTGAGCATGGAGTAAGCTTTATGGAACGCTGGGAAGTACTCTGGCAGAGTACCGCACTGTCCGCGTTCACGTGGGGACAGGCGGCGATGATGATCGTCGGTGCAGTGTTGCTGTACCTGGCGATCGTGAAAAAGTTTGAGCCACTGTTACTGTTGCCTATTGGTTTCGGCGCTGTGCTTGCTAATATCCCCTTGGCAGGCTTTACCGAGCCGGGCGGTATGCTCTATTACATTTACGCCGTGGGTATCGATACCGGGGTATTCCCGCTATTGATTTTCATGGGGGTAGGTGCGATGACTGATTTCGGGCCCTTATTGGCGAATCCTCGTACGCTGTTATTAGGTGCAGCTGCGCAGTTTGGTATCTTTGCGACCTTATTTGGCGCTATTGCCCTCAACGGGTTGCCGGGGTTCGCTTTTAGTCTCAAGGATGCAGCGGCAATATCTATCATTGGTGGTGCCGATGGTCCAACTGCGATTTTCTTAGCCTCGAAATTAAGTCCTGATTTGCTGGGCGCGATTGCGGTTGCTGCATATTCCTACATGGCATTAGTACCTATTATTCAGCCGCCAATCATGAAAGCGCTGACAACTAAAGCCGAACGTGCGGTCAAAATGGAACAGTTGCGCCAAGTTGGGCGTCGTGAAAAAGTTTTATTCCCACTCGCAGTATTGTTGTTGACCCTATTGTTTTTACCTACAGCAACCCCCTTAGTCGGGATGTTCTGCTTAGGTAATTTGATGCGTGAAGCTGGAGTCGTCGATCGTCTGAGTAAAACTGCACAAAATGAATTGATTAATATCACGACTATTTTCCTAGGGTTGGCAGTCGGCTCAAAATTAAGTGCGAGTGAGTTTCTCAGCGTCCAAACGCTGGGTATTTTAGGGCTTGGTGCAGTTGCCTTTGCGGTAGGTACAGCCTCGGGTGTGTTAATGGCTAAACTGATGGCACGCTTCAGTAAATCGCCTATCAACCCGTTGATTGGCGCTGCTGGCGTATCGGCCGTCCCGATGGCGGCGCGAGTGGTAAACAAAGTCGGACTCGAGGCGAACCAGAGCAACTTCTTGTTGATGCATGCGATGGGGCCAAATGTCGCAGGCGTGCTCGGTTCAGCTGTTGCCGCGGGTATTTTGCTGGCACTTGTTGGTTAAAACTGGCGGCCGCTAAACCAAAGCAGCAGGGTGTATATAATCGCGATGAAAACGCTGACAATAAGGATGTAAAGAAAGCCTTTACGGCCTTGTTTCAGCGTTAGATTGTTGGCTTGTAGGAACAGCCACCAGAGTACGCCAAGTACCAAAGGTATTAAAAATAGATAGCGGATCATGATTGCTGTTTTCGCTCCATCCAAAGTTTTAAATCAGTTGCTGCAAGCATCGCTTGCTCTAATAAGGGGGCAAGTCGGGTAATATTATCAGCGACTTGGTCAAGTTCGTTATTTTTCATTGCGCGTTCGAGTTGAGCGGCAAGCTTACCCACCCCGATTAAGCCTAAATTTGCCGCCGCGCCTTTGAGTGAGTGAAAAAAGCGTCGTGCTTCTTCATGTTGGCCTTTACTCAAAAAGTCGACTACGCGTTGCGGAGCTTGTTGGTAACTCTCAAATAATCGCGTTACTAAACTAACATATAAGTCGATATTGTGGTTCAAGCGTTCCATTGCTGCTTGAAAATCGATATCGTGGTGCAGTGGATAGTTGATGCTCGGGCTGCTTTGCGTCGCGTCATCGTTGATGGCTAAGGTGTTGTTCAGATCGCGGCGGCACCACTTTTGCACGGCTTGTTGCAGCATAGTCTCATCAATAGGTTTGGCGATATGGTCTTGCATTCCCGCTGCGCGCGAACGCTCGACGTCTTCAGCCGCACTATTTGCTGTCATGGCAATAATCGGTAATTGCTCGTATGAGAAGTTGGTACGAATCGCTTTTGTCGCTTGATAGCCATCCATTACTGGCATTTGAATATCCATCAATACCATGCCGTATTGGCGTTGTTCGGTGAGTGCCACGGCTTCACCGCCATGGGCGGCGACATCAACCTGCAAGCCCATATGTTCCAGCATTTCTTTAGCGATGTGTTGATTGATGTCGTTATCTTCGACTAACAGCACACGGCAACCGTTGTGCCCGGTTCCTAAAGGTGCAGTTGTTTGTGGATCTTGGCTCACAGTGAGGGCAAAAACTTTCGCTAAACTGCGCAAAATTGCGTAGCTGGTATAAGGCTTCAGCAGGTGTTCTTTAACGCCTTGTTGGCGGGCTTTTTCAATCAACTCTGCGGCATGATAACTGGTTGCTAAAATACATTTAGGGGCTTGTTCTTGCAGATTTACCTGCTCGCAGAACTCGAGTCCGGTCATGCCTGGGAGTTGCCAGTCGACAATACACGCATCTACTTGAAGTTGCGCTAAGGCCTGTAAAGCATCTTCAGCAGTTCGAAAACTATGGGTTTTAATTTGTAGGCTACGGAGCACGTCTGTGACCATTTCACGCGTAGTTAAATTGTCCTCAACCACCATAACAGTTTTGTCTTTTAAAGCCGTGAGCACATTATCGGGAATGCGCTCTTCAAGCGGCTGCTGCAAAGGCAACTGCAGTTCGATGAAAAAGGTGGTGCCTTGGCCTGGACTACTAACGACCCCAATACCGTGCTCGTTCATTTGCTTGACGATGCGCTGACTGATGGCTAAACCAAGTCCGGTACCGCCGTATTTGCGGGTGGTCGAGGTATCGGCTTGAGTAAATGCTTGAAACAACCGATTGCGTTGCTGTTCATCCATGCCAATTCCGGTGTCGGTCACCGATAGGCGCAAATAGAGATCGGTCTGGGTTTGGTCTAACTTGTTCACCGACACCACAACTTCACCATGGTCGGTAAATTTGATGGCGTTGCTGACCAGGTTCACTAAAACCTGGTTCAGCCGTAACGGGTCACCTATTAACTTGGTCGGAATTGTGGGCGGAATGTTAATGATGAATTCAAGATTCTTATCGTGCGCCCGGTAAGCAAACAAGTCTGCCAAATTACCGAGCACTTGCTCCAAGTCGAAGGGGATTCTTTCAATGTTGAGCTTATTAGCTTCAAGTTTCGACAAATCAAGAAGATCGTTAATGATACCTAAGAGGATCTTAGAGGAACCTTCGATGGACTTTAGGTAACCGCGTTGCTTGTCTGAGAGTTCGGTTTTCAAACAGAGTTGCGTCATTCCGAGAATGGCATTGATAGGCGTACGAATCTCGTGACTCATGTTGGCGAGAAACTCGCTTTTCGCTGTATTCGCTGCTTCGGCAGCAGCTATTGCCTGCTCGAGCTCGGCAACAATACGTTGATGATCGTCAGCGTTTGAATTCTCGGCCATAGCGCTACTTTATCCAATGAAACGTGAATTCATGATGCCACGATAGCGCTACAACGCCAAGTTATCTTAGCCGTTATAAATAGACTGAGATCATAGACGTAGCAGCGTTTTATCAGTAAGCTTTGTCGACAACTTTTCGATTCGTTTATGAAACAGGAGCGAGTTTGCAAACTTCTTTGTTAAAGACGCTAGATGTCCTGGCGAGCCGTCAGGATGCAAACGCTGTTCGCTTGCTACAACGCGGAATTGAACGTGAATGCTTGCGGATCACCGAGACGGGTCACTTAGCCGCTACTCCGCACCCAGCGGAATTAGGTAAAACCCTTACGCACCCGCACATCACCACTGATTATGCTGAGATGCTGTTAGAGTTTATTACCCCAGTTGCGACTGATATCCAAGTTACACTCGACCAGTTAAGCGATATTCATAGCTACACGTACAGATACATGGGCGATGAGCTGATGTGGCCCTTGAGTATGCCCTGCGTGGTAGGCGACGCCAGTGATATTCAAATTGCGCAATATGGTGATTCGCACAGCGGTCGTATGAAAACATTGTATCGCGAGGGGTTAACGCGTCGTTATGGTGGCGCTATGCAAATTATTGCTGGCGTTCATTACAACTTCTCGGTACCCGATGCCATGTGGCAGGCTTTAGCTGCAAACCAGCAACGCCAAGTCGACGCTGAGTTTGTATCTGAGCAATACTTCGGCATGATTCGCAATTACAAGCGCGTGTGTTGGATTATTCCTTATTTATTTGGGGCCTCACCGGCGTTGTGCCAGTCGTTCCTCAAGCATACTGATACTGATATAGAGTTAAAACCGCTGGGTAAGGGCACAGTTTACCGTGAATACGGTACCTCGTTGCGTATGAGCGACTTAGGCTACACCAACAAAGAGCAGGCCGACTTACGGATCACCTACAATTCGCTATACGATTATGTCCAGCGCTTGCGCCGTGCAATAACTACGCCGTCGCAACGTTTTTCGGCGATTGGGGTAAAAACTGAGCAAGCTGATGGCAGCATCGATTACCAGCAGTTGAATGCCAATATTTTGCAAATTGAGAACGAATTTTATTCGCCGATTCGGCCAAAACGAGTGGCTAAAAATGGCGAAACACCTACCCAAGCATTGGAGCGGGGCGGCGTCGAATACATCGAAGTCCGCGCACTTGATGTCAATCCATTTAGTCCTGTTGGTATCACTGCTGAGCAAATTCGTATGCTCGATTTAGTGTTGCTGTATTGTCTATTGACCGAAAGCCCAGAGTTAGACTGGGATCAACAGTTGGTGACTGAACGCAACTTTACTAAAGTGGTGTTGGATGGGCGCAACCCACGTTTGACGCTTGATGATAATGGTTACGATCGACCCATTGCTGATTGGTTGGAGGCAATTTTTGCCGATCTACAACAGATCGCAAAGTTCTTGGACGGCGATGTCGGCAACGCTTATCAACAAACCGTCAGTGAACATTATCCGATGGTGTTGAATCCCGAACTGACCTTATCCGGGCAGCTGTTGCGTATTTTGCGCGATGAAAATATGGATAACAGCCACTTAGGTATGCGCTTAGCAAAGGCCTATCGGACTGAACTCAGTCAGCCGTTACGTTACTTTAGTGAAGCAGACTTTGCGGCTTGGCGCGATGCTTCAATTGCCGAGCAGCAACAACGCGAACAACAAGACGCGAAGACTTCCTTTGCGGCTTATCTTGATGCTTATTTTGCTAAGGCTGCAGTAGCCGGACAGCGCGGTAGTTAAATATGGCGTTGGCGGTGAAACCTGTAGTTCTTGCGGCAAGTCTGATGCTGTTAGCGGGATGCGCTTCGGCGCCGCCTGAGCAGCCAGAGGACTTGTGCGAAATCTTCTATGAAAAGCGTGATTGGTATGACGCCGCAGCGGACATGCGTGAGCGTTGGGGCGTGCCCATTCAAATTCCTATGGCCATCATGTATCAAGAAAGCTCATTTAAACATGATGCCGTGCCGCCTCGTGATTATTTACTGTGGATCATTCCTTGGGGACGGGTGAGCAGTGCGTATGGTTATTCACAAGCGAAAACGCCTACTTGGGACGACTATGAACGCGAAACAGGTAACAGCTGGGCTTCCCGCGACTCCTTTGAAGATGCGATTGATTTTATGGGCTGGTTCATAGACAAAAGCCACCGAGTTAACGGTGTCTCCAAATGGGACGCTTATGCCCTTTATTTGAATTATCACGAGGGCTGGACCGGTTATCAACGTGGCACCTATCAATCCAAAGCTTGGCTCAAACGCACCGCGCAGCGAGTTAAGGAGCGTGCCGGACGTTACGGTGCGCAGTTGCGACAATGCGAGGATGATTTGCAGAAAGGTTGGCTGTGGCGGCTATTTTTTGATTAAACCGTGCGCACCAACCTAATCAAACAGATTTTGCTGTTCTAAATGACGGGACTCGAAGGGCAAAAAGCGCACCTGCTTGACCATACTTTCACTGCTTTCGATGATCTCCAAGGCATACCCCTCGATGCGCATGCACATCGGCTGTTGTGGGATATCGCCAAATAGCTCAATAATCAAGCCACTGACAGTTTTCGGACCATCGGTGGGCAGCTCCCAGTTCAACTCTTTATTCAGATCTCGTAGGTTAGCATTGCCCTCAACCAGCAACGAGCCGTCATCTTGGGGTTTCACCAAGTCACTCGGCGCCGGTGTAATGCTGGTGGTAAAATCACCTACGATCTCTTCCAAGATGTCTTCTAGGGTCACTAACCCTTGAATGTCGCCATACTCATCAACAACTAGGCCAATGCGTTCTTTATTGTGCTGAAATTTCAATAGCTGCACGTTAAGCGGTGTACCTTCCGGAATGTAATAGATTTCACGAGCGGCGCGGATCAACTCAGCTTTGTCCGTATCGCTGTTGGTCTTGGTGACAATTTGCATAATGTCTCGGGCATGCAAAAAGCCAATAGCGTCGTCAATCTCACCCCGATACAACAACAAGCGCGTATACTGTGCTTGTGATAGCTGTTTAATAATGGACTTAAAATCATTCTGCACGTCGATGCCGCTGATTTCAGAACGCGGGATCATCACATCCTCTACGGTGACTTTTTCAAGATCCAGAATACTTAGCAGCATATCTTGGTGGCTGCTTGGAATCATTGATTGTGCTTCGTTGACTACGGTGCGTAGTTCTTCCGAGCTCAATGCGGCGTGACCTAAGGTGTTATTCGGATTCACGCCGATAATGCGCATGAAGCCATTGGTAATAAAATTAACACCCACGACAACCGGATAGGCGATGGTCAACAAGGGTTTTAAAATAAATGAGCTTGGAAAAGCAACTCGCTCCGGATGCAATGCGGCGATAGTTTTTGGCGTTACTTCAGAAAAAATAAGTACCAAAATGGTTAGGCCGAAGGTCGCAATGGCAATACCGGCATCACCGAACCAGCGAATACACAACACTGTAGCAATCGCTGAAGCAGCGATATTGACCAAATTATTACCAATAAGAATCAAACCAATTAAGCGGTCCGGGCGGTCCAACAGGTACTGCACACGTTTGGCACCGGCATGGTTTTGTTGCGCTAAGTGGCGCAGGCGATAGCGATTGATCGACATCATGCCGGTTTCAGAGCCTGAAAAATACGCCGATAGAAGAAGTAATAGACCCAAGATAATAAGTAGGGTCGACGTCGCTATCTCGTCCAAGAAGTGTACCTATGATTTATACATGAGTGCCTAATTTAATCAGATGGTCTGACAAGTCAAGCGTTGCAAGCAGAATTGCTGATTTAGATAACCTCTCAGCCCAATAAAACATCGCGCACGAACCGACTACCGAAATAGCCAAGACTGAGGACAACGCTCGCGACCACACTTAGGATCACCAAACCACGTCCGCGTACTTGCCAGATGCCATGTGCCAGCACCACCGCAAGATACAGCGCAGCAGCTAGTGTGCTGAGAATTGTTTTATGTGCTTGGCCCTGCGCAAACATGTTTTCGAGAAACACAAAACCACTGCCAAGCGCGATAAACAATAATAACGTACCTGCACTAATGAGTCGGAAAAAGTAACGTTCGACCACCATCAAAGGTGGCAGGTAACTGGTAAGCGCGTTCACGCGATGATTTTTTAATAGAAAGCTTAGATACAAAAGTTGTACGGCGTATAAGGTCGCTAGCATAAGAATTGCATAGGCAACGAGACTGAGGACAATATGAATAACCAAACCGTGGGAGTTGGCAATGCTGGCACCCCAGTCTGCCGGGCTAGCGATGAGAATGACACAGCTGACTGCAGCAAATACGTAAATGACTGGGCGCAAAATCAGTCCGCTATTGCGCTTGACGCGGACCAACGAAAACAATGCTAACAAGAAGGCTACGCTGCTTAAACTGCTGGCGACATTCAGATGATCGAAAGCGTCTGCGGCTAAATGTTGCCACAGCAGAAAACCATGCAATGCTACAGCTGCTAACGCCATCCACCAACTAGTGGCATGGGTCGCTCCGGTGCTGCTTAGCTGACGCCACAGCAATATTGCACTGGTAAGGTACAGCAATAATGTGAGACTAAGTAAAACCAGCATGTAAAATCCTGTATTCGCAAGCGTTAACCAAGGCAAGGATGATCAGTATATGCATTGTCGCAAGGAAACCCAATAGGATCAGGAAACTTTGCTTGAATTACGATATAATCGACGCCAGATCATATACAGCTAGCTGTTAAATGGATAATCACTGATGTTTGAGAATCTTAGCGAACGTCTCTCGCAGTCGTTGAAAAATATTACCGGTCGTGGGCGTTTAACCGACGACAATATCAAAGATACTTTACGTGAAGTGCGGATGGCTCTACTTGAAGCTGACGTAGCTTTACCTGTGGTGCGTGATTTTATTGCCCGGGTGAAAGAGCGTGCGGTCGGCACTGAAGTCAATAAGAGTCTAACGCCCGGGCAGGTGTTCCTGAAAATTGTACAACAGGAACTAGAGCGGGCCATGGGCGACGGTAACGTCCCGCTCGATTTAGCCACCCAGCCGCCGGCTGTTATTCTGATGGCTGGTTTACAGGGTGCTGGTAAAACTACCAGTGTCGGTAAATTGGCGCGCTATTTACGTGAAAAGCAAAAGAAAAAAGTGCTAGTGGTTTCCGCTGACGTATATCGTCCGGCGGCCATCAAGCAGCTAGAAACTCTCGCCAATGAAGTCGAGGTTGAATTCTTTCCGTCGACTACTGAGCAACGTCCGGTAGATATTGCCAACGCGGCTATCAGCCACGCGCGCAAGAAGTTTATCGATGTGGTGCTAGTAGATACCGCCGGTCGCCAAGCGATTGATGAAGCGATGATGGCGGAAATAAAAGAGTTACACGCGGCCATTAAGCCGGTGGAGACGCTGTTTGTCGTGGATGCGATGACGGGCCAGGATGCCGCGAACACCGCCAAAGCGTTTAGCGAAGCTTTACCCTTGACCGGGGTGGTGCTGACCAAAACTGATGGTGATGCACGCGGCGGTGCGGCGCTATCGATTCGTCACATCACCGGCAAGCCAATTAAATTCTTGGGGGTTGGTGAGAAAAACACCGCTCTCGAGCCGTTCCATCCAGAGCGCGTAGCATCACGGATTTTGGGAATGGGCGACGTGCTGTCGCTGATCGATGAATTAGAGCAAAAAGTCGATCGCGCAAAAGCTGAAAAAGTTGCGAAAAAGGTAATGAAAGAAGGCAAGTTCTCACTTGAGGACTTCCGTGAGCAACTGGCGCAAATGCGCGAGATGGGCGGCATGATGGGGTTAATGGATAAACTCCCAGGCATGGGTAAAATGACCAGCCAAATGAAAGGTCAAATGGATGACAAAATGACGGTGCGCATGGAAGCTATTATTAGTTCGATGACACCTAAAGAGCGTGAATTCCCTGATTTAATTAAGGGGTCACGCAAACGTCGTATCGCTGCTGGCTCTGGCACTCAGGTGCAAGACGTCAATCGCTTACTGAAGCAATTCATGCAAATGCAGAAGATGATGAAGAAGATGAAAGGCGGCGGTATGGCAAAAATGATGCGTAGTCTCGGTGGCATGGGGGGTAAATTACCCCCGGGGATGTTCCCCAAAGGCTAGAGAATACTTGCATTGAGCAGAAAAATCGGTAGAATTGCCGAGCCCTTCGACCCCGGTCGGAGGTTTTTCTATTTACTTAACATTAAAAACTGTATCGAGGAACGTAATGGTAACCATTCGTTTACAACGTGGTGGCGCGAAAAAGCGTCCATTCTACCAGATGGTAGTGACCGACAGTCGCAATGCCCGCGACGGTCGTTTCATTGAAAATGTAGGTTTCTTCAACCCGATCGCTCGCGGTCAAGAAGAAAAACTACGTGTTGATTTGGATCGTGTTGACCATTGGATTGGTCAAGGCGCAACCGTTTCTGAGCGCGTAGCGAAACTTGTTAAAGATGCGCGTAGCGCAGCTTAATTGACGTAAGTTTGGGTAACGATGACGCAGACTCCTGAAATCGTAGTGTTGGGCCAATTGGGCGCAGTTTACGGCGTAAAAGGTTGGCTGAAAGTTCAAAGTTACACCGATGACGTTGAAGCCATATTTGATTATCACCCTTGGCAAATTCGCAAACAGGGTAAAGTGCAAACAGTTGAAGTCGAGGAATGGCGTCGACACAATAAAGGACTGATTGCCAAATTGGCTGGGGTTGATGACCGTGATGCTGCTCATTTATTAACGGGCGCAGATATCGAGATTCAAGCCGACCAGTTACCAGAATTGCCAGAGGATGAGTTTTACTGGCGCGATCTGATTGGTATGACCGTAGTGAATACTGACGGTTATAACATGGGAGTCGTAGACCAGTTGATGGCCACAGCATCGAATGATGTGATGGTGGTGAAAGCGAACAGCAACGACGCATTTGGTCGATCAGAGCGTTTGATTCCGTTTATTCAGAGTCAATACATTCAAACGGTCGACAGAGAAAACAAACGCATCGTTGTCGATTGGCCCTCGGACTTTTAATGGCTGAACAGCTACAGGTCGGCGTGATTACGCTGTTTCCTGAGATGTTTCAAGCGATTACCGAGCATGGTGTGACAGCGCGGGCAGTACGCGATGGATTACTGACTATTCAGTTGATTAATCCTCGTGACTTTACCCACGATAAACATCGCACTGTGGATGACCGTCCTTATGGTGGCGGACCTGGAATGCTAATGATGGTGCAACCGCTGACTGATGCGATTGCCGCAGCCAAGCAACAGGTAGGGGCCGATGCCAAGGTGATTTATTTATCACCGCAGGGTCGCAAACTTGATCATGTTGGTGTGAGTGAGCTCGCCGAACGTGACAAGTTCATCCTAATCGCCGGTCGCTATGAAGGCATCGATGAACGAGTGATAGCTCGACATGTTGATGAAGAATGGTCGATTGGAGATTACGTGTTAAGTGGTGGCGAGTTGCCGGCAATGGTCATGATTGACAGTGTCGCGCGGTTAGTCCCCGGAGTGTTAGGGCATAGCGCCTCGGCTGATGAAGACTCGTTTGCTGATGGCTTACTAGATTGCCCACACTATACACGACCAGAAATTTTAGATGGTGAGGCGGTACCGCCGGTATTGTTGAGCGGTAACCATGAACAAATTAGACGCTGGCGTTTGCAACAGTCGCTTGGGCGAACTTGGTTGCGACGTCCAGATTTGTTAAATAACCTAGCTCTGACTGACGAACAGCGTCAGCTACTTGATGAATTTATTCATCAGTATCAGGCCGACGCAGACGCGGGTAGTTAATCTAGGCAAGTGAGGCTAACATGGCAAAAGTAAGTCAGAATTTGATCAAAGCGATCGAAGACGAACAAATGAAAAAAGACCTTCCGGACTATGCTCCGGGCGATACAGTGGTCGTTAATGTTAAGGTAGTTGAAGGTAACCGTGAGCGTCTTCAGGCATTTGAAGGTGTGGTTATCGCGAAGCGCAACCGTGGTTTGCATTCTTCATTCACGGTTCGTAAAGTGTCTAACGGTGAAGGCGTTGAGCGTACATTCCAAGCGCACAGCCCACTGATTGACAGCATCACAGTGAAGCGTAAAGGTGCGGTTCGTCGCGCTAAGCTTTACTACCTCCGTGAGCGTTCAGGTAAATCTGCACGTATTCGCGAGAAGCTGTCTTAAGCATCACGCACTTGAAAAAACCCGCCAATGGCGGGTTTTTTTATGCCTAAAATCAGGCACAATGGGGATTAGCACATCTTTCAAGTAGTAGGACACAATCATGACAGTAGACAGCCAAGCAAGATTACAGCAATTACGTGAAGCCATTGATGAAACTGATAACGCGCTGCTGCAACTGCTCTACCGTCGTCGTCAACTTGCTGCAGAAGTAGGGGTGGTCAAACGTCATCTCGGCCAGCCGTTATTTGTGCCTGAGCGTGAAGCGCTATTGATTGAAGCTCGCCGACAAGAAGCACAACAATTGGGCCTTTCTCCTGATTTGATTGAAGATGTGTTACGACGGGTTATACGCGAGTCGTACTTGCAGCAGCAAGCGGCTGACGTTCATCTTGAAGACAAAGTGATTGTCGTCGTTGGCGGTGCAGGTGCGCTTGGTGGCTTGTTTGCTGAACGCTTTGGTGAAGCTGGCGCTGATGTGCGAGTACTCGATCGAGATGATTGGGGTGCTGCCGAGACACTCTGTAAAGACGCCGATTTAGTTTTGGTAAGCGTACCCATAGCACTTACGGAGTCGGTTATCGAACGCCTGCCTAAGCTGCCCGAACATTGCATTTTAGCCGATGTTACCAGTATCAAAAGTAAGCCATTGCAACAGATGCTCGATCAGCATTCAGGTCCGGTCGTGGGGTTACACCCAATGTTTGGTCCGCAAGTCGCAACCCTTGCCAAGCAGCTTATTGTGGTGACCGCCGGACGCGCAGCAGCGGAATATCAGTGGTTACTTGATACGCTTAAACGTTGGGGTGCACAGCTATACGAAACATCGGCCAAACGTCATGATGATGCTATGGGCTTCGTTCAAGTTATGCGCCACCTCTCGACTTTTGTGTATGGCGCGCATTTGGCGAATGAGAATGCGGATTTACAGGAGTTGCTCGATCTGAGCTCGCCGATTTATCGGTTGGAACTGATGATGGTCGGCCGCTTGTTCGCGCAAAATGCCGAATTGTACGCAGACATTATTCTTGCCCACCCAGAAAACTTCGCCATGATGCGCCGTTATTTAGCCACTTTTGATGCCGTTTTACGGCAGTTAGAAAATGGGGATAAACAAGATTTTGTATCAAAATTCGCCGAAGTTAGCGCTTATTTCGGCGATTTTTCGCAGAGATTCCTCGAGGATAGCCAACGTTTGTTAGCGAGTGCCGGCGATTCGCATCAACTCAGCCAAGTCGCTCGGAGCTAATGGTTTTTGCAGAAGGTGATTGATACCGGCAGCTTGACACTCAGCCTCATAGTCAGCCGGTGGATTACCAGACACCATGGCGGTAAGTGGTGTGTTATCACCCAATTCAGCGTGTACCTTGCAGTAAAGCTGTACACCATCAAAATCAGGTAGTTGATGATCTAGTAGAACTAACTGAGGGCGTTGTTGCATGATCACGTCAAAGGCTTCGCCCCCAGACTCGGCAGTAAGGATTTCTGCCTCTTGAAAATGGCTTAGCATTGCTCGCATGACTTCGAGTGAAATAAAATCATCGTCCACTATCAACACTTTAACGCGTTTGTCTGTCATATCTGCCTCCAAATACCAATACGTTGTAAGATATCAAAGCCAACGTTGTTTTACGAATAACGAATAACGAATAACGAATCACGGAGTCGTCATGAAGATTTGGGATAGTTTTATACGTGGTTATCATTGGCTACTCGTCATTGGTATCGCCGCACTGTGGTGGACCGCAGACCAAGGCATGATGGACTGGCATATGCGTATCGCCTTTGCCGTTGGTGGCTTGTTAGTGACACGCTTGGTGTGGGCCCTAGTGGGCAGCGAGAATGCGCGATTCAGTGCCTTTGTGCGCGGCCCGCGACGGGTTGTTGAGCACCTCAAGCACCTAAAAGACCGTGACTATCAACCACAAAATACGCACAACCCTGCAGGTGGTTGGGCGGTTCTGCTGCTGTGGTTGCTACTCGCTTTGCAAGTGGGCACAGGGCTGTTCACGACCGACGAAATATTCTTCTCTGGGCCGCTCGCATCTCTAGTAAGTAGCGACATGCAAGGGCAATTAAGTGATTTGCATGAGATCAACTTTAACGTACTGTTAACCGTTATCGCGTTGCATGTGGTGGCAATTTTAGTGTACCGACTTAAGGGCATCAACTTGCTTAGCGCAATGGTTCACGGCAAGCGTGATAATGTTAGCCAACCACGTTTAGTGAATGCGCTGTGGGCATGGGCGCTAGCGATTGTTATTATCGCCAGCACCTATTATTTTTGGTGGTAGTTTAATCTTTGTACTGATCGTGACAGCCTTTGCAATTCTTAGCTGCGGTCATAAACGCACCACGGATTTCGCCTTGGTCACCAGACTCAGCAGCTGCTAGTAAATTGCGTGCGTCAGCTTGCAGTTGCTCAGAACGCTCTTGAAAATCATCCCAATTGTCCCAGATGGCCGGCAGGGCGTCGGTGTTGTTACCTGGCATCGCACCCTCATGAGTAAAGCCAGACCAAGGTACTGCGGTCATATTCGCGAACACTTCTGCGCGCTCAGTGAAGATGGCTAAATCAAATGGCATATCACCTTTGATCATGTCACCCATGTAGGCAAAATTGTTTTGCATCACTGAGAACGCTTTTTGGCGGTATTCAACGGCTTTGTCCGCATCGTTAAATGCATGCTGGGCAACAACGCTTGCACTAGACACGGCAACAGCCGTTAAAACTACAACTTTTATAGACTTTAAAAACATCGTTTAGACTCCTTGTAGTGGATGCTTTAAAGATAATACAACGCTTCAACGAGATAACTACGCTGTTTATCCCTTATTAGATTGCGTTCACCTAATCTCTCGTCTTAATGTACGCTAGAACAGTGATTTTTGTAAAAACATAACAATCTAGAAAGGGGACGCCGATGATTAGCAGTAACCGCCTCAGCAAGTTGGCGGTAGCGATGTGTGCAGCGCTGCCAGCGCTAGCCTCAGCATCGCAGACCACAACTGTGCAAGGGTTGCATGACAACTCATCCGATTATGTCGCGTTACAGAACGCGACCATTATTACCGAACCAGGGCGCGCATTAGAGAATGCCACCTTGGTGATTCGCAACGGTAAAATCGAACGCATCAATGAAAACAACCGTGCGCCAGATGGCGCGCGGGTCATCGATGTGTCCGGTCATACAATTTATCCGGGTTTTATCGATGCCTACAGTAATTATGGTGTCGCCCAACCTGAAAAAGCGCAGCGTGGGCCATGGTTTTCGACACGTCCGCAATATAACAACAAACGTGAAGGCGGTAATGCGAGCAACGACGCTATCCATGCTCATGAAACTTGGGTAGATACCGCGGCGAGCGACAGTAAAACTGCTGAAAGCTACATTCAGCAAGGTTTTACCGCAGTGCAAAGTGCACGTTTGGACGGCATTTTCCAAGGCCAAGCGGTGACGCTTTCACTGGCTGACAAAATTGCCAATGATGTGATTTATCGCGCCCAGGCACAACACTTTGGTTCTTTCGATAAAGGCAGCTCACAGCAGCAATATCCGAACTCATTGATGGGCTCTATTGCACTGATTCGACAAACCTTGTCGGATGCTCAGTGGTATGAACAAGCTTATGGTAAAGATGCCTACCAAGGCAGCCCAGTTGAATATAACGCAGCACTCGCCGAGTTAGGCCCGATTGAGCAAGAAGGTATAGTGTTTAAAGTAAGCGATGATAAATCGCTATTACGCGCTCAAGCTGTGTTTAGCGAGTTTGATGTGCCAGTGACCTTCGTTGGCTCGAACTATGAATATGCGCGCCTCGATGCAGTAAAAGCAACCAATGCGAAGTTGATTCTGCCACTAGATTTTCCTGCTGCGCCAGAGGTATCTGGAGTCACCGACAGCCTAGACGTTGACTTAGCCGATTTACGCCACTGGGAACGCGCTCCAGGTAACGCAGCTGCGCTTGCGAGTGCCGACATCGACTTCTCGTTTACGTTGCACCAGCTACAAAAAGCCGGTGATTTTTGGCCTAATCTGCGTAAGGCCGTACAACATGGCTTAGACAAAGATCGTGCTTTAGCTGCACTGACAACAATTCCTGCGCAGATCGCTGGCGTCAGTGACAAAGCTGGTAAGATTGCGCCCGGTTACATGGCTGACTTTGTAATTGCCGAAGGTGACTTGTTCACTGATGGCACCATTAAATCAGTGTGGTTACAGGGGCAGGAGAAAGAACTCGCTCCGTTGCGTCAGGCTGACTTCAATGGCAGCATCGTGGCGGATATTGCCGGCCAAAGCGTAACCTTTGAGCTCAAGGGTGATGAGCGCGTCGGCGGCGAAGTTAAAGTCGGTGAAAGTAGCAGCAAGTTACGTAGTGCACGTCGTGACGAGGGTAGTCTTTCTTTCGTTGCCAACGCCAACTTAAATGGTAATGACGGCGTTTGGCGCTTTCAATTAGAGCAGACTGCTGAGCAAAGTTTTGCCGGTGTTGCCATAGGTCCAAACGGTAATGAGGTGCGCTTCAACGGCACGCGTTCGGAGACAACTGCAGACACCGCAACTACGGAAAATAGTCCAGCTGAACGTGTTGAGTACGTCAGTCGTCTAACCTATCCGAATGTCGCTTATGGGCATGATGGCTTGCCAGAGCGCCAAAACGTGCATATTAAGAATGCGACGGTGTGGACAGCAGATGAAGCCGGTGTTTTAGAAAATACCGACATTTTGATTCGTGACGGTGAGTTCTATCGCATAGGTGAAGATTTACGCACGCCATCAGGTTATACCGTGATTGATGCTACAGGTATGCATGTGACGCCGGGGATTATCGACGAGCACTCGCATATTGCAATCGATCAGGGCGTGAACGAAGCTTCTGAAGCTATTACTTCGGAAGTTCGTATCGGTGATGTCGTCAACCCTGACGATATTCACATTTATCGTTCACTCGCTGGCGGTACCACCATGGCGCAGTTGCTGCATGGTTCAGCGAACCCAATTGGCGGTCAAGCACAAGTCATCAAATTGCGCTGGGGTGCGACTGCGGATCAAATGAAATTTGATGCAGCGCCACCATCGATTAAGTTTGCGCTTGGTGAAAACGTCAAACAAAGCCGCTATCCATCTTGGTTAAGCTCGCGTTATCCGCAAACGCGGATGGGTGTTGAAACCTTGATGCGTGACGGCTTTACCGCCGCACTCGAATATCGTGCAGCGCAAGAAGCCTATCGTAAACTGAGCCGTAGTGAGCGGGAAAAAGTTGCGCCACCGCGTCCAGATTATCGTTTGAACACCTTACTGGAAATTCTCGACAAAGAACGCTTTGTGCATGCGCATAGTTACGTGCAATCAGAAATCCTGATGCTGCTGCGTTTAGCTGAAGACTTCGACTTCACTCTGACCACCTTCACGCACATCCTTGAAGGGTACAAAGTGGCGTCGGAAATGGCGAAACATGGCGCCGGCGGTTCTTCGTTTGCCGATTGGTGGGCTTACAAATTCGAAGTCTATGATGCGATTCCGCAGAATGCGTGTTTGATGGCTGAGAAAGGCGTACTTACATCGATTAACTCTGACAGTAATGACTTACAGCGTCGTTTGAATACCGAAGCGGCGAAATCAGTTACTTACTGTGGTATGTCAGAGCACGAAGCATTACAGATGGTCACTTTGAATCCTGCTAAGCAGCTTAAGATTGATCAGTACGTGGGCAGTATCAAAGAAGGCAAACATGCCGACTTCGTGCTGTGGAACAACCACCCACTGAGTTCTTATGCTCGGGTCGAACAAACGTGGATCAACGCCCGTAATTTCTTTAACCGTGAACGTGATGAACAACTGCGTGCCGAGCTGCAAAGCGAGAAGCAAGCATTGATTCAGAAAGTATTGGCTGACCCTGCAGCACAAAATGGCGCTGCTAACGGTTACAAACGTGAACAACCAGCGTGGCATTGCGATACTGAACACGACACCTGGTTAGGCACCTTCACTGCACACGCCCACGGAGGACACTAATCATGAAAAAGCTAGTATTAGCAGCGATGGCTGCCACCGTGACGCTCAGTGCGGCAGCCCACGACATCGTACCTGGTGAAGCGCAGCAACAACCCATAGTGTTGCAAGGTGGAACCTTATTTACCATTACTGACGGCGTTAAAACAGATACTGACTTACTGTTGGTAGACGGGAAAATCAGTGCTATCGGTCAAGATCTCGAAGTACCCAGTGATGCACAGGTGATTGACGTGAGTGGTAAGCACATTTACCCAAGCGTTATCGCTTTGGACACCACCTTGGGCTTGACCGAAATTGAGGCGGTTCGCGCGACTGAAGATAGCAATGAAGCCGGCGATATTACCCCTGAAGTCAGTGGTCACGTTGCGTTTAACCCAGACTCAGAAGTAATTCCAACCATCCGCTATAACGGTGTCACCCATGCGCAAATCGTTCCACAAGGCGAACTCATTGCCGGACGCTCAAGTTTGCTTCAACTTGATGGTTGGACCTATGAAGACATGGGCGAACGCCTCAATGTAGGTGTGCATGTGAACTGGCCGCGAGTAGGTATCAGCACCTCTTGGTGGGAAAGTCGTTCACCAGAGGAACAACGCAAAGCCAACGCTGAAGCACGCAAGCATCTCGAGCGCGCATTCGTGCAAGCGAAAGCCTATTACGATGCCAAGCAAGCGGGTGAGTTAGAAGGCACCGACTTACGTTGGGAAGCAATGCTCGGCCTGTTCGACGGCTCGTCAACTTTGTTTGTTCATGCCAATGATCAACGGCAAATTGAAGAAGCAATGGAGTTCACCAGCGAATATGGTTTTGATTGGGTGTTAATGGGCGCGCGTGATGCTTGGCGCATCGCCGACCAATTAGCCGAGGCCGAGGTGCGGGTCGTTTATGGGGCACCTTATGGTCTACCTACACGCCACGATGAAGGCTTTGATCAGGCTTTTGCTACACCAGCAGCACTTGCTGCAGCTGGGGTCGACTTCGCAATCAGTTACCCTGGTTATTGGGACGTGCGGAATTTACCTTTCGCTGCCGGTAATGCGGTTGCTTATGGACTTGATAAGGATGCTGCCTTAGAAGCCATCACCTTAGCTCCAGCGAAGTTTATGGGAGTCGACAACGAGGTGGGTTCCTTAGAGGTTGGTAAGCAGGCTACCGTTGTCGTTTCGGCTGGTGACTTACTTGACCCAATTGGACAGAAAGTTGAGATGATGTTTATTGAAGGTCGTTTAGTCGACCTGAACAATCGCCATCTGCAACTCTATAACAAGTATAAGCAAAAGCCTTAAGGCATTTGTTAACAAAAAGGCCGATGCGAAAACATCGGCTTTTTTCTTTGTGTTTTCGTGTAAATATAAGCGCAAACGCTTGTGTTTCTTGAGTTCTGTTGGCACTATCTACACGACTCTAATCTAATAATAACAACTGAAGTAGGTGCGTAATGTCGGTAATCCGTCATTTATCGAACGATGGTAAAGAGCTAACTATCTCTATTCATGGGAAGTTTGACTTTAATCTGGTCAATGACTTCCGTCGCGCATACAGCTCCATTGGTGATGAGAAACCATTGGTCTACATTGACCTACGTGAAACGGAATATTTAGATAGTTCAGCGCTAGGGATGCTGTTAAATATGCGCAAAGCGCTTAGTGACAACGTTCGCGGTATTCACATCATTAATTGCCGCCCTGAAGTCAAAAACATTTTAGACATCTCGCGCTTCGATAAATTGTTTACTATCGAATAGCTCGCCACTTGAGGCAAGGCATATGCTGAAGCCGTCACAACAATACGTAATCGATGTTTATCATGACGATAGCGCTATGGCTCATGCGCTGGTGTCGACGATTAAGCAATTGCGTCTAACCAAACGTATTCGCGAGCACGCCATAGAGCGCTGGCATGCGCAGTTACAGCCTACTCATACAACTCTTGTAGTGACCGAACAGCCTACCCTTGAACTCTTGGTGGCGCTCAATTGTCCGCAACAGTTATTAGTGATTCCGCAAACCTATAAATTTCCTCGGCATCGGCATTGGCAGGGCGATTACTTGCGTTGGCCCGCGCGTGTCCCCGAATTGATGCATCGCTTGCAACTCACGGTGAGCAACTTCAATATGCAACGCCAGTTGAGTGCTGTACGCGAGAGTTTGGTTTGGCATACCCAGCGGGTCGAGCGCGAATACGAACTTATTGAGCACATTTTTCGGAACGCATTGAGCCGCAATTTTCTTGAATACCAGCACATTCGAACCTTGGTCGCGCCAGCGGCAAAGTTTAATGGTGATCTGTGCCTAGTAGCCCCCGGACCCTTGGGTAATCTTTATGTGATGTTAGCTGATTTCACCGGTCATGGCTTGGCTCCAGCAACCGGTGCACTGCCGCTTTCCCAAGCCTTTTTTGCAATGGCGGATCGCAGTGTTGCGATCGCTGAAATGGTAACCGAGTTTAACTATAGGCTTCATCATTTATTACCTCATGAGATGTTTTGTGCCTGCATTGTGTTGGAGCTTTCGGCTAACGGTGAGCGGCTAAGTTACTGGAACGGGGGCATGCCGCCGGCCATTGTGTACTCCACTACGGGCGAAATAAAACATCAATTACATGCACAGCACTTGGCTCTCGGGGTGCTAAGCAACGACGAGTTTGATCAACAAGTCTCCACTATCAAAACCACAAGTACTGACTGTATTGCGTTGTATACCGATGGCGTGATTGAAATGCTCGGGCAGAATCGCGAGTTTTTTGGCTTAGACGCGTTGCAAGCACTGCTACAGAAGTACCCGAACCCAACACAATTTGAGCAACTGGTTGCTAGTTTGGAGAAGTTTCGTGGCACCCAACCGCTGCAGGATGATCTATCACTTGCAGTGTTGCAGTGCTGCCCCACCGGCCTTGCGTTACCTGAGGTGCAGACTGAATTACAGTCGTTACCTTTCACCTTTGCGACAGAGTTGCATCCAGTCGACCTGCAGAGGGTCGACGTAGTAAGTACCATTGTTGGCTTGCTAAGTCGCTTGCCAGCGTTGCATGGGCATCGTACGACGCTCTATTTGCTGCTGGCAGAGGTATACAATAATGCGCTTGAGCATGGCTTGCTGAGGCTTGATTCGCGTATGAAGAACGATCCAGAAGGCTTTGCGTATTACTACCAATTGCGCGCTGAACGCCTCGCGGCCTTAACTTCGGGCAGTGTCACTATTGCCCTGACTTATGACCACAGTCGTCATTATTTGACTTGCTGCGTGCGCAATAGCGGAGCGTCTTGGCAGTTACCGGAGCAGTTAGGTACTTTCGATCAAAGTCAGCCGTACGGACGCGGCCTCGAGTTGTTACAGCAACTTGCTGAACGTCTCGAATGGCGGGATGAAGGACGCGAAATTGAGTTCGGTTATCAGTTACCCCCGCGTTTGTAGTCGCTCAACCACCCGCAAGTTTAACTTTAAAACCCTGTTGCTCTAAGAATTGTTGAGCGGCGCTTCGTTGGTCACCTTGTAATTCAATAGTACCGTTTTTGACACTGCCACCGACGCCACAACTTTTTCGTAACTGTTGCGCATAGTCGCGCAATAAATTTTCCTGTTGCGGTAGGTCGAAGATCACGGTAACACCTTTGCCTTTGCGCCCTTTAGTCTGGCGTTGAATCCGCACGGCTTGGCTTTTATCAATCTGCACTGTTTCTGATGCGGTTTCAGTGCTGGTCTCAGTAGCGCGAAAACCAAGATTTTGTAATTGTTCAGATAAGCTTGACACAAAAACCTCGTGATTTACTCTTGGAATAAATAAGCAACGTGTTATATATTTTTCGAATAAGTAATCGAAACGACTTCACCGAACGAGTGCCCTTATGAAATTACAGCAACTACGCTATATCGTCGAAGTATTAAATCATAATCTCAATGTTTCAGCGACAGCTGAGAGCTTATTTACCTCGCAGCCGGGAATAAGTAAGCAAGTGAGAATGCTCGAAGATGAATTAGGCATTCAAATTTTTGAACGTAGTGGCAAGCATCTCACTCAGGTGACGCCGGCGGGGCAAGAAGTGATAGCCATTGCGCGTGACATTCTCGCTCAAGTTGACGGTATTAAAGCGGTTGCTAGTGAACATACGCAACCCGATCAAGGTAAGCTTCATATTGCCACTACCCACACCCAAGCACGTTATGCATTGCCGAGTAAAATAAAGCTATTTATGGAGCGCTACCCGAAAGTATCATTGCACATGCACCAAGGCTCACCTGAAGCTATTAGTGCCGCTGCGGCAAAAGGTAAAGCGGACTTTGCGATTGCAACCGAGGCGCTGCATCTCTATCAAGATTTAATTATGCTGCCTTGCTACCACTGGAACCGTTCGATAATAGTGCCTCGTGGGCACGCGTTAGCGGCTGAGAGTAAAGTGAGCATTGAAGCGCTCGGTGCACAGCCCATAGTCACCTACGTACACGGTTTTACCGGACGTTCTGAACTCGATAAAGCCTTCAGTCAAGCCGGTATTGAGCCGAATGTGGTGTTTACCGCAACGGATGCTGATGTCATCAAAACTTACGTGCGGGCAGGGCTTGGTGTAGGTGTAGTTGCCACTATGGCCTATGACCCGAGCGTCGATGGTGACTTAGTCGCATTACCAGCAGAGCATTTATTTGCGCCAAGTACTACCAAGATTGGTTTTCGTCGTGGCACCTTTTTGCGTGGTTATATGTACGATTTCATCGAGACGTTCGCACCGCATTTGACCAAGCCAAAAGTAGAAGAGGCGATGCAACAGCGTACGCAGGACGCGGTCGACCACCTCTTCAAAGATCTTGAATTACCGCTACTGTAGTTTTAGCACTCGATAATATTAACCGCGAGACCGCCGCGTGCGGTTTCTTTATATTTAGTTTTCATATCGTTGCCGGTATCCCACATGGTCTTGATGACCTTATCCAGCGATACTTTGTGGTCACCACTACCACGTAAAGCTAGGCGGGCAGCGTTGATGGCCTTGATGGCACCCATGGCGTTGCGTTCAATACAAGGCACTTGTACGAGCCCCCCAACTGGGTCGCAGGTGAGACCGAGGTTGTGTTCCATACCAATTTCAGCAGCGTTTTCAACGTTACTCACGTTGCCGCCCATCAATTCAGCGAGTGCTCCTGCGGCCATTGAGCAGGCAACCCCGACTTCGCCTTGGCAACCGACTTCCGCACCACTGATGGATGCGTTTTTCTTATAAAGAATACCGATGGCAGCCGATGTTAATAAAAATCGTACAACGGTTTCTTCGTCGAGTGGCGCAATGAACTTATCGGCATATTTCAGCACTGCTGGAATGATACCCGCGGCACCATTGGTGGGCGCAGTAACAACGCGGCCACCCGCCGCATTCTCCTCATTTACGGCGAGGGCGAATAGATCGACCCAGTCCATGGTTTGCATAGGGTCAGCCGAACGTTCGTTTTTCAGGCGTTGATAGAGACCCGGTGCACGGCGCCGCACTTTGAGCCCACCTGGCAAAATACCTTCAGTCTTTATGCCGCGGTCAATACATTCGTCCATGGTGCGCCAAATATGCATAAGGCCTGCACGAATATCGGTTTCACTGCGAAATACTTTTTCGTTGGCCAACATCAATGAACTAATCCGCATGCCATGCTCGTTACATAACTCGAGCATTTCCGCCGCACTATCAAATGGATAGGGGATGGGTTTCGACGATTGTTCGATGGCTTCTTCGAGGGTGTCGTCAAAGTCGGCATCGCGCACGATAAAGCCACCACCGATAGAGTAGTAAAGGTCTTTGAAAATTACCTCATCACCATTGTAGAGCTTGAGCTCCATCGCGTTGGCATGACGGGGCATGGTTTTGCGACGGTGGAACGTAATGGCGCCTTCTCGCGGAAACTTAATTTCGTGCTTACCCAACAACTTCAAGCGTTGGGATTTTTCGGTTTCCGCTAAAAACTCATCTACCTTGGTGCTGTCGACGGTTTCCGGCTGTTCGCCGGCGAGCCCTAAAATAACGGCCTTACCGGTACCATGGCCTTTACCAGTTTGGCCTAATGAACCAAACAATTCGACTTTGATGCCAGTCGCTTTGGTTAAACCCACAGCTTTGTCGGCGGCATGCAAAAATTCGTAAGCCGCGCGCATCGGGCCAACGGTGTGTGAGCTTGAAGGGCCAATGCCTACTTTGTAGATATCGAAAACACTAATCATAAATTTTGTTGTAAACCTATTCGTTAAGAGAACGATAAAGCGAGTGACGCTCAGGATACACGTGATCGGCTAATTCTCGCAAAATTCCTGCCGTCGCACCCCAGATATTTCTATGCTGATATGGAATAAAGTATACGCGATCGTACAAGAAGCGCTGCATCCGATAAGCGAAATGCCGTTGTTGATGCAGGACATGTGCAACCGGAACCGTGAAAATTTCAGCAACTTCATTCGGATCCGCTCGCAACGGCGCGGGCGGATGAATGAAGCCGACGTAGGGGCGAATGATGAAATTACTGATAACGGGGTAGTCTTGTAACTGTCCGATACATTCAACCGCATCGCGCGGCAAGCCGATTTCTTCTTCAGTTTCGCGTACCGCGGTTTCCCAAAGACTGCCATCATCAGGTTCTTGGCGGCCGCCGGGAAAGCTGATTTGTCCCGCATGATGGCGTAAAGATGACGCGCGTTGTGTGAGCACCAACTGCAATTCATTATCACGTTCCCACAACGGGATCAGCACCGCAGCTGGGCGAAAGCGTTTAGGGATAACCCGCGGCGCTTGGCGCGGCGCATGCAGTTGAAAGCGGTGCAAAAATTCTTCACGAGTCATGCGCCGACCTCGGTTGCAGCCAGCACGGGTAATATTTTCGCTACCTTGTCGAGAGTTTCTTGATACTCAGCCGCGACCTCTGAGTCGACCACTAAACCACCACCGGCCCAACAGTGAATGCGCGCATCACACGCCACTAAGGTGCGAATGGCGATACTGGTGTCGGCAGCGCCATGCTGCGAAAAGTAGCCGAAGCTTCCGCAATAGAAACTGCGGCGATGAGGCTCTAATTCGTCGATAATTTCCATCGCGCGAATTTTCGGCGCACCGGTGATTGAACCGCCTGGATAACACGCAGCTAAAAGATCGAGCGCGTTGCTGTGAGCCGGTAACTGACCCACAACAGTACTTACTAGGTGATGCACAGCCGGATAGCTTTCAATCGCAAACAAGGTCGGAACCTGCACTGAACCTGGTTCACAGACGCGGCTCAAATCGTTACGCAGTAAATCGACGATCATGACATTTTCAGCGCGATCTTTGCTAGCACTTTGGAGCTCATCCGCCAGTCGCTGATCTTTAATCGGATCGCTATGGCGGGGACGTGTGCCTTTGATCGGCTTGGTTTCAACCTGCCCCGCCGCACTGACGCGCAAAAAGCGTTCAGGAGAGTGACTTAATAAAGCTCCTTGCGGCAGTCGTAAAAACGCCGAGAAGGGCGCTTGATTGGTCGCTCTTAAACGTTGGTAGGCAGTCCATTCATCGCCTTGATAGGGAGCACTAAAGCGCTGCGCAAGATTGATTTGATAACAATCGCCTGCTTGTAGGTAGTCTTGAACTTTGCTGAAGCGTTGCCGGTAGCCTTCGGCGCTTATGTTGCTTCGCCAAGCAGCGGTAAGTGCGAAGTTCTCGCGCGGTACTGCAGGTTGTTGGTCGCAAGTCTGCCAAAATTGGCGCCAATGTTGCTGAGTTTCAGCTGCAGAGAGCAGCCATGTTTTGCCTGATTGGCGTTCGCGAATCAAGGCATTGTGATAACACCCTACGGCTAAGTCGGGTAGGGTAATGTCGGCAACCGCTTGATTAGGTAGTTGTTCCAGTGCGCGTCCGGCATCATAGCTAAAAGCGCCAGCCAAGCCACCTTGAAACGGCAACTCCTCCGGTCCTTCATAAGTAGGGATTTGTGCCAATAGCTGGGTTAAATGATGCGGCCAATCTGCGGCTAAGGTAACCACCTGCTCTGGCTGCCAAAAAATAAAGTCATAATGACTTTTAGGATGCCCACAGCTATCCAAAAATAGCGCCCAAGGCTGTTCGGCGATGGCGCCAAACAAGTCAGCAAAAGGGCGCTTGAGTTCGATTGTTTGAGCAACGATTGGCACAGCTTTTGACTCCAAAAAATATCTTGGCATAGCTTAACACAGTGCATGCTAAAACTGGTCAGCGCGGAGCGAAAACGCTATGATAGCGAGCAATCGTAACCCGTTGATGTTGAGGTAGACATGGCCGTTATTCGCCAAGCTGATTTTATCGAAAGTATTGCCGATGCGTTGCAATACATCTCTTATTATCACCCATTAGATTTCGTACAAGCGCTGGAGCAAGCGTACCACCGTGAACAGAGTGAAGCGGCGAAAAATGCGATTGCGCAAGTGCTCACTAACTCGCGCATGGCCGCGCAAGGGCACCGTCCGATCTGCCAAGACACAGGAATCGTGACCTGCTTTGTGAAAGTAGGAATGGGAGTGCAATGGGATAAAACAGACTTAACCGTTCAACAGATGGTTGATGAAGGCACTCGCCAAGCGTACACAAATCCTGACAACCCGTTGCGTGCATCGATTGTCGCGGATCCTGCCGGCAAACGTAAAAACACTGGTGATAACACACCAGCTGTAGTGCATATCGATATGGTGCCGGGCGATCAGGTTGAAGTTATGATTGCCGCAAAAGGTGGCGGCTCTGAGAATAAGTCGAAGATGGTCATGTTGAACCCGAGTGACTCGATCGCTGATTGGGTGGTTGAGACCATGCCTAAACTCGGTGCCGGTTGGTGCCCGCCCGGTATGATTGGCTTAGGTATTGGTGGTACTGCGGAGAAATCTGCAGTATTAGCAAAAGAAGCCTTGATGGATCCGGTGGATATTCAGGAGTTACTTGACCGTGGTCCGCAAAATGCCGAGGAAGAGTTGCGTCTAGAAATCTATGAGCGCGTCAACAAGTTAGGAATTGGTGCACAAGGTCTCGGTGGCGTGACTACCGTAATGGATGTGAAAATTAAATCAATGCCAACCCATGCCGCGTCAAAACCTGTAACCTTGATTCCAAACTGTGCAGCAACGCGCCATGCACATTTTGTACTTGATGGATCGGGTCCAGCTGATTTGCAACCACCAAAACTCGAAGACTGGCCTGACATAACCTTTGAGCTTGGTGATGATGCCCGTCGCGTCAACCTTGATGAAATCACTCAAGCAGATATTGAAACGTGGAAGACCGGTGAAACCGTGTTGTTGTCAGGCAAAATGCTGACCGGCCGTGATGCCGCGCACAAACGCATCAAAGATATGCTAGATAATGGCGAAGAACTGCCTGTCGACTTCACCAATAAGTTTATTTATTACGTGGGGCCAGTCGATCCTGTCGGTGATGAAGTTGTCGGGCCGGCAGGTCCAACAACGGCAACGCGAATGGATAAGTTTACGGACATGATGCTGGAAAAAACTGGTATTTTGGGCATGATAGGTAAAGCGGAGCGCGGGCCAGCAACAGTTGCCAGTATTAAGCGACACAAAGCCGTGTATCTGATGGCGGTAGGCGGTGCTGCCTACCTAGTTGCTAAAGCAATCAAGAAAGCGCGTGTGGTTGGTTTCGAAGATCTCGGGATGGAAGCGATTTATGAATTCGAAGTCGAAGATATGCCGGTGACCGTTGCTGTCGATAGCACGGGTGAGAATGCGCACGAGACCGGCCCGGCAATTTGGCGAGTGAAGTTGGCAGCCGCTGATGCTTAGTCTGGAGCTGTGGCAATGGTTAACGGCTGGCGCTGCCGCGCTAGTCGTTGGCGTAATTTTGGCGTGGCTGTGGCAGCGCCCAAAGGTGCAACAAGTAGCGCAACTTGAGCAACGGCTGAAGCAAGCAGAACAGTTGCAGCAGCAGTTACAGCAACAGCGCAGTCAGTTGCAAGCCGATCTAGCGGCGAATCAAAGCAAGTTAGAAAGCACGCTCAAACACGCTGAAGAGAAGCAACGCTTATTAGAAGCTAGTGAAGAGCGCATGAAAAAGGAATTTGAGCGCTTAGCCCAGCAAATCTTTGAACAAAAATCTGAACGTTTGCAGCAAAGCAGCAAGCAATCTCTGGAAATCACCCTAGCACCCTTTAAGCAACAGCTTGAGGCCTTTAAGAAGCAAGTTGAAAGCCAGTATACCGAAGAGTTAAAACAACGCGCTTCGTTGACTACAGAAATCACCTCGCTGAAAGAGCTTAACAAGCAAATGGCCGCCGAAGCAGATGCGCTCACCCGCGCCCTGAAAGGCGATACCAAAACGCAAGGCAACTGGGGAGAGGTGGTACTTGAGCGTATTTTGAATCAATCAGGGTTGCGCGAAGGGCATGAGTACGAAACTCAAAGTCACCATCGTGATGAGGACGGTCGCTCGTTTAAGCCAGACGTAGTTGTACATTTGCCCAACGAGAAAGACGTGGTGATTGACTCCAAAGTGTCACTGGTTGCGTATGAACGCTATTTCAACAGTGATGACGATAAAGCACGTGAGGCAGCGCTAGCGGAACACGTTAATTCATTACGCGCACACATTAAGGGGCTGTCGAAAAAGAACTATCAGCAGTTAGATAGTGTGCGAACGCTTGATTATGTATTGATGTTTATTCCCATTGAGCCAGCCTTTTTGTTGGCGGTCGATCGGGATCCTGAACTCATTCGCCTAGCGCTTGAACACAACATCATGTTGGTCAGCCCGACCAATTTATTGGTGGCGCTACGCACGGTGAATAATATTTGGCAGTACGAGCATCAGAATCGCAATGCGCAAAAAATTGCGGAAGACGCAGGTAAGCTTTACGATAAGTTTGTTGGCTTTATTGAAGACATGCAGCGTATCGGCAACAGTCTTGATACGGTGCGTAAGCATTACGATGGTGCAATGAATAAGCTCTCAAGCGGTCGCGGTAATCTGGTCGGTCGGGTGGAGAAGTTTAAAGAAATGGGTGTGCAATCATCGAAAAAGCTCGATAGCAAACTACTTGATGATGACAGCGACGCCTAAGCGTCGCTGATTTTTAGCCGTTCCAAACTAGCGAACAACGGTTCCCCACAGATCATATTCGTCAGCATGCTCAATTTGCACCTGCACTATATCTCCTGGTTGCACTTCGTATTCGCCATTTAAATACACCAACCCATCGATTTCTGGAGCATCTGCGTAACTGCGACCAATGGCACCTTCGCCATCAACTTCATCAATAAGTACTGCCAAGGTCCGGCCAATTTTCTGTTGCAGCCGCGCTGCGCTGATTTGTTGCTGGACTTCCATAAAGCGCGCGTAGCGTTCTTGTTTCACATCTTCTGGTACTGGATCTGGCAACTCATTGGCTTTTGCACCTTCAACATCCGAGTAGGTGAAACAGCCGACACGATCGAGTTGAGCATCGCGTAAAAACTGCAGTAATTCTTCAAATTCTTCTTCAGTTTCACCTGGAAAACCGACAATGAAGGTGCTGCGAATGGTGAGATCCGGACAGATTTTTCGCCAGTTTTGGATGCGCTCAAGCGTGCGATCAGCCGAGCCTGGACGTTTCATCAAACGTAAAATACGCTTATTCGCATGCTGCAAAGGAATATCCAAATAAGGCAAAATTTTGCCTGCAGCCATGAGTGGGATGACATCATCCACTGACGGATAAGGATACACGTAATGAAGGCGAACCCAGATCCCGAGCTTACCGAGCGCTTCACAAAGCTCAAGCATACGGGTTTTAACCGGTTGGCCGTCCCAGAAGCCAGTCTTGTGCTTGACGTCAACACCGTAGGCGCTCGTGTCCTGAGAGATAACCAGTAGTTCTTTAACACCAGCATTAGCGAGTCGTTGCGCTTCTGCCAAGACATTGCCGACCGGACGACTGACCAGATCTCCACGCATGGATGGAATGATGCAGAAGGTACAGCGATGGTTACATCCTTCAGAAATCTTGAGGTAAGCAAAATGTCGAGGCGTTAGTTTTACTCCAGTTTCTGGAACCAAGTTTTCAAAGGGTGCACGTTCCGGCTTAGGTACGTATTGATGCACATGCCCCATCACTTCTTCATAGGCATGCGGGCCGGTAATCGCTAGAACATTGGGGTGTACTTCACGAATTTCATCGTCCTTCGCACCTAAACAGCCGGTTACAATGACTTTACCGTTCTCGTTCAGTGCTTCGCCGATCGCATCGAGTGACTCTTGAACCGCGCTATCGATAAAGCCACAGGTATTTACAATCACCATATCGGCGTTGTCGTAGCTGTTCACGATATCGTATCCCTCAGTGCGTAACTGGGTCAAAATACGCTCGGAATCGACCAGGTTTTTGGGGCAGCCTAAGCTCACGAAACCTACTTTCGGCTGGCGCGACGCTGCAGCATCTTCAGGGATATAATTTTCAACTGTCATAAAGTTACTCGGCGTCCGCAAAAACGTTATTTAAATAAGCTGCGATGCGCACACCGCCTTGTTGCAAGCGTTGCTTCATCACTGGCGTGTAATTATAGACATAATCCCAACTCAAACTTGTCTCATCGGCCGCAGGGTAGACTTCATCACGCAACTGTGAACTTTCATTGATCCAAACATAAGGGTCAGGCGTTGCCCAAGTTTGCGCTTGTTCATCGGTAATGCGACGTTGCAACCAGTTGGAAAACTCAGTGTAGGATAGGTTTTGGTGCTCCACCAAGCCGGTGTCCCAAACGCTATGTAAATTGCTATCTTCACCGTAAAACTTAACTTTTACATCATTGCCACCGCGGTCGTTTAAGGCTGCTGAGCCAACGTGTAATGGTTGGTGCAAATCACCGATAATGTGTACGATGAAGCGCAGCGCAAGTTGCTTTTCATCGCGTGATGCGGTCTCACTTTGCAAGGTCGCAGTGAAATCCTCCAAAGCACTCATGGCATCACCCTGTGGGGGACAATCATCAGCGTGATAGTCATGCGGTTGTTGCAGTGTTACATAATGAAATGGATTAGCGGTTTTTTGCCAAAATTCACTTGGGTTTGAACGCATTTCATCAGCGTAAGTCGATGCTTCTGCAAGTGATTCTGGACCCAATAGGTCTTCGATTGCTTGTCGTGCGGCAGGGGTTAAATAAGCTTCGGCAATCTTGCCAGTGATGCGATGGCCGTTTTGTCCCCATGCAGAGGCAGTTGAAGTATAGAATGCTGCGGAGCAACATAAGGATACAGCGCTCAACGTGAGCAGAGCTGAGGTCATTGGTTTCATAGCTAGAGCCGTAAGTTTGTGGGCGTATTGGCCCACTATTTTACGGGATCTGTGGCAGAAGCCAACGATCTTTTGTAGTGTTGAACTGCTCGTCAGCCACAACAGCTGGAATTGCGCTATTGATCATGTCGATAGCACGTTTACCCCAAGTTGTAGTCGGGCAGCCTACCGCGCCTTCAACTGTTTCCCCCTGATTTTGCTGAATCGGCAGAAAAACTAAATCGATGGGTAATACTTGGTTGTGGTAATTGAGTAACATCGGATAATCAATTGTAAAATCTAAACGTCCAGCACTGATCATCGCGAGCAGGTTCGCATGGGCATCACGCCCAGAGATCTCTGAGTAACGTGAGGTTTTGTGTAAAAAACGCTCGATATATGGCTGTAAGTTCCCATAAAGCCGCGTAACAGGCTGTCCAAACCGGTACTTGCGCGTTTTCAGCAGTTCAACCAAATCGACTGGGTCGCCGAATTTGGTGCGCCATTCTTCAGCGAGTTCTTTGCGGGTAATGATACCGTGCGGGGGATATTCGAAAACCGTTGCAGAATATTCAATTAAGTCGGTTTCAACGCCGTGTCGAATCAGGCAGGGGTAGCAAACATTCTGTCCTTGACTGAGCAGTGCGCCGATACGGGCTTGTGGATAATTAACAATTTCGTGCTTGGCTTCGGGGAGCGCACGCTGAAAGGCTGCGATCATAGCATCGCAAACACCTTGTTTGGCAAAGTAGCCATCGACGATGTGAAAGGGTGGCGAATTATTAATTCCCCAGACAATATCGGCTTGCTCTTCTTGGGCATGAGCAAGAGGTGAGCTTGTTAAGTAAGCGATGATCCATAGCTTTGTTAGGAAACCGCATGCTCGTTTTAACAAATGCCAGCCTCGTTAAGTTGTTGTTACCATGACTCCATGATAACGAGGCCTACACAAATCCGCTAGTGTAAATTTTCAGCACGCATATGGTCGACCCAAAATGCAGTGGCGCCGCAAACTGCGACCGGAATCATGATGAGATTAACAATTGGAATCGATGCTAAAAATGCGACGACGACGCCAAAGCTGAGGCTTTTTCCTTGTCGTTTGCCGAGGCTCATGCGCATTTGTCGGAAGGGTACTTTATGATTGTCAAATGCGTAGTCGGCGTATTGAATCGTCATCATCCAACCACCCCAGAGTAACCACAATATTTGTCCAATGACAGGCACAAAGAGCAATAACAGTAGGAACCCGATAGACCGAGGAATGAAATAGACGAGCTTCTGCAGTTCTCGCCCGAGCGTGCGCGGGATATCTTTAACCAGCCCGGCAACACCATTGTCAGCAGGCGCAATTCCGGTCAAGCGAGCCTCAACTTTTTCGGCTAAGAAGCTATTGAATGGCGAGGCGATAATGTTCGCGACACTGGTAAAGGTGAGTGCAAACAACAATACCACGGTGAGAATCACCAGTGGCCACAAAATAATCTCAAGCCACCTGAGCCACTCGGGGAGCCAAGCAAGAAAGTCGCTCACCCATACTGTGGTGTAGTGGAAAATGGCGTAGATAGCGACTGAAAACAGCACGATATTGATGAGGAGCGGGATCAGAGCATAACGCCGCAAGCCCTTTTGGAAGGCCAGTTCAAAGCCTCGACCCACATAGCTTGCACCGAACTCACTGTAAACGGCAGCTGGCGTTGGGTGAGATCCTCGTCGTGACATCATTGGCTCCTGTAACTTTCGATTTTTGGTGCTTTGCTAAAGCTTTACGCAGTATAAGCGTTTATTCTACTTAACCAACCCTTGAAAATGTTACAAAATCTAGCATTATGAGGGCAGAACAATAACAACGAAGCGGCCAAATACATGCGCCTTAAGCACATAAAATTGGTTGGATTTAAGTCGTTTGTCGATCCAACCAAAGTACCTTTTCCACATCAGATGACTTGCGTTGTCGGCCCCAATGGGTGCGGCAAATCAAATGTTATCGATGCGGTACGCTGGGTACTTGGCGAGAGTTCAGCAAAGAACTTACGCGGTGATGCGATGACCGATGTCATTTTTAACGGTTCCGGCGCCCGCAAGCCAGTTTCACAAGCGAGTGTCGAGCTGGTCTTTGACAATTCGTCTGGGCGTATCCAAGGCGAATACGCGAACTATGCTGAAATTTCGGTCAAACGACTGGTCACCAGAGATGGTCGCTCTGATTATTTCCTAAATAACAGTAAGTGTCGTCGTCGCGACATTACCGACTTATTTTTGGGTACGGGCTTAGGGCCGCGTAGCTACGCGATCATTGAACAGGGAATGATTTCCCGACTGATCGAGTCGAAGCCGCAGGAACTGCGCATCTTCATTGAGGAAGCGGCTGGCATTTCCAAATATAAAGAACGGCGGCGTGAAACTGAAAATCGCATGCAGCACACGCGTGATAATCTCGATCGGTTGAACGACGTGCGCGACGAACTCGGTACACAGCTCGACAAATTACAACGTCAAGCTGCCGCTGCGCGGCGCTACAAAGAACTCAAGAAGCAAGAGCGCAAATTTAAAGCTGAATTACAGGCGCTGCGCTGGCTCAACCTTGAGCAGCAAGCTGAGCGCCTACGACAGACCATTCGTGAACATGAGGCTGAGTTAGAAAAATGGCTCGCAGAACAACGTGGCAGCGAGCGTGGCACCACCGAGTTGCGCGAGCAGACCAACGACACTAAAGCTAAGTTAGATAAGATTCAGGAGCAGTTTTACCAGCTCGGCAATGAGATCACGCGCACTGAGCATCAGCTGCAACGTTTACGCACCGAGCAACAACAACGGCAGCAACGAGAGCAGCAATTGCAAGCAGAACTGACGCAACTGAATGACACTTATCAACGTGATGTCGAACAAGAAGTTGAGTTGAAGATGCAGCTCGAGGAGCTGCAGCCCGAAGCTGAATTATTAGCCTTGGGCGCCGAAGAAGCTCAGCAGCGCTTTCAGCAGCATGAATTGGCGTGGGAAGCGTTACAACGTGACTATCAAGCTTTTCTCGATGCGCAGCAACAACAGCGCGCGGAGTTGCAACAGGTGCAATTGCAACAAGAGCGTATTGGGGCCGATTTACAGCGCGCTACACAACAGCGTAACGAGTTACAAGCGGCGGCTGATGAGTTGAAAGTTGAGCAGCAACGTTTAGCTGCAAGCGAAGTTGCAGAACAACTAGCACAGGTTGAGGCTGAAATTGCGGCAGCGAATGAGTCGTTACAGCAGGTCGCAGCTGACCAGTTGCAGCTACGTGAACAATGTGTTGCTACCGAACATCAGCAGCAACAATTGCAGCGTACCTTACAACAGCAGTTAGGTCGACAAAGCTCACTGCAGACGTTATTAACCGCAGCGCAGCAAACGCATGATACTGACCAACTGGTCTCTTGGTTGCAACAGCAAGGGCACACTCTTGTCGGTACGGTTCGAGAGTTGTTGAACGTCAACGATGACTGGCGCTTCGCGGCTGAGCAAGTACTCACCTTCTGGTTATCTGCTGTGGTTGTAAATGAACCACTGGAGCAATGGCCAAGCGAACTCGGTAGTAAGGTAGTGACGCTAACCACCGCTGCCGTGCCCACCGATAGTTTGGCAGCACAAGTGCAAGGACCATTGCGCCAGTGGACGCTGTTACAACGGATAGCACTGGTTACCGACGCGCAAGCGGCGCAAAAACAGCTGACAGACTCGCACTGGCTGCTGGCACTCACTCAAAATGGTGCCGCTTGGGGACCGGGCTCGTTTCAGGCGGCGCACATCGAAGCGGAGAGTAGTCTACTGCTGCAACAGGCTGAATTAACTGAGCTGGAACAAGAGATAGCTGCTGCGGAGCAGGCGTTGGCACAACTCGACCTGCAACATCAGCAACAGCAAGCCCAATTACTTGAGTTTGAGCAACAGCAACAACAAGCACGTACCCAGCTCAATGAATTCCAAGCGCAAGCGGCGACTTGGCGCGAAAAGCAAAAGTGGGAACAACAACAACTGACGCAATTGCAAGACAAAGCTGAACAGATTGAACAACGATCAACAGCATTAGCGGTACAAGTTGAAGAATGGCAACTGCAACGCGAAGAACTTACTTTGCAACTTGAGACGCTAGAGCAACGCGCGTCAGAGGACGATTTAGAAAGTTGGCAACAGCAACGGGAGCAACTGCAAAGCGAACGGCAGCAGCTGCGCGAACAGGCACAACAGCAGCAACAGCGAGCGCAAGAAAAGAAGATTCAAGTAGAACAACTGAAACACCAAACGCAAAGCGTGCGGACCTTGATTCAGCGGCTGGAACAGCAACAGCAGCAAACCCAAGACCAGCTGAGTTTATTGCAGCAGCCGGACGCTGATAGCAGCGAGGAAGCTGAAGTTTTAGCCATGCAGCTTGAAGAGTTACTCGCGCAGCGCGAAATAGTTGACCAAGATCGGCGCGACTGGGCCAACAAACTTGCTGAGTTAGAGCAACAGTTACATGATGTTGCTAGCGGTGCCAAGGGGGTTGAAACTCAAATTGAAAAAGCACGGCAAAAATTACAGAGTAGTCAAATGGAGCTCGCGGCATTACAAGAGCGCACCCGTAATGTGTTAGCGGTGTTAGATGAAATGCAGCAGCCGCTAAAGCCGGTGCTCGCGGCGTTGCCAGAAAATGCCGAGGAAAAGGCTTGGCAACAGGAAGTAGAGCGTCTGCAAAGTGCGATTGCACGCTTAGGAGCGATTAACCTAGCAGCGATTGAAGAGGCTGAAACCTTAGCTGAGCGAAAATCTTATCTTGATCAGCAGCACGAAGACCTTAGTGCTAGTTTGGAAACATTAGAGACGGCGATTCGCAAAATCGATAAAGAAACTCGGCAACGTTTCAAAACCACATACGATGCAGTGAATAGTGGTCTGCAGGAATTGTTCCCGAAAGTCTTTGGTGGTGGCAGCGCTTATTTGGAACTAACCGAAGATGACTTACTCGAAACTGGTGTAGCTATCATGGCGCGACCACCAGGTAAGAAAAATAGTACAATTCACTTGTTATCGGGTGGTGAAAAAGCGCTGACGGCCTTATCATTGGTGTTTGCGATTTTCCGTCTGAATCCGGCGCCTTTTTGCTTGTTGGATGAGGTTGATGCGCCGCTCGATGATGCAAACGTCGGACGTTTTTGTCGTCTCGTAGAAGAAATGTCGCAAACGGTACAATTTATTTATATTAGTCATAATAAAGTGGCTATGGAGATGGCCTCGCATCTAGCAGGTGTCACTATGCAAGAGCCCGGGGTATCGCGCTTAGTAGCCGTGGATGTGGATGAAGCTGTCGCTCTCACTGAGGCCTCATAACCGCAGTCATAAAATAAACTACAGAATCATGGAAAGTCCGTAATGAGTACCATGCAAATTGTTTTTAGTATTATTGGGTTACTGTTGATTGGTCTAATCATTGGCCATGGCATGTGGAACATCCGCCGCAACGAACGCCGCGCACAAGAATTACAACAGGAACTCGAACGCAAACGTCAGCGCGCCAATGATCCAGCGGGCTTTGACGAAGATGGTATCGGACCCGTACGTGTCATTAAAACAGCAGCAGCCGCACAAACCAAACAAGTGCGGCGTGAGGAAGCGCGTGAGCAAGCAGTCGAATCGCCGGTAGAACAGGAGTTTCACACCAATGACGATGAGCTGGACTTGCCATCGTTTACGGTCGAACCAGACGAGATTAAGAAACCAACGGCTGCTCCAGAACCTCCGCCACAGACGCAGCGCAAGCCCCGTAGTGTAGGGCCGCGTAAAGCTGCTGAGGCAACTACAGCGCCAACCCAACAAAGCATGGATTTACCGCTTGATCCAGACGATGAACCAGCGGTAACGCAGGCGCCTGATATGGTTATTGCTTTGCATGTGGTAGGTGCCTTCAAGGGACCACAACTGCTTGAGCAATTAACCGAGCTTGGCTTTAAATACGGCGATTTTGATATTTTTCATCGGCATGTCGATACCGCGGGCAATGGACCCGTGTTGTTTAGTTTGGCGAACATGTTCAACCCGGGAACCTTTGATATCGACAACATGGAGCACTTTGAAACCAAGGGTGTTGCATTGTTTTTAGCGCTACCTATCAAAAGTAATTCAACCCAAGCGTTCAACATGATGCACAATGCAGCAGACAAGCTCGCTGCAGCGATTGACGGTGGCCAAGTGCTTGATGAACATCGCAACCCGTTGACCCGGCAAGCGGTGCAACATATTCATCAAAATATTCGAGAATACGAACGTAAACGTCTAATTCGGCAGTAAACAACTATGAGCTCAACGCAACTTCAAGCGCGCGTAGATGAACTACGTGCGCTTCTTACCCGTTACAATCGTGAATACTATGAACTCGATGCTCCCTCAGTTCCAGATGCAGAGTACGACCGCCTTTTCCGCGAATTAAAGCAGTTAGAAACAGATTATCCAGAATTTAAATCAGCGCATTCGCCGACGCAAAAAGTTGGTAGTGCGCCGTTAGCTGAATTCTCGCAAGTAACGCATGAAGTGCCCATGCTGTCGCTCGATAACGCTTTTGACGAAAGCGAATTTGCAGCATTCGCTGAGCGTGTGAAAGAGCGTCTTGATACCAACGCCGAAGTGATTTATTGCTGTGAGCCTAAGCTTGATGGGTTGGCGGTAAGCTTGTTGTACGAAGACGGAAAGTTGGTGCGGGGTGCAACCCGAGGGGATGGTCAGACCGGTGAAGATATTACCCAAAATGTCCGTACCATTCGTAATTTGCCCCTGCAACTGACCGGCAATTATCCGGCGCGCGTCGAAGTGCGCGGCGAAGTGTTTATGCCAGTGAAAGCTTTTAATACCTACAATGAGAAAGCGCTGGCGCGCGGTGATAAAGTCTTCGCCAATCCGCGTAATGCCGCCGCTGGCAGCCTCCGTCAGCTCGATTCACGGATCACGGCACAGCGGCCACTGCATTTTTATGCCTATAGCATGGGCGTCGTGAGTGACGATCTTGAACTTGCTGACTCTCATTACCAACGCCTACAACAACTTGCCAGTTGGGGGTTGCCGATAAGTGCTGAAGTAAAACAGGTAGAGGGAAGCGTCGGCTGCAGCGCCTATTATGCGGACATTCTTAAACGGCGTGAAAGTTTGCGCTACGAGATTGATGGTGTGGTGTTAAAAGTCGACAACATCAGACAACAGCAGGATCTAGGTTTTGTCTCGCGTGCACCCCGTTGGGCGATTGCCTGGAAATTTCCGGCGCAAGAAGAAATGACCGTGTTAAACGGTGTTGATTTTCAGGTTGGGCGGACCGGTGCTATTACACCAGTCGCACGTTTGGAGCCCGTGGCGGTAGGGGGCGTAACCGTGTCAAATGCAACCCTACACAACGCTGATGAAATTGCGCGACTGGATATTCATATTGGCGATACCGTCATTATTCGACGCGCTGGTGACGTTATTCCACAAGTGGTTAGCGTTTTACCCGAGCGTCGTCCAACCGATGCCCAAGCCATTGTATTTCCGACCGAGTGCCCAGTTTGCGGATCGCATGTCGAACGCGCTGAGGGTGAGGCGGTAGCGCGGTGTACCGGTGGTTTAATTTGCGCTGCTCAGCGCAAAGAATCGTTGAAGCATTTTGCCTCGCGTAAAGCCATGGATATTGATGGTTTAGGCGACAAATTGATTGAATTGCTAGTTGAGCGTGAGTGGCTTAAATCACCCGCTGATCTATATCGTTTAAAAGCCCGGGAACTGGCGATGTTACCGCGAATGGGTGAAAAATCAGCGGAAAATATCGTCACTGCGATCGCAGCAAGTAAAAGTACAACCTTACCGCGGTTTTTATATGCCTTAGGTATTCGCGAAGTAGGCGAGGCGACCGCGGCTAATTTAGCGAGTCATTTTGCTTCACTGCCGGCGCTAGCTGAGGCAGATCAAGCACAGCTTGAGGAGGTTTCTGACGTCGGTGGGGTAGTGGCGAGCCATATCTATCAATTCTTCCGTGAACCCCACAATCAGCAAATCATCGACGAGTTGCTGGAATTGGGTATCACCTGGCCTACCGTGGAACAGCTGACGCAAGCAGAGGCGACCCTTGCGGGTCACACTTACGTGCTCACTGGCACCTTGACAGAAATGACCCGCGATGAGGCGAAGCAGGCGTTACAGGCTCGTGGAGCAAAAGTAAGCGGTAGCGTTTCGAAAAAGACGACCGCAGTGATTGCCGGTGATGCTGCGGGTTCAAAGCTGACTAAAGCCGAGCAGCTCGGCGTGCCAGTCATGAGCGAGCAAGACCTGCTAGCGTTATTACAACGCTAGCTATCTTCACTCACACGGGTAACATCAACAACCAATTTTAGCCGTTGGCCAGGTTGCAAATAGTTGCTGCGGCTAATTTGGTTCCACTTTTCAATATCACCTATAGTCACATTGAAGCGTTGCGCAATACGTGCCAAAGAATCACCTGGGCGCACACGATAATGGATGTTGCGTGTGATACCTGCGGGTTCGTCTTGCTGTAACCACACCACAAGATTTTTACCTGGGCGTAACGGATCCGTTGGTGCCATACCGTTCCAACTTGCCAACTGGCGCAAATTAACATTGTACTTGCGGCTCAAATCCCAAAAGGTGTCGCCACTGACGATAGTGTGATTGATTTTGGTTTTGCCACGACTCTTCGATTGTGTCGATGCTAAGCGTTGATCGGCACTCAATTGATATTCATCAAGATCTAGTGAAGCCGCGGGGATCAGTAAATAATCGCCAGCACGAATCAACGAACCACGTATATCATTGGCCTGCTGAATCGCTTGAGGCGTCGTATGATATTTCTTTGCGATAACAATCAGACTCTCTCCTGACTTCACCTTATGTCGTGTCCAGCGTACTAAATCCTTCTGTTCAGCAACTGCTAACCAAGCGCGCAGTTGCTCCGCATTCTCAGCCGGCAGCAGTAACCGGTGCGGACCTGCAGGATCTGTGGCCCAACGGTTATAACCTGAATTGTAATGATGTAACTGAGCGAGCTCCATGCCAGCTTTTTCGGCGGCAAGAGCCAGATCAATTTGGCTTTCGGTTTCAACGATAGTCAAATAAGGCTGGTTCTCAATCGGTAACCAGCTGACTTGATAGCGATCTTGATGTCGCAGAATATCCGCAAGAGCGAGTAGCTTTGGTACGTAGGCGCGCGTTTCGCGCGGCAAATCCAGCGACCAAAAGTCAGTTGGTTTACCAGCTCGCGCATTTTTACGAATCGCCGAATTAACCCGTCCACCGCCAGAGTTATAGGCAGCGAGAGCGTGTAGCCAATTATCGAAGCGCTTATTTAAATCGGTTAGATAATCAAGCGCAGCATGCGTTGAGGCATAGACATCGCGGCGGCCGTCATACCACCAATTGATATCGAGTCCATAATGACGTGCGGTGCCCGGAATAAACTGCCAAACCCCAGCGGCACGACCATGCGAATAGGCGAACGGGTCGAAGGCACTCTCAACGATAGGCAGCAGGGCTAATTCGAGAGGTAAACCACGCTTTTCGATTTCTTCAACAATTAGGTGCATGAAGGGTGCTGCTCGCTCGGCCACACGATTCATGTAATCTGGATGCTTCAGATAAAAATTACGTTGCGCGGTAACGCGTTTGTTATCGGGTACGCTAAAGGTCAGTTGCCGACGGATACGTTGCCAAATATCTTGCTCTTGTTGCGGCGTCAGCTCGTCCACTGGCGGCGGTTCGATAATATTCTCTGGCTGCAAAATCGGTGCCAGTGGCTCTTGTGGTTGTTCACTCACTAATTCAGGAGATTCTTTACTGGTAGAGCGCTTTTGTTCAGCTTGCTGCTGAGGTTCTGGTGTGGTTTGACATCCAGCTAACAAGGCTGCGCTCAGGGCGAGCAGAGACCATTTTTTCATGGGTGAATAATCCTTTGCTTCTTCTGCGTAAGCTAAACTTTTCGCAGTGTACGAATTTAAAACTTATCTTTCCACTGTCTTAGCTTGGCAAATGCCGTTGCTGATTCAGCGCGAAGAAACGGGTTAATCGAAAGTTCGGTAGCGATGGTAGAAGGCAAACTAGGTTGCCCTGCCGCGCGCAGTTTAGAAACTGCAAGGGTCGCCTCATGAATCGCCTGATTGTCAGGCTCAGCGGCTGCGGCAAAGCGCAAGTTCGCCAAGGTGTATTCATGTGCTGCATAGACCGCGGTGGTCACGGGAAGTTTAGCCAGCTTTTGTAAAGACTGATGAAATTGTTCTGGCTGACCTTCAAACATGCGACCGCACCCAGCACTAAACAGAGTATCTCCGCAGAATAATGCCCCCTCGGTAACATAACTGATATGGTCAAGCGTATGCCCTGGGGTTGCTAACACGTTAAACGATTGTTTAAGCCCAGCAGGAATGAATGAATCACCTTCCGCTAAGGTGTCGCTTATGAGCTTAAACTTTGAGTTCTTTGGACCATAGACCGGTACATCATAGTGTTGCAACAACGGCTCGATACCATCGGTATGATCCCAATGGTGATGGGTGACCAATAGGCTTGCCAGCTCAATCTGATGGCTGGCAAGCCAATCGAGGACCGACTGGGCATCGCCAGGATCAACAACGACAGCAGGCGCACCTTGCTGTTGCTGAATGATCCAGATGTAATTGTCATTCAATGCTGGTAGTGCAGAAATATGCATAACCGCCTCTTTGTGATACAACGTTGAGAGCAGTATACAGGTGAGTACCCATGATGTTAAAACCCGCGTTTCGTGAAAAAGCTGTAAAAGCCCCCGAGCATTGGCACCAAGTGGCGCATGGTGCATGGTTAAAGGCTGAGGTAGAGCAAGTGCTGGCGCCACATATTGAGCGTTTGTACGGTTATCATTTAGCGAAAGTAGGGTGCTTAACTGCTGAGTTAGAGCTACCGCGCAATGCGATACGCCACCACATGACCGTCGGTGATTGTCAGCGAAACCCTATCCAAGTTCGCGCCTTGCCAACTGCATGGCCTTTTGCCGAAGCCGCTTTAGATGCGATTGTCATGGTTAATCAACTCGAGTTTGAGCAAGATCCCCATCAAGTTTTGCGCGAAATGAGTCGTAGCCTGATTGCTAATGGCAAATTGATTCTCGTCGGTTTTAACCCTTTGGCACTGAACCAAGTGCAAACCTTGTGGCCGAAAAAAGTAAACCAATATCCGTGGTGTGGACGTTATTTTAGTAAAATGCGAATATTAGATTGGTTATCACTATTGAATATGGAAGTAACGACACAACATTACTTTGCAGCGTCTATGTTGCAGCAACGCTGGCCATTTCTAGAATCAGGAGTGACCAAGTTGGCGCGCTGGATACCGCAGGTCAGTGCGCTGTATGTGATCGTTGCTACCAAGCGAGAGTTTCCGCTGACACCTGTCAGTGAAAGAGCAAAAGCGCAGAAAGTCAGGCCCAAACTACAAACAGTTCCATTAGCGAATCAAACACGAAGATAGGAGTTCTCATGTTAAGTTCTCAAGAGTTGTGCGCAACAGCAAAAGCCAATGTAAAGGAAGTTGATGTTGAACAGTTACAAGCAGCAATAGCTGAAGGAGCGCGTGTTATAGATGTGCGTGAGCCGGCAGAATACGCCGCAGGTCATATTCGTCAGGCAGTGAACATGCCACGTGGCGTACTTGAGATGCAACTCAATCAACACCCTGATGTAGCAGGATACGACGACGCCCTGCAGCGCATCGCCGAACAGCCGCTCTATCTGATTTGCCGTTCTGGTGGCCGTTCAGCACTAGCAGCAGAGTCGTTAGAGCGTATGGGTTTTACTAACGTATTCTCAGTTGACGGCGGCATGCAAGCGTGGGAAGAGAAAAAGTACCCGCAGGTGACTGGCGAGTAAGTTATAAAGAGTTAAGGTAGCCAGTGTCTTCTGCTAATTTGGAACCGCTGGCTGCGGCTCTTGCCAATTCATCACAACGTTCGTTTTGCGGGTGCCCCGCATGGCCCTTGACCCATTCCCATTTGATTTGATGGCGCTGACAGGCAGCATCAAGTGCCTGCCATAAATCAGCGTTTTTCACAGCTTTCTTTGCAGAGGTCCGCCAACCATTGCGTTTCCAGTTATGTATCCAGCTCTCGATACCTTGTTTGAGGTACTGACTGTCCGAAGTTAAAACGACTTTGCAAGGTTCTTTGAGTGCTTGCAAGGCTTTAATCGCGGCGAGCATCTCCATGCGATTATTCGTTGTCAGTTGATATCCCTCGGCTAACTCTTTGTGATGTTTGCCATACTCGATAACCACGCCATAGCCGCCAGGTCCTGGGTTACCTAAACAAGAGCCATCGGTATAGATGTGAACCGTCTTCATGATTGATCCCACAAGGGCGCACTAATAAGTTTAAGTCGTTCATGATGCGCAGCTAATTCGTCATCAGTGGCTTTAATGACGCGTAAGGCAGGCTTGTTCTGCACACGACTCCAGTCTCGTGGCACACCATCTTTGTTCTGTTGCTTGTTTTGCGCTGCCAACTCCAGTTTGGTTTGGCCGCCGGTCATAGCTAAATAGACATCGGCCAGCAATTCGGCATCGAGTAGTGCGCCGTGAAAGGTTCGATTGGAATTATCAATACCATAGGCGCGACACAGGGCATCAAGATTATTCTTTTGCCCCGGTCGCATTTCGCGTGCCAGCATTAAGGTATCGAGCACCGCACAGTAATCCCTGGTCTGGCCGAAACCATTGCGTAACAGCCGAAACTCATGATCGATAAAGCCAACGTCAAATGGGGCGTTATGAATAACCAGTTCACCCCCTTTGATGAATTCTAAAAACTCATCTGCGATTTGTGAGAATACGGGTTTGTCTTGCAGAAACTCATTGGTAATACCGTGTACATCAATTGCACCTTGCTCAACCACGCGTTGTGGATTGATATAAACATGAAAAGTGTTGCCAGTGAGCTTGCGTCCGATGAGTTCCACCGCTCCAATTTCGATAATCCGATGACCTTGTGCTGGGTCTAAGCCCGTGGTTTCGGTATCGAGGACAATTTGCCGCATAGTTGGACTTCCCGTTAACTTGCAATGGTTGAAAGAGTAACTGAAGATTGCGTCTATTGCGATGCCTTTAAAGGGGCAAAAATAGTAAAAATAGAACGATTTGATGGTTTTTCAGGCAAACGAAATAAATCTTCAAAAAAAAGGTTGACGGCAGGCAGTCGCCCTCGTAATATTCGCTCCGCATTCAGGGGGCACCCACTCGGGGCCACCGAATCTTGGAAGCTGGAGCGGTAGTTCAGTTGGTTAGAATACCGGCCTGTCACGCCGGGGGTCGCGGGTTCGAGTCCCGTCCGTTCCGCCACTTCCAAAAAAGGTTATCACCGCTGCGGAGCGGTAGTTCAGTTGGTTAGAATACCGGCCTGTCACGCCGGGGGTCGCGGGTTCGAGTCCCGTCCGTTCCGCCATTTCAACCTAGTTTTCTGTTGTGGAGTGTTGCGCGATGAGTAGGGAATCTGCCTGCTTGACGTGTGGGGCCTGCTGCGCGTTTTATCGTGTTTCTTTCTATTGGGGCGAAGCTACTGGCGCTCCTGGCGGCATTGTGCCGTCCGAACTCACCGAAAATTTCCATCCTCATTTGTTGTGCATGCAAGGTACCAACCAAGCGAAACCTCGTTGCGTTGCGCTCGAAGGTGAAATTGGCCAACAGGTAGGTTGCCGCATTTACGAAAACCGCCCATCACCCTGTCGTGAGTTCGTCGCCGGTGATGAAGGTGAAAATGCTTACTGCAACAAAGCGCGCGCCAACTACGGGTTAGCGCCATTGATCCCGATAAAAGAAGTCGCCTAAGCGCGACGAATCGCTCAATTGCTATAAATGCGCCACGAAAGCGCTTGAGCCCCCTAGCGGCAACGGTTACATTATGGAACGTTAAAATAACCACTAGGGAGCATATTTTATGCGTAAGAGCTTAATTGCAGTCGCGATTGGCGCGGCACTTACCATGGCCGCTTGTGCAGATAAAGAAGCTACACAAAGCACAGAACAACCAACCGAACAAGCCGCAGAGCAGACTCAAACTGCACAGGATAGCGGTGCTGAGTTTAACCAGAGCAATCCGTTTTACGCAGAGAGCACACTGCCGTTTCACGCACCAGACTTTAATGCGATTAAGTTTGAGCACTACCGCCCAGCGCTGTTGGCTGGTATGGAAGAACACGCGGCAGAAATTCAAGCTATCGCTAGCAATCCAGAACCTGCAACCTTCGAAAACACTATTGTTGCGATGGAAAAGTCAGGTCGTTTGCTAAGCCGCGTTTCTGCAGTGTTTGGCAACGTGGCTGGCTCAGCGGGGAATGATGATTTCACTGCTCTACAAGTCGAAATGGCACCGAAATTTGCTGCTCACAGCGACAGCATTATGCTAAATGCTGATTTGTTTGCACGCGTCAAAGCAATTTACGACGCACGTGATCAATTTGAGGGCGAAGAACTGCGTCTGATCGAAGACACCTATAAAGGCTTCGTGCGTGCCGGTGCAAACCTTAATGAAGAACAGAAGCAGCGTATCCGTGAAATTAATTCGGAAATGTCGTCAGTTACGACCGAGTTCCGTAATAATTTGATGACCCTTGTTGATGAAAACTTAATCGTTGTTGAAGACAAGGCTGAACTTGCTGGCTTGAGTGATTCACAAATTGCTAGCTTGGCGAAGACCGCTGAAGCGAAAGACATGCCAGGCAAATACGTGATCACTATTACTAACACCACTCGCCAACCTATCTTACAGTCGTTAGAGAATCGTGAGTTACGCGAGAAGATTTGGAAAGCTTCGGCCTTACGTGGCACCGGTAATACTGCTACTGACAACCGTCCGTTGGTGAAAAAACTGGCGCAACTACGCGCTGAAAAGGCGGAATTACTTGGTTACGACAACTGGGGTAGTTACGTGCTTGAGCAAAGCATGGCGTCGACTCCAGAAGCTGCGCAAAAAATGCTGCGTGACTTGGTTCCTGCGGTGGTAAGCAACGTTGAAGGCGAAATGGCTGAAATCCAAGCAGTCATCGACGCTGAAGGCGGCGATTTCGAAGTACAACCTTGGGATTGGGCCTACTACGCTGAGAAAGTTCGCGCTGAGAAGTACGCAATCGATTCGGCAGAAGTAAAACAATACTTCGAATTTAATCGCGTCATCGAAGATGGCTTGTTCTACGCAATGAACCAGCTCTTCGGTATCACCTTTGAGAAACGCGATGATATCCCAACTTATGCTGATGACATCTTGGTGTATGAAGTCAAAGATGTCGATGGCGAGTCACTAGGTTTATTCTACGGTGACTGGTTTACTCGGGATGGTAAACGCGGCGGTGCGTGGATGAGTTCATTTGTATCGCAGTCACACTTGTTGGGTACCAAGCCGGTGATTTTGAATAACATGAACATCACTAAGGCGCCTGATGGCGAACCAACGCTATTGAGCTTTGACGAAGTAAGTACGATTTTCCATGAAATTGGTCACGCCCTACATGGCATGTTCTCTGATGTGAACTATCCATCACTTGCTGGCACTTCAGTATCTCGCGACTACGTGGAGTTCCCATCTACGTTCCAAGAAGACTGGACCATCAATCCAAAAGTTCTGGCGAATATGGCCAAGCACTATGAAACTGGCGAGCAGATCCCACAAGAATTGCTCGACAAAGTAATGGCTGCAAAGAACTTCAACATGGGCTTCGACACGCTTGAGTACATCTCAGCTGCATTACTCGACTTCGAGTACCACACCTTGACCAGCGAAGAAGCACAAGCGATTGATGACGTGAACACCTACGAGCAAGCGGCGCTGGTTCGCAACGGCGTAAATGTTGATGCGGTGCCACCGCGTTATCGTTCAACGTTTTTCGCACACGTCTTTGCCGGTGGTTACTCAGCTGGTTACTACGCTTACATGTGGTCAGAAGTGCTGGCCGCTGATGCCTTTAAGTTTATGCAGGAAAACGGTGGTTTGACACTCGAAAACGGTCAAGCATTCCGTGACACTATCTTGTCAAAAGGTAACAGCAAAGACCCGATGCAACAGTACATTGACTTCCGTGGCCAAGAGCCAACAGTTGATGCACTGCTTGAGCGTCGCGGTTTGACCAAGCCAAGCATCGATTAAGCAATCGAGCACTCGGTAAAAAGGCAGCTGCGGCTGCCTTTTTCGTTTCTCGTTACTCGTTTCTCGTTTCTCGTTACTCGTTACTCGTTAGGGTGAGGAAGACAAGCTATCATTTGTAGCCCCCTAACGAATAACAATTAACGAATCACCTTCCTTTATAAGTGCGGTGAATACTCAATTTCAAGTCATGCTTACTGGTCTATAACGGCCATCCTTGCTATACTTCGCGCCACTTTTCTAATCCTTTCCGAACCTAGTAAGGAACCACTATGGCGACTGATAGCTCAAAGATTATCTACACGGAAACTGATGAAGCGCCACGCTTGGCTACCTATTCATTGTTACCGATTATTCGTGCTTTTACGCAAGCTGCTGGTGTTTCAGTTGAAACGCGTGACATTTCACTAGCTGGCCGCATTATCGCTGTGTTCCCTGAGTATTTAACGGAAGAACAGCGGATTAACGATGCCTTGGCGGAACTAGGCGAGTTAGCCAAGACGCCAGAAGCCAACATTATCAAACTACCAAACATCAGTGCGTCAATGCCGCAAATGACCGCGTGTATCAAAGAATTGCAAGAGCAAGGTTACGCGCTTCCTGATTACCCGTTTGAGCCTAAAACTGACGAAGAACGTGACATTAAAGCGCGTTACGACAAGGTTAAAGGTTCAGCGGTAAACCCTGTATTGCGTGAAGGTAACTCTGACCGTCGTGCACCGGCATCAGTCAAAAACTACGCGAAAAAGCACCCGCACCGCATGGGCGCCTGGAGCAAAGATTCAAAAACCCGCGTAGCACACATGGATGACGGCGATTTTTATGGTAGCGAGCAGTCAACGACTTTCGCTCAAGCTGACGAATTGAAAGTCGTACTAAATACGCCTGCAGGTCAAACCGTGCTGAAGGACGGTGTGAAAGTACTTGCCGGTGAAGTTGTGGACGCTGCGCGCATGGACGTTGCGTTGTTAAAAGAATTTTTTGCGCGCGAAACTGCCAAGGCAAAAGAAAAGGGTGTGCTGTTATCACTACACTTGAAAGCGACCATGATGAAGGTTTCTGACCCGATCATGTTCGGTCACGCGGTGAAAGTATTCTTTAAAGATGTCTTTGATAAGTACGGTGAGTTATTTGCTGAACTTGGCGTTGATGTGAACAATGGCTTTGGTGATGTATTGGCCAAAATTGCCAAGCTGCCTGCTGAGCAGCGCGCTGAAATCGAAGCTGACATTCAGGCGGTTTATGCCAATCAGCCAGCCTTAGCGATGGTGAATTCGCACAAGGGTATTACCAACTTGCACGTGCCGAGCGATGTCATTATCGATGCTTCAATGCCAGCGATGATCCGCGATTCAGGTAAGATGTGGAATAGCAACGACGAGCGTGAAGATACGCTGGCGATGATTCCAGACCGCTGTTATGCCGGTGTTTATCAAGAAACTATCAGTTTCTGCCGAGAGCATGGTGCTTTTGATCCAGCCACCATGGGTACTTGCCCGAACGTAGGTTTGATGGCGCAAAAAGCTGAAGAGTATGGTTCACACGATAAAACGTTTGAAATCCCTGCGAACGGCACGGTTAAAGTTTTGAACAAAGCTGGCGAAGAAGTATTTTCACATGATGTACAACAAGGTGACATCTGGCGCATGTGCCAAGTGAAAGACGCGCCGATTCGCGATTGGGTCAAGCTAGCGGTCAATCGTTCACGTTTGAGCGGTATGCCTGCAGTATTTTGGTTAGACGCGAACCGCGCTCACGATGCGGAACTCATCAAGAAAGTTAACGCTTACTTGAAAGAGCACGACACTGACGGTCTTGATATTCAAATCATGGCTCCGGTGGATGCGACCCGTCATACGCTGCAGCGCATGAAAGACGGTAAAGACACCATTTCGGTAACCGGTAACGTACTGCGTGACTATCTGACTGACTTGTTCCCAATCCTTGAACTAGGGACTTCAGCGAAGATGTTGTCGATCGTACCTTTGATGAACGGTGGCGGCTTATTCGAAACCGGTGCAGGCGGTTCAGCACCTAAGCACGTGCAGCAGTTCGTGGAAGAAAACTACTTACGCTGGGATTCACTTGGAGAGTTCTTGGCATTAGCAGCTTCACTTGAACATTTAGCCCAACGCACCAATAACCAACGCGCGCAAATCCTTGCCGATGCATTGGATAAAGCGACGGCTAAGTTCCTTGAGAACGACAAATCACCTGCACGTAAAATCGGTGAAATTGATAACCGTGGTAGTCATTTCTATTTGGGCATGTACTGGGCCGAAGCCTTGGCGGCGCAAACCGAAGACCAAGATCTAGCGGCGCGGATGGGCAAACTTGCAACCTTCTTGAATGAGAATGAAGCGAAAATTGTCGCGGAGCTGAACGAAGTTCAGGGGAGCCCAGTAGAGATTGGTGGTTACTATCAGCCAAACGGTGAGTTAGTCAGCAAAGCAATGCGTCCATCAGCAACATTGAATGACGCTCTTGCTAGCCTGTAACTCTTAGCAAGTATCGATAAAAATAAGCCGCGGTTGTTTCGCAACTGCGGCTTTTTTGTATCCGTTTAGCGGTGAACTAAGGCAAACTGCGGCGCGGTTGATCCGGTAAAAGGTAGCGAATACGGTTTCGCCCCTCGGCTTTTGCTTCGTACAAGAGTTCGTCTACCAATTTAAAAGTGGCGTCCCAATTCGGCTGCTGGTTTGCGTCTGTTGCGACCATCATCAAACCTCCGCTAAGCGTGATTTCGAGGCGTCCGGCGGCGGTTTGAAAGGCACGTTCGCTAATATCTTTGAGAATTTTTCGAGCCACCTGCACAGCTTGGTCAGCTTGAATATGTTCAAGCACGAGCAGGAACTCTTCACCGCCCCAACGCACCGCCATGTCATTACTGCGGATTGCGGCTTTTAAGCGTCGCCCAAACTCAACCAGAACCTCATCACCGACAGGATGTCCATGGGTGTCATTAATTGTTTTAAAGTGATCAATATCGAGCAAAATGACCGCATACTGATGGGTTTGCAAGCGGTGGTCATTGCTTACCAAACGGTCGTAAATAGCGCGGCGATTATAGAGCCCAGTCAATGGATCATGCAGTGATTGCTGGTGTAACTCACCATTTGCCTCGTTAAGTAACTGATTGAGGCGTCGTGTTTTGCGGTAACCGTAAGCAAACATCAGGAGCACCACTAGTAACGAACCTGCGGCGACGAAAAATAACTGCTGCTGTCGCTCTTGGTTTGCCAACTGTTGCTGCTGTAACTGAGCTTGTTGCTCAAGCAATTTAATCTCGAATGATTTTTCCGCAGCTTCATAGCGTATTTGCAATTCACTTATCTGTTGGTCACGTTCTTCTTCTGCCAATTCAGCGGTCAACTGTACCTGTTTCTGTAAGGTTGCAGCCTGTTCTTGATAGCGCTCGGCGATTTCATACGCACGGGCGATATGCGTCAGCAAAATGGCTTGCTCGCGTTTTAAGGCGAAGCTATTGAATACCTCTGCCGCAGCGAGCATTTCGGCGATACCTTGGTCATGCTCGCCTTTCAGCACTTTGACATAACCTAAATTGAATTCCGTTACCGAACTTTCACGTTGGTTGTTAATTGTTTTCGCTACCGCTAGCCCTTGGCGCAGATACCGTTCAGCATCATCTAGCTCGTTCATCAGTAATTTGGCAGCGCCTGCATTGTTGTAAGCAAGCATGAGCACTCGCTCATGGTCTTGTGCTTGGGCAATGTCAGCAGCTTCGAGAAACGCATCGACAATTTCCTGTGATGGGCCTTGTTCATATTGGCGTGAATAAGCGCGCACTAGGTACAGCTCAGGCAAGTGGTGGGTAATACCTGAGCGACTGGCATCATTGATCGCAGTTTCTGCAGTTTCTGCAGATGCTTGCCAACGACCTAAATTGGCTTGAATACGCGCCAAGTGGAGATTCAAAAACTGACGTCGGCGTTGTTGCCCAGCTTCGTCGGTTTCTGGAATCAGCGCTTGTGCGGATAGAAGGTAATTCAAGGCATCGCTAAATTCATTATTGGCCTGTAAGACGCGGGCTAGCAAATGGTTGGCGTGATAGCGAACGCGAACATTACTTGCATCCGGCAGTAAAGTGATGATGGAAGGTACCAATGCAACTGCTTCTTCGGTATTACCATTAGCAAGATGTGCTTCGGCTTTGACTACCTCAATTTCCAGCATTGCATTATTGTTGTCACTGTTACGTGCCAATTGTTCAACTTCATCGGCAACGGCCAGCGCTGCACCTAATTGCTCATCAAAGGCCAAGCGTAAAATATTATAACTTTGCGCGCGGACGAATGTTTCAATCGGCGTTGAGGCATCTATACTGCGCAGAAGATCGGCAAAAGCTTGTTGGTCACTCGGGTAAAAGTCGCCATCCAGTAGCACATCTAAGCGCTGTTCAAGCGCCCGATCGCGTTGCAATTGCGTATTCGCTCCATCAACTATTTCATCGTCGGGTACCCCGAACACATTAGGAGGATTTGCTGCGAAGCTTGACGTGATGCAAGTGCAGAAAAGCAAAGCTACAATGGTGTGATAACGGGATTGATGCACAATTAGTTCGACTTTAGTTTGCAACTGAATAACTATTCATCACTTTACGCTGATCTGTAAAACCTGTCTAGCGCTCGAAGGCTCGGAAAAACTCAACACAATCATCAAGATATTTTTCGAAACCGACGAAACCATGATTCCCGCCCGAAATGATTGTTTGTTTGGCATAGGGCAGCGCGGGTAAAGCCTCGCGATAATCTAAAACCTCGTCAGCTGTTTGAGTAAGCAACCAGCATTGTTTTGCGCCAAGCTTAGAGGGATAGGCAGGGGTGATCGCTTCGAGTTGCTCTAGATAGTCGGTGCGCCATTCATAAGGACTGTTGTCATGAAAATTGATTGCAGTGCCGAGGGCGCGCCGGAGACTTTCGGCGGCATGCATCGAAGGATTGATTAACACCACCGGCAAGTCGTATCGACAGGCAAGAGCATGCGCATAAAAGCCACCGAGTGAGGAGCCCATGACGGCAACTTTTCTTGGCGCGATGAGCGCATTGAGTTGTTCAACCAATTCACTCAATGTTTGCCAGGCGAGCACTGGAATATGTGATAACGATGGCGCGAAAAAACGAATATCGTGTGCGGCGCAGTGAGCTCGCATTTGCTCCGCTTTGCTACCAAAACCGGACGAGCCGAAGCCATGGACAAAAATGATGATTGGCTGCTTGCTCATGGCTGTTGCTCGGTAAAGTAAGCCGCGTCACCCCATACTTCCTGTCCATGAAACATCATGAACTGAATCACCAACGGCAAAAGGTGGGCGAGAATGCCACAAGCATCACGCAACTGATCGCGGTTGAGCTTGCCATTCCAAGTAGCGCCCCCATGAACGAGTTGGTTGCGTAAGGTATACAAGCGGTCCATAACAATACTCAGACAGGTAACTGTGTCGCGTTCGGCGAGCGCTTGATGCGCTGCACGCTTGGCGGCGTCAAAACTGGCTTTCCAAGCGTCTTCTGCACAGCGTCCAGTAGCACTGTCCCAAAACGGTTGGAATACGTACGGGTTGTTCATCAAACTGCGGATCTTGTTTGGATAGTGCTGCCAAATCATATTGTATAAATGGTTTTGCTCATCGTAGCCGACAATTCGACCAAAGAATTGCGCGTAGGTATCACGTTGCGTCAGCCGCGCATCATTGGTGTATTCGCTAGCATAGGCAGCGTTAAAACCGATCCAGAGGAACAAAAACTCAGCGTCTAAGTCATCGCGTTGCCGTTCTTGCTCGGCGCGATAAAGCCAGCTTAGCGCGCGATGTACGCGCAAAGACACCCCTGTAGACCATTGATCGCGTTGTTTGCGTTGATAACTTTTGAGCATTTCATGATTAAGCTCAAGCGGCACTTTCCAGTCAGACATAGTGCATACCTATTGTGATTGTGTAGCTTCCAATGCTTTGAGCACGTCACGACTAAAATCGTGCTCATTGAATCCGGGCTCGCCGGCGACATCATAGCCACGACGGACGATAATGAGATTTTTACTCGGTATCAAGACTAAGAACTGCCCACGATTACCGCGTGCAGCAATGGTGTCATTCGGTAATTCCGGAAAACGTTCGTTGTACAGCCACCATTGTGCACCATAACCAGGGCTGGTGGTCGCAGGTTGCGCAGGCGCTGGGGTACTGATGTAGTCGAGCCAGTTGGCGGGCAAAATTTGCTCATCATTCCAACGACCGTTTTGTAAGTGCAATAAACCTAGGCGTGCGAGGTCTCGAGCGGTTGTCCAAACTTGCGATGACAAAATAAAGTCACCTTGCCAATCGGTCTCTAAAAATGTGTGCTGCATACCGATTTTGTCGAGCAGTTCAGTGTAGGGAAAGCGCAGATAGTCGTTGGTATCGGTGAACCTTTCACGTAGGACCCGCAAGGCGAGCATGGTGTCGTTATTAGCATATTTCCAACGGCTACCAGGGGCTACCTCGAGCGCTGCTTCAGTAGCCGTATCGCTGACGAGACCACCGCCCATGTAAACACGGTCGGTTCGATTACCAGCACGGTTACTGTCTAATCCCGAGGCCATATGTAGCAGATGTTCGAGCGTGATTGCGCCACGTGGATCAAGCGGATGCGACCAATTCTCTAAGGCAGCTGGCTCATCAACAGTGATGCGCCCTTGTTGCACCGCTACGCCAATCACACTGGCGCCAATACTTTTCGCGACTGACCAAGTGCGTTGCGCGGTGGTCGGGGTAAATCCTTCAGCATAACGTTCAGTTAAAATCGTTTCAGTATTAGCAATCAGTACCGCCGAGGTGCGCGCACCACTGCCATAATGCTTGCTGAAAGCTTGATCAACTACTTGCTGTAATGCTTGGTGTTGCGCAGCAGACAATGCGTTTGTATTGGTTTGCCATGGCGTACCATCGTCTTGGTGTGACACTTCGGTGTGTGGAAAGGGCTGGTCAAGCAGTTCAATACTTGCCAAGGTCGCTCCCACGGGCAGATCGACACAGCCAAGCCGTGGACGCCAAACTGAAAGCCGCGTGTGTGCGCCATCGTCATATGCAACCCGCACCCACTTCTCATCATGGTTGATTTCCGGTTCGAGTTGCGCAACCGGCTCGGCAATTAGCGGATAGATACCGGTCAATTCGTCACGTTGGATCGCTGCCCAGTCTTTACTGGCATTAAATACCGCGCTGCAGGTGAAATTGGCGAGGTAACCGGCAGCATAAGCGTTACGAGTCGTTTCAGTTTCTTCGGCAAGTGCAGCAGGACCGTTTAGGGTCAAACTGACGACCAGTAATGTTGCAGATCGAAATAGGTGTCGCATCAACAGCTCCGGTTTAATTGTGATTATCTGACGTGGTGTTTAAAGTGATTCTAAAGACCTCAGTTTGATTGGTCACGTAAAGCACCCGACGGTCAGTCTCAACTAATGTGACATTCGCCGTAAAATCAGGCAACTCGATGCGTTCGACGAGCTCACCCGCAGGTGTATAAACATAGATACCTTCTGGACCAGCAACGTAAAGCGTGCCATCAGCGGCAACCGCCATACCATCCATGCCCTGGTCATACTCAGCTTCCAGTGCAGCGAAGAGCCGTTTATCTTGATAATGACTGGCTAAGTTGGTTTGTGTACCGTCGCTGTTCAGGCGGGCAATGCGGCGTGCTTGATGTTGTGCCATGAGCAAGCGGCCTTCGGCATCCACAATCAGACCATTAGCCCCGCTTGAAGGACGCACAGCAACGGTGGTTTCACCTTCTGGTTGCCAACGATAAATAGTGCTTGCTGGGATGTCCGAGAACCATAGCGCGTTGTCATACCATAATGGACCTTCGGTGAAACGGTGACCTGCACTTATCAGATCAATTTGGTGCTCGGATTGCGCCTCGGCGGGTTGGCTAATTGCGACACTAAGCACGAGTAAAATGAGTAACTTATACATGGCAAGCCTCCAAAGTTTGTGTACTCAGCTTAGCCTATGTGGCTGAAAAAGGAAGCGAAAAGGACCATGACATTGCCGCCGCTATCGGGCACAATAACTGCCTATTTGAAAAGTATAACGAAGCCAAGCAGCGCATGACGGAACCAGCACAACAAGCAACGCCAGAATTTATTCATTTGCGGGTACATAGCGATTTCTCAATGATCGATGGCCTAGCAAAAGTCGGGCCTATTTGTGAGGCTACAGCAGCAGCTGGCATGCCTGCGCTTGCCTTGACCGACCAAATGAATATGTGCGGATTGGTGCGCTTTTATCGCACCACTCATAGCAAAGGTTTGAAACCTATTGTGGGTTGTGACCTATGGGTGCTGCCCGAGGGCTGGACGGAAGACAGTCGTGAGGCCCCCTTTCGGTTAACTGTGTTGGCGATGAATAATGAAGGCTACCAACAGCTCACCCAACTCATTAGTCGTGGCTATCTCGCCGGGCATCGTATGGGCAAACCGTGCGTTAACAAAGAGTGGCTTGCCGATCATGCTAACGGTCTGATACTCCTAAGTGGCGGTCGCGAGGGCGATATCGGACAAAAACTCCTACAGCAGCGCGAAGACGAAGCGGTAGTGGCGCTGCAATTTTACCAACAACATTTTCCCGATCGTTTTTACCTTGAATTACAACGTACTGGGCGTGCACACGAGAATGACTACTTGCATGCCGCCGTTGATTTAGCCGCAAAGCATGATGTCCCTGTGGTGGCCACCAATGAAGTGGTATTTTTAAAAGCTGACGATTTTCATGCGCATGAAGTACGGGTTGCAGTCGCCGATGGTTATACGCTTGACGATAAGCGTCGCCCCAAAAAATACAGTAGTGAGCAGTACTTAAAAACGCCTGCAGAAATGGCCGAACTGTTCAAAGATATTCCAGAAGCATTGGCCAATACAGTAGAGATTGCCAAGCGTTGTAACGTGACCATCACGCTTGATGAGTATGTATTGCCGGAATTCCCAACCGGTGGCATGACCCCTGAAGATTTTCTGGTGAAAAAGTCGCAAGAGGGTCTTGAGGAACGCTTGTTGAAGCTATTCCCAGACCCAGCTGAGCGTGCTGAGAAACGCAAAGAATATGACGAGCGGCTGCAAATTGAACTCGATGTTATCAATCAGATGGGATTTCCCGGCTATTTCTTGATCGTCATGGAGTTTATCCAGTGGTCAAAAGACCACAATATCCCAGTCGGTCCTGGTCGTGGTTCCGGTGCCGGCTCATTAGTTGCGTATGCTTTAAAAATTACCGATCTCGATCCGCTGGAGTTGGATCTGCTTTTTGAACGTTTCTTGAACCCTGAGCGGGTTTCAATGCCAGACTTCGATATCGACTTTTGTATGGAGCGTCGTGACGAGGTCATCGACCATGTTGCAGAGCTCTATGGTCGCGAAGCGGTCTCGCAAATCATTACCTTTGGTACCATGGCGGCAAAAGCATCGATTCGCGATGTTGGCCGTGTACTTGGTCATCCCTACGGTTTTGTCGATAAGATCACCAAGCTCGTCCCAGGCGACCCTGGCATGACCTTAGCAAAGGCTTTTGAAGTTGAGCCACGACTTGCAGAACTTTACGATCAAGATGAAGATGTGCGCGAACTCATCGACATGGCGCGGATCCTTGAAGGTGTTACCCGTAACGCCGGTAAACATGCCGGCGGTGTGGTGATTGCCCCGAAACGTATTACTGATTTTTCACCATTATATTGTGATGAAGAGGGTAAGCAGCCTGTTACGCAGTTTGATAAAAACGATGTTGAAGCAGCAGGTCTGGTTAAGTTCGACTTTTTGGGACTTCGTACCCTAACCATTATCCAGTGGGCATTGGATATGGTGAATGCCAAGCGTCAACAGCGTGGTGATGAAGCCATTGCGATTGAACGCATTCCGCTGGACGACCCGAAGTGTTTCAGCCTACTGAAAAAAGCTCAAACTACCGCGGTGTTTCAGCTTGAATCCGGCGGCATGAAACAGCTTATCAAGAAGCTGTTACCCGATAGTTTTGAAGATATTATCGCCTTGGTGGCACTGTTCCGTCCCGGCCCGTTGCAATCGGGCATGGTAGATAACTTTATTGATCGTAAGCATGGTCGCGAACCCATTTCTTATCCAGATAAAGATTATCAACATGACTGGTTGAAGCCAATTCTTGAACCAACCTACGGTGTCATCCTGTATCAAGAACAGGTCATGCAAATCGCGCAGGTGCTGGCAGGTTATTCGCTTGGCGGTGCTGACCTATTGCGGCGTGCCATGGGTAAAAAGAAGCCCGAAGAGATGGCGAAGCAGCGTGAAGTATTTCGTGACGGGGCAGCGCGAACCGGCATTGACCCTGAACTCGCGATGAAGATTTTTGACTTGGTAGAGAAGTTTGCGGGTTATGGTTTTAACAAATCTCACTCTGCCGCATACGCCTTGGTTTCGTACCAAACGCTATGGTTAAAGACCCATTATCCGGCCGAGTTCATGGCTGCGGTAATGTCGGCAGACATGGATAACACTGACAAAATCGTCACCTTAGTTGATGAATGCGAGCAGATGGGCCTCAAAATTTTGCCACCTGACGTTAACGTCGGGCAGTATAAGTTTACCGTCGATGATGCAGGCAACGTGGTGTATGGCATTGGTGCTATTAAAGGTGTAGGTGAAGGACCCATTGAGGCCATCCTTGCAGCGCGGGCCGAAGGCGGTGCGTTTAGCGATTTATTTGATTTTTGCTGTCGCGTCGATTTGAAGAAGCTTAACCGCCGAGTGCTGGAGCGTTTGATCCGCGCGGGTGCGATGGATTCGCTCGGGCCGCATCGTGCAGCTCTAATGGCGACACTCGAAAAGGCGATGCGCCAAGCAGAGCAGCATGCACGAGCTGAAGCCATTGGCCAAGCGGACTTGTTTGGCGTACTCACTCCAAGTGATGAAACGAATTCGCTTGAACATGAGTTTGAACAGGTGGCGCCTTGGCCGGAAGCGGTATGGCTGGACGGCGAGCGGGAAACGCTTGGGCTATACTTAACGGGACATCCAATTAATCGCTACCGCAAGGAATTGCGCAATTATGTGCCATGCGCGTTGGCCGATGTAAAGCCGACGGGTCGTGACCAGACCACCACTATAGCTGGTTTAGTCATTGATATGCGGGTGATGGTCAACAAAAAAGGCGCGCGTTGGGCCATCGTCACGCTAGATGACAAATCAGCACGTTTTGATGTACGCTTTTTTGCACAAGATTACGAAAGTTCGGAACATTTGCTCGCGAAAGATCAAATTTTGGTCATAAAAGGAGAGGTCAGCTTTGATGATTACTCCGGGGGCAATACAATGACCGCGCGCGAAGTAATGACCATTACCGGAATGCGTGAGCAATATGCCAAGGCATTACGTTTACGGTTGCGACCTGAACATTTAGAAGGGCAAGGACTGAAACGCTTACGCGCGATACTCGAAAATTATCGTGGTGGTGTTTGTCCATTATTGTTCGACTATCAAAGTAGCGATGCTAGTGCACGTTACCAGGCCGCCACGGATTGGTATATTACGCCAGAAGATGAATTATTGTATGAGCTTGAAGAACAGCTCGGAGCCAACCAAGTTGCGCTAGAATTTTAGTGGTAGTGGGCGTCAGCCGTGCACTACCCATGGGAGTCCAAATGAATTTGCAATTTTTAGAGTTCGAAAAGCCAATTGCCGAATTACAAGCTCAAATCGAAGAACTTAAAGCGGTCGGGGCAAAAGGTGATTTCGATATTTCTATTGAAGAAGAAATCGCCAAGCTACAAGAAAAACGCGAACAACTTATCGAAAAGATTTTCGGCGATCTCGGTGCATGGCAAGTGGCGCAAATGGCGCGTCACCCAATGCGCCCTTATACCTTAGACTATATCCAGCATATTTTTACTGACTTCGATGAGTTGGCCGGTGATCGAGCTTTTGCCGATGACCGCGCGATTGTTGGTGGCACTGCGCGCTTGGACGGCGAACCGGTGATGATTATTGGTCATCAAAAAGGCCGCGAGACCAAAGAAAAAATCCGTCGCAACTTTGGTATGCCTAAGCCGGAAGGTTATCGCAAGGCGCTACGCTTAATGGAAATGGCAGAGCGTTTTAAAATGCCGATTATCACTTTTATCGACACCCCAGGAGCTTACCCTGGCATCGGTGCTGAGGAACGTGGTCAATCGGAAGCAATTGCGCGTAATTTAAAAGTCATGGCGCGCTTGTCAGTACCTATCGTCTGTAGCGTGATTGGTGAGGGCGGTTCTGGAGGTGCACTGGCGATTGGCGTCGGTGACCGCGTCAATATGCTGCAATACTCAACTTATTCGGTGATTTCACCAGAAGGTTGTGCGTCGATCTTGTGGAAGAGCGCCGAAAAGGCAGCAATCGCGGCAGAGGCTATGGGTGTTACAGCTGGACGCAGCCTCGAATTAGGTTTGATTGATGCCATTATCGAGGAACCGTTGGGCGGTGCGCACCGCGATCACGAGGGCATGGCGCAGCGTTTGAAGCAACAACTGCAAAAAGACCTTGCGTCACTTAAAGGTCTTGAACGCGAAGCATTGTTGGCAAAACGCTATGAAAAACTAATGTCGTTCGGCTATTGTTAAAGCAACACTTAGCAACGATGTCACTGCTGTGAAGCTCGCCTATCGTGATCTTTACCCTGAATTTGCTGCAGCGCTCACTCATCTGACGCTGCAGCCACAACAACAGATCGTTGCCTGCTTGGGCGGCGGTGCTGATTCACAAACTATTCTTGACCTACTCGATCGTTGGCGCTCTGAGCACCCAGACCAGCGTTATTTGGCTATTCATCTTGATCATCAGTTTCATCCAGATTCGGGAACTTGGGCACAAGGTTTAGCGCGTGATTGTGCGCGTCGCCAGTTTCCTCATTACGGTGAAGTTTTGACAGTTGCCCAGGGCAATCGGGTCAGCAAAGAAGCGGCCGGTCGCGAAGCCCGTTACCAGCGCCTCACCGAACTCGCAGATGCCGATGCCATTATGTTGTTGGGTCAACATCGCAATGATCAAATCGAGACTTTGTTGTTGCAACTGAAGCGCGGTGCAGGACCAAAAGGTTTGGCAGCAATGGCCAAACAGACTGATGCTGGTCAGGGGGCGGGTACACAAACCTGGCTAAGGCCTTTACTTGGCGTCAGTAAAGCCGAAATCTACGCCTACGCACATCATCACAAATTATTCTGGATCGAAGACGATACTAACCAGGACACGCGGATCGAGCGTAATTTTTTGCGTCACAAAGTCGTGCCGATGTTGGAGCAACGCTGGCCACAGTTCGGGAGGTCGGTACTACGCAGCGCGAGTTTATGTGCCGAACAACAGCAAGTGCTCGAAGAATTATTGACGGCGCAGTTGGTGACCCATTGTGATGCCAGTGGTGCACTTCGAGTGGATAGTTTGCACGCACTATCGCCGGCGACACAAAGAGCATTGCTGCGCCAGTGGTTACAACAACAACAGGCAAGTATGCCGTCGTACGCGCAACTCGAGCAAATCCGTGAACAAATGCTCTACACCAGCAATGACCGTCAGCCGTGCATCGAGTGGGGACGCTTTCGTCTGAGCCGCAGTCGGCAACGCACTTTGCAACTTAGCCAGCGTTAGCACACCAAGGAATCCAGATCGTGTTGCACCCAGCTACTATTGAGAAAAATCAACGTCGCGCACTTGGGTTCGGGCTTGCGGCTGTAGGACTTTGGTCGACGGTGGCAACAGCATTTAAAATAGCCCTAGGGTTTTTAACACCCTTGCATTTACTGTTTTTGGCGGCGCTCACCAGCACCCTGATTTTTTTCCTACTATTGGCCTGGCAAGGGCGGATAACAGAAACTTGGCGACTGGGGTACAGTCGTTGGCGCTTTTATCTGCTGCAAGGCACCCTTAATCCTTTTGTTTACTACTGGGTGTTGTTTGCTGCCTATGATCAATTACCGGCGCAGCAGGCGCAAGCCATCAACTACACTTGGGCGATTACCATGGCGTTGCTCGCCGTGCCCATTCTTAAACAGAAACTTAGCGGCAGAGAGCTGGGTGCGATGGTGGTGGCCTATGGCGGTGTAGTGTTGATTGCCACCGGTGGACAATGGGATTTTGCTGCAACCAATTGGTTTGGTATTGGCCTAGCACTGCTCAGTACCGTATTGTGGGCTGGGTACTGGTTAATCAACACGCGCAACACCGATGCACCCATTCCAGCAATGTTCTGGTGTTTTGCCTTTGGCACTCTGTTGCTGGCCGCTGCGGTTGCTATCGATCCGCGGCCACTACCTTGGCATGAGTGGCGAGCATTGGCAGCGGCTGCCTATGTCGGTATTTTTGAAATGGGACTAACCTTTTTGCTGTGGTTAACCGCGATGAGAACAGCAGAGCGCACATCTCAGTTGTCTATGTTGATTTTTTTAAGTCCATTTATCAGTCTAATACTGATTTATTTTATTCTTGGTGAAGCGATTCAAGTCACCACTTTGATTGGCCTGAGCTTGATCTGCTTCGGGCTTTATTTGCAGAGGAAGCCGACATGAACGGAACCTTTACGGACGTGTTACTGCTATTAGCGATTGCAGTCGTTTTGGTGTGGGCGTTTCGGCGTATTCGCTTGCCGGCTATTTTGGCTTATCTGGTGGCTGGGATCATTGCCGGCCCCGATGTCACTGCATGGATTAAAGACCCAGATGATTACCATTTTATCGCTGAACTTGGCGTGGTGCTGTTGTTGTTCTCGTTGGGACTCGAATTCTCTTTGCCCAAAATGATTGCTATGCGGCGGCTGGTATTTGGCTTAGGTGCGGGGCAGGTGGTGATTTGCACATTACTATTTGCAGGACTTGGTTACCTCTGGTTGGGGGATTGGACCGCAGCTATGGTCATTGGCGGCACCTTAGCGCTCAGTTCAACTGCTGTGGTGATCAAGCAACTTGGTGAGTCATCACAATTAACCACCCGCAAAGGGCAGTCGACTGTTGCTGTGCTGCTCTTTCAGGATATCGCTGTGGTGCCGATGCTGATCATTATTCCGTTGTTAGCCGCCGGCGATGGCAACGTTAATATTTGGCAGAGTCTTGGTATCGCACTCCTCAAAGGCACAGCTATCGTGGTGGTGCTCATGGCGATTGGAAAATGGGTGTTGCCGCATATTTTTCGTGAAATTGCACGCTTACGTACTGACGAATTATTTGTGCTGGCCACGCTATTGGTTGCGCTCGTTGCAGGCGGATTAACTCATTTGTTCGGCTTATCTATGGCGCTCGGTGCGTTTCTAGCAGGTATGATGCTGGGCGAAAGCAAATACAAACATCAACTAGAAGCTGATATTCGCCCGTTTCGCGATATTTTGATGGGACTATTCTTCATCACCGTGGGCATGCAGCTCAATCTTGACGTGTTCTTGCACAATCTGCATTGGATTGTGCTCGCGGTGCTGGGCGTCGGCTTGCTCAAAATGCTCGTGGTGCGAATACTTGCTGGGGTGATGAAAGAGCGCGAGGAAGACGCATGGGGCGCGGGTTTGATGCTGTTCCAAATGGGCGAATTCGGCTTTGTACTGGTTTCTTTGGCGCTCAGCTATGCCTTGTTGCCAGCGGAAGTTGCCTCATTGCTGGTGGGTGTCGGCGTGCTCGGTATGGCGGTGACGCCGTTGGTGATTCAAAACTGTCGAAATATTGTTGCGCCATTGGTGCGCCGTAGCCGCGGGGCGGACTCTGATCAGCCGCAACAACCTAATGTAAGTGAGCCGAAAAAAGTTTTGGTGCTAGGCTTTGGTCGAGTGGGTCAGACGGTGAGCCGATTCTTGACCAACGAGGGTATCGATCATTTAGCCATTGATCATGACACTAAACGAGTGCAAGAGGCGATTGCCGGTGGTGCCGCGGTATTCTTTGGTGATGCTGCGCGGCGCGATATATTGAAAGCTGTGCATGCCGACCAAGTGGAATTGATCATCATCAGTTTCGCCGACGACTTAAAAGCTTTAGAGGTGTTGCGAGCCATTCGTGAAATCAACGAGCATGCGGAAATTATCGTGCGCTCGCGTGATGACTTGCGTCTCGAGGCGATGATGCAAGCAGGTGCGACCCAAGTGGTACCAGATACGCTGGAGGCCAGTTTGATGTTGGTTTCGCAAATTTTAAGTCGCTCAGGGGTACCGATTCGTCGCATTCTTGCCCGCCTCGATCAAGCACGGCGCAGTCATTATGGCGAGATGCACGGGTTTTATCCGGGTGAAACAACGGATATGGATCCTGAGAAAATTGACCGCTTACAATTTCTCCATGCCGTACAGTTGACGGACAGTGCCTATGCTTGTGGACGTGAATTGGCACAATTAGCCCTAGATGACTTAGATGTGCAGATAAAGTCGGTGCGTCGTGGTGAGCAAGAGTTTAGCGAGGTGAATGGTGATTTCACTCTCAATCGCGATGATGTCGTGGTGCTAGCCGGCGGTCCAAGGGCCATTGAAGCCGCCGAAAGTTACTTGCTGAATGGTTAATGTTTCAGTTGTTACAACCTGCAACATAATCCTGCTTAATTATCTACAGTAGTTGCCGCATACTATGCGGCAATTAAGTTTTCAAATGGAATGATCTCAATGGCTTTTAAAAAACGCGCATTACTCCCCCCGCTTATCATCCTCGTCGCAATTGCCATAGTGGTATTGCTGATGAACTTGCGACCACAGATCCCCATGCGTTCGATGGAGCGTCCTGCGGTTTTGGTCGAAGTACAAGAAGCACAGCCTGAAAACATAAATATGATCGTGGCCGGCCAAGGTAACGTTCAGCCTAAACACACCACCAATTTAGTGGCGCAAGTCAGCGGACAAATTGTGGAGATATCACCGAACTTCCAAAACGGTGGTTTCTTTAACGAAGGTGATGTGTTGTTGCGCATCGATCCGCAGGATTACGAGGTCGCGTTACAAAGTGCTAAAGCCAACCTAGCACAAGCAAAGGCAGCGCTTGCCGAAGAAAGTGCACGAGCGCAAGTGGCTCGTGAAGAGTGGGAATCGTTAGAACTGGGTGAAATTCCAGCGCTTGGTTTGCGCGAGCCCCAAGTTGCTAGCGCGGTCGCTGCGATGCAGTCGGCGGAAGCAGCAGTCGCAAAAGCCCAACGAGATCTTGACCGGACCGTGATTCGGGCTCCGTTTGCAGGGCTCTTGAGCAATAAAAATGTTGATTTAGGGCAGTTCATCAATGTCGGTAGCCAAATCGGTCAGCTGATGGGAACTGAAACTGCTGAAATTCGTGTGCCGCTCAGTGATCGCGACCTAGCATTCTTAAATTTACCAAGCACTGAACAAACGGATAATTTTCCTCGCGTACAATTACGCTCTGAAGTTGCTGGCGTTACCCACACTTGGCAGGGTAATTTGGTTCGCAGCGAAGGGGTTCTTGATAGTAACAGCCGCGTTATTTACGGCGTTGTCGAAGTAAAAGACCCGTATAACCGCAACGGTGATACACACCCAGAAATACTGCGTTTTGGTCGCTTTGTTGCACTCGATATTGAGGGCTTATTTGTCGAAAATGTCTTCCGCATTCCACGTTATGCGTTAACCGCTGACGGTAATGTCTGGCTTGTTGATGAAGACCGTCGCCTCCAACGGCAACACGTTGAGGTATTGCGTGCTGAAGAAAACGCAGTGGTCATTAACGAGGGCCTCAAAGCAGGTGATCAAGTGGTGTTAACGCAATTAGCAAACGCGCTACCAAGCATGAAAGTGCGGTTGCCAGGTGACCCCTTGCCACAGCAAATGGAACGTAAGCCAGACGAGAATAGCAAAGACGCGGTAGGCGACGAAGACGCCGACCAGACTGCTAACGCCAATAAAGAATAAGGAGGTACTGGGATGGAAAAGCAACAACCTGTACCCGAACAGCAGTCGCGTGAAACTGGATTTATCGCTTGGTGGGCAAACAATCCGGTTGCCGCCAACCTATTGATGTTACTGATTATCATCACTGGTATTTTCATGGTCGGGCAAGTGCGCAAGCAAATGTTTCCCGAGCTTGAATTTAATATGATCAGTATTCAAGTTCCGTTTCCGGGCGCGGCACCACAAGAAGTTGAACAGGGCGTTATCGTACTTATCGAAGATGCCTTAGAAGATGTCGATGGTGTTGAGCGCATGACCTCGACCGCGCGCGAAGGTGGCGGCTCAGTTTCGATTGAAGTTGAGAACGGCTACGACGTGCAAGTGGTCATGGACGAAGTGAAAATGTTAGTGGATGCAATCCCTAACTTTCCGCAGCAAATCGAGAATCCAAATATTTACCGCATGCGCCCGCAGCGCGAAGTTATCTGGATTAGCGTTTATGGTGACATGACCGAGCGGAATCAGAAGGAACTTGCTAAGTCGATTCGTGACGATCTCAAAACCATTGCAGGAATTACCAAGGTTGAAGTAGTGGGTGCGCGTGACTATGAAATCTCGATTGAGATCTCAGAGCAAGACCTCCAGCGTTATAACTTAACCTTCCAACAAGTCGTCAATGCGGTGCGCGGCACCTCAATTGATGCCGCCGGTGGTTCTATTCGCACGCCGAATGGTGACATTCTGTTGCGAACCAACAACCAAGCTTACTACGGTGAAGAATTCGAAAATATCGTGTTAATTAACCGCCCAGATGGTACTCGACTGACACTCGGCGATATCGCTACGGTTAAGGACGAATTCATTGAGCGTCGGCGTTTTACTCGTTTCGACAACATGCCTGCAACCTTTGTGCAGGTTCAATCTGTAGGCGATCAGAATGATCTGGCCGTTGCTGAAGCAACGCGCAATTACATTGAGCGTAAGCAAAAAGAACTGCCACCGGAAGTTAAAATTGCTTATTGGGGCGACTCTTCTTACTACTTACAAGGGCGTCTCGATTTGATGCTCGACAATATGTGGTTTGGTGGTTTCCTCGTCTTTTTGATGTTGTCGTTATTCTTGCAATTGCGTCTCGCGTTCTGGGTCATGATTGGGATCCCCATTTGTTTCTTGGGAACTATTGCATTAATGCCGTTACCCATGTTCGATATCTCCATTAATATGATCAGTTTATTTGGTTTCATACTGGTGCTGGGGATAGTCGTCGATGACGCGATAGTCATCGGCGAAAGTGCTTACTCCGAAATCGAGAAGCACGGCAAGAGCATTGATAACGTCGTACGTGGCGCGAAAAAAGTAGCAATTCCGGCAACCTTCGGTGTTTTAACCACCATGGTGGCATTTATTCCGATGCTCATGGTCGATGGTGGTATGGGTGCGATTTGGGAATCTATCGCATGGGTCGTGATTCTGTGTTTAGCGTTCTCATTGGTTGAGTCTAAATTGATCTTGCCGGCACACATTGCTGCGATGAAGTACAGCAAAGGTAACAACGAAAAACAGAACGGCTTCCAGCGTGTTCGGAATAAGATTTCCGGTGGCTTGCAAAAGTTCGTGTATGGCTACTATCGGCCGTTTTTGGCGAAGTGTTTACATTACCGCTATACCACATTGGCAAGTTTCCTTGCGCTATTCATTCTGATGATCGGTTTGATCAGTGGTGGTGTGGTGCGTTGGGTGTTCTTCCCCAATATTCCGAGTGATTTCATCCGTACCAGCATCGAAATGCAACCTGGCTCGTCGGAAGAAGCAACGATTCGCGCCCTAGAGACCCTAACTGAGGCGCTGTACCGCGTTGACGAAAAAGTCTCTGATGAAACTGGTCAAGATGTAGTAAAACACACCACAACTTGGCTGAACGGCACCACCAGTGGCATGGTAATGAGTGAGCTTGCCAAAGGTGAAGAGCGTGAAATCGACGGCTTCCAAATCATCAACCGCTGGCGTATGGAAACTCCGGAAATAGCGGGGGTGAAAGCCGTCAACTTCCAAGGCAGTATCGGCGGTGGCGGTGGTTTTGATGTGGAGTTCCAGCTCGCCGGTGAAGACTTAAACCAGCTCTCAGCAGCGGCGAAAGAGCTGAAAGAAGCTTTAGGCCAGTTTGACGGGGTATTCGATATAGAGGATACCTTTGGGGCAGGCAACGATGAGATCATCTTGGAGCTCAAACCTTTGGCGACAGCAATGGGAATCACCCTCTCGGAACTGTCGAACCAAGTGCGTTACGCGTTCTACGGTGCCGAAGCGCAGCGTATTCAGCGCGGTGACGAAGAAGTTCGAATCATGGTGCGGTATCCACTCGAAGAACGGCAATCAATTGGTAACTTAGAGGACATGAAGTTACGCACAGCCGACGGTGGGATGATTCCATTTACCGAATTGGCCAACATTCGCTTCGCCAAGGGTTACAACACCATTACGCGCATTGATCGGGAGCGCTCGGTGAATGTACGCGCCAGGGTTGATAAGGACCGCATTGAACCCTTTGAAGTCGTGCGACAAGTTATGTCGCAAGAGATTCAGCCGATTCTTGATAAGTATCCAACGGTTACTGCCAAACTCGAAGGTGCGTCGCAAGACGAAGCAGAGGCGACTAGTTCATTAGCGGTGGGCTTTGCTCTAGCACTGTTCGCCATCTTCGCGCTAATGGCAATTCCGTTGAAGTCTTACAGTCAGCCATTGATTATCATGTCAGTGATACCGTTCGGGATGATTGGTGCGGTGGTCGGTCACTGGATCTTAGGTATGCCGATCTCGATTTTAAGTTTATTCGGCATTATCGCGCTTGCTGGGGTTGTGGTGAACGACTCCTTGGTCATGGTGGACTATGTCAACCAAGCGCGGCGTGACGGTACGCCGCTACGTCAAGCGGTGCAAGATGCCGGCTCAGCGCGTTTTCGTGCGATCGTACTTACCAGTTTGACCACCTTCTTTGGTTTGTTGCCGATCGTGCTTGAAAAGAGTTTGCAGGCGAAAATGGTGATTCCAATGGCGATTTCATTGGCCTTCGGTATTCTTTTCGCCACGGTTATTACGCTGCTCTTGATTCCGTGTCTCTATATCATTCTGGACGATACCAAACGCGGTATTAAAACTATGTTGTCTTGGTATGGTTTGGCGGAACGTCCAGCGCCACGATCGGAATCAGACAAGTTTGTCACTTAATGGTAAACTAATGACCTTACAATGATTCATAGAAAGGCGCCCTGAGGTTCAGGGTGCTTTTCGCTTATCTGGAAGCTGCCAAGTGGTGCAGCGGTGAAGGTCGACCCTATGAGTTTATCGTTACTTGATGTGCTAACACTGGCCTTTTTTGTGAGCGTCTGGTTTGGTTATACCCAGTTTGCTCGCATCCGTGCGCGCTCCACCTACAGCCTGTCGTATATTTTGCGGCAGTTGCGTATTGACTGGATGTCGACGCTTACACGCAAAGAGCACCAGATAGCTGATGCGGCATTGCTTGGCAACGTTGAGCGCGTCGTCACTTTCTTCGCCTCTTCAACCATACTGGTGTTAGCGGGTGTGCTAACCCTGCTGGCATCGGCTGAAATCGTGGTGCAGGTATTGCAGTCCTTGCCGTTCACTGCTGATACATCGCCAGATAAAGTGCGCTTTAAGCTTGCTGGGTTGGCATTGATTTTCGTTTTTGCCTTCTTCAAATTCACCTGGGCCATCCGGCAGTTTGGCTTTGTCTCGGTACTTATGGGTGCAGCGCCACAGTACCGCAGCACCGACTTCAGCGACGAACAACGCACGACCTTTGCTCGCCAAGCTGCGAAAGTTTTTGACCAAGCGGGGCATGAGTATAACAACGGATTACGGGCTTATTACTTTGCCCTCGCGTATTTGTGTTGGTTTTTGCACCCAGGTTTATTTTTTCTCTCGACCGTTATGGTCATTTCCGTGCTCTATCGCCGCGAATACCGCTCGCGTGTGTTGCGCGCTTTGCTTGCGACCAAAGACTTAGAGCCAGGCCGAATCAAATTAGAGGAGTCACAGAACAGTGAAACACAGTGATGTAAATGTGTTGGATTGGACCGTGCAAGGCTACCATGGGGAGTTAACAAGCGCACAAAGTGCATTGCGCGGAACTACCGCCCTCTGTGCAAGCGGTGCCTTAACCTTTAGTGACTATGGTGTGTTCGTGTTTGAACCGCAGCAACCGAGCAACAAAGATGTCGTGATTTCCTGCGCGGTCCACGGTGATGAAACGGCGCCAATTGAAATCGTGCGCGACATGCTGCACGGCATTCTAAGCGGTGATATTCAGCCGTGCCAGCGCACGCTATTCTTAATTGCTAACCCGGCAGCCATTCGCATTGGCAAGCGCTTTGTCGATGAAAACATGAATCGCCTTTTCAGTGGTGCGCACGGCAAAGGGCAGACGCCTGAACATCAGCGTGCAGCAGCCATGGAGCATGCCGTCAGCGAGTTTTTCGCGGCTGCACCAGCGGGCGAGCGCAAGCGCTATCATTATGATTTGCATACTGCGATCCGTGATTCCCAATACGAAAAGTTCGCGGTCTATCCCTTTACCCATGGTGGCCCTTATAAAAAAGAACAACTGACGTTTTTGGCGGAGTGTGGCGTCGAAACAATTTTATTGAACCAAGCACCTACCACAACTTTTAGCTATTACAGTGTGCGCACTCATAACGCTGACGCGTTCACCGTTGAACTGGGTAAAGTACGTCCGTTTGGCGAAAACGACCGTAGTAAGTTTGCCGCCGCAGAACAAATGTTTACCCGTTTGATCAGTGAGGCTGAATTACGGCTACCGAAGTTTGATGCAAACCGCACAAAAGTATTCGACGTTTGCCGTACAATAAACCGTACAGTTGAAGACTTTACCCTGCATTTTCCTGATGACGTTGCCAATTTCACCGCGTTTAAGCAAGGCGAACTGTTAGCCACCGACGGCGATAAAGAATACTTAGTAGAGCAGAGCAGCGAGCGTATTATTTTCCCCAATGCCAAGGTGGCTCTGGGGCAGCGCGCTTTATTGACAGTGGTTGAAATACCTGTTGAGCAGCTGAAACTGGTCTGATTTTTACGTAATGTTACCTTCGCCTGTTTGCATGTCAGTTGACGTAAAGGTAAAGTTAGCGCAATTTTTCTGAGAACGAGAAAGTTATGGCTACGGATAAAAAACATCAGTTGGAAATCGTAACTGAACCACAGTTTTTGGACGGTTCAGCATTGCAGATTCCTATGCTACAGATCCTCAAAGAAGACGGCACCGTGCACAAAGGCGCAAAGCTGCCCGATATCGATAAAGAGCTGGCTTTAAAAATGTTCGATACCATGCAGTTCATTCGCATCTTAGATGAGCGCATGATTGCTGCACAGCGCCAGGGGCGTATCAGCTTCTACCTTTCTTCACTCGGTGAAGAGGCGGCGAGCATTGGCTCTGCTGCGGCACTCGATGACGGTGATATGATCATGGGGCAGTATCGCGAGCAGGGAGCACTTGCCTATCGTGGCTTTACTGTTGAACAATTCATGGACCAACTGTTCTCCAATGAGCGCGACCTTGGTAAAGGTCGCCAGATGCCTGTGCACTATGGTTGTGCGGCCCTCAACTTTATGACCATTGCTTCGCCGTTGGCGACGCAAATCCCGCAAGCAACTGGCTATGCGTATGGTCAGAAAATGGATAAAGACGGTAAATGTACCATTTGCTATTTCGGTGAAGGTGCTGCCTCAGAAGGTGATTTTCACGCGGCATTGAATATGGCGTCGGTTTATAAAGTGCCGGTGATCTTCTTCTGTCGTAACAATGGTTATGCCATCTCGACGCCATCGCAAGGTGAGCAATACGGCGGTGATGGTATCGCGCCGCGTGGTGTTGCATATGGTATGAAAACCATTCGCGTTGACGGTAACGATATATTTGCTGTTTACCAAGCAACGCAATTGGCGCGTAAATTGGCAGTCGAAGACAACGAGCCGGTATTGATTGAGGGGATGTCGTATCGCATGGCAGGGCATTCAACCTCTGACGACCCGACCGGTTATCGTACCCGTGATGAAGAAGCCTCATGGCGCGCTAAAGATCCATTGAGCCGCTTTCAAGCTTATTTGATTAAGAAAAAATGGCTGACCGAGAAAGACGCAGAAGAAAACTTCGCCGAGAAAAAAGCGGCGGTACTTGCTGCATTGAAAGAAGCCGAGAAAATTCCAGCACCACACATTGATGAACTCATCAAAGATGTATACGACACGCCGACGCCACAGTTGCGAGCGCAGCTAGAGCAGTTGAAAGCGCATATTCGGAAGTACCCAGAAGCGTATCCAAAAACAGCGTCACGTATTGATGGGGGAGACAAGTAATGGCGAAAATGAATTTATTACAAGCCATCAATAGTGCACTTGATATCGCGATGGCGAAAAGCGACAAAGTGTATAGCTTTGGTGAAGATACCGGTGCTTTTGGTGGGGTATTCCGCGCGACCTCAGGACTGACTGAAAAATACGGTCGTCATCGCAACTTCAATACGCCACTGGTAGAGCAGGGCATCCTTGGTTTTGCCAATGGTTTGGCATCGCAAGGCAGTTACGCTATTGCCGAAATTCAGTTTGGTGATTATATCTTCCCAGCGTTTGACCAGATCGTGAACGAGTCGGCGAAATTCCGCTATCGTTCAGGTAATGAGTTTAACGTAGGTGGCTTGACGATTCGCACGCCATACGGCGGCGGTATTGCCGGTGGTCATTACCACTCGCAATCACCGGAAGCTTATTTCGCGCATACGCCAGGCTTAAAAATTGTGATTCCACGCAATCCATACATGGCAAAAGGCTTGTTACTGAGCTCGATTTTCGATCCGAACCCAGTATTGTTCATGGAGCCGAAACGCTTGTATCGTGCCTCAACCGGTGAAGTGCCGGAAGAAGAGTACACCCTGGAGTTAGGCAAAGCCGACATCGTGCGTGAAGGTAAAGACTTGACCATCGTAGCCTGGGGTGCGCAGGTTGAAATGGCAGAAAAAGCGGCAGAAAAAGCAGCTGAAGACGGTATCGACTGTGAGGTCATCGATTTGGTAAGTCTATTGCCTTGGGATATCGATACTGTGGCCGAATCCGTGATGAAAACCGGTCGTTTAGTGGTGACTCAAGAAGCGCCATTGACCAATGGTTTCGCTAGCGAGGTAGCCGCGTCAATTCAAGACAAGTGTTTCTTATATTTAGAATCGCCGATCGCGCGTGTCTGTGGTCTCGATACTCCGTATCCGCTGTGCCACGAAAAAGAATACTTTGTCGATCACCTGAAAGTTTACGAAGCGATTAAAGCTTCGATGACTTACTAAGAGGCCGTGCATCATGAGTAAAGATTTTATCTTACCGGACATCGGCGAAGGCATCGTTGAATGTGAAATCGTTGAATGGCTCGTCAAAGAAGGCGATACCATCAAAGAAGATCAGCCAGTGGTCGATGTAATGACGGATAAGGCCTTGGTGCAAATTCCCGCCAAAGAAGATGGCGTCGTCACCAAGCTTTATTACGCGCAAGGCGACATTGCGAAAGTGCATGAACCTTTGTTCGCTATCGATTCCGGCGCTGAAGAAGATGTAGCCCGTACTTCTAGTACGGGGAAATCCTCAGCCGAAACGAGCGCTGTGGTATCGGATACCAATGCGACCTCTGCAAGCAGCACAGTTACCGACTTCATCCTGCCGGATATTGGTGAAGGTATCGTCGAGTGCGAAATCGTCGAGTGGCTAGTCAAAGAAGGCGATGTTATCGAAGAAGACCAACCGGTCGTCGACGTGATGACAGACAAGGCTCTGGTGCAGATTCCCGCGAAAGAGCATGGCGTAGTTGAAAAACTTTACTACGCCAAAGGCGATATCGCTAAGGTCCACGAACCTTTATTTGCCATCCGCGTCGAAGGCGAAGCCAGCGACGTAGCCCGTGACGTAGCCCGTGACGTAGCCCGTACTTCTAGTGCGGGGAAACCCTCATCCGACACCAATACTGCCTCGTCAGCCGGCCAAACCTCAGCCCCACAAGCCGCGCGCCAAGGCAAGGCCATCGCTAGCCCAGCCGTGCGTCGCCGTGCCCGCGAACTCGATATCGATATCAGTCAAGTGCCAGGCTCAGGTGCTAAAGGTCGCGTGCTGAAAGAAGACGTTGAAAACTTTGTGGCTGGTGGCTCAACCAAGGCGGAAGCTACAACCTCATCACAGACGTCGGAGACCGCTGCCAAAGCAGCAACAACTACCGGTGGTAAGCGTACTGAGGCCATTCGTGGGGTGAAAGCAGCAATGGCCAAAGCGATGACCGAATCGGTCAGTACCATTCCGCACTTTACTTATGCGGATGAGTTTGACCTAACCGCGGTCATGGCGCTACAAAAACAGCTTAAAGAACGCTACAAGGATGAAGGTATCCGCATCACCATGATGCCATTCTTCATTAAAGCCATGTCACTGGCGTTAAAAGAGTTCCCCATTATGAACTCACAAGTGAATGCGGATTGCACCGAAATTACGTACTTTGACGATCACAACATCGGTATGGCAGTGGACACTAAGATTGGTTTGTTGGTACCTAACGTTAAACAGGTACAGCACAAGAGCATTATCGATATTGCCAATGAAGTGACGCGTCTTACTCAAGCGGCACGTGAGGGTCGTGTTGCGCAGGAAGATATGAAAGGTGGCACTATTTCCATCTCGAATATCGGTGTGATTGGCGGTACCGTAGCAACGCCGATTATCAACAAACCTGAAGTTGCTATTGTTGCGCTTGGTAAAGTTCAAGAACTCCCACGCTTTGACAGCCATGGCAATGTTGTGGCCCGCAAGATCATGAATGTCAGTTGGTCGGGCGACCACCGGGTCATTGACGGCGGTACCATTGCGCGCTTTAACAAGCGCTGGCAAGAGTTTTTGGAAGATCCGACGTCGATGTTGGTGCATATGGTGTAAACCACCGCAACGGCAAATAGACTTAAAGCCTGCACATCTCGCAGGCTTTTTTTTTGCTTTCGGCGCGGCAAAAAGGTTAGTATCAGTAGCTACATAATTATTACAACAACAATGGAATGAGTTATGCAGTTAAAGCTTTCATCTTTAGCCATCATGGCCGTCGCAGGTGCCTTTGTGGTCTCCAGCGCAACCGCCGCGCCGCTGTTACAAGACAACGCGCAACAGAACTTTCAAGAGGCGTACCAAGCCTTTCAGCAAGCACAACAAAATGCTGAAACTCCGCGCTTAGAGTTACAAAAACTAGCGTTCGCCTCTTATATGCGCGGCCGCGAGTATTTTGGTGAAGATCATATTAATACCGCAAACCTAGCGATGAATTACTTATTTTTGCTCGCCGCAAATCAACGTGTCGGCGAGCAATCTCACGCATTGGCAGCATTGGTTGTGCGGGCTTATCAACGCGAATACGATGCCACCGCTATCGAGCTCCTCGATCCTTTGCTGCTAGCGTTGGAAACCATGCCTGAGTACAACGAGGCAAAGGTTGCGGAATATGAAATTGCGTTCGCCAATGTCTTTAGCGCGCTAAAGGAGAAAAACCCAGCGGTCGTGCTTGATGTTAAAACGGCGATGGCTGAGGAATTATTACGGCTTGGTCAAAGTCGCCCTGAGCTATGGAATTCCTTGTATAAAGATAGCGTCAAGTTGCACGGCGATGAGCATTTGCTCACCGCGAAAACCGCCTTCTATGCAGCCATGGAAGACGTCGGGCAAGATAAAATGATGTCGGCCATCGATAAGCTTGAGCAAGTCGTTGCGATGCCGGCCAATGACCGTGCCGCAGTCTTGCAGTTGCAGTTGGCAGCAAACTACCGCTTAGTCACCTTTTATGCCAAGGAAGGAATGACTGAGGGTGCCGACAAGGCGCTGGCGCGGATTGGTCAAATGAACAACGAGCTCAATGGCACCACCGTTGAACAGGCGGTGTATCGAGTTAATCCTCGGTATCCCGAGGACATGGCGCGCCAGCAAAAAGAAGGTTCAGTGTTGTTGAACTACGAGATCGCGACTAATGGTCGAGTCGAGAATATCACTATCGTAGAAGAGACCAATGGTGATTTTGGCAAGAGCGCGAAAGAAGCTCTTTCACAGTGGTTGTTTGTACCGGCCTATGAGAACGGTCAACCGGTGCGGTTGACCGATCAGCAGGTGCAACTTGATTTCGCTCTGTCCAGAAGCAGTGATGACAACGATTAACGCTTCGCAATCATGCGCCGGACCAACCCCGGCGCAAACCTTTGTAAGAAGGGTGCCAGTTTAGATAACCCTGACCCCACCACAACTTCAGCTTTTTGCGCGGCAATGGCTTTGAGCGATTGCCGTGCACATTCTTCGGCAGAAATCCCACCGGCATTATCCGGATCTGGCTTACCAAGTGCTGAGCCGTCGCCAGTCAACGAATTGTGCGCAACTTGCGTGTTGATGAAGCCCGGCAAAATAGACGTCACTACGAGCCCGCTAGCGGCCGTTTCAGCGCGTAGCGAATCCATAAAACCAATAACACCAAATTTTGCACCATTGTAGCCACTACGCAGCTTGGTCCCGACCTTGCCCGCCACTGACGAGACGGTGACGATATGGCCGCTGCGACGTTCGATCATGCGCGGTAACACCAGCTTGGTCAGGGCAATCACGCCGAAGTAATCGATTTCCATTAATTGCCGATAGACGTGCATATCGGTATCGAGGATCAATGACCGCTGCGACACACCGGCATTGTTGATCAAGACATCAATCACCTGGTCGCCCAAGGCCGTTTTGGCTTCAGCCGCAGCAGCTTCGGGTTGACTGAGATCCAATGCCAACACTTGATGGCGTTCTGGATGTGCCAGCTCACTGCGCACCTGCTCGAGCACCTCGGCGCGGCGCGAAGTTAAGATTAAATGCGCGCCGGCCTCAGCCAACTGCTGTGCCATGGCTAAACCGATGCCTGAAGAGGCACCGGTTAACCAGACAGTCTTGCCTTGAAAGTAGGTCATGGTTTAACCCACCGCTGGGTACATGTAGTTCGACTGAATACCGAGTGGAATGCCAAGCATCCAGTAGATCACCAAGAACGCTGACCACAACACCAGTAAGCTGACGGTGAATGGCAGCATCAAGGCTACCAGCGAGCCAATACCAGTACCTTTGACATAACGCTGACAGTACAGCACCACCAGCGGGAAGTACGGTAACAATGGCGTGATGATGTTACTGGTCGAGTCACCGACACGGTAAGCTGCTTGCGTTAAATCAGGTGAGTAACCGAGTTGCATCAGCATAGGTACGAAGATCGGTGAAATCAGTGCCCACTTGGCCGAGGCCGAGCCGACGAACAAATTGATGAAGGCGACCAAGAAGATAATACCAACCATGGTCACGCCGCCAGACAGTTCAAGCGAACTCAGGAAAGTCGCACCTTTAATCGATAACAGAATACCGAGGTTCGAATCACCAAAAGCTTTGATGAATAGCGCACAGAAGAACGCCATGACCATATAGTACGCCATCCCTTCCATTGATTTAGTCATCGCACCAATGACGTCTTGCGAGTTCTTGAAGTTACCCGCAATGTAGCCGTGGACGATACCTGGAATGATGAATAGTAGGAAAATCAGCGGTACGATCATCTGCATTAATGGCGCAGCAAATGAAGCAAGTTCGCCGGTCACTGGGTCTGCAAGCGGCGTATTCTCTGCCATCGAAGCCCAAGCGAGTAGCGCTAAGCCGACCACCATAGTGATGACACCAGCGAAGAATGCTTTGCGATCGCGCGGGGTGACATCGTCAAGCGCCGGCATATCTTCTTGATCACCATCGATTGGTGTTTTGCTTAAACGCGGCTCAATAACGCGGTCAGTTAGATACCAACCAACGAGTACCACGACAATTGAGGACATCGCCGTGAAGAAGTAGTTATTCAACGGATTCAATTGAATGTTCGGGTCTAAAATTTGCGCCGCAGACTGGGTAAAACCTTGCAGTAATGGGTCAATTGCCGATGGTACGAAGTTCGCACTGAAACCACCCGAGACCCCAGCAAAAGCCGCTGCAATACCTGCTAATGGGTGACGGCCCGCAGCGTAGTAGATAACACCACCGAGTGGAATGACCAACACATAGCCCGCATCAACCGCCGTATGGCTGACAATTGCAATTAGAATCAGTACTGGCGTGAGCAACACCTTAGGCGTGACATTCAACATCAGCTTGATGACAACGTTAATGAAGCCACTGCGTTCAGCAACACCGACACCCAGCATGGCAACCAATACCACGCCTAACGGCGCGAAGCCCATAAAAGTGCCGACCATATTGGCGAGGAAATCCGCCATTTGCTCGCCACTGAGTAGGTTAGTGACTTTCACATTCTCGCCGGTTAACGGATGCATGGCATCGAAATTGACACCAGAGAGCAAGTAACTAAAGACCCAGACGATAATGAGTAGTCCGAAGAACATAACGGCTGGATCAGGGAGCTTGTTACCCACCTTCTCGACTTTGTCGAGCATGCGGTTAAGTAACGAAGGTGATTCAGACATGAGAGACCCCTTTAAGTATTGTTATTTTTTATGAGACGAAAGTATCATACCCCAACAACTCACAAGCACAAGAGACAGTATGATCTGCGGTACAGATGAAGCAGGGCGTGGGCCTATCGCCGGACCCGTGGTTGCGGCAGCGGTGATTCTTGATCCCAATAACCCCATTGAGGGCATCAATGACTCGAAAAAACTATCGGAAAAGAAACGCTTAGCACTAAGTGAGGAGATAAAACAGAAGGCACTCTATTGGGCGATTGCGCAGTGTGATGCTGAAGAAATCGACCGAATCAATATCTTACAAGCGTCATTAACTGCGATGAAAAGAGCCGTTGAAGCTTTGGGAATAAAGCCAGAAAAAGTGCTGGTCGATGGCAACTGCGTACCCAAGCTGCAGGTGCCAGCCGAAGCGGTCGTTGGTGGGGATGCGTTGCATGCTTGCATAGGCGCGGCATCAATCTTGGCCAAAGTCGAACGCGATCGGCAAATGTTGGCGTGGCATGAGGTTTATCCACAGTACGACTTTGCTAAGCACAAAGCTTACCCTACGCCGGCACATTTAGAAGCCTTACGCACCCATGGCGTGTGTCCAATTCACCGCAAGAGTTTTCGGCCGGTCATGCGAGTGCTTGCTGCGCAGGCAGCAGCACAAGCAGCACAAGATTAAGCACAAGCGCGACGTATTATGTCGCGCAGCTGTTGCTGCGCGGGCGCGATTTCATCCAAACGAATAAACTCGTCCGGTTGATGAGCTTGTGCAATCGAGCCAGGCCCCATGACAATGGTTTGGCAGCCAAGATCCTGCACAAAAGGCGCTTCAGTACAGTAATTCGCAGGCTCGGCAGCATTGCCGGTGATTTCCTGTACTAAGTGCACAATGGCTGAGTCCGGGTCGCATCGGTAACCCGGAATTGCCTCGTGGAGGTGCTCAAGACATACGGCGTTCGGGAATTGTTCGCGTACCGGCTGTAATTTGCGCTCCAGCTCGCCGTACAAGTCGTCCATTTGCATGCCAGGTAGTGGCCGCAAATCAATGTGCATTTCGCAACAGGCACAAATGCGATTTGCGGCGTCACCGCCATGGATGTTACCGAAATTCAGGGTAGGATACGGCACGGCAAAATGCGCATCGTGATAGCGCTGCTGAAATTCACGTTGCAGTTCTCGTAGTCCGCTAATCACATCATGCATCACTTCAATTGCATTAATGCCAGCACCGGGGTTGGAACTATGGCCACTTTTACCCGTTATGCGGATGCCCTCGGTTAAATGCCCCTTATGCATGGTCACTGGGGTCATCGAGGTGGGCTCACCAATGATGGCGTAGTCGGGCCGTAAATCGCCAAACGCTGCTAGTTCACGGGCCCCAGCCATGGTGGTTTCTTCATCGGCGGTCGCCAAAACATAGAGTGGCTTTTGCAGTTTGCTTAGATCGAGGTCGCGAATGGCTTCCAGCGCAAAGACAAAGAAGCCCTTCATATCGGCACTGCCAAGTCCGTAAAGCTTGCCATCCGCCTCGTGCAGTTCAAATGGGTTGCGAGTCCAGCGACCTTCATCCCACGGCACGGTATCGGTGTGCCCAGCCAACAATAAGCCGCCTTTGCCATCGCTGGCAGGTGGTACGTATTTCGCAAGCAGGTTAAATTTGCCGGCTTGGCGTTCAAGCTCGTTCACCACCACAGTGAATCCGAGCGTGGTCAGCCACCCTGCAAGTTTATCGATGACGCCTTTGTTGCTGGTGTCCCAGTGTGGGTCGATACACGACACTGAAGGCGTAGCGATAAGTTCGCGATAAAGGGTTAAGAAAGGGGGTAGCTGTGACATGCCAAGACTCCGAGTTGAAAGTTAGCTGTCACAGCATACCTGATTTTATTAGAAGTGATAACTCGCTTCGATGCGGAGACCGTCACCAAATTCGCTGTCTTGATAGCGAGCACCCACGGCGAATTGCGGGCTGATGTAAAAACGCGTACCGAATTGGTATTGGCTGTCGCTGCCAGCGTCGGTATAGTCGACCCAACCGAGTCCACCATAGATTTCAAAGCGGTCGATGCGTGTGCGCAGGTTGCCTTCAACGCCCCAATAAGCGCTATCGGCGCCACCGAAATCAACGTGGCCTAGCTTGCCCGAGAAGTCTGCTACTAAATTGTGGTTGAGCCACAGATAGCGACCTAACTTGATTCCTTGTGCATCGCGACCATCGCCAAATGGACCATCGTCGCCGTCACGCAAATAGCCACTAACAAACCATGGGTTATTGAAGGTGTAACTCCCTTCGATGACCACGCTATCACCACCGCCATCATGGTCATGGAAACCGCCACTGAGGTAGTTAAAGGCTTGGCCCGTTTGTGGCGCCTCAAACGGATCGTCGTTATTCTGCGCGAAACTTGGCGCCGCTACTGTTAGCGCACCACTGACCAATGCGAATGCAACAACTTTGTTTAAGGTTTTCATTAGACACAACCTCACTGTTATGAATGTGCCAATGAGTTTGCAATGTAAATAGCCAAGTGGAAAGCTGGTTTACCAAAGATTTACCCTGTTGATTTGTGTCCATTTCGTTGTTTTTGGCGGCTAAAGAACCTAAAATAATCGGCTGTTTTCCTAAATTCAGAAAGGGTCCCAATGAAATCCATTCCACATATTGATATGAGCCTCTATAACCAAGATTTCGAGGCATTTGCCCAGCTCGTGGGGGAGGGATACGAAACCAATGGTTTTGTAGCATTAACTAAGCATGGTGTGGACCAGCAGCTTATCGAAGAGGCGCTCGATATTTGTCGTGAGCTTTTTGCGCTGCCAGAAGATGTCAAAAAGCAGTACCATATTCCAGGTGGTGGCGGTGCGCGCGGCTATACGCCATTCGGTACCGAGATTGCCAAAGACGCCAAACATGTTGACTTGAAAGAGTTCTGGCATGTCGGTCGTGAAATCGAAGGTGAACCGCCGTATCCGCAGTTAACGCCAAACGTGTGGCCACAAGAGCTGCCTGAATTTAAAGAAAAAATCCTAAAGCTCTACACCGCTTTAGACGCGTTGGGTTTGCGCGTGTTGGAAGCCTTGGCTGTCTACTTGAAGCAGCCGCGTGATTACTTCAACGACAAAGTTGATTTGGGTAACTCGATTTTACGCCCGTTGCACTATCCACCGATTATTGACGAAGGTACGCCATCGGTGCGCGCTGGCGCTCATGAAGACATTAACGTACTGACCTTGTTGGTTGGTTCGCGTGAACCTGGCCTTGAAGTGTTGGCCAAAGACGGCACTTGGATTCCTGTTACCATTATTGAAGGCGCGATTATTTGTAACGTCGGCGATATGTTGCAGCGCCTGACCAACGGTGTGCTGCCATCAACCACGCACCGCGTGGTGAATCCACCGGCACCGTTCAGTCACAAGTCGCGTTATTCGATTCCGTTTTTCTTGCACTTCAATCCAGACTTTATGATTGACCCGCTTGAAAGCTGTATTACGGAAGAAAATCCTCAGCGTTTTACCGCAATTTCATCGCATGACTACTTGATGGAGCGGTTGCGCGAAATCGGTTTGGTGAAATAAGTGAAACTTTTCAAAACTGCGGCGCTTGGCGCCGCATTGCTGGGCCTACTGAGCTGCGCACAAACGCCCGATGCCCCAGACGAGTTTGAACTCACCATAGCGCATATCAACGATCATCACTCCAACTTGCTACCGAGTGAAAGCACTAAAATTAACTTCCGTGGCGAAGAATTAAGTGTCGAAACCGGCGGTTTTGCTCGCGTGGTCGCACAGATTGAGCAGATCCGAGCTGCCAATCAACATGTCCTTGCCTTGCATGCTGGGGATGCGATTACAGGTACTTTGTTTTATACCATTTTCAATGGTGCTGCCGACGCGGCCCTGATGAATCAAGTTTGTTTCGATGCGTTCGCGCTTGGTAACCACGAATTCGATAATGGTGATGCTGGACTAAAAGAATTTCTCGACAGCCTAGCGCTCACCGATGAGTGTGCGACGCAAGTTTTAGCTGCTAATGTGCAACCAGAGGTTGGCGTGTCGCCACTTACGCCGAAAACGCGTTGGGACAGCTTCAAACCTTACAGCATTTTTAAAGTAGGCGACCAGCGGGTGGCGGTGATTGGTATCGACATCGCGGTCAAAACCAAGAATTCGTCGCAGCCAGATGCCACCACGGTGTTTGCCGATGAGCTTGAAACTGCAGCGTTTTATATCGAAGAGCTGCGCCAACAAGGCGTCGAAAAGATCGGTTTACTGTCACATATTCAGTATAAAAACGATTTACGGCTTGCCTCTCAGCTGCCGGCGGTGGATTTTATTATTGGCGGTGATTCGCACACGCTGTTGGGTGATTACGCACGCTATGGCCTGCCAACGGTCGGGCCTTACCCTATGCAAGTCATGAATGCTGATGGTGAGCCCGTCTGTATTGCGCATGCTTGGCAGTACAGTCAAGTGGTCGGCGAATTGCAGATCCGTTTCAACGGTGACGCGGTCAGCCAATGCGGCGGCCAACCTCACTTGCTGCTCAGCACTGAAGCACCACAAGCGTTGCAGCAAACGGCTGGATTTACGGCAGTTGCAGAAGATGCTGAGGCAACTCGCTTGCTGGTTCATTATCAAGACGATCTTGCCGCGCTGACGCAAACCGAAATCGCTACGGTAGCAGAACGCTTGTGCTTAAAACGTATGGGGCCAACGACCTTGCCAGGTTGCGGTGAAGGCCGTCAGTCAGATGCCCATGCGGTCGTCGCCGAAGCTTTTCTAGCGAGTGCACCCCAAGCTGATTTTGCCCTACAAAACGGCGGCGGCGTGCGCACTGAGCTGCAAGCGGGCCCCTTAACGATTGCCGATGCGTATCAACTTCTGCCGTTTGCTAATACCTTGGTAGAAGTGCAGATTAGCGGCGCTGAAGTGAAAACCGTGCTTGAGCAGGCAATCGACTACGCGCTGTCGGATACCGGCTCTGATGGAGGCTATCCGCATGGCGCTGGCATTCGCTTTGACGTCGACTTAACCCAGCCAAATGGCGAGCGGGTGAGTGGACTCAAGGTAAAAACCGACGCTGGGTGGCAGTCATTGCAGCCAACGCAAAGTTACACCATGGTGACCAACAGCTTCTTAGCGAGCGGCGCCGATGGCTGGCGTTTACTAGGTGAACTCAACGCTGATGGACGCATCAGTGATACCTATGTGAACTACGCGCAGTCCTTTGTCGATTGGGCGCGGACCACCAAAATCATTACTCGGCCGACCGAACATAGCACGCAAAGCTATCGGGCGGTGGGCGAATGAAGCGCATCGAAGTATCTGACACCGCGCGATTTGATTTAACCGTCATTGTTTTGGCCCTGCTCACTATGTTTGGGCCACTTTCCATTGATATGTACCTGCCCGCTTTCGGCGATATTGCCGCAAGCTATGCTACTGAAGCGAATCGCGTTGAATTATCGCTGACGTCGTTTTTCCTTGGTTTGTTCGTTGGTCAGTTACTTTATGGCACCGCTTCAGACAAATGGGGACGTAAGCCACCGCTTTACTTCGGTTTAGTGATTTACATTATTTCGTCACTGGCATGCGCTTATGCTCCCAATCTTGAAAGCCTCATTGTGCTGCGTTTCTTTCAAGCGATTGGTTCGTGTGCGGGCTTAGTCATTGCGCGGGCGATGGTACGCGATCTCTATTCACCACAGGCGTCAGCGCAGGTGTTCTCGTTTCTTATTTTAGTCATGGGCATCGCACCCATTTTGGCACCATTAGCGGGTGCTTATGTAACCACCTACCTCGGCTGGCAAGCTATTTTCTTGATTGTGGCGGCACTTGCGGTGGCTTGTATGGCGATAGTTCATGTTCGTTTACCCGAAACGCGCGGTTTTAATGGCGCTGTACGAATGCGGCGGAGCTTGCCGATTTATTGGGATGTGCTCAAAGATCGTGGGTTTTTGCGTTATTCACTGGCGGGGGGCATTGCGCAGTCAGGTATGTTTGCCTACATCACCGGTTCGCCCTATGTCTTTATTGAGCATTTTGGCTTAGCACCAACCCATTACAGCTGGCTTTTTGGGGCTAATGCCATAGGTATTATCGGCATGGCACAGTTTAACGCTTGGCTGCTGCGTCGTTTTGACTCGCGTAAGATCCTCAACAAATCGCTACCATTTCTCGGGCTCGTGGCACTCGCCACTTTAGCTGCCGCAAGTCTAAATGTCAGCATGTGGTGGGTGATTGCACTGGTGTTTGCTTACGTCAGCACGCTGGGAATGGTGTTCCCGAATGCCATGGCTGGCGCCTTGGCCGAGCAACAAGAACGTGCAGGTTCAGCCTCAGCAGTGACGGGTAGCTTACAATTTCTGATTGCTGGTATCGTATCCGCAGTGGTCAATGTGGTAGGGCATCAGCATCCACTCGGGATGCTGATGGTCATCGGTGTCTGCGGTCTTAGCGCAGTGACCTTGTATCGGCTGCTGCGCGTGCCGGCTGTTCCTTAAGGGGTGTAATACGTCGGTGTGGCAACGCCCACCGGCATACCTAGGGCGAACACCCAAATAAAGAACAACGCACTCCAACCGATTAAGAACATGATGCTGTAAGGCAACATGGTGGCAATCAGGGTGCCGATGCCGATGTCTTTTTTGTAGCGTGCGGCGACCGCCAAAATCAGTCCAAAGTAACTCATCATTGGGGTGATAATATTGGTCACCGAGTCACCAATTCGATAGGCCGCTTGGATGACTTCGGGCGCATAACCAATAAGCATCAACATAGGCACGAATATGGGGGCTGTGATAGCCCACTGCGCCGAGGCTGAACCGAGCATCAAGTTGACGAAAGCGCACATCAAAATAAACAAAATAAAGACGGCAGGTCCGGTTAAACCGATTTCTTGTAAGAAGGTTGCGCCTTTAATGGCGAAGATACTGCCGAAGTTAGTCCAGCCAAAAAACGCCACAAACTGCGCCGCAAAGAAAACTAAGACAATGTACATTCCGAGAGTACTCATTGACTCTGACATCGCGTCAATCACATCGCGATCGGTTTTCATGACTTTAGTGATGCGTCCGTAAACGTAACCTGGAATTGCAAAAGTAATGAAGATAAAGGTCACTATGCCTTTTAAGAAAGGGGAGCCGGCGACTTTGCCGTCTTCTGGATTGCGCAAGATGCCCCATTCGGGAACTATGGTCAGTGCAAGCAGCAAACCTAACAGTAAAAAGCTTAGGCCAGCGCCTTTGAGGCCTTTTTTCTCAACGGGAGTTAAGGCTTCTATTTTCTGCTCACTAAGATTGATGCTGGCTTCTTTGACGTTGTATTTACCCAGTTTAGGCTCGACGATTTTCTCGGTGACGAAGGTACCCATCGCTGCAATTAAAAAGGTCGAAATCATCATGAAGTACCAATTCGCCTCGGGCCCTACGTAATAGTCAGGGTCAATCAGGTTTGCTGCTTTGGTGGTGATACCGGCGAGTAGTGGGTCGACCGTGCCGATCAACAAATTTGCGCTGTAACCAGCAGATACTCCTGAGAAAGCTGCGGCAAGCCCGGCCAAAGGGTGCCGACCAAGAGAGTGGAAAATCATTGCAGAGAGCGGTACCAAAACGACGTAGCCAAGCTCAGAAGCGGTGTTTGAAATTACCCCCGCGAGCACGACTGCGAGCGTCACCATACGCGGGTGGGCGTTCATGACAAGACCGCGCATGGCAGCTGATAATAAGCCAGAGCGTTCAGCGATTCCCACGCCGAGCAAGGCGACCAACACCGTACCTAGCGGCGTAAAGCCAGTGAAGTTGGTGACTAAGCCGGTCACAATACGTTGCAAGCCTTCGGCATTAAGCAAGCTCACCACTTCAATGACATCACCACCTGGGCGTGGATCTTGTGCGCTCAAGCCAAAATAACTGGCAACGCCACTTAGAAATACCACGCCAATGGCGAAGAGGGCGAACAGAGTGATGGGATGGGGCAACAAGTTGCCCAACCATTCAACGGTGTCGAGAAAACGCGTAAATGCACCGCGCTTTTGCTGTGGGGTATTCGCTTGCGTCATGCAATGCTGCTCCTTTGGCTTTATTCTTCATTTTTAGCAAAAGGCTGATTGTACATGAAAATAGGGCGTTGTGGGGGGGCTGGCTTGCGTTGTCCGGGTTTTTAGTTTAGCTTTATCTAAATTAAAGGAGTTATTGGTTATTCGTTACTCGTTAGGGGGCTTCATGAACAAGTTTGGATTGATATTAATGGCGGTGGTGATGGGGGCTGGGGTGCAGGCCGGTGAGAGCGACGAGCGGATGGAGCGTTCGCGGGAGCTGAGTCAGCAACTGCAGCAACAATTAGGGGCAAAGCTGATGGCGGCGATGAAGGCCGAAGGACCGGTGCATGCGATTGATGTATGTCATCTTGAGGCGCCATTGATTGGCGAGCAGGTCAGCACCGCAGGTGAAGTTGACGTTCGGCGCACTGCGTTACGCTACCGCAATCCGGCAAATGCGCCGACGGAACAGCAGATAGCTGTGATGGAGCAGTTTGCCGCCCAGTTACAGGACGCTCCGTCGCAAATTCCGGAAACTATGATAAAGCTCGATAATGGTGAACAGCATTATATGCGTGCTATCGTTATGCAACCGCAGTGTGCGGCGTGTCACGGTGGCAGCGTGCAAGAACCAGTGCTACGAGCGATTGCTGACAAGTACCCGAATGATCAGGCAACTGGGTTTGAAGTAGGTGATTTGCGTGGCGCATTTTTAGTGAAGTGGATGAGTGAAGAGTAACACCATGAAGAAGAGTCGTAAGCTTCCCGCTAAATATGAAGCGCGGGTAATGCCGGTAGTGAAACGCATGACTAAAGCAATTGTCGCACCACCGGAACAAGGTTAAAGCACAGATTGCGTCAGCACTACGACTGCCATAATGATGAGGAAAATCGCAAAGCCCTTTTGCAACTTATCACGCGGTAGTCTGGCGCTAATCCACGCTCCTGCGAAACTACCGACAATGCCGGCTACGGTGACAATTGCGATGGTCGCCCAGTCGAAGCTGTAGCCTTGCTCAGTAAGCGCGGTAAAGTATTTGGCGAAGCCGACAAAGGACTTTAACGCGATGATCATCAAGCTGGTACCGATAGCTAAGAACATCGGAACGCCGCCCAATAAGACCAGAGCTGGAACAATCAAAAAACCGCCACCAACGCCGACAAAGCCAGTTACGGCGCCGACAATCAAGCCATCAAAGATGATGCGAGCGAGTTTGATTTCTTGCACGCTATTACCCTTGGCAGCAGGCTTACGCCACATCATAAAGGCGGCGATTGCCATTAGAATAACAAACACTAGTAGCTGAATGCGCGGATCAATGGCGCTGCCCGCCCAAGCACCTAGGTAGGCGCCAAGCATGCCGGGAATACCAAATAGCCAGACATGGCGCCAAGAGACGATCTTTTTACGGGCAGCGATAAAGCCACCAAACAAACTGATAAAGGCAACAATGAGCAGCGATGATGCAATCGCCATGTTACCGGGCATATCAGCTAGGTAGAGGAGCACTGGAACGGTCAATATCGACCCCCCAGAGCCAAACACACCGAGGCTAATACCGATAAGAATTGCGCCTAGAATTGCTCCTATCATGACAGTTCCTTTTTCTCGATTGCCGTAATCGATAGTACGGTAGTTGCAGAACTTGAACAATGATACTCGATCCCTTACTTTAGTGAAACACGAAGTAAGGAGGTCTTATGAAAAACATCGTTCGCTACAGCCCTTCAACAGGCTCAGGCTCTCCTGACGTATGGGGCATTTATGAAGCTGATACGGGTTCTATTCAGTATATAGTGGCTGACCCGCAAACCCGCGAAGCAGCGTTAGTTGATGTGGTACAGAATTTTGACCCTCACTCAGCTAAGACTGACTTTAGCAGTGCTGATCAAGTGCTAGCTTTAGCCAAAGAAAACAATCTCAAGATTACTTGGGTACTTGACACGCATCCGCATGCCGATCATTTAATGGCATCGTGGTACTTGAAAGAGCAGACCAAAGCCCCGAATGCTATAGGTGAGAAGGTTTGCGAAATCGCTGAGTTGTGGAGTGACTATTACAATCTTCCCAATACTTTTGAACCTACCACTGATTTTGATTATCTATTCAAAGAGGGTGATAGTTTCAAGATTGGTGAATTAGAAGTAAATGTATGGCTATCGCCGGGCCACACGCTCGGCTCGATTACCTACATTGTGGGTGATGCGGCATTTGTCCACGATACCTTTATGTACCCTGACAGTGGCACATCGCGTGCCGATTTCCCCGGCGGTTCATCAAAGGATCTGTGGAACTCGCTGCAGCGTATTCTTGCACTACCAGAGAACACCCGTCTCTTTGTCGGTCATGATTACGGCAAAGGTGGACGCGACCCGCAGTGGGAAGCCACGGTTGCGCAACATAAAGCGAGTAATATTCATTTGGCAGGCAGCGTAAGTGAAGCTGCCTATCGTGAGCAACGCGATGAGCGTGATGCAACACTAGCATTACCTGATCGCATGTTACATGCGCTGCAAGTGAACTTGCGCGCGGGTAAATTGCCTGAACCTGAAGCTGACGGACATCGTTACTTTAAGATTCCGGCAAATAGATTTTAATCGTTCGTTATTAGCAAAAGAGGAAATAGACATGGGATTACGAATTGGTGATACAGCGCCGAATTTTGAAATTGAAACTACCGAAGGCAAAATCAATTTCCATGATTGGGCAAAGGGTTCTTGGGTATTTTTCTTCAGCCATCCAGCAGACTACACCCCTGTGTGTACGACTGAAATGGGCCGCACTGCGCAGCTTGCGGAGCAATTCGCCGCTCGTGGAGTGAAACCTTTGGGGCTTTCAACCGATACGGTTGAGGAGCACAAGGGGTGGATGAATGACGTGAACGAAACACAAAACACACAGGTGAAATTTCCGATCGTTGCCGACAAAGACAAAAAGGTCGCCGAGCTGTATGAAATGATTCACCCAGGTGAAAGTGTAACCGCAGCGGTGCGTTCGGTCTTTATTATCGATCCGAATCACAAGATCCGTTTAACTATGACTTACCCAATGAGCGTGGGTCGTAACTTTGCTGAAATTCTACGCGTGATTGATGCATTGCAGACCGGTGACAAGCATGGCGTAGCAACCCCAGCGGATTGGGAACTTGGCGGCGACGTCATCATTCCACCAAGCGTATCGATGGAAGAAGCTGAGAAGAAATTCCCGCAAGGCTTTAAAACTGTGAAGCCATACTTGCGCTATACCAGCGTTAAATAATTAGTTATCGCTACTCCGTGTAAAAGTAAAGCCCCCGATTCGAGGGGGCTTTTTCATATTCTGCTTGGTAAGAAAATCGCTATGATTGAGAGGTTAGGCTGTTGGTTGGGTTTGCGCTGTCCGCAGTCACTTTTAAAGGAAACTTTTCATGCGATTACTAAAACTAATGCTAATGCTCGCATTTGTTGTAGCTATTTCGGATGCACTGGCACAGGCACCATCCGAGCAAGGCTGCAATGAAGACAACAACGGCGAATTATGCTTTTACACTGGTGTTGAATATATCCAAGCGCAAGGTGTTGCAAAAGACGTTGCGAAAGCCTTTCAGTACTTTCAGAAAGCCTGCGATTTAGACATACCAGATGGTTGTAATGTCCTTGGCTATCACTATCAAAACGGTATTGACGTTGCGGTCGACTATCGAGTTGCAGCGCAACATTATCATGGAGCCTGTGCCAAAGGGCTGACCGACGCGTGTAAGTGGGCGAACGCGCTGTTATTGAAAGAAGAATACGGCATCCAAGACAAAACAGCAGTACCGGCCGTGTGGTTTGATGCGTGTCAGAGTGGTTTGCTCGAAATGTGCCATTGGGGTATCGATTATTTAACCGATGGCAAAGACGGCTACGCACAAGATCGTGATGCGGCAGCAAAAATGTCACTTAAAGCCTGCATGCTGCAAGATTCCTTCGGCTGCGACATGGCAGAATACCTCTACGCCTCGCCCGATTCTCCGCAGTTCGATGCACTCGAAGCAATGCGCATTCTCAGTATTAATTGTATCCAGCGGAAGTCAGCAAGTTGCCTACGTTTAGGCGTTATCTATCATCAGATTGAAGTCTACGACAAAGCCGAGTTCTTCTATCAGCAAGCTTGTGATCTACCAGAGGAAGAGGGGAATTCGCATAAATCTTGTCAGTATGCACAAGACTTACGTGACTACTTTGCGAAGGAAGCCGCGCGCCAACAGCGTATTGCTGAATTACAGGCGCTGGAGCAAGAGCGTCTCACGCGCCTCAATAGTTTGCTCGCGGCTCGTGATTACGCGGGTGCAATGCACTATGCGGTTGAAACTCGCTCGGTGGCCATCGCGGAGCGGGCCGTTGCCGTAATCGAACGCGCGGGGGCATGGTCAAACATTGGTGTGGATTCGCTGTATATCATGGCAACTTGGTTGCGCGGCAGCGAACTTGCCGCAGTTAATGCCGAAATGCGGCGTCGTGGCACGGGCCTTGAGGGGCAATTCGGTGAGGGTACGAATACGCCTGCGCAAATCGCACGACGCTACGCCGAGGCTAATGGCGGACGTCAACTGCCGAGTGCTAATGTAAGCGCGTCGAATTTCACTCCTATTGCCGTTCCTAGTTCCGCTTCTATTGCCGAAGCGACCAAACAGAAATATCGTTGGGCGCATTGTCAGATGGCAGGCTCTAATACCAACGCAACTGTTTGTAATTAGTAGCGGCAGAGCTAAAAAAACGGCGCCATTAGGCGCCGTTTTTATCTGTCCGATAAGAGCTCATTAAGCCGCGTCAGACTTTTTCCCTTGGTTGGCTAAAGCCCACTCACGCGCTGCTTTGCCAGCCATAAGGTCTTCGTGCGCGAAGTCGTCAACGTTGATGACGCGCAAGCGACCTTCCTCGGCACGCTTGAGAAGTGCCACTTCGTCGTCACTCAAGACACCAAGCTCTTTACCTTTCTCGGCCACTTTGTCCAAGAAGATAAACGGCATGCGCTCGTTGGCAGCACGCTGTACGCGGTCGTGTAACGGCTCAGCTTCGATAATATCAAGCAAGGTTTGCTCTAGGTAACCGAACTGACCTTCTGGCGCCAAAAATTGGCCGGCACCCAGACGCTCGCGACTGGCGTTTGGCTTCAACAAGATTTTCGCGACTTTGCTGTCGAGACGATCCGATGGACGCTTCACAAACCGACCGAACGGATACATGATGACGCGCATCGCTTTCCCGACAAAGCCGAAGTTATCAAGCAGTTCCAACTGTGCTTCTTGGAGCTTGTGCAAGGTGTCTTGCATCGCCCAATGCAGCAGCGGTAAGTCTTCATGTTGACGGCCTTCGTCGGCGAAACGCTTCAACGTTGCAGAACCGATGTACAAGTAGCTCAGCATATCGCCTAAACGCGCTGAAATACGCTGTTTACGCTTCAATGAGCCACCGAGTACGCCCATGGCAACGTCTGACAACAGAGCCAAGTTGGCACTGAAACGGTTCATTTGCTGATAGTACTGCTTCGTGCTGTCTTTATACGGAGCACTGCTGAAGCGGTAACCGCCTAAGCCGAGTGCCAACGAACGGACGAAGTTGCTCATGGCAAAGCCGATGTGACCGAAGATAGCTTTATCGAAACGATTCAGCGCTTCAGAGCCAGACTCAGCTGACGCCAGCATTTCTTCAAGCACATAAGGATGGCAGCGAATCGCACCTTGACCGTAAATCATCAAGCTACGGGTCAAAATGTTTGCACCTTCAACGGTGATCGCTACCGGCACGCCTTGATAGCCACGGCCAAGGTAGTTGTTTGGACCCAAGCAGATACCTTTACCACCATGAATGTCCATTGCATCGTCCATGCAAGAACGCAGCTTTTCAGTCATGTGGTACTTGGCAATCGCTGAGATCACCGAAGGTTTCTCGCCTAAATCGATACCTTTGGTAGAGAAGCTCGTCACTGCATCCATCAAGTAAGCGTTACCACCGATGCGTGCCATTGCTTCTTGTACGCCTTCCATTTTACCTACGGGTAATTTGAACTGACGGCGAATGTAAGCGTACGCACCTGTTGCCAATGCAATCGACTTCACGCCACCGGCGCTGTTCGATGGCAGGGTGATGGCTCGGCCGACCGACAAACACTCGACCAGCATGCGCCAACCTTTACCGGCCATTTCTTTACCACCGATAATGAAATCAAGTGGTACGAACACGTCTTCACCACGAATTGGACCATTTTGGAAGGGTACGTTCAGCGGGAAATGGCGACGACCAATCTCTACACCTTTGGTATCGCGCGGAATTAACGCAGCAGTGATACCCAGTGATTCTTTGTCACCAATCAAGTGCTCAGGGTCATAAAGTTTAAACGCAAGACCAAGCACGGTCGCAACCGGTGCCAAAGTGATGTAGCGCTTGTTGAAGTTCAAGCGAATACCTACCACTTCTTTGCCTTCCCATTCACCTTTACAGACAATTCCCGTGTCTGGAATCGAGCCAGCGTCAGAGCCTGCTTCTGGGCTGGTTAGGGCAAAACACGGTACTTCTTCACCGCTGGCAAGACGCGGCAGATAATAGTCTTTCTGTTCTTTGGTGCCGTAATGCTGCAATAATTCGCCTGGGCCTAATGAATTAGGGACACCAACAGTACTGGCCAAGATAGTGCTCACACCCGCAAGCTTTTGCAGCACGCGCGACTGGGCATAGGCCGAGAACTCGAGACCACCGTATTCTTTCTTGATGATCATCGCGAAGAATTTCTTGTCTTTCAGGAACTGCCATACTTCTTCTGGCATATCAGCCAGTTCGTGTGTGGCTTCCCAGTCGTCGATCATTTTGCAGACTTCTTCAACAGGGCCATCTAGGAAAGCTTGTTCGTCACGCGTCAGCTCTGCTTTTTGAATACTGTGAAGATTGTTCCACTCTGGCGCGCCACGGAACAGCTCGCCTTCCCACCAAGTGGTACCAGCGTCGATGGCGTCTTTCTCAGTTTCTGAGATTTCCGGCATGACTTTGCGATACATACCAAGCAGCGACTTGGTAATCAAACCGCGCCGTACAGCGGTAATGTTGAGCGGTAATAGGACCACTGCAAGCAACACCCAAAGTACAGGGCCAACGATGTCAAAGAAACTACCAATCGCGAACATCGCCACCAAGCCAAGGCTGGTAACGAGCAGCGAACTGCGGTAGTAAAGTAAACCACCAAAAACAAGCAAGGTGGCAATGATCCATAAGGCGACACTCATAATGATACTCCGTCGTTGTGGTTAGAGGTCAGACCAGTAATTTATCTTACGAGAGTAGTCAATTTGGGGATCAAATTCAAGCCTCATCGCACTTTTTAACTGTGTTATTGTCAGAGTATCGTGAAGCAAAAACGGTCAGCCTTCATAACAGTTAGCAGAAAGGAGCGGAGCAGTATGAAATCAACGGCAGTATGGTTGCTGACAGCGCTAACATTTTTACCTATTGGCCAAGCAGTAGCAGCGGATTTAAAGCCTTATGATGCGCGTTACGAAGTGCAACGTGGCGGCTCCAACTATGGCGAAGCTGTGCGCAGTTTAGTGCGTAACGAGGATGGGACCTTCCACCTGCATAATGAGACCGAAATCTCGTTTTTGTTTCTATCAGACGTGCGCCGCTACGATGCGCAATTTAGCTTTGTCGAGAATCAGGTCAGTCCGCAAGAATTTTACTTTAAGCGCAGTGGTACGGGCCGCAACAAAACCTTACATGTGCGATTCGATACTGCATCGCAGCAGGTAATAGAGGTCGCCTCGGGCGCGCCGCTACCGATGGAGTGGACGGCGAGCTTGATTGATGAAGCGAGCATGTTGGAGCAATTGCGTTTTGACCTCGCCAATGACGATGCGCAGGAATTCAGTTATGCCATTGTCGATGACAAAGGAGAACGCGACACGCAAAAATTCAGTCGCGGCGAGGTGGAAACTTTACAGTTACCCTATGGTGAAGTCGACGCCGTGAGAGTACAGCGTATTCGCGAGAACTCGCGGCGCGAAACACTATTCTGGTTTGCTCCAGCACATGACTATATTTTGGTGAAGATGGTACAAAGAAAAGAGGGTGACGAAGTTGCCACCCTGCTCTTGGAACAGCTCAATTAATCAGTCGACGGCATAGCCTTGCGGACCGAGCAGGGCGCCGTCAAGTTCCGCCCCTTTGTCGGTTAATTGCAAGCGACCGGTACACAACCATTGCACAACCAGCGGATAAATTCGGTGCTCTTGCGCATGCACCCGCTGTTGTAGATCTGCCGCAGTGTCTTCTTCGAATACCGGCACCACCGCTTGCAAAATCACCGGCCCACCATCGAGCTCCTCGGTGACGAAATGCACCGAAACACCATGCTCCTTATCACCATTATCTAGCGCCCGTTGATGGGTGTTTACGCCACGATATTTGGGTAGCAGAGAAGGGTGAATGTTGAGCATGCGCCCGTGATAGTGCGCAGTAAAGTCAGCCGTCAGAATACGCATAAAACCAGCGAGCACCACAACATCAGGAGTGAAACTATCCACTAGTTTTTGTAGTTCAGCATCGTAAGCTTCACGCGTATCGAAATCTTTGTGCGATAGCACAGCGGTGGCGATGCCAGCTTTTTGTGCTTTGCTTAACCCGCCAACCTCAGCTTTATTACTGATTACGGCAACGACTTCACCGTCGATGCGCTTGGCTGCACAAGCATCGACGATGGCTTGCATGTTAGTGCCCGAGCCACTGATAAGTACGACAATGCGTTTCATTAACGAATTTCTACCTGTGCTTCATTGTCGCTACGCGCGTCAACTTGGCCGATGACCCAAGCATCTTCGCCTTGCGCGCGCAGTTCCGCAACAATTGCGTCTGCTTCCGATTGGCGTACTGCCATGATCAGACCAACGCCACAGTTGAAGGTGCGATACATTTCTTTGGTTGAGACATTACCGTTGTGTTGCAGCCAGTTAAATACTGCTGGCCATTCCCAGCTGCTGTCGTCGATGACGGCTTTCGCATCATCAGGTAACACGCGCGGAATATTTTCCCAGAAGCCACCACCGGTGATGTGCGAAATGGCATGCACTGAATGTTGCTCAAGGACTTTCAGCACCGACTTCACGTAAATCTTGGTGGGGGCCATCAGGTGGTCCGCAAGTGGTTTGCCGTCGAGCTGCTCATTGGCAACATCGGCACCACTCACTTCGATGATTTTACGGATCAAAGAATAGCCGTTCGAATGCGGGCCGCTTGAGGCCAGCGCAATCAAGGCGTCACCAGGCGCAACCTTGCTACCGTCGATGATCTCAGCTTTTTCGACCACACCGACACAAAAACCTGCGATGTCGTAGTCGCCATGCTCGTACATGCCCGGCATTTCTGCAGTTTCACCGCCGATCAGCGCACAACCCGCTTGGACACAACCTTCGCCAATACCTGTCACCACGTCGGCGGCCACGTCAACATCAAGCTTGCCAGTTGCATAGTAGTCGAGGAAAAACAGCGGTTCTGCGCCTTGGACAATCAAGTCATTGACGCACATAGCGACCAAATCGATGCCGACCGTGTCGTGCTTGCCAAGGTCAATGGCAAGACGCAGTTTGGTGCCAACACCGTCGGTGCCCGACACTAAAACCGGTTGTTTATACTTGGTAGGCAGTTCGCACAAGGCACCGAAGCCACCAATCGAGCCCATGACTTCAGGGCGCTTGGTACGCTTAGTTACACCTTTGATGCGTTCGACCAACGCATTACCTGCGTCGATATCGACACCAGCATCTTTGTAGCTCAACGACGGTTTTTGATCACTCACGGCAGGGGTCCTTAATCGGGGCAAAAAATTTGCGCGCTAGTGTACCACTTTCCGTACAGGACTGCGATATACTATGCGCGCATATTCGCCACTAAGGTTTGCCATGACTACAGCCATTCTTTGCCGCGCTGATCGCTCGCATCTTGATGCACTCGAAGCGATTGAGCAGGCAAGTTTCAGCACCGACCGCATCAGTCGTCGTAGCTTCCGTCGCTTTATTGACCAAGAGATTGGTGACTTTCAAGTGGCGTTAGTAGACGACCAAGTGGTGGGGTATTTTATTGTGCTGTATCGCCAAGCTACGCAACTGGCGCGGTTGTATTCTTTGGCGGTAGCACCGCAGTGGCGTCGTCAGGGGATCGGCTCGCAGCTACTTGAAGCGGCTGAAGATGCCGCTGACGAGCAACATTGCTTGTTCTTGCGACTTGAGGTTAAAACCGACAATTTCGCTGCGCAAGAGATGTACCACAAGGCTGGTTACTACGACATGGAAATCCGTCCCGAGTATTACGAGGACGACAGTGATGCTCTGGTATTACAGAAGTTGTTGCCGCGCTATGAAGAACCGGCCGGACAAAACGATGCACAAAAGCTAGTCCCGTATCGCACGCAAACCACCGAATTTACCTGCGGACCAGCAAGTTTGTTGATGGCGATGGCATTTTTTGACATTCCTTCGGCCGATCCGGAGCATGAAGAGCTCGAGATTTGGCGCGAAGCGACCACTATTTATATGACTTCTGGCCATGGTGGTTGTGGCCCACATGGACTCGCCCGCGCCGCCCGCCGGCGGGGCATGGATGTGACCCTGCATGTGAGTCACGATGGTCCGCTGCTGTTGGATTCGGTGCGCAATAGTGAGAAAAAAGCGGTGATGGCGCGCATCCAAGAAGCCGATATTAACGCTTTGCGGGCGGCGAATGTACCGATTTGCGTAGGTGATTACAGCTTGGCGCAACTTATTGAAGATTTGCAGCAGGGCAGTTTAGTGGTCGCTTTGATCAGCACGTATGTGTTTGACGAAAGCAAGGCACCGCACTGGGTGCTCATTTGCGCCGCCGACGAAAACTACATTTATATCAACGATCCAGACCAAGATTCGCTACCCTGGCAGTCGCCTGCGGAGCGTCAATATCTGCCTATTCCGTTGGCGACTTTTCGCCGGGCTTTCGGCTTTGGTAAGCGCAAGCAAAAGGCTGCTTTGGTATTACGCCGGCGTCAGCAATAAACTACTTAAAGTTTCGCTGATATCGGTATTCAAGCGTAATTGCGCTAGGCTGTCTGCGCGAGTCGTACCAAGCGTCAGGAGGGCGATGGGTTGCGAATCTGCAGCTGCTTGACGGGCAAAGCGAAAGCCGGAAAACACCATCAACGATGACCCAATCACGAGCAGCCCACCGCTGTTGCGTAAGGCGGCTTGTGCGCGCTCAACCCTTTCACGCGGCACGTTATCACCAAAATACACCACGTCGGGCTTTAATATGCCGCCGCACGCGGTACAGTCGGGTACCCGAAAGTCGCTAAAATCAGTTTCAAGATCGGCATCACCATCGGGCGCACTGCCAGCCTGCAGTGCCGCAAAGTGCGGATTCAAATCGATACAGCGTTCATGCATGGCCAAGCGCGGCGATCGCGCCTGACAGCTCATACAAATCATGTCGTTTGCGTAACCGTGTAAATCAATCACATCGCGGCTGCCAGCGCGCTGATGCAGGCCATCTACGTTTTGCGTAATGATAGTGCCGAGGAGGCCCTGGTGTTGCAGCTCGGCAAGCGCATGGTGCGCGGCATTTGGCTGCGCATTATACAGCACAGGCCAGCCGTGCATGCTGCGCCCCCAGTAACGTTTGCGTAATTCACCATCGCGCATAAACTCTTGATGTTGCATGGGTGGATTGCGCTTCCATTGACCCTTGGCATCGCGATAGTCTGGAATGCCGGATGCAGTACTCAAACCTGCTCCAGTGAGCACCGTGAGCGGTTGCTGCTGCTGAATAAATTGGTGCAGTGCGCTGGCGGCTTCGGTTACATCGCTTATCTGCATTGTCGCCTCATGCTTAAACTAAACTTTATTTATGATACAACGTATGTAGGTCTGTTTTCGATCGAACTTATTAACGAGGAGATGTACATGTTTGACTCACCCTTTGATGCGGTAGATTTTGCCGGAATGCGCTTGCGCAATCGCTTTGCTTTGGCACCGATGACGCGTGTGAGCGCCGAGGCGAATGGCCGCGCCAACGAGGCAATGGTTGATCATTACGTACGTTACGCCAAGGGCGGCTTTGGCTTGTTGATCACCGAGGGGATCTATCCTGATCAGGCTGCTAGTCAAGGTTACGAACACCAGCCGGGGCTTGCAGACGCGTTGCAAACCGAATCTTGGGTACCAATTGTGAAAGCAGTACATGCGGCTGACAGTAAGATTATTGCGCAGATCATGCATGCCGGTGCGCAACTACAGTACAACCGCTATGTCGAGCAACCGATTGGTTTAAGTGAACAAACGCCGGTGGCGACACCGTTGGGTTTGTATGGTGATCAAGAAGCCTGGTACGAACCAAAACCAATGACGGAAACCGATTTTGATCAAGTGATGAACGGTTTCTTAGGCGCAATTCGCAATGCACAAGCGGCCGGTTTTGACGGCGTGGAACTGCACGGTGCGAATGGCTATTTATTGCATGAAATGCTCAGCACCTACTTCAACACCCGCGAAGACAAATTTGGTGGTTCGCTCGAGAAGCGCGCAAAATTCATTTTGGATTTAGTGAAATCAGCACGCGAAATGGTCGATGATGATTTCGTGATCGGTATCCGCTTGTCGCAAATTACCATCACTGACCAAGACTACCAGTGGCCTGAAGGCGAGCAGGGTTTTAGGTGGTTAGTCGAATCTTTAGCCGAGGCGGGGATTGATTTTATTCATACCACTGACATTTCGGTCGATCGCGTAGCTTTGCGTGATAGCGATAAATCACTCGCGCAAGTTGTGCGTGAGGCTGGAGTAGCGCTGATCGTAAATGGCGGCATTAACGAAGATAACATCGAGCAAATCGCCGAAGCTTACCCTGATGCGCTAATGGCGTTGGGTAAAGCAGCGCTCGCCGACCCGGCGTTCGTGCGCAAAGTGCAAGGTGAAGAACCAGTCGAGCAACTCGATTTTGCCATGTTGCAACCGATCGCTAATGTCGAGAACGAAATGCGCTGGCGCGCCGAGCAAAAGGACGCATAGACAGGATGCCGAAAATGCAGCCGCGGATTAGCTATATCACTTTGGGTGTCGATGACCTAGAACGCGCGGTTGCATTCTATCGCGATGTTTTGGGGTTGCCTACCGAGGGCATTATCGGTACTGAGTTTGAACACGGTGCCGTAGCATTTTTTAAGATGGCCGGAGGTTTAACTTTCGCTCTGTGGCCACGCGCAAGCATTGCTCATGACTGCGGTGTCACCGTTGGTAGTCGTGATTCTACCGCGTTGATGCTAGCGCACAATGTTGACAGTGCTGCTGACGTCGATGCCATCATGGCTGCGTTGCCCAGTGAGGCGGTGGTGAAACCGGCCCGAGAACTGTTCTGGGGTGGCTATGGTGGCGTGTTCCGCGACCCCGACGGACATCTTTGGGAAGTCGTCTACAACCCTAAGCATATGGCTTGAATTCTGCGCTAGCACCCACATATTAGAGGGTAAGCGAGCAAAAAAAGGATGATTGACGCATGAAAAAAGTAGCTGTCGTACTTTCTGGTTCTGGCGTGTTTGATGGCGCTGAAATCAACGAAGCCGTGCTGACCTTATTGCACATTACGAAACAAGGCGCGAGTTACCAGTGTTTTGCGCCGGATATTGAGCAGATGCACGTGGTGGATCATTTACGCGGTGAGGCGGGTGGTGAATCACGCAACGTATTGGTTGAATCAGCGCGCATCGCACGTGGCGAGGTAAAACCTCTGAGTGAACTCAATGCTGCGGACTTCGATGCGCTGATTTTACCAGGAGGCTTTGGCGTTGCCAAAAACTTCTGTGATTTCGCCGTGAATGGAGCTGACATGCAAGTCAATGATCAAGTGCTTGCCGTAGGTAAAGCATTCGTCGAAGCAGGCAAGCCAGCTGGCTACATGTGTATCGCGCCAGTATTGCTGCCACATATATACGGCGCAGGCGTACGTGCCACCATCGGCAACGACAGCGATGTTGCTGCTGCAATTGAAAAAATGGGTGGGCAGCATGTCGAATGCCCAGTCGACGATATTGTTGTAGATGACGACCATCGGCTCGTCACCACACCCGCTTATATGCTAGCGGAGAATCTTGTGGACGCCGAGAAGGGCATCAGCAAGCTGGTCGAAAAAGTACTGTACATGGCCGCCTGACTGGTGAATAGATAAGCGTTCGAGTACGGAACTTCTAGCACTCGAACGCGGTCTTAGGTATAGTACGCAAGTTCTGAAAAGAAAACCCTGGGGCTGATCTGGATTCGACGGGATACACGAAACCCAAGGTGCATGCCGAGGTGAGGCTGGCCTCGTAAAAAGCCTCAACTTAATAGTTGCAAACGACGACAACTACGCTTTAGCGGCTTAATAACCCGCTGAGTCCGACCCCTAGCGCTTTGTCTGTGAGACTAGGATCAGTCGGTTCACCCCAAAGCAGACTCGCGTGGAGGCTTCGCCCGTAGCCAAGACGTTAAAACCAATCGGGATCGTCACCTTAAGTAGCCTGTTAGTCGGCGACTTGGTGATTAACTAAAAGACTAACTAAGCATGTAGGACCGAGGATGTAGGTATTACGGACGCGGGTTCAACTCCCGCCAGCTCCACCAAATCCCATAAAAAGCCGCTCACCGAGCGGCTTTTTTATGCCTGCTAGACGCATGTAGCCCGTACTTCTAGTACGGGGCCAACGTACAGTCGCCTCTGTCATCTGCTTGTAACACATCCCGCAAAGCATTGGGCTAAACTCAAAGTTAAAAAGTCAGCTGACTACTTTTACTTTCGTGACAGATTATGCGTTAATCTTTGTTATCGCGGCGATGCTAATCGGTGTGTGGCTCGGAAAAAGAGTTGCAAGGCGCTAACCGAACTCAAACGGTGACCGTTTAAGGACGATAGATTCATGAAGAGAACCAAACTTATTCTGGCATTAGCCGCCATGGTTTGCGGCACATCGGCTTCTGCGCAGGTTGTACCAAGCTTTGAGCTTGCTGAAGATTGGCGCACAGCTGAATCTTATGTGAGCCCAGCGAAAGCTAGGTTCGACAAGTACATTGAACAGGAATACGGGTATGAGTTTTCTTGCGGTATGATTGTGTTGACACCTGACGAAACGTTACGGTATCGCTATGACTCAGGTGAGGTGCGCGAGGTTGCGAGTTTTAGCAGTGTGCTGACGGTTACGGATTACACGCCGATTTATGACTTGGCGAAGCACCAAGCGCGTCCTGCGGTGCTGAGTCATAAATACTATATTGCAGAGAATTAAACGCTCGAACGTTAACCCAACCGCCACTGAACTTTCCGCGGTGCATCACCGCCGCGTTAGCTAAACCATTCATAAGCTTTCCTTAAGTTTTGCAAAATAAGCTGTTAGGCATTCAATGATGCCAAGACGAGCTTATTCCTCAATGCGTATTCACCAACAGTTTAGACGCGCGCTACAACCGTTTCGTGTGGTCCTGACGGGCTATGTGCTCGGCTTGTTCATTCTATCGCTGAGTCGCTTGGCGCTCATGCTCTGGCAATATGATCGCGTGGCGGCGAGTGGCGACTTGGTGGAGCTATTGGTATTAGGAATTCGTGCGGATTGTATTCAAATGGGTTATGTGACGCTGCCGCTGCTGCTGATACTCCCAGTATTCTGGTTACGCCCGTTGCGCCGACTAGGAGGGAAGCTGCAGCAAATCTGGTGGGTGTGCGCGCTAACCTACGTGACCTTTATGGAGATAGCGACGCCGGCGTTTATTTTGCAATATGATCTGCGGCCGAATCGCTTATTTGTCGAGTATCTGACCTACCCACAAGAAGTGCTCAGCATGTTGTGGGGCGGCTTTGCCGAGTGGTTATTGATAGGAGCAGCTGCGCTATTGGTAACGGTTGTGCTGTTGCTGAAGTTGAGTCGACGTCTCGCAACCTCACAGCAACACGAGATGTCGCGAGCACCGCGCCGCGCAGCGATTTTCGTCTGGCCGGTGTTGTTGCTGTTGATGGTCTTTGGGGTGCGCTCAACGCTTGATCATCGGCCGGCGAATCCGGCGTTTTTTGCGGTCACGGGCGATGCACTGGTCAACGATTTGGTGATTAGCTCGGCATACTCAGTTGAATATGCACTCTATAGTATGCGGCATGAGGCAAACGCTGCGCTTATTTATGGCTCAGCTTCGCTCGCCGACATTATTCAAAAAGTACGTCAAGATAACTACCTTGCAGACAAAGAATTTCCTTTCGAGGCTTATCCTACCGTGCACTATAATCGCGCCTCGCGGAGTTACGCGCGACCGAAAAATATTGTGGTCATTCTAGAAGAGAGTCTCGGTGCGACTTTTGTCGAGAAGCTCGGCGGTATCAACGCAACGCCCGAACTTGAAGCTTTAAGCGAACACGGTTGGTGGTTTGAGCAGCTGTATGCCACTGGCACACGTTCGGTGCGTGGTATTGAGGCTGTCGTCACTGGATTTTTACCCACTCCGGCGCGCAGTGTGGTGAAATTGCCTTTATCGCAGCAAGGCTTCTTTACTTACGCAGATTTACTGGCTCGGCAAGGCTACTTCACTGAGTTTATGTACGGTGGTGAAACGCACTTCGATAATATGCAGCGCTTTTTTGTCGGTAATGGCTTTCAGTCGGTACGTGGTGTCGCAGACATAGAGAAGCCGGCGTTTATCGGTAGTTGGGGAGCCAGTGATGAAGATTTGTTGCAGAGCGCACACGCAAGGTTTGAACAGCTCAATGGACAGACGCAGCCGTTTTTCTCGTTAGTCTTTACCTCGTCGAATCATGAGCCGTTTGAGTTTCCTGATGGGCGCATTGAGCTCTACGCAGAGCCGAAGCAACGTGTTGAAAATGCGGTCAAATACGCCGACTTTGCGCTCGGCGAATTCTTTCGTAAGGCGCGGCAAAGCAGCTATTGGGATGACACGATTTTCCTTGTGGTCGCCGATCATGACACGCGCGTTTATGGCAATGAGTTGGTGCCGGTCAGCAAGTTTCATATTCCCGGATTGATTCTGGGGGGCAGCATTGAACCTCGCACGATCAACACGGTAACAAGTCAAATCGATCTATTGCCGACAGTGGTCTCTTTGGCCGGAGTATCGGCTTGGACGGCGTCCTTAGGACAGGATTTATCTGATGTAACGCAGCCACCAGCGAATCGTGCAATGATGCAATTCGGTGCCAATTTCGCTTGGTTGCAGGGGCATGATCTGGCCATTGTGACGCCGGCTGAGGACTTCACCGGTCAACTGGATAAGCAACAGCATCGCTTTCAAGCTGACGTGACTGCGCGCGAACCGTTGCTGGAGGTGGCAACCGCGCATGCGTTGTTGCCATCGTTGCTGTATCAGCAACAGGCCTATTTTGTGCCGCAGGAGTAAGCCAAACGAAAGGGTGCCTTTACAACAGTTTACTTTTCCGCCACATCGTTGTAGAAAAGATTATCCGTTGAAAACAGAGACAGACTCATGCAATTTTCTCATCGTTCGGGCGTCACTTGGGGCGACTACTTACTCACCGAATCGGCGACGGCCTCGATTAATGCCGGAATGCGCTCCCAAACTCAGGCGCTCGTCGCTTCGCAGGAACGGACGCAACAGTCCATGCAGCAAATGAGTGAGCAGCTACAAAGTGGGCTTGCAGAGCTTTCTGCAGCGTTCAACTGGGGCATGAGTGAGTTACTGATTGCTATTGGCGATCTGAATGATACGCTCGAGCAACTCATTGCGTTAGCGCGGAACCCCTCGCAAACCTGGGCTTATGAACAATTCAATATCGCCCGTGATGCATTTAAACGTCATCTTTTCGACGACGCGCTGACCTATGTGAACTCAGCCATCGATGGCAGCGCGAGTCAAACCGGCTATCGCTTGGATCACCGCTTCCATATGTTGCTGGGCCTCATTCGGCTCGGTAACCATCACAGCGATGCTGACCTCATCGATTTACCTGCCGCGGAACAGGCATTTCTGGCGGCGGCCAAGTATGCTAAGGCAACTGCACCCGAAGAGGCGGGACGTGCCATGCTTTCGGCAGCTTGGGCAGCTTATTGTCAAGCGCAAATCGAGCAGGCTGAAAGCTACGTGAGTGAGGCTCTCGCGCTGAACTCGCAACTTTCGGAAGCTCATTTTCTACAAGCAAAACTGTATATGGCGAAAGATCTACCAGCGGGTGCCTTAATGCCGCTCAGCCAAGCCATTGCGCTCGACCGAGACTACATGTTGAAGGTGCAAGATGATCCTGACTTTGAGCCGCACCAGGCACAAATCGAATCTCTTTATGCACAGTTAGTTGACAGTAAAAAAGAACAGTTTGCGCAGCAGCAACAAAGCTTTGTTGCGAGACTTGAAGCCATCAAAGACTTCAAAGCCGGTTATCGTTTTCTAAATGCAGATTTAAGCGAGGTTGAAGATACACTCAAGCAAGCTGCACAGATTGCTGCAGAAGGGAACTATTTCGCTTACGACGATGGTCTTGCGGCGCTCAGACATGCGGAAACCCAATTGGCTAATGCAAAACAGCAAGCGGTAGAGCAAGGGCGCGAAGACATCCGTAATGCCACTCAGCCGAAGTACCGCGCTGCAACTCCCGAAGATCAGGCACGTAACCAAGCGCAGGATAAAGGCTGTCTGGCGACGCTGGTAATTTTTGTTCTCTGGTCCATTGCCCTTTATGTGTATGTAAAACTGGAAGTGGTGCGCAACATGTGGCCGACTTGGTATGATCCAATCGTGGAGATGCTGCCCCTTTGGATTGCTTCATTGCTGTTTGTCGCGATTCCGCTGTATTACATTCTAAAAGGTGTGTTACGCGTACGTTTTAACCGCAAGTATAAGCAAGAGGCTATTAACGGCGAGGCGCGTCGTGAAGAGTTCGCACAAAAAGCCAAGCAACTATTACAGATGTAACCGTAGAAAAGCTGCGCTTATTGCAAGCGCAGCACGATCTGTTCACGTGTCGAATGCTCACCAAGTTGCCAAGGAGCGTTAGTAATCACTGAGCTATCCCCAAAAAAGAGCTCTAGCTTTTGGTTTTTATCAAACTTCCTTAGGCCTTGAATTTGTAGCCATGGGTCTTGTGACCACACGCTAATACGTACGCCGCCCTCGGTTAATTTACGCATATCGATACGAACTGGTAATCCGCGGATAGCCACCACACTTTGTGCCGAAGTGATTTGAAAACTCGCAGGAGCTGGCAGTAGCAAGAGCGATGGCTCTAACTCATGGAAGCCACCATTACCGGCGTTGAACTTCATGGGTAAGCCGGTCTCTTCGACCTCTGTCGGACTCACTTCAACATAAACGTCGAGTAGGTAGGGGTGGGATTGCTCAATGTCAGCAACCTGCACGACGTGGGTGGTGTCGTCCGCAATCGCTGCCATAAAAGATGCATAGTCATACTTCTCAAGTAACTCAGCGAGTCGTTCCTCTTCGGCAGCGATGCCAAATAGCGTTTGTGCCAATGCGATTGGCGTTGCACCTTGCTCGATGTGTTCCTGCCAAGTATGGTCGCTACTGCTACTATCGAGTAGATGAAGCAAGATTGCACCCGTCACATAGGCGCTAGTGCGCACGTCCAGTGGGCGACTCATTAGCGTTGTAAAATTAGTAAAAAGGGTGTCGAAGGTCGCAAGAAAAGCTTGCTGAGTTTGTGACCTAGCAGTAATCCCGACCCATTGCGCTGTGCCTTCAATTTGCTCCATATAAGCTAAGTAGCCGGCTACGGTAGGCATTGCTTTCGCCATAATCGCACGTAACATTAACCAATCTTCGATAAGCTCGTGTTGAGGCGTCAATACGATCTGTCGCGCTAATTCATATTGCAGCGCTAAGAGGGCGCGGGATTCGTCGGTTGCCAGTGTCTCGGGAGGCAGAAAAGTAACAGCATCATCGTCGTTAAATGCGCGTCGCTGATAACCATGAAAAGCTTCGTGCAGCAACGTGCTGACATCTTCACTGGTGCCGCCGTTGGAAATATTGATGGCCGTAGCGAGCTGAGCATCAGGTAAGGCGAAGTCGATTTCGTATTTAAAATCGTCGAGTCCGTGCAACAAGTTGGAATAATAATAAAAATGTTCAGCTAGCGCTTCGCTGGGATTGTCTGCATATACAGGCGCGGTCGCAGCAGTGTAGATCAGTGACTGTTGACCCTCGTTCACCACAATAAAAGCTTGTTGGTCAGGCCAAAAACCCGGCCAGATCGCACTAAAAGTGGCGTTGCTCTTGTGAATTTGTTGCGCGAAGCTAAGTAACTCTTGTTTAGCAGTGGCGGCGGTTTCTGCCTCAGTAGCAACTGCCGTTTGAGTTAACCACAGCGTCATTAAGCTGAGCGCGAACTGCATCATGAGCCGCTGCATTAGGCCGCTTCGCTCTCCGCTCGTGTTTCGCTTTTAGCCTCAGTTTCAGTTTTTGCTGCAGGTTTCGCAGTCTTTTTCTTAGCCGGCTTCTTGGCGCCCAAGGCTATCAATACTTGCTCGCGTTCACGCGCTAAAAAGAAGGCTAAATCTTCTAATTTCTGCTCATCACTCACTGCTTCGCTGCGTTCAAGTAGGGGCAATAGCTCATCTACCATGTCCAACATTTTATCGTGGGCGTCAGCTTCAGCTTTACTGGTAAATGTCATTTTCTCTACTCCGTTTCGAACCACAACGTATTGCGTTACAACAGCCATTATATATCCTCACATGCGTTAGCAAATAATACTGTACGTTTATACAGCTAATGAAATGGGTTCGCAAGTCATTTTACTTAGTGGGTAATTCTGTTATGTTACCAGAGTGTTATAAACCACAAGGAATAAATAATGACAAAATGGAGCCTTTGCTTGCTCGCCTTAGTGCTTCACGTAAGTGCCACGACTGCAGCTGAGAACTTACAAATTCCAACCGGGCATTATCAGGGCGTCGAAACGACCACGTTCGCGCATAAAGTACTCTTCTTACGCGAAGATGGCAGTGGTGGCTTGGTGACTGCACACATGTCTGCCGCGTTTTCAAACCCATCACGACAGACGTTTACTGCCGATGCCGTCAATTGTTCGGCACTGCGTTGCACGATTAGGTTGGCACAATCAGAAGTGTTACTCACTCCGGATGTTGCCGACGGTTGGCATGTGATTGAATCCTTCAAAAATGAAACTGGGGAGCATGTATTGAGCGAGCCTTATCGGCTGAGCACTGTCGCCACCGCACCGGTTGCGGTGCGCTTTGTTGAACGCAATCGGGATAAAGTGCTACAGCTGCAGAAGCAAACCGAGAAAAGGTCAGCACTTTATTTGGGCGTCATCGATAGTGGCTCATCGTTAAAAACTGTTGCGCTTTTTGAGCACGCTGATGGCACCTTTGAACTTGAAAATTATGCAACGGATCGTGTAGTTAGCGTTCCTCATGAGAAGCACGCTCTGACAGGTGACGTCAACGGTTTTGAACTTGTTCCTGAAAATGCTCTGTTCAAATTGCGCTTGCACAAAATCGGCTCACGCTTGATTGGTCATCAATTATTCCAACAAGCGAATGGTGAAGTTTTAGATTTGCAACCTGCACAGTTTGTTCGAGTACAACTAACTCATTAGAGGGAAGTCTTATGCTAGCGCTTACTTTTTCATTCTTGCTTTCGGCGAGTCCGTGTCTATCTCCAGACATCGACTATATGGCGTTAGCATTTCAAGAATTTGATCAAACGATGGACGCCGGCTGGCGTGAAGTAGCGAATCGTGATGGCTGTGCAGTCGCAGCAGCCGACTTAATTCAACGCTATCGCGAGAGCAAACCAGACTTGAGCGAGGGCCAGCTAAATATCATGCGTTGGCATGAGGGCCAGATGCGTGCAGAAGCAGGGCAGAATGAACAAGCGGTGGCTCTGTTCAAGCAGACCTATACCGAGTTCGACACCATGGGCTGGAATTACTACGTAAATGCGACGATCGCTTTTATCGAACAAGATGCTGAAGCCTTGCAGCACGCCCATGATCAGCTCGTAGCACTGCCGAAGCCTTCTGAATTCAATCCGTTGGATGCCGATGGCAAGCCGATGCAAATTGATTGGCCACCTAACCTTAAGGTCGTCGAACAGCTCATGTCCTGTTTTGGTAGAAGTTATGCCGATGCTTACGGCACTTGTCAGTAGCTGAAACAAAAAAAACGGGCCTCAAATGAGGCCCTAACTTCAGTCAGACTGAAGACTACCGACGTGCATCTATTTCTGGCTAGCGGCTTTGCTTGCCGCCATTGCCACGAGTCCACCAGCCAAGCGCTCGGTTTCAGATTGATAGGTGGCTGGAATAATATTGACTTGATAACGCGTAATATCACGGCCGATACTGCTCGAAGTTCCGCCTAACGCACTTAACGCTCCGAGGACTTGGGTGACACCTGACAAGACTTTGTCACCGGTTGATGTGACATCGTCAACACTGCTGTAAAACGGTGCATTGCTGGCGACAAAATGTTTGCTCGCGAAGACCGGCTGATGGTGTATTTTAACCATGCATTTCTCTTTCCCCCACTCATTCCAGCAGTCTTGATGAGCAATGGGTTGAAAGCGTATATCGCCGCCAACGGCAAGTTGTACCTTACCTTCGACTTTGGCGGTATCTTTGTTGCTGAAGCCACCCCACGAGCCATGGCCATCGGACTCGAGTGCGGCAAAATCAACCAGTAAGTTGATATTTACACCGGTCATATTCAAGTCTTTCATTAAATAATCTTCAAGTTGTTCGGCCGCGTCACCGCCGATCCCTTTAAAGGCTTGGGCGAAGCCACTCGTACCGCCGGCATATTGTGGGTCATAAATCGTTTCACCAGGGCGCGCCATGACTAAGTAGCGGGTTTCGCCTTTACCTTTGTATTCGAACGCTGCGGTACGACCTTGTGCGTGGATATTACGGTAATGCTCATTGGCTTTGATGGTTTCATGGGGGATCACCTCAAAGCCTGCTTGCGCGAGCTGGGTCTCTGCATCATTGCATAGCTGAGTTGCAATCCCTTGCAATGTTTCCTCCGATATACCTGCTGCAGAGTAGGTAACTGTTACTTTTACATCTGAACGCGATACGGTTCCTATGGCACGGGTGCGGCCCGCTCGGAAGCCACCACTGGTCGATGCGGAAGCGGCACTGGTCATGCCAAACATGACGTTACATGACATCACTCCGACCCGATCAACGCCTTTCATATAACTGGCGTTCTCGACGTCGATGAAGCTGTCGGCTTGGCTGCTCGCCGAGGCATTGGTATCAAACTGCGGTGCTGGAGCACTGGTTGCCATACAACCGTTCAGGAAAGCGAGCGTTGCGGCAAGGGCAGTAAGTTTTGCGGTGGACTGAAGAGCCATGGTGATTCCTTAGTAATTATTGTTCTGCACTTCTTTTTATTTATGGCAGACACTATAGGACAATCACCGTAGAGCGTATCCCCCGTATATTGGGGGCTAATCAGCGCGGAGAATTTAGCCAGAATTGACCAAACCGAGGCGTATGGCTTTGATCGTTGCTTCTGCTCGGGAGTTCACTTGGAGCTTACGATACACGTCTTTAAGATAACCCGCCGCAGTGTGGTAGCGAATGCCTAACAGTTCGGCAGCGTGCTTAACACTCAAACCTTTAGCGGTGAGCGTGAGAATGTCGGTTTCACGAGCCGTAAGCGTAACCAGCGGCTCGTCACCGAGTGGATGAAATTGTTGGAGCAGAGCGCGTGCTATCGACGCCGATAAGGGCGGCCGTCCTGCGAGTATTCCGGCGAGTTGTGCGTTGAATTCTGTTTCTGGCTCGTCTTTTAGTAGATAGCCGTCAGCGCCTGCACGCATAGCTCCGAGCATGTGATCGGCGTCATCAAAGATAGTGGTTACGACACAAATCGCAGCCGGTTGGTGTGCTTTAATTAACGGAATAAGTTGTGCGCCATCGCCATCCGGTAGGCCCAAATCAACGAGTGCCAAATCAACGGAGGTTGTTGCAATGGCCCGCTGTGCGCTCAGTAAACTAGCTACAGTAGTGATCTTCGCTTGCGGAAAAAGGACACTGATCTGCTGCTGTAACCAAGCGGCAACATCAGCAATATCTTCGATGATCAAAACACTACGAATCGTAAGCATAAAAAAACTGTAAGCGATTTTTTAAAATTTGTTTTAAATTAATGATCATTTAAGCAAATGAATCAACCCCAATTATCAGGGGGCAAGCGTGCAGCGCACAATTATGGGAGCGAATTCATGTTGTCTTTGAAACAACAGCTGACGGTCGGTTTCATCGCCGTGTTGATATACGCCATCGGCATTATTGCCTTGGCTTTGAGCCTACCCAGCAGCCAATTCGATTTCACGGTGCAAGACAATCAGTTGATGATCGCTACCGCCAGCGACGAACCATTACCGATAAAGCAATTTGTTGCTGCTGAGCAAGAGCTTGCGGCAGCAGCAGCATTGCAGCTCGATGAACCCGACGTATTGCCCACGTACGCCGAACTCAATCGCTTTTTTGCCACGCATAGCCAATTGCATCAGGCTCTCACGCAAGGACAACTGGTGGTGATAACCGCCACGGCGGAACAGCTGATACCAAAGCTCCAATCACGAACCCTAGTTGATTTGCCTGGAATGTTTTGGCTGCAGTTGTTCTGCGGTGTGGCCGGCATGATGATTTGTTTGATGGTGTGGATGCCAGCGACGCGTGATCCGGCCATTACCGCTTTCGCTTTCACCGGCTTAAGTAATTTAATGTTCACCTCTGCCGCCGCGGTCTACAGTACTCGCGACTTCTTTATTGAGGGCAGCACTTTCGCCTGGCTCTCAGGAATGAATCACAGTGGAGCCTTGCTGTTCTCGGCGTCACTTGCAGTGTTCCTGTGGAATTATCCGGTGAAGCGCAGGACGCGGTTTAGCGCACTGCTTTTTTACGGTCTATTTGCGGCAGCATTGGCGGTAGACCAAATGCAGTTGACGGCTTCCCCAGTTACCGGTTTCCATAGTTGGGTTATGTTGATTTTTTTGGCTGGACTCGTCGGCTCTGGCTGGCAATGGTGGCAAACGCGGGCGCAAGCGGCGCAAAGGGCGGCCTTACGTTGGGTGGTTCTTTCGATTTTGGCGGGTACACTTTTCTTTGCTGGCGGCATGATCTTGCCTGCCATTTTGCAAACTGCACCTCCTGCGCCGCAAGGTTTACTCTTTACTACGTTCTTATTGATGTACGCGGGTATTGCCTTAGGGGTCGGCAAGTACCGTCTGTTTAATCTCGATCGTTGGTGGTTCGCCTTGTGGTCTTGGTTGCTAGGCGGTGTATTGGTGATACTGACCGATCTGCTGTTGGTATGGCTGCTAAGCCTCTCTAACGCTACTGGCTTGGTGTTGGCGGTGGCGTTGGTGGGCTGGGTCTATTTTCCTTTACGGCAATGGGTGTGGCGCAAATTGACCCAGCGTGACACGGCTAAACTCGAGGACTGGTTGGCGACCGCTTTACCGGCGATGCTTAACTCGCAGCGAGATGCTACAGCTCGTGGTTTAGAAAAAGCCTTACACGCGGTATTTAAACCATTGGTGCTAGTTCGCGAAAGCCCCCCGAATAATGCGACACAACTTGCTGAAAATGGAAAGAGCTTGCTGGTTTACGATAGTACAGCTGCTACCAGCTGGCGCTTGGAGCATGCTGCCGGCGGTGAACGTCTGTTCAGTCGCCAAGATGAGCGCATCGCTAACTTAGTGGTATCTCTGCATCACTTAGTCCAACAGGTTGACGTTGCTTATGCCGAGGGTGCATTAGAAGAGCGGCACCGCATTCGCCGTGATATGCATGACGATTTAGGCGCCAAACTGCTGCACTTGTTGCACAAATCGCCAGCGGAGAGTCAGCCGCTGGTGCGCGAGGCAATTCATGACTTGAGAAACCTATTGCGCGACATGGAAGGCGAGTCGTTAACGCTTGCAGCGGCAGCCGCGCACTGGTATGAAGAAACGCAACGCCGTTGTCACGACCATGGTATCGAACTCGACTGGCAGGCGCAGGTAGAGGCGCAACAACTCAATATTCAAGTATTGAGCGAACTCACTCGAATCATTCGCGAGGCGGTCAGTAATGCCTTGAAGCACGCCGCCACGCAAAGGCTTCGCGTACAGATCGACGCCGACGAGCACGGTTTAAACTTGGTCATTCAAAACAATGGCGTGATCGACGCAGTGCAGCCTAAGGAAAGCGGAGGACTTTCAAACATGCGCATGCGCGCGCAAAAATTAGGTGGCACCATAGCTTACCAAACAGTTGCGGATAATTGGTTGGTTAAGGCTGCAATACCTTGGCGCAGTGCTTAAGTGCTACTAGAAAAGTTAATGGTACGTTTCTTAGGCAATTCTAGAACCATTACTTTGTAAAAATAATATTTTATCTAGTTTTCAATTTCGAGTTAAGGTATGGTCAAAGTGCAACATAATTAAAACAAAATGGACAAAAAATGCGCTACTTCATCTTAATCGCTTGTTTTATTTTCTCGAATGCCGCTTTTGCGCAAGCCACCAAGTGGTTTCCTTTTGAAAACACCAATGGCCATATTCGTATTCCGGTAACGGTTGCAGGCATTGATACCTTTGCGATCATTGATTCTGGCTCGCAAGTGAATGCTATCAATCTGGCGTTTATGGAAGAGCACGGTTTAGAATACGACAGCCATCAGCGTATCAACATCAAAGGTGCGCACGGTGTGAAAGAGCGAAAAATTTACCGTGAAATTCCGACCACCTTAGTGGGACTCGATTTGAACATGGAAATGGTCGGTATTGATTTAGGCCATCATCAAAACGGTATTTTGCTGGGCGCGCCGGTGCTGAACCAGTTCGTGCTTCAGTTCAATTATCCAGAAGGCAAAATGCGTATTGCTGCACCCGGCACTTTCAATCTTCGTGAAGTTGGCAATCTTGAAATGCGCGCGCAAAAAGGTTCAGGTCAACCTCTAGTGAAAGTGAATCTGAATAATGAGATCGAGCGCTGGTTACTTCTGGATACGGGTAATTCAGGTGGTATCTACATGGAACGGATTGTTGCTACCTCGTATGACTGGTTGAAAAAGTATCCGTCTGAAATGGGCTTATCGCGCGGCGTTAACGAAGTCGCGAATGTCGAGTACTTTCAGCTGCCGACTCTAGGTTTTGGACCTTACACGCTTGAAAATATTCGTGTGGTAGTGCCGGCTGAAGGCGAAGCTATGGATTTTGGTGATCGTTACAGCAATGTGAATTCGCGCACCCGAGGCGTAAAAATCAGCGGTATTCTGGGGCACGATGTACTTAAACATTTCATTCTGACCCTCGACTACAACAACGGTCTTGGTCACGTTTACGTGGCACCTTAAACACAAAGAAGAGTAACTAATGCGCTATATTTTCTCACTGATTTTCTTGGTTTTTTCTCAAGTTTCTTTTGCTCAAGCCACTGATTGGATTGATTTCGAACAATCGAATGGCCATATTCGCATTCCTGTCACCGTTGCAGGTATTGATACTTATGCAATTTTTGATTCTGGCTCGCAGGTAAATGCGATTAATTTGGCGTTTATGGAAGCCCACGATTTGGAGTTCAAAGCCAATCGTAAACTCGATATCCAAGGTGTTAATGGCATCAAAGAACGTAAGGTCTACCGCGAAATTCCAACCAATTTAATTGGCATGGACCTAAGTATGGAAATGGTCGGTATCGATTTGGGTTCGCCAGAAAGTGGAATATTGCTGGGCGCGCCGGTACTGAATCAATTTGTCTTGCAGTTCGATTATCCCAATAGCCGTATGCGTTTTGCTGCACATGGCACCTTTAGTTTGCGTGATGTACAGAACCTAGAGATGCGCTCGCAGCGCGGTTCAGGCGTGCCGGTAGTGCGCGTCAATCTCAATGATGAGATGGAACGCTGGATGCTGCTCGATACGGGCAGCACCACTGGCTTGTTTATCGATCGTATTATTGCCACATCGAATGGCTGGTTAGATAAATACCAAGTGGTTGAGGGTACTATCACCGGGGTGAATGAAATCGCTACTGTTGACTATTTCCGCCTGCCAAATCTCGGCATTGGACCCTATGGTCTCGCCGATGTGTTGGTCACTGTCCCCAGCGAAGATGGCGGCGTTGATTTCGGCAATCGTTATTCAGAAATAGGCTCGCTGAATAAGGGAATTCGCATCAGCGGTATTCTTGGCTACGACGTTCTCAAGCATTTTATCTTAACTCTCGATTACAAAAACGGTCGCGGTCATATCTGGGCTCCTTAATTCTGCCGCTCGCTTTAATTGGATCATGAAAATAGCCTATGTGCTTGCGGTGGTACTTACCCTTTGTATTTTTTATACCGGCTATCACTTTCTGACCGTTGCAGCGGAGCACCAAGTGTTTTGGGGCGTCCTATTGATACTGGCGTTTCAAGCACAAGTCGCAACAAAAATATGGATTTTCATGGAGACGGGGCGTAATCATACCGCACGGGAAATCCGTAAACTCGAGTTGCGCCTTGCACAACGGCAGCAAGCGCAGCACTAATTGCGCGTGACAACGATATCCAAGGTCTCCTCAGGCACCGGTTTGGCAATGAGGAAGCCTTGGATCCGGTCGCAGTTGAGTTCGGCCAACCTTGCCATGGTGGCGTCGTCTTCAACGCCTTCAGCAACGACGGTTAAGCCGAGCTCGTGCGCCAATTCGATAGTTGATTTTACAATCTTGAAGCTGCGCTCGTTGTGACAGATTTGTGAGACGAATAAACGGTCGAGTTTGACTTCATCGACGGCTAAATCATGCAGGTAAGACAAGGTCGAGTAACCCGTTCCAAAGTCATCCACCGAGCAGCGTATGCCCATTGACGAGAGTTCGAGCATGGCACTGCGCGCTTTGTCGGGATTATCAAATAGCTCACGTTCAGTCACTTCGAAAATCAGATGATCACGCAACGACTCTGGAATGTCGTCACGGACAAATGGCACAAAGAAATCGTCGACCAGATCATGGCTGGTAATATTGACGCTGATCACCACTTCGATGCCCAGGCGTTGGAACCAAACGAGCTTTTTAACTGCTTCCAAGATGACCCAGCGTGTGACTTTACGGATCCCCCCGGACTTTTCCAACATAGGGATAAAGCGATTCGGGCTAATGAGTCCGAGGCTTGGATGTTGCCAACGGATAAGCGCCTCGATGTGATGACGACCATCGCTATTGAGTGACAATTGTTGTTGGTAGTGCAATACAAACTGCTTACAACCGACTTTGTGAAACTCATCGAGGAGTTGCAGTTGTTCAGCGTTTGGTTCTATCCGTTGGGTGTACTCAAAGAACGGAATACGGCGTTTGCGAGCGTGTGCAAGAGCGGTCAGGGCATGACGTACGAGTTCTGCGGCATCAATCTGTTCTGAGTCGCTTTGGGTTAAGCTGGCGACGCCATAGACCGGGCTTGGCTCGATATCATTCCAGCTAATATCTTGGCTGGTCGCCAACTGCTCCACCAGTAGCGCTATCGACAAAGGTTCGCTGGTGATAACACCAAAAAGGCCACTGCCGAAGTGGGCATGAGTTGCACTTTGCACGCGTTGCAGACGTTGTGCGAAATGCTTAACGGTGTTCACGGCAGAGGTGTAACCAAAGGTGGTGATAATAGAATCGATATTGGCTATTTTGACGACCACAATCGTCAGGCGTTGCTGTGCATCCAGCGGCAGCTGATTATTGATGATGTCAAAAAAAGCTTTGCGATTGAGCAGACCCGTAAGGTCATCGTGCGTTGCCGCGTATGCGACTTGCTGCTGCAGATTCTTACTGATTTTTAGTTCATCACTGAGCTCTGCGGTTTTAGCTTGCACCTCACGGCGTAATAACCAGCCCCAGCTCGCTACCGCCAAAGTCGCAACCAACAGTGCGCTAATCAACCACGCCAAATCTTTAACCTGCTCTAGAAGAGAGGGTTGTTGCCATTCAAGTTCACTGGCCCAGCGTTCACTGAGTTGCTGATATTTTCCGGTGACCACCAGATGCGCCAATTGACTATTGAGCAAATCTAAAAGCTCAGTGTTGCCTTTACGCACACCGAAGGCGTAAGGCTGTGGCCAAAAGGGGGGACTGGTAAGTTGCAATGGCAAATCATAACGCTCAATTAAAGCTCTAGACGTCGTCGCGACCTCGACGCAAGCGTCGGCCAAGCGTTGGGTGACGACTTCAAGGCAGTTGAGTTCATCACGGGCAAAAACCAGTTCCACGTTGTAATCGGTAGCCACAAACTGATCTTCGGCGTAAGCACCTCGTGCCACTGCGACGCGTCGGTTCGCAAGCTGATCAAGCGAGGTAAACTGCGGACCATCATTGCGCGCAAAGATGCCATGTGCGACATAAAAAAATGGCTGGGTAAAATCAAATTGTGCACTGCGCTGTTCAGAAGCAATTAACGGTACAGCATCTGCGTCACCGGTTAACACCGCTTGTAACGCAGCGTTCCATTGCATCAGTTGGATATCAGCTTGATGGTCCGTTACGTTTGCCATCTCCCGCTCGAGATCAGAGATAAACCCGTGCGCGGAACCATTTTCATCTATCCATTCCAACGGCGGATAGTATTGTGATCCACTAAATTTGATGGTTTTTCCAGCAGATGATGGGGTTTCATTGGCATGTGTGGAAGCAGCCGAGGCTGCATAGAGCAGTCCGGCGATGAGGCTGCCTGTATAAAATTGAACAACACCCATCTTCCCGCCAATTTGTATGTTTTGTGTACAGTTCGTAAAGTATATGTTCTTTCGGATAATGGCAAGAAAATTGGTCGGGAACTTTGTGATGAACTCCTGAACGTATTTCTGAAGCCTAGTTTAAGACTTTCTTAAGTAATGCAGCCTAAAGTGCAGTCATCAGCACAGCGCACTTAGGTTCTATCGGAGAAAGTCATGTTGTATCAACTCGTCACCAAACAACACCAGCAACGGCAAACTGTCGAAAAATTTATCTGCGATCGTTACTGGACCAGCTTTCATGCTTGTTTGCTCACACTGCCAGAGCACTTATTGGCGGTGTATCAAGACGACGAATTAATCGCTGCCTGCGGATTGCAGTTTGCTGATGAGCGGCAACTGTTCTCCGAGTATTATCTGAGTCGTCCACTGGAACAGCACCACCTCAATGGCATGCGCTTTCCCGAGCGTCGTAATGTGGTGGAAATTGGTTCGATGGCGGCGCGCAATGGTGATGATTTGCACCCTTTGTTCGCCGCGGTAGTCGAAATCGCGAGCCAACTTAATAAAACCCTTGTGGTGTTTACGGCAACTCGGTATTTACAGCGCACTCTAGCGCGTTCCGGAGTGACCCTGATGCCCCTTGCTGACGCCCAAGAAAGCGCGCTACCACTCGACTTGCAGGGCATTTGGGGAGATTACTATAGACATCATCCCAAGGTCGTGTGCGGTTGGCTGGCGCAGGGCTTCGGCCGTTTTACCGCAACCACGGAGGCCGTCGCATGTTAGAGCTGTTGTTTCAGCGACTGCGTGACCACGCGCTCCAACAACCACAAAGGATCGCGTTGCGCGACGCCGAGCAAGTGTTGACCTATGCGCAATTAATTACCCGTGTGAGTGCGTTGAGTTTGCAATATCAACAAAGTTCCCATCAACGCTTTGCGCTGGCACTCGACAACAGTGTTGAGTGGGTACTACATGACTTGGCATTGTTGCATGCCGACAAAGTTGTGGTGCCACTACCGAGTTTTTACACACCGCAACAATGCGAAGCAGTGCTGACGGATGCTGGGGTGGCACAAGTGCTGGAACGACAAACGAGCGGGGGCGCTATCAGCTATCGCTCCAGAACTGTGAACCAGGCGCCAGAACTCCCTCATGGCACCTGTAAAATCACCTACACATCGGGCAGTACCGGTAGTCCGAAGGGCGTGTGCTTGGGCGCTGAGCATCTGCTGCGAACCGTGATGGCTTTAAGTCAACGCTTAGGCAGCGTCACCGTAACGCGGCACTTAGTCTTACTTCCACTCGCGGTGTTGCTGGAGAATATTGCCGGCGTCTACCTAAGTTTATGGTTAGGTCATGAGGTTCGCCTAGCTGCAGTGAATGAACTGGGATTGCAGGGGGCTAGCAGCCTAGACGTGCCTCGTTTTTTTAGTGCCTTAAAAGTGCTGCAACCACAAAGCTTGATTCTGACTCCGGCGTTAGCGCAAGCCATTATTTGCGGTGTTGAGCAACGGGCTCTCGATGCCGAGCAATTTAAATTGCTCGCGGTTGGTGGTGCATATTTATCTGCTGGGCTTGAACACCGAGCGCACGCCGCTGGTTTGCCTTTGGTACAGGGCTATGGGCTATCGGAATTTGGCTCGGTGGTGAGCTTCAACGATCCACAGCAGCCGGTTGCTGGAACGGTCGGGAAACCGCTCCCGCATGCCACAGTCGAGCTAGTGGATAACGAGATCATCGTCAGCGGCAATGTCATGCTCGGTTATCTGAATGATCCCGCCAGTTGGTATCAGCACCGTTTCGCAACCGGTGATTATGGGGCGTGGGCACCCACCGGCGAGTTATGTTTGCGTGGTCGTAAAAAGCATATCATCGTCACCGCCTACGGCCGCAACGTTGATCCGGAGTGGCTCGAAACTGAACTGACGCAATACTCGGCAATCGCACAATGTGCGATCGTAGGTGCCGAGGATATCCCGCTTACTGCACTTATTGTTGCTACGCCAGCGCTCGATGCAGCTGAGCGTGAGCAGGTTATTAGCGACATCATTGAGCGCGTTAATCAGCGCTTGCCTACCTATGCGCACATTCGCGCATGGCACCTGTTAGATACCCCTTTTACCGTGGCAAACCACTTATTGACTGGCACTGGACGTCTTCGTCGCGCCGCCATCGCTGCTACTTATTCCCAACTTTTCAATACCAAGGAGCCTGACCATGGGATTTTTTCAACAACTGTGTGAACAAACTCAAACTGAACAACGGTATTTGCTATCGGCGCCAGTGATTCAACAAGCATTGGACGGCAGCATTAGCATCCCTCTCTATCAAGCATTTTTAACGCAGGCTTATCACCATGTGAAACATACGGTGCCGCTACTGATGCGCGCAGGCAGCCGAATGCAGCAGCAAGATGAATGGCTGCGTAAAGCCATTATCGAGTACATCAACGAGGAATACGGACATGAGCGCTGGATTCTAAACGACATTAAAGCGACCGGCGCAGATCCACAGCAAGTTGCTGAAGGGCAACCCCACACTGCCACAGAGGCGATGGTGGCATTGGTCTATCAAGCGATTGACAGTGTGCATCCAGCGGCATTTTTTGGCATGGCCCATGTACTCGAGGGCACCAGTGTACAGTTGGCAACGCGTGCCGCAGGGCAAATCAAAGCAAGTTTGGGCCTACCCACTAGCGCCTTTAGCTATCTGCTTTCGCATGGTGATTTAGATATCGAGCATGTGAAATTCTTTGAAGATTTAATGGATAAGGTGACTGACCCGGCTGCGCAACGCGCCATCATCCAAACCGCGAAACATGTGTATCGGCTCTACGGCGATATGTTCCGCGCGTTACCAGAGCTAGCCGCAGAACCGTTGGAATTAGCCTCATGAGCAGCATCGATTGGCAACAACAGACGATTCTGCTCACTGGCGCTAGCGGTGGGCTTGGTCGCGAACTCGTGCGCCAGCTCAGCACCCGCGGTGCGCGGGTGATCATGATCGCGCGGCAACGCGCTACTTTGCAGACCTTAGGTAAAACCTATGGGCAACCCTGGTTCGCGCTTGATCTTAATGCCACCGATGCAGTGCAGCAATTGAGCGATTATTTAAGCACGCAAAATCTGCGTGTGACGGGCCTGATTAACAACGCCGGACAAAGTTCGACAGGGACGTTTGCGAGTCGAAATGCGGCGACTATCGAGCAGTTGCTGAGCACCAATTTAATCGTGCCAATTCAATTAACCCATGCACTGTTGCCGCAGCTGCAACAACAGCAGGGCTGGGTGCTGAATATTGGATCGGTGTTTGGTGCTATCGGGTACCCAGGGCAGACGCTGTATTGCGCGAGTAAGTTTGGCTTACATGGCTTTACCCAAGCGTTGGCTCGGGAACTTGCGGGGACTGGCGTCAAGGTTCTCTATGCAGCGCCAAGAGCGATAGCTACCGACATGAATCAGGGGTTGATGGCGGCCATGAATGAGCGTTTGGGAAGTACCGCAGATAAACCCGCAACAGTTGCTGAACAGCTGCTTAAACAGATAGAACAGCAACGCCCGGAGCAAACGCTCGGTTGGCCAGAAAAGCTTTTTGTCAAAATCAACGGCGCATTTCCACAGTGGGTCGCCGCCAGTATGCGCAAGCCACAACGCTTGCTATTTGAACTAACGCAGGAGAAACGCACATGAAAAATCAATGGCTATGGGTCACGCTCTTGACTTGCTCAGTACTCATCGCGCAACCCTTAATGGCACAGAACAGGGCACAAAACACGGCGCCAAACACCACCGCTTCAGCATCAATGTTAGAACAGGTGCAACAGCGCTGGGCTGAAGTCAATTATACCCTGACGGACGATGCGCAAGAGGATGCTTTTGCAGAACTAGAGCAGCAAGCGCTCGCTTGGACTGAGGCTGAACCTACTAATGCGGAAGCGTTCATTTGGCTAGGCATTGTTCGCAGTACCTATGCTGGCGCTAAAGGAGGCTTGGGCGCCTTGGGGCTTGCTAAAGCTGCGAAAAAGTCATTGGAGCACGCGCTAACGCTTGATCCAACAGCACTGCAAGGCTCTGCGTACGGCAGCTTGGGCACGCTTTATTACAAGGTCCCTGGTTGGCCATTTGGCTTCGGCGACGAAGATAAAGCGCGAGAGTTGCTGCAAAAAGCCTTAGAAATTAATCCTGATGGTATTGACCCTAATTACTTTTATGCTGACTATCTGTATGAACAGGGCGATTTCGCAAAAGCTAAGGTAGTCGCAGAACATGCGCTTGCCGCCGCGCCGCGGCCACATCGCCCGCTCGCCGACGCTGAACGTCGACGTGAAGTTGAAGCCTTACTGGCGCGGATTGCAAAAAAGGTAAGATAAATGCACGTGTTGCTCGTCGAAGATGACAATTTGCTCGGCCAAGCTGCAGAAATAGGACTCACTGACCGTGGCTTCACGGTCAGTTGGGTGCGCACTGGAGCGGCGGCAATTGCGGAACTGAATCGCCATGAGTTCGAGGCAATGGTACTTGATTTAGGCTTGCCTGATCTTGATGGTTCGCGAGTCCTAGCGGCAACGCGCAAAAAAGGGCTGACCTTACCCATTTTAATCTTGACGGCGCGTGATCAAGCCAATGATATTGTCCATCACTTGGACAACGGTGCAGATGATTACATGACCAAGCCGTTTGATCTCAACGAGCTTGCCGCGCGCCTGCGGGCGCTAGTGCGACGTCAACGAGGCTACGTTTCAGCCGAACTCAAAGCCGGCTCAGTCAGCCTCAATTTGAATACTCGCTTAGTCAAAGTCGCGACAGAAGAAATCAACTTGTCACGGCGAGAATTTGAATTGCTAAAGGCACTTATGCTGGCGCCCGATCATGTGCATAGCCGCGATAAACTTGAGTTGGCAGTATTTCAAGGCGACCAAGACATTGAGAGTAACGCGCTCGAAGTCCACATTTCGCATTTGCGCAAAAAGCTGGGCCACAAAGAGTGGATTGAAACCATTCGCGGCGTAGGGTATCGACTCAAATGCGCTGGTTAAAGCAGTGGCAGCAACGACTGCGTTCGATTCGACGTCGCGTCTTGTTGCTTGTTTCGCTGGTTTATTTGCTGAGTTCGGGCGTTTCTTCGCTGTGGATTTACGTTGAGGTTAGCGAAGAAGTTGATGAGCTATTCGATGCAGAAATGGTCCAGCAGGCGAAAACGCTGGCAACACTGATGCGTGATCAGGCGCTCAACGAGCAAGACGATGTGATCATTGCAGCGTTGGGTGCGCACGAGTACGAAGAGCGTGTTGCCTATCGCATGGAGAGCCTCAACAGTGCTTACGCACTGGTCACCATGGGGGCGCCCACTAGCGACGAGTTGCCCTATGCCGAAGGCTTTCAGGTGGTCCAGACCCCAACCGGTGTGTGGCATAGCTTTGGCATGACACCTGCCAACGGCTCTTATCGTTTATTATTGATGCAAGAAGATAGTTTTCGTTCCGAGTTACGCACGGACTTAGTCGTCGATACATTGATCCCTATTTTGTTTTTATTGCCCTTTATTCTGTGGTCGGGCTGGCTCGTAATTAATCGCAGTTTTTCCAGCTTTAATCGTTTAGCGGAGCAACTTCGGCGACGCAAATCCGATGACTACCGAACCTTTCCCCTTGAGCACGACGACGAAGAAATAGCAATCGTGAAGGGGGCGCTGAATCAATATGTCGAGCGAATTGCAAAGACCTTACAGCGCGAGAAGCGCTTTTCAGCTGACGCAGCGCACGAACTGCGCACACCGTTGGCGGCATTAAAAACGAGTTTACAGAATTTACAAGGAAGCATCACGGCGCGCGATGCTAAGCAGGTCGAGCACACGATCGAAAGCACCGACCGGCTGATTGACTTAGTCGAGAGTTTGCTCACCCTATCGCGAGCGGAGCTGCCGCCAACTACATCGCAACAATTGAATCTGGCTAGCATTGTTCGCGACATCATCGCAACGCAAGTGCCACGTGCAGAGCAACGGGGCCTGCGCTTTGTCGTTGAATTACCGAAGCAAATTGGCCTCAGTGGTGCTGCAGACTATTGGCACGTTTTGCTCAGCAATTTGATTGATAACGCCATCAAATATGCACCAGCCGACACTGTCATCGTCATCGATTTTAGTGCGCATCAGCAGCAGTTATTCATCGTTAATCAAATCACGGACTCGGCCGAAGTTGACGTACAACGAGTGGGTGAACGCTTCTATCGCGGTCAACACTTGAATATCAAAGGCTCAGGTCTAGGTGCGAGTATTGTCGCCAGTCTCGCGCTACAACTGAACGCCGCTGTCACCTATCAAGTAGTGCAAAACCAGTTTACTGTTGCCATTACATTGCCTAAAACAGAAGAGCGCTCGTTTTAGAGCGCTCTTCTGCTGAATCTCACAAGCCGAAGGTCTGCTCTACTGCTTGCAATAGCTGCGCTTCTACAACGTAGCCAGGAATGATCTGTTGGCCGATCAGAATCGAAGGTGTGCCGCGCAAACCAAGCGCCTGAAAGGCTTTCATATTACTGTCGATCACCCGAGCACTCGCTGGGTCTGGTTGCAGTAATTGCTCGGTATCCGTGGCCTCAGCGATCTGACGCAGAGATTGTGCATCATGCATGCCCGATTTTCTCATCATCAAAGCGTGCGCCCGAGTAAACGCAGAGCGTTGGCTGCGCCAAATATCCAGCGCAAAATGCGATGAGTTGGTTGCAAGCCCCTGTACTTGTTGTTGCCGCAGCGGGACGTACACATTAATGACTTGTACATCTGGATGCTTTTTGACTAACGCCTCGAGACCCGGCTCGAGCTTTTTGCAATAAGGACAATTGTAATCGGTAAAGACCACTATTTGATGTGCTGCATCAGCCGCGCCCAACGTTGGGTGAGACGGATTTTTATAGAGCCAGTCATGATAGTTATTAAAAGCTTTTCGTTGCGCAGACTGTTGCTCGACAAACTGTTCGAGGCTCTGCGCCACGCTAGGAATAATGTCTGGATTGCGCCGAAGTAGCTTTTCAATGTTAGCTAAATTTTGTTCTTGCTCAGCCGTGAGCTGCTGCGCAACCACAGGTTGCGCGAAAAGACTCGCAATGCCTAAAGCTAAAGCAGCTGTTAGATAAGAAACTTTGGTAAATGTCATGTTTTAATCCTCTAATTGAATGTGTTCACCACGCGCCTGCGCTAGGGCACTTAGCACAGCTTGGCTGGTTAAAATAGTTGGCAAGGCAATACCCTGCGGTGCGGCAGGACCATAAACTTTGTTAAATGGCACGCCATAGGTGTTATTACTGCGAAGGTATGCAGTTATTTGTTCGTTGGTCATGGTCCAATCACCACGCAGGCGCACAATATCACCTGCGGCAAGCGACGAATAAACCGGATCCTGCAACAGCACACCAAGCTTATTGGCCTTGCAGGTGACGCACCAATCGGCTGTGACATCAACAAAAACTACTTGGTCGGCTGCTAGTGCTGTGTCAATTGCAGTCCGGTTCAACTCTTGCCAGTGGTGGTCTGGTGGCAGTTGTGGTGCCCATTTATTGAGTGTTAGAAGCAATACTGCAATTGTTGCCGCACCGGCCAGAAAGCTGCCGCCGAGGGTGATGAGGACCCCACGTTTGCCATAGCGTCGACCTATCATAAGCAGTGAAAGCACCAGCAAAACGATGACCAACAAGCTAATGGCGGAAAAGCTGACGAAGTTGAACAGTAACGTTAGTAGCCAGACAGTAGTGGCCAGCAGTAATAGACCCATAATGGGTTTTACCCAAGCCAACCACGCACCCGGTTTTGGCAATAGTTGTACTGTTTTCGGCCACAGTGCCACCAGTAACCAGGGTAACGCCATGCCCACCCCGAGTGCGGTAAAGATCACCAGAATGGTCGGAACACTTGCAGCCAGTGCAAAGGCAACCGCGGTTCCCAAAAATGGAGCCGTACAAGGAGTGGCAAGTAAGGTCGCCAGTGCTCCTTGCGTAAAATGGCCTAGGTACGAATGGTCACTGCCTGTTGTTGCGCTCCAATTATGCAGGCGTTGTGGTAACCGTACGGTCACAGCGTCGAACAAGCTCAAAGCAAATAGCCAAGTAACAATCACCATTAACAAAATGAAGTAGGGGTTTTGAAATTGAATCCCCCAACCGATGCTGGCGCCGCTAGCACGTAAGGCAATCAGACCTAGCGCGAGCAACCAAAACGATGCAATCACGCCGAAAGCAGTGGCAAGAAATTGTCGGCGAATACGTTGTTGTGAAACACCGCCACTACTCATCACGCTTTGCAATTTCAAACCCAGCACTGGTAACACACAGGGCATAATATTGAGGATCAAGCCACCTACTAATGCCAGCGCAAGGATCCACAACAACGATGGGCTAGCAACTTGTGTTGCGGCTTGGCTTGCGATGGAACCAGCGCGCGCGGTTACCGCGTAGGCTTGCAGTAAGTTTTCATCACGTACAGAAACAACCCAGTCAGTTGCGGTTAAATCGGGTAATTCTAACCAGTGCGACACAGCGTAAACCGCAATCAGCTTGGCGCCATCGAGGCGTAATTCATTGAGTTTAAACTCCACATCTTCGAGCTCAGGTTGTTCACTGTGCAGGTAGAGTGTGGGCGTTAGCCAGTCACTATCGCGGGTGATTTCAACAGCGAGCTGAGCTGATGTGGCGGACCAAGTCGCACGGGTGTCGTCGCTTTCACTTTGCATTGTTGGCACTTTATCCAGCGCGCTCTCGTACTTGGCAATCGTTGATGCATCAGGGTGCAACTGGTTGGTGTCGTAGGCTAAGCGTATGGGGAAATCCGTAAGGACACAGACATTGGTGCACGACGACATAGTTAAGACACCAGCAAGCACACCTTGTGGCTGGTTGACTTCAAGTGTCAATGGAAAGTGAACTGCTTCTGCGTAGCCGATGGTGGTCAGGCCGCTGACCTCAAACTGCTGTGGAAAAGGCCATTGCCAGCTTACCTCGTTGATGCCGTGGCTTTGTTCTTGCCATGACAAAGTGGGTGGAATACCTCCAGCGCCGGGACTGCGCCAGTAGGTTTTCCAATCGTCGTCGAGCTGTACTTCAAGTAACGCCTGAATTTGCTCGCCTTGTTGCTCACCCGTCAGGCTAAGACGTACTTGCACCGGCGGGTGCTCAGGCATCTGCAACCAACCGGTAGAGCTGGTTTGCGCGGCTACACCGTAGCTGAACAGCATGAGCAATAGGCCCAGCACCGCAACACCATAGCGGTTTAATAAATGCATAATTAAATCTCCTTAAATGAGTAGTGATGGTTTGCTAGCGCAAATCAACTCATTCAAGGAAGCAGCAATGAACCAGATGGAATCGTTGTTTGGGTGGCCGAAGTGGTGGTCTAAAACTTGCGCTTGGCGTTCGCAGACTCTGAATTAACAACGCCAGCATCGCAAATGCGACAAAGATAATGGGGCTCAGATCGCTTTGCGTTTGCTGTAGTAACTGACTGGTGAGTTCACATTTTTCACTGTGACTATCTGGGGCTTGTTGAACTTGTTCGGCACTATTGAAATGCTGTGTTTGGTGCGGGCATTGCGTTACGATCCCGAAGTTCTGCCCCCAGCACAGCGCAATAACCATAAGCAATAAAATGCTGATGGCTGCAGGATGCCGGCATTGTGAACTCCATTTTCGGAACATCTTGTCTCTTACTTTCTTACTTCAGTTACAACTAAAACTGATTTTGCCTCGGTACGCCTGCAAATACAACCTTAGTGCTGGGGATGCTCTGCATCTTCAGTTATACGACAGCTCTCCGAGAGGAATTCAAGCTCGATGGTGGTGTGGTAGAGCTGAAATTGGCTTAAAGCATCGTTGATGTTGGCTTTAACACTCAAATAGTCGCTGCTGGATTCAAAGTCATTAGCGAGTTCGACATGGGCAGTAAGTACGTGCGATTCGCCATCCAGTGACCACAAATGCAGATGATGAATGTTGGCGACTCCTGAGACCGTTTTCAACGCAGTTTCAATTTTCTCGAACAATTCTGGGTTTGGGTTTGCCTGGCTGAAAAGCTTCAGTGTCTCAATTAGGTTTCGAACCACGTTGATTAGAATGAAAGCGGTGAACGCGATGGAGAGCAATGGATCAATAATCGGCAAATACACGAAGTGCATGACAATAGCACCGATAAGCACAGCGACCCAGCCAAGCACATCTTCCAGCAGGTGCCAATTTAAGACGCGTTCATTGAGGGTCTTACCTCCGGAGAGTTTAAACGCGGCATAGCCATTGACGACAACACCTAAAATAGCCAAGTAAATCATGCCTTCGGTATTGGGCATCACCGGGTCAGCTAAGCGCGGAACCGCTTCAAACAACACCCAAGTCGAGCCTGCCAGCAACACCAACGCATTAATCAACGCGCCCAATAGACTGAAGCGCTTATAACCGTAGGTAAAACCGACCGTTGCTTGCTTCGCGCCCAATTTATTGAGGATCCAGGCCAAACCGAGCGACAAGCTGTCGCCCAAATCATGCACTGCATCGGCAATAATCGCTGTACTGTTAGTGAGCACACCGCCGATGAACTCAATGATAGTGAAGAAGAAATTCAACCAAAACGCCATACCGATGCGGCGTGACGAAGTTTCACTGTGGTGATGGTGAGCATGTGGCCCATGATGGTGGTGATGACCCATAACGCTCCCTTGATAACGGTTTTTAGGTAAAAACGACCCTATGGTAGAGCGAAACCTTGATCGAAATCAAAGTTTTACTGACATAACCCCATAGAATATAGGGAAAAGAAACCAAGGAGAGTCTTATGAAAAAATCAATCTTAGCTACCAGTTTATTAGCACTCGGTCTCGCCGCTCCAGCGGCAGCTGAAATTTCAGTCAACGTTGGTGCGATCGGCGTAATGCCGAACGATGATAGCGCAAACTTGCCGGTCATCGAAAGTGTTGCTGGTTTGAGTGCCGGTACCACTGGTGTCACTGTGGATGATAACTGGCAACTCGGTCTTACTTTCGACTATAAAATCGACCCAAATTGGACGCTTGAATTAGTAGCTGCAACTCCATTCAAGCACGAAATTGAAGGAACTGGCGCACTTGCAGGCCTGAAAATTGGTGAAACTAAGCATTTGCCACCAACTTTGTTAGCGCAATATCACTTTGATCTCGACAATGATGCGATTGACCCATTTGTTGGTTTTGGCGTGAACTACACCACTTTCTTCGATGAGAAAGTAAGTCCAGAACTGGGCGCTACTTTGACTGACTTAGCTGTTATCACAGCTGATGACGACGTTGAGCTTGCCCTATCAAGTAGTTGGGGTTTTGCAATGCAAGCCGGTGTCAATTTCAAGCTGAATGAAAAATGGGGTGTCCATTTTATGGTAAGCCGCATGGCAATTGATACGGTTGCGGATGTTCGCATTAATGGTGCCACTGCCGAATCGGTTGCGGTAGATATCGACCCTACTGTCGCCATGCTCGGTATTCGTTATAGCTTCTAAGGAGACGAATCATGCAACTACTACGTGAGTTCTTTACTGACCCTGTATTGTTCTTTTCTTTTACAGGCTTAGCAGTCTTGTTGGGGATCTGCATTTTTTACGCGGTGTATTTCATCAGCAAAGCGAGCCACGCAGAAGATAACTGATCGTCCAGGTGCCGGCCTTCGTATTGTGACTTGAGTGACATCATCCCAACGGAGGTCGGCCTTGAGTGAACGGTTAGTTTTGTTTTATGACGGCGGTTGTCCGCTGTGTGTGCGCGAAATGCGCCATTTGCGCGCGCTGGACAAGCAGCAGCGTCTACAATTTGAAAATATTTGGCAAGCCGACTTTAGCGAGCGTTTTCCTGAGATTGATGTAACTGAGGCCAATCGTATTTTGCATGGCCGAATGCCCAATGGGGAAATGATTTATGGTCTCGATGTGACCCACGCTGCTTGGTCTGCAGTCAATCGTGGCTGGCTCACTGCGGCTTTGCGTTGGCCCATTATTCGCTGGTTTGCTGACAAAGGTTATCTTGGTTTCGCCAAACATCGTAATCGCCTTTCAAAACTTATTACAGGTCAAGAACGCTGCCTGCAATGTTCTCTCGATGAATAGTTATGCTTGTCGCCTTTCTGCTTATTGATTAATCTGTACAAGTCGATGTTCAAACATCTTGTTAAGGAAAACTAGTGCGTATCCTTTGGGTGATCGTCTTGGGACTTTTCTTAAGTGACACCGCAACAGCCAACCCAATCACGGTAGATAGTCGCGATTTATTGCAGCTACATGAACACAGTGAAATTCTGCGCGGAATTCCTGTGGAATGGGGGATTGAAGAAATTCTGGCAGCTGATAAACAGGGGAAGTTCAACGCCTTCAGTGGTGTGGCAGCGAGCGCAAGTAAAACGACGGCAACTTGGTTAAAGCTTGAACTGCAAGCCGCCGGTGAGGTGGCGCTGCGAGCATCAGAAAAGGTGCTCGTTGCGCATGCTATATCGCAACAAAACGCAGATTTTTATGTTGTTAATAATGGAAATATAGACGTTATTCATGCCGGGTTAGATCATGCTTTTCAACATTCGCAACGGGTTAACTATCGACATCCCGCAATAGCCTTATCAACAGCAGAGCTTCCGCAAACTATTTACATCCGTTTTTACGACCAGGCGGGAAGCGTTTTTCCTCTTGAGTTGTTAAATAGTTCGACTTTTGAACAAAAGCGTCTACAAGAAAACCTTATCTTCGGAGCGATCTTCGGCATCATTATTGGGTTATTTTTCTATAACCTCACTCTTTATGTGCAGCTTCGGGATTCCAGTTACCTTTGGTATGTCTTTAGCATGGCAGCAGCATTGGTGTTGTTGCTTGAAGGTACTGGTATTGGCCCTCAGATGTTGTGGCCTTCGATTCCTCATCCATGGTATCTGAACCGCGTCAGTACTGCTGCGATGTGGGGCTTTTCATTGATTATGTTCAGTCTGTATTTTCTGCAGTTGCGTGATCATCTTCCGTGGACTTTTCGAGTTCTGGTCTTTATTTTAGTCGCCCATGCCGCCGTTTACGTTCTGCATGCAGGTGGCTTTACCCAATATGCAGCAATTGTGAGTAACACTTTCGCTTTGATTAGCATCCCGCTACTGCTCGTGGCGGCTATCTGGCGTTTCCGCCAAGGCTTTTACCCTGCGCTGTTTTTCACCCTAGCGCAAAGCGTCATGTTACTCGCCGCGTTATTGATGGTGATGCGACAACTGGCATTGGTTAAACCAGAACAGATTGTCTCCTACTGGTTTCCCGCAGCGGTCGCACTTGAGGCTATTCTGTTTTCGCTCGCGTTGGCGCACCGCATCGGCGAGCTCAAATCACAACGCTATGCGGCAATAATGGATGCTTATCACGACAGTTTAACGGGAGCACTTAATCGCCGTGGCATGATGAATCAGTTATCTAAGTTACGCGGCACACAGGGCTATTGCTTAGTTCTTATTGACCTTGATGGGTTTAAAGCTATTAATGATAACTGCGGACATGATGTTGGTGATACCGTATTACAATATGTAGCGAAACGCGTCAGCAATGCAGTGCGCAGCGGACAAGGCTGGGTGGTGCGTTTTGGTGGTGATGAATTTGGTATCTTGATACCGAACAAGTTAACCGCGATTCAAGCGTTCTGCGAGCGCGTGCGCGTTGCGATTGAAGCGCCGATGCATATAAATGGCCAACTGATTAATGTTGGGGCCAGTATCGGTTGGCATTGCGCGGATAAAATGACCGAATTTGAGCCCGTGTATCGTATGGCGGATCAGGCAATGTATCAGAATAAGCAACAGCGGCGCCTTAATCATTCAGCGCCTTAACTGCGGTAAACTCCTCAGCAGAGAAGGGAATAACGCTCAAGCGGTTGCCTTTTTTTACCAGTGGGTTACCGGCTAATGGGTTCACTTTTTTAAGTGCCTCTAGACTTATTACGTTAGAAAACTTCGCTACAAATCGCAATCGAATCGCGTCCCAGCGTGGCTTTTCTGGGCTAGCTTTAGCGTCAAAGTAGGGGGAATTCGAGTCAAATTGCATCGGATCCGGAAAAGCGGCTGCACAGACTTCCGCAATGCCGGCAATGCCAATGGTCTTACAACTAGAATGATAAATAAGCACTTGGTCACCCAATGTCATTTCGCGCATAAAATTCCGCGCTTGATAATTGCGCACACCGTCCCATAAAACACCTTGTTCACCAGCCTTGGCAATGTCATTGATGCTGCATTCATCGGGTTCTGTTTTCATTAACCAGTAATTCATACTTTACCTTGTTCGTAGGGCTTGCTTTACTAAATGCTCGAATAACAACAAATAATAAAGGATTCAAATGAGTAAAACACTAGTATTGGCCGAACGTGTATTGTCGATTCGGGGCCGTGTTGGCATTACCGATGAGCAGGGTCAGCAGTGTTATGAGGGGCGCGGCGACTTTTCCTTGTTGCATACGCGCTGGCGTATTTTCCGCGATACCGATGAGGTCGCACTGATTAAAAAGAAATTTTTCGCGCTACGCCCGACGTTTCGGGTGAGTGGCGAACTGGGTGAATTCGTGATGCAACGCAAATTGCTCTCGTTGCGACGTCATTATCGTGTAATCGGTGGCACATACGACGGTGCTATCTTTAGTGGTGGTATTTTCGATCTTAATTTTAAGATTGAGCATAACGGCAAGTTATTGGCGCAGGCACAAGAAAAGCTGGTTTCATTGCGCGACAAACATAGATTAGAAGTGCTTTCAGACGATCGGCACGACGAGCTGTTTACGGTCATTGCCATGGTGGTTATGCAAATGGAAAAGCATGCCGATGACTAGTCGGCATGCTTATCAGGTTAGTTAGCGTATTGGCTGCCGAGCAAAGCTGCACCTATACCAAGTACACCTAGCGAGAAGCCTAATACGATAAATATTAACGACCATAGCAGCATCGCCTTGGCCCAATTGGATTTAGAACGTTTGGTGCTACTAGAGAACGCCCAAACGACAAACATGATGATGTTTACCAACGGAATGAAGGTAATAAAAAGGGTGAGCATCCATTCGCCGATGGTGACGGTATTGTGATCCTGAAATTGGTTTTGCTGCATTGTTATTATCCTTGTTGCGCATGCGAAATAAGTCGCAGTCAAAAAACATAAGCTTAAGTTGCAGATGTGTCAAAGGAATTACCGACATGATAAAAAAATTAATGATTACGATTAGCGTTGCCGCAGCTTTAATAAGTGGAGGAGCGAGTATGGCATCTGAGTATACGGTCTATGTGGTGCGGCATGCTGAGAAAGCAATCGCAGAGTCCGATCCACCGTTAAATGAACGAGGCCAAGCGCGCGCCGCACTATTGGCACAAATGCTCAGTAAAGCGCAAATCATGGCAATTTACAGCACTCCCTATCAACGCACTCAACAAACCGCAAAACCTTTGGCTGAGCAGCTTGGCATATCGGTACAAAACTACAAACCCACTGCTAGCGAAAGCTTAGTGGCACGTGTGCATGAGCAAGCTGAAAACACTTTAGTGGTAGGGCATAGCAATACAGTCCCAAGTATTGTGCGGCAGTTTGGGTTCGAAGTTGCAGATCTTACTGAGCAGGATTACGGCGATTTGTACGTGATTCACATCAATGATGAAAAACGCAGTCTGTTACGCTTTGTCGTGCCCGCTTTTGCGCCTTAGTCCGTGCTCATAATCACACAATCGCGGCCTTGCGCTTTGGCTTGATAGAGCGCTTTGTCTGCGCGTCGGATCAGACTTGCTGCAGTCTCATCCGATTGCAGAATAGCCACACCAAAACTTGCGGTGATATTAAAGTCTGCGACCAATTCGTGCATGTCAGTAGCACGGATAGTCTCTCGCAAGCGCTCGGCGAAGGCAGGTACGTCCGTCGACTTGATAGTTGAGATTAAGATAGCAAACTCTTCACCACCCCAACGCGCAATCATGTCGCAGTCGCGTGCGGAGTCACTAAGCACGCGCGCTATGCGTTGCAGTACTTTATCGCCCGTGGTGTGCAGGTAGCGGTCGTTGACTGCTTTAAAATGATCAAGATCCATGAGTACCAAGGCTAAGGTCGAATGACCATCATGCTGTCGGATTTTGTGCTTGAGGAGTTCGTCAAAGGCGCGGCGGTTGGCAAGTTTCGTCAAACTGTCCTGGTGCGCCAGTTGCTGCAATGAAGCCGTTTGCTCGCGTACCAATTCTTGTAGCCGAGCTTTGCTGCGCGCGAGGTTGTAAACGCGCAAACGAATAATCAAGAACACCGCAATACACAGTCCCACTGCAACAGCAAACCAGTACATAGGACGCTGCCATAAGGTTGGCAGTTTATGGAAGGTAAAAGTCGCGGCGTCACTCCAGGTGCCATCAGGGTAGGCGGCTTGAATTTCAAAAATAAACGCGCCGGGCGGTAACTCCGTGTAAGCCACCGAGAGTCGGTCGAGTGGCACGCTATACCAGTCTTCGTCATAGCCGGCGAGCATTGCACGGTAGGCAATCCCTTCTGGATAGTGATAACCTAGGCCAGCGAAATAAAACTCGATTCTGCCAGCGTTTGCTGACAAGTAGGTATTGGGTGTAATCGCTTGTCCATCGACCGCTACTTTTTCAATCACTGGTCTGGGCGGCGTTTGCTTTATTTGTGAGCTTTGTTGTGGCAAGTAATGCCCAACGCCGCGCGAGGTCGCGACCCAAAGCTCATCACTACTAGTGACCAACATTGCAGGACCACCAGTGTTGATTTGCGCACTGGCGAGGCCGTGAAAACCTTTATAGAAAGATGATGCGATAGGAGTGGTCGGATTGTCATCGAACAATGCACGTTCAAATTCGTCATTATTGATGAACAGCAACCCGCGTCCGCTTGCTAACCACAGATCGCCGTTATTGTCGCGTACCACATCAAAAAACTTAATGACCGGAAAGCCGTTATCGGAATCAAACAGTTGCCATTGTTCGGTTGATTTGGTGTAAACCAAGAGTCCGCGATCAGAAGTCACATAGAGACGTTCGAGATCCTCGTGAAAACCAAAAATAAACTCAGCATCACTGACTGAACTCAAATCAACCCGTTCCACTTTGCCGTCACGAAAAACCGACAGTCCGCGCATACTGCCAATCCATAAGTCACCATTATTGGCTTCATGCAAAGCGTAAATAATTTCATCGGGTAAACCGCTTTGCTTGTTGAGGTAGTCCGGCGGTTCTAGTGTGCCGTCGGGATTCATTTTACTGCGCATGACACCAATTGAGGTGGCAGCATAAAGGTAACCGTCACGTGCAATCACAAGATCGCGGTAGTTGCCTTCCGAAAAGTTCGAGGTTTCGTCGTAATGGACCAGCTCTTGTTCATTTTTGAGTACATATAAACCATTGGTAAAGGTACCGACATAAAGACGTTGCTGCGCGTCTGTGGCAAAACTGAGAACGCTCTCACTAGCAACATTGCTGGTCGTAGCATAAGGCTCAATAACCTCATCAGTAATGCGTTTAACGCCCCCTAAGCCGCCCACTAGCACGCTACCATCGGGCAATTCGGTCAGCGCTCTGACATAGTCATAGCCTAAGCCGTCTTCATTACGGTGACTATGAAACTGAGCCGCTCTAAATTGTATCAACCCTCGGTGAGTACCGACCCAAAGAATGCCTTCTCGGTCCATAAAAATCGATAGAATATGATTGTTAGGCAAGCCATTCTCGACCGAGGTCATTTGCGGGGGCTCACGGGTCAATGTGGTCAATCCGTGCTCATGAGTACCCACCCAGATAACGCCATCGGCGCTTTGGTAGAGCTCGGTAATAGTGCTCGGATAGGTCACCGGCCATGGTGTTACCAGCAATGATTCAGGTTCAATCTGAAAGACTTGACGATCCACCGTTGCATAGATGAAGCCGTCTTGCGCAGGGACAATACCAAAGGAATAACCCTTGGGGAGAGCTGCTAAACCTACAAAACGTTGCTGTGCGGCGTCAAAATAGGCTATACCACGATCGGTGCCCGCCCAGACTCTATCCGACGCGTCTTGGGAAAGCTGTAAAACGGCATCACTTGGTAGTCCTGCTTGGCTGTCGAAAGTGGTTCGCTGACCATCACACTCACGCACCACTCCAGAGCTGACGGTGCCGAACCAAGTGCATGAAGGCGATGTAAATAAAGCGAAATCAACGCGATTGTAAACCCTTGGCGAGCTACGCCAATGACCGCCATCGCTGCTGTGCCGAAAATATGCGACACCGCCGCGAGCGCCGGTTGAGACAATTTCGCGAGTGTAGGGGTTCTCGCCGATAAAAAGTGTCCCAGGGTCTGGCACACCGACCTCGTCGAAATACAAGAGGAAATTGCGGCCGTTAAATCTTACGGGACCTTCCCAAGTTGATATCCACAAGTAACCGCGACTGTCTTGGCTAATATGATTGATAGAGTTGTGGGGTAGACCGTCATCAGTGGTCCAAACACGCATAGCGCGGTCGCTTAAAGGACGCGGTGATGCTATTGCATTTACTGCATGGGAAAAGTAAAGCAGCAATGTTAGAATCAAAAATCGCTTGGCTATCGGCATGAACTTCTGCTTTCCGTAAAGCTGCGGCACAACTTAAAACGCAACAGCGAGATGCAATGAAAGACGAACGCGACCTCAGTGAACTTATTGAAATCATTCCTGATGCAGCCCTTGTTGTCAATCAGCAGGGCACTATTGTGCTAGTAAACCGCTTGGCTGCCGACATGTACGGTTATGAGCATAGCGAATTACTGGGCGCTTCGCTCAATCTTTTACTACCAGAAGCCATTCGTACGCAACATGATGCTCATTTAGCGAGCTTCTTCGGGCGCGCCGAGAATCGTCCGATGGGTCGTGGGCTACGTTTTCAAGGGCAACGCAAGAGTGGTGAGCTCTTTCATGTCGATATTATGCTCAGTCATGTTCACATTAAAAAAGTGCCCTATGCGATTGCTTTTATTCGTGATCTCACGCCCCTGCGTGAAGCTGAAGATAAAATTCGACGCGAGTTGGCCCATGAACGCCAACAAGCACTCACTGACTACTTAACCGGAGTCGGTAACCGCCGCGCGTTTATTGGTGAACTTGAGACAAGTATCGAAGAGTTACGACAAAGTGGTCATGCGTTTGCCGTGGCATTGATCGATCTCGACAACTTCAAACAGCTTAACGATTCCTTTGGACATGAGATTGGCGACAAAGCTTTGCAGCAAATTGCCCATTGCATTCAGGAACAGTGCCGCGGCAGTGATTTTCTGGCGCGTATCGGGGGCGATGAATTCGCGTTGATTCTGCCGCTCATCACTCTCGACGCGGTACAAGCGGTTATTGCTAGAATTAACAGCGGCGTAGCCACCTTACGTAATCAGCATCAATGGCAGGTCTCGTTGTCCATTGGGGTGTGCTTTTGTGATGCCATGACTATGGATTTGACGGTCGAGACGATTATGCGTTATGCAGACGCCGCCATGTATCAAGGTAAACGCGATGGTAAAGGGCGAATTAACGTGGCGAGTTTGACGTCCGTAGATTCTGAATAAAGGTCATCAACGATTTAATTGGCATTGGCTTCGCGTACAAATAACCCTGCACTTCTTCACAACCTTCACGGGCAAGATATTTAGCCTGTTCATGGTTTTCAACACCCTCGGCGATAACGCGTAAATTCAACGCGTTACCCATCGCGATGATGGTTTTCACCAAACGCGCATCCTGCGGATTTTTATTGATGTCACGAATAAAGCTTTGATCGATTTTGACTTCGTTAATCGGTAGCAAGCGTAAAGTACTCAACGATGAATAACCGGTACCAAAGTCATCCAGCGAGACTTGCACACCGCGTTCAGTAAGTACTTTCAACGCGTTGCGAATACCCTCTAAGTTCAGCAGCGCAGAAGTTTCGGTCAGTTCCAATTCAATCGCCGACCAAGGCCCTTCAAGCTCCGCTAAGTTATGCAAAAAGCGTTGCGTACTGTGCGCATTGTCGAAGTCATTCGCGGACACATTGAACGATACCCGTGGAATCGCCTCGTGCATTAAGCCAGACCGTTGTAATTCAAGGATGGCGCGCTGCATGACAAAGTCGGTGATGTCACTAATCAAACCATGCTGTTCGGCTAGCGGTATGAAAACATCGGGCGAGATCATACCGTCTTCTGGATGGTGCCAACGACATAGCACTTCAACACCGGAAATCTCATGACCGCCGAGTTTAAACTGCGGTTGATAAACTACAGTTAACTTATCTTGTGCAATGGCCGCTTTCAGTTCAAACAACAGACGGTTGCGCTTTGAGGCGTTCTCGCCGTATTCACTTTTATAGACCCGCAAGCGATTGCTGCCCATGGATTTTGCTTCTTCCAATGCCATAGTTGCGGCAACGATGAGTTGTTTCGCACTGGTGCCGTCATTGGGATAGCGTGCTAAGCCAAAACAAGCTGTTAATGAAACGTCGGGCAAGTTTACGAGCCGCAACGCACGTACTTTCTGCTGCAGATGCTGAATTTGTGGCAATACTTCATCTGGCCAAGCAGCGGAGGGAATAGCTACGGCAAACTCATCGCCACCGAAGCGACTTAACAGGGCACGTTGAGTAAAGTGTTCGCGCAGTAAGTTCGCCAGTTCTTGCAAGTAGCGGTCACCCGTTTCCGTTCCTGCATTTGCATTGAGCTGTTTGAAGCCATCTAAATTGAGCACCACCAACACCAAACTTTGCTCATGTTCTTTGCAGAACAGCAACTCACTGTCGAGCTCGCGACCTAGCATATGCCGATTCAATAAGCGCGTGAGGGGATCACGCTCAGATAGATTGCGTTCACGGTCAAGTGCGTGTTTGGCTAACAGGTAGAGAATTCCAGCGGTTACAACGACGTAAGCCCAACCTTTAAAGGTCTGTAGTTCGGTTAGTAAGTTCGAATCAACGGCAAAACTAAGCAATATCTGGTCGGAGAATCGAATCCAAACCAAACCTAAGATGAGATAAATAAGAGCGATGGTTCCGGCAGCGCGGCGCGGTGACATGAACAACTGTACTCCTTGAATTGCTTATGTATTAACAGTAGCAAGGAGTACAGAATTTGCCAGTTTTTAGTTGCTTAAGTAGTTATTATGGAACTTTAAGTGCTCTTCAATAAAGCTCGCAATAAAATAATAACTGTGGTCATAACCTTCTTGCATACGCACTTCGGCAATCAGGTCGAGCTCCTCAGCTAAATCGTGCAACACGCTAAAGTTAAGTTGCTCAGCTAAGAAGTTATCCGCACTGCCTTGGTCGACCAACAATGGCGGACACGGTTTGCCAGCGCGTAGTAGTTCCACAGCATCGTATTCGCGCCACGCTTCGCGGTCATCGCCTAAATAGCCACTAAAGGCTTTATGTCCCCACGGACACTGCGTCGGGTGCGCAATAGGTGCAAATGCCGAAACGCTGGCAAACCGCCCATGCTCGCGCAACGCCATGATCAGGGCGCCGTGCCCACCCATGGAGTGGCCACTGATACTAAACTGGCCAGATAACGGCAGCTCTTGGCTGACCAGTTCCAGCAGTTCTTTCGTAATGTAGTCGTACATTTGGTAGTGCTTGGCCCACGGCTGCTGCGTTGCATTGACGTAAAAGCCAGCGCCTTTGGCAAAGTCATAGGCGTCCTCATCAGGCACCTCATCGCCGCGCGGACTAGTGTCGGGAATAATGAGTGCGAGGCCAAGTTGGGCGGCGACACGTTGTGCACCAGCCTTACTGCTAAAGTTCTCGTCAGTACAAGTGAGTCCCGACAGCCAGAGTACGGCAGGAACGGGACCATGTTTACCAGCATGTGGCGGCAAGTAGACGCTGAACTGCATGCTGCAGTTCAGTGTCTCCGCGACGTGTTCATAGCGGCGCTGTTCGCCGCCGAAGCAGCGCACGTTGCTTACCAATTTCAGCTTGCTAGATGACATCGTCAGCATCCTTATTTTTTGTCGAAATGAATGACCGAGCGAATCGATTTACCTTCGTGCATCAACTCGAAGGCATGATTGATGTCCTCTAGACCCATAGTGTGAGTGATGAAGGTACTCAATTTGAACTCGCCATCGAGGTAACGCTGAACGTAGTCGGGCAACTGGCTACGGCCTTTAACGCCACCGAAGGCACTGCCGCGCCACACACGACCGGTCACTAACTGGAACGGGCGAGTAGAGATTTCTTCGCCAGCACCGGCGACACCGATGATGACCGATTCACCCCAGCCTTTGTGGCAGCACTCAAGTGCTGAGCGCATGACTTTGACATTACCGATACATTCAAATGAGAAGTCGACGCCGCCGTCGGTCATTTCAACAATCACTTCTTGAATCGGCTTGTCGTAATCGTTCGGGTTAACGCAATCGGTGGCGCCAAGCTGTTTGGCAATTTCGAATTTGTCTTCGTTGATATCAATCGCGATGATGCGGCTTGCTTTGGCCATCACTGCGCCAATGATGACCGCTAAACCGATGCCACCAAGACCGAATACTGCAACAGTATCGCCTGCTTTCACTTTTGCCGTGTTACGCACTGCGCCCATGCCGGTAGTGACGCCGCAACCGAGCAAGCAGACTTCCTCTAAAGGCGCTTCTTTACTGACCTTAGCAAGGGCAATTTCTGGAACGACCGTGTACTCCGAGAACGTCGAGGTGCCCATGTAGTGATAGATGGGCTTGCCATCTTTCGAAAAGCGAGTTGTGCCGTCGGGCATCAAGCCTTTACCTTGGGTGGTGCGGATCGCTTGGCACAGGTTTGTTTTACCTGATTTACAGAACTTACATTCACCGCACTCGGGCGTATAAAGCGGAATCACATGATCGCCAACTTCAACACTGGTGACACCTTCACCGACAGCTTCGACAATACCGCCACCTTCGTGACCAAGAATCGCTGGGAAGATGCCCTCGGGATCGCTACCTGACAGGGTATAGGCGTCAGTATGGCAGACGCCGGTAGCCACGATTCGCACCAGTACTTCACCTTTTTGCGGTGGCATCAAATCGACTTCTTCAATCGATAGTGGTTTGCCTGGTCCCCAAGCAACTGCCGCGCGTGTTTTGATCATTTCCATGGTTTCGTCCTTTTACATCTGAGTAAGACATCTAGTTTAGTCAAGCAATGGTACACCGTACGCAGCGATTCGACAAAACGACCAAAAAAAAGCCGCTCACAAGGAGCGGCTAAAATTGCAGAATAAAGCAACTGCTAGATGAACTTAAAGCGCGTTACCGTCGCTATCAAGAATAGTGACTTCACCTAAGTTCAGACTACGTACGTCGTCTTCGATTTGACTCAAGTCGCCAATGATGACCCAAGTTAAAGCGTCCGGGCGGAGCACTTCGTCAGCAGTGTCTTGTACGGTTTGTAATTCAACCGAGTTGACGCGTTGACCGTAAGTCTCTAACCACTCCATGCCTTTACCTTTTTCAAGCGTATCGACAATAGAGCCCAGCAAAGCGGACTTGGTTTCATAGGCACCTGGCAATTTCGCAGTTTTATTCGCAACAACTTTCGCGAGTTCGTCTGCGGTTGCAGGGTTATCACCTAAGTAACCGTTGAATTCTTTCAAGATTTCTTGAATCGATTCTTTGGTTTTGTCCGTTTGTACTGGCGCAGAAGCCAAGATCATGCCGGCTTCGTCAGCTGCAAACCAGCTTGAACGCGCACCATATGACCAACCTTTGTCTTCACGCAGGTTCATGTTCAAACGACTGGTGAAACTACCACCGAGGATAGTGTTCATCAGGTCAACGGCGATTTCGTTGTCTGCACCGTCGGCTGGTGCCAAGTGACCGGCAATAATGGTCGACTGTGGCGTGCCTGGCTGATCAATCAAGTACACGCGCGCTTCTTGCTGCGGTTGTACTTCGGTGAACTGCTTGCTCGGTGCTGGTGCCGCTGGCGCTTGCCATTGACCCAAGTACTTTTCAAGCAACGGCTTGATTTCAGCCTCGGTAGTGTCACCTACGATAACCAAGCGTGAGATATCTGGACGCAACCAATTATCAGCGTGTGCGACAAGATCGGCGCGGGTCAAAGAGTTGATCGATTCTTCGGTGCCTGAGCCAGTAAATGGAATGCTATACGCATGGTTGTCACCGAAAATTAGTTTCGGTAAGACGCGATACGCTTGTGAAGTCGGTTGTGCTTTCTCTTTCTTAATATTCTCGATCCACAAGCCACGCTTACGTTCGATTTCCTCGTCAGAGAATGCTGGATTCATCAACACGTCCGCCATGATTTCAAGGCTTGGTTCAAGATTGGTAACCAAACTATCCATGCTGACGGTTGAGTTATCTAAGCTGGCACTAGCGAACAAGTTGGTACCTAAAGTTTCTAGCTCTTTGCTTAACTCAAGGCTATCACGTGAAGTGGTACCTTCGCGCAACATGCTCATGGTGTAGCTCGCGGTACCAACTTTACCGCCAAAGTCAGCAGCATAGCCGCTGTCAATGACAAGGCGCATTTGTACGGTTGGTACGTCATGACGCTCAGCTAACGCAACTTCTAAGCCGTTTGACAAGGTAAAGGTAGTCAATTCAGGCAAGTCTAGCTGTGGCAAGTCACCTACTTCAGGCAGCTTCGAGCGGTCAGCTTGCGCTTCACCAGCTGCATACTTCGGCTGTGGTACTACGTTCAAGACGAAAGCACCGTCAGTCAGCCAACGTTGTGCAGCTGCTTGAATCGTTGCAGGCGTTGCGTTTTTCAACTGTTCCATGCTGGTTTCGTAGTAGCCTGGGTCGCCATGATAGACTTCACCAGCTGCTAATACGTCAGATTTACCACCGAAACCACCGATGCGCTCAACGCCACGCACAAAGCCAGCTACTGAGCTGAATTTAGTCCGCGCGACTTCTTCAGCCGTTGGGCCTTCAGCGATGATTTTTGCAAGTTCTTCGTCGATAATCGCTTCGATGCGATCCATGTCAACGCCTGGCTTGGCATCAGCAATAATGAAGAACTGACCTGCTAAGGTGCGTTCATACTGGAAGCCAGAAACCATGCTTGCGATTTGCTCATCATAGACCAGACGCTGATACAAACGTGAGTTCTTACCAGATGCTAAAATGTCAACCAACAGACTCAAGTAAGTCGAGTCGGCAGTGCCCATTTCTGCAGTGTTCCAAAGCTTGTAAAGACGTGCCGCTGGAACGTTATCTTCCATGGTTGCGCGCTTAGTGCCTTCGCGCTTGGCTACCCAGCTCTCGAGCTTCTTCAGTGGTTTGCCAGGTGCAATATGACCAAAGTATTTGTTCATCTTCTCTTTGGCAGTCTCGACATCGATGTCACCTGCTAATACGACAACCGCATTGGCAGCACCGTAGTAATCGTTGAACCATTGGTGCACATCTTCAAGTGAAGCAGCGTTCAAGTCTTCCATTGAACCGATGACCGACCAGGAATACGGATGCCCTTCAGGGAAGGTTTGCTCAGCTAAGTAGCCGAATACGCGACCGTAAGGCTGTGCTTCGCCTTGACGTTTTTCGTTTTGTACAACGCCACGTTGCTCGTCAAGCTTCTCTTGGGTAACCGCGCCCAGCAAGTGACCCATGCGGTCTGATTCCATCCACAAGGCCATATCAAGGGCTGGGGTAGGTACGTTCTGGAAGTAGTTGGTACGGTCACTGTTGGTGGTACCGTTCATGTCGGTCGCGCCGGCACGTTCAAACGGACCAAAGTACTCGTCGTCGTAGTTTTCAGTACCGTTGAACATCAAGTGTTCGAATAAGTGTGCGAAGCCAGTAATGCCAGGGCGTTCGTCTTTCGAGCCCACTGCATACCAGACGTTCACGGCAACGATAGGGGCTTTACGGTCTTCGTGGACCACCACGCGTAGACCATTATCAAGGGTGAAGCTTTCGTATTTGATTTCGACTTCAGGTAAATTTTGTTGCTGCATCACTGCGGCTGCAGTGGTGTTATTGGCTTGTTGTGCCGTAGCAGTACAGCCACCGAGTAGCACTGATGCTACCGCGACAGCGGTTAACGTTTTGGATAATCGCATAGCTCTCTTCCGTTTTTGTTGTTTAACTCATCGATAATAAAACAGTGGGGGAGTGTTGTAATGGTGTAAACAGTGAAAAAATGTAACAAGATTGGTCTAACGGCACAGTGCTTCCAATTGGCGCGCTAATCTAGGATAATGGCGCGTCGTTGTCAGGCAAGCGAAGATACTGAGTGTGGGAAAAACAACTATCATAGCGATTGCGGGTGCGTCCGCATCAGGGAAAAGCCTTTTCGCCTCTACCGTCTACCAAGAATTGGTGGCCGAGTTGGGCGGTAATGGTATCGCCATTATTAATGAAGATGCGTACTATCGTGATCAGAGTCATTTGACTTTCGAACAACGTCAATTGACCAATTACGACCATCCTTCCGCGTTTGAACATGAATTGTTGGTCCAGCATTTAAAACAATTGAGTAGCGGTGAAGCCATTGCCATGCCGCAATACAATTACAAAACGCACACCCGTACTGATGAATCCATTCGCGTGCAGCCTGGTAAAGTGATCATGGTAGAAGGGATTCTGTTGCTCCATGACCCACAATTGCGTAAGTTATTCGATATCTCGGTTTTCATGGATACACCTTTAGACGTTTGTTTACTGCGTCGTATGCTGCGAGACGTTGAAGAGCGTGGTCGTACCATTCAGTCGGTAGCCGAGCAGTACGAAGAAACCGTACGACCTGCATTCTTTGAGTTTATCCTGCCTTCGAAGCAATTTGCCGATTTGGTAGTGACGCGCGGCGGTCAAAATGAGATTGCCATCGACCTGATAAAATCGAAAATTCGCCAGTTATTGGCGGAATAAGAACCAACTAATAAAACGGTCATTTTATGAATAGTTTTCTCGGCATCGCCATTCTCTTCCTGATTGCCTTTTTGTTCTCAAGTAGTCGTAAAAATATTCGCTGGCGCACTGTTATCGGTGCCTTTGTCATTCAAGTTTCGTTAGGCGCTTTCGTGCTCTACGTGCCGTTTGGGCAAGACGTTTTGTACGGCGTTGCTGCGGGTGTTGCCAAAATCATTTCGTTCACCAGTGCCGGCATTGAGTTTATGTTCGGTGGCTTGGCCTCAGCAGAATTTGGCTTCGTGTTCGCGATTCAAGTGCTGAGCGTTATTGTGTTCTTCTCATCATTAATCTCAGTGTTGTATTACCTAGGTGTGATGAAATGGGTTATCAAGATCCTCGGTGGTGCGCTACAAAAAGCGATTGGCAGTAGTCGTCCAGAATCAATGTCTGCCGCCGCGAACATTTTTGTGGGGCAAACAGAGGCACCGATGATGGTGCGTCCGTTTATCTCGAGCATGACACGCTCAGAACTGTTCGCCGTCATGGTAGGTGGCATGTGTTCTGTTTCTGGCTCCGTATTGGCAGGTTATGCCGGCGTTGGCGTTGAGCTGAAGTATCTGATTGCAGCTAGTTTTATGGCCGCTCCAGCAGGTTTAATGATGGCGAAGATGATCATTCCTGAGCTCGATAAGCCGCGCGAAGACATCGAAACTATCATTGAGGGCACCAATAGCCAGAAAGCCGGCGATGTGCAGGTTGAAGATCGCTCAGTAAACGTTATCGATGCAGCGGCTGCTGGTGCTTCAAGCGGTATGCAACTCGCTATCAACGTAGGGGCCATGTTGATTGCTTTCGTTGCCTTGATTGCGCTGGTAAACGGTATTTTCGGTTGGGTCGGCGGCTGGTTCGGTTACCCGGAACTATCATTACAAGAAATTTTTGGTTACGTATTCCAGCCGATTGCCTACGTACTTGGCGTCAGTTGGGATGAAGCACAACTTGCCGGTAGTTTCATCGGCCAGAAGTTGGTTATCAATGAATTTGTCGCCTATCTCGATTTTGTAAACTACAAAGACCAGCTAAGTGAACATAGTCAAGTGATCATCACCTTTGTGCTCTGCGGCTTTGCGAACTTCTCATCCATCGCGATCTTACTCGGCGGTCTCGGCGGTATGGCACCTAGTCGCCGCCACGACATCGCGCGGCTTGGTCTGCGTGCATTGCTTGCGGCAACGCTTGCGAATATGATGAGCGCAGCTATCGCTGGCTTTTTCTTCAGTATTTCCTAGGTATTTAAACAATTTCCACAATGCCCGCGCATGCGGGCTTTTTTGTTTCTATTTGTCGGTATCGTTTTGAAATTATGTTGCCTTTTCTGGGGGGAAGGGTATCTTTGTGACTTATGTTGCTAAAATGGATTGGTTATGACCGAAACAAAAAAGCATTATTCAATACGAGCGTGGCTTATTGGTCTTATTGCTAGTTTCGTTGGTCTCATGATGGGCGTGTGGATGGGCGTCGGTATGGCTCCCATCCCGCTGTTAAAAAGTGAAGGCGGCTTCATTTTTTTCTTGGGAACTGTTGAAGAAAGCGTAGCTAAGGGCGATATAACAGAAGCCAAACGGCGGCTGGATACTTATTATCTAAGCACTGTTGATTTGCTCCTTGATGACCTTTATCAGAACGAATTTTTTCTTAATGAATCGCAGATGAAAGAGTGGCAAATGGTGCTTGAGGAACGGATAAAGGAGGCGGAAGAATGAAAATCTTAATGCCGTTACTGTCCTTTGTTCTATTTTGCATCGTGGGTATCGTAATAGGTTTCCAAATGGCGCGGATATCAACACTCGAAAATGAATTGCGCCGCTACGTTATCGCAGTCGAGATTCAGCAGCGATTGCATGATAATGACATTGCTGCGGCGCATTCGCTATTAAAGCGCACCCTCAATGAGTCTAACTTAATTGTCGAGGCTCTGGCGGACACTGATCGGGACTATTACGATAAGCATCGCGATAGAGTGGGACGCCAAATGACAACTGAAAATAACTTAGCGGAACCTGAATAGCCAAACTGTTTAAAACCGATTGAAAGAAAGGGCTGCCAAGTGCAGCCCTTTCTGTGTCTGTTATTTGTAAAGATATGCGCAAAGGACTTCTTTTGGGGCTGCTGACGTCAGCAGAGCTTTCCTGATGCCACACCGACGCGCCAATACACCTTTGATGCACAAGGGCAACTGACACAACTCACTGCCGGCAATGCGGTTTGGTCCTATTGGTATAACACCTTGGGCTTGCTCGAGAGTGAGCAACTGAGCATTGATGGCCTGCAGTTTCTGACCGACTATGGCTATAACACCGCGGGACACCGGGTGTCGACGATTTATCCGTCGGGCCGTGTCGTGGGCTATGCCCCGAACGCGTATGGCGAGCCAACGCAAGCGGGGAGTTATGCCACCAATGCCAGTTACTACGCCAACGGCATTGTGCGTGGCTACGATACCCCGAATTGGCTAACGCTTTGGCAAACCCTAGACGCTCAGCAACGCCTTAAGAAGCGCGAAGTGCATGGCGGTGGCACCCACGTGGTGGAGCTCAGCTACACCTATGA